>JAKELU010000002.1:112204-209871 GCA_022760735.1 Firmicutes bacterium FC7
CTTCCCCCTCTATTACAAGCTCAATTTCCTTATTTAACTCCTTAGATAGGTCTCTTACCATTCTAGGGAATCTGTTGAATACAACATTTACTGGCTCCATTCTTATTTTAAGCACTAGGTCTTGAAGCTCTGATGTAATTCTTGCCACTTGTTCTAGTGGTTCATTAATTTCTAAGTTGTTTATTTTGCCTGCAATATCTTCTAATCTTGTACGATATATAACAAGCTCTGATACTAAATTCATAAAGTTGTCCAATTTACCAATATCAACTCGTATAGATTGACTTACATGATGGCCACTTGCCTTGGTATCTATTTTGGGCTTGTCCTTGTCTTTTTCCTGCTCAACCTTTACATGCTCTGTTTCATCTTTAATATCATTTTCCTCTATAACTGTTTCAATTGCTAGGTTTTCTTCGATATTTATCTCCTCTATCTCAACCTTTTCAATTTCAGATATATCCTCTATTATATTCTTGATTTCTTCTTGTTTTTTCTTTGTCAAGTAGACTAAATAAAAGGACTTATCAAAATCTCCTTCTTCTAGCTTTTCAGTTGTTGGTTCGGTGTGGATAATTTCACCTTGTTGCTCTAACTTATTCACAACTAGAAAGGATCTTGCACCTTTTAATAGACAGCCATCCTCTAGGGTAACCACCATTTTATAGGCATTATAACCTTTTTCTTTTGCATTGTGAATAATCATTTTATCAGTTTCACCAATTTCTTGGTTGAAGCTTTCCTTATCTACTTTATCTTGAAAAGAGCTTAAATTCCCCTCTCCTTTTGCAATGGTTGACAGCTCAAAAACTAAGTCTTCTATACTTATATTGTCGTAGTTTTCCTCTCTAATATCTTCAACAATATCTGATAGTCTATCAAGGCATTTGAATATTAGGCTTATTATGTCAGAATTTATCAGCTGCTTACCATTTCGGTATAGCTCTAAGACACTTTCCATATGATGGGTTAATTCCGACATGGTACTATATCCCATTGTAGCAGCCATTCCTTTAAGGGTATGAGCTGCTCTAAATATTTCATCTAATACACTTAAATCCTCAGGGTCCTTCTCCAATTGAAGTAGACAGTCATTTAAGGTTTGGAGATATTCATCTGTTTCTTCAAAAAAGAGGTCCCTGTATTTACTATTATCGTCCATCATTTCCCCTCCTTGCTAAACTTTCTCGTATATAAAGGTTGATAATTTTCTTAAACCAAAATCACTTGGATTGTAAATGCTCTCCGTGGCTCCAGTAAAGAAAATCCCTCCTGGAACTAGAGACTCCTGAAACTTTCTATAAATTTGCTCCCTAGTTTCATTCTTAAAATATATGGTTACATTTCTACATATAATGGCGTGGAATCCTTTTTCATACTTGTCCACAATTAAATCGTGTTTTTTGAAGTTTACCATCCTTTTAATTTTATCACTTACATGATATTCTTTATCTTCAATAGTAAAATAGTTCTTTAGATCATCTTTATCTATGTTTTTTACTTCGTTTTCCTTATATATTCCCCTTCTAGCCCTTTCAAGAATTGGCTCATCTATATCTGTTGCAAGTATTTTACTCTTTAATGGGATTTTATTCTTGTCCATTATAATGGCTAAGGAGTAGGGCTCCGCTCCTATTGAGCATGCTGCACTCCATATATTTATAGATTTAAATCTTGGCTCTAAAATTTCAACCATTATCTTTTCGAATTCTTCAAAAATCTCCTTGTTCCTAAAGAATTCAGTTACATTTATAGTTATATAGTCTAGAAAGTCCCTTTTAACCTTTTCATCACTACTAATTAATTTTGCATATTCCCTAAGATTAGTTGCTCCAGAGCTTTTCATTACTGTACCTATTCTTCTCTGAAGCTGGGTTTCCTTATATGCATCTAAATTTATATTAAGGTTCTTGTACGCCCAGTCATAGAAGTAATCAAAATCTAAACTCATTTTTTCACCCCTATAAGCTGATTCAATTTATTGGATATCTCATCTATATCTAGTATTTCATCTACTACTCCTTTGGAAACTGCGCTACCAGGCATTCCATATACAACGCAGGATTCCTCACTTTGGGCTATGTTATATCCACAATACTCTTTAATTAGTCTCATTCCTTCTGTACCATCTTTTCCCATACCAGTAAGTATAATTCCCAGTAGATTTTCCTTATATATTTGTGCTGCTGAACTAAATAGATAATCCACAGCAGGACGTACTCCGTGAATTTTTTCTTTTGAATTTAAACTTATCCTATCATTCTCTATTGTCATATGAAAATCCCCAGGTGCTAAATATACTGTATCGTTTCTAATTAACATTCCATCTTCTGCTTCAACGACCCTTACCTTTGATTCATTGTTCATTCTATTGGCTAGGGATGTTGTGAAGCCCTTTGGCATATGTTGAACAATGAAAATCGGTCCTTTTAATTTTTCAGGTAATTTGCTTATTAAATTTACTAAGACCTTAGGACCCCCTGTTGAAGCACCAATTACTACAGCCTTTATATTTTGACAATCCATATTTTTACATGGGGATACGATTTTTTTCGTTATTATCTTTTTCTTTCCAAAAATAGAAGTTACCTTCAACTCAAATTCTTCTTTAAAACTACTTAGATTGGATTTAATATCCTTTGGTTTCTCTATAAAATCAACTGCACCTATTTGTAAAGCCTCTATGGTTATATCAGTACCAGTAAGTGAACTTAGCATAATTACTGGTATATTGTAATCCTCTTTAATTTTCTTTAAAGTTTCTATACCATTTAATTTTGGCATTTCTATATCTAGAGTTATAACATCAGGATTAAGCCTAGGTATTTTCTCTAAGGCTTCTAGTCCATTTCTCGCAATGCCAACAACCTCTATACCATCGATTTCATCCACTATATCACTTATGATCCTTCTCATAAAGGCAGAGTCGTCTACTACTAAAAGTCTTATGGACATATGAACCCTCCTTCTTGGTTGAACCTTCACCTAGTTATAACACAACACTATCTCTATTTGCAGTTCTTATTCTAACACTGAAGTCCTCTAGATCAACAATCATAGTCCTTCCTATTCTACCACCTGTGTCACTGGAGACAATAGGTATACCTAATTCCTTAAGGGTTTTTGATACTGCCAAAACATTCCTTGAGCCAATGCTTTCTTCATCTTTCTTATCAGAAAAACTAAACATACTAGCTCCACCAGCAATCTTGGCAATTAAATTGCTACTACTTCTTCCCTTTGTAATTTCATTTACCATCATAGGTATAGCTAAATCTGCAAATTTTTCTGGCTTAACTTTTCCGCTAAAAAAGGAGCTATCAGGAAGCATTATATGACTAAGTCCTCCTACCTTAGTTGTCTTATCGTAAATAGCAACTCCTACACAGGAGCCTAAACCTAAGGTTATTAATTTGTCAGGTGACTTTGATACCTTATAGTCTGAAATGCTTACCTTTATCTCATTGCTCATTCATTATCACCAATACCTCCATCTGGCATTTCAGTTGAATTCAGTAATTCATCCTCTTGTGCTAAATTAAAAAGCTTGTCTGTATCTAAAACTATTATGATATTTTCATCTGTTTTAATATAGCCAGTTATATATTCCTTGGAAATCTGTGTATTCATAACGGCATCTTCAAGCTTGTTATCTTCATAACCTCTTATTCCTAAAATATCATCTACAGCTAGACCTAAAAGCGTATCTTTCCACATTATTACGATTACTTTTCTATCTTCATCATGGGTAGAAGCAACATTATATAATTTTTTACTCAAATCAATTACCGGCAAAACTCTGTCGTTATATTTTATAACACCCAATAAATACTCAGATGATTCAGGAATTGGATTTGGAGTTTGGTATTCGATTATTTTTTCAACTTGAGCAATATTTATTGCAAATTCCTGATGATTGCTTAGAAATATAATAAAACGCTCCATTATTATCACCTCGCACAAATGATTTACACACTATATATGATAAAGCTTCAAACATTTTACTTAGTATATCGACAACTAATTCCAATAATTTAATATAAATATAAATTTAAAAAATATATACCCAAATAAAATATTATCAGTTAAAAAGAGTACCCAATATTTTGAGTACTCTTATAATTTATTTATACTGTGAACTTATTTACAAGTTCAAGGAGATTTTCAGATAATTTTTTTAGATTTTCTGAGTGTTCTACAAATGTAGCTGTAATTGCTGTTACTTCTTCTGCAGATGCAGATACTTCTTGGGTACTTGCACTAATTTCTTCTGAAACTGCGGAAATATTTTGAGTGTTTTCTACTATATTATCTTTACCAGTGTTCATACTTAAAGTAGAATCATTGATCTTAGAAATTCTAAATCCAATTTCTAATACTGAATTAAGGATTTTGTCAAATATTTCTTTAGTTGAATCTACAAATCCAATCTGTTCCACTACTGCTTGACTAGCTACATCTATTACATCCACTGCTTCTAGGGTTTTTACATTCATATCTTCAATTAATCTGCTTATATCCTTAGTAGCATTAGATGATTGTTCAGCCAACTTCCTTATTTCTTCAGCAACTACAGAAAATCCTCTACCTGCCTCCCCTGCTCTTGCCGCCTCAATAGCTGCATTGAGAGCAAGCAAATTAGTTTGTTCAGCTATTTGATTAATTGTATCTGTAATTATATTGATTGCATCAGCAGATTTTTTCAGTTCATGGATTATATGGATTACATTTGATGTTTTGACTCCTGTGTCATTTGCCTTTTTAGTTAGAACTTCTACCTGCTCCAACCCTTTGCTTCCTAATTCCTTTGTATCATTAGTAAGGTTTTTTACATCAGTTGTAGAAGCCACTATCTCTTCAAGAGCATTGGCTAACTCATTTATATTGTGTGAGTTATTATCAATTTCTATGGCTTGTTCCTGACTACCTTTTGCAACCTCCTGTATGGTTGCAGATATTTCATTGATAGCTGAATAAGTCTCTTTTGTCATATTCAGTATTCCATTCGATGTTTCTGCAACAGTCTTAGAGGATTCCTTTACATTCAATATCAATTCCCTTATTCTATCTACCATCAGATTAAAGTTATGGGCTAACTGACCAAACTCATCATTTGACTTTATGTTTACTTTAACTGTTAAATCTCCATCTGATGCCTTTTTAAATCCTGCGTTAATCTTCCCTAAGTTACTAGCTATATAATTACTTATCCCTATAGCAATAAATATTGAAACAATTATTATGGCCACTCCTAATAACATATTGTTTCTAAGCAGCTTATCTGTTTCACTTAAGAGCTCATTCTCTGATAAAGATGCACCTATTTTCCAGCCAGTCCTATTATTTGTAACAAAGGTGTACATTGTTTTTTCTCCATCAGATACTTGATAGCTATGTCCTTTATCCTTAGAAGACATTTCACTCCAAAGGTCAGTTTCTACTATAGAATTCTTACCTATTTGAGTTTCATCAGGGTCTACTATTGCATATCCACTCTCATCAGTTATGAAAATATGACCTTCCTTACCAATTATCAAATTAGTTAAGCTTTTACTCCAAGAATTTAAATCAACATCAATTCCTACAACTCCAATTACTTCTCCATTGTGCTCTACAGATTTTGATAGAGTTACTACCAAATTGCCTGTAGTTAGATCCACATAAGGATCAACCCAAATATTTCGACCTATATTTTTTTCTGCGCTTTGGTACCATTCTCTACTTGCCGGATCAAAGTTTGAGAAATCAAATACAGGGAAGGAGATTGTTCTTTTATCTTTAGTGCTAAAAAACACTTGCAGAATGTTAGAATCCAGTTCTTTTGTTTTTCTTAATTCCTCTGTTGCTTTCAAAACACTGTCTTGAGCATTGTTATAATAGTCTATCAAGAATGAGTCTTGAGCTACTATACTTATTTGATTTTCTAAATTTAACAGATAATTATCTACGCTTAAATTTACATACTCAAGGGTTTGCATACTAGATATTTTGAGTTGTTCATCTAATGATTTGTATGAATTTCTATAATTTCTATACCCTACTAGGGAAATGGAAATAAAGGACATTAGAGCAAGAATTATAAACAGCTTTATTTTTATTGACCCAAATTTACCTTTCAAATCACTCCTCCTTATCATCAATAGTGTTTATTTATATACTATTAACTTTAGCTACTTCTTTTGTAACCTATTTATACCTTATCCTATAGCCTTTAAAACATGGTCAAATATGTTAATAATATAACTAAAGAGCACTCAATTTTGAGTACTCTTTGTAATCTATAGGCTTAAATTTTAAATCTTCTTATAACCATCTGCAGGTTTTGAGCTAACTCTGATAATCCTTCACTAGCTGCTGCTATTTCTTCAAGGGAAGCTGATTGTTCTTCCATTGAAGCCGATGCCTCTTGAGTTGCTGCTGAATTCTCCTCAGCAATAGCTGTTAGATTTTGTAATGTATCTAAAATGTCATTTTTCATTACTTCCATTTCTTCGCTTATTAAATTAAACTTCCTAACTACTTCAGCCTCTTGTTTTACAGATTTGTCTATTAGGAAGAATTTATCTTTACTATTAAGAACGCTGTTCTCTTGTTCCTTGCTAATAGTTGCGACTCTTTCCATTGTTGTTACAGCCTTTTGCGAATTTGCTCGTAATTCCTGAACAATATCGTTAATTTCACCAGTAGATATTGAAGATTGCTCTGCTAACTTTCTTATTTCTTCTGCTACTACTGCAAATCCTCTACCTACCTCTCCCGCCCTTGCTGCTTCAATTGCTGCATTTAAGGCTAGAAGATTTGTTTGCTCAGCTATTGATGAAATTAAATTACTTGCTTGTCCTATTTTATTTGAACTTTCACTTGCCTCAGCTATTACCTTTTGAATTTCTTTCATAGCCAATGAACTTTCATCAGTTATCTCTAATAGTTTATTTATCTCTGCTAGTCCTTCATTAACCTTTGTAGAAACTGTTTTGCCCATGTTGTTTAGATATCTTACATATTCCTTATTTTTTTCTATGGACTCTCCCAATTTAGTAGCTTTTGTTGAACCTTCTTCTGTATCTAATGCTTGTTCAGATGCTCCCCTAGCTATTTCTTCTACAGTCTTAGTAACCTCTCCTACTGCTGCCGATGACTGCTGTATAGTTGCTGTTAATTCTTCAGATGCTGCAGCAACCTGTTCAGATGAATTATTTATCTTTTCTATTATATCTCTTAGACTATCTATCAACCTTTTGAAGGAGCGAGCTAAATCTCCCGTTTCATCACTATTTTTTAGCAACTTCTCAGGGATATCTTCAGTTAAATCTAAGTTAGAGAGCTTCTCTGACTGTATTACTGTCATTTTTATAGGTTTAGAAATTGTACTACCTATAAGATATACAGTAAATATACCAATCACCATGGATACTAATGTGGTTATTAGTATTTCATTCTTAATCACAGGTATTCTTTTCAACACCTCATCCTGATATCCAACTAGATTAAAAATCCAATCTGTGCCTTCAATAGGAGAATATCCAGTTATAACCTTTCTACCTTCAAAGGTATAGGTCCCAATACCTGTCTTTTCATCTAGTGCTTTTGAAATAGTTGTGGCTAATTCAATAATGCTATCATCACTTTTAGATTCCTCAATAGGATTAAACTGATTTATTACCTTATCCCTATCAGGATGTCCTATAATTGTTCCTTTGCTATTTATTATATAACTATATCCTCTCTCTCCAAAGCCAATATCCCGAATAATATCAGTTAATGTATGTCCATCTCTTCTTCCAATTAAAACACCTACTATATTTCCTTCACTTTTAATAGGAGCTGCAAACATTATAACTACATCACCAGTTACACGGCTAACTAATGGATCTGATACATTCGCCTCTCCCTGGAGGGCTTTCTTTATATAAGCTCTATCGCCTAATTGAGCAGTAGTGCCGTCTAAATAGCTAGCAAGGCCGTCAGGTCCTACTATAGCTATATCTAGAAAGTCCATTTGCTCTCTAAATTCCCTAAGGGCAAGCTTTTGTAACTCCCAATCCATTGATTGAATATCCTTGTTTAAGGCTAAGGTCTCCAAAGATTTTATATGGATTGCAAGCTTACTAGCAATTACCTTACTGGTCTCAGATGAAGTCATTAAAATAGATTCTTTTGCTGCATCAGTTAATGACTCACTTGCATTTAATATGGATATAAGGCTAAGACATATGGATATAGCTAAGATTAATAAAGAAAAACTAAGGATTAACTTTTTCTTTATGGTAAAACCTTTAAAGTACTTTTTTCGAACTTCAACATCATCCATTTAAAACCACCCACTTAATTCTCGATCATATTTTGGGATTCTAAAAAAGATTCAATAGCGTCAGTTGAAAGAGGTTTGCTAAAATAATAACCCTGTCCTAAATCACAACCTAGATCCTTTAAATAATAAAATTGTTCCTTAGTTTCAATCCCCTCGGCTACAACTGTTAAATTTAGGCTTTTTCTCATTGATATAATTGACCTAACTAAATTTTGTCTTTTAGTAACATTAACTATATCGTCTATGAAAATCTTATCTATCTTTAGCTTGTCTAATTCAAACAAGTCCAATTGTCCAAGGGATGAAAAGCCTGTCCCAAAATCATCCATTAAAATTTTGAATCCATTAAATTTTAGTTTTCTTAGATTGTTAACAATTATCTCAATGTCTCCACTAGAAACACTTTCTGTAATTTCCAGTTCAATCCTACCTGAATCTATACCATAGTCCTTTAAAAGCTTGATTATTGATTGTGAAAACCCATTTTGCTCTAATTGTTTTACCGAAACGTTAACGGATATGGGAATAGGAGTATAACCCTTCTTGTTCCAATCATTAATCTGTTTACATACCTGCTCAAATACCCAATACCCTATGGATACAATTTGTCCAGTTTTTTCTGCCAAGGGTATAAATATATCAGGGGAAACATCACCTAGAATTGGGTTTTTCCATCTTAACAGTGCTTCTAAGCCTACAATTTTTTTATCCTTCTCTATATCAATAATAGGTTGATAACATATGGATATCTCATTATTTGTTATTGCATTTACCAGTAAATTGGGATAAAGAATTTTATTTCTTAATTCATTTGACATTTCGACGGAGTAAAAGCATAACCTTTCTCCTAACTGTTCCTTCGCTTTTGAAAGAGCTATATCTGCTGCTCTAATAATATCCTCAACATTATTTCCATCCTGGGGATATATGCTAATCCCCATATTTGGTGTTAAATGAAATGTTATATTATCAATTAGGAAAGGCATCTGCATTTTTGCCATAGCTCTTTTAGCATACTCGAGTATTTCCTCATCCTCTTGCAACTTACATAGGATTGCAAAATCGTCAGCACCTAATCTCGCTATCAAATGTTTATCTGTTTTTAACTCTAAGAGCCTTCTTGATATCTCAATTAATATTTTGTCCCCGATATTATGACCCAGGGAATCGTTTATATCTTTAAATTCATTTATATCCATTAGCAATAAACCGAACTTTTCCTCACTAGTTTTACAATAATTAATGTGGGTTTCAGTTTCTTCTAAGAAAAATTTTCTATTTAATAATCCAGTTAAATAATCTCTTTGCTTTATTTCCTTTTCTACATGTTTAGAGAGATCATAAACTATTGAAAAAATATAAACTTCTCCTTCTAATACTATGGGTAAATTGTGAACTTCTACTTCCTTTATTTCATTGCTTGCTAATCTGTGTAGGGACTGATGGTGTCTGTCCTTTATTAGACTAGTGCCAAATAAGCAAATCTCCTTTAAGCTCTTTGAGACAAGTACTTCCTTAGAATATCCATAAAATTCTACCGCCGCATTGTTTGCTTCTATAATATTGCCATTTTCCACATTTATCAGTAAAACAGGACTATCATAATCTTCAAATAATCTATGGTAAATATCTTCTCTGATATCAACCATTACTGAATTCCTTGCCACATCTGGTCCTCCCTTATCGTCATTTTAAAGCAAATACATAATTGTAATTATTTCACTAAAACTTTTACTACAACCTATTTATACCTAACCTACAAGTCTTTAAACATAGTCCAATACTTTTTTATATTAGTAAAAGAAGTATCCAATTTTTGAGTACTCCTTATCATATTTTTATATCTTAAACTTCTCTATTATCATTTGAAGATTTTGGGCTAATTCTGATAACCCTTTACTAGATTCTGCTATTTCTTCAAGGGATGCTGATTGTTCTTCCATTGAAGCTGATGCCTCTTGTGTAGAAGCTGAGTTCTCTTCAGCAATGGCTGTGAGATTTTGCAATGTATCTAATATTTCATTTTTCAGCATTTCCATTTCTTCACTTGATAGATTTAATTTTTTAATAACTTCTATTGCTTCTTTGATAGAATCTGCAATCATTAAAAATTTACTTTTATTGTTTTTGATACTATCCGTTTGTTCATTATTGATAGCAATGACTCTTTCCATAGTTTTCACAGCATTTTGCGAATGATTTTGTAATTCACTAACAATCTTATTAATATTCGAAGTAGATGTTGACGATTGCTCAGCTAGCTTTCTAATTTCATCTGCTACTACTGCAAATCCTTTGCCTGCCTCGCCTGCTCTGGCAGCTTCAATTGCGGCATTTAGCGCTAACAGATTTGTTTGTTTTGCTATTGACGAAATGAAATTGCTTGCTTCTTCTATTTTATTAGAGCTTTCACTTGTTTCTATAATAACTCTTTGAATATCATTAATAGCTAAAGTGTTTTCTTCAGTTATATCAGTAAGATTGATTATTTCTTCAAGCCCTTCACTTACATTTTGTGAAATTTTCTCTCCGATAGTATTCATATACTTTATATATTCCTTGTTTCTCTCAATAGATTCACCTAATACTGTTGCTTTTGATGAGCCTTCTTCTGTACTTAAAGCTTGTTCAGAAGCCCCTTTCGCAATTTCTTCTACAGTCTTAGTAACCTCCTGTGCTGCTGTTGCTGATTGTTGTGTAATTACTGTTAATTGCTCAGACGCAGCAGCCACCTTTTCTGATGAATTATTTACCTGGCTAATTATATCTCTAAGGCTATTTATGGTCTCTTGAAAAGCTCTAGCCAATACGCCTGTCTCATCTTTGTTTTTCAAAAGTCTTGCAGAAACATCTTGAGATAAATCAAGATTTGCTAAATCTTCAGCATACTTTATGGATTGAATTATTGGTTTTGTTATAGAGCTACTTATAAAGCTTATTATGATAATACTGATAACTAGAATAATTGTAACAGCTAAAAGGATATTCTTCTGTAGTGTAGGTATTGATTCCAAGATTTCATCTTCATACCCTATAACAAAAAAAATCCAATCTGTGCCCTCTATAGGTGAATATCCAGCATACAAACGTTTTCCGCCTTCGTAATAGCTACCAACTCCAACCTCTTCTTCAAATGCCTTTTTGAAAAGAAGTGCTTGTGACTCTAAACTTCTATCATTCTTAGCTTCTAAAACTGGATTATATCGATCTAATACTTTTTGCATATCTGGATGTGCCATGAAAACTCCATAGCGATTGATTATATAGCCAAAACCTTCTTGTCCATATCCAGTATCATCAGTTATTTCGCTTAAGGTATTCGCATCACTACTGCCTAATAATGCACCAACTACTTTACCTTCTCTTTCAATAGGTACAACAAAATTTATTACAGTTTTATTAGAAAATCTGCTAATAGATGGGTCTGTTATACTTATATCACCTTTAAGAGTACTCGTTATATAATGTAAATCTCCTAATTGGACTTCTGTCCCATCTGAATATGTTGCTTTCCCACTTGGCCCAACTACAGCAAGTTCAAGAAATTGACTCCTATTTATTAGATTTTGCAATATAGGTTCTTGAATCCCCCAATCCATGGTTTGAAAATCTTCTCTTAATGCTACCATTTCTAAGGTTTTAATCTTGGTTTCTATTCTACTAACCGTTAACTTTGCTCCATCTTTTGCAGCAATAGCAATTGAATCCTCTGCCTCTTTTGTAAGAGATGTAATTCCATTATTTAAAGCAATAAGTCCTGTTACTATGGATGACAGTATAATTATGACGGAAAAACTAATAATTAATTTTGATTTAATGCTTGTTTTATTTACTCCTTTATCTATAATTCCTTTTCTTTTAAAGCATTTAAAATCAAATTTTTTTACTTGAAATCTCTTAAAGACAACTTTCCCCAATTATAAGCCCCCTTTGACGATAGTTTTTTACATATATCGGCAATTTCTATATATTTTTTAAGATGAATAAATTTTAAAAAAGAGTACCCAATATACTGAGTACCCCTTATAGTTTATATCAACTTTTATTATATTTTAAACTGTGCAATTATCATATGAAGATTCTGAGCCAATTCCGCTAATCCTTCACTAGATCCTGCTATTTCTTCTATGGATGCTGATTGTTCCTCCATAGCTGCAGTTGCTTCCTGCGTGGCAGCTGAATTCTCCTCAGCAATAGCTGTGAGGTTTTGCAATATATCTAATATTTCATTTTTCATTACTTCCATTTCTTCACTAGATACATTTAATTTCTTTATTACATCAATAGCTTCATTTAATGATTCTGCTATGATCATAAATTTATTCTTATTATTTATAATGCTATTTGTTTGTTCATTATTGATAGAGATTACTCTCTCCATGGTTGCAACTGCAACTTCAGCATTATTTTGTAATTCTTTAACTATATCTGTAATGTCTGAAGTAGATGTTGCTGATTGTTCTGCTAGCATTCTAATTTCCTCTGCTACAACTGCAAATCCTTTGCCGGATTCCCCTGCTCTTGCAGCTTCGATTGCCGCATTTAAAGCTAATAGATTTGTTTGCTTAGCTATTGATGATATAAAATTACTTGCCTGACCTATCTTATTGGAACTTTCATTTGTCTCTCTAACAACATTTTGAATATCATTAATTGCTAGAGTATTTTCTTCGGTTATTTTAGTAAGATTATTTACTACTTCTAGTCCTTCTTTTACATTTTGTGAAATTCTTTCCCCTATGGTGTTTATACGTGTTATATATTCCTTGTTATTCTCAATAAATTCGCCTAAAACATTTGCTCTTGAAGAGCCTTTTTCTATACTTTGAGCTTGTTCTAATGCCCCTTTTGCTATCTCTTCCACAGTTTTGTTGACTTCTTCTGCAGCTGTTGCTGATTGTTGAGTAGCAGCTGTTAATTCCTCTGATGCAGCAGCAACTTGATCTGATGATTCATTAATATTCTTAACTATTGCTCTAAGATTCTTGATAATCTCTGCGAATGCGTTAGCTAATTCTCCAGTCTCATCGGATTTCCTTAAAAGGTCTTCAGGGATATCTTGAGTTAAATCTAGATTAGCTATGTTTTTCGAATGTTTAACCACTTGTATAATCGGCTTTGTAATTGAACTACCAATTAAATATATAATAATTAAACTTAATCCCAAAATTATAGATGTGGTTAGAATCATACTTTTCTGCAACCTGGGTATAGATGCAAAAACTTCCTCTTGATTTCCATTGATAACGACTATCCAATCTGTACCTTCAATAGGAGCAAAGCCAGTAATCAGATCATTGCCATTATAGCTATATGTACTTACCCCTGTTTTTTCTTTTAATGCCAACTCAAATAGATCTGCTAAGGATCGTAAACTTTCATCTTCTTTAACATCTTCCAGTGGATTAAACTGATCAATTACCTTTTGTCTATCCGGATGTGCAATAATTGTTCCATCTCCATTGATGATATAGCCATATCCTTTTTCACCATAACCTGTGTCATCTGTAATTTCACTTAAAGAATTACCATCTCTACGACCTATTAACGCTCCAACTATTTTCCCATCCATTTCAATTGGGGTTGCGTACATCAAAACAATATCATTAGTAACTCGGCTAAAAATTAAATCAGATACATTGGTCTCGCCTCTAAGTGCCTTTATTACGTAATCTCTATCTCCTAGTTGAGCAGTTGTTCCATCTGAATAACGTGCAAGCCCATCTAAATCGACAACTCCAAGTTCAAGAAAATTGGTTCTTTCAATCTGGTCCTTTAGTATAGGCTGTTGTATTTCCCAGTCCATGGTCTTAATATCATCCCTTAGAGCAATCATTTCCAGTGTTTTACATTGAGTTTCTATTCTACTTTGTGTGAATTTTGCTGCATCACTGGCAGATAATATAACAGCCTTTTCTGCAGCCTCAGTAAGAGATGTACTAGCATTTACTAATGATATAAGTCCATTAACGATAGTTGAAAATAATATTATAAGAGAAAAGCTCATAATCAACTTAGTCTTAATACTTTTTTTCGTATTTTTAAACTTTCCTATTTTACCCTTTTCCAACTTTGAAACCTCCATAATAATTTTTCTTAAAAAATTAAAAACCCTTTTATCTACAAAAATAAATAAAAGGGTCTTGATTAAAACACATACTGCAACCGGCTGCCATATTATACAACTTAGGCCCTTGGCTTTGCGTCCTTATTTTTCAATAAGTTTGCCCTTTTAAGTTATGACTAATATTAAATTGCCTTATATAAATCGGTAAATATTCGTTAAAGTTTAGTCAATCCAGAAAATTTCCAGACATTTTTACTAAAAATAATTAAGAATTATCAAAATACACCGATAGAATAATTGATATCAATATCTCACTAATTTTGTTAGAAGGAGGTACAAATGGAAACCACTAAATCAAATTCTAAGTTTAAAGGCTTTAAATTTAAGAAAATAAAATTTAAGGAACAAAAAGCTATAAAAATTAAAAGATATAATTTTAATTCTAGAAGTATCAAAACAAAATTAGTAGTTAGCTTTTCATTAATCATACTAATATCCTCTTTAGCTTTTGGTTTGCTTTCAATATTTAGTGCTAGAGATTCTCTTATGCATCAAACTCAGCGAAGTACTGCAGTTATGATTAGAGAAGCCACTAAATTAGTTAAAACAAAAGCTGAGCATAATCTAAACATTCTTGAGATAATAGCAAAAAAAGATGAAATAAAAAGTATGGAATGGGAACTTCAACAGCCTTTACTTCAAATTGAAGTTAGAGATACCAGATTCACTGATTTAGCAGTAGTGACACCAGATGGCAATGCAACATATTCTACAGGATTAAAAGCTGATCTTAGCAGCTATCGTCATATCAAAGATGCATTAGAAGGAAAAGTTGCTGTATCTGATTTATTAATAGACGTTCTAACCGGTTCTCCAAATATTAGATATGCAGTCCCTATATTTGTAGATAATAATGTCGTTGGGGTTCTAGAAGGGAAGATGATTGGAAATTCATTAAGCGAAATAACGAATGGAATAAATATTGGAGACCAAGGTTATTGTTTTATGGTAAATGAGGAAGGAACTATAGTTGCTCATTCAGATATTGTAAAAGTAATTACCCAGTTTAATCCTATAGAAAAAGCTAAAACGGATCAAAGTCAAATTCCATGGGCGAATTTAGTTCAAGATGTTATTACAAAAAAAGCTGGAGCTGGAACATATATATTAGATGGTGAAAGATCTTATGTGGGATATAAGACGGTAGATGATACAAATTGGATTCTAATATTCATCGGAAATGAAGCTTCAATACTTAAAGGAGTAACAGATTTACAAGATAATTTAATTTTGCTTATGATAATTACCTTATCAATAGGTGTAATTCTAACATACGTTATTGGAAGAAATATAGCTAATCCAATCATTCAAATAGAACAATTCTCTAGCAAAATCTCAGACCTAGATATTACTCAAAACATACCTGCTAAATTTACAAAGAGGAAAGATGAGGTTGGAGTGTTAGCAAATTCCCTTCAAAATATTACTGAAAACTTGAGAAATATTATAGGAGAAATTAACACCTCTTCAGAACAAGTAGCTTTAGCTTCTAAGGAGTTAACTTCGATGTCAGATCAATCAGCCATTGCAGCTGAAGAAGTGTCTAAAACAGTGGAAGAAATTGCACGTGGAGCTTCAGAACAAGCTCTAAGCACTGAAGCTGGTTCAAGTAAAGCAGCAGACTTAGGAATAACAATTGAAAAAAGTAAGAATTATATGTCAAGATTAAATTCGGAAGCATTAAGGGCGTCAAAAGTTGTTGTTGAAGGACTCAATGATATGGACAAGCTTAGCGAAATAACAGACGAGTCTGAAAAGACAATAAATGAAATACAAGAGGTTATATTAAAAACAAACAAAAGCTCTAGTAAAATTGGAGAAGCAAGTAGTGTAATAGGCTCAATTGCCGAGCAGACAAATCTACTAGCATTGAATGCTGCTATTGAAGCAGCTAGAGCAGGTGAAGCTGGTAGAGGCTTTGCTGTTGTAGCAGAAGAAATCAGAAAGTTAGCAGAACAATCCTCAGCTTCGACAAAAGAAATAAATTTAGTAGTTGAAGAACTTATAGAGAACTCGGATAATGCAGTTAAAACTATGGAAAGAGTCAATGCTATTACTAAAGAGCAAACTGAAAAAATCGAGCAAAGCATTGAAAAATATAATTCTATCCATGACGTTCTTAAAGTTGTAGAAGAGAGACTAAAAGATGCTAATTTAGCTATGGATGATATGGAAAAAATGAAAAATGAAATTCTTGATTCTTTACAGAATTTAACAGCAATAGCTGAAGAAAATGCAGCTTCTACACAAGAGGCTACAGCTTCCATTGAAGAGCAGACTGCATCTATCTCAAATATTGCTAATTCTAGCAAAGGCTTAGCAAAACTAGCTGAGGACCTAAATTCAATAATAGATAGGTTTAAGGTTGAATAGACAGAAAAGGGGTTTTAAAATGGAAAATGACCAAAAGAAAAAACTTAAGCTGCAAATTCATAAGCTTAAGGAAATTAAATTAAATAAGGTGGAGTTAAAAAAATTAAAATTAATCAAATCTAATTTGAAGAATTTTAATTTAAAAAACTTTAATTTTAAAATTTTTGATTTAAAAGACTTCTATAATAAATTAAGCACTAAAATAAATAGCATTAATTTTAGAAGTATAAGAACTAAATTGATCGTCTATTTTACTGGACTAATTCTAACCTCCGCCTTAATACTAGGACTAGTTTCTCTTCAGAGTGCTAGCTCATCCTTAAAAAAAGAAGCTGAGAAATCACTAACAACCTTAACAAATGAAACTTCTAAAACCATTGCTAGTAGAATTGATACTCAGATAAAATCACTTGAGCTTATAGCTCTACGTGGTGAAATCAATAGAATGAGCTGGATAGAGCAGCAACCAGTTCTATCAAGCTTATTAAGTACTACTGACTTTCAGTCTTTTGCAGTTATAAAACCGGATGGTTCAGTAACCTATTCTAATGGAACTAAGGCTACATTAGATAGTACAGATCCAATTATGACAGCCTTAAAAAACAAATCTAGTCTAGTAACTTTTGATGTTAGTCAGACATCAGAACAAGCTTATTTAGACATAATTACACCTATTTATAGAAATGGAAGTGTTGTTGGTGCTTTAATGGGGCGTAAAGATGGCTTTTCATTAAGTGATATTACAGATGATACAGGCTATGGTTCCGATGGATATGGATATATAATAGATGAACAAGGAAATGTAATTGCCCATCCTGATAGAGATTTGATAAAGGGTCGATTTAACCCAATTAAGGCCTCAAGTGAAGATAGTAGTCAAAAGCCTTTGGCTAAACTATTTGAAAGAGTATTTTCTAAAAAATCTGGAATAGCGACACTAAAATATCAAGGGAAAAATCTATACGCTGGATTTGTACCTATAGAAAATACTAGCTGGTACATTGTTCTAACAGCTAGTGAAAATGAAGTGCTATCTTCAATTTTAGCTTTACGTATTACTTTGACGATTTTAATTTTGGTAATTCTTATAGGTTGCGTAGTAGTTGTTAGTATAATTGGATTCTCCATAACAAAACCAATAATAGAATCTATAAAGTATTCTAAGATTATTGCAGACTTAGATATTACTCAAGACATTCCTGAAAGTATACTAAAAGGCAAAGATGAGACTGCTGAATTATCTAGAGCCCTTCAAAGTATTACAAATAATTTAAGAGAAATTATTGGAGAGGTTAATTATAATTCAGAACAGTTAACAACAGCATCTAAGGAATTAACCTCCACTTCAATTCAAACAGCTAAGGCTTCAGAGGAAGTCACTAAAACAGTAGAGGAAATTGCAAAAGGAGCTTCTGAACAGGCTAAAAACACTGAAATTGGAGCTGAAAAAGCAAATATTCTTGGTGAAATCATTGAGAAAAACAGAGAATTAAACAAGGAATTAACTTTAGCATCTAAAAACGTATCTAGAGTTGTAGAAGAAGGACTTGCAGAAATAGAAAATCTTTTGATGATTTCAGAGGAAAGCAGCAAGGCAAATGAGGATATATATTATGTAATTAAGAAAACTAATGAAAGTTCAACAAAAATTGGAGAGGCCAGTGATGTAATCTCCAACATGGCTAAAAAGACTAATCTGTTAGCTTTAAATGCAGCTATTGAGGCAGCTAGAGCTGGCGAAGCTGGCAGGGGTTTTGCAGTAGTAGCAGATGAAATTCGAAAGCTTGCAGAACAATCTGCAGAATCAACTAAATCAATAGACAAGATAGTTAAGGAACTTTTATACAACTCACAAAATGCAGTTGAAACTATTGAGAGAGTATCAGTAATTGTTCAAGAGCAAACTCAAGGAGTAAAGAGCAGCAAGGAAAAGTATATGCTTATTGGACATGCAATGGAAGATGAAATAAAGGCTGTAATAGAGCTTTATGAAGCCGGAAAGAAAATGGAGCAAATGAAGACCGATATCTTAGATACATTGCAAAATCTTACAGCCATTGCAGAAGAGAATTCTGCATCAACACAAGAAGCTTCTGCCTCTATGGAAGAACAGGCAGCCTCTATAGAAGAAATAGCAAGTACAAGTGAAGGACTTGCAGAATTAGCAGAAAACCTTAAAAAGACAATTAGTAGATTCAAAGTGTAATCTATAAATATAAAAGCTCTATTATTGAGATACGATAATAGAGCTTTTATATTACATAATTGCTTTTCTAGTTTTCATCAAATTAATAAATACTTTAGTCAGTTCTGGATCAAATTGGGTTCCCATATTTTCTTTTAATTCCTCTAAAGCGCTGTCAATGGACAATTGTTGTCTGTATATTCTCTTTACAGTCATTGCAGAGAAAGCATCCGTAATTTGAAGTATACGACCTTCTATGGGAGTATTATAATGGCTTACTCCATAGGGATAACCATTGCCATCCCATCTTTCGTGATGATATAAAATCGCATTTTTTACTGTCTCTGGGAAATTAAAGTTTCTAATTATGTTAAGACCATTAACTACATGTTCTTTAATGATGGAATATTCATATTCATCTAATACATTCGGTTTACGTAATATATCGCTGGAAATAATAATCTTTCCTATATCATGGAGCCAGCCGGCAAAATAAATTTGCTCTACTTTTTTATTCGATAAGTTTAATGCTTCAGCCAATTCAGCTGCATATTTTGCAGTATATTGTGAATGAACATATGTATACATATCCTTTTCAGCTAACACTTTTAAAAGCTGATTTGCTTGATTGTGAAAAACATCTTCTCCTATAATGTTACTTTCAATTCGATTTTTATATTTTATGTAGTATAAATTGGCCTCAGCCTTTTGAATTAATTTTGCTATGTTTAATGGAAATTCATTTGTACTAAATGCTTCACCAATAGAGAATGGTACCTTTATTGGTTTTTCTATTGATCCAATTTCGTATGTTTCATCATTCATTAAATAATGAATTTCATCTGCAATACTTTTTGCATGTAATGTAGGTAAATCTTTTATTATAATTATAAACTCATCTCCGCCTAATCTTCCAACAACAGCATTTAACTCTTTTGTTTTCTGCTCCAGTCTTTTACCAAATTTAATTAGAATATCATTGGCCACTAAATGTCCATATCTCTCGTTAAAATTTTTAAAATTGTCTATGCCAATTACTAAAACCGTAACATTTGAACCAGTATCGACTAGCATCTGTCCATAGTCCATTAGATATGAAAGTGTTGCAAGGCCTGTATTTGAATCCTTTATCCTTAATTTGTAAGTGAGAAAATCATTGAGCAGTCCCTTTTTTATAATGGATTTGTACTTTAGATTAACAAGTGTTTTGTTCATTGCTTTGACGTTTTTAGACATTCTGTACCTCCCGGATGCCTTTTCTAGATATATACTGCACAGCCTTTTGTAAATATCGGCTAAATATGGATAAGGTTTAATATAAAAAACCTCCCATTAGCACTAAATTCTACCAATTAGGAGGTTTTTATCTTTTAAAAGTTAAATTCTATTTTCCTCTTAACTTTTTCCACTTCTACAGGTAATATTCTTATAATATCATCCACAAAGGATTTTGCTATTCCTAGGGATTCCATTATCTTCTCTGAGTAATTAAAAGTTTTTTCATCACCCATTAAGTTCCTATAATAATTAGTGCTTATAGCATCAGCTAAATACATTATATATACTTCTGTTGTATATTCACTGGTAAGTAGTGGTGTATGATGATAACCTACAATTGCTGCAATTTCATCAGGTAAGCCCCATTCCTTACACAACCATAGACCTATTTCAGCATGAGTTATTCCACCTAATACAATTTTCTCTGCAGCTATTTGATGTACTCCTTTATTTTGTAATGAGCGAATTTTGTCTAGCTGCTCTGGTAAACATATATCTAGAACTGTTACTCCAATATCATGAATTAGCCCATATGTGAACATCTTTTCCTTATTACATAGACCAGTTTTATCGGCTATCATAAAACCAGCTATTGAGCCGCCAATACTGTGTTTCCAATAGGTAGTATTATCAAATATTTTAGCCCTTCCTTTTCTATCTGGTAATAATAGTCGTGTAATAAATGATATTGCAATTATCTTCACATTTTTTGCTCCCAAGTATACAACTGCATCCCTGATATTGTCAATCTCACGTTCTAACCTTGAGTTATAGTTTATTACCTGTAATATGACTTTTGCTAGTTCAGGATGTTTAGAAAACTTCTCAACAAATTCATCCATATGAAAATTATATGGTTCAAGGAGCATATTAAGTATTTCTCCAAAAGACTTCGGTACTTCTGGTAAATAATTAGATTCCTTTATGAGTTTTATTGTCCTGTGTTCTTTCATTTTCTCATCCTACTTTTCTAGTTTTATTCAACAGTCACGGATTTAGCTAAGTTACGAGGCTTATCTACGTCATTTCCTTTAACTACAGCTGTATAATAGGCTAATAGTTGTAGAAATATTGCTGATAATAGAGGCATGTAATTACTGATAGTATCCTCTATATATATTACTTTGTCACATACATTTTCTAGGTCAGCATTATTTATACTAGTAATACCTATTGTATATGCCCCTCTGGCTTTAACCTCCTTTATATTTGAAACCATCTTTTCGTACATCTCTTGCTGAGTCGCTATTGCAATAACAGGTGTATCTTCCTCTATTAAGGCTATTGTACCATGCTTTAATTCACCTGCAGCGAATGCTTCAGCTTGAATATAGGATATTTCCTTTAATTTTAGAGCACCTTCCATTGCTGTATAATAGTCAAGCCCTCTACCTATATAGAATAATGATCTTTTATCCTTTACTTTATTGGCCACTTCCTTTGCTAAATCCTCAACCTTTTTTAATGTATACCCAACTTTTTCCGAAATCTCCTTAAGCTCCTGAAGATAATCATTATATAATTTTTCATCAAGGGTACCTTTTAGTTTACCAAAATTCAAAGCCATCATATAAAATGCAACAAGCTGAGTTGTATAAGCCTTAGTTGAAGCAACTGCAATTTCTGGCCCTGCCCAAGTATAGAATATATCATCAGATTCACGAGCAACTGAACTACCTACAACATTAGTTATTGATAGAATTCTAGCCCCTTTAGCTTTTGCTAATCTTAATGCTGCAAGAGTGTCAGCTGTTTCTCCTGATTGACTGATTACTATCATTAGGGTTTTATCATCTACAAAGTTGTTACCATATCTAAATTCAGATGCAATTTCAGCTATTACTGGTACTTCTAAAAACTTTTCAAGCACATGTTTTCCGACAAGTCCTGCATGATATGCAGTACCACATGCCACGACATATATCTTATTAATTGAGTCTAGATATTTTTTATCGATATTTATATTTTCAAGGTAAATATCGCCATTATCATCTAATCTTCTAAACAATGTATCCTTTATTGCACTTGGCTGCTGGTAGATTTCTTTTATCATGAAATGATCGAATCCATCCTTGGTAGCTGCTTCTACATCCCATAGTATTTCATTTACTTCCCTTTGTACAACATGTTTTTCAGAATCGTAGATTGTATATCCTTCTCTACTTAGTCTGACTATATCTCCATTTTCTAAATATATAACTCTTCTTGTTCTATTTAAGATAGCAGGAATATCTGAAGCAACAAAAAGTTCCCCTTCACCAATTCCTAGAATCAATGGGCTTTCCTTTCTAACTGCTATTAGTTCATCTGGATTATTGCTTGAAATTATACCTAGAGCATAAGCTCCTCTCAATCTTTCTACTGCTTTAAATACTGCTTTAAGTAAATCTCCTTCATAATACATATCAAGAAGGTTTACAACTATTTCAGTATCTGTATCCGATTTAAATTCATAGCCCTTTTCCATCAATTCCTTTTTTAATGTCATATAGTTTTCTATTATTCCATTATGAACTACTGCAATGGTTCCAGCTTTATTCGTATGTGGATGAGCATTTTCATCTGAAGGTACACCATGAGTAGCCCATCTAGTATGGCCTATCCCTAAGTTTCCATTGATAGGATCCTTTTCAATACTAGAAATAAGATTTGATAATCTTCCAGCCATCTTTTTTACAACTAATCCTTTAGTATTATGGATTGCAACTCCAGAAGAATCATATCCTCTATATTCCAACTTCTGAAGTCCTTCAAGTATTACTTCTGTAGCCTGATTTTCACCTATATATCCTACAATGCCGCACATATTAAATCACTCCTTATTTTATTCTAATAAAGAGGGATATCACATGGATTTCTTTTTGTTCTAGAATTGCTCCTAGTTTTTGTAGAACCCTTGGACCGTGAAGCCCTTGAAGCATCCGCCGAATTTTTTCGATAACTTCAACCCTCGTCTACCAACCATAGTTGTATAAGTTGGTACTGGCGCTTATGTTTATATTATCCCTCATGTTATCTATTATAGTTTATTACCACTGATTCTGCCATAAAAAATTAACGTCGGGTAAAACCCGACGTATTAGATATCATATTTAACCAAGGTATTTACATGATAATTGCTTAATTTTTCTCTTCCCTTTAAATCTTCTAATTCAATTACAAATTCACATGCAACAACCTCGCCACCTAAGGACTCAATTAATTTAGCTGCAGCAGATACAGTACCAGCAGTAGCCAATAAATCATCGACAATCGCAACTCTATCGCCCTTAGATATTGCATCTGTATGAATTTCCAATGTGTTCTTACCATATTCTAATTCATATTCAAAGCTTGTTGTTTCTGCAGGTAGTTTACCAGGCTTTCTTATTGGTACAAAGCCTACTCCAAGACCATATGCAACAGCAGCTCCAAATAAGAATCCTCTCGCCTCAGGTCCTACTATTAAATCAATATTTTTATCCTTAAGGTCTTCAACCATTAGATCCACTGCTTCTTTGAATGCTATTTTATCTCTTGTTAATGTTGTAATGTCCTTAAAACTGATACCTTCTATTGGAAAACCCTCTATTACTCTTATTTTAGATTTAAGATCCAAATCTTTTCCCTCCACAATTAATAAAATTTCCTGCCTTACTAGTTTATCATATTTTTTATAAATACTAAATACATTTTTTTCTAATTAGATACTCTGTTCCTCAATGGCCTGTATAGTTCTTCTATTCTAATACTAGGGTTGGTTTGATATATATAATCCAAAGCTATTTTTGCACCTTTGTCCATTCCTTGACAGCCAGCAAGCAAAACAATATCGTTATTCCCAGTTTTCTTAAGTGTATAATTTATTGCATCCTCTAGCTTATCAAATAATGTAAGCTTTATACCTGCTTTCTTAATAATATCAGTAAATACCTTCTCTTCTTCTTCAGATACAGTATCCTTAGAGGTTACACTGCCAATACTTTTAGTGCCAACAACTTCTGTTAGATTTAATTTATCCTTCCAAGCAACAAGAGCTTCAGCGTTTTCCCTATTGACAGTAACTCCTCTATTTCCTCTGATGGCATATATTAAATGAAGTTTATTGCAATTAATCTGACTTAATGTCTCAAGGCTTGTATTAATATTTTTTCTATTTGCAAAGTGATCATCTATGATTAAAAAGTCCTTTTCATAAATATATTCAAATCTTCTCTCAACACCTGCAAACTCTGATAATGCTTTTTGAATAACATCTATATTTACTCCATCAGTTAAGGCAATAACAGTTGCCACTAATGCGTTTTCTGCTGAATGTAGACCTGGAATCCCTAAGCTTATTTCAAATTCATTCTTCTCTATGGTTTTTCCAAAGGCTTCATAGTCATCCTTTACTACCACTGTAAATTTTGCTCTTCCTTTTACAAGTTCTAAGCTCTTTACATAAATCATAGCTTCAGAATTCTTCATTGAATAGGTAATTACATTAGCCTCTGTCTTATCAACTAAGGTTCTTATATGCTCATCATCTATATTTAATAGGGCGTAGCTTCCTCTTTTAGCATTTCTTACAAGACTAGATTTAGCTTCCCAATACTTCTCAAAGGAACCGTGCTGATCAATGTGTTCCCTACTAAAATTGTTAAACGAAACTATATCGTAATCAACATCATTTACTCTATACAGCTCAAGGGCTGATGAAGACACTTCCATTATTGCAACAGGTATATCTTCATCTCTCATATCTCTAAATAGCTTTTGTAAATCTAGACTTTCAGGAGTTGTAAGTTCTGAAGGAACAAACTTCTCTCCAACCTTATTCATTACACTACCAACAAGACCAGTTTTATATCCCATTGTCTCATAGATTTGGTTTAGCATGTAGGTTGTGGTAGTCTTACCATTTGTTGCAGTTACTCCTATTACCTTCATTTCTTTAGAAGGATAGTTATAGAATTTTGCACTAATTTTAGAAAGACTTTCTCTAGAGTTTAAGACCTTAAACTGAGGCAAAGAACAGTCTTCAACAAAATCTTCTACTATAACTGCCACTGCTCCATTTTCCTCTGCACTCTTAACATATTTATGGCCATCAGTTATGTAACCTTTTATAGCCACATATATGAATCCATCCTCTACTCTAGCAGAGTGATAAGCTATACCTTTAATTTCAATATCATCAATGTAATTTCTTTCCTCAACAATATTTAAGGTTTCCAATAATTCTCTTATTTTCATTTTTACACCACCCTCTTAATACAAATATCCCAAATCTCCTATTTTTATACTTTTAAGAAGTTTGGGATACTTTCTTCACTGGTTTAACTCTTCCTGAAAAAAAACAAAACATCCAAGCATTAAAAATATGTCTCCTACGCTCAATATCTTTGGTAATGGATATGGTTTAGGAATCAATATAATATCTGCTAGATATATGAACTTAGTATCTTTATTTACAGCCACATGCTTAATATCATATTCCCTATTAGGCAATTCAACTTCCTTGTGTATACCTTCAATACCATTTAAAGAAACTGGCATCTTCCCACCATTTCCAAATATTACTATGAAGTTTAACACTACTCCAATTAGAAAAAGCTTCATATAGCTTTTATTGATATTCATTAAAATTGTCAATGTCATCAAGAAATACGTAATTGTTATAATATGTAAAAAATATTCTGTAATGATATAATTAGACCAATATGTATCTATCTTCTTTAGTATAGAAAGGGATACCTGTATGAGTCCTGCAATTATAAATAAGTACCATCCCTTTATATTTACATTTCCAATATTTTTAAAACTACCACCTTTAAACTTTGCTATTAAAACAGATATTACAGTAGGTTCAATAAACATATATCCAACCCCACTTATTTACTCATTAAAGTAATAAAGGCCTCTGACAAACCAGGATGAAACTGTGTCCCTGCATTCTTTCTAATTTCCTCAAGGGCTTCATCCTTAGTCAATGCTTTTCTATATGGCCTGTCTGTAGTCATGGCATCGTAAGAATCTGCTATAGTCAATACACATGCTTCTATAGGAATTTCTTCCCCAGCTATTCCATCAGGATATCCTTTCCCGTCATACCTTTCATGGTGATGTTTAATAATTCCTGTTATATCCTTTAAAAAGTCTACTTTACTTATTATATCAGCACCAATACTAGGATACCTCATTATCTGCTCATATTCCTCTTGAGTAAGTCTGGATGCTTTATTTAATATGCTATCGTTTATACCAATCTTTCCAATATCATGTAAAACAGCTGCAGTTCTTATATTTTGTATGCTCTCATAAGGTAGATTGTAGCTTTCCGCTAGTTCAACAGCAAATTTTTCTACTTTTGCAGCATGTCCACTTGTATATGGGTCCTTTGCCTCTAGTGATTTATTTAAAGCATCTATAGTTGATAAATATAAATTTCTCATTTCTATATAAAGTTTAAATGAATATCTTGCTAATAACAATGGGCCAAAAAATAGAATAACCGCACCATATCCATAGCCTATATATGCTAATGCTACAATGATTCCCATAGTACCAACTGCAATGGCACTAGCAAACATCCCTTTAACATTATAAAACCAAACTTTATAAAATCTTTGTTTTGTATCAAAAGTTAAATACCCTGAAATAATAGTTGTATTTAATATAATTCCAAGCAAAAGTATCGATATAGTAGGAACTAGGGAAAATTCACCAACTCGACCACCTACTTTAAGATATACTAAAGAAATTATTGATGTCACGATTATGCTTTGAGATAGATTATATACTGTTTTATGTAATGGTAGATTTAATGAATGAATATACCCTCTTCCTTTTATGTATGGAACTCTAAATAAAAAGCCCAAAGCAACAATTATAGTTGATATTAATGGTCCAGTGACAATTACACTTGAAATATTTACTGCGTATCCTACAGAAATACCTACTGTATTATTTGGTAATGGGACTAATAGTGATTCTACAATAATTGCAAGAACTGCCCAAAATATTAACATACTATAGTCCTCAATATCGTATTTATAAAACAACAAAGTCAATAAACAGAAAGCAATAACAGATAGTATTCCAATATAGTAATATTTTCTTTTATTATCCATTATAATTCTCCTTTTTTATTAGACCACAAATATATAAATGCCGGCTTTTTTATATAGTCTCTAGATTAATGACCAGTGTGCACCAGCTGCTAATAACAATGACAATATACTCATAATTATAGCTGTTAGTTTTTTCATCGAATATAGCCCCCTTTGGATTACTATGCTGTTCGCTAGTCCAGCATGCTATATTCGCTTCGCTTAAAAATTTATAAGTATTAGCCGGCATTATTACCTAATAATCATTTAGTGATAAAGCGATTTACTGCGTCTAATGTTGCCTTTACGATTGCTATTTCCAAATTGTTGTTAATCAAACATGAACCACAGAATCTTTTTTCCTGATCATCTATTAAACAACTGACTACAACAATGACAGCTTTATCATTTGAAATAGAGGTTGTCCTAATATCCTCCAAAGTAAAAGTGTCTTCATATCCACAAGCCTCTTCTACAGTCTTAAGTGTTGCATCAACAAGCATTCTAGAAATATTTCTGCTAGCATTAACACCAGTAATAGAATTCTCAAAGATATTATCTTGATTGCTTAAAGAAACTTTTACGGTTGCTTTAGACCCTAGTGTATCATGATATACACCTAGTAATCTCAAACGATTCTCCTGTCTTTTTATCCTCTCATCACCTATTTGGGCAATACTAATCTTTTTATAGTCTACAGGTATATTATATAAAGCTAGAAGTACTGATTGTACATCTCTAGCAATTTGCTTAGCCCCTCGTGTATTATTGGAGACAATATGTATTTCTTCAATTAAGCCATAATCATTTAAAACTATCTTGCATGAAACAACTGATTCTAATTTCTCTATATCTTTTTCAATTATTTCTATATCCATACTATCCCCCATATCCCCTCATCCTTTATTAGAAATAATCACTATAGTAAATTATTTCTAATTATTGTATTTTATTCATAATATGATATTATCATTTATCAGTGGGTCTTTCAACTATTAGAGTGTCTTAAATAGTCATATTTTTGTGCTTTTTATAACATTTGTAATATAGGTGTCAAAATACCCATAATTGCACCTAATAGAGCCCCCAACCATGTAATAGCTTTTAACTCCTTATTTGCGATATCCAAAATCAACTTTTCTGTATATTCGACATCAAAGCTGTTGATTTGATCCTCTATTATTTTTGAGATATTAAATGTTTCGATGAGAATTGGTAAATCATTTACCATGTTTTTCTCGATTAGCGTCCTAATCACCATTAATAATTCATCGAAAATTTCTTCATTTATATTTGTCATTAATAAAGAAATAGGTTTATTTAATACCTCAATAAAAATGTTATTAATCAATGATACAATCTCATCTCTAAAGACTTTAGATGATATTATAATTTCCAAATTATCTGATAGCTGATTTTTTATATCATTTAATTTGATATCATTAATTATGTGACTACTTATTTTAGAAATCCTATCTTCATTAAATAAGATATCCACTTCAGCTATAGCATTAGCTAACTTCATTTCCATTAGACTATTTAATCCATTTTTTATAAATACAATATAGTCATCATGAGATTTAGGGTCATTAATATATTTCTCTACAACTTGTAATATCTTTTCAGATATTTGTTCAGGACTGATGAACATTGTAATTACTTTGCTAATATTCTGCTCTACCATTATTGAAACAGAAGTACTTATCCTGTCTCTTACAACAGGATCATCAAATATTGATTTAACACTGTTTCCAATGTTTGATTTGTTCTTTTCAAGCAAATTGCCTATTTCAGCAAGTACATCTCCTGACAGTACTTCTTTAATTTTTCTTTGATCACCCTTTGCTTCCTCAAGCTTATGATATATTAGCTGATTTAAGTATCTCTTTGTATCTTCTGACTTAAGAAGAGCATCTCCTTTTGAAACAATATACTCTATAGCTTTATTCTTAAGCTCATCTATATGAAGCTGCTTCATTATTGAATCAGTAATACTATTGCTTAGATTAAGTATTATGGTATATATCCTAATTTTATCCTTTGCTTGAAGCAGGTCATTAATGGACTCATTCTTGTCCTTAAGGGCAAAATACTTTTCTTTTATTAACTCCCTAAATTTACTTTCGAATGCATCTTTATAAAGTGCTTTAGAAATTACATCTGGTGAGAGAATATGCTCTCCTACAGCTTCTCCAACGCTTTTAGCAATTCTACTTCTTTCCTTTGGTATTAAACCTGGCGTAAAAGGAATTTTAATGCCAAAAATTCTCTTTTCACATAAAGGTCTAAAAAGCATTTTTATAGCTAACCAATTTGTAATATATCCAATTATTGAACCTACCAGAATAGGTATTATAAATCTCACGTTCTACAGCCTCCAACTAAATTAAAAATAACTCATATACCATCTTTATTGCCATACCTAATGACATAACTATAAATATAGGTCTAATTACCTTAGCTCCTACTTTAATAGCAAGTTTTGATCCGGTTCTGGCTCCAAGTATCATAAATAAGGCCATAGGAATTCCCATTAGATAATGAATTTTTCCATTAATAGCAAACACTAATAATGCAGTAAGTCCGCTCATTAAGTTCATAGCCTTTGCGTTTCCTGAAGCTCTTACAAAGTCGAATCCATATATCTTTATTAGTCCAATTATTAAAAAGGAGCCTGTTCCTGGACCAAAGAACCCATCATAAAATCCCATAATAAATGCAAATACCGCTCCAATAGTTAAATTCTTCTTATTAATCCCAGTAAAATTGTCTTCTTGTCCTACTTTTTTGGATATAAAGCTATATATTCCAACAGCCATTAGCATTACCATTATAATAGGCTTTAATGCTTCAGAATTCATAAGAATTACAGTATATGTACCTATCATCGAACCGATTAAAGTAAAAGGCAATAATACCTTTAATATATCCTTATCCGTTTTACCTTCCCTTGCAAAACTAATTGTACTTGTTAAAGTACCGCAAAATGATGAAAATTTATTGGTTCCTAATGAATAATGAGCTGGAAATCCAATTGCAAAATAAGCTGGAACGCTTATTATTCCACCACCTCCTGCAATCGAATCAACAAATGCAGCTAGGAATCCCGCACAGCATAAAAAAATAATCTTGTAAATCATGTCAACGTTTTCTAACATTGTGTCGCCTCCCAAATAAGATTAAATACACTTAAATAGTACTAGCTTTTGGAGAAAAATGCAAACAAAAAAAGAGCAGGAAATCTGCTCTCAAACTAAATTTCTGTTGACTTTCTTTTATATATTGTATATGGCACTATAATTTTTCTTCCGCGCACCTCATTGTCTATTGCATCGACTAAAAGCTCTACGGAACTATATCCAAGGGATACCGCATTTACATCGACAGAGGTAATTGGAATGCTTGAGTACCTTGCCAATACACTGTTGTTAAAACTCGCAACAGCTATATCCTCTGGAATTTTTACACCCAAACTATCAAATACCCTAATAGCACCAAAAGCAACTAAGTCGTCAGTTACCAGCACTGCATCAGGTGGATTATCTAAATTTGCTATTATTTTTCCATATTTAGTTCCTGTCTTCTCATCAAAGCTTCCTGTAAATAAAAGCTCCTTATTAAATTTGAGATTCTTTTCTTCGATTGCTTTTTTATACCCCTCAACCCTTCTCTGAGTCATTATTAACTCTTCTTCACCTGCAATCATTGCAATTCTTTTCTTTCCAATTTTACTCAAATGTTGAGTAAGTTCATAAGCAGCCATAAAGTTATCATTATCCACATGATTTACTTTGTCTATGTGAAGATTTGGGGTTCCAATTAGAGAAAAAGGAAAATCAATATCATAAAGATACTCTATGCACTCATCATTTAATTTACTGCTCATAAGTATTAGTCCATCTACCTTTGAGCTCCTTATAAAGTCTTTAATGACCCTAATCTCTTCATCCTTTTCATAATTTGAAGACAGAAGTATGTCATATTTAGCCTTAGCAGCCGCCTTTGCAATTCCTCTAATAGCCTCTGGAAAGAATGGGTTTAAAAATACATCTTCTGAAGTTGTAGGCATTATTACTCCTATTGTTCCAGTCCTATTTCTAGCCAAGGACCTAGCGGCTGCATTTGGATAATATCCAAGCTCATCCATACAAGCAAGTACTTTTTCTGTTGTTGCTTTGCTTATTCTAGGACTTTTAGAAATTACTCTTGAGACTGTAGATGGCGATACTCCGCATCTTTCTGCTACATCTTTTATAGTTACTGTCCTTTTTTTATTCAAGTGTCTCACATCCTATATATTATTGATTGTATTTTTGTAAGTATATTAGAAAGCAAAATTTTTATCTCAATGCATTTTGGGTTTCAGGATCAAATAAATGAATTTTATTTGAATATGGCTTTACATTTACTATATCACCAGATTTTATATGTGTTGAAGCATCTGTTTTTATTGTGTGAATCTCATCCTGAACATGAATGTGTACATGGACTTCACTACCTAATAGCTCAGTTACCATTACCTTAGCTTTAAGGCCATCTTCCTCTGTCAGTTTAATGTGTTCTGGTCGAACACCAAATATTAAATCTCTTCCTATGTGTGATTTTAAGTTTTCCTTATTTTCCACTTCTATTGAGAATTTAAAATTTCCATATTCACCATTGTCACCAATTAAGTAGTATTTTGACTCCTCCTCAACTAGTTTACCCCTATAGAAATTCATCTGTGGGGAGCCAATAAAACCTGCTACAAACAAATTATCAGGTTTATTGTATATTTCTTCAGGTGTAGCTACTTGTTGTATAATTCCATCCTTCATAACACATATTCTTGTTCCCATGGTCATAGCTTCAGTTTGGTCATGGGTTACATAAACAAAGGTAGTCTTTAGCTCTTGATGAAGCCTTATGAGTTCGGCTCTCATCTGTACCCTCAATTTTGCATCTAAGTTTGATAGTGGCTCATCCATTAAGAATACTTGAGGATTCCTAACTATTGCTCTTCCAAGAGCTACCCTTTGTCTCTGTCCACCTGATAATTCCTTAGGCTTTTTATTCAACTGGGTGTCTATATCCAAAGTTTTCGACACTTCCTTTATCCTTCTGTCAATCTCCTTTTTATCTACTTTTTTAAGTTTCAGTCCAAATGCCATATTATCGTATACAGTCATATGTGGATAGAGGGCATAGTTTTGAAATACCATGGCTATATTTCTATCTCGTGGGTCTACATTATTCATCAATTCCCCGCCAATATATAGCTCACCAGATGAGACACTTTCTAGGCCAGCAATCATTCTAAGTGTTGTTGATTTCCCACATCCCGAAGGCCCCACCAGAACCATAAATTCTCCATCCCTAATTTCTAAATTTATGTATTTTACTGCCTCATAACCATTATCGTAAATTTTGCTTACTTTTATAAAAGTGATTCCTGCCATTATACCCCCTCCAACCATTTTAAAATATAACAGGAAGCATCCTTAATTGTTTCAAATACTGCATCAGCTTCACTTAAATCATCATATCCTATGCATATTGCTGTCATTCCCGCAGCTTTTATGCTTTCAATTCCTGCCTTAGCATCTTCCACACCTAAGCAATCCTCAGGTTTAACACAAAGCATATTTGCTGCCTCAAGGAATGGATCAGGATATGGCTTTGGTCGTTTTATTTTATTAGGATCTACTACGATATCAAAATATTTTTCAATCTCCATATTCCTTATTAATTGAGGAGCATTTTTACTAGCTGATACTAAACCTATTTTATATCCTCTTCTTTTTATCTCCTCCAAAAGCTCTATAACACCTGGGTAGGCATTTTCACGTGTAAAAGACGCTATAGATTCATTATAATAATTATTTTTTCTATCCATCAACTCCAACTTTTCTTCCTCAGAATACTCAAGTGAAAAATATTTTAAAATTAATTCAAGTGCTTCTTTCCGTGATATACCTCGAAGCTTATCTCGAAATTCTTCTGGTAATTTTAAACCTAAGTCCTCACACATTCTCCTCCATGCCTCGTAGTGATTATCTGAGGTTCCTGTCAGCACACCATCTAAGTCAAAGAGAACTACCCTTTCTCCTATAGTCATCTTCTTACCCTTTAATATAACTTCCACAGGCGGTCCAGAAATTTTCTTAATATCAACATCTTGTCCATTGATAGTAAGTTCAAGTATAGCATTCCTCCAAGTAAATCTAAATCTTATCCTACCTAACTTCTTTGGTACAAAAGGATTAATATGAAGACCATCTTCTGTAATTCGAACTCCACCAAATCCACTTATCACATTTAAAAGAGAACCGCCCATATTTGCCATATGAAGTCCAACATTTGTGTTTTTATTAAGGTCTTTTATATCCATATAAACAGTATCCATAAAGTATTTATAAGCTTTTTCTTCGTCCTTTAGCCTACATGCCATAAGTCCACTTATACATGGGGATAGGGAAGAATCGTGTGTACTAATATCTTCATAATAATAATAAGTACGTCTAATTACTTCTTCATCTACATCAGGTATTAAATACAATGCAAGCACAGCGTCTGACTGCTTTAATATTTGATATCTATAAATTGTAAGCGGATGATAATGTAATAGCAATGGCCTCAGAGTATTTTCCTTTGGCCAATATGCCTTTGTTAGGAAAGTTGAATCCTGTGCTATTATTCCTTTTTCATTATCATATATAAAAATCATTTCATCAGCTGCTTTTTCCATAAGCCTAATTTCATCATCTTCTATACGTAAATTAGTCCTTAAATTAGCCCAGGCCTCTGGTCTTTCTTCTTTTAGTAAATTCCATAGTTTAACTGCCCATTTTAAATTATATTGAGCCATTTTATTTGTATAATAGTTATCAGAAACCATAGCTGTATATTCGTCTGGTCCTGTTACTCCATGAATATGGAATCCATCACTCTGAAAAGAACCTATTTCTAGCGCTGTCCTAGCAGTTTCTATCAATAATTCCATGGAATAGTTCGCTAAAAAATCAATATCTCTGTGAACAATCCACCACTGTATAAATGTATAGGCTATGTCAAAATTAATGTGATACTGAGCTGACCCTGCTGGAAAATACCCTGAGGATTCAACTCCAGAGATGGTTCTCCAAGGAAAACAAGCACCCTTTCTGTTACCCATTTCCTTAGCTCTTTCCCTTGCAGCATTTAATTGATTATACCTGTAAAGCAATAAATTTTTAGCCCTCTCTTCGTCCCAAAGTAACCACACTGGAAATAGAAAAATCTCTGTATCCCAAAAATAATGACCTTCATATCCTTCCCCCGACAAACCCTTTGCCGCAATATTTCCATGTACATCCCTAGTAGTGGATTGCAGCATATGAAACTCCATGAAATCCATCGCATTGTCCAATTCTTCATTATCTAAAAACTCAATTGAACATCTTTTGCTAAATTCACTTAAATATATTCTCTGTTTTTCATACAATTCCTCTTTTGAAATAAAGGCACTATTTACCTTTCGTATACTATCCCAATACCTTACCATCCGTTCTATTTTGAGTCTTCCATTAGACTTAAAGTAAATATATAGCCCTTCATCATCCTTAGTCCATGAGGAGTTAAATTCTCCTTCATCTTTGAAATTGACTTTTACCTTTAGTCCTGACCTTATGGTCTCAAGTAAAATTTTACCCTCCTCTGATTCATACCTAGCAGACTTTACTTCAACTAAAGGTATCTGCGTAGGGGCAATACGAGGATCATCCTTACTTGACATATTTGATATTATAAAATCTATTTTATTTAAAATTTGTATTTCACCATCGTAAAGGATATTTAATGTCCAAGATCTAAGCTCTTTATGCTGAAAAGAAAGTAGATGTTCAAAGCTAATCTCTGCAGTTTTTCCACTCTTAGTAAAATATTTATAACTTCTATAAGATATCCCTTTCTTAAAATCTAATTCCCTTTTAAAGTCTTCTATTCTACCATCAATTTTAACTTCTTCTCCATCTAAAAGGATCTTGATTTTAAATAGGTCTATAAGATTTGGCATTCTGTCAGTTTCAAGAGGAAATCCCCAAGCCCACTCTGCATGAATCATAGGAACACGATCATATATTCCATTTATATAGTTGCCTCTAACGGAATTTGGATATTCAAATTCCTCCAAATATCCCCTTGCCCCTATATAACCATTTCCTAGTGACATTAGGGTTTCCAGTAGAGGTAGCCTCTCTATATTTAGTCCTTCCTCCTTAAATGTCTTCAAAGTATCACTCCTTTAATGCACCTGATGTAATTCCTGACACAATTTGTCTTTGGAATAGGATTACAATAATTAAGGTTGGTATTGTTACAACCACTGTTGCAGCAGTTACCTGTCCCCAGAAAATTTCAAACTGTCCTCTTAAAAAAGAAATACTTACAGTTGCTGTTCTCCAGGCTTCATTGGTATTTAGGGTTAGGGACAATAGAAATTCATTCCATGCACCAATAAAGGTCATAATTGCTGATGTGAAAATTCCTGGAGCAGCCAATGGTAAAATTATTTTAAAGAAGGTATTAATCTTTGACGACCCATCCATAATAGCTGATTCTTCCATTTCTTTTGGAATCTGAGAGAAATGAGTGATTAATATAAATACAGCTATTGGCAAAGTTATCATAGAATAAGGCAAAGATATATAGTAGCTATTTGTCCACCCTAGTTTTACAAAAACCCTATAGATAGGACCTATAACTATCATCTGCGGAAACATTGATGTTGCAAGTATAATTACAGTTAATAACTTCTTGAATTTAAACTCTAGTCTAGCGATAGAATAAGCACATAGGGAGGCTATCATAGTTACATAGACGGTTGTAATAGTTGAAATTATAAGAGAGTTTTTCAAAGAGTTAAGTATTGTTGTCTTAAACAGGTTAACATAGTTTGCACTTGTATAAGTTGCCCCTCTTAATTTAAGAGCATTTGCGCTCCAAATCTCTGCTTCCGGTCTAAAGGAAGTTACGGTTACCCAAAAGAAAGGAAAGATTATTATAAATAGGTATAAAACTATAATTATCTTAAAGAGCGTTGATGATTTCACATTATTCATATCTTCACCTACCTTTTTTCACCTATTAAATCTACATTAAGGGCCTTAATATAGATAAAGGTAATTATCCCAACTACTAATGCCATTACTAAAACCATGGCAGAGCCATAACCAAATCTAGTTTGTGAGAACATCACTTTATAGGCATATAGAGACAGGGATTCTGTAGAACCTCCAGGTCCTCCACCTGTAAGCACATAGATAAGGTCAAGAACTCTAAAAGCATCTAAGGTTCTAAAAAGGAGTGCTACAAATATGGACGGTTTCAAAAGAGGTAGAGTGATGTATCTGAATTGCTGCCATTTACTTGCTCCCTCAATAGCCGATGATTCATACAAGCTATTTGGTATTACCTGTAGTCCTCCCAATAGAAGTAATGCCATATAAGGCGTTGTCTTCCATACATCTGCAATGATTATAGCCCATAGAGCATTTTTCGATGAATTTAATAAAGCTGCTGGTGATGGGATAAATCCTAATGTGGTAAATATATTCGATATTATTCCGCTTGAACCATTGTATAGATAGCACCACATTAAGGCCGCAACTGATGTTGGTATTGCCCATGGGATTAAAGAAAAGGTTCTAACAAGAGATCTACCCTTAAATGGTTTATTCATGATAAGTGCAAGAGCTAAGCCAAGTATTAACTCTGCAAATACTGAGATAATAGTAAATACCAATGTGAATTTAAGTGTGGAATGCACCCTAGTATCCGTCAAGATCTTAGCAAAATTAGCTCCACCCGAAAAATTCGATTTGATAATTGAGGTTTCAAACTCTGAGGCTACTGCCATTGTATCCTCTGGTGAGTAAAACTCATCCTCCATTTGGTATAGCTCCTCTAGTTTTTTTATGATTAGCTCTTGTCTTCCAATCAAAGCATTTTGCTTATCCTCACTAACTTGTACTACACCTCTTAAATCAGCAGTTGCTATTTCCTCTGCTATAAAATTCTCAAGTTCTATTAAGTCCATTTTAATTTCATCTATTTTACTTATAGTCGCGTCCTTCTGAACTAAATCTAAATCAATATCCAAATAGTAATTAATATAGTCAATAGTCTCCTGATTCAATGCTATGTTTACATTGGACTTCATATACATATCATTTCTGGACTGGTCGTTTAACTGCATATCAAAGAAGGCATAGCGGAGGGTACCCATAATGGGTGCAATAGAAAATAAGATAATAAAGATTACAGCTGGTAAAACGAGTATATACCCGGCATTTTTATCCACCCATTTAGAAAATTTCATAAAAACCTCCTATTAAAATGTTAGCTTTGAACTAAGTCAAAGCTAACATTTATAAGTATTATTTTTTTATTCAGCTAGGGCTTCCTGAATTCCAGCTACAGCATCTTCTAGAGAGCTGTTACCTGATAGATATTCATGAGCACTTATTTGAATCTTGTCACTAACTTCTGAGTAGTTTGGCACTACTGGTCTTGATATTGTATTTGATAAAGCTTTTTGGAAGCCTTCATCTGTTAACAATTGATTAGCTGCTAAAACTTCCTCATCTTCTAATAGTGCATTAAAGCCAGGTAAATAACTACCATGAATTGCATTAATCTTTTGCCCCTCAGGACCAGCTATAAATGTTAAGAATTCCTTTGCACCTTCTGGATTCTTAGAGTTAGCATTTATACCAAGAATCCATCCACCAACAGTTCCTCCCTTTGGTAGTGGTGCATAGCCAATTTGGTCAATCTTAACTGGATGCTCGCCTGACTGTAACATTCCATTTACATAAGGCCAGTTTCTAGCAAATACTGCTTCACCATTTAATAAAGCATTGTGAGTTTCACCTTCAGTATAGTTTAAGATATCCTCTGGCGTTAATCCCTTATCCATCATTTCTTTCATGACCTTCAATCCGCCTTCGATGTCAGTCCAGTTGCCAGTGAATTCGTTTAGATTACATGTTAAACCTTCATATTGTTTTGACTGATATACAAATGCATATTTTGTTCCCTGTTGACCTTTGTATTTTTCACCCATTGCAATCAAGTCAGCATAAGTATAATCTCCTGATCTAAGTTTTGCTGCATCCTCAGCTGAAACTATATCAGATCTAAAATAGATAAATCCTAAGTCAGGGAAATATGGTAATACATAGTTCTTACCTTTGTATTTACCTGAATCCATGGAGCCTGCATTAAAATCAGTTGGCTTCCAACCTTTTTCCATCAATAATTGATCAATTGGTTCTAAGTATCCAGCGGCTGCAAATTCTCCTGCCCATACTACGTCCATAGAAATAACATCATATTCACCACTTTGTGAAGATAGTGAATTTAATAGTTGGTCGTGCATTTGACCTGAATCATTAGTCATAATAGTTGCTTTTACCTCATACTTTTCACTTTGCGCATTGAAAGCCTCAACAATTTTTTCTAGTGCAGGTGTTGAGTCTGCCTGAACTGCAAAGTTTATAATTGTTTTAGCTGGTGGTTCAGGTTCTTTTGGTGTCTCTGGCACTTCAGGCTGTGTAACATCTGCTGGCTCCTCAGTAGCTACCGGTGTATCTGTCTGACTGCTACCACATGCTGCTAGACTTATTGTTAATGCTACAATAAGTAATACAGTTAAAAACCTTTTCATGTTAAACATCCCCCTCTTTTTTATTGAATTCAGCTAATAACGAGATACTTAGTAGGTCCAATTTTTATGCATACGTTTGCACGCTGTAATATAATTATATCATTAATAATTTTTATTATCAATGATACAATTTCCTAATATTAACTTTTTTATTTTATGCCCCATATATCAATGGCATATTCCTTAATAGTCCTGTCTGAACTGAACTTTCCAGCATTAGCAATATTCATCCAGCACTTTTTAGCCCAGTTGATTCTTTCCTTATATGCATCATTTATAGCCTGTTGAGCCTCTCTATAGCTATCAAAATCTTTCAATAGAAAATAGTTGTCAGGTCTATGCCAGCTTGCCCCCTTCAATAAAGAGTTATAAAGCTCTAAATATGCCCCTGTACCATTATCATCAAAGGTTCCATTTACTAATGAATCCACTACTCTTTTTAGACCAGGGACAGTATTGTAGTAATCATATGGATTATATATTGATTCGATTTGAGCTATATCTTCTACTTTCAATCCAAATATGAAATTATTCTCCTCACCTGCCTCCCGAACAATTTCAACGTTGGCACCATCAAAAGTTCCTAAAGTAGGAGCTCCATTTAGCATAAATTTCATATTACCAGTACCAGATGCTTCCTTTCCAGCAGTTGATATCTGCTCTGATACATCTGCTGCTGGAATAATCCTTTCAGCATAAGAAACTCTATAATTCTCCACAAAAACTACCTTTATTTTATCCTTCACATCTGAGTCATTGTTAATTAACTTACTTATATCATTTATGAATTTAATAATGGCTTTCGCTCTAAAATATCCTGGCGCTGCCTTTGCACCAAAGATAAAAGTCCTAGGATAAATATCCATCTGTGGATTTTCCTTTAATCTATAGTAAAGGTCAAGTATGTGGAATGCATTTAGTAATTGCCTTTTGTATTCATGCAATCTCTTAATTTGTACATCATAGATTGAATTAGGATCTATTCTAATCCCTTCATGTTTAAGTATATAATCAGAAAGCTGATTCTTTTTAATCTGTTTTATTATTAAGAATCTTCGAAGTACTTGTTCATCACATACAAATTTTTCAAGACCTTTCAATTTACTCAAATCCATAATCCAGCTGTCTGATTCTAGCAATTCGGTAATTAGATTAGATAATTCAGGATTACATTGTAATAGCCATCTTCTTTGAGTAATTCCATTTGTTTTGTTGTTAAATCTTTCAGGATACAATCTGTACCATTGATTCAACTCTCGGCTCTTTAGCAAATCTGAGTGAAGCTCTGCGACTCCGTTAATTGACTTTGAGCCGTATATTGCTAAGTGAGCCATCTTGATAGAATCATTGTGTATTATTTCATAGTGGGATTTGAATTTTGAAATGCCTTTTTCTTCTAGTTCATTCATTAACCGAGAATTAATTTCTTCTATTATATTGTATATATCAGGCAACAGTTTTTTGTATAGATTGACTGGCCATTGCTCCAAAGCCTCGACTAATAGAGTATGATTTGTATAGGCGAAGGTATTTACTACAATCTTCCACGCCTCTTCCCAACTTAAATATTCAATCTTTGTAAGTATTCTCATAAGCTCTGGAATGGCAACGGCAGGGTGTGTATCGTTTAGTTGTATGGCATGAAGTTCTGCAAAATTATTAAAATTAAAGTGGCTCTTTTTATGTTTTCTAACTATATCTTGCAAGGAAGCTGATACAAAGAAATACTGTTGTTTTAGCCTTAGTAGCTTACCTTCGTCTGTTGAATCGTTTGGATATAAGACCTTTACTATATTTTCCGCATAATTTTTTTCTTTAACAGCTAAATCATAGTTCTGATCATTAAATTCTTTAAAATTAAACTCTTCTAGGGGTTCGGCTTTCCACAGTCTAAGTGTATTAATTGTATTGGATTTATACCCTACGATTGGCATATCATATGGGACAGCATATATATCTAAACCTTGAAAATGTACTATAACCTTCTCATCTTCTTTTCTAATAGACCAAGGATCTCCGTACTTTAACCAATTGTCTGCAAGCTCAACCTGAAATCCATCAACAAATTTTTGTTTAAATATGCCATAATCATATCTTATTCCATATCCAGTCAGTGGATAATTTAAGGTGGCAGCAGAATCTAAGAAACATGCTGCAAGTCTTCCAAGACCCCCATTACCAAGAGCCGCATCTTCCTCAGCTTCTTCTATATCATTATAGTTAATCCCTATTTCTGTCAATATAGACTCCACTTCATTCTTAATATTTAAGTTTATTAAATTGTTTGAAAGAGCTCTTCCCATTAGAAATTCACAGGATAGATAGTATGCTCTCTTTTTATTTTCAAATCTTTTCTCTGAATCTTTCCATAGGGGTACTATATATTCCATTAATGCTTTTGCTAAAGATATATGCTTTTCATTTATATTACATTCATCAATATTTTTGCCAAAGGAAGTCAATGCATAGCCTTTCATTCTCTCTTTAATTAGGCACTTACCTTTCAAAAGCCTACCTCCCATACGTAATCGTTATATCAGCTATTTTTTCTGCAAGTTCATCAGTCAAATTAGCTTTATCTATTCTCCATTTCCAATTTTTCCCGATGGTAGATGGCTCATTCATTCTAGTTTCTTCACCTGTTCCCAAAAAGTCCTGCATTTGTGCTATAGCTAAATATGCTGTTGAGCTCCAAATTCCTTTTACAAATCCCCAATTATAGCCCTCTTCTTCATTTAACCTTAAATATTTTACTGCATAATCACGGGCATCCTTTGAAGCTTTTTCAAGCCACTCCATAACCGGTTGATTATCATGAGTACCTATATAAGTAACACAATTCTTATCATAATTGTGAGGCAAAAATTGACTATCTTCTTCTGACTCAAAGGCAAATTGCAATATTTTCATATTAGGAAATCCAGTTTGTCTTATTAACTCTCCAACACTTTCTGTATAAAACCCTAGATCTTCAGCTATAATGTCAAGCTCCCCAAGCTCTTCTTTAATTCTATTAAATAGCTTAATACCAGGCCCTTTTACCCAACGTCCATATTGGGCAGTTTTATCTCCATATTTTACTTCCCAATACGCATCGAATCCTCTAAAATGATCTATTCTAAGGGTATCAAAGAGCCTGAAGCTATGCCTAATTCTTTCAATCCACCAACTATATCCTGTCGACTCTAAATATGACCAATCGTAAATTGGATTACCCCAAAGCTGCCCGGTTTCCGTAAATTTATCTGGTGGACATCCTGCAATAGTTATAGGCATTAGATTATGGTCTAAATTGAAGATTTTAGGATTAGACCAAGCATCAACACTGTCCTCTGCTACATAAATAGGCAAATCTCCTATTATCTTTATCCCTTTTTCATTTGCATAGTGTTTTAAACACTCCCACTGTTTGAAAAAGAAGTATTGTGTAAATACCCAAAAGTTCATGGTATCTTTATTTTTAGATTCAAAATTATGTACAGCATCTGAATTGTAATATCTATATTCCATTGGCCATTCTAGCCATGAAATACTATTAAAGCTCTCTTTTATTGCCATAAATAGGGCAAAGTCTCTAAGCCAAGCCCTTTCTTCTTCATAGAATTTTTCAAGCTTATCTGATAAAATTTCCTTAGAATTGTTGTAAGCTTCTCTCAATAATGCCATCTTGTTATAATATAGCTTTGCATAATCAATAGATGTATTACAAAGACCTAAATCTGTATTTTGTACCTTATCTATTGACAAATACCCCGCTTCAATTAATTCGTCTAAATCTATAAAATAAGGATTTCCTGCAAAGGCAGAGAAGCTTGAGTACGGGGAATCACCATAACTGGTTATGCCTAAAGGTAGGATCTGCCAATATTTTTGTTTTGCTTTTACTAAGAAATCAACAAAGTTATATGCTTCTTTTCCAAAGTCCCCAATTCCATAAGTTCCAGGTAAAGAAGATATATGCATTAAAATACCACTTGCTCTTTCTCTCAAATGATTCACCCCCAAAATTATAATATAATTTATGCAATCGTTTGTATATATATATTATATCATACCCCTTAAAGTAAAATGAACAACAAAAAAAGCAATAAGGCAAAAAGAGATTCACTTTTTGCCTTATTGCTTTATCCTTCTAGATATGCTCTTCTTACATTTTCGTCCTTTAATAAGTCCCTTGCATTTCCTTCTAATTCAATTTCACCTGTTCTAATTATATATGCTCTGTCAGCTAATTTTAGAGCCATATTTGCATTCTGTTCAACAAGCAAAACAGTGGTTCCAAGTTTATTTATATCTTTAATTATTTCAAAGATTTCATTTACTATGATTGGCGCCAGACCCATAGAAGGTTCATCTAGTAATATAAGCTTAGGCCTAGACATTAGCCCTCTAGCTATTGCTAGCATCTGCTGCTCTCCACCTGAAAGAGTTCCTGCCATTTGTTCCTTTCTTTCCTCAAGTCTTGGGAAAAGATTGAACATTTTCTTAATATCCTCTTTTATGGAGCCCTTATCATTTCTTGTATATGCTCCCATTTCTAGGTTTTCCATAACACTCATTTTAGCAAATACTCTTCTACCTTCAGGAACATGTGCCATTCCTAGTTTAACTATATCTGGTGCACTTAGTTGATTTATGTTTTTTCCCTCTAATAGAATTTCACCACTTTTTGGCTTAAGCATTCCAGAGATAGTCTTCAGAGTAGTACTTTTGCCTGCACCATTTGCACCTATAAGGGTTACTATCTCACCATCATTGATTTTTAAATTGATGCTTTTTAGGGCATGGATAGCTCCATAATAAACATTTAAGTTTTTTAATTCTAACATTAATTTGCCTCCTCCCCTAAATAAGCTTTTATTACCCTCGGATTATTTCGTATTTCTTCAGGTAAGCCACTTGCAATTAGATGACCATAATCAAATACAAATAACCTTTCACATATATTCATTACTAATGACATATCGTGTTCTATTAATATAATAGTAAGGTCAAACTGCTCTCTTATCCATTTTATTAATTCGGTAAGTTCTGCAGTTTCTTTTGGGTTCATTCCTGCTGCTGGTTCATCAAGAAGCAATAACTTTGGTTCTGCAGCTAGTGCTCTGGCAATTTCAAGCCTTCTCTGATCTCCGTAGGAAAGGTTCCTTGCATAGGAATCTTTTTTATCTAATAAATCAAACTTATCTAAAAGCTTTATAGCTTTTTCATAAGTATTTCTTTCACTTTTATAATACTGAGGCAATCTAAATAAGGAAGATGCCACAGAATATTTTAATCCATTATGAAATCCAATTAGGACATTCTCCACAACAGTCATATTTTGAAATAATCTAATGTTTTGGAAGGTTCTTGCTACGCCATAATGGGTCATCTTATAAGGTTTAAAATCCTTAGATGAAACTTTTATATTTAAATCATACTCTATTTCTCCTGATGTAGGCTGATAAATTCCAGTTAGTAGATTAAAGAATGTAGTCTTACCTGCACCATTCGGGCCAATCAAACCTATAATTTCTCCCTTTTCAACATTCAAGCTTACATCTGTAACAGCCTTGATACCACCGAAGGCCTTTGATAAGTTACTAACTTTTAGCACTGACATATTTTTTGGCCTCCTTTTTCTTTAAGAATTTTATTTCTGTTTTTCCCATTAAACCTGATGGTCTATATAACATAATCAAGAATAAAATTACTGCGTAAATAACCATTCTTAAGTTTCCAATACTTTGAAGGAATGTAGAAATTACCGTTAATGCAATAGCACCAACAATTGAACCAGGTATACTACCCATTCCTCCAAATACCACTATTACCAATATGTCTATTGATTTCATAAAACCGAAGGAGTCTGGTTTTATAAAGTAAAAGTAATTCGCATATAATGCACCGGCAATTCCTGCAAAGAAGGCTCCTATTGCAAAAGCTAATACCTTATAGAAGGTAGTATTAATTCCCATAGCCTCCGCTGCTATCTCATTTTCTCTAATAGATATACAAGCCCTTCCATGATATGAATTTATAAAGTTAGTTATTAAAACAATGGTTAAAACGACCATTGAATAAATCCAAGTCCAATTTGTATACTGTGGTATATCATTAAATCCAATAGCTCCACCTATATAGTCTGTATTTAGGGCTAAAATTCTAATTATTTCTCCAAAACCTAAAGTTGCAATAGCAAGGTAATCACCTTTTAGTCTTAAGGTTGGAATACCAATGAGCACCCCAGCTATAGCCGCCATAAGTCCAGCTGCAATTATCCCTACTATAAAAGGTAAATTTAATTTAGCTGTTATAACTGCAGATGTATATGCTCCAATAGCCATAAATGCTGCATGACCTAATGTAAACTGGCCTGTAAATCCTGTTATCAAGTTCAGGCTAACAGCTAATATTATATTGATTCCAATTACCATTATATTTAATTGTAGGTAGGAGTCGATTAATCCAACATCTATTAAAATTTTCCCTAGTAGATATATTGCTATTATTGCAATGGTCATAATAATATGTCTTTTATTAAAAGATTTCATTTCCTCGCCTCCTCCTATACCTTTTCCTTGATGTTCTTGCCTAATAGTCCAGCAGGCTTAACCAATAATATTAAGATTAATATTGCAAAGGCCACCGCATCTTTATAGACTGAACCACCATAAGCACTAACTATAGTTTCAACTAACCCAAGGAAAAAGCCTCCAAATACTGCGCCTGGTATTAAACCTATTCCTCCTAATACTGCTGCTACGAATGCCTTTAATCCAGGACCAGAACCCATTAGTGGATCTACAGTATTGTAGTAAATACCAACTAATACTCCAGCTGCTCCTGCTAATGCAGAACCTATTGCAAAAGTATATGAAATAACCTTGTTTACATTTACCCCCATAAACTCTGCCGCCTCTTTATCTAAAGCCACAGCTCTCATGGCCTTACCAATTTTTGTTCTATGAACTACATATTGTAATGCAATCATTAGTATTATTGTGATTACAAGTATATAAATATTTTTTGTATCTAAAATAACACTTCCATCGAAGAAAGTTATTCTATTGCTCTCTAGTACATTAGGAAAAGTTCTTGTTTCTGGTCCTATGAAATATACCATTATATATTGTAGGAATAGAGATACACTTATAGCTGTTATTAAAAGTGATATTCTAGAAGAATTTCTAAGCGGTTTATAAGCTATTTTCTCAACAACCATTCCCAATATACTACAAGCTACCATTGAAGCAATCAATGATGGAATAAAACCTAAGCCTAGAAAGGTAGTTAAGGCATATCCCACGAAAGCTCCCATCATGTAAATATCCCCATGAGCAAAGTTTATTAAGTTGATAATTCCATAGACCATGGTGTAACCTAATGCTATTAGCGCATATATACTTCCTAGGGACACCCCATTTATAAGTTGTTGTATAATTTGTTCCATTGATTCATAACATCCTTTCTATGCTAACAATATCTTTAGAGGCTTGAGCCTCTAAAGATGTATATTTTTATTTAGGATCCAATTTCTTTAAGAATGTTGGCACTCCTTCAACCATTTCAATTATAGTAACTGATTTAACTGGATTGTGATTTTCATCTATAGATAGTACACCAGTAACTCCTTCAAATCCCTCAGTTGCTTCAAGAGCTAATTTTAACTTTTCTGAATCTGCTTCTCCTGCTCTTTCTAATGCATCCTTTAACAAATATCCTAGGTCGTATCCTAAAGCGTTAAATGCATCTGGTTGTTTACCATATTTAGCTTTAAATGCTTCATTAAATGCTACTACCTTTTCTGCTGTATCATTAGGAGAATAGTGACTTGAATAATATACGTCATTTAAGTTTTCTGCACCAGCTAATTCAGTAAGCTTTGGTGATTCATAACCATCTCCACCTAATATTGGTACATTTAATCCTAATTCTCTTGCTTGTCTTACAATAAGTCCTACTTCTTCATAATATCCTGGGATAAATAGTATTTCAGGATTAGTTGCTTTTAGGTTTGTTAATACTGCTTTAAAATCCTTGTCTCCAGCTTGGTATGCTTCTTCACTTAAGATTTTTCCACCATTTGCTGTAAAAGTTTCTCTAAAGGCTTTTGCTAGACCTTGTGCATAATCACTTGAAGAATCTGCTAGAATAGCAGCATTATTAGCACCTAAGTCTCCAGAAGCAAACTCAGCCATCATAACTCCTTGGAAGGAATCACTAAAACATGTCTTAAAAATATACTCTCTTACTTTTCCATGAGCATCTATTGTTACATCATCTGCTGTAGCAGAACCTGAGATAAGAGGAATTTTATTTTGCATTGCTGCCGGGGTTGCTGCTTTTGTATTACCTGATGTTGCAGGTCCAACTAAAGCTACTACTTTATCTCTTGTTGCTAATCTAGCTGAAACATTAGCTGCTTCTGTGTCGCTTGATTTGTTGTCAACTGTTACAGCTTCTATTTGCTTTCCTAAAACTCCACCATTTGCATTTATTTCTTCTATGGCCATTTGAACACCATCATTTAGATTTGTACCATAAGTTGCAACTTCACCTGTAAGTTCATAGTTTACTCCAACTTTTATTGTATCCCCACTGCTAGCTCCATTAGTTTTGGATCCTCCTGCACAGCCAGCTAACATACTTAATGATAATACCATTGATAATACTGCTGATAATTTCTTTTTCAATGCTAACACTCCTTTATATATAATATTTTGTTATATTCCTAAAAAAGGTAATAAAAAAACCTCTACACGTATGTTTAATACATGTAGAGGCAAATCTCTTTGCGTTACCACTCTACTCTATAATTATCTCGCGATAATTATCTCACTAGGTTCTTAAAGGTCTAAGCCTTTGTAAACCGTAGCCTGTTAACGGGGCTTACCGTTATGACCTACTTAGGTTCAGCCATACAACTCCGAAGTGAGAGATCCCTATTAAATCAATGCTGGCTTCCACCAATACCAGCTCTCTGTAATTGATTATCCTAATAGTTCACGCTTCATCATTGTTTTAATTATTAAACTTTATATCTTGCAAGATATCTAATATTTATTAAATATAGCATGGTTGTAAAATAAAGTCAATACATTTTTGAAATTTTTTATGCAGATAATTCAATACATAAACAATTCAATGAATTTAGTAAATATGTTAAATTTCATCTTTTTTAATGAAATTGCATAAAATAGGGATTTTTATACCCTATTTATTTCCGGAATTCGAACGGCAAACATTTTCCTATTTGGATAAATGAATTGCAGAATGTTTATCAATTCATTATTCTGATAAATGCATGTTTCAATTTATTTTTGTATAGGATGTGATTGTAATCATTCATATTATATGGGCAAATAAATTTTAAGTTTATCCTAAATTTTATCTAATTTTTTAAAAAGGAAGAGCTACTTTTCAAGTAGCTCTTCCAACTTTTTCTTATCTCTTATTAGTATAATTTTATTTCCTCGAAACTCAATATAGCCATTATCTTTGAACAAATTTAATTTTCTTGTCATAGTCTCTCTTGATATACCTGCATAGCTACCCATTTCTTCTCTGTTAATGGATAGATTTAATAGTATACCTTCATCTGTTTCAGTACCAAAATCATCAATAAGATTTAGTAACAAAGCAGCTACCTTAGAATCTACATTTGTTGTAGTCAATCTCTTGATTAAATCCTCAGCCCATCTTATTCTCTCATAAGCCTTTTCCAAAATCTTAAGAGTAATGTCAGGATAAGTTCTTATTATTTCATCAAATGCACTCTTTGTTAAGGTACTTATTGTTGTATCTTCTAATGCAACTGCATTATATCTATATTCATCTTCTTTTAACAGATTAAATCCCCCAACAAAATCACCTGCTGAATATATATATAAAATCTGTTCTCTCCCGTCTACTGTATAACTATAAATCTTCATTCTACCAGAACATACTATATATAGTCTATCAGCCTTGTCACCAGTTCTAAAAATCAACTCACCTTTTTTGTAATCCTTAAAAGATATCCCTTTAGATATTTTAATTAAATCTTCCTCATCTAAACCAGAAAACAAATGTACACTATTAAGACAAGTATCACCTTTACAAATTTTACAATTCTTGCATTTTGATATATTAACCACCCTCTACTGAAAAACTATAAATCAAACATTAGATAATTTTTTTACTATTAATTACCCTTTGTTTTTCATTATATAACATTTCCATGAGAATATTCTGAAACTCTTTTGCCTTTTGCGCGTTCATCTCAGGTACGTCTTGTAATCTATATTCTTTACCAAGAGCTTCATATTTATCAAGGGCCATTTTATGATAAGGAAGTATCTCAATTCGATCAATTTTATCAGCTAAATGTGATATTCTTGCAAATAGTTTATTTACACTTTCTTCATTATCAGTAATTCCCGGAACCATTACATGTCTAATCCATAATTTACCTTTAAAGTCACCAAGATATGAAAGGAACTTATAAAATCCACTCATAGGCGCACCAGTAAGATTCTTATATCCATCATTGTCAAAGTGCTTAATGTCCAATATTACTGTATCTGTATATTTTAGAATTTCCCTAAAGTACGCTTCATTTCCATATCCACTTGTGTCAATGCAAGTATTGAAACCTTCAGATTTCAGTAACTTTAATGTTTCCAATAGAAATTCTCCTTGTAGTAGAGGCTCACCACCCGAAAAGGTAATGCCTCCACCTGATCTCTTATAATAATTTTTATATCTGTTAGCTAACTTTAATACCTCTTCAGGAGTAATTTCCTTGTTTGAAAACATGTTTTGGCTATCTGGGTTGTGACAGTATGCACATCTTAATGGACATCCTTGTAAGAATATGATGGTTCTTATACCTGGCCCATCTACTAATCCCATGGTTTCAATTGAATGTAGTCTTCCTTTCATTTTTATCACCTTTCTTATGTTCCCCACTAACCAGCTATTACTAACTCGCTACACTGCCTCGTGGAATGTTCTGCTGATTACTTCACGTTTTTGTTCTAATGTTAATCTGTTAAAATGAACTGCATATCCTGATACCCTTATTGTTAGTGTTGGATACTTTTCTGGATTTTCCATGGCATCTATTAGCAATTCTCTATTTAAGACATTTACATTTAAGTGGAATGCTCCTTGTTCGAAATATCCATCCATAATTCCAACTAAGTTATTTATTCTATCTTCGTCAGTTTTTCCAAGTGCATTTGGGACTATGGAGAATGTATTTGAAATACCATCTTGACATATACCTTTGTATGGTAGCTTAGCCACTGAGTTCAGAGATGCTAATGCTCCATTTTCATCTCTTCCATGCATTGGATTTGCACCTGGTGCAAATGGTTCCCCTTTTGCTCTACCATCAGGTGTTGAACCTGTTTTCTTACCATATACAACATTAGATGTTATTGTTAGAATTGATAAAGTATGTTCAGCATTTCTGTAAGTTGGGGTCTTTTTCAACTCTTCACTAAATTTAGTTACGACATCAACAGCTATACTATCAACTCTATCATCATCATTACCGTATTTAGGAAAATCTCCTTCTATTTCAAAATTTACTGCTATTCCATTTTCATCTCTTATTGGTTTTACCTTTGCATATTTAATAGCACTTAATGAGTCAGCTACTATTGAAAGACCAGCAATACCAAAAGCCATATATCTGTGTACATCTGAATCATGTAATGCCATTTGACCTCTTTCATATGCATATTTATCATGCATATAATGGATTGTGTTCATTGTATTTACATAAAGTTCAGCAAGACTTTCCATTACCTTTTCATAATTCTTCATTACCTTGTTGTAATCAAGAATTTCATCATCTATTTTTTCTATACCGTCTATTACCTTTATTAAATTGCCATTCTTATCTTTCTTAACTTCATCTACTCCACCATTGATAGCATATAGTAGAGCCTTTGCTAAATTTGCTCTTGCTCCAAAGAACTGCATATCCTTTCCTACTCTCATGGCAGATACACAACATGCTATTGCATAATCATCACCATAAATAGGTCTCATTAAATCATCATTTTCATATTGAATAGCATCTGTTTCTATGCTCATCTTTGCACAGTACTTCTTAAATCCTTCTGGTAAGTCATTTGACCAAAGAACTGTCATATTTGGTTCTGGTGAAGGAGTAAGATTTTTTAAAGTATGAAGGAATCTAAAAGCAGTCTTTGTTACTAAAGTCCTACCGTCTAGACCCATACCTCCAATCGATTCAGTAACCCAGTTTGGATCGCCAGCAAATAATTCATTATATTCTGGTGTTCTTAAATGTCTAACGATTCTTAACTTAATTACAAATTGGTCTATTAATTCCTGCGCTTCTAATTCCGTTAATGTTCCATTATTTAAATCCCTTTCAATATAAATATCAAGGAATGTAGTATTTCTACCTACTGACATTGCAGCACCATTGTTTTCCTTAACAGCTGCTAAATATCCAAAATATAAGAATTGAACTGCTTCTCTTGCATTCGACGCAGGTTTTGATATATCAATTCCGTAGGATAAAGCCATTTCCTTTATTTCATCAAGGGCTCTTATCTGTTCAGATAATTCCTCTCTATGTCTAATAATGTCCTCTGTGGCCAAACCTTTAATATTTTCTTTATCCTTCATCTTTTGTTCTTTTAAGAAATCAATACCATAAAGAGCAATTCTTCTATAGTCTCCAATAATTCTTCCTCTACCATATGCATCAGGTAGTCCTGTTAATAGTCCTACAGTTCTTGCCTTTCTCATTTCAGAAGTATAAGCATCGAAAACCCCTTGATTGTGAGTCTTTCTAAAGTTGTTAAAATGTTCTTCTAATACTTCATCCATTTGTGCACCGTATGCTTCTAAAGATTGCTTAACCATTCTATATCCACCATATGGATTTACTATTCTCTTTAGAGGTGCATCTGTTTGTAATCCAACAATTATTTCCTTATCCTTATCGATATATCCTGGCTCATAGTTGTTGATGCCAGAAAATCTTGATGTATCAATGTCCACCTTACCTGAGAGTATTTCTTCATTTATCAACTTTTCTGTCTTTTCCCAAAGAGCTTTTGTATTTTCTGATGCTTCTGCAAGGAAGCTCTCATCGCCTTCATATGGCTTGTAGTTTAAATTTATAAAATCTTTTACATCAACACTTTCAGTCCATTTACCTTTAATAAATCCGTCCCAACATTTCATTTTTTACCATCCCTTTCTATAATTTATCGAGAAGTTCTCACTTCTTCGGTATGTATGCTTTATTTTCATCTTAATTTTATAGCTAAAACGAAATTCAAGCAGTGATTGTCATCACAATTTTGAATATTTTATTCTATAAAGCAAAAGATAAGGGTAAGGTAAATCTTGCCTATTACTAAATTGATAAATGGGAGGAAATTATGAATATAGATTTTAAGAATGCATTACCTAAATCCTATTGGATTGATTCTACTTACGAAACAAACTTCCCAAGCTTAGAAAATGACCTAGATGTTGATATAGCTATTGTTGGCGGAGGTATGGTTGGAATTTTAAGTGCATATCAACTACATAAATATGGGCTAAAAATTGCTATATTAGAATCTAGTAGAATATTAAACAATACTACAGGCCATACTACTGCAAAAATCACTTCCCAGCATGATTTGTTTTATAGTAAACTAATGAGTAAAATGGGCGAAAAACTTGCAAGACAATATGCGGAAGCTAACGAATTCGCTATAAAAGAAATTAAAAACATTGTGGAATCTAACAATATAGACTGTGGATATTCTATTCAAGATGCATATGTTTATACACAAGATGATGCCTATGTAACACAAATAAAGGATGAAGTTCAGGCTGCTTCGAGCTTAGGAATAAAAGCTTCCTTTGTTGATGAAATCCCATTGCCTTTCAAAATTAAAGGAGCTGTTAAATTTGAGAACCAAGCACAGTTTCATCCTAGAAAATTTCTATTAGCACTAGTTGAAAAAATGGTGAAATTGGGAGTCGAAATTTACGAATACTCTAGAGTAGTAGAGCTAGATAAGCATGTGATGGATAGCTATATTTTAACCACTAATAACGGAAAGAAAATATATGCTAAAAAGGTCATTATAGCGTCCCATTATCCATTCTTCAACAAGCCCGGAATGTATTTCTCAAGAATTTATGTTGAAAGATCCTATCTAATGGCAATAAAAGCTAAAGAAAAGTTTCCAGGTGGAATGTATATAAGTACAGATGAACAACCTAGAACCTTTAGAAGTATAGATACGGAACAAGGTGAGTTAATTATAGTAGGTGGAGGAAATCACAAATCAGGACAATGTGATGACACTCTAAAAATTTATAGAGACATCTTGTATACAGCAAATGAGTTGTTTACAGTGGAAGATGTACCATATTGGTGGTCGGCGCAGGATTGTACGACAGTAGATGAAATACCATATATCGGAGAGTTTAATGAAGAGTTTAAAAATTTATATATTGCCACTGGATTTAAAAAATGGGGAATGAGCCATAGTATGGTTTCATCAATATTGTTAGAGGATTTAATATTAACTGGAAAGAGTAAATGGCAGGAAGTTTTCGATCCATCTAGGAAAACTATAATGCAGTCAGCTAAGGATTTTATTAAGGAAAACGCAAATGTTGCTAGCAATTTAATAGAGGGAAAACTCGATAAGGGAGATAAGGAGTTAAATATAAAACCCGGGGAGGCACAGATAATAAATATTGATGGTCAAAGAGCTGGTGCTTATAAAGATGAAAACGGTGATTTGCATGTAGTAAATACGACATGCACTCATATGGGATGTGAGCTTAATTGGAACAATGCAGAAAGATCTTGGGATTGTCCATGTCATGGCTCTAGGTTCAATATTGATGGCAAGATCATCGAAGGACCTGCAGTTAAGGATTTAAGCTTTGAAGAAGATATAAGTACAATTAGTAAGCTTATAAATGAAGATTTCTAGAGGCTAGCCTATTTTAGATTAGCCTCAATTTTGTTTATCTCATTTTCTTCTATTTTCTTTAGAGGTTCCTCTTCTTTATCACTTAAGTAACTTGAGCCTAGTATTAATATACCACCTATAATTTGCATTAAAGTAATATCTTCTTTCAAGAAAATTGCAGATATAATTACCGCTGATACCGGGTCTATATAGCTTAACATTGCGATTGTCTGTCCCTTTAGATTTTGCATCCCTGTAAAGTATAATAGATAAGGTATACCAGTATATATTATTCCTAAGATTAAAATATATGGTATGAATTCAACCTCAAACATATTTAACTCTGGTCTTTCCACGATTAAAACATAAGGAATCAGCACTAGTACTGATACAACTAACTGAATAAGTGTAGCTTCTAATCCTGACAAATCCTTAAAGAACTTATTTGTTAAAATAACAGTAGCATATAAAGCCGCAGCAATTAATCCAAATGTAATTCCAAGAGGGTGGTTATATGATATATCTGCGCCATTTCCTGTATTGACAATCATAAATAAACCTATTACAGCAACTATTATGCTAATAAATTTTCTCATACTTAACTTTTCTTTAAGTAAAAAAGGCGATAAAAGCATAACTATTGCAGGTTCAAAATAGTATGTTAATGTTGCATTAGATACAGTTGTATACTTATATGCTTCAAATAAAAATATCCAATTGGCTCCCATTGCAGAACCAGATAGTAGCAGCAAATAGAAATTATCCTTTATCTTTTTAGGCGAAATTTTCTTCTTTGTAACAAAACTAAAAGCAATTAAAAATAGACTTGCAATTATAGCTCTTAACAGCGATATAATACTAGATGGTAGGTTAATTTTTCTTACAATTATACTTATACTTCCAAAGGTTAACATTGCAGTGATTACATACAATTTCGATCTCAATTTACATTCTCCTATCAAGATATTTTAAAAAACATTGTATCACATTAAAGCAATTTTGCTAGTGCAAATTATCAAAATTTTATTATAATTTAAACATTCATATTTCTATTCATTAAATATGGTAATATTGTATATGTATTTTATTAGTTTAGGGGGTATTCGATTTGGATTTAGAAAAGAATTTAGAAAAGTATGCAGAACTAGCTGTTAGAGTAGGTATTAACCTACAAGAAAAAGAAGGTTTGATTATTTCCTGTAATGCCGAATCACTTCCATTAGTAAGAATAATTGCTAAAAAGGCCTATGAAGCAGGAGCTAAACATGTAGAAATTCAGTTTGAAGATGATGAAATATTATTAGCACGATATACCTATGGAAGAGATTTTGTTTTTGACAATTATCCTCAATGGAAAGCAAATAACTTAGAAGCAATGTATAAAGATAATTATCACCATCTAATTGTAAAGGCACCAAATCCAGAACTATTAAAGGAAATTGATGGTGATAAAATAGCAAGAAGTCAAAAATCATCCTCAAAGGTAATGTCATCTGTTTCCGAATATCGCATGACCGGATTTACTAAATGGACTATTATTGATGTCCCTTCTATTGCCTGGGCAAAATCGGTTTTTCCAGACTTAGAGGAGTGTCAAGCTGTTGAAAAACTTTGGGAAAAAGTATTTGAAGCTACAAGAGTAGATCAAGAAGATCCTATTAAAGCTTGGGAAATACATGATAAAAATCTAAAGAAATATAGAAATTATTTAAACGAGAAGCAATTTGAAAAGCTAGTCTTAAAGGGACCAGGAACTGATTTAGAAGTATATTTAGCCGAAGATCACTTCTGGATGGGTGGTTCAAAGGAAAGTCAAGGAGGATGTTCTTATGTAGCGAACATGCCTACTGAAGAGGTATTTACAACTCCGCATAGATTAAAGGTTAATGGTAAGTTAAAAGCAACTAAACCTCTTAGCGTCAATGGGAAGCTAGTTGAGAACTTTGGATTTGAATTTAAAGATGGAAAAGTAGTAGATTTCTATGCAGAAAAGGGCTACGAAGTAATAGAAAACCTATTGAACAATGATGAAGGTTCAAGATATCTGGGTGAAATTGCACTTGTGCAAGATGATTCCCCAATATCAAATACAGGAATCCTATTTAACAACACACTATTTGATGAAAATGCATCATGCCACTTTGCACTTGGCAAATCCTATGCCTATGCTATGAGAAACGGTTCAAACCTAAGTCAAGAAGAGCTACTTGCAAAGGGAGCAAATGATAGCTTGATTCATGTTGACTTTATGGTTGGTGGACCTGAGTTAGAGATTACAGCTTATGAGAAATACGGTAATGTTGTAAAGTTATTTGAGAAGGGGAATTGGACTTTTTAAAATTCACTCCATAAAAAATCCTACAGCTTTCAATACCGCTACGCTCACAAGAGCATTATTTTGTGGTCGTGAAAGCTGTTTACGGATTTTTCACTACGTTCATTAAGAATTCCAATCAAGCCCTGCAAATGTTCACTAAATTTCTATTACCATAGCCACTATAGGATAGTACTAACTTCTAGAATTTTCTTCCACCACCGCCATGGCTGCGACCACTGGATGAGCGGTGTACCGTACTTCTTCCAGTAGATGAACCACCACCTGATGATGGCTTTGGTTTTGGTATTATTCTATGGGTTACAAATGTATCTACTAGCCTATCCTCCGTTGTTGCTATATTAACTATACTATTGTTTGAATACGAAAATGGATTGCCAGGGTTTTTCATCTTATATCCTGACTTTACTGAAACAACAAATGCTCCACCTACGCCCAAACCGCCTATTAGAGCTATAATTACATCCGCAGTTGTTAATTTATTTACCTTTTCTTCAACAATATGTTGATTGCTTGGAATACCTCCTCTAAGATACTTCTCAGTACCATTTATAAATCCAATGGAAGCTCCATAATAATCACCATCTGCAAGACCAGATTCAAAAACCTCATCTAACACTCTCTCTATCCTTTGATCTGTTAAATATCTAATCCCTATACCTGTTGTTGAGATATAAACCTCCCTATTGTCCATGTCTATTAAGAATAGTATTCCATCATAGTCTGGGCCTACTCCAAAGCCATTATAGTCAAAATAGTCATCGGCATATTCTCTAGATGATTTCCCATCTGTGTCATTAGTAGTGGTTATTACAATGTCCATATTAAATTCATTAGATAAAGAATTTAATCTATCATTTAGGTCTTCAATTTGTGACTGAGTAAGCAATCCCGCCTCATCTATAACTAATTCCTTCGCAGCCAAGACTGGCAATGAACCAAGTAATAGAATAGTCACAAATAAAATAATTGTTGTGATTTTATATCTATATAGACTTTTTACCATATGAAGAAACCTCCTACCATAAGAGCTAAGAACGTAACTCCAAATATTGCACTAAACGCTTTAGCTAATCTTTGATTACTTAGAGGTAGTTCACCATATGACTTTCCCGTCTGTCCATTTACAGCAAATACGTAAGTCTTGCCATTGTAATTATAAGTAAGGATCCAAGCAGGTAGAAGGGTATAGTTCCATTCTTCTTCCTTTATATCTATTCCTTTATTAATAGTATTTATTCTATCGTAACCATTTACTAGGCCATTAACTAAATAATCATAATATCTGTTAATCTGATCCTCTATCATCGGTTCAACTTCTTCTTTAGTTATATTATACTGTTCAGCAAAGAAGCCAGATAGATATGGCATAGAAAAATCAACAGCTTCGTTTTCTCTAAATGGTAATATCCCATTTATGAGACTTTGATTTATCTTAGTAAAGGCAATTTCTCCAACATTCTTTAAATCAATTTCACCTTTACGAATTATTTGATATTTCTTTGTTTCAGTGTACTCTCTGTCTCCCACTCTCCATACTCTAATATTTCTGCCTTCTCCTACATAGTTAATCTGTGCCTTTGTATCTACCCACCAATACGGAAGGTATACCCCAGTAATCTTTTCTAACTGAGAGGAACTCGTAAAATCTTTTGGAACAAACTTCTTATTTCCAGCCCATTTTAAGAAACTCTCTTGAGCCTTCTTTTTATCAATGGAAAAAGGAATCATCTTTTTAGGCCTAAAGTCACCCTCTAGCCTTCCTGACAATATAACAGGGTTATGGCAATAATAGCAGAATGTTGCTGTCGTTGTCTCATCTGTAACTACATTTGCCCCACAGCTATGGCAGGTATACGATTGAAAATTGGAATGTTCTTTTCCTTCATCAGGATTTTGCTTTTCGAATTCATCCTCTGTATATTCACTTAAACAATAATCGCATTTAAACTTCTTAAGGGCTGGTTTATAATGAATCCCCGCACCACAGCTCGGGCATTTATATGTTGTTGTAGCCATTTTTTACCCCCTTTTATTTTGTACTAATTAGAACTTGTGACCACATTCTGGACAGAAATTTGGAGCGTCTCCCTCTACCTTGTACCCACAGTTTGAACAGAAGGCTGGCGCACTTTTCTTAGTTCCACATTCTGTACAAAACTTACCTGAATTCTTTGTACCACAATTGCTACAGAACCATGTATTGTTATTAGCCTTATTATCTGATGGAACTTGTTTATTTTGGGCCTCCATCTGTCTTTGATTTGATTCTGATGCAGCTTGCATAAATCCACCAGTAGCCTGCATACCAAAGCCCATACCCATAAATGCTTGTGTACTTCCAGCTTCATTTGAACCAGCTGCCTCTAGTCCTCTAGCAATTGAGCCTTGAACATAACCTTCTCTTACAGATGGATCCCCAAGCATTGCACCTTTATTTCTCATATTGATTAATTCTTTGGATTCATCATCATAGGAAATACTTGAAATTCCTACAGATTGAATTTCCATTCCCCTTGTCTTTTTCCATTCTTCATCAAGAATATCAGCCATGTATTTACTCAATTCTCTGCCCTTGGAAGCAACATGAGAAATTCTAATGCCATCAACTGACATCTGATTGATAGCAGATTGTAGGGCTTCTAAAAATTCTGATAAGAATTGCTCATTTATATCCTGAATTTCAACCTTAGTTTCATTTCTTGGAATTACTTCAGAATAAAATAGCAGAGGGTCAGTTATCTTTATAGAATACGTTCCGTGTGTTCTTAAAAATAACTCTGAATTATAAAAATTGTCAAAGTAATTTAGTGGATTTGGTGTTCCGAATTTAATCCCTTTAATCTCCTGTAAATTTATATAAAACACCTTTTGGGATGTTGGTGTTACCCCACCATATTTTACTCTTTGAAATGATTCCCTTAACGAGTCTTTAAAACTACCATTAAACAAGGAAGGTAGTGATGAATTATCAACCTTATAATATCCTTCTTCAGCGGTATAATCCACGACTTTACCACCATCTACCAGCATCATAAACTGATTTGGATAAACATGTATTATTGAACCGTTAGAAACAGTATCTTCAGTGCCTTTTCTATTAGAGCCTCTCCTATCGTCTTTTCTAACTTTTACTCCTGATGTGAAAACAGTATTATCTCCCATATCATTTGGTTCAATAACCTCTAACCACTGATCTGCTAAAGAACCGCCTATTGCACTACCAATTGCTTTAGTTAAACCCATATTTTCGCCTCCTTAAAATACACATGTTTCCCATGTAATTATGTTTATACCCATATTTATTCTTATCTACATTGAGTCTATTCACCTAATTTTACCACAATACATATTAAGGTTCTATTTATTTATAGTCCTTAGAAAAAATTTTATATAAATATAAAATACATAAAATAATTAAAAGCCTATCACTTTTGACAGGCTTCATAATATTATTGTTCATTCTCTTTAGTTATATTTAATAATAAGCTTACAACTGCATAAATAGCTATAATTACAACAAATATTGCTAACATTCCCTTTCCCATTAACTCTAGGGAACTATAGAAGTTACTATTCATATTCATTCCTCCTATAAAAGTTTAGGGATTAAATTTATAATAACCCCACCAGCTATAACAGATGCAATTTGTCCAGATACATTTGCTCCTATCGCATGCATAAGTAAATGGTTTTGATTGTCTTCCTGTAAGCCCATTTTTTGTATAACACGAGCTGACATTGGGAATGCAGAAATACCAGCTGCTCCTACCATTGGATTAACCTTTTCTTTGCTAAATAAGTTTAAAAATTTTGCAAACATTACGCCAGCTATTGTATCAAAGACAAAGGCTAATAGCCCTAATCCCATAATCAGGAATGTTTCTAAGGTTACAAATTTATCAGCCTGCATACTAGCTGAAATCGTTATCCCAAGTAATAGTGTAATAAGGTTTGCCAAAGCGTTTTGAGCCGTCTCTGATAAGGAATTTAAAACTCCACATTCTCTAATTAAGTTACCAAACATTAAGAATCCTACTAAAGCAATTGACGCTGGAGCTACTAATCCCGCTATGATAGTTACTACTATTGGGAATAAAATCTTTGTCGTCTTTGAAACACTCTTTGGATTATATTTCATTCTAATAGCTCTTTCTTTTTTAGTAGTACACATTCTTATGGCAAATGGTTGAATAATAGGTACTAAGGCCATATATGAATACGCTGCAACTGCTATTGGTCCAATGTAATTGCTACCTAACACATGAGATACAAGAATTGAAGTAGGACCATCAGCAGCACCTATTATTCCAATCGACGCAGCATCTGTTAAACTAAATCCCAGTAGTGTAGCTACTGTAATTGTGGCAAATATACCAAATTGAGCAGCTGCTCCAAATAATAGCAGTCTTGGATTTGCTAAAAGTGGTCCGAAATCTATCATTGCACCAATACCAATGAATAGCAAAATTGGCATTGCTTCTGATGCTTCTATACCCACTCTAAACAACCAATCTATAATTCCTTGTACTTCACCTATCCCAGTTAAAGTCTGATCTAGTACCCCAGAGAAAGGAATATTCACTAATATAGCTCCAAATCCCATTGGTAATAAAAGTGCTGGTTCTAGATTCTTTCTTATAGCAAGGTAAATTAACGTACCACCTATGATATACATCAGAACCTGTTGCCAAGTAATTGATATAAAGCCTTCAATTAAGAAATCCATATGGCACCTCCTAATTAGCGAAATAAAAAACTTCTCTTTACTATATATTACCATATGGATTATGCTAGTCATATAATTTTTATAATTAATTTAAACTCTTATATCTTTCGATATTCTCATCAGATAAAAACTCATATGCCTCATTTATTTCTTGGAATTTCTTAGTGGCATCTGGGGATTTATTTATATCAGGATGGTATTCCTTAGCTTTTTTTCTATATGATAATTTAATTTGATATTTATCAGCATTATAGTCAACACCAAGTACGTCACAATATTTTTCATATTTATTTTTGAAATCTACTGTTGGATTTGAGTAGGCTTGCCCACCATAGTGACCACCATATCCTGTATTTTGACCATATTCCCAATAGCCACCATTAAATCCTCTGTATTGAGAATTTTGATATTCATACCATTGTTTAAAACGCTCTTCCCATTCTCTTTGTTGCTCTTCCTGTCTTCTTTGTTGTTCCCTTCTAAGCCTTTCTTCTTCCATTTTCCTGTACTTTCTTCCATAGTCATTAATTGTCTTAGAAGTTTTTCTACCTTTAATTAAATTTTCTGAGTAATCAAATAGGTATTCTGTAATCATATATTTTACATACTTTAGCCATGATATAAACTTTGTTCCTAAAATCGGGAATACTACAAAGAACATAATCAAAAGTAGTGTTACAGGATTAAGCAATAAGGCAATTCCAAAGGGCCCCATAAGTATTAAAAATAAACAGCCCCCTGCGCCAATTAATGCCGCTAGACCTCTGGCTACACTGGATACTAGGGAAACAGTAACATCGACTAGGTTAATAAAGACATCTAGTATAAAGGATATAAATTCAGTTATTTTATATAAAACTTTTCCAAATACTTTTTTCATTAAATAAAAAGCACCTCTTTATTCTCTATATAAATGAAGTCTATCACTCTTATATTAAGAGAATATTACATTTATATTCTCTTTGCAAATATTTTATGGGCATAATTGCTTCTTTTTGCGTTTGACCTACATCAATTCACTAGCGCTCATTGTGTTAGGTCATAAAAAGTCCCAAGTAATTAAATTGTTCATACTTGGGACCAGTTTTATGTCACATATATTTTATACTTCTTTAAGAATACGATATAAAAATTCCTTTGTTCTTTCCTGTTTAGGAGAGTTAAAAATTTCCTCTGGGGTTCCTTCTTCTGCAATTACTCCCTTATCCATAAAGATGACTCTATCAGAAACTTCTTTAGCAAAGCCCATCTCATGGGTTACTACTATCATTGTTAGTCCTGATTCCGCCAACTCCTTCATTACCTTTAATACCTCTCCAACCATTTCTGGATCCAGTGCAGATGTTGGCTCATCAAATAGCATTACATCTGGCTCCATAGAAAGTGCTCTAGCAATGGCTACACGTTGCTTTTGTCCACCGGATAATTGTTTTGGTTTAGCATGTATATACTTTTCCATTCCAACATTCTTTAAGTACTTTAAAGCAATTTCTTCAGCTTCTTCCTTGCTTCTCTTTAGAACCTTTATTTGACCTACTGTACAATTGCTTAGTACGTCATGATTATTAAAGAGGTTAAATTGTTGAAATACCATACCCAACTTAGTTCTATAAGCATAGATATCATGGGCATGATCCAAAATGTTTTTACCGTTATATATTATCTTTCCACTGGTTGGCTTTTCCAATAGATTTATACATCGAAGCAAGGTTGATTTTCCTGAACCAGAAGAACCTATTATGGATACTACTTCACCCTTGTTAACAGAAAAATCTATATCTTTTAATACCTCATTCGTACCAAAGGTCTTACTTAAGTGTTGTACATCAATAACTCTTTCCATAATTTCCCTCCTCTATTGCCCTTGCTTTTTACGAACAATATCTTCTGGTCTTTCAACCTGCATCTGATTGCCAGCCATAATGAAATTTGCTGGTCCATCCATTCTTCTCTCAATTGAGCGCAATATCCTAGTAATTGTAATTGTCATTATTAAATATATAATACTTGTAATGAAGTAAGGCTCAAAGAACTTAAATGTAGCCCCTGCAATTGACTTAGTTTGGAAGAATAATTCCGTTACTGAAATTACGTTTAATACAGATGTATCCTTAACATTTATAACAAATTCATTTCCTGTTGCAGGTAAAATGTTTCTAATAACCTGTGGCATTACTACGTTGGTCATAGTTTGCAAATGAGTCATACCTATTGCTTGAGCAGCCTCAAACTGTCCTTTATCAATGGACACTATACCTCCACGAACTATTTCTGACATATATGCACCAGTGTTTATAGAAACTATTAACAGTGCTGCAAACACTCTGTTCATCTGAACTCCAAAGGCTTGAGCTGTACCATAAAATATAACCATGGACTGAACTATCATTGGTGTTCCACGGAAAAACTCTATATAAATAGATAGTATTTTATTAATTACTAATAACAATGTCCTTTTAGGTCCTCTTTCAGGTATAGGAATAGTACGGATTATTCCTACACACAATCCAATTATTAAACCTACTATAGTTCCTATAATAGATATAAATAAGGTCATACCAGCACCACGTAAAAACATAGGCCAATTATTCAAAAATATATCAACAATGGTTTTAAAACTCATTTAAACCCTCCTTATAAACATGCCGAAACTGACTACTAATGGTAGCCAGTTTCCAAGATTTTCAACTTGTTATTGTGCTGCTGGTTGATTAAGTATTGCAGCATCCATTATTTCCTGACGTTCTTCCTCTGAAATTCCTGCTAGTATTTCATTTATTTTTTCTGTTAGGTCACTACCCTTTGCTAAACCTACTGCTATAGCTGTATCATCTGGTGATGTTACAAATCCATCTTCAAATTCTACAAATGCAAAGTTTTCATTTGCTGCTGTAGCACTTACTGCTTCTGGACGCTCTGATACATATCCATCAATAATACCTGATTCTAAGGCTACTCTCATAGCTGGGAAATTATCCATTGCAGTTTCTTTAATTACACCCTCTATTTGGTCTATTACAGTATAATGGAATGTATTTAACTGAGCAGTTATCTTTGCTCCCTTAAAATCTTGAATTGATGTTGCATTTTCATATGCTCCACCTTTTTTAACTACCATTACCAAATCAGATGTATAATAATTATCTGAGAAATCTATTGATTTCATACGCTCTTCAGTAGGTGACATACCAGCTACAATTGCATCTATCATACCCGATGTTAATGCAGGTAATAATCCATCCCACTCAGTTTTAACTATAACTAATTCCTTTCCTAATCCTTCTGCAATTCTCTTTGCAATTTCAACATCATATCCACCTGCATATTCTGCAGAACCACTTATTTTAACAGCACCATTTGAATCATCCATTTGAGTCCAGTTAAATGGTGGATATCCAGCTTCCATTCCAACTACAAAAGTATCCTCTCCTGCAGGTGTTTCTGAACCACTTCCTGCTGAATTAGTTGATGATGAACACCCTGTTAACACCGATACTACTAATAATGATATTATCAATAAAAACGATAATCTTCTTCTCATTTATAATTTCCTCCTTTAAAATATTTATTACTACAACAATTTGCTATCACTCATTGTATTAGGTCATAAAAAAACACCTAACGATTGTCAGGTGTGTATTTGCATATAGCAATGCTAAGACAATCCTCTCCCCTTTCTTGCTCAGTGTGAGATAGCACAACATCAAAGTATCGAGCCAATACTATGATGACAGTCCTATACCTATTCGATATAGTCCCAGCAACAGACTTTGGTGTCTGAAGCTTCGGCGATTGCTCCTTTTACTATACTTCATTGGATTCCGTCCTCCATATAGCTACTCATAGAAACCGCGCCTCTACCTCACCCAGTAGGATGAGGATTTTTTATTCAATTTTTACGAAATTAATAAATAAACCACCGTAAAATTGTATTAATGATATCATGAGAATTTATATTTGTCAACACTAATTTAAAAATTTTATTAACTTTTTTAAATCCTCGATATCTTTTAACTTAAATACTAATCTATCAAATTCCTTTTATAAACAGCATACAGCCTTCTTAATTCATCTAATTTTTCATATATTGTCTTTTGCAAATCAGATACCTTTTTATAATCTTTTTTATCAATTGCTTCTCTAATTTGAGTGAATAAGCTTACCTTAGCAAAACTATCTTTCATAAGCTCGATTCTTAGGTCATTGATTTTCATCCAATTTGATATATCTAAATCCGATGCTGTTTGAGAATCGTGTAATGCCTTTGTCTTTATTATTTCTTCAGCAAATGCTGGTAAAATTCTGTGTTCAATTTCGGTTAACCATTTATTTAATAATGCTGTCTTATAGCTTGTTAGAAGTTTTTCACTAAATACATTTCCTTTAATCAATACTTCAACTTTATCCTTATATTCATCTAGAGCAATTACATTTTCATATACAGTAGCAGGAACTTTCCCAAAATATCTTTCTCTTTCCTCATCAGTAAAATCATCAAATATATTATCCTCACTTCTATAAGCTCTATCTTTTTCAAGATAATCAGCATCTTCCCCAGGCTTCTTGGATATTTCAGCTAATAAATCTTCCTCCGTTTTATTATTCGCTAAAGCATACTCAATTCCATCAACCATAGTTAATAGCAATGTAGCAATGCATAAATAGGTGTTAGTATGAGGATTTGGAGATCTTAATTCAAATCTTGTAGCTAGTGGATTATACTCATCTCTAATAAGGCCTATTAAAATTGTCCTATTTCTAGAAGGTACTTTTGGAGAACGACCTAAGGATGCAACTATACAAATAGGCGCCTCAAATCCTTTCTTAAGTCTCTTAAAGGCTTCATTAGATGACGTTACAAAAGGATTTATAACTTCATAGTTCTTCAAAATCCCCATTAAAGAACCAAATCCTATTACGCTCATAAAGTTATCCTTACAGGAATGGAAAAGGTTGATTAATTTCCCAGACTTAAGCTTTGCTGCTATTCCTATATGTGTATGCTCTCCGCTACCGGCAACACCAGGTATAGGCTTAGCTAAAAAAGTAACATCCATACCATTTCTTCTAAATACTTCTTTTATTATACGCTTTACGAAGAGTTCATTATCTGCCGCTTGAATAGCACTTGAATACTTCCAATCAATTTCCAATTGTTCCATTATACCTGTAAATGAACCATCTGTCTCTAATCTAGCCTTTACTCCTCCAACTTCTTTATGTCCCATCTCAGGCTTAAATCCATAGCGGTCCATTAAAACCAGCGTTTGCTCCATGGCAGTTCTAACAGCACCTCTCACCTTTGCCCAATATTGTTCATGTAATTCCTGAGATGTACTTAACTCCTCAATATCTCTTTTATCATTTGGCGTCATTACCCAAAATTCTAATTCTGTTGCTGCAGTAATTTGAACTTTCTCAATATCATCAATGTCGCAACCATAATCCTTTAAGACATGAGGATAATTCCCTATTAAATCAGTAAGTTTTTCCTCAAAGTACTTCGTAGCATTTAATAGAATGCTTCTGGAATCAACTGCTACTCCTTCATGATACAAATAGCATGGCATGATTATAGTTCCTACTGGCAATCCAGTTTCTCCATCTATATAATCGAAATTATAATCAACAAACCAATTCCTTTCTACGTCAACTTTCATATCTATTTTGGCATTATCAAGGGTGGCTATGGTTGGAAGGTAAACAGATGAACCATCAGTCTGAACAGCCATACCATTTAAAAAAGAATCCATATCTTCTAGGAATACCTTTACTGGTATTTTTTCTTCAGTCTCATGACCTATCAAGTCTACACCAGATAGTGACACAAATTTTATTTCACTATGCTCCCTTAGCAATTTAGTTAAATCATCTTTATTGTGACTATCTTTACCTATTACATACACTAAGTTTTGGTTCATCGTTTTTCATTCCTTTCAAAAAATATTTTCTTCTAAAATAATATAGTCTAATAATATAGTCTGATGTCTTTCAAGTCAAATATTTTTTTGAAAATTTTACATTAAATGTTTATTAATCAAGGACAAGTCTACTCATACTTTCTATAGAATTTCATATATTTATTAATAAATTGTTTATATGACAAATATTAACTTTTATGCTATCATTACTTGTAAGATATTATGCACTCATTAATTATTTAAAATTAATTATTTAAATTTAAGTATTAGAAAGGAATTTATATATGAGCGGGAAGATAATATTAAGTGCTGATAGCACCTGTGATTTAAGTGAGGATTTATTATTAAAATATGATATTAAATTATTTCCTTATACAATAACTCTAGATGACAAAGTTTATAAGGACAGTATGGATATTACGCCTCCTGATATTTTTAAAGCCTATAGAACAAAAGGAATATTACCTAAGACATCTGCCATAAATACTGCTGAATACTACAATTATTTTAAGGAATGGGTAAACGAAGGTTATGAGGTTATACATATTAATTTAGGAAGTTCGTTGACAAGCAGTTATAACAACTGCTGCCTAGCAGCCACTGAATTAGAAGGGATTTACCCTATAGACTCACAAAATCTATCAACTGGATCAGGCCTTTTAGTATTGAAAGCAGCTGAACTTAGAGAAAAGGGTTTAACAGCGAAGGAAATAGTAGAACAACTAGAAAACCATAGAAATAATATACATATGAGCTTTATTCTAGATACACTAGATTTTCTTTACGCTGGAGGCAGATGTTCTAAACTATCTTCTTTAGGATCAAATCTACTAAAGATAAAACCGGTTATAAATGTAAACAACACTGATGGGTCAATGAGTGTTGGTAATAAATATAGAGGCACCATTGATAAGGTTGTAATTAAATACATAAAAGATAAATTATCTGATTATAGCAATATAAATACAGATCATGTTTTTCTTGTACACTCTGGTGTAGATGAGGAATTATTAGATATTGCAAGGAATTCAATTTTAAATCATACTCCATTTAAAAAGGTCTATACATCTGTTGCAAGTTGTACAATTACTTGTCACTGCGGACCAAATACAATAGGATTTTCCTTTGAAACCAATACCGAGGACTAATTTCTCGGTATTTTTAAATTTATACTTGACATTTCTAAAATTAATAATTATAATAAATTTGTAATCATTACAAAGTAATATTCATTTAAATAGAATTCAAAAATATTTTATATATGGAGGTATGGATATGTCAGAAAATAAAACAATTAAAAATTTACTAGAAGGATTTGCAGGGGAATCACAAGCTAATAGAAAGTACACAATATATGCAAAAAAAGCAGAAGCTGAAGGAAAAGTTAATGCTGCTAAACTTTTTAGAGCAGCAGCTGAAGCTGAAGCAATCCATGCTCAAAAGCATTTAGAAACAGCAAAGAAAGTTTTATCAACAGCTGAAAACCTACAAGATGCAGTAAATGGTGAAACATTTGAATTTGAAAAAATGTATCCTGAGTTCTTAAAAGTTGCTGAAGAAGAAGGAAATAAAGAAGCTATTAGATCATTTACATTCGCTATGGAAGCTGAAAAGGTACACGCAAAATTATATAAAGAAGCATTAGAAGATATCGACAACGAAGAAGAAGTTTTCTATTACTTATGTCCTATTTGTGGAAATATCGAAAAAGGAACTAGACCTGATAAGTGCAGCATCTGCAATGTTTCAGGAGATAAATTTATTGAATATTAATAAATAGGGACTGTCGCACCAAAGGTTGGTGCGACAGTTTTTTTGTAAAATTTATGTCAAGAATTAGTTTGTTTTCATTTAGATATAATAATGATAAAATAAGATATATTTAATATATGAAAAGGTGAGTTTATGTCAAAAACAGTTATATTAGGAATGAGTGGTGGTGTGGATTCATCAGTTTCAGCCTTATTGCTTAAAGAAGCAGGTTATAATGTTATCGGTCTTTTCATGAAGAATTGGGATGAAAAAGACGAAAATGGAGTATGTACTGCAACTGAGGATTCCAATGATGCAAGAAGAGTGGCAGATCAAATTGGGATACCATTCTATACTGTAAATTTTGAAAAAGAATATTGGGATAGAGTTTTCACTTATTTCCTTAATGAATATAAAAAAGGCAGAACACCAAATCCAGACGTAATGTGTAATCAAGAAATAAAGTTCAATGCCTTCCTTGATTATGCGTTAAGATTAAACGCTGATTTTATTGCCATGGGTCATTATGCTCAAGTAGAGAAAAAAGGCGATAAATACTATTTGATTAGGGGAAAGGATAAAAATAAAGACCAAACTTACTTCTTGTCAAGAATAGGACAAAAAGCATTGTCCAAAACCATTTTTCCAATTGGTCATTTGGAAAAATCTGAAGTTAGGGAAATTGCAAAGAAAAATCAATTATACACCGCCCTTAAAAAGGACTCTACCGGAATATGCTTTATAGGTGAAAGAGATTTTGATGAGTTCTTAGATAAGTATCTACTTGCTAAAGAAGGTGACTTTGTTGATGTAGACGGCAATAAGGTTGGTAGACATTCTGGATTGATTCACTATACCTTAGGTCAAAGAAAGGGAATTGGTATAGGCGGAATCGGAACAGGTGAACCATGGTTTGTTGTTGGCAAGAACCTTAAGGATAATATAGTATATATAGCTCAAGGAGAAAATCATCCTGCCCTATTTTCCACATCATTAATTGGGGAAGATCCTACATGGACTTTAGATGAGGCTCCAAGCAAGTCATTAAGGTGTACAGCAAAATTTAGATATAGGCAGCCTGATATTCCTGTTACTGTGAATATACTTGAAAATGGCGAGTTACACATTATCTATGATGAGCCTGTTAAGGCAATAACTCCTGGACAAGTAGCAGTATTATATAAGGATGAAGTTTGTCTAGGAAGCTGCATTATTAAATCCATCGAACCATTAGAAAAGAAATATGAGTATTTGAATAGATAAGAAACATAAAAAAGCAAGGATAACCTTGCTTTTTTATGAATATATATCTGAAAACTCAACGTTTATACGTTCAACGTAATGATTAGGCTTATATTTTTCAACTGTATATTGGTTATTTTTTGAGCTATTACTTTCTATTTGTTCAGAAGGCAATTCCACAATAAACTCACTACCCAGTCCTAATTCGCTGTTAACAGATATAGTTCCACCATGCATTTCCACAAGTCCCTTTACAATAGATAGTCCAATCCCACTACCCTCACGCCTTCTTCTTAAGGATTTATCTACCTGCTCGTATCTGTTAAATATATTCTTTTGATTTTCTTTAGGTATTCCTATTCCATTATCCTTAACTTTAATAATCACTTTATTATTGCAATCTATCAAAGAAACCAAGATATTTCCTTCATTATATGAGAATTTAATTGCATTAGAGATAAGGTTTAGAATTACTCTTTCAATCTTATCCGCATCACACGCTATTACTTTTTTCTCTACATTTGTATCAAATATGATTTTAATTTTCTTGTTTTTAGCATAGTCAATTACAGAAAAAGTAATATCCTCAACTAGACTTACAATATCGCAATTTTGTTTATTTAATTCATACATACGTGCTTCTATTTCATTAATGTCTATAATATTGTTCACTAACCTAATTAATCTAAAACAATTTTGCTTCATGCTTTTAAAATAAGCACAATAATTAGGTTTTTCTTTACATATATCCTTATCCATTTCTAAAAGCTGTAAGGCACCTAATATTACATTTATTGGTGTTCTAAGCTCATGTGAAAAATTACAAAAGAACTCAGTTTTCATTCTATCCTGCTCAATTGCTGTATTTAAGAGTTCCTTATTTTTCTGAATATCCTTTTCCAATTCGTTAATTCTCTTAAAAGCTGTTTTATCTCTAAATACTGATATCAAAACTGATTTACCATTAAACACACATTTAGTTGTAACTATCTCCATATCCTTTATATTTCCATCGGAACAGATAAACTGTAATTCAATAAAGTGTGTTGCTTTATCTACACCTAGAGCACTTCTTATGTAATTTCGAAATTTATCTTTTTGCTTTGTAATAGTAAAATCTATAACAGATTTGCTACTTGGAAGTTCTTCTGCAGTTATACCTGTCATATAATATGCAGCCTTATTACAATAGTATATATTGTTTTCATCATGAATAAAAACGATATCAGGTAAAAGTTGAATTAGACTTTTATAATTTTCTTCCTTAATTTCCAGCTGCTTGTCCCTTAATTCTAGTTCATAATTTTTAATGAGCTTATATTTATTGTCAAGTTTTGTTAAAATATAATCATGATTTTTTAGGATATCAGCTGTTTCATATATGCCTATTTTCTCCGTATCATATAAACAAAGGGCTATAATGGATAAATTTTTTATAAATATACTTATATTTCTCTCATATGCTTCAAATGCTCTTAAATAACTTTTATTAAGCCAACCTGTATCACCAACTGCTCTTATACCTTCAAACCCTTTGTCGAAAGCAGTTTTAACTAATTCTTTCCACTGCTTATCTACCCTCATCTCATTAAATGAATTATCCTTTAAGTACCAATCTGTATGGGGTATGAGTAACAGTTGCCCTTTTTGAATATACTCATCAAATTCCTTGACCGATTTCCTAAGAATAGATAAATGTTCAGAATGTCTATTGTCATTTGTATATATGTACACACATAGCTCGTTACTATTTAGACCGGCATGTAAAAAGGGTACAGCAACCTCAAGTATATCGTTTTGATCAGAATATAGCTGTGCGATATGCGTACCCCATTTTACATGTCCGATTATGTCTATTCCTGAATCTCTCGGATGCCCCATTAAAAAACTCCCCCTTAACAAAATTCACATATTCATATTCATATTCATATTAATTTTATATTTTTATAATACGTAAAGTCAACAAATTACTTCCATTTTTTACTATAAAACAAATGTTTTTTTTCCGACAAATTTCTTTATATTTGTACTATTATGTCAGATAAAGGCAACATTATTAAGTATTAATGACAATACTATCAGAGTTAGTACTAAGCATATAGTCCAAACTATAATTACCTTTTTATGTTTTTTCCAGGTTTGTCTCATAAATTTAATTGGATTTCTATGCTCTACAAACCTATGCAACCATTTCCTCTTCCAAAAGGCAATTAACATAATAATAATCATTGCTGTAATTACAATTATCACAATATCTAATTTTTCAAGTATTAATCCATGACCTGTAAAACTAAGTATAGCATAACCAGGTAAACGGCCTATTAGTGATACAAGTAGCAATGTGCTTATCTTGATCTTAGTCAATCCAGCTATAAAAGTAATAATATCATCAGGAAATGCAGGCAATAAAAAAATTAAAAAAAATACCAGTACTCCCTTTTCTCTTGTAAGATTATCAAATTTATCTAATGTTTTTCTGCTTATGAAATGTTCAACGAAAGGTCTTCCAAGCTTTCTAGATAAGGATAGTACTATTGTAAATCCTATAGTAGAGCCTATTAGAGTATATAGTAGACCTAAATATGGTCCAAAGAGAATTCCTCCTATTAACCCTATAGCCTGACCAGGAATTGGAGCTATCATTACCTGAAGTATTTGAAGCAAGATAAATATAATGGGTCCCCAAGCTCCATATCCTTCAATAAACTCTCTAAGCTCCATTGGACTATTCATTTTCGAAATAATTGGCCACCCAAAGTAGACCATACAAGCGATAATTGCAACAAAAATAATGGTTGCTATAATAAGTGTAGCTTTATGTCTTGAATTATTAAAATTGAAATTATGATCCATCTGGGCTCTCCTTTCTCTATCATATAAGATTTAGATTTCCCAGAAATTTTGTGATTATGATATAAGATAATTAAAGATATATTGGTGATTTCAACATTTATTCTTATAAAAGTATTTTTTAGTCTTTGTATAAAATAAAAAAGCAATTCTGTTATAAATTCGACAGAATTGCTCTAAAATCAAATTCTATTCTAACTCTATTGCACCAGTATTTAGTGCAAAATATCTTCCTTTTTGCTTCATTAACTCATCGTGGTCACCACGTTCTATGATTTCACCTTGCTCAAGCACCATAATTGCATTAGAGTCTCTTACAGTGGATAATCTATGGGCAATAACAAAAGTTGTTCTACCTTCCATAAGTTTATCCATACCTTCAGATATGAGTTTTTCTGTTCTTGTATCTACTGATGAAGTAGCCTCGTCTAATATCAATATAACAGGATCTGCAATTGCAGCCCTTGCTATAGATAACAACTGCCTTTCACCCTGTGAGAGATTATGACCATCAGCTGTTAGTATAGTATCATAACCCTGAGGTAAATTCTTTATAAAGTAATGGGCATTTGCTAGCTTAGCTGCTTCTTTTACTTCTTCATCACTAGCATCAAGTCTTCCATATCTTATATTGTCAGCTACTGTACCTTCAAATAAGTGGACATCTTGAAGTACTATACTCATTGTACTCCTTAAATCAAACTTATTAATTCTTCTAATATCTATGCCATCATAAAGAATCGTTCCATCATTAATTTCATAAAATCTATTAATCAAATTTGTAATAGTAGTCTTCCCTGCACCAGTTGAACCAACTAAAGCTATCTTTTGACCTGGTTTTGCATAGATATTTATTTTCTTTAATATCTTCCTTTCAGGAACATAACCAAAGTCCACATCTTTAAAAGTTATATGTCCTTTTACAGGTACATATTCAAACTCTCCATTTTCTTTTGGAACCTTCCAAGCATGTTGATTCTTTCCATTAAAATCTTTAACAAGGACAACATCACCTTCATCAAGCTCTATTTCTTCGTCTAAGATATTAAAGATTCTTTCTGCTCCAGCTAGTGCCGCAAAAAGAGTATTAAGTTGATTTGATACCATGGTAATAGGTCTTGATATAGTCCTTGTATATTGTAGGTAAGCCGCAATATTACCTACGCTAATTATATTCTTTATAACAAGAAATGCTCCTAACATAGAAACCATAGCATATAGTACAAAAGTTAAATTACCCATTATCGGCATTAGCATAGTACCATAGGTTGATGCAGAAGTACTTGCTTTTCTTAATTCTTCATTTCTCCTATTAAAGTCTTCAATTGCACGTTCTTCATAATTAAAGACTTTTACAACCTTTTGACCTGACATCATTTCTTCTATATAACCATTCATATCTGCCAGAGCTGCTTGTTGATTACGGAAATTTTCTGCTGACTTCTGTCCAATAAATTTTATAAACAAAAACATAACTGCCAGCATAACTATTACAACAAGAGTTAGTATAGGACTGATTACTATCATCATAATAAATGTTCCGACTACTGTTATAAATGAAACTATAATCTGTGAAACGCTCTGCTCTAATGATTGATTTAACATATCAACGTCATTTGTAAAGGTAGACATCAATTCTCCGTGGGAACTTGTATCAAAAAATGGAATTGGTAGTTTCTCCATGTGAGAAAACATGTCCTCACGAATCTTATGAACTGTCTCCTGTGCAAGGCGAGCCATAAATAAGTTACCAATATATTGCCCCACTGCAATGAAAATTACCAACAATCCAGTTATCATTAAGTACCTAATAAAGACATTCATGCTGAAATCTCCAACTAAGGTATCTATAATAGGACTTAACATTGCATTTGCTAATATCTGTGAAATTGAACCTAATATAATGAATACAATTCCACTAAAGAATAGTGCTTTTTTAAATTTAAAATAGCTAAATAATCTCAATATAGTCTTTCTAGCATTCTTTGGCCGAAGTCCTCTAGGACCATTTGTTTTTGTCATTCTGCAATCACCCCTTTCTGCTGTGATTCAAATATTTCTCTATAAATTGGTGATTTTTCAATTAATTCTTCGTGATTTCCTATTGATTCTACTTCTCCTTCATGCATAACTATAATTCTATCAGCATGTTGGATTGATGATATTCTCTGAGCTATTATTATTGTTGTAATATGTCCTAATTCTTCTTTAAATATTTTTTGAATCTTTGCATCAGTTGTCATATCTACTGCACTTGTAGAATCATCAAGAACAAGTATCTTAGGTGACTTAATTAGCGCCCTAGCAATTGTCAACCTCTGTTTTTGTCCTCCAGAAAAATTGTCTCCGCCTTGTTCAACTCTATGATCTAGCCCATCTTCAAACTTGGAAACAAACTCCCATGCTTGTGCATGTTTTAAAGCTCTTATTATCTCTTCATCTGTAGCATTTTCATTTCCCCATTTCATGTTTTCCCTTATTGTTCCTGAGAATAGTACATTTTTCTGTAATACAAATGCTACTTGATCTCTTAAGGATTTAAGGTCGTATTTCTTAACATCAACCCCACCAACTTCTACAGTACCTTCTGTTACATCATACAATCTTGGAATCAATTGAACTAACGTAGACTTTGAAGAACCTGTTGAACCAATAATTCCAAGCACCTCACCTGAGTTTATATGAAAATTAATATTCTTTAATACTTTCTCTGAACTTGATGGATAGCTAAAGCTTACATTTTTAAAGGTTACAGAACCATCTTTAAGTTCACTTATAGGGTTTGATACTTCTTTTATTTCTGATTCTGTGTTCAAAACTTCTAATATTCTATTTAATGATGCAGAACCACGAAGTAATTGCATAAAGAAGAAAGATATCATCATCAATGACATCATAATTTGAGTAATATAAGTAATAAATGAAATTAATTCTCCTCCACCCATAGTTCCTGCAACTACCTGCTTACCACCAAACCATAATACAGCCCCAATAGTTGAATAAATTACAACATTAAGAAGAGGCATTAAAAAAACAACTAGAGAAATAGCCTTTAATGCATTAGCCTTTAAATCATCATTTCTTTCCTTAAATTTTTTCTCTTCATAGCTTTGTCTATTAAAAGACTTAACAACCTTTATGCCTGCTAAATTTTCTTGTATTATTGCGTTAACTCTATCAACTTTACTCTGTAAGTTAATAAATAAAGGCCTTGCTTTTTTTAAAGTAACAAACATTAGAATAGCAGTAACTGGAATACTTATAAGAAATATAAATGTTAAGGATGCATTTATATTTACTGCCATTATAAGTGCAAATATCATCATAAATGGAGCTCTAATAGCCATACGCAAACTCATCATTGTAACCTGACCTAGAGTATTACAGTCATTAGTAAGTCTTGTAATTAGGGACGGTACACTAAATTGATCCAGATTTGCAAATGAAAACTCCTGCACTTTCTTAAATGTTTCTTTTCTAATTTCAGATGCGAAACCATAACCAGCTCTTGCTCCAGCATGGGCACTTAAAACCCCAAAGAGCATTGCTAGTAAGGCTGCTCCTATCATTATTAAGCCTGTATTTACAATATAATTTATATCTCTATTTGCAATACCTACATCTACAATCAAAGACATTAAATATGGAATTATAATATCTCCAAGCACTTCTAAAATCATCAATATAGGGCTGGAGATAGCATAGATTAAATACTTTTTCATAAACGGTAATACTTTTTTCAACATATCCCTCCTATCTACTTAGTTGTTGAACTATTTTTTGCTCATATTAACAAGATTATAATTTAATCTTGTTAATACACTATTAAATTCAACCAATTCATCTTCACCAAAATTCTCAAACATATTTATGAATTGCGCTGCAACAAAATCCTCATATTCTTTAATTATGGATCTTCCTAAGTCAGTTACTACTAGCCTATTGTACCTGGAATCTCTTTTCAAGGGGATTTGCTCTACCATCTTTAGGTTTATAAGTTTCTTGATAATAGTGCTAGCTGCCCCTTGAGTAATTCTCATACTTTCAGCTAATTCTTTCTGACTTATATTTGGACATTTTTGTATTCTAATTGCAGCATAAATCAAACCTAAATTAAGTCCATACTCGCCTACCTTTTGTTGAAATAACTTAGTTAATTTTTGATATATTTCCCTAATGTGCATAGCTACTTCTGCTTCAATCATATATTCCTCCTAAAATACTTTACCACTAAAGTATTTTTTAATGCGATAAACTATATATTATTACTATAAATTTATATTGTCAAGTTAAATCGAATGTACTTATTTTCCTCTTAAGTCTAAAAAACAACACATAATAAAATGTTATTTTTGGTATGTATATATAGATATATTCTCAATAATCAAATCTTTTTATGTTTTTAAATCTAAAACTTACTATATAAATACAAATAAAAATTAAAAAGGGAAATTACAAATTTAAAAAGGCCAATAAAAATTAAATGCCGCTAATCTAGTGATTAGCGGCATTTAATTTATCCTTTATTTCTTTAAGTATAATGAATTTACTTTGCTCATTGCCTGAATTCTTTCTTCAGCCATTATTTCTGCTGCTTTATAAGTTGGTATATTATCTCTCTTTGATATTTCAAATACTTTCTTACATGCATCATAAATAGCTGCTGCCCTATTCATTGCACGTTCTTTATTGTATCCTTTAAGCTCTTCATATACGTTTATAACTCCACCACTATTAATTACAAAGTCAGGAACATATAGTATACCTTTTTCTCTTAATATATCTCCATGTCTTTCTTCAGCCAATTGATTGTTAGCTGAACCTGCAACTATCTTACATTTTAGTTCTTCAACAGTAAAATCATTTATTATTGCACCCATAGCACATGGAGAGAAAATATCACAGTCAACTTTATATATCTCATCAGGAGCAACTGCTGTTGCACCGAGTTCCTCTACAGCCTGTTGTAACCTAGCCTTATTTATGTCTGTTACATATAGTTTTGCTCCTGCTTCATGTAATTGTTGACAAACCGAGTATCCTACGGCACCAAGTCCTTGAACAGCCACTACCTTGCCAGTTAAGTCATCACATCCCCAAACCTCATTTGCAGCTGCTAATATTCCTCTAAATACTCCAAATGCAGTTACTGGAGATGGGTTTCCACTTTTACCTTCTAGCCCTACTACATAATCAGTTTCAGCATTTATGTAAGACATATCCTGAGTTGTGGTATTCATATCCTCAGCGGTAATATACCTTCCTCCTAACCCTTCCACATATCTACCAAAGGCTCTGAATAATGCTTCGCTTTTAATCTTACTAGGATCTCCCATGATTACAGCTTTTCCGCCACCTAGATTTAAGCCTGCTGCTGCATTCTTATATGTCATACCTCTCGCTAGTCTTAAAGCATCAATTATTGCCTCATCTTCAGTTTCATAATTCCATATTCTTAGTCCACCAAGTGCTGGACCTAATGTGGTATCATGAATTGCAATAACAGCTTTAAGTCCTGTACTACGATCCTGGCAAAATACCAATTGCTCGTAATCATACTTTTCTAGGTAATCAAAAATTTTCATTGAAACTCCCCCTTTGTAATAGAATAGAGATGTTTGTCGCTATGTAAACGTTTTCAACATGTGGATAATTATTATTTCCTCCTAATATAATTATATACTTTTGAATAAACAATAACAACAAAAATTTAATGAGGCAGGTTAAATACCCACCTCATATTAGCAATGTTAATTTTTACTTAGCCTGCTTGGTGTTCTAAAGCTAACTTTAAAGCTTGTGCCAATTGATCTGGGCAAGAAGTTGGTCTCCCCCCACAACTTATTCCTGATAGCTTTTCTATTGCTTCATTAACTGGCATATTTTCAATTAGTCTACTTAATCCCGTCAAGTTACCATTGCAGCCACCATAAAAAGCAACACCTTTAACTACTCCATCCTCAATTTCAAAAACTATATTCTGTGAGCATACTCCACTAGGTGTAAACTGATACATTTTGACCTCCCATTATGTAAAATAGATTGAGTACATACCTTTTAATCGTACCAAATTATTAACTAGATTTCAATTATCTCACATAATCTAAATCTTATCTCTGTATGACCATTGTGTGAAATATTATCCTATTAAATAAATTAATAAAAGCTTACTTTCGTATAGATTTTATCTATTTAACTTCTATTTCATATTATGATATCTTGTACTTGAATTAATATTATAAGAAAGGAGCGTTTAAATGAAAAGTTTGTTAAAAAAACTACCATTACCAATTACTGGACTTATGCTTGGATTTGCAGCTTTAGGAAATTTAATTCAATCCCATAGTCAAAGCCTCAGGAGCTTGTTTGGTTTAATTTCAGGTATTATATTTATAATGATTTTATTAAAAACTATACTGTTACCAAAAGGTGTTAAAGAAGCACTTCAAAATCCTGTTGTAGCAAGCGTATTTCCAACATTTTCTATGACTATGATGATTTTAGCTACATACATTAAACCATTTAGTGGCGGGATTGCTAGTGTTTTTTGGTTTGCAGGGTTATTACTACATATAGTTTTAATGATATCTTTTACTCAAAAATATGTACTAAATGATTATAGTATTAAAAAGGTCTTTCCTAGTTGGTTTATTCCTTATGTGGGAATTGCAGCAGCTAGTGTTACATCAGGTGCAGTTGGAATGCAATCAATAGGAAGAATTATATTTTGGTTTGGCTTACTCACTTTCATAGTATTGCTTATAGTAATTTTAAAAAGAGTTTTTATTGTAAAAGAAATGCCTGAGCCAACAGTGCCAACAATTGGAATTCTATCAGCGCCTGCAAGCTTATGCTTAGCTGGATATATGAACTCATTTGAGAGTAAAAATATAGCTCTTGTTTATGCATTACTAATAATAGCTCAAGTACTATATTGGGGAGTTATACTTTGTATACCTAAGATACTAAAATTAAAATTTTACCCTAGTTACTCCGCATTCACATTCCCATTGGTTATAAGTGGACTAGCATTAAAGCTTACAAACGGATTTTTAACTAAATCAGGAAGTACTATTTCATTCCTTCCTACATTAGTTACCATAGAAGAAATAATAGCAGCAATAGCATGTATCTATGTATTAGTAAGATTTCTTGTATTCCTATTTACAGCTGAAAAAGTACAGCCACAATCAAATAAGTAAAATATAAAAATGGGGGAGATATAATGGATATTAAAAGCAGCGTGGAATTAATTGAATCATATTTGGATTTAGACCGTAAACCAGTAGGAGTAAAGTTTTTCTTTGATAAAGAAGAATTTGATAATTTTGAAGTTCCTCAAAGAGATCGTAAGGTTACATATTGCAACTCCGTGCAACTTGCTAGTAAAGGAAAGGCTATGAAGCTAACAAAAGCAAATCAAGGATGTCCAAATGGAGCCTTTGCCTTACATTTTACTGAGGTACCTGAACCAATAGCAAATGGAAAAGGTAGATTCAACAAACATATTTATAAGGATGTAGAAACATCAAAAAGCATCAATGATAACATGCTTTTTATAAAAGAACAGCTTTATGGTATTGCAGTTATGCCTCTTGAAAACTATACTGAAGCGCCAGATGTTGTAATTGTAGTAAGCAGCTCCTATAATGTAATGAGAATGATTCAAGGCCATGGCTACTTTAATGGTTATACAAATAACTTAAGAACTGTTGGTCTACAAGCTGTATGTCAAGATTTAACAACTTACCCTTACAACACTCAAGATATTAATATCTCTTTATTATGTCCAGGAACTCGTTTAGTAGCTAACTGGCAACATAATGAAATGGGGATAGGTATTCCTTTTGCTAAATGGTACGAAGTTGTACAAGGTGTTATTGAAACAACCAATCCTTTTGAAAGAGATAATAATAAGAAAGCCATCGTAGAAAGATTAAGAGCACGTGGATTAGATTCTAGCGGAATCATATTTGGTCAAAACTATGATGATGGATCATATAGTGGTGGAAAAATAGAAATTGAAGAGTTAGCTAAATAATTAGAATAAAGGGATGACTTAAATTTAAGTCATCCCTTTATTCTAGGCCAAATACTATGGTATCATTATCAACTATTGAACTTCCTCTAAGAAATCAACCATAATTTTAATAAATTCTTCGGGTTTATCGTAATGTATATCGTGACCAGGAGAATCCACATCAATTCTTTTCCCATTTTTTAATAATTCAACCACATGATGTGCATCTTCATCCGATAAGGCAGCTAATAATAAGTCTCCATCATAATTGGTTGTTGCTTTTATAAATACAGTGGGACTTTTTATTTTAGATAACACTTCTGATTGATCATAGTCTTCAAACCAGCTATTATCATAAAATGCTTCCCCAAACCTTTGGTCATATGGATAAGTAGCAGATTCAAATATTCTATTTATCTGTGGAGGTAAATACTTTATGTGCACAGGCTCATTTGGATGCTTTGCATGATATTCTACCGCATCTTTAGTAAACCTGCTCCAGAGTGCATCTCCAAATATTCTTCTCCAATAGCTTCTCTCTAAACTATATTTAAAGTAATCCTTCTCTACATCTTGATTTTTAAAGTCTTCATATAATTGGAAACCATATACCCATGCATATGTTTTTTCTCTTCTTCCTGGCTCAGTAGCAAAGAAAGGTGAATCTTCAATAACTGTTCCTATGACACTATCTGGTGCATATGCTGCCATCCATGCAGCGATCATTCCACCTGAGGAATGGCCTGAAACAACAACTTTTTGGCCAATCACAACATCTACAAACTCTAAAAAGTCTTGTGCCATTTCTTTAGCTGAATATTTTTCAGGATTCCAATCAGATTCTCCATGACCGTGACAATCTATTGCATAAACATGGTAATGCTTTGATAGTTCAGGCAATACCTTTGCATAATCTTCCCAAGTCATACCTTGACCGTGAATTAACAAGAGAGGGGTTTTCCCATTATTTGGTCCTTCTCCATAGTTTAGTAGAGTACCATCCTTTAGCTTTACTTGTTTTTCAACAAATCCAGCACTATACATCTTTTTTAATGGCTTCTCAATATAAGTTATATTATTTTTAAAGTATCCTCCAATCAAAAATAGCATTAACATAAAAATTCCCATAAATATAATTTTCATTTTTCTCTTCATCCTTATATCATGTCCTTTCAACTACTCTTTACATTCTTTAGTATTGAAAACTTCCTCTATAGAATGCATAAACTACAGCTTGCCTTGAAACGCCTATATATTTATTATAATTCTTACTTTTCCAATAATAAACTAATCTATTTCTACTAATGTTACTATAATTACAAATCATAAGACAATCACTCTTTCCATAATTTCACATTCCTTATATAATAAGTGTTTTTTATCTGTGGAAAATACTAGATAAATTGGTACTCATATGATAGAATAAGTTGTTATACATACATGGAAATTTTAGAAAATATTAGAAAGAATGAAGCACAATGACTTAGCGATTCCATTAAAATAAATATTGTGTTTTTGAAGCATATTTTTTATTGCACATCTCATAAATACTGCATCGTCAATGATTAAAACCCTTTTCATTTAATTCACTCCTAGTAATTATGTAGATAAGATATGTACAATTTGAAATTATACCTACCAATCAAAACTAAAACCAATATAAAAAAAAGATAAAATCCATAGATAAATTATATGGATTTTATCTTTTACATATAGCTTATATCTTCTATTAGATTAAGATTCACTAATATTTCTAAGCCTTGTATGATTTCCAAGTTATAAATCAATTTCAAGTAATATTGGTGTATGGTCTTGTCTTGGACCAGAATCAATCATTTCAGATTTAATAACCTTATCGGCAATACGATTACTAACAAGCCAATAATCAATTCTCCAGCCAGAATTGTTAATTTTACTGGTTCGAGCTCGCTGTGCCCACCAAGTATAAACACCTGTTACATCTCCATGAATATATCGAAAAGTATCTGTAAATCCTTTTGATAAAAGATTTGTGAAACCTTGACGTTCCTCATCTGTAAATCCAGCTGAATTACGATTGCTATTTGGGTGAGCTAAATCTATTTCTCTATGAGCTACGTTAAAATCGCCTGTTGCTATAACATATTTTTCTTTATCTAGGCTTGCTAGATAATCTGCATATTTTATATCCCAAATCTGACGTTCTTCTAAACGATTCAACCCATCCCCTGCATTAGGCGTATAAACTTGGGTTAAGAAAAAATCATCAAACTCTAATGTGATGATTCGTCCCTCATAATCCATTGTACTTGGTGCACCAATTACAGGATAGGTAACAGTTGGTTCTAAACTCTTCTTATACAAAAACATCGTACCAGCATAACCCTTACGGGCTGGTTCAACTGAACTATTCCAAACAATCTCATAATCTGGAAACATATCCTTAAAAATTTCTAAATGCTTCTTAGAAGGGCCATCACTTGGTAGCTTCGTTTCTTGTAGGGCGATTACATCTGCATTATGTTCTTTAATGGAATTTAATACATCCTTAGTTAATAAAGCCCTAGCTGAATTGCTTGTTAGTGCTGCATTTAATGAATCTATATTCCATGAAATAAATTTCATTGCTTGTCCTCCTTTTAAATATTGTACCATAATAGATTGGCCAAATAAACCATAAAGAAAAAGCCATTGAATGTCATCTATACATCAATTGGCTTTAAATACTCTATTTTATACTTCACCATACTTCATCAAAATACCGGTTTCTATATAAAATATGTTTTCATAATCCATTTCTATAAACAACTAAATAAGTAAATTATCAGTATATACCTTTAATCTATTATATTAACAGGAACATAATCTTTTAATAGATATCTTGTTTTACCCTGAGTTACATCACCGTATTCTATTGCTTTCTTAGGACATTTAGAAATGCATGCCATACAATGAGTACAACTTCCTCCCCATTTAGGCTTACTATCAACAATTTCAATGTTATTGAAGGGACAAACTTTTTCGCATATTCGGCACCCTATACATTCATCTGTAGCATAAAAATCCTTTGCAACTAATTTATACTTTGTCCATACTGGTGCAAATGGTGCAATAATCAATGTTTCAAAAAACCATACATGGCGACTTTTTAACTTCTTTTCATTCTTAATGTCTTCAACAACTTGTTTTACTTTTTTGGTAGCATTTGATATTTTTGAATAAATTACTTCATCGTCATCCATGGCATATTTATTATTAGCAACATAATTTCTTGGCATCACAAATTCAGAACAGCCCAAACATTTTAATCTTTTTCTGATTGAAAACAATTTTGCTTGAACCTTTGCGCTACCGCAATAACCACCACTTGTAAAAATAAAATACACTTTATTATTTCCATTAAATTTTATTGAGTTTAAATACTTCATGAAAAACAATGGCATTTCACAAACATAGATAGGGGCACAAATTACATAAGTTTTTTCTGAATATAAAGGTGATTTATTATTAGTTCTAATTCTATTAAATAAATCAACACATTCATCATCTAATCCATCAGCAATCAATTTTGCTATGTATTCTGTATTTCCTGTACCAGAAAAATATAATATCATTTTTTAAAATTCCGACCTTTCTCATACACTTTTTTCTAAAACTATACTTTTTAATTTATTAAGTCTTTTAATTTTTACTTTTCTATTATACATCAATTAACATAAATAAGAAATTATTATGTCATCAATAATTGTTTTCATAGCTTCTGTCGCTATTCCTTGATTTTGATATATAGGAGCAATCCTCAGAGCAGTCTTTGCCATGCGGTTATTTTTGATTAGATAAATCCATGCTTCACCGATGACTTTATCATTTTCATTTAGTGCAATACCCCAATGGAAGCTCTTTCAATTTTTCTCAGGCTTTATAAATAACAGTTCCGGATTTTTATCTGTTTTGCCCGCTGGCTTACCCCAAAATACATACAATCCATTTGAAAAAGGCTTCCCGCCACAGACAAATCTGTCAGTAACGAGAAGCCTTTGCTCTCCCACTTTCTTATTCTTTTATCCATTTCATACAAAGTTCTATTTCATTTGTATTTATATCAATTTGCTCATCCTCTACAAAGAAACCAGCTCTAGTATAAAACCTAACTGCTCTTTTATTCTTTTTATAAACATGTAAAAAAAGTTCTTCGTTTATTCCCTTAATATATTCTAACAAAGACTTTCCAATTCCTTTAGATTGACTATTAGTTTCAACAAATATTCCTGCTATATAATTTCCCGTTAATCCAATAAATCCTTTAATGGAGTTTTCTTCATAAACATAAATAGTTGCCCCTGGCATCATTTGTCTTACTTGTTCATAATTATTTCTCCAATATTTTTCATCAATAAAATAATGTGCAGAAATATTAGTCTCAAGCCATAATTTCATAATATTGTCTATGTCTGTTTCTTTAAACTCTCTAATCATTGCAATCTCCTTTAATGTTAGGCTTTCTATTTTTACACAGAGGACTTACATCTAACCCAGATGGTATCCATATCAATGCTACATCTCAGAGAATATTTGTATTTTCTATCTTGACTATCGCTTTCCCCTTGATACCAAAGTACTCCACCAATTCGCTATCTTCCATTGCAAATTTAGCTTCATTTATTGCATGACGAAATAGTCTTCCATCTATTGACCAATCATCAATGGAGCTACCACCTTCTGCACATGGTATAAGTCCAATTTATGGAATTGATGTCTGCTGGCTATTTTTTATAGTATCTTCCTCCTCATATAAAATCTCCGCAATTGGTTATAGAGACAAGGTATCTATCCCCTAGTCCCGTTATTTAGGTTACCTATGGTTTTTTCGTGTACTTTCGATAAATCGCTGTTTCAAAGCGTGATCTGTTCGGCTGTTGGTGTGTGGGTGTGGTCCGAGCAAAACTATGCCTACAGCGATCAGCAGGATACCGAGCAGGTACAGCGTGTTGAAGGTGAGCCGGTACGCCGTCGCTGCGCCATGGAGGCGTCCCGCAACTTCCAGGGCTGCGAGGATCTCGGTGCCGAAAAACATGGCCGCACCGATCGCGGTGACGATACCCGCCGAAAGAGCGAAAATGGCCAAAGCGGCGAACAGGAGAAGATAGATCAAAACGAAAATGCGGAACTCAATGACAAAACCACTCCACACAAATAGCACGCAGATTATGGCCGCAGCGAGATAGACTGCAGCGGCACCGACAAGCCATCCTCGCCGAGTACCGGCTGACCCACGCAAGGCATCGAAAGCACCGCGCCGTATGAAGAGGACGAAGAGAAATATGCCTGCAACGGCGAAGGCGGCAGCACTCCCCACAACCCCGATCTGCCCGATGCCGATCGCCAGTGGGTTGCCAAGCATGTCCCCGAGCCAGCAGAACACGAGAGCGAGCACCAGCAGGGGCATGAGTACCCAGGTGGCAACGAGGACTACCGATGGAAAGATGTGCATAGCAATGAACACCAGCTCAATGACGGCGACCAGCACAAACGCTGCAAGCCACGCCTGCTTAGGTCGCAGCAGTTCGTTAAACTTTGAAGTCATTGCACTCATTTTTTTATCGCATTTTATTTTATTCTTTTCCTTCATAAAAATCACCTGATAAAAACTTATCCCTTGTAACAAATTTAATATCACAGTCAAGATAATCAACTATTTTCAAAACATCATCAAAACTGAAATTATCTATATACATTTTGTTGCTCATACTTTGGCGCGAAATACCAAATAATTCGTCTAATTGCTTTACACTTTTTTCACGCTCTATAAGTAATTGTTTGATAATCTTTTTTGATAATCTTTGAAGCTGCCATATGAAAACACTCTCTTTGCATCTTTCTTGGGCTATTGCAAAGCCAAAACTCTTTATCAAAAATTTGAATTGCAGCCTCGTTCACATCTACAATTTCCCCAAAGTTGTAGGCCGTGTATACAAACCAATATTGGGCTCACTATTTTTAATAATACGGCTCACTACACTCAATACCTCCTTTTGTAAATTATAAGAAATTTAATAATATAATGTCAATTACTCATATTTTATAATCATTATTGATTATAAGTTATATATCGTTTAATCCTATAAAAACGTTTATCGATTAGTAGTACAGTCATATGTTGAACACTGCATCTATAGCATTTATTGTATTTTTCCTATCTAAAAATCTTTATTCTCACTGGCAAAGCTGGTGGTTTGTTTTCGCTAAAATTGCAACAAAAAACTTTACAGGTCGGATAAAACCGCCTGTAAGGTCTTATATTAGCTTGCTGACGTGTCTACCGTGTCAACTCTGAATACCACAGACACCATTACATAGTCTTTTATCTGCTTATTACGAGCTAAATCATCTACTGGGTCAAAAGTGTAATACTGATAAAAGTGCTTAAAATAAAGGACTTCTACAAATCTGCTCTTTGTATTCGAGCTATCGTCTCAACATGGCTTGAGTTGATGAAACGGATGTCTGTGGGGTAAATGAGAAACCATCTGTACGTGGGAACATGTCAATAGGTTTTGGGCCAATTTTCGAAAAACCGCCGTTTGCGGGAACATGTCAATTAACAATAACGCCAACCACTAAATTTGCGATTGGCGTTAATTAATTTTATATCAGTTTCTTCTTCAATTCAATTATTCGGGCTTCAATAATTGAAATAACTTTTTTAAATTCTTCATCACTCTTACCAGTAGGATCATCCAATCCCCAATCCTCTCTATGCTTGCAGGGAAGGTAAGGGCATTCCACATTGCATCCCATTGTAATTACAATATCTACCGGCGGGATATCATCAAGCAACTTTGGATATTGGTTTTTCTCCATATCTATATCATAAAGCTCTTTCATTAGACGAACGGCATCCTGATTGATCTGTGGCTTCGTTTCAGTTCCTGCCGAATAGCTTTCAAAAGTATCACTAGCAAGATGCCGTCCCAGTGCCTCTGCAATTTGACTGCGACAAGAATTATGAACGCAAATAAAAGCGACTTTTATCATTTTACTCTCCTACAGCGCCAATAAGCGTTCACCCTTGATATCCTCAGGACTCCATGAAATCAGTGCGAACTTCCCATTTGCATGTTCATTGATGCGGTTGAGCCATTCTATTTCACCAGCTGCCTTAGCCTTCAGTATGTGATTTGTCGTATCCGTGCCATAAAGTGACTGATTGACCACCCACCACTTAGCGGCGATGCCCGCACGCTTTAAATCATCTTCAAGACGAAGAGCCTCATAAACGGGAGTCGCTTCCGGTAGGGTCACAATAATGACCTCGGTTTCATCTGATTTCAGTCGTGGTAACAGTCGTGCCACCGATTCAGGTATTTCTCCCTTAGTACGTTGTATTTCGTGATTATAACTCTGTGTGGACTCCAACAGGAGCAGGGTGTGACCTGTAGGAGCAGTGTCTATAACTACCACCTGATCGTCTGCCATGTCAACTAATTCCGCAAATGCACGGAAAACAGCGATCTCCTGTGTGCAGGGTGAGCGAAGATCTTCTTCGATATAGGCAATATCCTCGTCACTCATACCGGATGCGCGTGCCTTGGAGAGCACCTCTTGCTGATACTTTTTAAGCTCCTTAGCTTCATCAATATGGCTCATGGATATACCGCTTGTTTCGTCTATCACAAATTTTAAATGTGCAGCCGGGTCAGTAGTGGTAAGGTGGACTTTCTTTCCTCGCTTTGCAAGTCCTAACGCAACAGCAGCCGCAACGGTGGTCTTGCCTACACCGCCTTTTCCCATCGTAAATATTACACGCTTGCCTTCTGCTGCTAATTCATCTATCACATCGCTGAGCGAAGGAATATGGTCAGTATTCAACTTTCGCGGCTCAGTAGGGACATAGTCGGTGGTAAGCAAAGCACGCACATTTTCCAAACCAGTGACATTATACGAGCGTAAAGGTAACATATAGATTGGAAACGCCTTTAAGGCTTCCGGCATATTAGATATAGCTGCTTGCTGTTTTTCGTAAAGGCTGGAAGAAAGAGCATCAGTATGCTCCATCAATAATCCATTGATAACCAGCATCTGATTGTTAACACCTAACGCAGACAATTCATCGGAAGCACGTTCCGCTTCTTTAAATGGTGCGATTTCCGGTCGGGTAACAAGTATTAATGTAGTCAGACTGCCATCCGATAGTGTTTCAACAGCTTGCTGGTAAATCGATTTTTTGCTCTCTAAGCCTGATAGTTGACCGAGGCAGGATGCGCCGTGTGTACTTTCACTTATGAACCTGCTCCAAGCAGAAGGAAGCTGAAGCATTCGTAGGGTATGGCCAGTAGGAGCAGTATCAAAAATAACATGATCGTATTCCTGCTGAACCTTTTCGTCTGTTATGAAATTAGAGAACTCGTTGAATGCTGCTATTTCTATTGTGCAGGAGCCAGAAAGCTGCTCCTCCATATTTGCGATAACAGAAGCGGGCAACTTGCCTCGATAAGGCGCGATTACGCTCTCCCGATACTCAGCTGCGGCCTGTATAGGGTCGAGGTTAGCCACATATAGATTAGGCACACCGGGGATAGGCGTACCTTTGTTGGTCAGTTCCATCGAGAACACGTCTTGAAGATTGGAAGCCGGGTCGGTGCTGATGAGCAACACACGCTTGCCTTTATCCGCAAGAGAAACAGCGGTGGCACAGGCGATGCTGGTTTTGCCAACGCCACCCTTGCCGGTATAGAAAAGATATTTCGTTAATTTGATGTTTTGTGGATCGAATAAATTCATTTTAACAGCAACCTCCCTTGCAATTACAGCCGCCGGATTTTTTCATAGAAACCTTTACTGTTATGGGCTTCCTCTTTATTCCCAACACATCCTCGGGAAGATCAAGCAGCTTTGTAAATTCCTCATTGGTAGGGTATCGGCCTGTAATGACAATCTCGCCATCAACCATTACTGCTGGTAATCCCTCTGTTCCTTTTTCATTGATATAGGCGTTGATGGTCTTGTCTTTTATAAATTCAGCAGGTGCACTGTTAAGGTTGAAGCGGTCAACAATTACACCATGTTTTTTTAACGTGTCAAGCACTGTAGAGATACGCAAAAGTTCAGGGTCTACTCCCACACCACAGAGTCCAGTTGGGCAGCACATAGCGGGTTCGAATATTTTCATTTTTTTCATAACGATCAACTCCTTTTATATAGATGATTTTTCGGCTGAAGCAATAAAGATGTTAATTGCTGCACTACTACAGGATTCACAGGAATCGCAGCAGCATTGTTCATTTAAATCTTCAATTTTTATGTTGGATAGGTTTGCTTCAGCAAACCATTTCTTAATATCTGAGCGCTCAAAACCAAGCCAAACATCAAACTGCTCTTTCCGTAAAAACTCATAATCATGCCGGTCTAAATCGGCAATTACTAATTTACCACCGGGCTTTAATATACGTGTCATCTCTAAAATCGCTTGCCCCGGTTTTTCAACGTGATGCAAGAACATATTTGCCATTACATAATCAACGCTTTCACTCTCTAAAGGTAGCGTATAAGCGTCTGCCTGAATACAGGTGATTGCACCGCTTGAACCGAACTTTTGCTCCAATACATTGAGCATTTCCTTGGACTGGTCTATCGCTATGACACGAAGCTTCCTGTTAAGCAATTCTTGCGTAACAAAGCCGGTACCTGCGCCGATATCAACAGCCGTTAATCCTTCTTTTACTTGAGCTGCTTCACACAATTTTTCCCGAATACTATCAGAGAAAAAGGTCTGGCGTATCGTATCCCATTGGTCTGATACACTATCGAAATAGTTTTTACTGCTCACTATTCAGCCCTCCTTCCGCAGGAAACCAGTGCCTTGTATTATTCGCTATCTTTACTAACATCAACATAACAGGTACTTCTGTTAGAACCCCTACAATGGTAGCAAGTGCAGCTGGACTTTGTGTTCCAAATAATGAAATCGCGACGGCAACTGCCAGTTCAAAAAAGTTAGAGGCACCAATCATACCGGCAGGTGCTGCTATCTCATGAGGTAGTTTTATAGCCTTGCTTGCTAGATATGCAATGAAAAAGATTAGGAAAGTCTGAATAATTAATGGTATAGCAATTAAAGCAATATGCAGTGGATTATTCAGAATTACATCGCCCTGGAATGAAAAGATTATTATTAGTGTTAGCAATAGACCTATGGTAGTGATATTCCCAAACTTCGGTATAAAACTCTTTTCAAAGTAATCTAGTCCTCGCTTTTTTGTAATGTAATTACGGGTAATTATACCACCAGCCAGCGGGATAACAACAAACAATACTACAGACAAAATAAGAGTGTCCCAGGGTATGGTTACACCGCCCACACCTAGGAGAAACGCAACTATAGGCGTGAAAGCTATGAGAATTATAAGATCATTTGTTGCCACTTGCACGACAGTATAAGCCGCGTTGCCTTTGGTCAAATAACTCCATACAAATACCATCGCTGTACACGGTGCCGCTCCAAGAAGTATTGCTCCCGCAAGATAGTCTTGTGCCAATTCTGCCGGAATTAGAGGTTTAAAAATTACGAAGAAAAACAGCCATGCAATGCCGAACATGGTAAAAGGCTTTATCAACCAGTTGGTTATCCATGTAACGAAAAGCCCCTTAGGATTTTTGCCTACATTTCTAATACTTTGAAAATCTACTTTTAGCATCATTGGATATATCATAAGCCAGATTAAAATCGCCATAGGTATTGAAACATTTGCATATTCAAAACGTCCTAAAAACGCTGGGATTCCAGGTAAAAACTTTCCAATCAGGATACCCACTGCCATACAAAGAAGCACCCAAACCGTTAAGTATTTTTCAAAGAAACCGATTCCTTGTGTTTTTTCTCTGCTCATATCGTATTACCGCCTTTCTCACACCGTTCAGCTTTATCCTTGTATGCCTTGGCTATAAAATATTTCTTTAGATTTTCAGGAAGCTGATAGGCTTTGCGCTCAGGCTCACGTTGCCCGGTGTTATATACCTCGCGCAGGATGGCGTCCACAATCAATTCCTTTGGAGGGGACGTGTATTCGACTCCATTATATACCCATACACGGCAGTCAACATTATCTCCGCAAAGCGTTCCACAATCCTCGCAAAGTGATTCTCTGAGCTCTACTGCGATGTCATTTCCATTCACGCGGATGGTCGGCGAACTGATAAATTGATATTTAATTGCCAACTCCTTCGTTGTAATATTTACTTTGTTTACCTTGACTTCATAACCTGCCGCATTAAGTACCACGGCTACGCTGGAAACTGCTTCATCCAGTGCCTTTTCAGTATCCTGGCATCTACCGCAAACGGTCGTATCCAGATACAGAAAATCTATGTTGATCGGTTTTTTCGGCTGCGGCTGGCAACAGTTATCGGAAGAACAACAACATTTACTCATTTTCATTACACTCCTTACAATAGTTTGAGTTATCTCTGCAAATACAGTTTTCCTTGTTGGAAGTGATAGCACAGAAAAACTGTTTTGTTTTACTGATGGTTTCATCATCCAGCGAATAGTACGTCCATTTACCTTCTTCTCGCGCTTTTACAATCCCACATTCACACAGGATTTTCATGTGATGAGAAAGTGTGGATTGGGACATTTCAAATTTCTCCAGAATATTGCAGGCACAAAGTTCCCCGCAGGAAAGCATATCTACAATCATTGCTCTTTTGGGTTCTCCCAACGCTTTAAACACTTTCGTGTTCTCCAAGTAGTAGTCCATAACATCACCTCAAATCTAAAAACTTCGATATGATATATTATATGCGTCAAATCGAAAAATGTCAATGTGATATATAAATTTAAAATAAAATATTTCATTAACATTTTTATCGAGCTGTTTCTTCATTTAAATAGAGAAGCATCCGCTAATTTCGGATGCTTAATAACCATGTATATAAGCCTTTTTAATCCTCATTTAGATCCACTAAATTATCCTCAAAAACGAACAAGTTTTGAATTGGAATTTGTTCGCGCAAATAATATGTCAGATCAGTATCGCCAACCGTCACTCCACCACAAAGTGCCCCCTTAAAATTATGAGATTTACCGTCCGTATCTGTAATTTTCATTTCCCAAGTTCCTATATCAGTAGCATAGTAAGTCAATTGGTCACTTTCTATATACTGTGAGAAAAGCTCCAATATTTCCTTTACTGCGGATTTTCCTATATTAAACTGTTGCTTTCTAGAAATCTCGAACTGACCAAAACCATTTCCATACTTATATCCTGTAAACCATATTCTGCCACTAGCAGATATAGTCAAATGCTGTTCCACTTCGTCATCAGGAAGTGGTTCTGGACCAAAGCATATATTATTTGATATAATTCTTACTGTTTGTATTTGCAATCGGAACACCCCCTGTGCTATTCCCTTTTTAATACTGGCAAGACAGTCTCTAAATATTGCTGCCAATATCCTTCGTCATCGCCTACCATATCATGAAGCCAATAATACATAAACAGAATTTCAAATTCTTGCTTTCTGCCTTTTATAAAGGGCTTTTTCGGTATTCTTCTGTATAGTGAATCAATATTAAAGAGATTACTTTTCTGCTTATAATCGTAGTCATACTTTCTCCAAGTATATTGACTCTTCTTTCTATGTGTTGAAGGCCAAATTTCCTCATTATCATAAAAATTATTTATCCAATCATATGCAAAAGCAAGAAGATTAACCTGATATTTTGTCCATGTATTATTGATCCAATCACTAATTTCTTCAGTAATTGTCGGTACTCCAAACTCAAAATGCTTTTGGCTTTGAACCCGATGATAATCTTTGATAAAAAGGAAAAGCATTTCAGTCTGATCTTTAAGAAATGGCAGTTTTTTAATAAGTTTAGTATAGCAATCATATGAAATATTTCTAAACTCGCTGTCCGTATTATATAGGAAAAACAGTTCATACTCTCTCAGTATATTACCGATATACCTGTGGATCTGTTTTCCATATTCATCGTAAATACCCACCACCCATTCTCTAACTTCAGGCTCATAATCTTGAAGCTGCTTACGATACTTGTCTAATTTTTCACTATGAAGTACTGTTTTTTCTTCGGCTTCAGTAGTATTCAAATAGTTGTTAAAGTACTCAAATACGTAATCCACACAAATTTTTAAATTTTGAGAACGTGCTTCAATATCAAATTCATTGAGTCTATCCTCTTTTTTTCTACGAGCAATATACTCTTCAATACTCAGCATTTGCTCACCTCCTAAAATAGCACTGACTTTATCTAATAAGGAATTAAATTCCCAACTTATGGCTGCTTGATGAATAGCTCTTTTATTAATCAGTCACTTTTCTCAATACTGTTCATTATCTCTTTCATACTGTCAATTAAATAGTCCGTTTCAGGATCTGATGCTTCGTTGTTTTCTAGTAAGCTGGTTATATAGGATTTAATAATATCTTTTGATTTTACAAAGCTGATGTTTCCAGGCAAATTGCTGAGTATCAATTGAGCGTCTATAAACGCGCCCATACTATTAATAACTTGATTCATTAATTTTTCTGCTTGTTCAATATTTCCGTTTTTCATTGCTTCTTTTGCAGAAATACTAATGCTACGGACGTCTTCTCCCCATATTGCATATCTTGATGGAGTTGCCTTGCATTCTTCATCACATGAGTCAAAAATCGCTCTTTCTAGTCTGTCCATGCACATTCTTTCACTGTCGTGTTCTTTTACTCTTGTGATTACTACGGGAGCATTTCTGTTGTTAAAATTATAAAAGTTTATTACAGCCCGCATCAATGATTGTATTTGAGCCAATCTTTATCATCCCTTTCAGCTTAACAATAATAAAAATACCCTGTTCCGGTCTTTTATAGAAACCAGGCAGAGAACAGCAACACGTTTTTTAACTGTTTCATGCTACCACTCACTAGTTCACTTTTGCACCTTTGTCAATATAAATCGGTATCTTTAAAGTTTCTCCCGCTTTTATAAAGTTAGGTTCGGTAATGTTGTTAAGTTCCAGAACCTGTTTAGCATACCATTCATAATTCATTCTGTAATGTTCATTCATAAAGTACGGGTTGATAATATCAACCAGCGTATCTCCTGATTGAATGGTTACCTCACGTACCTCTTTAAGTTCCCATACATCGTCGGGACGGTTTGAAATATTTATACCGCTGGGTATGCCTACTTCATCAGGATCAAAGTATTCTTCGGGCGGTATTACCTTTTGCCCATTTTCAACGATATACCAAATGCCGGTAGTTTCATTAACATACCGTCCTGTCTGTTCGTCATAGGTATACCCTTCAAGTGGTTCAGGATTACTATCAGATATGATTTTTCCAGCAGCATCAATTATAAGTTTCCTACCATCCGGTAATATTTTTTCTCGTGTTTCTACCCCTCCACAGCCAGCAAGGATTATAATTACCAGTCCTATTACAAGTAGAACACTTATACGTTTCAACTATATCACCTCCAAAGCAAACTGCCGCAAAATATATCTTATTATGTAAAAATTGTTTAAACCCTCTTCTTGCATTCAGAATTAATAATACATTCGTTGCAATTAGGATTACTCGGCCTGCACCAGGTTCGCCCGATCTCCCAGCATGAAAAATCTATAATCCCAGGAAACTCAGGATTTAACTCTCTTGCCTTATAGATAATTGAATCTAAATCAGCGTTATTGTCAACCAAACCTGTCCGTCGCATTACTCTTAGAATATGCACATCTGGTGATATGTCAATTGAGTAATAATCAGAAAACGGGATCTTAAATTGTCTGGCAAGAATATTAGCCGCCATTGTGGCAATTTTTTTGCCGCTTCCTTTAAACTGCAAGAATTCATAAACCACTTTTGCGGATCGAATACATCCGTTCTCCTGACGACCCAACAAGAACGAGCGGAAGCGTCCGCAGAAATCAAGTCTGTGTGATGGAGATATGGTGTGAGTGCTTTGGTAAGACCCGCGAGTCCATAAAGAAAGCTGATTCCTATGAAATCCAAGGCATCTTGAACCGTATCGGCGGCTGGTCTCTATTCGACGGAAATAAGACCGGCAAAAAATTCTTGCCCATTTATGGCATTCAGAGGGTGTTCGTCAGAACGGAATGAAGCATTTTTATTGCCTGTCTGCTCGTTTTGGGGCTTCGGCAACCAAACTCGGCAAAGTCGCAAGCCCCTAATAAATCAGTGTTCTACGATTGCTCTTTCCCTTATTGCCCATTTTATTCTACTAATTTATATAGGTAAGGATAAGAGTAATAGGCACACGGGAAACGCACGCGTAGTAATTATAGGAAAAATCGGGCAATCGGCAAATGAGAAATTGGAGGTCATCGTGAGAGAGAAAACCATAGAACAGAAACTCGTCCAAGCAGTCAAAGCAATGGGCGGCATCGCACATAAATTTACAAGTCCCGGTTTTGATGGAATGCCCGACCGCCTTATTCTCCTGCCGCATGGCAAAATCGCCTTTGTTGAAGTGAAGCGGCATGGGAAGAAACCTCGACCTTTGCAGGAAGCGCGGCATGGGCTGCTTCGGCGATTGGGTTTTGCAGTCTACGTTTTGGACAATGGAGCGCAAATCGGAGAAATTTTAGAGCAGATAGGAGGTGATGCCGAATGAAGTTCATACCGCATGATTACCAGCTATATGCGACCGAATATATCAAGAAAAACCCTGTCGCTGCTGTGTTTCTCGATATGGGCTTGGGTTAGGCAAGACGGTGTTAACACTTACCGCCATCGCCGACCTGCTGTTTGACAGCTTTGAAGCCCACAGGATCTTAGTAATTGCCCCGCTTCGAGTCGCCCGTGACACCTGGCCGGATGAGCTTCATAAATGGGAGCATCTTTCCGATCTGCGGTTATCCGTTGCTGTCGGCACGGAGACGGAGCGTAAAGCGGCGCTTCAGGCTAAAGCAGATATTTACATCATCAACCGCGAAAATGTAGGGTGGCTGATCGAGGACAGCGGCATCCCCTTCGACTTCGACACCTTGGTGGTTGATGAACTATCCAGCTTCAAGAACCACCAGACAAAGCGATTCAGGTCATTGATGAAGGTTCGCCCCAAGGTAGTACGCATCATCGGTCTGACAGGAACTCCGAGCAGTAACGGTTTGATGGATTTATGGGCTGAGTACCGGCTTCTCGACATGGGTCAGCGGCTCGGACGGTTCATCGGGCAGTATCGCAGCACATACTTTACACCCGACAAACGAAATGGTCAGGTCATATTCAGCTACAAGCCTCTGCCGTTTGCTGAAAAAGAAATATATGCCAAAATCGCCGACATTACCATATCCATGAAATCTACAGACCACTTGATCATGCCGGAACTGGTAACCGCTGGGTATCCTGTGAAGCTATCAGACAAAGAGCGTGAGCGATATGACGAACTGCGGCAGGATTTGGTGTTAAAACTGGCTGGTGGCGATGTCACTGCCGCCAATGCCGCCGCCCTATCAGGAAAGCTCTGCCAGATGGCGAATGGTGCGGTCTATGGCGACGACGGCACAGTCCACTACATCCATGACCGCAAACTGGATGCCGTTGAGGATTTAATCGAAGCCGCCAACGGCAAGCCCGTTCTCGTGGCCTACTGGTTCAAGCACGATTTGGAGCGAATATCAGCAAGGCTGAAAGACCGGCATATATCATTTACAAAATTGGATACATCGGATAGTATCGCGAGCTGGAACGAGGGCAAATGGCCTGTCGCCTTAATCCACCCCGCTTCTGCCGGACACGGCCTGAATCTTCAGTCGGGCGGCTCCACGATTATCTGGTTCGGGCTGACGTGGAGTTTAGAGCTCTACCAGCAGGCCAACGCCCGTCTGTGGCGGCAGGG
>JAKELU010000002.1:209942-218804 GCA_022760735.1 Firmicutes bacterium FC7
ATTGATGCGGTAAAAGCAAATCTATGACAATCTATGGAGTCAAAAGCTGCCAATCCGAGTGGACTAAATTATCGGAGGTAGCCTATGAACAAACCAAAACTATCGGCAAAGGATTATTTGTCCCAAGCCTATCGCATAGACCAGCGTATCAATAGCAAGATTGAGCAGGTGCAGTCATTGCGAGAACTCGCCGCAAAAGCAAGTGCCACTCTGTCCGATGTACCGCCAAGCAAAGGAAACCGCAATGTCCACCGCATGGAAGATGTTATCGCCAAGATGGTAGACCTGGAGTCTGAAATCAACGCTGACCTGACTCGCCTTATAAATCTGAAGCATGAAATCGTCACGGTGATTAAGTGCGTGGAAAGCCCCGAACTCCAGACGCTTCTGGAATTAAGGTATTTGTGTTTCAAGACATGGGAACAGATAGCGGTCGAGCTGCATTTCGACCTTCGCTGGGTTTACCGGCTTCATGGCCGGGCTTTGGACGAGATCGATGCCATACGCCACTGTTGACCACTATAATTCCGCTTAGAAGCCTGTTATTATTAAAATGGCAAAATTAAACGCACACACGAGCCTCGCGGGAGCAATCCCACGGGGCTTTTATGCGCAGAACAGGAGGTGCAACGTGCCATATAAAGCAAAGAAACCCTGCGCCTACCATGGCTGCGCCAAGCTGGCCACGGGTAGGTACTGTGAGGAACATCAGAAACAGGAAGCCAAACGATATAACAGACACGACCGCGACCCCGACAGCAATAAACGCTACGGCAGAACGTGGAAACAAATCCGTGCAGCTTTTCTATCGGCGAACCCACTGTGCGTTATGTGTAAAGAAGATGGTAGGCTTACTCCCGCCACCCTTGCACACCATAAGGTGAAGCTGACCGACGGCGGCACAAACGACTGGGAGAATATGATGGCGCTTTGTCAGGAATGCCACTCAAGACTTCACGCCGGGCAAGGCGACTACTTTTAAGTTCAGACCGAGGGGCGGTCTCAATCCCTGTGACTTCTAAGGCGGACAGCGCGCTTGGCCTGCCGTGTAAATTTTTCAAAAATCAAAAATCAAAAAATCAAAATCAAAAACGAGGTGATGACAATGCCCAGCGGAGGCTATCGTCCGGGGGCAGGCCGTCCTCGGAAAAATCCAATCGATAAAAAGCTTGAAGGTAAAACTTCTGGCGCGAATGCTGTAAGTCAGCCAAAACCAAAAAAGGTCAATTCCAAAAATGTGATGGCAGACTACTTCTCCATTGCGATGAAGGAATGTGAAAAAGAAGTGCCGTCGGCAGAGGTGCTGCGAAATGAAATTGAGGAATATATCTCAGTTCGCGGCTGTGATGGTTATGTTGCACCGCAGACGATAACAGATTATGTGCTGAACAGGCAGGGCTTTCTTGCCTGCGAAGCCATGAACCGTAAAATCGGACGAATGACCAAGGAATTGAAGCTCTCGCCCTATGTCACGGCAGGCGCTCAGTATTACAAGGCGATGCAAGGCGACTTTAACCTGATTATGCAAATCATCAATCGCCACAGCAGTACGCAGGGCGAAGAAAAGAACGCCTTTCTCGAACTGCTCACAAACAGGGGGTTTTAGTATATGAAATCGACAGAACGATTTGAAAAAGTGAATATAGACCGGCTCGTGCCATACGCAAGGAACGCTCGCACCCATAGCAAGGAGCAGATATTACAGCTTCGCTCCTCCCTGCGTGAGTTCGGTTTCGTCAACCCGGTCATTGTGGATAAAGACCTGAATATTATCGCAGGGCACGGACGCATTATCGCAGCACGGGAAGAAGGTTTGAACGAAATCCCCTGCGTGTTTGTGGAGCATCTGACCGAAGCGCAGAAGCGGGCATATATTCTTGCCGATAACAGACTGGCACTCAATGCCGGATGGGACGAGGAACTTTTAGCTCTGGAATTTTCCGACCTCAAGGAGCTCGGCTTCGACCTCGAAATTACGGGCTTTGACGCCGACGAGATTGAAAAACTCTTCGCCGACCCCAGCGGGGACGTAGCTGACGACGATTTCGACTTGACAGCCGCTCTTGAACAGGCGGCTTTTGTTTTACCCGGAGATGTTTGGACGCTGGGACGGCACCGACTCATTTGTGGCGATGCCACGGTATCGGAAACTGTCAAGAAGCTGATGGATGGTCGCAAAGCCAATCTTGTCCTGACCGATCCCCCTTACAACGTCAGCTTTGAATCTGTGAGCGGACTAAAAATCAAGAACGACAGCATGAAGGCAGAACAATTCTACATCTTTTTGCTGTCGGCATTTAAGAATCTTTACGAGAACCTCGCCGATGGCGGGGCTTTTTACTGCTTCCATTCGGATTCGGAGAAAGTGAACTTCTTTCGTGCCTGCGTAGACGCGGGGTTTCATTACTCCACGACTTGCATCTGGGTGAAAAACGCCCTCGTGCTTGGGCGGGGTGATTACCAGCAAATGCACGAGCCGGTGCTGTATGCCTTTAAGAATACCTCCAAACACAAGTGGTATTCCGACCGCAAGCAGACCACCATTTGGAACTTCGATAAACCAAAGAAAAACGCCGATCATCCGACAAGCAAACCCCTCGACCTGCTGGCATACCCGATTACCAACAGCAGTCAGGCAAACGCCATCGTGCTGGACACCTTCGGAGGCTCCGGCTCGACGCTCATTGCCTGCGAGCAGCTTGACCGCACCTGCTACATGCTCGAATTGGACGAAAAGTATGCTTCGGTTATTTTACGCAGGTATGCCGAGTACAAGCAAAACGGCGGCGAGGATATCACCTGTGAGCGTGACGGCAAGGTATTCCAATATGCCGACCTCGTGAAAGAGGTGGCTTTAATATAGTCGAAAACAATATGTGGCTCTTCCAAGTATGATTTTATTCTCAGCGGCATTGTGTCATACACACAATAACAAGGGGCTGTATTTCCTTGATATTCGGTGCATTTATTATCACATAAAAGCTTGCTAATAAAGGCTTTTAGAGTGATATATGTAGTGCGCGGAGGACAAAAAAACCCTGCAAAATCAAGGAAAATGGAGGAAACGAACATGAGACTTTCTTACAACGTAACAGGCCCTGAACGCAAATCACTGGTCGCAGCCATCAGCCATGAACTAAACGCCCCGACCAATTACCTCGGAGCGCCGACATTCGCCTACGAGATTGGCGGCTACCACATCGACAAGACCGGCACAGTCACGGGCGAGGACAACCGGGAGCTGGTCGCTAACCTTTGCGGTTTGCACAGCTTCAAGGCAGTCACCGAAGAATACGATGAGCTGGCGACTGGACCCGAAAGCTGCACATACCAAACGGAACTCAGCGACCGCCTGACCATCGAAATACCTCTTGACGGCTTTACACCTGAAAAACTCGACAACCTCTCCAAACTGGTGAATGCCAAAGCCCCGCTTCTCAAGGCCTCGCTCGGAACGGATGACCTGCCGATTAAGCAGACCGCTGACACACTGCAGTTCCCCTGGTTTAAAGGAACGATTGATGCGGAACACACAGAAGCCTACGCCACGCTGATCAGCCTGCTTTGCAAAACCGCAATTGAAAAGAAGCGAATCACGGCAAGAGAAAAAGACATCGACGGCAACCCGAAATACGCCATGCGGTGTTTCCTGCTCTCGCTTGGCTTTATCGGCGACGAGTACAAAGCAGCTCGAAAGATATTACTTTCAAGGCTTGAAGGCAATTCAAGCTGGAAAGGCGGCAAGAAAATGGAGGTGTCAGACAGTGAATAGTTTCATATCAAAAGCAGCCCTCGAAGCACGGAGGGCAAGGTACAAAAAAGGCGCGCGTGTTGAACTGATTTCCATGACTGACCCCTACACCAAGCTGAAACCCGGCGACACGGGAACGGTGGACTTCGTAGACGACACAGGCACGGTTTTCATTCTCTGGGACAGCGGCTCACATCTCGGAGCGGTTTTTGGCGAGGATGAAATCAGACTGCTTTCCAAAGCCGAGGTTGTCAAAGCACAATGTCGTAAGGTGGCGGCCACGGGGCGCACGAATATGTTTGATACCAAGGCAGTGTTCAAAATTGCGATGGAGATGGGATTCAACGAATTAGCGAACTTCATTTCCACGGACACCAAGCGATATGCAAATCTGATATTGACAGGGGAACTTGAAAATGTGGAGTGAAGGAATTATCTACTGCCCATCGACAGGCAGCAAGTACAAATACTGGGTCAAGCATTATGAGGAAAGCTCTCCGTTCGGTATCGACGGCGGCAAAATCAGCAAGCTGACCATTCGCAAAGTCGGCGAGACCCACGACCTTTGCAGCTATGACAGGGGCTGGGATATCGAACCGGGTGACGAAGTCAAGTCGGTCTACACCATCATCCTCAGCAAGTACAACTAAACACGAAACAACCGAAAAACAGACACCCCGACAAGGGGCTGTCTCTCGTATAGATAAATTTTGATGACTTCTTCGGAGGTCGTTTATTTTGCGCGAAAGGAGGATGACGGTGCCTGATTTCAAATACAAACCAACACCACTCATGCTGCCGACCAGCCGATACGATGTACGGCGAGCAGATTTTGCGGTTAATTTTATATCCATGCTCAAGCACACCACCGGCGAATGGTATGGAAAACCTTTTCAGCTGATACCGTGGCAGGAGCAAATTATTCGTGATATTTTTGGCATCGTCGGAGATGACGGTTATCGGCAGTTTCGCACGGCGTATGTTGAGGTCGGTAAGAAAAACGGCAAGTCGGAACTGGCGGCGGCAATCGCCCTCTACCTCCTGTTCGCAGATGGCGAAGCGGGTGCTGAGGTCTACTCCTGTGCCGCCGACATCAATCAGGCGAGTATTGTTTTTAATACTGCCAAAGCGATGGTCGAGCAATGCGGCGATCTGGCAAAGCTGTCAAAACTCGTGCCGTCAACCAAGCGGATTATATTCCCGCACACCAACAGTTTTTATAGAGTGCTGTCCTCGGAAACAAAGTCCAAACAAGGCTTCAATGTTTCCGGTCTTATATTTGATGAGCTTTTTGCCCAGCAGACCCGCGAACTTTTCGATACCATGACCAAGTACACGGGTGACGCCAGGCGGCAGCCCCTCTACTTTCTCATCACCACAGCGGGCAGGGATAAGACGAGCATCTGTTATGAAATACACCAAAAAGCCAAAGCGGTTATGGACGGCTTAAAAATTGATCCGTCCTTCTATCCTGCTGTATTCGGCATTGAAGAAAATGACGATTGGAACGACGAGGCCGTCTGGCGACGGGTCAATCCATCCATCGACGTAACGATTCCCTTTGAAACGGTGCAGGCTGCCTATGAACAGGCGAAACAAAACCCTGCCGAGGAGATGCACTTTCGGCAGTTCCGTCTGAACGAATGGTGCAACGCCGATATCAGGTGGATGCCTATGGACAAATGGGACGCCTGCAGCGAAGACATAGACTTCGAAGAGTATGAGGGTCGGGATTGCTACTGCGGTCTCGACCTTTCCAGTACCGGCGATCTTACGGCTCTGGTTCTGGTATTCCCACCGGTTGGAGTTGATACCAAATACACAGTGATGCCATTTTACTGGCTGCCAGAAGATGTGATTGACCTGCGGACAAGGCGCGACCACGTTCCTTATGCCATATGGAAAAAGACAGGAGTGTTCAACACCACCGAGGGCAATGTGGTGGACTATGACTACATAGTGGCTTTCATCGCCAAGCTGTCGGAGCGTTTTAGAATTCGTGAAATCGCCTACGACCGCTACGGTGCTGAGAAGATACGCCGCGACCTTGAAGAACTGGGTGCGGAGCATGGGTTTACGGTGTTTCCGTTCGGCCAGGGTTTCATTTCCATGTCCCCGCCCTCAAAGGACTTCTATCAGTTTGTGATGGAAGGCAAAATACGCCATGGAAAACATCCTGTCCTCGACTGGAATATGGGTAATGTCATCGTCGACCAAGACGCTGCAGGAAACATCAAACCCAATAAAAAGAAATCAACAGAGAAAATAGACGGTGTGGTCGCGCTGATCATGGGACTTGCGAGGGCAACCCTCGGCGGCGGTATCAACGACAGTGTCTATGATGAAAGGGGGTTGTTATTTATATGAGCATATTCTCAGGGTTGTTCCGCTCACGGGATAAGCCTAAAAACCGTGTCGGTGGTGGCTGGAATTTTCTCTTCGGTGGCACAACCAGCGGTAAGGCGGTCAATGAGCGGACGGCGATGCAGACCTCGGCGGTCTACGCTTGCGTCCGTATCCTTGCCGAATCGGTGGCGGGACTTCCGCTCCACGTATATGAGCGAACCGCCAACGGGAGCAAATCCACAAAACCGTCACACCCCCTCTACCGGCTGCTTCATGATGAGCCTAACCGCGAGATGACTTCATTTGTGTTCAGAGAAACACTGATGAGTCATCTTTTACTTTGGGGCAACGCTTACGCACAGATTATCAGAGACGGCAGGGGGTTTCCCATTGCGCTCTATCCACTCCTGCCCGACCGAATGGCTGTGGATAGAAACGAAAGCGGCGAACTGGTCTACACCTACCAAAGTGACAAGGGTCAGGTCAAGTTACGTCGCGAGAATATCCTGCATATCCCCGGCTTGGGCTTTGACGGCCTTATAGGTTACTCGCCGATTGCGATGGCAAAGAACGCCGTGGGGCTTGCCCTTGCAACGGAGGACTACGGCGCTACGTTTTTCGCCAACGGAGCGAACCCCGGCGGTGTACTGGAACACCCCGGTGTCATCAAACCGGAACAGGCCGACAGGCTCAGAGAAAGCTGGCAGTCGCAATTCGGAGGCGCAAATGCACACAAAGTAGCGGTTTTGGAGGAAGGTCTTAAATTCCATCAGATGTCCATACCGCCTGAACAGGCGCAGTTTTTGGAAACACGTAAGTTTCAAATAAATGAAATTGCCCGTATTTTCAGAGTGCCTCCTCATTTGGTCGGCGACCTTGAAAAGAGCAGCTTCTCCAACATCGAACAGCAGTCTTTAGAGTTCGTCAAGTATACCCTCGACCCGTGGGTGGTCAGGTGGGAGCAGTCTTTACAGCAGGCTCTCATTCTGCCATCGGAAAAAGCGACGATCTTTATCAAGTTTAATCTCGACGGACTACTTCGCGGCGACTACCAAAGCCGTATGCAAGGCTATTCAACAGGCATTCAAAACGGATTTATGTCGGTCAACGATGTACGTGGCTTGGAGGATATGAATCTGCTGACTGCCGAGGAAGGCGGCGATCTGCACTTCGTCAACGGCAACATGGTCAAGCTGGCCGATGTTGGAGCAGCATACAAACCAAATGAAACGGAGGATACAAGCTAATGGCAAAAAACAAGAAGTTTTGGAACTGGGCGCGTGATGCTGACCAAAGTGGCGAGCGCGTCCTTTACTTTGATGGAGAGATCTCGGATGAGACTTGGTGGGGTGATGAAATCACTCCGGCAATGTTCAAATCGGAACTCTTCTCAGACAAGGGTGACATCACCATCTGGCTAAATTCGCCCGGCGGAGACTGCATCGCTGCAAGTCAAATCTACGCCATGTTGATGGATTATCCGCACAACGTCACGGTCAAGATTGACGGCATCGCCGCTTCTGCGGCAAGTGTCATCGCTATGGCTGGCACGAAAGTCCTCATGGCTCCCACCGCCCTGATGATGGTGCACAATCCACTGACCATCGCCATCGGTGACACGGACGAAATGCAAAAAGCCATCTCCATGCTGGACGAGGTCAAGGAATCCATCATCAACGCCTACCAAGTCAAGACCAATCAGTCGAGAGCAAAAATCTCCCACTGGATGGACGCAGAAACATGGATGAACGCAAACAAGGCGATTGAATTGGGTTTTGCCGACGGTGTGCTGGAAGACAGCAAAAGACATCAAGCCACTCCGACCTATGCGTTCAGTCGCAGGGCAGTCACCAATTCCTTGCTTGATAAGGTAAAGACCAAAGAACAACCGAAACCCGAACCTGAGCCGCAAGGCGTACTCGCTGAGTCGCTTCAAAAGCGGCTCAATTTGATTATCCACTAAATTTATGGAGGTAATGACAATGAATAAAATCCTTGAACTGCGCGAGAAGCGCAACAAAATCTGGAACACCGCAAAGGAGTTCCTTGACCAGAAGCGCGGCGCGGACGGGTTTGTTCCCGCTGAAGCTGCCGCAGAGTACGACAAGATGGAAGCCGACATGGTCGCTCTCGGCAAGGAAATTGAGCGTCTGGAACGCCAGGCGGCCTATGACCTTGAGATGAGTAAGCCTACATCCGCTCCTATTTTGGGCGCGCCGAACAAGTCCACTGAGGACAAGACTGGCCGTGCGTCCGCCGAATACAGAAAAGCCTTCTGGAATGCCATGCGCACTCGTGGCAACGAGGGTCTTGATATGAGTGTAAAGAATGCCCTGCAAATCGGCACCGACTCCGAGGGCGGCTACCTCGTGCCCGACGAATTTGAGCGCACGCTTGTGGAAGCCCTCGACGAGGAGAATGTCTTCCTCAGGTTGGCAAACGTCATCACCACCTCTTCCGGTGATCGTAAAATTCCTGTCGTAGCATCCAAGGGCACCGCATCGTGGATCGACGAAGAAGGTACCATCCCCGACAGCGACGATGCTTTCGGCCAGGTGTCCATCGGCGCTTACAAGCTGGGCACGCTCATCAAGGTATCCGAGGAACTCCTAAACGACAGCGTGTTCAATCTCGAAGCCTACATTTCCAGAGAGTTTGCAAGGCGCATCGGTAATAAAGAGGAGGACGCCTTCTTTACCGGTGACGGCTCCGGCAAACCCACCGGCATCCTTGCTGCGACTGGCGGTGCACAACTTGGCGTAACC
>JAKELU010000002.1:218863-224516 GCA_022760735.1 Firmicutes bacterium FC7
ACGATGCTACTGTAAAGGCCATCCGCAAGTTAAAGGATGGGCAGGGCCAGTATCTGTGGCAGCCCTCCCTGCAAGCGGGCACGCCTGACACCATTTTGAACCGTCCTGTTTACACCTCCGCATATGTACCTACCATCGCTGCAGCCGCCAAGACCATTGTGTTTGGAGACTTCAGTTATTACTGGGTAGCCGACCGTCAGGGGCGTGTGTTTAAGCGACTGAATGAACTCTTCGCTGTCACCGGGCAGGTGGGCTTCGTTGCCACCCAACGTGTGGACGGCAAATTGATTCTGCCGGAGGCTATCAAGGTTCTCCAGCAGAAAGCTTAACGGAGGTGCAATATGAGCTATAACACAAAAAACTATACCGAACAGGGCGGCGAAAAAACCGTCATCGGCGGCATGCTGGAAATCAAGGAGGGAGCCTCGGTAACGGGGCTTCCTTCTGCTATTAACCAAGCGACCAGCACAGCTACAACCGTAGCCGGAGTCAAGGACGATTTCAATGCTCTGCTACTCAAACTGAAAGATTCAGGGCTTATGACTCTGGATTCTTGGAATGTTTCTGTCACCAAGATACCTACCCCAACCGGTGATGATCTGACCGCCAATCAAGGTAAGGTCACAGCAATCACCATTGAGGACGGTGTTATTACCGTAGCTGTACCTGTATCTGAGTTGATTGCCTTTCCAAGTTCCAATCCGGCGCAAGGTACGCACAAGTGGGTTGGAATGCTCATTACCACAGGGCTTTCAGACATTACTGCGGTTAAGTACAACGGCTCTCAACTTACAGCCGCTGACGCTACGGAAGCCGCCGCTGTCGGCGGTTCAGCCGGAGATATTGTCATGTGGTTAAAATGCGATGAAATCATAAATACGCCGAAGGCCTTCACCCTGTGGACTTCCGGCTATCCCGAAGCGACCTTCACTGTCGTAATCGTAGAACCGGAAGAAGAATAATGAAAGGACGGTGGCGGTATGACACTGCTTGAAAAAGTCAAAGCAAACCTTATTCTTGAACATTCTGCGGACGATGAACTCCTTCAGCTGTACATCACCGCCGCCGTCAGATACGCCGAAAGTTATCAACATCTCGCAGAAAACTACTACACCGAACATCAGATGCCGCCTACTACAGAGCAGGCCGTCATCATGCTGTCGTCCCATTTCTACGAAAGCAGGGATGGCAGTACAGGCGGTTTTTTCGCTGATTCCATACAAGCAGGGCAGCAGATATGGAATACGGTCAACACTCTTTTGCGGCTCGACAGATTATGGGGGGTGTGAGCATGAGTTTTGGAAAAATGAACACCTTGATTGACATCATCACCGCCGCCCCGGTCAAGGACGCAGAGGGCTTCGTTACCACAGGCGACATCGTTCTCGCTTCTGTCCGTGCCTATAAAGAAGATAAACATGGCTCGGAGCGTTGGGTGAACATGGCGGCATTCTCTGAGGCGACCGCACTGTTCCGCTTCCGTAAAGTGCCGGGATTTGAAGTTGAAACGACACATATCATCGCCTGCGACACAGAGCGTTACCGCATTATCTCAGTGGAGGACGTGCGGGGACGCGGTATGTACGTCGAGTGCCTGTGCGAGCGTGTTGAAGGGAGTGTGAAGTAATGGCAAAAGTTGAAATAAAACTCCCGACTGACTTAGAGGAGCGGCTCTCCCGCCTTGCTGAAAAAAACCGATGAGATTATTCCCAAGGTGCTGGAAGCGGGCGGCGAGGTGGTTCTTTCAAAGGTTAGGAGCAACCTCTCCTCTATAGTCGGGCAAGGTACCAAGGAAGAAAGCCGCTCTACAGGTGAACTCGAACGCTCCCTCGGCCTGTCTCCCGCCAAACAGAAGCGGGACGGCTCGGGCTGGGACGTCAAGGTTGGTTTCGCGGAACCAAGGAGCGATGGCGGCAATAATGCTAAGATCGCCAACATTCTGGAATACGGCAAGCATGGGCAAGCGCCTAAGCCTTTCTTGAAGCCCGCCAAATCGTCAAGTAAATCTGCAGCGGTGTCGGCAATGAAAGCGAAGTTTGAATCGGAGGTGAATGGCCTATGAGCATACTGTCTAAACTGAATACTTTGCTCACGCCCGTTCTTCCCGTGGAGACAGGCGTTTTTTCCGGCGTCCCACCAGATGAGTACCTTGTGCTGACCCCGATGACGGAGGAGTTCGCCCTGTTTGGTGATAATTCTCCCCTAATCGAAATCTCGGAGGTGCGGATTTCGCTTTTTTCAAAAGGTAACTATCTCCAGAGAAAAAGACATATAACAGCGCTTCTTTTGGGAGCGGAGTTCACCATAACAGATCGCCGGTATGTCGGATATGAGGCGGATACCGGTTATCACCATTACGCCATCGACGTGGCAACCAGCATGATGCTGGACCCAAGTTTACCTGATGGCGAGTTCAATTAACAAAATGAGGAGGAAATCTTTATGGCTACTATCGGGCTGGACAAGCTCTATTACTCAAAAATCACAGAGGATGCAGGCGGTATCGAAACCTACGGCACCCCTATTCAACTGGCAAAAGCGATGAAAGCAGATCTCTCCGTCGAACTTGCGGAAGCGACCCTTTACGCGGACGACGGTCCCGCAGAAATCGTGAAGGAATTTAAAAGCGGCAAACTCTCCCTCGGTATCGATGATATCGGTATCACCGCTGCCGAGGATTTGACTGGGGCAAAAATCGACGACAACCATGTGGTGGTTTCCGGCAGCGAGGACGGCGGTACACCTGTCGCCGTGGGTTTTCGGGCAAAGAAGGCAAACGGCAAATACCGATACTTTTGGCTTTACCGTGTGGTGTTTGGCATCCCAGCGACCAATCTCACCACCAAAGGCGACAGCATCACCTTTTCCACACCCACCGTGGAAGGGACAGTGCTTCGCAGGAATAAACCGGACGGCAACGGAAAGCATCCGTGGAAAGCGGAGGTCAATGAGGATGATGCAAGCGTACCTGTTTCCATTATTTCTGGTTGGTACACGCAGGTTTATGAGCCTGTCTTCACGGTTTCCGGTGGAGGTGAGGCGTAATGGCTAATGATAGAAGCGCAATGATACAAATAGGTGAAACCGAGTATGAAATGCTCCTTACCACCAAGGCAACCAAAGAGATCGCCAAACGGTACGGCGGGCTATCCAATTTAGGAGAAAAGCTGATGAAGTCCGAAAACTTTGAGATGGCGCTTGATGAGATTGTTTGGCTCATCACGCTGCTTGCCAATCAGTCGGTACTGATTCACAACCTTCAAAACCCTGCAGAAAAGCAGGAACTGCTGACAGAGGAAGCTGTGGAATTGCTCACCTCTCCGCTTGAGTTGGGTGAATACAAGAATGCAATCATGGACGCCATGTATAAAGGAACGAAACGCCATATTGAAAGCGAGGAAGAAAATGCTGGGGGTAGTGCGTCAAAAAACGCGAAGGTCGGGTAAGCGATGAAGAGTCGTTTGCCCGACTGATTTTTTACGGCGTGTCCCTCCTCCATCGCTCTGAGCAGGACGTCTGGCTGATGCCCCTCGGCCATTTGCTCGACCAGTGGGAGGTCTACAAGCAGTTTCATGGATTGGCAAAACCAAAGCGTGAATATGGAATTGACGAGATTATTCCAAGCGGACTCGTTTAGAAGGGAGGTGGATTTATGTCGGATTTTGGTTTGAAAATTGGCCTTGAAGGTGAAAAGGAATTTAAAAACGCCCTGCGTGACATCAACCAGTCTTTCAAAGTTCTCGGCAGTGAGATGAAACTGGTCTCCTCCGAATTTGACAAGCAGGATAAATCTGTAGCGGCGGTTGCAGCACGCAATGAGGTTCTGAACAAGGCAATTGATGCCCAGAAGGACAAAATCGCCACCCTTGAGTCCGCCTTGAAGAATGCCGCCGACAGTTTCGGTGAGAATGACCGTCGCACCCAGAACTGGACTGTTCAGCTTAACAACGCCAAAGCCGAACTCAATGGTATGGAGCGGGAACTGGACGAAACAGCGGATGGTGCTGACGACCTCGGCGATGAACTAAAAGAGTCGGGCGATGAAGCTGAGAAATCCGGTGGAAAGTTTGAAAAGCTGGGGGGAGTGTTAAAAGGTGTCGGCGCGGCAATGGGTGCTGTTGCTCTTGCCGCCGGAGCGGCCGCGGTTGAGCTTGGTAAAGAAGTCATTGAGGCATACGCTGACTTTGAGCAGCTGGTCGGCGGCGTAGACACCCTCTTTGGTGATGCTTCCCAAACGGTACAGAACTACGCCTCAAATGCCTTTAAAACGGCGGGTATGTCCGCCAATGAGTACATGGAAACTGTCACGGGCTTTTCCGCAAGCCTGATTCAGTCTCTCGGAGGAGACACCGCTAAGGCTGCAGAAGTTGCAGATGTGGCCATCACGGACATGGCAGACAACGCCAATAAAATGGGCACGGATTTGTCCTCTATTCAGACGGCATACCAAGGTTTTGCCAAGCAAAACTACACGATGCTCGACAATCTGAAGCTGGGTTATGGCGGCACCAAGTCTGAAATGGAGCGGTTGCTCGCCGACGCCGAGAAAATCTCCGGCATCAAATATGACCTGTCCTCGTTTTCGGATTTGACCGAAGCAATCCACGTCATCCAAACCGAAATGGGCATCACCGGGACGACAGCTAAGGAAGCCACGGAGACCATCAGCGGCTCTATGGCTGGTATGCAGTCGGCCATCGGCAACCTGATGGCCGGGCTTGGCAACGCCGATGCAGACATAGAACTATTAATTGGCAATGTGGTCGAGGCGTTCGGGCACGTGGTGAAAAACATCGTGCCTGTCATTGAGAATATCGTCAAGGCCCTGCCGCCTGCCCTTGACGGTATACTTAAGGCAATCGGGGACTTATTGCCGACACTGCTCTCCACGGTGGTTGACCTATTTACGCAAGTGCTTGAAACACTCCTAAGTCTTTTGCCCGAACTCATCCCAGCTGCCGTGGATGCGGTGTTGACTATTGTAAAAGCTCTGATTGATAACCTGCCATTGCTCATTGATGCGGCGGTACAGTTAATTACCGCCCTCGTGATGGGGCTTGGTTCCGCTTTGCCGGAACTGATTCCTGCGGCGGTTGAGGCGATTATCGCCATCGTGCAGGGTCTTTTGGACAGCATGGATCAAATCCTTGAAGCGGCATTTGCCATTATACAGGGGCTTGCGGAAGGGTTGCTGAACGCGCTGCCGGAACTGATTGACGCCCTGCCCGAAATCATCATGACTATCATTGACTTTATTACCGACAACTTGCCCCTCATCATTGAGATGGGCATTGAACTTACCATACAACTTGCGTTTGGGCTGATAAAAGCCATACCCCAGCTTGTGGCAAAGTTGCCTGAGATTATCACCGCCATTGTGGTCGGCCTTGGGAAAGCGGTCGGTGCGGTATTTGAAATCGGCAAGAATATCGTGACAGGTCTATGGGAAGGCATTAAATCTCTCGGCTCGTGGATTGCAGATAAGGTCAGCGGCTTCTTTTCCGGTATTGTGGACGGTGCGAAAAGCCTGTTGGGTATCCATTCGCCCTCCACCGTGTTCGCTGGAATTGGCGGAAACATGGGCGAAGGTATCGGTGTGGGCTTTATGAAGGCGATGTCGGGTGTGGAAAAGGACATAAAAAAGGCTATCCCC
>JAKELU010000002.1:224596-232508 GCA_022760735.1 Firmicutes bacterium FC7
TCCATGACTTACAACCACACAGGCACAATTAGGGTGGAAGGCATCAATTCCACCGGTGAAATGTCCTCGGTGGTGGATATCATCATCAACCAGCTCAGACAGGAGGTGCGTGTATGAGTTATCTGAAAAACACAGAGACAAATGAAACCATTACGCGCTTTGTCAGCTTTCGGAAAACACAGGAAGTCATCCGCACGATGCAGACCGCTCTTGATGGTACGGAATATCTGACCCGTTTTGGCTCGCCAACTGTGCATTATGAGCTAACCCTCTATGTTAATGAAACAGGAAAAACTGCGCTGATGGATGCCGAGGACAGCGTTCCACTACTTGAATGCTCTGTAAAACAGGGTGTTTTTACCGGGCGAATTATTGACCTCGGCAGTTTTGACTATCAGGCGGCGAGTTGGTATAAGGTCACAGCTACCCTTGCAGCGGTAAGCGAGGTGAGCGATCCATGAGAAGCATACCAACGGCGCTGAAAGAAAAACTTGCTAACCGCTTCAAGGTAGAAAACACGGACAGCTTAGCAAAGCTCCGCGTGGTAGCCACACAGACCTCAGTCAACTCGCTACTCTCCGAGCCGATTCACGAAGATATCGCTCCCGAGTTCGGCGATGTAGCCGTGCGCCAGACGGTCGGAGAATCCGATTTATCTCTTGCATATGCCATCTGTTTGGATGACGGTATCGCCCAGGTGTATAAACGGAAGTTTCCGGCTTGCTTGGAGTATCCGTGGGAGTACCTATGGACCCTCGGTACAGCAACCGATGTGGCGATTGAATTTAACGGCGTGTGGAAAATGAACGCCGAAAAGGAATGGTATTACCTTCAAACCGAAGAATACCCGTATATTTTTTATGTCCGTGACGAAAACCTCTATGTTCAGGTCTGGCGGGACAGCGATAATGCTGTACTTCTTGCCACCGATGTTTCACAGATATCTGCCTGCAAGGGCTGGCAGTCCAGCGTCGAACAAGAACTTGACCAGGGCTTAATCATCGGCTACCTCAAGAGCGGTTCTGTGTATTACAGGGCGCTCTGCTGTCAGGAAAACGGAAGCTATGTCTGGGAAGCGGAGCATGAAGTCACACCACTTGGTACGGGCAACACGACACTTTCGGTCGTCCGCACCAACGACTTCCGTATCGGATTTCTGACGCAGAATAATGGCAGGATGCTGCTGGCTTTGACGCACCGGAACTATGCCGGAATGAGCGTCCGACCGGAAACGGTCCACATCAACGCTTCAAACGTGAAGATGTGGATTTCCGATATTAATCAAATGGACACACTGAGCAAAGAGTACGCATCAGGAAATACCGCTTATCCTTATGCTCTACTGGATGAACCGGGCACGGAAGAAATCTCCGTATCCTCGGTGGAAAAACTGAACCGCGAGATGGGCTTTGTTTGCTACGGCTTTAAAATTCATCTTACAAAGCCTTTGAACGGAAGTATCGATGCGGGATTCCCGTCAAAATGTACTCTCTCCATTTCCGGTGTAACTATTACCTCCGCTTCCTATGACAGTGCAGAACAGTCGCTTGTCCTGTACACGAGTACTGATATCCGCAGGACGGTGGCCGTGACTATAACGATGCCGGAATACCGCTCGCTCTGGTATTACAAACTTGGCGCACAAAGATGGTTTCTACCTACTCTAAGCACCGTAGCCGCCGCCGAAGCCATGGACTACTTCTCCTTTGAAAACGAAACGGCAGGCATAGCCATAGTTTCAACTGGTGCATGGATTGATGAAGCTGTTTTCACTGAGTGTTTCCAGCCCGCGCATACGGCTGTCATTGCTGTTATGGCTTCTTCTGTCAGCCTGCAGCCTGTTTCAACATTACCGATTTAGGAGGTTTTCAATATGAAGATACAAGAACGAGCCGTTCTGCATAACCGGTTTGACGTTAAGGTCATCGATGCCGTAAGTGGGAAAATCAAGCAGACAGCAGTCGGCTTCAACGTCATTACGAACTACTATTTTAACAGCAGGCTGACGGCTTCTCCTCTTAGTAAAACGACAGACCTGTTCAGATACATTGCAGTTGGCACCGGAACGGGAACACCTGCAGTTACGGATACCGCCCTTTTTTCGCATCTGACGCGTAAAGCCGTGACGACGCTGGAAACGGTTTATGAATATCCAACTTCGCACACAACAAAGCAGATCAAGCTGGAAGCGACAGAATGCAACGGCTCTACCATTACCGAGGTGGCTCTCGAAGGTTATTACAGTGGCACCTTTTCATCCTATTACTACATCATGTCCCACGCCATGCTGCAGGATTCTGAAGGGAACCAGATCGCCATTGCTAAAACCGATACGGATGTGGTGTATATAACCGCAACCTTTTATGCCACCTGTACCCCTTCCGGCTTCGGTGCAAACGGTGTATACCCCACGGCTGAGAACAATTATCTGTTCCGATGGCTGCTTACCGGCAGCACGGACGGGTATGTACGCTTTTCCCGCTTCCCGGTTGATTACTCATCGGATATGAACGTGAAGTATCACGGCAGTAAAAGCTATTCCTTCAGCGGCGGTACCGGCAATACAACTACCTATCAGTACGACCTGCCTGTCACTACGTTCCTTGACAGCGAGTGCAACAACCGCATTGTCAAGCATCTCGGCATCGCCGGGGTCGGCGCGTTTACCTTTCCGAACCATGACGTTTTTCCACCTTATGCGGTCGACCACCTCGTCATCGGTGAAGGAGACGGGGTTACAACCGAGTTCAGTATGAAATGCCCGCTGATACAGCCCGGGACCGTCCGTATTTTTGTAAACGACACGGAAAAGACCGGAGGCACGGATTACACAGTGGATTTGGAGAACAACTGCGGAGACTGGTATGAAAATTACCATACGGCGGCGATGACCTGCAAGGAGGCCGGAGTGACGTTCGGAAACATTGCGTCAAAAACGCCATACACAAGTCGTAACTATCGAGACCCCATAGCTTGGTGGGATTGTTATGATAATACGATGTATCCTTCCTCTTGCACGGTAAACGATGTGACCCCAATCAGAATAGACTTTGGAGCTGCGAAGCCCTGCAACGCACTCAAAATTGATATTCTGACCGTCCCGACTGCAAGGCTCGATACTCTTAAAATACAATACTCAGACAATGACAGCGATTGGACGGATATATCAGGGCTTTCGAGGACGGGTCAGGTCTGGAAATTCACAGAAGTATCGGCGAGGTACTGGAGAGTCTTTTTAAGTGGCGAAGGCAATGCCACTGTTGTCGTCACATCAAGTGGCATGACAGGGTCGCCGATCACACTTTCTGTGCCTGTGGGCTCATCTGATACCGCGAGCATAGTGGCGAGCAAGATAAAAACAGCCATTGAAGACAATGCGAATATTTCAGCTTTATATGACGCGTCGGTCTCAGGTGCGGATGTGATCTTAACCGCTAAAACGCCGGTAGCAAATGTTTCAAGTCTGAATATCGCACTGTCAAATGGCACCTGCGCCGGTCTGACCACTGTTTCAACCTCGACAAATACGACAGCCGGAGTCGCCGCCGTAAAGCAACAGGAAAATATCTATGTGAGCGGAACCATAGGAACTGCAGGAAACGCAACAGTTGTCGTAACGGCCGCTGGAATGGCAAACTCTCCGATAACCGTTTCGGTGCCGGTTACAAGCGGAGACTCTTCGACAGTAGTTGCGACAAAGGTAAACGCTGCTCTCGCACAAAACTCCGATATCACGGACTTCTTTACAATCAGTCCAGATAACGGAAGATATGTACGACTGACCGCAAAAACAGCTGCGGATAATGATCCTACCTTAAATATCAGTATTGCAAATGACACATGCACCGGACTGACAGCCATTCCTACGTCCTCTGTCGATGCCGCTGGCAATGCTGGAACAAAACAAGTAGAGACCTTAACCGTATCGGGCAGTGTCAGCTACAACTGGACATACAATTTATATTATCAGAGTTTCCCGACTAGGGACGGACAGAGCTTCGGCTCAACCTTCTTTTTGGGCAAGACCGTGCCGGGTCTAAAGTTTACTATACCGCCTTCGGCAGGTGCATCGATCACAGCCAGCTTTGCGCTTGAGTACCCGTTCAAGACCGCGAACAACTTGCTGCGCTTCACCTACTCGGTGCAGCTGCAACGGGGGTGATGCCATGACGCTGACATTTGAATATTCCCTTGACGCAGGAGCAGGCTTGTTTCCGCAGGTGATCCACACCTCGGACAACCTGCTCCGTTTTATATACCTCACCGCCGACGGTACCGTCGCGGGCAACACGGCGGACCCGGTTCTCGGTTTGTATGACAGCCTGACTTATATGGAAACCGGCAGGATTTCACCGGATGAAACGGTGTCGTATCCGAGCATCAAAAAAGTGGCGCATTACGGAGCATACGGGTTCTGGAGTGCTGAGGGCGACCACCGTTTTGTGATGTATATGCTGCCGACCGACATTACAAATTCGTTTATCGACGGTTCGGTGAAATTCAGCATCGGCAGTGAGGTGTCTCAGATGTCTTGCACCTTGCTCAACATCAAGGGCGCACTGCTCAACCGCTACCGTGCTTTCGTGACACCCGGCACCAAGATGGAATTGCACTTTTCCCTCGGCAGTAGCGGAGAAATCATGCTCGGCATCTTTTATATCGACCGCGCTTCGGTCTTGTATCCGGATGAAAAAGTATCGGTATCCGCCAGAAACGCAATTGGCAAACTGCTGAAGGAACAGACCTTCAACGAGGATAACACATTTGAAGAAACGACGCTTCAGCTGAACCTGCAGGAAATTCTTCGCCTCGCCGAGGTGGAGGATTTTTTTGTCGGCGACAGCTCAAAGGCATGGAAGCTGCGCTTTGAGCCGGATGTCGCCATACTGGACGGCATTAAGCGTGTCATCTCTCTGCTTGACGGCTGGAAGGTCGACGAAACAGCATATGGCGTCATTGGTGTAGCAGCCGCTACAGATGCCCGTTTCGACCAACCCGCAGTTTATACTTTCGAACGCGACAAGACTTGTTGGAGCTACAGCGTGGAATATGACGATTCGGAGGCGGTTAGCAGAGTCTGTGTCACCTGCGCCGAGCCGAAAAACAAGGTCTATGCTGATGTTCCGCGCAGCAAGTGGTGGGCGCAGCCCTCCCACCGAACGACCTACGTAACAGCCGCCGACGGTGCGACTGTTGCCGAGATAACGGCTATGGCCGAGGAGCTGGCGCAAGCCATCGCCATTTCAGGCAGGCAGGAAAGCTTCGTCGGCATCTTCACACCACAGCTCACCATTGGCGACGAGGTTCGCATCATCAGCGGTGCAAAGACTGAAACCATCGGTACTGTCACAGATGTTACCCACAATTTCGGCAGAGGTGGTTTCTATACAGCATTCACCGTTGACAGTGGCGGACGGAAAGGCAAAGCACGTCTTTCGGATTTGATTGGAATAGCATCTGAAAAGCCAAATCTAAATGGCGTGACTATCTATTAGGAGGAAAACTAACATGAAAGAAATCTGGACTTGGACACAAACGGCATTCGCGGGCTTGGGTGCATTGCTCGGTTGGTATTTAGGCGGATTGGACGGCTTCCTTTATGCGCTCATCGCCTTCGTGGTCGTCGACTACATCACGGGCGTGCTTCGGGCAATTGTGGAGAAGAAACTGTCCAGCCGAATCGGAGCGCACGGAATCGCCAAAAAGGTCGCTATTTTTTTGGTAGTCGGTATCGGTCATCTCATCGATACCTATCTGCTCGGCGGTCAGGGTGCGCCGCTTCGCACAGCGGTTATCTTCTTTTACATCGCTAATGAGGGAATTTCTCTCGTTGAAAATGCCACGGCTATCGGCCTACCCGTACCTGAAAAGTTGAGAGATGTGCTGGCGCAGCTTCATGGAAAGGATGAACAGAAATGAATCTACGAAAATTGATATTCACAAACAACGCCTGCTACAAGGCTGGCAGGACTATTACTGTCAAAGGCATTATGGTTCACTCCACCGGTGCGAACAATCCGAATCTGCGCCGTTATGTGGGTCCCGACGACGGATTGCTTGGCAAGAACCAATACAACAATCACTGGAATCAAGACAAACCGGACGGGCGGCAAGTCTGCGTACACGGCTTCGTCGGAAAACTGGCTGATGGCAGGATTGCTACCTACCAGACGCTTCCGTGGAATCATCGTGGTTGGCATGGCGGTTCCGGCTCAAAAGGCTCCGTCAATAATACACACATCGGATTTGAAATCTGCGAGGATGGTCTAACCGACAAAGCCTATTTCAACGCAGTCTACAGGGAAGCCGCAGAACTGTGTGCCTATCTCTGCAAGGAGTATAAGCTCGACCCGATGGCGGATGGCGTTATTATCGGTCATTACGAGGGGCATAAACGCGGCATCGCCAGTAACCATGCCGATCCAGGTCACTGGTTTCCGAAGCACGGCAAGTCAATGGATACATTTAGAGCAGAGGTCAAAAGGCTACTCACGGCAACAGAACCTTCAAAACCTCTCATCCCAACTGAACCGAAAAAGCTATACCGTGTACAAGTCGGTGCTTACGCCGTCAAAGCCAATGCTGATGCCATGCTAAAAAGAGTCAAGGCGGCGGGATTTACGGATGCTTTCATCAAAACCGAATAACCAGTATATGCTGGTACGCAAGAGCCCCTCTTCTGTCTGTAGACGGTAGAGGGGCTCTTTTCATTTCCCCTCCGAATGGAGGAAAGCTGAGTGAACAACTTACAAAACCAAGGTATCAGCACAAGCGATATTAATGCTGTATCGGAAAAAAGGCCTGTACCGCAGGAACAAATGCAGCGTGAAGTCGATTATGTTAGGGCACAACAGATACTAACCGCAATGATGAATTGTGGACTTATTTCCTTGTCAGAGTTCAACAAGATAACCGAGCTAAACCGCAAAACTTTCTCACCATTATTAGCTGAGATTATGCTCTAAAACCGTTGATATAACTTGGTTTTGACGGTAACATGTGACACTGACCAAGGAGGTGAGAAATTGAAAAAGGTAACAAAAATAGCTCAAAATACTGTCGGTTTGGCTGAACAATCCAAGCTCAGAGTTGCAGCTTATTGCCGTGTGTCTACCGACAGTGATGAGCAACTCGTCAGTCTGGATACGCAAATAAAACACTACGAATCCTACATCAATGCAAACCCTGAATGGGCGTTTGCAGGTCTTTATTATGACGAAGGTGTCACAGGTACGAAAAAAGAAAAACGGTCTGAGCTGCTTCGGATGATTGCTGACTGTGAAGACAGAAAAATAGACCTCATTGTAACGAAGTCTATCAGCAGATTTGCTCGAAATACAACCGATTGTCTTGAACTGGTGAGAAAGCTGCTTAACCTTGATGTTTTCATTTATTTCGAGAAAGAGAACATCAACACAGGGTCAATGGAAAGTGAACTCATGCTGTCAATCCTAAGTGGACTGGCCGAAAGTGAATCGGTTTCCATCGCTGAAAACAACAAGTGGTCAATTCAGCGTCGCTTTCAAAATGGCACGTACAAGATATCCTATCCACCCTATGGCTACGACAACATAGATGGTGAGATGGTCGTTAACGAGCAACAAGCAGAAATTGTTTGCTATATTTTCGCTTCAATTCTATCCGGTAAAAGCACTCATAAAATCGCCGACGAGTTGAACAACCGAAAAGCACCCACTAAAAAAGGTGGCCGCTGGACAGCAACAACAATCCGTGGAATGGTGAGGAACGAAAAATATACAGGAGATGCCATTTTTCAAAAAACCTATACCGATGTCCATTTTAATCGCCATAACAACAATGGGGAAAAAGATCAATATCTAATTCGAAAGCATCTGTAAATGTCAATCCCAAAATGTATATTTTTTAGAATCTCAAAATGTACATTAATTAG
>JAKELU010000020.1:0-13661 GCA_022760735.1 Firmicutes bacterium FC7
ATAAAATTAATATGCACCTTTAGCTCAGTTGGTAGAGCAACTGACTCTTAATCAGTGGGTCCCGGGTTCGAATCCCTGAAGGTGCACCATAGTTAGTAAATAACCTAGTCATTTGACTAGGTTATTTGTTTTTAAATAAAAATTAAATATTGTTTTTTTGACCATTAATGTGGTAACACTATAATAGTATAATTAAAAGATGAAAGAGTGTTTAATTAAGGTAAAGTATATAGAAAATATACCAATAATTACGTAAATAAGTGTATAATAGAAGATAGGTAAATTTTAAAAAGGAGTGAAATTGTTGGAAAAGCTAACTAAGAAATTTAATAATGCTTGGGAACTATTGAAAGATGACGAGCAAGTGAAGGTATTTGAATTTGGTGAAGAATATAAAACATTTATGGATAATGGTAAAACAGAAAGAGAATGTACTGATGAAATTATAAAATACGCTAAAGAAGCCGGATATATTTCTTTAGAGGATGCTATAGAAAAAGGTACAATAAAAGCAGGTGACAAGATATATGTACAAAATAAAGGTAAAAGCGTTGCTTTATTCAATATAGGAAGTGAATCTATTGAAAAAGGTATGAAAATTGTTGGTAGCCACCTTGATGCTCCAAGATTGGATCTAAAAGCATTTCCACTTTACGAAGACGGTGGTCTTGCAATGTTAAAGACCCATTATTATGGTGGAATTAAGAAGTACCAATGGGTTGCTTTACCTCTAGCTCTTCATGGTGTAATTATAAAGAAAGATGGGGAGAAGCTTAATATAGTAATAGGTGAAGATGAAAATGATCCAGTTTTATATATAACAGACTTACTTCCACACCTAGCTAAGGATCAGATGGATAAGAAAATGGGAGAAGGTATAACTGGAGAAGGTTTAAATGTATTAATTGGAAGTATACCATTAAAAGGTGAAAAGGAAGATGCTGTTAAACTTAACGTATTGAAGTTTTTAAATAATAAATATGGAATTGAAGAAGAGGATTTTACAGTAGCTGAAATTGAAATAGTTCCTGCTGGTAAGTCAAGAGATGTAGGTATTGATAGAAGTATGATAGCTGCACATGGACATGATGACCGTGTTTGTGCTTTTAGCTCTTTAAAGGCTGTATTAGAGGTTGAAAATCCTAAATATACAACTGTAGGGCTTTTTGTAGATAAAGAAGAAGTGGGTAGTATGGGTAATACTGGTATGGAATCTGCATTCTTTGAAAATGCTGTTGCAGAACTACTACATCTACAAGGAGTAACTAGTTACTTAGGATTACGTAGAGCAATGAGTAATTCAAAAGTATTATCCGGTGATGTAACAGCTGGATTTGATCCTAATTTTCCTGATGTATTAGATAAGAGAAATGCTGCGTTTATAGGGAAAGGAGTAACCTTGACTAAATACACAGGTTCAAGAGGAAAATCAGGTTCAAATGATGCTAATGCTGAATTTTTAGCTGAAATTAGAAAAATATTTAATGAAAATAATGTAGTATGGCAAGTTGGAGAACTTGGAAAGGTAGACCAAGGCGGTGGCGGTACTATAGCTTATATTTTAGCAAATAAAGGAGCTGAAGTTGTAGACTGTGGTACACCAATGTTAAGCATGCATGCACCAATAGAAATTATCAGTAAAGTTGATCTTTATATGACTTATAAAGCATATAAGGCTTTTTATCAAGCACAATAGAAGAGTAGTAGAAAATATAATTTATTTAGAAAAATTGTAAATCTGATAAAATAGTGTTGTCTATTTTATCAGATTTTTATTTTACATAAAATTAATAAGTTGTGATAGATTTGCGTTTTTGAATACGAAGTATAAAGTGAGAAAGATAAATAAGTTCTACATGTAGAAATAAATTTAAGAAGGTGATATTTTATGAAGATTACTGAAGAGAACTTTATTATCCAACTAAAAAAAAGAAATCAAAGAGCACTAGAGTATGTTATTGATAATTATGCATGGATAATAAAGACAGTGTTAAATAAACACTTATATAATCTTAAGGAGTATTATGACGAATGCATGAATGATTGCATATTAGCAATATGGCATAATATCCAGTACTTTGATCCTGAAAAATCTAGTTTTAAAAACTGGGTGGGAGGAATAGCTAAACATAAGTCAATAGACTACATGAGGAAATACTTGAGGGATTTGGAAGAACTTAGTCTAGAAGAACAAGTTATACTAATTGAAGATAAAGCAATAAAAGAAATAATAGAAAATGAGATCAGTGAAGAAACTGAAAAAATGCTTAGCAGATTGTCCAAGGAAGACAGGGAGATTTTCATAAAGCTATATTTTGAAAATAAGGATTTAAACAGAGTTTCTAAGGATACAGGACTTAGTAAACCGGTCTTATACAATAGGATTTCTAGAGCAAAAAGGAAAATTCGTAAGGAATTCAGTATTAAAGGAGGTTATTAATGTGAAAAATTCAAAAAATGTCTATGAGTTATTAAATTGTACAGAATTTAATATTGATGATTATGATAAGGTGGATTTAAGCGATATAGAAAAGAAAAAATTAAAAGGTATTATTAGGAGAAATATAAAGAAAAAACATGATTTTAGCAAACTAGCTACGATAGCTGCGGTCCTTGTATTAACTTTCGGAGTATTAAGCCAGACTAATATAGGTAGAGAAGTATATGCATCAGCTCATTCAAAACTTTCAGAGTTTTCATATTCAATAAGTAAAGGCTTAGGGATCAAAAGAAACATAGAGCCATATTCAAATGTTATTAATCAGATTGTAGAGGACAATGGAGTTGAAATAAAACTAACAGATGTAATCATTGATAAAGATGAATTAATCTTTACATCATTAATTAATATTGGGAAAACTATAGAAACTTCACGCTTAGATTATAAAATATTTATAAATGGTAAAAAGTTAAATAACTATGGTGCAACAGGATTGAGCTATGCGATAGATGAGAACAATGGAATTTACTATCATGCATATTCAGTAGATGCTAAAGGCATAGAAACTAAAGAGAATATTGATATCAAAATAGTCCTATATAATTTACATTATTATCATGATTCTGATGAGAATGAAATAAAAGGAGAATGGGTTTTTGAGTTTGAAGCAAATGGAACTGAATTAATGAAGGATACATTAGCATTGCCATTAGAATATAAATTTTTTATAGACAATGAAAAATATAGCCTTGAAGAATTCAGATATAATCCAGTAAATCAGAAAATACTAGGAAAGGTAACTGGGAAATCAGATGACACATATATTATTGATTTAAGAGGTTACGATAATTTAGGTAATGAAGTAGTATTCTATATGTCAAGTAAATCAGATAAAGAAATTGTGCTTAAGTACGAAGATATAAATCGTGATTTATCAGAGGATATATCTTCAATTACCTTAACTCCATATGCAACAATACTTCCTAAGGCTAGTGGAAAAATGAGCAATGATTATATACAAGTAGGTGAAGAATTTACAATATATTTAGATAGATAAAAAGAAATATTTTTAATGTTATAGAATATAAATATAAACCGACTAAAGAGACAGACTTTAGTCGGTATTTTTGTTTTGATATCTCTACTAATTTAATTTTTGGACATTTACAGCCATAGGACCCTTTTCACCTTGTTGAATATTAAAGCTTACACTCTCTCCCTCATGTAAATCTTTATTAGGCCCTTTTTCCTTTATATTTGAATGATGTACAAAAACCTCATCACCGTTACTGCAAGATATGAAACCATATCCCTTTTCATTATTAAACCATTTTACTACTCCAGTAATGGATGTCATAATTTATCCTCCTAATTGTGTTAATTACTTATAGTATTTATCTTATTTAGTTTTTTATTTTAACTAAATCTAACAGCAAATGAAGGATATGCTTATTATCAAAAAAATAATATTTTATTTATAAATTATTTAGATAAACAGTTATATGACCTTTAACAGTAAATATACAGAATATATACATAGTAAATTAAACACTAAATTCTCATACATCTTATTAGGATTGAGTATAATTGGGGAGGATACATTAAAGGCTAAAGGGAAAAATAACTTTATCCCCTTTATCGTAAAGAAATCCGCTAAAAGATGTAATGCATATCCAATTGTAAATCCAAGAAAAACAGGATACAAATTATATTTATAGGCAATGATTTTCACAATATATGCAACAAAAAATAAACCTAATAAACTATGAGTAAAGCTCCTATGGGTAGAAATCCCAATAAGTAAAGTTAAAATCCCTAGAAGCTTATATACAATATTATCAGTATGTAAAAATAAATACCTAAAGCCAAAAGAAAGGGATAAATAAAAAATAGTACTATAAATCTTATTCTTAAAAATTAATAATTTCTGATTCAATTTAGCTTTAGGGTGATCTAAATCTGGCATTAGAGAACCGATTACAGAAGATAATACTAACATAATTTGAGTTTCCATTGGTTGTCCAATAGATAATATCAATCCTACTGTTGTTCCTATTGCAATATGTGTTTTTCCCGTCATGAATATTTCCCCCTAGGTGCACGAAAGTAAACATATGTTTTGAATATATCCTATTATATATGATGCCGAACATATATTCAAGATGTGTTTACTTGACAGGGGGATTTAATAAACTATATACTATTTGTTATAGATTCTAATTATGAAAGCGTTTACTATTAGGAAATAAACAACAAGGGATGGCGATAAGATGCAGGGGGATATAGTAGTAGTTAAAGGTGGAGGAGACGTAGCATCTGGGGTTATACAAAAGCTTCATAGAGCTGGATTTAAAGTTTTAGTTTTAGAAAAAGCAAATCCAACTGCTATTAGAAGAACTGTTAGTTTCTCGGAAGCTGTATATAATGGTAATATGCAAGTGGAGGGTTCCACTGCTGTGCTTTGTAAAAATGAAAAGGAAATAAACGATGCTTGGGCGAAGGATTACATCCCAATCATCATAGATTATGAAAGCCCATATCCAGGATTTATTAAACCTATAGCATTTATAGATGCCACTATTTCTAAAAGGAATTTAGGTGTTAATATGAATTTTGCACCAATTACAATTGGTATTGGACCTGGGTTTGAAGCTGGAAAAGATGTACATATAGTAGTAGAAAGCATGAGGGGCCATGATTTAGGGAAGCTGATATTTGAAGGATCTGCTGAACCAAATACTGGCGAACCTGGCGAAGTTGGTGGTTTTACCTTCGAAAGAGTCCTTTACTCACCTACTGAAGGGATATTTGAAAGTAGTCACGATTTTGGAGATTTAGTAAAAAAGGGTGACATTGTAGCAGAAGTAAACGGACAACCTGTATATGCAAAAATAGATGGAATGATTAGAGGCCTTTTAAGAAATGGAGCAATAGTGACTAAGGGATTTAAGGTAGGAGATATTGATCCAAGAGGGGATAAGATTGATTATAATACCATTTCAGATAAGGCTAGAGCTATTGGCGGAGCTGTTTTAGAGGCAGTAATGATGGGAAAAAGACAATTAAAGGTATAATATCACAATTTTATCCTTCTCACGTCATAAATAATGGATATGAAAATAGACTGATAATATAAGGTCCATTATTAAAAAGGGAGGGATATTATGCTATCAAGTAAAGAATTCATAAGACTATCACTGGAACTACATCTTTTTTTTGCTAGAATTATGAAAGAACATTCTCTTTTTATGCAGCTAAGTTTTACTCCAAGAGATAAAGAATACACTGATAGAGCTAATAAACTTAGGATGGAGTTTGATAGATTTTTAAATGATGTTGTAAACATTTCAAACAAGAATATCAGTAGTAGAGTAATTGAATCAGGGGAAATTGTTACCCAATATACGAAGAAGGCAGAAGAAGTAACAATTTTTTATACAGATGTTAATATTCCAACTGAGATTACAGAAAAGGAGCTAAAATTAACTAGTGGAGATAACTATAGGGATAATCCTAAGTTAGAATTAGAAGTTTCCAAGCTTAATGAGAGGGCAATAAATCTAATTACAGCTATAATAGATTTTAAGACAGACGTGTTGGGAAATGTTACATCATGCAAAATGTTTACATTAAATTATCCTTTATTGATTGATCATATATTGCGTGAAGCTAGACTATATTTGAGTTTTGTTAAAAGACTTCAATCGCGAGATAATATTGATATAGAAAAGGATATAATAGGACAGGAATTATTCTGGAATAGGATTATGGCAGAGCATTCTAAATTTATTAGAGGGCTTTTAGATCCAACTGAAGAAGAGTTATTTGAAATAGCTAATGCATTTGGGAAAGAATTTGATGCTTTAAATAAAGCAGTAATTGAAGCAGTAGAAAGATGCATGCCTATTGATGAGATAACTGCTGAAATTATAGTGGCGACAAAGAATATAAAGGAATTTAATACTCAAGGTACAATAGGGTTACTAGAATGCAAGATAAAATCAATTATAATTCCGTTATTAGGAGATCATGTACTTCGTGAAACTAATCATTATTTAAGAATACTAAAAATGTTTAATAAAGCAGAATAAAAAATTAATATTAAATGACAACTCCCTAATATAAGAAACATAACAATATCATCATATCTCTTATATTAGGGATTTTTAATTTAACAATAGAAAATATCTCTATTGTTGGGATTAACTAATTAATTCTTATAAAGCACCCTTTTCATTGTAATAACGTTGTGCACCTGGGTGAAGATTTATTGGCATATTTACTAATGCAGTTTGCAATTTAATTTCCTTTCCTTGTTGATGACTATCAGCAATAATCTTTCTTTGCTCAAATAAATATTTAGTTAAATTATAAGCGACACTTTCATCTAGATCTTGTGGCACTATTAACATAGCTTTAACTGCTACAGAAGTTAACTTGTCTTTTTGATTATTGTAAGTATTTGCAGGAATAATTACTTCAGAATAGAAATTGTATTTTTCTACTAAACTACGAACATAAGCTATGGAAATAGGGATTAATGTGAAATCATTACTTTGAAATAGATCAGAAACTGAAGGGGTAGGTAGACCAGCCGTAATAAATGCGGCGTCAATGTTTTTCTCCTTAAGCTGAGTAGACGCCTCCTCAAATGATAAGAAATCAACTTTTTCTAAATCACTATAGTCTATACCATATTCATTTAGAATTTGTCTTGCATTAATTTCTGTACCTGAATTGCGAGGACCAACTGATATTCTTTTACCTTTTAGGTCACTTATTTCCTTAATACCTGAATCTTTAGATGCAACTACCTGAATTACCTCAGGATAAAGCATTGCAAGCCCTCTAATGTTATCGACATTATCAGTAAAAATTTCTGTTCCAGTATATGCATAGTACATAACATCATTTTGGACAAAGGCGATCTCGGACTCACCAGTAGATACAAGCTTGATATTTTCATTAGAAGCTTCTGTTACCAGAACCTTGGCAATTATATTCTTAATGTTATCATTATAAACTTTAGCCAAGGTATTACCTAATTGATAATATGTTCCTCCAGTACTACCAGTTGCGATATTAATGATTGTTTTATCAACATCACCAGCAGTGGATGTATGTACTGCGCAGCCAGTAAGTACTGTAGTTATAATGACAAAAATAAGCAGTAGAGAAATTCTTTTAGCCCTCATTAAAATCCCTCCATTCTATTAAGTTTTATCTATCTATTTTTATTATATGTAATTGGGTGAAATAAATGTCAAAGCTTGCAATATATTATTTTCTAGACAGAATAAAATTTTATGTATAAAAGTGGACACGCCTTAATAAATATATAGAAAGTTGGAGCATTAGATAAATGGAGGTATATGTCATGTATGATTATGTATTAAAAGATGGAATAGTCGTTGATGGTACAGGAAAGCCGCCTTATAAAACTTCTCTAGCTATCAAAGATGATATAATTGCTGAAATTGCAGAGCAAATAGATACGACTGACAGTGATGTTATAGATTGTAGCGGAAAGATAATATCACCAGGTTTTATAGATCTTCATACTCATTCAGATGCGGTTCCACTTAATTCTATAAACGCGGTTAGCATGCTTCATCAAGGAGTTACAACACAGATTGCAGGTAATTGTGGCATATCACTATTTCCATCCAATGAGGAAAGAAGAGAGGAGATAAGATCTTTCTTTGCTAGAACTGTGGACATAGTTCCTGAAGATGATTCTTTAATAATAAACAATATGCAGGATTACATTCATTACTCAAATCAAAGCTGTTTGTCTATAAACACTGGAATGCTAATAGGTCATGGTACATTAAGAGCAAGTGTTGTAGGATTTGAGGATAAAAAAGCCACAATTGATGAATTGGAGAAAATGAAAACTATACTTGATAGAGAAATGAAAAGTGGAGCATTTGGTATGTCCTTAGGTCTAATTTACCCACCAAGTAGCTATGGAGATGTAGAGGAATTTTCAGAACTAGCAACAGTAATTAAAGATAATGAGGGAATCCTTACGGTACATATGAGAAATGAAGGAGAGGGAATATTCGATTCTCTTAATGAAATGATACAGGTAGCAGAAAATACTGGAGTGCATCTTCACATATCACATCTAAAACTAATGGGTAAACCTCAGTGGGGCAAATCTGATGAGCTTTTAGATCATATTGAATTAGCGAAGGAGAGAGGATGCATAATTACATGTGACCAATACCCTTATGAAGCAACTGCTACAGGCCTTACAGCACTAGTTCCGACATGGGCTTTAGATGGTGGTATTCATAAAATGCTGGAAAGGCTTGAAAAGAAGGAACTTAAGTTGCTACAGGATATTTATAATATTATGGAAAAGCGGGGAGGTCCTGAAAGAGTTATTGTTTCGACAACTCATGGACTTTTTCCAGAGCTTGAAGGAAAGAGTATAGAGGAAATATCTGATATTTTAGGTCTATCTCCTGTAGAATCGGTAATTGAACTTTTGCTGCAATGTAATGGAGAAGTATCAGCAATTTATTTCTCCTTACATCAAGATGATATCATTAATATAATGAAGTCTATGTATGTAGCAACAGGGTCAGATGGAGAGGATTTTAGCTACGAAATTAATTATAATCCTCATCCAAGATACTTTGGCACCTTTCCGAGATTTTTACAAATTGTTAGAGAAAAAGAAATCATGTCAATTGAAAAAGCTATATATAAAATAACTGGACTTCCAGCAAAAATATTAAAACTGCCTGACAGAGGGATAATAAAGCAAGGCTATAAAGCAGATCTAACTATTTTCGACTACAATGAGATAAAGGATATGGCAACTTTCAAGAAATCACCAGTTAAACCAAAGGGAATATACCATGTTTTTGTTGCAGGTTTACCAGCCTTATATAATGGTGAGCAGACTATTAATAGAAATGGAAAAATATTATTAAAATCAAAATAAAGGAAAAGGGCTTCGACTGAAGCCCTTACTTTTCATAAATGATAACTATAGGTTTATTTTCATTATAATAAAATATATTTTCATCCTTAAATTCATTTTCTGCAACATACATACTTCGGTCCTTAAAGCAATTTTTGACTATATATCCGCTTTTCATCTGTTTTCTTGCCGTCGAAATATTACATAAACATTTAATTTTTAGATTATCCTCTAGATGCAGAGTGGTTATCCCGTCACCGTCTGATAAGTTTTTTATGTATCTCATATTAACATAACCCAATGAACCATCATTTTTAGCTAAAGGGACTCTAGTCTTAAATGGTATGAAAATATCATGCTTACTTAGGGGGATAGGCATCATATTAGGACTGATTACAAGTTTAGAATATCTTTTTCTGGTAGCTGTTAGATCAATCATATAGTATTTACAGATATTCTTAATAAAAGTTTTTATATGTCTGTCCAATATAATGGGTTCATTTTCTTTAGTATAAATTGTGGTGCAATTTCCTCTATTTTCAACATATTCAGGAACAAAAGCCATTATTTTTTTATTAAGTATATTTTCCATAATTACCTCCTTTTGCTAAAGTACTAGCTAAATATATAATACCAGAACACATGTTCAAGAACAAGTGTTTTTATTTTTTTAGGGACTTGCTGTAAGTCTGTCAAATAAAATAAGCATCTTGGTTTACTTATAATCCAAGATGCTTTGTATTTCATTTTATCTTTTTTTAATATAATAATATAATCCTCCAACACAAAGGATAAGACCTAAAATAGCCGGCTTTAATATAGATAATCCAGATTCTCCTCCAAATACAATACTCCACAATGCCTTTAATAGCGCAGCTGATATAATAACTCCTACTAGCCATTTCCAATTTCTTTTCCAGGCAGACAATATAAGCATTACGAAAAATACAGGAACCGATAGACTCATTAAAATTTTCGGAACGTCCCAAACTCCCTTCAAGTAATCCATTTCAAAAGTTAAAAAAGACAAAACTTGAGGGTTAACCTCTTTTGGTACTGGAAACCAGAACATACTTGTAAATAGTGCAAATATGGATGCAAATATGCCAGTTAAACTCTTTTTAAATGCAAATATAACTATCGGAATTATAAATAAAGGTCTTATATACCAGCTTAATACATTTTGGTGCCTCTGATATGCCCAATTGAAAAATGCATCATTTGATAGAAATAAAATAATAAATACAATAGTAGCAACTGCAAATATCATCCCAATAATAAAGTCTACTTTCTTAGCCATGTGTGTCATCACCTTTTTAATTATTTTTAATGCCATGAAAAAGAATATAAAGAGTTGAATCAATAAAATTATTTACATCTTCATCATATTTTTCATAGTTAACTTCTCCATACTTATTTTTCATAAATTCACTAACTGAGTTGTTCATAGACTGTAGCATAATGTTTAAAGCATAACTATCAACATTTTTATTGATTTCACCTTTAGATTTTGCTTTATCTATCATTTTCATAAATAGAGATTCTGATTGTTTGTATCCTTCTTTAAGAACAGCAGACACAGCAATTTCATCGTTTTCTTTTGAAAATTGCTCGCCTAAAGCAGCATATAGGGGGTATAGTTTTGCAAATTCAACACCTTTAACAAATAGCATACGTATTTGTTCTAAAAGAGAAAGACTTTGAAACTCAGTTAAAACACTGGAAAAAAACTTGATTTTTTCTTCAATAGCCAATGTTATAATATATACATAGAGATCTAATTTATCGGTAAAATACTGATAGAAACTACCTTTTGCAATGTTTGAATTCTTACATATTTGATTTATACTTGCAGAATTATAACTAGCTTTAGAGAATTCATCTATAGCAGCTGAAATTATTGATTTTTGCTTCTTATCAGGTAAGTTAAAAAATGTTGTTTTTGGCATAAAATACTCCTTTACTAGTTACGACCGATTGGTCATATTCTTAATTTAATTATATGACCAATCGGTCTTATTGTCAATAGACCTGATTTTTTTCCTTGAGCTTATGATATAATTAAAGTAATTGACAATTGGATGCTAGTGGGAAGAACAAGGGGGTAGTATAATGAAAATTGGTCCTAGAAAACCTAGTTTAAAGAAAAGAATATCTGCAAGAACTAGTCTTAAAAGACAGATAGTTCATAGAGCAGGACTTAAAATGCCGAGGGGATATGGATGGGTAAGAAACCCTAAGAAGTATGTATATAATAAAGCTTACAATAGAACAACCTTTGATATATTTAAATTGTTTGGGAAGTTGTTTAAGTAATATCAAAAAGCACCTTATGATTATAGGTGCTTTTCTGATTCTAGAAAGTTTTGTATCCTATAAGAATCCACAAGAGATGTTATAATGCTAACATCATTTAGATCTATGCCTGTTATTTCGACTATTCTATTGATTCTATAGGTTACTGTATTTCTATGTAAATAAAGTTCTTTAGCTGTATCTCCAAGTTTCATATTGCATTTTAAATAGGTTTCAAATGTCTTATATAATTCTGTATTGTTATCTTTATCATATTGTTTAAGTAGTTCTAGAGAAGGGTGACAGAAATTATTGAGAGCTATCCTCCCATTATAATTTGACAATAGGTCATAGAATGCATAATCAGTATAATTTAGAATCATATTTTTAGAATTATGAGCTAGCTTTATGGATGTAACAGCCTGATAAAAATACTTTCTAAATTCTAGTATATTTGTGAATGGCCAGCTAATTCCAATATTAATTTCCTCAGCTTTAACTAGCTTGTTCAGTTCATTCCATTGTTCTTTACTTATACTAGGTACAACTACAGCTACATAATTCTTATATTGAACGGGATAACCATTTGGGAAAATTCGCTCTAATTCTATTCCAACACTTCTTTTAAAGTATCTATTCTCAATACGCCTTATAAATCTAGCCACAACCGCGATCATTTGATTTGGAAAATCTGCACCTGTTAAAGTTGAAAGATCAAGTGTATCTGAAATATCATCTCCACTTAAAAGATGGTAGAGAATAGTACTATGATAAGACATATATCTTTCATCCCCAAAAATGCTATTAAAGGTATCAAATAATATCCTACCTATCTTTGGAAGCTGTTTAACATGTGAATGATTAATGGGTGTATGATGAGCAATCATTACAAGTGCTCCTATAACATGGCCATTTTGAGTAATACGGGTTACTAACTTAGGCTGTTTATCACCTTCAAAAGCAATTATTTTTGACTCATCACCGCTCTTAGTCCATTCTCTCATCTCTTTATTATTTTTTAGTTTATGTATAAATTCCTGTGTATAATGGCCTAATTTTATATTCTCTGCCCACAAGAGATCCTCGATTTCAAATATAGTTGAATGAACCAATACCTTCATATTTGTATCCACAAGTATAAGAGCATTTCCAATAAGAGATGCTGCAGTATTGATTAAAGATACAATATCTTTACCATGAAGAGCTTCTGTAGAAATTTGGTATAAGATTACCTGGGATTTAAGGTCTCTATGAAAAATATCCATAGCCATTTCATAAATATCTTTTACTTCATTTTCAGGGATAATTCCAATATTACTTCCTGTTGGCAATATACTCTCAACTTCGTCATCTTCTGTTGTTAAAAGCATAATAGGTTTATCAGGAGAGGGATGCAACATGGATGAATCCCCAATATATAGAGTATATTCACTCCATGATACCGGGCAGAAGTTTAAAAAAACCACGTCTATTATAGCAGGTTGGTTTCCTATACTTCTAAGGTCAATTTCATAGCTTTTCTGTAGTTGACTAACTATATCTAAAAAATTCAAATACATTCACCTCATTTCCTAGGTAATTATATTTATATTATCATTATCCAATAGTAAATTCAATAATTAGAAAATTCCGAATAGTGAATCATGACTAAAAAAGCCCCTACTTTTTTGGTCACCGTGACCGTATTGAATTTTGACGAATTTTAATATTATTAAAGTAAAGTTATTAAATTTTATAGAGAGGAGTAGATATTTTGATAACATCATTTAACGTATTTGTTCTTTTAATTATGGGCAGTGGTTCGTCATATCGGACAGGCCTAAAGGTACGTGAACTAGGTTGCAACAAGGTATTAGTAGTCCATGGTAGAGGTATGAAAAAATCTGGAATCGCTGATAGAATTATAGAAAATCTTAATAATGCAGGAGTTGAGACCGCTATCTTTAATAAGGTCCAACCAGATCCACCTGATACTATAGTTGAAGAAGG
>JAKELU010000020.1:13671-39114 GCA_022760735.1 Firmicutes bacterium FC7
TGCAAGATTAGCTAGAGAAGAAGGTGTTGATGGAATAGTTGCCCTTGGTGGCGGAAGTGCAATGGATACAGCAAAGGCAATTAACGTACTCATAAATAATCCAGAACCTATTACTCAATATTTTGGAGTACAAAAGAATTTAAAGCCTGGACTGCCTCTAATATTTATTCCAACTACTAGTGGAACTGGAAGTGAAGTAACCAATATGTGCGTCATTTCAAATACAGCCAAGGGGAATAAAGATAGTGTAGTAAGTTCTGTTTGTGTAGGAACCTTAGCAATACTTGATCCTGAGCTCACATTAGGTCTTAGTCCAAGGATGACTGCATTAACAGGAGTTGATGCAATGGCACATGCTTTAGAATCTCTTACAGGAGGACATTCAAATCCGTTATCAGATGCACTAGCAAGAGAAGCTGTAAGAACAATAGTAAAATGGCTTCCAGTAGTATATAAAGACGGTTCAAACTTAGAAGCAAGAGAGCAAATGATGTATGCATCCATGCTTGCAGGTATGGCATTTACAAATGGATTAGTACATGTAGGGCATTCAATAGCACATACCTTGGGCGCAACTTTTCATTTAGAACATGGATTGGCTTGTGCAACTACATTACCAGAAGTAATAGAATATACATCAAAAACAGAATGGAAAAAGGTTGCTATGATATGCGAATGTTTTGGAGAAGAAGTGCCAGAAGAAGCTACTCCTGAAGAAATAGGAAAGATTGCAAGAAATGCTATAAGAAAATTCCTAAAATCAATAGAAGTACCTAATATGAAGGAGCTTGGACTTGAATTAGAGGAAATATTAAAAACAGCTCCATTGGTTACACAGGATTCAGGAATGGCTCTAGCTCCATATAGATTAACAGCAAAGGGAGTTGCAGAAATACTTAGGTTAGCATATGATGCATAATTTAAATTTGTTAAGGGGGAGAGTCTATGTGGTCTAAATTAACTGTAGATATGAAAAAACTTGAAGTAAAAAAGTTGCCAATGGATCAGGAACTTTATGATTTAGGAGGCCGTGCATTAATCGCCCAATATATGATAAAAAATGTTCCACCAACATGCGATCCATTAGGAAATGAAAATAGATTGATATTTTGCACAACAGTATTTGCTGGGACAAATCTTACTACTGCCCATCGTCTATCAGTAGGGGGCAAGAGCCCTTTAACAGGGGGAATCAAGGAAAGCAACGTAGGAGGGTTTGCTGCATATCAAATGGCAGCTCATGGTTTAAAGATGATAGAGGTACTAAATGTACCAGAAAATGAAAGTTTGTATATACTTCATATAGATTCAGAAGGTAAAGCAGAACTAAGGGAAGCATCTGAATATAAGGGAGTAAATAACTACGAATTTGTAGAAAGGGTAATGGAAAAATACGGAGACAAAATAGCTACCATATCCATAGGTAGTGCTGGAGAAAGATTATATAAAAATGCATCCATACAAGTTTCAGAGTTTAAATCAGGTCATCCATCTAGGGCTGCAGCGAGAGGTGGAATGGGTGCCTTAATGGGTAGCAAAGGACTAAAAGCAATAGTAATAGAGGAAGCAAAGGTGAAATACAAGCCTGAATATGCAGACGAAGAAAAATTTAAAGAAATCTGCTTAAAGCTTAACAAAATGGCGGCAGCAGGAGCAGCAAAGGACCCATTTAGCAATATTGGTACTATATCAACCATTGAAGTAACCGGTGCAAATGGGATACTTCCTGTAGATAATTTCTCTGGAAAATTGTTCAAGGAATATAAGGAAGTAGGAGCACAAAAATTTATGACCAATCTTGCAGAGAGAGGAGGAAGAAACAAGCTTACTTGTCAGCCAGGTTGTGTTGTTCATTGCTCAAATTGTTATAATGACAAGGATGGAAATTATCTAACTTCCGGATTTGAATATGAAACAATAGCCTTATTTGGGCCAAATTGCCATATATCTGATTTGGATGCTATAGCAAAGATGGATAGATTGTGTGATGATATTGGGGTAGACACAATTGAAACAGCCAATGCCATAGCAGTGTGCATGGAAGCTGGGAAAATACAATGGGGGGATTCTGAAGCAGTCTTAGAACTACTTAATGAACTAAAGGAAGGAACGGAATTTGGAAGTATTCTTGGTCAAGGTTGTGAAGCTGTTGGTAAGTATCTGGGATGCACTAGAATTCCAGTTGTTAAGCATCAAGCTTTAGCAGGCTATGAACCTAGAAATACAAAGGGTACAGGAATAACATATGCGACAAGTCCAATGGGAGCAGACCATACTGCTGGACTAACAATGGCCAGAGCTTTTGATGATTGTGGTAGAACAGCGCAAGCATATGTTTCCAATAAACTACAGGTGGCAATGGCCTTTGCAGATAGTATGATGTGTATATTTGCCTTCGCTCATATCGTACCAGGTCTACCTCTACTAGGTGAGTTGATGGGAGCACTTTACGGAGGGGATTCAAGCTATAGTAGAGTAACAACAATGGGTGTAAAAACTCTTCTTACAGAAAGAGCATTTAATAAGATGGCAGGATTTACACAGGAAGATGATAGATTACCTGAATTCTTCTATACAGAACGCTCAGTTGCAACAGGGTCCAAATTTGATATCAACGATTACGAACTAGAGACTATCTTTGATTTCTAATGATAAGAATTGATAACAAAGAGTTTCAATTTGTTGAGGGAATGACTGTTGCAGACGCCTTGAAATTAGCTGGAGAAAGTGTAGATCAGGTTACTATAGTAATGTTAAATGGAAATGTAGTCTCTAGGGAAGACCTTGATAGAACACATATATCCGATAATTCTAAGATAAGGATTCTAAGGCTAATTTCAGGTGGTTAAGCGTTTATTTTTTATTGTATATTAACCTAATAGTTTATATGAATAATAAATTATGTTATATTGTGATTAGAGGTAGAAAAATACGGATAAAGGGGTAGAGGTAGATGAAGATAATGGACTTAGAAAAATACTTTGAAGATAATGAACTAGAGATTGATTATGATCTATTTGAGGAAGATGAAGAGCATAGAATTTATATAGAGGATGTATATATTTTTATACCAAGTTTAAATATTGATATCTATAGTGGATACTATGAAGCTTATAATGAAGATACAGAGGATTTTGAAGTAGATTTTGATTTCTACATGTTTTTTGACAGTAACACAAAAGAGCATTTATACGAAGAACAGGGAAGTAGCTTAGAGGTTTGCATATACAATTACTGTCGTGGTTTAGATGTTGACATTGACACTATAGAAGAGATTGAAAATCTTGAGTGCGAAATAATCTCAAAACAATTATTAAATGAATAGGTCTACATAAATGTAGGCCTATTCATTTAATTTCACAACAGTTACCCATTCAGGGATGTATTCATTTGTCCAAGAGTTATTTGGCAGTACAAAAATTGTCTCATAGGGAGGCTTTTCCTCAGGGAAACTACCTTCACCATCTGATAGATAAATTAACCCCTTTAAATTTAGGAATGATCCCTTATCTTGTAACTCCTTTATTCTATCAAAAACTGGATTAAAATCTGTACCTCCAAAACCAAAGGCTTGGAAGTTACTAGTGTATAGTTCAATATCTTCACTACAAGATATATCTCTTTCATCCACTATTTTAGCATCACATTGAATTATTTTAGCTTTAATTCTTCTATTCTTTAATTCCATATCTTTAAAGATCTTAATAGTTTGGCTTAAAAAATTCTCCATTATTTCACCACTACATGAGCCAGAGGTATCTATGGCTAAAATAAACTCATTAATTACATAATCTTCTTTAAGTTCGTTAAATTCTATAATTGGCATGTCATCATACATTTCAAGACCAGTTGTATACCACATTACATCAAGATTATCTACATCAATTCTAAGCACTTCATCAAAAGATGCTAATCTCCTTAGATGCTCCTCATAGGATATTTGACTTTCAGAACAATCTTCAGATATAAACATTTGAGTAAAATTACCAGTATCATATCCTATTTCATTGCCTAATCTAAGAATTGAACTGATTTCGAGATACATTTTATTCCAGGTTTTTGATAGACTTCCACTGAATCTATTATTGCCATTGATTTTTTTAGGTTTAGTCCAATAATCATGAATATCTAACTGAAATAATGATGCATTACTTAATAATGCCTTACTTAACATATCATCTACTAAAGCTGCATTATAGATAGAAGTTGAATCATTAATTTTTTTTACCCTAAGAAACTCATCTAATTCTGGTATAGAAGTCAATACATCTTTCTTAGCTTTTTTTGTTATAAAGCCTAGTTCCACAAGCATTAGATAGACTACAACATCCATAGATACATCGAATAATTCATAATAGGTATATTGCTTTTTAGCAAAGTGCCTTAATAGACAATGAAGTAGGATATGGATTATACAAATGTATAAAATGTTTTTATCATCTTTATACTGCTTAATAACATAAGTAGGATTATAGTAAAGATAATATCCATCTGTAGCCATGGTTTCAATATCTTCATCAGCTTCAAGAGTTAAATAGTAAATTGCCATAGTAAAAAAGGGCAATTTATCTTGAACCTTAAGTCTACAATGCATAAGGATGTCCTTTGCTAATTTTATCTTTTCTTTATCCATAATATACACCTATTCTTATGATATTTTTTTAGCTCTTTTATTAAGATTTATAGGACTATAATTCTCTTTAAATTGTCCATTATATAAAAGATACTCTTTATTTTTGGCTTCAATTAACATCTTTGCTATATTAGCATCTATTGAAATATTACTTAAGAAAATTTCCATTTCCCCATTACTGCCATATATATCCTTTATGAAATTAAGTATATTAGTTACATAGCTACTAGCTTTGTTTAGATAATTTTGCCTTTCAGATACTAAATTATCGAATTCCTTTTTTATATTTTTAAATATAGATTCAAAGGTATCACTATTATTAAGGAAATTATTTATAAGTTGCTTACTTCCAGAGCATATATCAGCTTTTCTTAATACTTCGAGATCAGAATTCTTTTTTGCATCAAGAAGCAATGGATAAATCTCATCACATATTGCTGTTGTTTTTACAAAATCCTTCGTTATATTTTGTAATTTGTTAGTTAAAATCCATATAATTGAACAACGGATATCAAAACTTGACTTGCTTAATTTTTCTTTTAGTTTTTCATCAACATTCCCTTCTAAAATTGCATCAATCTCTTCATTAGAAATAATTTTAGTAAACAATTCGTAGTAATTTGTAAATTCCATTGCAATTTTTTGATGAGACATGAATTGGGAAATGACATTATAATTTATATCAAAATTTAATTTACTATAGATCCATATAGTGTGTGAAAGCTCTTCCCAGCCTCTTGGTGTAACTAATTGCTTTCCGTTTTTATCATGTGTAAAATTACATAGATTCGATTGTTTTTGTGATAGATAAGACAATATGCTAGGATGTATGTTCTTCGATAGGGCATATTCCTTCCAAGAGTTAAAATCAGGGTTAATTGGTATAATACGCAATCTATCCATAGTAACCAAATCCAGTTCTTTAACAGATTTATTATACTCAGGGGGATTTCCGGCTAGGACAATCTTCCATCCATCAGGTACCTTATGCATTCCAAAGGTTTTATTTTGCAAGAATTGAAGCATTGTAGCAGTTAATGTTTCTGAAGCACAGTTAAATTCATCTATAAACAATATGCCTTCATGTTTTTTTGTTTTACCGATATATTCATATATTGATGCTATTATTTCACTCATAGTGTATTCTGTGACTATATTCTCTTCTCCATTGTAAACCTTAGTTACTATCTTAGGTAATCCTACAGCACTTTGTCTAGTATGGTGAGTTATTGTATACGATAAAAATCCAATGTTTAGCTCTTCTGCGATCTGCCTAGCTATATCTGTTTTTCCAACTCCAGCAGGCCCCATAAAGACTATTGGCCTTTGTCTATTAATAGGCACTATATATTCACCATTTTCATTTTTTAAAAGATAGGTTCTAATTGCATTTATAGCTTCTTTTTTAGCCTCTATAATATTCATAACTTTCCTCCTTGAGAATTTAATTAATTAAATGAATGTTCTATGTCTTTCAATATTTTTATGTTATTGCAGTACTCTAGATGGAATTTGCAATCTTTATTTTCCTTATTGAAGTAAGCTCCTTTATTTTTTAAAAGTAAGTACATATCCCAATCACCAAGTAGTATTGATATTAATAAAGGGCTAGATATATATTTAGCGGCACCTTCGTCTAGATCAAAACGTATATTATTGCTATCTCCATGATTAATAATATAGTAATGGTTTAATAAGATATTTCCTGTATTTTTTACACCATCAATATCAAGTTCATAATTACCTTTAAGGTCTAATAGCTCTTTTACCAGTTCATATCGACTATGAAAAACTGCACAGCCAAGAATATCAGTATATATTGTAAATTCCTTGTAAGCTATTTTGTGTATATAATTTTTTATGTCTATAGGATTTGCTAAATATAGTGAAAGTGCCATATCATCTCTTGCATTTTTTATAGCTGTATAAAACAATGGCTCCATCTCCCCGAAATTTAAATAAACTGAAGCTGTTCCAAGAACATCATATTTATCAACTAACTCTTTAAAGGATTTGAAATTGTTGTTTTTAATGTAGTCCTCAGCTTCTAGAAATATACTTCTAAAGTAATTAAGATAATTATAGTTGCTAAAATACATAATCTTTTTTTAACCCTCCTATATCCTTAGTATAAATAATTAATGAAGATAATAGTTTTTCTAACCCATTTTCAGCGATAAAATCTATAGCATCATAGTAATTCTTAACTGTAATAAATTTATATTTTAAAAGAAACTTAAGTCCATTTATGGAATTTAGGCCTAGTATATGCTTAGTAAAATCATTAATATTTTTTGATTCGGCAATATGAAATTTCACCAGAGTACATATATTTTGGAAGTCACGAATTCTAATATGAGGTGCTACTAATCTATCAGCATTGCAGTATAATTCAACTTTCTTGCTTAGGAGTTTGAGAACTTCTATACTGAATTTGTGGCTTGATATGATTGGTGTTACATCCATAGTCCTTCTATTGTATAGAGATAAGGATAGAGCTAATAAATTGTAATTATCTATAGATAAGGCATAAAGTATACTTAGTGTTATATTTGAAGTTCTAATATTTCTTTTTACAAACTCTAAAACACATTCTTCAATATTCTCTTCTTTCATCTTTTTATAGGTATTATCATAAAAACCATTTGAATAGTCGTATTGAATAAACAGTTGATTGAAATCACTTGATTTAAGTTTATATCCTTTATCTAGCATTATCCTTAGCAATGGAATATTAGTTGCTCTCAATACCTCTTTGATATCAAGTTTTATAATTTCATTAGGATACTTTTCTTGAATGTATTTTATTGTTTTACTATGTCCGAAGTTTGCTAACTGATATGAAAAGTCTAGAGAATCAAATTCTAATCTATATCCATATTCGGATAAAATATCAAGTGCTTCAGTATTACCGTTATCTATGGCATATGCTGTTGGATTAGGGCTACAAAGTACATCCCTTGAATATACTGAATAAAACATATGTGCAGCTTTGTTTCTGGGATTTTGTGTAGTTGTATCAATATCTTCCTCAGAATAGTTCTCTAGATAGGATTTTAAGGTGTTTTCATGATATCTTATCTGTTTAGGAATTAAAAATTCAATGACTTCATTATTGTTATAGTAAATAGCAGCATCAAGCAAATTACCTATTACTGCAGTGCGTTTTGCTCCACTCCATTTATCCTTTTTTTCATAAGCCCTTAAGGTAAATTTTCTATTATCCATATCTATTTTACCGATTAGAAATTTCAAGGCTTTAAAGTTCTCTTTTTCATATATTAGGTCAGAAATATAAATCAGTACCTCTGACCAGTATTTAGATTTCTTATTGTAATAATATTCAATACCATAGTTCCAAACTGTTCTTAAAACATGTAAATTATTTGAACGAACAGCTAAATCAAGGAAGTGTATCATTTTATTGACACCATAAGGTTTAAAGAACATAAGGTTTTTATCTTCTAATACCTTGTCAACACCTAAAGCATAAATGCTTATTTCATCCCTGATATTCCTTAGATTTTTAGCCTGTATAGCCTGCTCAATACATAAGGGCTTATATACCTCGTAGTCATAGATTTCTCTTTTTTCGTACTCTGACAATTCATCATAATTATCACACATCTCTATTCACCACCCTTTTTAAGGCTAAATCCAATAGTAGGTTGTGAATTCCTATCACAGTTTTTTAATAAGTCAATGCATGCATTATTTATTGAAGTCAAGGTTAGAAACTCGATGTTTTTATAATTATTCTTAAACTGTTCTATGGATAAATGGGCAATAGCATGTTCAAATAGTTTTCTAGCTTCTCTACCATTACCGAAGTTTTCATTCTTTATAATCTTATTAAAATAATTTGAAACGATTGACTCATAACCATTCTCAATCTTATAGCCGCTTCTATAAGCAAAGGATTCAAATATTTTTAATAGTTCTTCAACATTATAGTCAGGGAATTTAATAATTTTAGTCAATCTTGATTTTAGACCTGGATTAATGCTCAAGAGCCTTTCCATTTCCTTTGGATATGTAGCTATAATAACCATGGTTTCAGGACTATTTTCCATATGCCTTACTATGGCACTTAAAGCTTCTTCACCATAGGAATCAATACTATATCCGTTCATAAGAGAGCCGATTTCATCTATGAAGATTACTCCGCCTTTAGCCATTTTAAAAAGCTTGTTAACTTTCTGTGAGGTTTCCCCTAAATACTTACCAACTATATCTTCTCTACCGCACTCAAAAAATCCATTGGATATAATATTATGTTCTTGATAAAGGTGAGCTACTGCTCTTGCCATAGTGGTTTTACATGTTCCTGGATTTCCTTCAAAAGCCATATGCTTATAATTATCTAGTACATAGTGACCTTTTTCTGCCATTTTAATAATATGGATATTTTTATATAGGGCTTGATATATGGATTGTTTAATATCATCAAGTCCAACTATTTCATTTAATAGTTTTTGGCTTAATAATTTCTCATTCTTACTTGATAGGACATCGAAGTTTTTTAATTCCTTTTTATTTTTTGAGATAATTTTATTTAGATAAATTAAAAGGTCATTTTCCTGAAAATATTTCCCTCTATATTGAATAAGTTCAGCAATTTTTGATTTAAGATTAATGCTCTTGTTAATTTTAAATCCTTTTTTATTTGCTAAATGCTCGAATTGAGCTGCTAGATGCTCTACAGTTGGCTTTTGAATAGAAACAACTTCAAAGTCAGATTCAAATGTTAACTGTTGAATAGCAACATCATTCTTTTTAGCCTTTGGCATTATAACTGCTACATTTCCTTCAAATCCCAGCAAGAAATTTATACTTTTTTCTGTTAATATAAAAAAACCATCAGAAACAAAGATTATATTTTTGAAATCAGAATAGTTTATACTTGGAGTTTTAGGTTGAATAAGTCCTTGGGTAGCTATGTCTCCTACATTATTACAGTCAGGATCAACTTCACTTTCATTAATTATGACAAAGCAATCATTGGGGTCATCTTTTACATGTTCTTCATCAAAATCATCAACAATTTCCTCGCTAAAGCAAAACTCATCTTCATCATTTTCAAAATCTATGTTCAAATCATATATATTTGACTTGTCTACAATTTTAGTCATACACGTTCCAATATGTCCTACTGCACTAATTCCAGTGTTTACATCTTCACATACTATAATAATTTTATTGTGTTTACTTCCATCATATAATTTAAGTAACTCTTTTAAATGAGCTGCATTTTCAATTTTTCTTTTTAGCGTAGATTCATCATCCTTAATAGGTTTAATAAATTTTATTGTCACAGGGCCTAGTTCTGTATTAATATTTCGTTTTTGTATTGGGACAATATCTGGTAAACTAAGTTCTTTACTCACTTTTTTCACCTTTCTTTCACTATTTGAATTCATTATAAAATGGGAACCTTTGAATTTTTTCAAAGCTATTATGAGTTACAATAATATGGTATAATTTACATAAAATTTAAAGAAGGAAGGGGAAATATGTCAAAAAGAAAGGACATGGTATCAGAGGAAAGATCAAATAATAGCACATTAAATATGGTTTATTTAATACAGGCATTAAAGAATTACTCGGAGAAGGAACCTATAACATTAAAGGAGATCGCTAGAAGGTGTGATTTTTGTAGTCCCTATACCATTAGGAATTTACTTGACGCTTTATATAGAAGAACTAATCCTAAAAATAAAAATTTAGACTTTAGACTTATAAAATATATTAAGGATAAGGAAACAGGTAAATTTATTGAGTGGAACAACGATTTAATAAACACAGGCGAAACTTATTATTACAAAATTGAATTTGATGTAAAGAAGTCTGAAATAAAATTGTTGACGGATGCATTGTCTATGTTCCCGTTTTTAAATTCTGAACAGACAATAAAATTAATTAAAGCAATAGAGCAAATTTGTTCTATTCCAGATCTCTCATATTTTAAGAAGATAATGTATGAATACGATTACAAGGCTCAAGTAGATAAAGGTTTAAGACAAGCTTATTCTAGTAATGAGTTCTTCAAAACTATTGAAACGATTAATGAAGCTATGAAAATAGGCAAATGTGTTAGATTTGATTATTGTATGTATGCAGCTAATCCAGATAAGACTAAATTAGTTTTTGCAAAAAGGAGTACAAAGATATTTCATCCAGCTTTTTTTATTTGGTCGAATGGCTTTTATTATCTTGTCGGAAAAGAAGATGGAAGGATAAACGGAGATTTTTCCAACCTAAGAGTAGATAGAATACAAAATGTTGAAATATGCAATAATTTAGAAATTTGCAATTTAGATAATATAAATCCAGCCAAATATAGAGATGAAAATCCAGTTATGTATGGTGGAGAGACTGAAAGAGTTGAGTTTAGGGTGAGGGAGTCATTGTTAAATGCAGTGGTAGATAGTTTTGGGAAAAACCTGCAAGTTAAACCAACCTACTTTACAGATAATTATGATAATGAGTATGTAATTGTTGTGGCAAATTCCACAGTCGATGGTGCAGCTATGTGGCTTACTGAATATTGCAAATATGCAACGGCTTTAAGCCCTCTAAGCTTAGTTGAAAAAGTTAAGAGAAATTTAATTGAAGGTCTAAAATTATATAATTAGGATGGTGAAAATATGGAAAATGAATATGACAAAGAACACGAATATAATGCAGATTATGAATTTGATTTAAAGCTTAGAAATGTTTCAGAAAATAGACATGATTATATTGACCTTTTAGATATGGTTTGCACTAATGAACAGCTCCTAATGACCTTGATTAAAACTTTGTTGGAAGAAAGTGATGAAAAATTCATTGAACTATGCAATGAATTGAAAGTTAATATTGTTGATAGAGATGATTTTCTATTTTGGCTTAGTTTTAAAGAGTATTTTGGTAATGTTACTGAAAGTAGCTGTGCAAATAGATTTGATGATATTATTGAGATATTAAAGAAAGCAGGAAGAAATGAAGAAATACTTAAACTAATAAGTGGAGATGAATCTACTTTTAATAAAGTTAAGAGCGAGTTTAGTGTATTAAGAGATGATATTTTTGCTACTTATGATTGGTTTTATGACAATTATATTGAAAAATATTATAATATAAGATACATATTGAAAGCTAATGGAGTTGTTTTTCCTGATTATGAGTAGGGATTAAGTTATACATTCATAAAAGATTAAAGGGGGAAGTAATTATGTTATGTAAAAATTGTGCTACACTTTTAGCAGAGGGAGCTTTATTTTGTCACAAATGTGGGACAAAGGTGGAAAATACTTGTTCATCTTGTGGTAAGGAACTAATAGAAGGGGCATTATTTTGTCCTTATTGCGGGTCAAAAGTAGGCGGGACTAAAGCTGAAGAGAAAAGAGTTCAAGAGATTTCAAAATCAGAAATAATTGATGAGGATTGGTTTGCTAATAATAAAAGCGTATATACAAACTCTTATGGCAAAGACTTTAATCGTATGTATTATCAAGGAAGAATATATTTTCTAAGCAGCTCAAGCAATGAAATTTGGCGAATGTATGAAGATGGTTCTGAGCTTGAAAGAGTGTTGATTAGAGATAAAAATGATACTAATAAATATATAGGGGTTAATAGAAGAGGCATATTTACATATGACACATATAGTAATCTTTATGTTTATAATTATTCCTTTACAGGTGAACTATTAAATACTGTTAAACTTCAAGTAAAGAAAGATCAAATTATTAAAGACTTTTGTATATTTGATGATCGCATTTATTATATAACTACAGATGAAACAGACAATCCGAAACAGAATTTATACTCTATAGGGATAGATGGAAGTAACCCATTTATAATTTACAAAGGAACCACAAAAACAGAACTTGAAAGAGTGCTTGCTAAAGACTCCTATGTACTATTCTATATCAATTTCTATGCAAACGATCAAAGATCAAATGGTTGGTACAAATATGATTTAGAAACTCAAGAATTAGTAAACCTAAATAGTGTAGTACTTCCCCCTCATGAGTTGCTAACACATCCAAAAAGATTTGATTGTGATAGTAAAAGCTACATAGATGATGTTGAAAGAGTAGAAATATTTAGTTTTGATCTAATAAATGACATAATGTGGACATTTGCATCAGAGTCTGAAGCAAATAAAATGTCACTAGGTAAAAAAGAAAGAAGAAGGACTTTGTTTCCACGAAGAATAGGTGTAGCCCCACAGCAACCTATTATAGATATTGATGATACTTGGACATTACCACAAGAATTCTATGGATATTCATACTCAGATAACTATATTTTTAATGGAGAATATCTATATTACATTGAATCATATTATGAAATTTATGGTGTAGATAGAAATGGAACACTGTCTGCGGATTGGAATAAAACTGGGCATGGTCGTTGTGATTCCTTACAGCTTACTGGAAATTCTTTAATAGGGGACGTATATGCAGATTATGTAGATTTCATATATCCTAATAGCTTTGAGAAACCAGATAGTGAGTATATAACTAGATGTGATTGGGAAACACCATTCATTCTAAATAGACATTCACTATTTGAAATAAAAAAAGGAATATCTAATGGCTATAATGATTCTAGAAAACTTTATATATGTGCTGATATAAATGAAGAGGATATAACTGGATTTGATTATTGTGAAAGATATTTTAATTATTTTAATAATATAGAAGTCGATGATGAGAATCCTTATTTTGTTGTGGAAGATGGAATGTTATTTAACGCAGATAAATCCAAGCTAATACGTTATTTTGGACCAAGTTATATGAAAGAATTAAAAATACCAGCATCGGTCATAGAAATTGGTTCTTATGCATTTGCGAACAAATATATATTTAAACTTATTTTACCTAATTCTCTTAAGAAGATATCTGAATATGGACTAAGTGGGTTAGAAATAAAGGAGTCACTTGAAATTCCAGAATCAGTTATCACAATAGAAAAAGGAGGATTCTATAGGGTTACAATAGAAGATGGAACACTTATTTTACCAAGTAGCATTACTGAAATAGGAGAGGAAGCATTTATAAACCTCTATACAAATGAAAGTGTAATCTATTGCCAATCAGGCTCATTTGCTGAAATGCATATAAAAGTAAATTACGAAAGATTACAAGTTGTATCATATATATAGTGGAGGTATTATATGAAAATTATTACTGGACGAGCCAAAACAGGTAAGTCTACATATATTTATGATGAGATCTACAATGAAATAAATAATAATAGCAGTCATAATCTTATCCTAATAGTTCCTGATTTAATGACCTATCAGGCTGAATATGATATTATTCAGAGACTAAATTCTGATGGAATCATGAATGTGGAAGTTCTAAGCTTTAAGAGGATTGCTAGCAAGATACTTGAAGAAGTAGGTGGACTAAGATTACAGGACATAAATATATATGGAAAAATAATGTTACTAAAAAAGATATTTGATGAGAATGCCGATGAACTTAATTTATTTAAAAAGTCAAGCAATCAAGAAGGTTTTTTAAGAGAATTCAACTTGTTGATCCAAGAGTTGAAACAGAACTTAGTTAGTCCAGCTTCCTTGGAAGATGTATCTAAAGATATAGAAAATCCTCTACTAAAAAGCAAATTACATGACATACAGCTTATCTATTCAAAGTATAGTGAAAAAACCTTAGACAAGTATTATGATGAAGAGGATAAGTACGAATTAGTTATTTCAATGATTAAAGACTCTAATTATATAAAGAATTCAAAAATATGGATAGATGGATTTGAGAGCTTCAACCATCAAAGATTGATGATCATAAAAAACTTAGTTGAATACTCAAAGTCAGTCACCATTTCCTTAAACATTGATTCAGCATATTTAGATGATCTAGAGTCCTTTGATGATTGGGAGGCCTTTAAAACCATATATGATACATTTGCTTCATTAAGAGAAGCAATTGGAGATGATATAGAAATTGTCCCTCTAACAGAGTGCAAAAATCCAACTAAGGAAATTTCATTAATTGAAAGAAATCTATTTTCAATTAAGGCAGATGAGGTTTGTGAAAATACTGATAGGGTAAATCTTTATTCTTCTCTAAATCCATATACAGAAATTGAGAGGACTGCTATTAAGATTGTTTCACTGGTTAGAGACCATGGATATAGGTGGAAAGATATAAAGGTAGCTGTCGGTGCTATGAACAGCTATGAAATCAATATTAGAAAAGTTTTTGATAAATTTGAAATACCATACTTCTTAGATGTTAAAAGAGATATATTAAACTCACCTGTCAGTAGATATATACTTTCTCTTCTTGATATGTTTATTTGGAATTTTAAATACGAAAATGTATTTGAATTTTTAAAAACAGGCTTAAGCCATATAGGTAAAAACAAGATAGAGACTCTAGAAAACTATGCCTTACAATATGGTATTGAGGGCTCTAAATGGTTTGAAAGAATAGATGATAATAAAACATCTTATATTGAAGAAATTAGAAGTACTTTTATAAGCGATTTTGAGTCTGAAATCCATGAATTTAAAAATTTATCTACAATAAGTGAGATTACAAATTTTATATTCAAATACCTTAAAAAACATAAGGTACGAGAGAAAGTACAAATAAAAATTGATCAGTTTAAAAAAGAGAATAATTACGAAAGTTCCAGTGAATATTCACAGGTTTGGAATCATATAATAGAAGTTTTTGAACAGATATTATTAGTCGGAGAGGATTTAGAAATATCACCAATTGAATATAGAAGGGTTCTAGAAGCAGGATTTAAAGAGGTTCAGATAAGCATTATACCACCTACAATAGATACAGTAGAGATTGGAGACATATCTAGGGTAGCTGTAAATAGCCCAAAAGCGTTATTTATACTTGGTGCTAATGAAGGAAACTTTGATGTTTCAAATGAGATGGGATTGCTTTTCGAAGATGAAAGAGAAGTCTTAATAGATAGGGATATTAAATTATTAAATGGACCTACTTTTGCCTACTTTAAAGACAAGCATATGTTGTATAAAGCCTTTTCCAGTCCGACCGAAAGACTATATATAAGCTATGCTCTAGGAACAACAGACGGAAATAGCCTACAACCATCATTGTACTTAGATACATTAAAGAGAATATTTCCATCTCTAAAGGAAGAAACAGATATTTCAGTTAATGATGAATTGGAATATGTATCGAATTCCAAGGGCACATATGATTATCTCATTGAAAACATTAGAAAATACATGAATGGAATTGAAATCGATGATGTATGGAAATCTGTATATAACTGGTATAAAAACAATGACGCTGAAAGATTTAATCTAATTAAACAAGGATTTAATTTTGAAAATTCTATTGAGAAAGTAGAGCCTAGTATTCTTAAGAATATCTATGATAATGAAATCAACATTACGGTATCAAAGCTTGAAACATATGCTGAATGTCATTTTAAGTACTTTGTAGAAAATGTCTTAAAACCAAAACCTAGATTAACTCAAAAAATAGAATATTATGATCTTGGAAACATTAATCATAATGTTCTAGAGGATTTTCTAAATACTCTTATAGAGAATTATGAAAAAATAGACTCGCTATCCGATGAGGAAATAGGTGGACTAATTAATGATAGCATAGACAGAGTATTAGAAGAAATGTCAAAGAAAGTAACTGCTCTAGATGTAAACAGCAGAAATAAGTATTTAAAACGTAAAATACAAAGGGTTCTTAATAGAACAGCTTTTACATTAGTAACACATCTAAAAAGAAGTGAATATAAGCCAATGTATACAGAGCTACAAATTGGTGTTGTAGATGAGAAAGATGAAAAAGTTCAGAAAGGAATTTATCTAGATAATGTCGACATTAAAATAGATGACCAAATTATTAAGTTAAGAGGTAAGATTGACAGAGTTGATGTATTCAAAGATGAAAAAGATGAAGTATACGTTAGTATTATTGATTATAAATCATCGGGAAAAGATATTGACCTATTAGATGCTTTAGAAGGTTTACAAATTCAGCTGCTAGTTTATTTAAATGCAATTGTTCAAAATGGTCATAAGTTATTTGGCAAGAAGCCAAAAGTAGGGGGAGTATTCTATTATCATGTGGATGATCCAATAATTAAGAAGCAATGTGACAATCTAGAAGATGAAATTTTAAAAGAGTTAAAGCTAAAAGGATATGCCCTAAAGGATAAGAAACTAATTAAAAAAATGGACAATACTCTTGGACCTAAGGTAAGTTCAAATATCATACCAGCATCTTTTAAACTTGATGAAGAATTTAGCCAAAATTCAAAGGTATTAACCCAGGATGAATTTGAAAAACTTCTATTATTTATTCATGAGAAGTGTAAGGAGTTAACTATTGAAATTTTAAGTGGTAATTTTGAAATGAACCCATATCAAAAATCTGGTGGAAACAAACCTTGCACTTACTGTGATTATATTGGAATTTGTAAATTTGATAAGGACATGGGAAATCAATATAGAACAATTAAAGGTATGAAACAAACTGAAGCTCTTAATGAAATCTTAACAAAAGGAGGAGAGTTAAAGGATGGAGTGGACGAAGGAGCAAAGGCGAATAATTGATCTAAGAGGTTCTAATATTTTAGTTTCTGCAGCAGCTGGTTCAGGAAAAACCGCAGTCTTAGTAGAAAGAATCATAAATATTGTAAAGAATGAGAATGTAGATATAGATCAATTCCTCGTTGTTACTTTTACAAAAGCAGCAGCAGCCGGTATGAAACAAAAAATTCAAAAAGCCCTAGTAAAAGCAGCCCAGGAAGAGGGAAATGTAAGACATATTAGAAGGCAACTAAGTTTATTAAATAGAGCCCAGATTACAACTCTACACTCCTTTTGTTCAGATGTGGTAAGGAAGAATTTTCATTTAATAGGAACAGATCCTAATTTTAGAATAGGTGACACTAATGAACTTAGCATTTTGCTGCAGGAATCAATAGATGAGGTATTAGAAAGAGCATATAATAAAGAAGATAAAGATTTTATTGCTTTAGTTGAATCCTTTACTAAAAATAGAGGAGATGATGATTTAAGTACCATAATCAATAAAGTATATAATTTTATCCTTAGTTTTCCTGATCCATTAATTTGGTTGGAGAATAGTGTAGATAAAATTAATATGACAGAAGAGGAGTTTATAAAATCAGACTGGTTAAAAGAAATTAAAGATTATACAGAAATGCAATTAAATGGAGCCAAGGAAATAATTAAAGTTGGAATAAATATATGTGAAGAGCCAGATGGTCCTCTTAAATATAAGAGTGTACTTTGTAATGATTTAATTTTAGTAGAAGATTTATTGAGTTTATTACAATCCGATTTCATATCCTTTATTAATGGACTTTACGCTTTCAAACCTACAGATCTAAGAGGGAAGGGATATAAGAAAGATGACCCTGATCTAGCTAAGGTCAATGATGAGAAATTAAAAGAAGTAAAGGATAAATTAAGAAAAGAATATAAAGATATAATAACTGCTTTAAAGACATTATTTCCATATAAATCTATGGATAAATATGTTGAAGAAATAAACTACATGTATAGCTCAATAGCTGCCTTAAAAGATATAGTTGTCGACTTATATCAAACATATAAAAGTAAAAAGCTAGAAAAGTCTATTGTAGATTTTAGCGACTTAGAGCATTATTCACTTGAAATATTAAGGAATCAGGGTGTTCCATCAGATGTTGCAAAATATTATCAGGAAAAGTTCAAATATATATTCATAGATGAATATCAAGATAGTAACAGCATACAAGAGGCAATAATAGATCAAATCAAAAGAGATAACAACCTATTTATGGTAGGGGACGTAAAGCAAAGCATATATAGATTTAGACTTGCTGACCCTAGTATATTCAACAAAAAATATACTGATTATGTACATGATAGCCATGAGCTAGGAGAAGAAGTAAAAAATAGAATAATTGAACTAAATAAGAACTTCCGAAGTAGAAGAGAAATCTTAGATGCTACTAATTATGTATTTAGCAGTATTATGACCAAAGAATTAGGGGAAATTGATTACATTGAAAATGTATATCTAAATTGTGGAGTAGATTTTCCAAATAGCAATTCTGTGGAATTAAATATCATTGATAAGGATTCTTTGAATGAACTAGACAATGATAATAGCGCTAATACAGATGATGATACTGACAACAAAGTAGACAGTATTGATGAAGAAATTGAATCAATGGAAAATGCCAAGTTAGAAGCCTTAGTTGCAGTGAAAAAAGTTAGGGAATTAATAAGTCAGGAGACCTATGAAAATTCCAAAGGTGAGTTAAGAAAGATAGATTACAGAGATATAGTAATCCTATTACGATCTGTGAAAGACTGGGCAAGTATCTTTGAGGAAGTATTTAATAAAGAAGGAATTCCATTCTATTTTGATGGTGGTTCTGGATATTATGAAACTATAGAAATCCAATTAATGATTAATTTATTTAGAATAATAGATAATATAAAGCAAGATATACCTCTTCTTAGTGTAATGAGATCTCCTATAGGTAACTTTACCACCGAAGAATTAATAGAAATTAGATCGAAATGTCCAAACGGTAAATATTATTTAGCATGTAATAAGTATAGAAACAGTCAAAATTCTAAAGTAATAGATGAAAATATCAGTGAAAACGAAGATTTAGAAGAGGTAGAAGAAATTGAGGATGAACCTTGTAAGGGTGAGTACTCAATCGAACTTATAAATAAACTAAATAAATTCTTTGATCAGATTAACGAATGGTCAGAAAAAAGTAGATATTCTCACCTAAATGATTTAATCTGGGAAATTTTAATGAAAACCAACTATTATAATTTTGTAGGTACATTACCAAACGGAAAAGTTAGACAAGCTAACTTAAGGCTACTAATGGACAAGGCTTATGATTTTGAGCAAACTTCAATGAGAGGACTATTTAAGTTCTTAAGATATATTGAAAAGTTAAGCTACAGTAGTAGTGAGGATAAAACTAGTACGGCTAAAATTCTTGGTGAAAATGATAATGTTGTTCGACTTATGACAATACATAATAGCAAGGGATTAGAGTTTCCTGTAGTCATACTATGTAATCTTAATAAAAGGTTTAATTTACAAGATGTAACACCAAAAATATTGATGCACAAGGATTACGGTATAGGAGCTAAATATGTAAATACTGAGATGCGAATTGAATATGATACCTTATCTAGAAAAGCTATTAGCAATAGAATAACCTTGGAAAATCTATCTGAAGAAATGAGAGTTCTTTATGTGGCCATGACTAGAGCAATTGACAAACTTATAATGATCGGTACTGTTAAGAACCTATCGACAATTAGAAAATGGCGTAGGGGTTATTCAAAGTACTTTATATATAAGGGAACCTCATATCTTGATTGGATATGTAGCTGCTTATTCGAAGGAGTCAATAGAGAAGGTTTAAATCAAATATTCGAACAAGGCCAATATAAAGATTGGGAAGTAAAAAGGATAACATATTCTGATATAAAAGAGGTTATTAATGAAGTTCAAAGTGACATTTTAGACAAACTAGAGGAGCTAGAAAACTACTCAAATGATGAAATATATGAGGAAATAGAAAGAAGATTAAACTTCAAGTACAAATATGATAAATCAGATAAGACTCCTACAAAACTTTCTGTTACCGAATCTAAGAACCTAGAGATAGAAAAATTTGAAAGCCTAAGATACAATATCCCTTCATTATCAAGCCTATTTGAATTTGATGAAGATAAAAAGAAATTCCGATTAGATAAAATGGAATTTAGCGGTACAGAAATAGGTACTTTAATTCACCTTGTAATGGAGAATATTGACCTTAATGGGAAATTAGATGAGAGGGATTTAATCAATCAGATTAAAAATCTTTCTACAAGAAATATCATAAGTCCTGCTGAAGAGAGATTTGTAATTAATAAATATTTAGATAAAATTGAAGCTTTCTATAATAGTGATCTAGGTAATAGACTAAGAAAATCAGACTTAGTAAAACGTGAAGTGCCATTCGTATTGAAGAAAAAGGCGAATGAAATGCTTGAAAACCTAAATGAGTGTGACGATATACTTATACAAGGGATAATCGACTGCTATTTTTATGAAGGTGATGAAGTAGTTGTTATTGACTATAAAACAGATTCAGTTAAAGAAAATGAAATAGAAGAGATCAAACTAAAATATAAGGGCCAAATTGCTCTATATAAAGAAGCACTAGAAAAGATTGAAAATAGAAAAGTAAAAGAATCTTATCTATATCTAATGTCATTAGGAAAGGCAGTGGAGGTATAGAAAGGGGGGGGAGTCGTTGATGGCTTCAGAAAGCTTATATGATTTATTTCTGAATCACATGAAAGGGTATGAAGAATCTAGATCTAAATACATAAAGCTATATAAAGAAACAAATGAATTGTATAGAAAAGAATTCAATGAAATAGATAAAAAATACCCTGGTAAAGCTAATAAGAGCAAAAGAGATAGTGCAAAGTACAATAAACGTATGGATAGATTCTATGAAATAATAAAGGATCCTAATGAGGATTTTGATGTTGATGATTTAAGACGTGTGAAAAAATTTTTGAAAGAAGAGAAAGCATTCTCAGATAAAATCGGGGAAAATATCAATGTCTGGATTAAAGAGAATGAAAATATCAATAAAAAAGTTTTGAAAATAGATACGAATGGGTTTGGACAGAACTCTGGTAGTCCGGTAATATATCCATGGATATCTATAATGAATAAAACTATAACAACATCAACTCAAAATAAATATCCATATATTACAATATTCCTAAATTCAGATAAAAAAGAAAAAGTACTCTATGTCGGGCTATGTATAGGAGGAAAAGAACAGCAGGTAGAAAGTAATCTGGAGGCTGTGAGAACTATCGGAATTGATTATTCAAAGGTATTTAACAATAATTTGAAGAAGGGTTTAAATGATGACGAGATTATAAGCTCATTTTCAAAGGAATTTACAAATACATTTGCATATTACTTTAAAATCGAAATGGGAAATCGGGACCCAAAAGAGTTTGAAACAGAATTTTATGAAAAGCTAGAAATGATGATTGCAGTATATGACCAATACGCTTTAAATGCTAATAAAGATTATGAGCTGATTTGGGAAAAAAATCCTAGATTAAAAACAAATAGCACATACATTAATCAAAAATCCATTTTGGATTCTTTAAAATCAAATAGGCAAGTTATTTTGCAGGGGCCTCCAGGCACTGGAAAGACTAGATTGGCTAAGATATTAGCATATAGAATAACTCACCCTCAGGATTCTGAAGTTTCAGATGAGGAAGCTCTTATTAATTGTGATGCAATACTAAATAAAGGACATAATTCAAGTGAAGATGAGGATTTCATAAAGCTTGTTCAATTTCATCCTGGATATGGATACGAAGATTTTGTTATAGGTATTGATGTTGATACTGAAACTGGCGATAATTTACAATATCAAGTAAAATCTAAGATAATTAAAGAGTATGCAGATAAAATAATAGAGAAAAACAAATTAAATCAAGAGCAAGATAAAGTTAATTTAATGCAAAAATATGTTTTGATAATTGATGAGATAAATAGAGCTCCACTATCTTCAGTTTTAGGAGAATTATTATATGCATTGGAGTATAGAGGACAGGAAATAGAAATCCCTTATAATCAGACACTAATAATTCCAGACAATTTACTAGTAATTGGAACCATGAATACAGCAGATAAGTCTATTGATGGAATGGATTATGCTCTACGAAGAAGGTTTACTTTTATTGATATAAAATGTGATGAAGATGCAAAAGTCATAGATAAAAAACTATACAATTTATTGAATTCATTATTTCAAGATAGGTATATTTCAAATGGAGTAAATCCAGATCATATTCGACTAGGGACAAGCTATTATATGACTAATAATGATTTTGAAAAGATGATTTATAAGCTATCTTACGAAATTATACCTCTATTAATTGAATATTATAAAGATGGAGTTTTTAAAAGACAGATGAGAGTTGAAGAACTTGGCAATTCAACAATTGAGGAACTCTTTAGAAACAATGGTAATCTATTACTAACAATAGTACGAAAAAATATGGAGGATAATGCATGAGTACAATAGAAATAAGAGGGAGTGATTATTCTTCAGTAAGAATAGAACCTGAGCTAAGCAGTGAGGAGAGAGATTTATATTTTACCAAGAGTGCAGGTTTTCCTAGAAAACCCAGTATTATAAATCTTGGAATTTATTATGATATAGCTAGAAATGAAGCTCGTAGTGAGCGATTTGTTGGAATTATGCCTCTTTCAAAGTGGATAAATTCTGAAGATGAAGGTGGATGGGAAAAGCCTTCTGATAGTAATGTAAATATTATTATTAGTTCTCGCTTCGGTGATCCAATGAAGATGCTTCAAACTGTACTTGAAAGCAGAGAAAGATATGATAAAAACATTGCAGATATGCTATTACCAAATATTGATACATGGGAGAATTGGAGTAAAAAAGATGTATGTGCAAAGGATTCTAATGTTTTATATGGAATTATAAAGGATGTTCCTGAAATTTCATTGCCAAAGGAAGCTGATAATCAAGAAAATAATATAGCTAAACTTATGTCTGATATAAACAGTATTTTTGAAGTTAGTAATTTCCTAGATAAATTAAAAAAAGTGTGTAGAACAGTAATAAAAAAATCATCGATTCGGCATGAAGAAAACTTAGTTGGTAAAGTAAAAGGGAGAATTAATATTCAAAAGCAAATAAAGCACAATCTATCTCATGGCAGACTTGATAGAAATTATTGTGTGTATAACAAAATGGATATCGATAATTTAGAAAATAGGATCTTGAAATATGCTTTATATCTATGTAAGAAATGGTCAATACAATCAGGTGATATATTTTCCGAGGAAATAGCGTTTTGTGAAAATCAACTAAGAGATGTTAAGCTAGTTAAGTGTTGTAAAAAGGATGCAATAGGAATTAAAAATAACGGTGCATATAAACAATATAAAGAAGCTATAGAGGCAGCAGTAGATATCTTTGAAAGAATGAGCATTTCATTTAATGATGAAAAAGGTGTGAGTGAGTTAAAGATAAAGCAAAAAGTTGCACCATTTTTTATCAGAATGGATTTATTATTTGAATTATACTGCAGAGCAATAGTTGAAAAAGCATTAGATAAAATCAATGAAAAAAACTATCAACTTGTTCCATATTCAGAAAATGAACTATATGTCTTTGGTAAAAACAAAAAGGTAATTGGTTTTCAAAATAAAAATATACCTGATATATTGATAAAAAATGATAACAAGGTAGAAATAGTAATGGACGTAAAGTATATTCCATTAGATGAGAAAGAGGATTATATGGTACGTGAAATTACTCATCAAGTACTAGCATATATGCTAATTACAGATGCAAAGTATGGAGGATTTATATATCCTTCAATGGAAATTATTAATGATGAGAATCCTGTACAAATGACAAATAAGAGTAAGTATGGATATAGCATTGGATTACCAATGAATTGTAATGATTATGAACAAGTCGTTAATATGCTTAGCAAATTTGAATAGTATTTAATGAAAAAGGGGAGAAGACATGAATACAATTCCATTAGAAAAGTGTGAATCACCAGTAGATAAGGCATTGAGAATATTTACACAAGGTTATAATCATCAAATAATACTTTTTGGTCCGCCTGGAACGAGTAAGACTTATTCATCTAATCTTATAGCGGCAAAACTATTAAGTGACAATTCAGATAAAATAGAGAAATTAGAAGATGCACAGGAATTTTTAAGGAATAAGAAGAACTTTCAACTTATCCAATTTCATCCTTCATATAATTATGAAGACTTTGTAAGAGGGATCAAGATGGATGTTTTAAACAATAGCCCAGTATATAGTGTCGAAGATAAGATTTTTGGCGAATTTGCTAGGGATGCATATAAATCATATATTCAAAAATTAGAGGAGTTTGCAAAAATAAATGATATTGATATTAATAAGATAGAAGAGTGGAAGAAAGACAAGGAAAAAGCAAAGGTACTCGATAATTATCTAAAAGATAATGTACAAAAATATGTTCTTATTATAGATGAAATTAACCGAGCACCTGTAGCAACTGTTTTGGGTGAATTGATCTATGGACTTGAATATAGAGGTAAAGCTGTAACAATACCATATAGACTAAAAGATGATGTAGATAACAATGGACTAGATAGGAATAAGATAGTTATACCACCTAATCTATATATAATTGGAACTATGAATACTGCAGATCGTTCTATTGGTAGTATAGATTATGCTGTCAGAAGGCGTTTTGCTTTCATACCTTTAATGTCAGACATTGAAAATGCTCTAGATACTTGGAAAGATGATGAAAAATCTAAAGAAATAGTACGTAATCTATGGAATGCTGTTGAAAGAATTTTTAGAAACTGTGAGAACGCAGAGGACATTAAAATTGGCCATACTTATTTTATGTTTGATTCTAAGTATAAGGATGCTCCGTTAGAATATTTAAAATATAGGGTGGAGTATCAAATAATTCCTATTTTAAATGAGTACTATAATGATGGACTGCTAAGTGCCGATGTAGATTTTAATGAAATTAAGGCTTTAAGTCAAATTGTAATGTCTTCCCATTAGAAAGCATTCAATAATAAAATATAGATAGGAAATAAGAATGATTATGTAATAAGACGACTAGGTAATATCCTAGTCGTTTTATTGTATTTAGAATACCCCCGGTTAGACCGGGGGTTCAGTGGAGCTTTAGCGATGAG
>JAKELU010000021.1 GCA_022760735.1 Firmicutes bacterium FC7
CTAATTAATGTACATTTTGAGATTCTAAAAAATATACATTTTGGGATTGACATTTACAGCACTCTGATTCTTCGGTTTGGCGAATTCACGTTTTAGGTTTTTATCCTGCTCGTTTTCATCGAAGTGTCGTTCAAAAGGGATAATTACCACTCTACCACTGGAAAACAGCGTCATATCCGTAATAACGGGCAGATAATTGGTGTTAATGTACAACTTAAACTTTGGCGAAAAGTCAAAAGAATTCTCATGTAGAAACCTTGCGTTGATGGTGTCACCACCCGTCATGCTTTTTACCTGTGCAGCATTTAGGACAAGTCCTCTGCTAGGTTCGGAGATATTCACAAAGCGTACTCCTGCAAGCCGGGCAATATCTTCACTTGGACTTGAACTGTTATTGTTCTTTTTAAGACTGATAGTCTCTGGCCTTGCGGTACAGCCATAACTGCCTAATACCTTAAGAATGCTCTCACATAGCGTACCTTTACCGTTTCGAGTTGTAGCACCATAGAGAACAAACAGGCATTCGTACCGAGTATCTCCGCTGATACTGTAGCCAAAGGCTTTTTGGAGGAATTTTGCCTTTTCCTCATCTCCGCTCATAATCTCATGAATAAATCTATCCCATCGCTCACTTTTTGCTTCTGGGTCATATTTAACACCAGATATCTTTGTAAGCCTGTCCTCGCTGTTGTGGGGACGAAAATCCATAGACATTAAAAACAATGTGCCATTGGCACAGTTGAGCATAAGTGGGTCTTGGTCAAATTCAGCCATTGATATGGGATATACGCTCTGTGCATCCTTAAGCACCGTTTCTCGGTATCTTCTTGACTGCCACTTTCGGCAATAGTCAATGTATGCCTTTCTTTGATGTTCATCCTGAATAGTCAAAGCATAGGTTAGCAGTTGGTTAGCCAATGATTTACACATTTCCATCACTTTTAGATTACCGACATCAGGAATCCAAATGCCATTCTCATAGCAAAACCACATTTTCCTTTCAGGAACATACCGGGCAAAAGGTTTATAATAATCAGCAAACAGCCTGCTTGCCCCAATATCCGTCCAAGGGTAGAGAGCGTTACTCTCAGGCTTAAAATCAACAAGGGAATATTCACCAAAATCCTCTGTAGCTGATGAACGCTTACCACCTGGTTTGTATATTTCAGTAGCATTTGCGATAGCTTTTTCTATGGTTATCATTCCATAAGTACTGCCGGACTGCGGTCTATTCCATTTATCTCGCATTAGGCCGCTCTGCCGGAAAAGTCTGTCCATCTGTCCAATATCCCTGCCACACCAAAATGCCAGCATACAGCAAAGTGCCAAATCAGCTTCACTAGCAGAAGCATAACCAGACGTATCTCCTTGCCATAATGCTTTGAACCTTTCTCCGTTTGCCGATTTTAAAGCCTTCTCAATAACAGACTTGTCAGATAGATAGGATTGACTTTCTGTATCCAGAAGTTGCTTCACAGGAGTAGGACGCAGCATATACTTGTCTAGTATCATCTGTAGTTCAATCGGTTTCTCCGGTATATCACCATTTGCAAACATATTTCCCGTTACGGTAACAAAGCGATTTGTTGCTCCAGCCACATAGACCTCAACTCCCAGCTTTCTGTTGTTGATATAATATTTTGTTTTGTCAAAGTTAAAGCCGGTGGCCTTAAAGAAAATATGCAACCCTTTCCCAGATGGACTGTGTTCCATATAGCAACCACTAAAAGCCTCTACAACATTTTGGGCAACAGGCTTAAGCTTACCGCTACTAACAAAGCAATCATCTAAGTCGATAACACAAATGTCATTACCCACCAAAAATCCAATACCGTCATATTTACTTATAGTAGCTACCGCCGAACTAAAATCTTTAAATGTACCACGTTGATCTGCTTTTGCCCTTTTTCCCGTTACCGGGTTATAGGGAACTTTGGTTTTTCTACCACTTCGTTCTTCATATTTCCAACAGCAAAACTGTGGCTTATCTTTAAGCACCTGTGGCAAGTTATCATATTTTGTTTTCAGTTACTTCACCTCCTTGCCTTTTATAAATGACCCGAAACGCTACTGTTCCAGAGGGTTTGCCTTGTTTGACACAACCTCGTTATCTTTCAAGGAATACGCTCGGAATTATCGTCATGGCATATTCTGATTGAAGTATCTCTTGCATTTCGGGGTATTCAGTTGTCAAGGAGCAGTGAGAGAAAAACTATGTTTTCATTGATTGTTCATGAGAAAGGCAGATCCACAGAGTTTGCTAAGGTAATTTCCTCTCATCCTCCACAGGCCTCAAACCTGCAGTTTGAGTACAGGAACAAATATTTCTGTGAATTGCTTTCCTCTACTAATAGCCGAAATTATTAACCCTTTAGCTAATGCCACAGCAAATAGCTTACTCGAATGGTCAAGCAAAGTATTTTCCTCTCACCTTATAGCCTTGGTAGGGCACATTAGTTGAGGATTTTCTAAAAATATTTTTCTTCCTCATCCATAAGCGAAGAATTCTATTGATTCGAACCCCTAAAATAAAAAATAGCCTGTCTTTTTTCCAGAAAAGACGGCTGTAATGTTTATGCTTTTGCTCAAATTTGAGCGAAAGTGGTATTAACTTTAAGAAGGCTTAATGCTGTAGTTTTGGATTTTTCAATTAGACTTTTCGACTTTTTTGTCTACAACTTAAATATATTCATTATATGTTGAAAAATTCACGTTTGCGTGATATACTTAATACGGTTATTAATTGAAACTTCAAGGAGGCTAAACAGATGGCAGTACACTATAAGAAGCTGTTTCATTTGTTAATAGAAAAAGAAATGACAAATGCGGATTTACAAAAACAAGCTGGTTTTTCCGCTAATATTATTACTCGACTTAAACGAAACGGTTATGTTTCACTGGAAACTATAGAAAGTATATGTAGAACATTAAATTGTGGTGTGGACGATATATTGGAATTTGTTCCGGATGAAGATAAAAAGTAATTTCTATTTTGCTGATTATAAATTGCACCAAAGGAGGGATAGAGTGCAGATATATGCAATTATGGATATCAAAGATATTGAGGAATATGATCAATCATTGCTCGATATTCTCCTGAAAGATAGAACTACAAATCAAAATATAATATGGGCTACAAATGATTATTCAAAATTTGGCGATATGTATAAGGCCGAATGTGAAATTAAGGCACATCTAATTACAAACCCTAAGAAAAAACTGATACAACCTAGAGCAACTAAGAGTTACAAGAAAAAGAGTGTTCGAACAAGAGAAAAGGCTGAAGTCTTTACTCCTTCATGGATATGTAATGAACAAAACAATCTTATTGATGAGCAATGGTTTGGCAGAAAAGATGTTTTTAATATACAAAAAAACAAATCATGGGAAGTAATAAATGAAAAGATTATCTTTCCAAATGAAAAGGGACGCACGTGGAAAAATTATGTTGATGCCAGAAGAATGGAAATCTCCTGTGGAGAGGCACCATATCTGGTCAGTCGATATGATACTGTTACTGGCAAAAAGATTGAATTACAATCCCGTATAGGTCTCCTAGACCGCAAAATGCGTGTAGTAAACGAAAATGTTGATAATGAAGATGAATGGATAAAATGGGCTGAACGAGCCTTTCAAAGTATATATGGATATGAATATCAAGGTGATAACTTGCTTTTAGCGCGTGAAAATCTTTTATATACATACATTGAAAATAAGAAATTCAAATTTGGTCGAGAACCAGGTATAAAAGAATTGAAGCGAATTGCCACCATTATATCTTGGAATTTGTGGCAGATGGATGGCATTACATTTACAGTTCCATTATGTGATTTGCGGGGCTGGTATAGGCAATTATCACTATTTGATAGCTTTGAAAACCTTCACAGTGACAAGGAACCTAAATATTGCAGAATTAAAGACTGGAGGTCAAAGGTTATCGTTGAATATAAATCTTTAGTAGGGGGGGCGAACTGATGGATAGTTTATTTACACCATCTTTTGAATATAAGCTAATATATATCTTTGAAATAAGGGATGAAACCCATAAGGGATTACTAAAAATAGGCGATACTACTATTCAAACAGAGGAATCTATTGATAACCTTCCTCCAAATTGTAAAGCATTAAATCAAGCTGCAAAAAAACGTATTAAGGAATACACCAATACAGCAGGTATTACATTTGAGCTTTTACATACAGAACTTGCTGTTCGTACTATAAAGGATGAAAAAGGAATGCCTGTCCTAAGGGCATTCAGAGACCACCATGTACATAGGGTATTGGAAAACTCAGGCATCAAGAAAAAGCAGCTAAAAAACTCTACAAGTCGTGAATGGTTTAAAGTGGATATTAAAACCGCTATTAAAGCGATAGAGGCTGTAAAAAAAGGCCAGTACAATCTTTCTAATGCCAAATCGGATACTTTCACACCCATTGTGTTCAGGCCAGAGCAGGAATCAGCTATTGAGAAGACATTAAAACAATTTAAAAATGGCAACAGGATGTTATGGAATGCAAAAATGCGTTTTGGAAAGACATTATGTGCCCTTGAAGTTGTTCGAAAATTAAAGTTTAATAAAACTATTATTATTACACATAGACCTGTTGTCGATGTCGGTTGGTTTGAAGATTTTGGTAAAATATTTCACGGAATGAATGATTATATTTATGGTTCAAAAAGCAGCGGATATACCGTTGACCAATTGCTGAAATCCAATAAGAACTTTGTATACTTTGCCTCTATTCAGGATTTAAGGGAATCCAAGAGAGTAGGTGGTAAATACGAAAAAAATGATGATGTATTTGATACTATTTGGGATTTTGTCATAGTTGATGAAGCCCACGAAGGTACAACTACGGCATTAGGAGATACTGTGATAAAGAATATTGTCAAAGAAGGTAGCGGATATGAAACAAAATTCCTTGCTCTTTCTGGTACTCCGTTCAATATTCTGCGTGATTATGATGATAACATATATACTTGGGATTATGTTATGGAGCAAAGCCGCAAGCGTGAATGGGATAGTTTGTATTTTGGAGATTCAAACCCTTATGATGAATTGCCAGAATTAAGAATTTTCACATATGACCTAGGAAAAATCATAGCAGATAATCGTTATGTTGAGCTGGAAGATAAAGCATTTAATTTCCGTGAATTTTTTCGTGTTTGGACAGGAGATATAAAGATTGACCGTAAACCTCTCCCAGTAGGAGTAAAAGTGGGTGATTTCTTTCATGCAGAAGATGTGTGGAGTTTTCTTAATCTGATTACCAAAGATGATAAGGACAGTCAGTACCCCTACTCTACTGAAGAATATCGTTCTTTATTTAAGCACTCACTGTGGATGGTTCCAGGTGTAAAGGAAGCAAAAGCTTTGAGTAAGATGATGAGAAAACATCCCGTTTTCGGTAATGGGGTTTTTGAAATTGTTAATGTTGCAGGAGATGGTGACGAAGAAGAAAAATCTGAAGATGCTTTAAAAAAGGTTCGCGATGCCATTGATAGTGCAGGAGAAGATGGTTACACTATAACACTTTCCTGCGGTAAATTAACTACAGGAGTTACTGTACCAGAATGGACAGCTGTATTTATGCTTTCAGGTTCATTTTCTACTTCTGCTGCAAATTACCTGCAAACAATATTTCGTGTTCAATCACCTTGTAATAAAAATGGAAAAATAAAACGTTATTGTTATGTATTTGATTTTGCACCAGATAGAACATTAAAGATGGTTGCTGAATCTGTTGCAATATCTACTAAGGCAGGAAAAGCAGATGAATCTGACAGACGCATAATGGGGGAATTTTTAAATTATTGCCCTGTTATTGCTGTTGATGGAACTTCTATGAAAAAATACAATACAAATAGATTGTTGCAACAACTAAAACGTGCCTACGCTGAACGTGCGGTTAAGAATGGATTTGATGATAACAATCTATATAATGATGAATTACTAAAGCTTGATAATATAGATTTAGAAAAATTCAAGAATCTAAAAGGTATTATAGGTGCATCCAAAGCAGCCCCTAAATCTAAAGATATCGAAATTAATCGTCAAGGCTTTACAGATGAAGAATACGAAGAAATTAAACGAATTGAGAAAAAACCCAAAAGGGAGCGTACTCCGGAAGAGGAAGAAAAATTAAAAGAAATAGCTGAGAAAAACAAACAAGCGGCAAATGCACGTTCTATTCTCCGTGGTATTTCTATCCGTATGCCTTTACTGATTTATGGTGCAGACATTAATTTTGATGAAGATATTACTATGGAAAAACTGGTCGATATAGTTGATGATTCTTCTTGGGATGAGTTTATGCCAAAGGGTGTGACTAAAGAAATATTTAAGGATTTTATCAAATATTATGATCCTGAAATCTTTGTAGCTGCAGGAAGAAATATTCGTAATGCTGTAAAAAGTGCTGATGAACTATCTCCAAAAGAACGTGTACAAAAGATAGCACAGCTTTTCTCTTGCTTTAAGAATCCGGATAAAGAGACTGTCTTAACACCATGGAGGGTTGTGAATATGCATATGGGAGATTGTCTTGGTGGCTATAATTTCTACGATATGGAATACAATGAGCCCATAGAGGAGCCAAGATATATTGACCATGGTGAAGTTACAAAAGATACTTTCAATAAGGATGCCAAGATACTTGAAATCAATTCCAAGACAGGTCTTTATCCACTCTATGTAACATATAGCATTTTCCGTAGTAAATGTGCTAACTACTCAGAAGATGAACTGACTGCTGAAACTGAAGAAAAACTTTGGAATGAGACGGTTCAGCAGAATGTGTTTATTATCTGCAAAACACCAATGGCAAAATCCATAACAAGGCGTACTTTAGTGGGATTTAAAGATGTTCCTATAAATTCACACTATTTTGATGATCTTATTAATATGCTGAAAAATAAACCAAAACAGTTCATTAACAGAGTTAAAAAGCCAAGCTATTGGAAAATGGAAGGAGAGAAAGAAATGAAGTTTGATGCTGTGGTAGGTAATCCCCCATATCAGGAAAATATCAGTAAAACACAAGAAAACTCAGCATTATCTAAACAACTGTTTCCTATATTTATTAAAAACTCAATACTACTTAATAGCAAATATGTGTCTCTAATAACCCCATCAAGATGGTTTACTGCAGATGCACAAGATAAATCATTTATTAAGTTACGTGAATTTGTAAAAGAGAATAATCATTTCTCTAAAATTTATAATTATCCTGATAATAAACTACTTTTCAATAATGTTGAGATTGCTGGTGGTGTAAATTATTTTTTGTATGATAAATCATATAGTGGTGATGTTAAATTTACAGAATGCTATGAGAATGAGTGCAATTCATCTTTACGACCGCTGTTTGAGGATGGTTTAGATATCATTATTTCTATGAACCGTTTAGTAAGTATATTAGATAAGGTTAGAAAGTCTGATGGATTTACTCCAATGACTACTATAACATATGGAAGAAACGCATTCGGAATTGTTGGAAAGAAATCAATACTCAATAAAATCACATCAGAGGAATACTTCCCAGGTGCTGTTGAAGTGCGTTGTGCTTATGAAGAAATTAGATATACAAAAAAATCAACCATTACTAAAAACATAGAACTTGTTAACAAATGGAAAGTATTCACTTCTAAAGGTAACGGGGGTGCTGGAATACTTAGCGACAATAAGGCAGTATCAATTTTAGGAAAAGCATATATAGGAAAACCACAGTCTGTATGTACAGATTCGTTAATACCAATTGGATCCTTTGATACTCAGTTTGAAGCAGAAAGTTTACAAAAGTATATGACTGGAAAATTCTTTCGATTTATGATTGGTATTTTAAAGGTCTCTCAGAATGTCTATCAGAATGTCTATCAGTTAGTACCATTGCAGGATTTTACAAGTAATTCTGATATTGATTGGAACAAAAGCATTTCGGAAATTGATCAACAACTTTATGCAAAATATGGGCTAGCAAAGGATGAAATTGATTATATTGAAAGCAAGATAAAAGTAATGGATTAATAATAATCTGTTTTTGAAAGGAGCATAGTGTAACAGAAACGAAATGATTCAAAATCAACTAACAAAAGACTAAGACTGTATTTATATAAGGGGAGTAGATAGAAAAACACGAGAAAATCAAATACTAAAAAAACATTGATGTTTACAAAAGACCAGTAACAATTAAGCTTAATGGCATAATTGTTACTGGTCTTTTCTGCTCCGCTTGAAGCTGTTCAGTTAAGTTTTTCTTCAATCCCTAAGTGAACGCTTCTTTAGTGGCATCCTTTATTATTGCAACTGTGCAACTATAACTAGAGGAACTGAATTCATAGGGTCGTATTCATCCTTTTTAAAGTTACCAAAGGTTTTAATATTAATAAAACCTGCTTTTTCTAATAACGCTATCAATTCTTCTGATTTTATAGGATGAAGTAATACGTTATTTTCTAAGGTCATTCCATCAACCTTTAGTATCGTTCTAAAATTTATTTTATGTATGTCTGATATATAATCATAATATCTTTCAAAAGTTAAATCTACTTCTTCATTTTTTATAAGGGGCAAGCTCTTTACGTCTTTAGCCAAAACCCTATCATAATTTACAATCTGTAAAATGAGATTTCCACCAGGATTTAAATTATTAGCGCATTTCTTTAAGAATATACATATCTCGTCATTGTTATTAAGGTGAACTAATGAGTTTCCAATACAGAATATTAGGTCAAACTTATTTTCTAACTTATCTATATCAAGCATGTTCATTACTCTAGCATCAATATTTTTGTCCTTATCTATTAACTTCTCAATCATAGAATCGTCCAAGTCAATAGCTGTAACATTATACCCCATATCGCTTAGCTTCTTTGAATATCCACCAATGCCACAGGCTACATCCAAAATATATTTTGGAGGTTCTCCTACTATTTCTCTTATTAAGTTTAGCTGAAAATCTCCAGTTGGAAAAATATAATCATAATACTTAGATATTTCTGTATAAAACTTTGACATATCTTGCTCCTCCTATCCTTTAAATGGGATAGATTCCCAATACTATCTCTATTATATCCTTACTTAATATACAATACAATCAAGATACATATTTCTATTATAGAGAATGGCAATATAATCTATGGTAATACTAGATAACAGATAACTTTTAACTAAATTGGAGGATGTAATGGATTACATAAGAAGTTACAAATTAGAAAAAAATAATGACGGTTATACCCTTATATTGTATCTAGATATTGGACTAACTGAGTTTGCCAACGAATTTGGCCGAAATGAAGAAGAACGTAATAAAAATTTAAATAAGTTTATTAATGCTTTTATAAAAAATAATTTTACTGATATAAAAATTAATAGTGTTAGATTAATGGTTGGTTCTATGGTAGTTGGAACCTTAACACTACAAAGCATATCAGCTTTTTCAGATGATATAAAGTCAACAAAACCTGATTTTCATATGACCTATTCCTATCTTGATGCTGGAAACGCTCTTATTGAAACCTTGAATAGAACCGGAGATTTTCTGGATGTTGTAGCCCCAGGTTATTTTGATTTAACTTCAGATGGACATCTTAAACTTACAGCACAATTTGACCCTTCTACAATAGAGCAAATGCAAAAAAGCAACTACAGAGTAGTTCCATTTCTTAGCAATCACTGGGATAGAGATGTTGGAAGAGCTGCTTTAAAAAATCGAAAGACTCTCATAAAAGAGATTGTTGAAATAATTGAAAGATACAATTTAGATGGAATAAATGTAGATATTGAAAATATAACCCATGAGGATAGAGATAATTTCACCTTATTTATCAAGGAATTAAGGGAATCACTTCCTAAAGGTAAGGAGCTCTCAGTAGCTGTACCTGCTAATCCAAAGGGATATACTACTGGATGGTATGGAGCATATGATAATAAAAAATTGGCCGAATATGCAGACTATCTTATGCTTATGACCTATGATGAACACTATGATGGGGGAAATTCTGGTCCAGTTGCTAGTATTCAATTTGTAGAAGGAGCTATAAAATATGAGTTGAAAAATGTTCCTTCTTCTAAGATGGTACTAGGTCTTCCTTTCTTTGGTAGATACTGGAAAAGCGATGGAAGTTTAAAAGGAAAAGGCATTAGCTTAATAAGAGTTAATGAGCTAATTAAAAAATATAAGGGTACTGTGACTTTTGATAATAGCACCAAGTCACCAAAAGCTAGTATTAATATTACAGGCTATGAACCAGGAATGCCAAAGGGTAATTACATCATATGGTTTGAAAATGAGGAATCAATCTTAAATAAATTGGAGCTATTAAAGAAATATAAACTAAGGGGTGCAGGAAGCTGGAGTTTAAATCAAGCTACACAAGATATTTGGAATGTTTATAACGGTTGGTCTAATGGTAGTAGAATATTTTTAGATGTTGAAGAAGGATGGGCTAAAGCACCTATCATATCCGTGAGTGAAAAAGGTTGGATGATTGGAACAAGAGATTTTTATTTTGAACCTAATGAGCCATTAACTAGAGCACAAGCTGCTACGCTTTTAGTTCGTGTTTTAGAATTAGAAAAAAACAATAAGTCAATTCCCCGCTATCTAGATGTACCTAATAACCACTGGGCAAAGTCTGATATTGAAATTGCATCACAACACGGCATTATGAATGGAAAAGGAGAACAGAAATTTGCTCCAGATGAATTCTTAACAAGAGAAGAAATGGCTACCTTGCTCTCCCGATTACTAGAAATTGAACCGACTGAAGGTAAAATGATTAATCCATTTAAGGATATATCCCCTTCCCAATGGTCATATCCATTTGTGGTAACTATGGCTAAGGAAAATATTTTTGAAGGATATGAAGACAATACCTTCCGCCCTAAAGAAAAAGTTACTCGTGCACAAATGGCTGCCTTGTTAGACAGAATAAAGGACATGATAAAGTAATAGTTAAGGTTAAAAGGCAACTTCATATTTTGAAGTTGCCTTAAATGATTCTAGATTTATTCTACAAAATTTTTTCTTACATATCACTCACGATTACTACTCCATCCTCTAATATCTCAATAATCATATCATCTTTAACATACTCTAAAAACTCTTCTCCAAGACTATCAATGGTAGGTAATTTGCTATCGGTCCATACATCAGAAAGAATAGCCCCAGCTGCTGCAAGGGAGTCTATTTGTTTTGAAAATAGTAAACAAGCTGGTGCAACTTTCATTGCGCTGGCACAATATAGAACCAGCCCACCAGTAGTTGAACCTATGGTTTGAGGTAAACACAGTGCCTTTCCTGCCATTTTCTTTTTATATAAGTCCCTATTATTTTGATCAGAGCATGTAGCGTTCTTATCATTGAACATCAAGCTTTTTTGAAAACTTGCAAGTGTATTGAAGCCATCTCTGCTTACTAATGCAGGAGCTTTTGCAGTTCCAGGCACTACTACCCTTCCTTTAAACTCCTTCAATTTGATCCCCCCTTAGTTATAGCCTCAATAATCTCACTATCTGTATAATACCTTGCTGTAGTATATGTTCTAAGCTTATTAGAATTAGTCATAACAGGCATTTTCCCACAAAGTGGATTATTCATGTACATTAGAGGACAAATGTAGGATATATTTACTCCCATATTTAATAGGTCCTTAGCTTCAGGGTATTTTTTGAACTCTTCTATTACACTTACCGAAGCAGTCATTACGGTTGGTATAAGGACCTTATGATTGTTGTATGCTTTAAGAGCTTCCTTAATTTCTTTTGTCCACTGAATCATCTGTTCAAGTGATAAATGAGGACATCCTATGAAACAAAGCTTAGGCTTTGCATTGATATCCTTCCACATAATAGGATAACTTTCCTTTACTCTATTTAATTCCTTGTCATCGATTACATAAATTTTGGGATTATCAACAATAAGCTTAGTTCCTAATTCCTTTGCTTCAGGGGTAAGATCTTCTATGTGATACAAACCTACTGCACCATTACTTGCTGTAGCAGCACCCATATCCTTTAAATAATCCTTTACATGTTTGTTTAGCTCATTTCCTAAATGCTGAGTTAAACCCTTAATATATGGAACATCATCCATTACCTTCATACCTATGGCACTACCTAATATCTGAGCTTCTGGAAGATGACTAGTTCTAACTTCTATAACCCAGTTTGCTTTTCTTCCTTCGTCTGTTAGTAATCCGAAATATGGTACCTTACCTAAAATACTACCAAACATCTCTATTATTCCAGAATTTCGATTACATCTAGCACCAAGAACCGAGTTGGCATATACTACAGCTGAGCTTTCAGCCCAGCTTAGTATATCACCCATTTTGGGAGTATTTCCTACCTCATCCAAATAACAAGTGCAGGTAAAACCATTATCGCTTAATAGTCCTATCTTCTTTAATTGAGCTTCGTAATCTTCCTGTTTTCCATACATAATTTTAAATACAGTTCTTTGAAGAAAATTGGATGGAACATTTTCAAAATCCAATGGTCTAGGGTCTACAGTAAATTTTTGTTTTGATAGCAACCCAGCATCTATAATCTCATCCATGAGCTTATAGACTGGCTTCATTATTGACAATCCAAAGCTAGTAACTAGATGTCCATATTCACTTGATATTGGCACAAGCTTACTTGCACCGAAGGTATCTCCATACATAACTATAGTCTTCATAATCTTACCTAGAACTTCACCATGTCTTCCTTCCAAGATTTCTACTTCTTCTGGGGTAAGTGCCATCTTATAATTATACATAGCTTTACCTCCTATTTAAATAGTTCGTGCAAGGGCGTTTGCTGCTCTTGTAGCTTCAAGTACCTTACCGCTTTTTAGCCCGTCTCCAATATTGTGAATCTCTGGTGCAATTCTATTTTTGATACTTTCAAAATATAATTGATCTTTTGGTCTATTACCGATTGCTATAACATAAACATCCGCTTCTATGACCTTTTCTACCTCTTCAACCTTCAACTTTGGAGCTAGAGGATTTTCAACATTTTCAGGTAAAATTGGATGCCATGTCATATATGGGTCAGGAACTGTATCTGATACATTTTGAACTACTTTAACTCCATTATCGTCAAAGCCTACAACCTTGGTACAATTTAAGAGTTTAACTCCTGCTTTTTCCATATAATATATTAAGTGTCCTCTATTAGCTGTACAAACATGATTCATAAAATATTTATCCATTTCCACTACAGTTACATCTATATCATGTTCATATTTTAGCCAATATGCTGTTTCGCAACCAACAACACCTCCACCTATAACTACAGCAGATTTTGCGTCCTTTAATAAATCAGGCTTCTGTAATAGTTCTGTAGCTTCTACAACATTAAACTTTTCCATATTCTTAAATGGAGGAATTATCTCTTTCCCACCCATAGCAAATATTATTGTGTCAAAGTCCTGTTCCTTTAACCATGATAAAGTTGCTTCAGTTTTTGGAAGAAACTCAAAATTATCTAGTTTACTAGTTTTATCTACAAGTCCTTCTAGATATCTTCTATAGTTAGCTATGTCAAATTTAATTCTAGGAATACTTCCTGGTATCAATTTTCCCCCGATTTTGTCACTCTTTTCTATAAGAGTTACATGGTGTCCTCTCTTAGCTGCAGTAACAGCAGCCATTACTCCTGCTGGACCAGCACCTACAACGGCAACCTTCTTTATTTTCGTAGCTGGAGTTGGGTCCTGAGGCATTATATATTCAAAGCTAGTTCTAGGGTTGACTGCACATTGAGGATGGCCACCTTCAACAAATTCATTGATACATCCTTCCTGACATCCTATACAAGGTATGATATCATCTACATCTCCCTTATATACCTTGTTTGGCCAATATGGATCTGCAAGCAATGGCCTGCCTAGCATGATCATATCACATTTGTTTTCTCTTAGAGCTTTCTCAGCTAAATCTGGATACCCTAACTTCCCAACTGCAACAACAGGAACCTCTTTTCCTGCATTAGATTTAATATTATTCTTCTTAAAATACTCTTTAACTAACTTTGAAACCTCCAAGAAGCATCCAGGTGGCATTCCAGCCGGAGGATGTGGCAACCACCAATTATCATAACAGCCTAGGTCCACATCAAATATATCTACCCCTTCTTTAACAAGGTTTTTCATATATTCCAAGGTCATTTCAACTGTTCTTTCGTTCTTAAACTTTCTAAGGGATTTATTATTCATCTTTTCACCATAGGTCTCATTTAAGGCTAAACTTAGGTCAATTCTATACATTATAGGATAATCAGGACCTACTCGGTCTCTTATCTCTCGAATTAAATCCAAACCAAAGGCTTGCCAGTCCGCATATCTACCTATTTTTCTCCTATTAAATGCAGGGTTTGTTAATTGCTCCAATAAATAGCCTTCGTGTCCATGTAAATAGACGCCATCAATGTTCGCAGCTTTTGCATCTGCTGCTGCCTGCCCTGCTCTTTTAATTATTCTTCTTATCTGTCTATTAGACAATGGTGCACTTGGGATTTGTGGAATATAGAAATTTGGATTCCATGAAGCTGACTTTGGAAGTTTTTTTAAGGTAAGTAAGCATTGTGGATTACCTACACGGCCAAGTCCTGGTGTTAACTGAATAAATAATTTAGCACCATAATTATGAACTCCGGCAGCAAGGTCTCTCCAACCTGCAAAAACTGATCTAGATCTGTCTATTCTTGGAAAGTAGCTAAGGCCTTCAGGTTCTACTACAGTAGGATCTATTCCTTGACTTACAGGAACTAAACCTGTGGTTATTAAACCAACTCCTCCCTTTGCTCTTTCAACAAAATACTGAATCATTTGGTCTTTTGGTCTGCCTGTTTCATCACTCATAGATATATTACCCATAGGAGCCATTACGAGACGATTCTTAATAGTAATTCTGTTGATGTCAATAGGATCAAAGATTGAAGTGTATGGATATAAATCTTTTGTCATCTTGCCTGATTCTAAATGCGAATCATCATTAAACCAGTTACCATAGCTGTTGACTAATTCTGCTACTAAAGTATCAGTTTTCATTAAATCCCCCCTTACCGAACATTGTTCGGTTTATTTGTTAATATTATAACATTATTATTTTTTCTATTCAATACCTTATATGTTAAATATTGTAACTCATTCTAAAATAATGAAAATAATGTTATAATATTGTTTCAGGGTATATAGGAGGTTATATTTATGTCAAAGGAGAGACATTCTACTAAGATAAAAATACTAGAAACAGCAAGAAAACTTGCTCTAGATAAAGGATTTGAAGATTTAACTGTAAGAGATATATGCAATAATGCAGAAATATCTATTGGTGCTTTCTATCATCACTTTTCATCAAAAGAAGAATTAATTAACGAATCCTTTCTTATGTATGATTATGATTTAGATACCAGATTAGACTTATATAATCAAGGTAATCCCTTAAGCTCCTTAAAAAGTATCTTACTGGATCAAATCAGCTTTGTTACTAGTTTTCCACATAAGCTTATATCAGAGTACTACAGAGCTATACTATCTTCGCCTTCAAAAAGTGCAGTTAATGAAAGTCGTACATATTATAAAGCGGTTAATCATTTTGTTAAACTAGCTATTGAATCAAAACAATTTTCATCTCGATATTCAAAGGAATACTTAACTAATTACTTTATAAAACATATTCGTGGTAATTTAATTCACTGGTGTCTGAATCCAAATAATATTGATATATATAATCAGACATCAGAGGAGTTAGATGATTTATTCGCAATGTTCTCATCAAAAAAATAGCAAAAGAACCTTTAAGGCTCTTCTTGCTATTTTTTATGATTTTCTATTTAATTTAGATTTCAATCCAATGAAAGGTATAATCAATAATATCAAAATACCAATTTCTATAGGATGAATATATGAAAGATTGCTTATTTCCCTTTCTACCTTATCTAAAAATGTCACTTTTTCCTTAGAATAGAGAGTAAAGGATAAATCCTCTTTAGGTAATGAGCTAAACTTGCCTGTATAAACCCCATCTTCATTTCTTGTTAGATGGATGCTACTCTCGACTATATATGGATGCTCCTTTGGTGGTATTATTTCAATATTTAAATCTTTAAAGTCAGCCCATTTATTTGCAGGATTTAGTAAATACTCAAAGGTATATAACGGCTCTTTAGTTTCTGTTCTATCCATTGTCCCTTTTGCTACATAACTAACACTAGTAAACTTTGAACTTTGTGGTAAAATTTCAATCTCATAAAGTAATACAAAAATCCTTTCTTGATAATCAAGCGCATAAAACTCATCAGCCCATAGGTTCATTACATCTTTTTCGATTAACTCATCCAAGGTTTTAGCCCAAAGATTAAATAATTGATTTTTAGCAAGGTAATCGTTATAAGTAACTTTATCTTTATAAGCTTCTACTTCTTTACTTATATAATCCCTTACTGATATTTTTTCAATTGTTAAATCATAGGAATATTTATCAGTTTTTTTAGTCAACTCTCCATCAGAATAGCAATTGATATTTAGATCAAGATCTTCACCTATTACAAAGAGTTCCAGGATTTCATTATCATAAATCCTGGCAATTTCTTTAACTTCATTTCCATTTCCTTGAAATCCGTTAAAACCTTTGCTGATTACTTTCGTCTTTTCATAGTCAACAGTATACTCTATTGCAATATTTATTTTATCTTCTTTTGTTTTTATGTCATATGTATATAAAGTTCCTACTTCATCTAAATTGTAATTTTTAGGAGTATAAACTTGAGTAGTAATAGAGTATACGATATTATCAAATTTTAATTTGTCATCCCCAGTTTCAACAGCCTTTCTACCTTTAGATTTTATAACATCACCAATATATACCGTATATGGAATGCTAACTGGATCTTCCCTAATTATAATATCATTAGTATTAAAATCCTTTAGGGTAGAGATAAAAGGAAAGGCCATCTGCACAGTTTCCATTTTATCAGTTGGATTTGACATCAAATATCTAGCTGTGACTAAACATCCAAGACTATAGTCTATGTAATCCTTAAATCCGTCACCCATAAAATTGAATTGCAATTCTTCACTTTCAACCACAATAGGACTATTCTCTTCTACAGCCAATACGTCTAACCCTGGATATCCACTCCAATAGGTAGGGCCTGAATTTGCATGAACAATTGAATTAAATGATATTAATAAAATCAGTACCATTAAAGCTAATTTATCTTTTCTCACTGAACTATCCCCCATTCGATTACTTAGTTACCACTTAATACCAGTATATCATATCTCTAATTCAACTGTCCCAATCTCCATACATAAAATGTATGTTATATGTATTTTAATAACAAAACCCAGAGTTTCTGGGTTTTATTATTTATTCTATAGCTGTAGGTACTGCATCTGGTTCTATTGGACATATATATCCGCCTTTTGTTTTAGACTTCCATTCTTCCTTGGCTTTTTCTAATATATCTGGGTTTTCATATAAATCTACAGCCGCAGAAGCCAATACTTTTGCTGCCATAAACATTCCCTTATGTGCAATACTTGTTTTTCCTATTGATACATTTTGCCATGAATGTCCAGGTGAGCCAGAAGTCCAAGTGACAGCATTAATCTGTGCTGTAGGTGTTTGCCAACTAACATCTCCTACATCCGTTGAGCCCATGCTCTGCGCTTGTGAATGAAACTTCGGCATTAAAAAGTCATTTAAGGCTCTCTCTCCATTATTGGTCTTTTCACTAACAATCATTGAAATCTCCGGATCATGTTTAGCTCCAAATCCAGGAAGTCCATCCATAGGGTAAGTTCTCTTTAACTCTGTAGCAAAAGCCCACTCTTCCAAAGTATATTCAGGTAATTCAACTTCCTCAAAATTCTTATATAAAAGTTCCTCTAAGGTTTTATTTGCAACTGTATTGGATGTACCGTCAATAAATCTACGTGTTAGTGTTGTTTCACTCATCATTGCAGCAGCCTGAGCTATAGTATCTACTCTTTCCAATAGCTTTTTAGCTTCTAAAACAGTATTTGATCTTACCATATAAAGTACTTTTGCTGTTGGCTGAACTACATTTGGTGAGTTTCCTCCTGCATCGATAATCGCATAATGAACTCTTTCGTAATCCTTTATATGCTCTCTTAAAAACTGTACTCCTATATTCATTAACTCAACTCCATCAAGAGCTGATCTTCCCATATGAGGAGCCCCTGCAGCATGGGAGGCAATGCCCTTAAAGCTATATTCCACCTGAATACTGGAGTTATTTGTTCCTGTTACAACTTCATTGCTACATGAAGGATGCCAAGTAAGGGCAGCATCTAAATCATAGAACAGTCCTTCTCTTGCCATAAAAGCTTTGCCAGCTCCCCCCTCCTCCCCAGGACATCCATAAAATACCACAGTACCTGAACCTTCTCCTTTAGTAGCTAAATATTCCTTGATAGCTACAGCTGCAGCTAAAGCACCTGCACCTAATAGATTATGACCACATCCATGACCAGTTCCACCTTTAACTAATTCCTTTTTAACTAGACTTTCAGGTTCTTGGGATAAACCTGATAAAGCATCAAATTCCCCTAATATACCTATAACAGGTCTGCCACTTCCATAGGTTCCTTTAAATGCAGTCTTGATTCCCGCAATTTCCTCTTCAACCTCAAATCCTAGTTCCTTTAGTTTTTCTATATAAAGATTCGCTGACTTAAATTCTAATAGCGAAAGTTCAGCATATTCCCATATCTTATCACTTATATCTATAAATAAATCTTTTTTATCTTCGATTACTTTTAACAATTCATTTTTATCCATTTATCACCACTCCTTTTAATACAATATTTTGCTCAAGAATTCTTTTGTACGTGGATTTTGAGGGGTATCGAAAATTTCCTGAGGGGTCCCCTCTTCCACAATTTGCCCATCTGCCATAAAAATAACTCTATCTGATACTTCCTTTGCAAAACCCATTTCATGAGTAACTATAACTGAAGTCATTCCCTCTTGTACAAGTGTTTTTATAACGCTTAATACTTCTCCTACCATTTCTGGATCCAATGCTGAAGTAGGCTCATCAAATAACATAACTTCTGGCTCCATAGCAAGTGCTCTTACTATTGCTAATCTCTGTTTTTGCCCACCTGATAACTTATTAGGATATTGATCCTTTTTATCTAAAAGACCGATTTTCTCCAAAAGCATAAGAGCTTTTTCATCTGCTTCAGCCTGGGTCATCTTTTTCAAGGTTACTGGAGCCATTGTAATATTTTCCTTAACTGTCATGTGAGGAAATACATTAAATAGCTGAAATACCATGCCCATTTTTTGTCTATGTTTATCTACCTCAACACTCTTTGCAATGTCTACACCATTGAAAATAATCTGACCTTTATCTGGTATTTCCAAAAGATTTAAACAGCGCAATAATGTACTTTTCCCACTTCCAGAAGGGCCGATAATAGATACAACCTCTCCCTTTGAAACATGGGTATTTACATTTTTTAAAACCTCTAAGCTTCCAAAATTTTTATATAATCCTTTAACTTGAATTAAACTATTCACTTGCCTTTAACCCCCTTTCAATTATTGAAGCACCTTTAGAAAGGCTATAAGTAACTATTAAATAAATAATACCAATAATTATCAACGGTTCTATTACTAGATACAAAGCTCCTGACACTACCTTGTATTGAGTCATTAAATCCCCTACAAAGAAAGTAGATGCAAGAGATGTTTCCTTAATTACCATGACAAACTCATTTACTAAGGCAGGCAATATGTTCTTAATTGCCTGTGGAATAATTATCTTTTTCATTGTCTGTCTTCCATTTAATCCAAGACTTCTAGCAGCTTCCATCTGTCCCTTATCTACTGCTTCAATCCCTGCTCTTATGATCTCAGCAACATAACCTGAACTATTAAAAACTAAGGCTACTGCAATACATGCAAATTTATTCATCTCCAAAGCAGGTATTAACATCGGCAATAAAAAGTAAAAGAAATACAACTGTAATAAAAGTGGTGTTCCTCTAATTATCTCAATGTACAATGAAGCAATTATAGAAAATGGCTTGATTTTTAGTATGGTAAATTTAGACATCTTCATAATTGCTACAAACAATCCTAATATAGCTCCAAAGAAAACTGTTATTGCTGATAATAACAAGGTATATCCAAGACCTGTTAAAAATAACAGCCAATATTTATCTAAAACTTTAATAATATTTTCAAATATTAAACTCATAACTCATGTCCCCCTTCAAAAACAAAATAGATGCAGACATTGTCTGCATCTTATAATAAATTAATATTTTATTATCAACTAATTAATGTCTAAACCCAACTCATTTGCAAGAGAAATAGCTTCTGTTTTCCATTGTTGGTATAGACCTTTTTCATTTACTTCTTTTATAATTTCATTAATTTCAGCTAGTAATTCATCTTCTCCTTTAGTTACAGCGACTACATTACCTTGGCTAGAATAATCAAAATAAAAATCACTCATTATTATTTCATCATAATTATTAGCAAATGCTTCACCGTTATCTGAGGATACTGCTATGGCATCAACTTTACCAGTAATCAACATCATAATACCGTCATTAAGGTTAGTTATGCTTTCAATCTTTACATCCTCTAGTAATTGAGTAGTAGCTAGCTGATATTGTAAAGAACCGTTTTGCGCTGCAACTACTTTACCTGAAAAATCTGATGCTGTTTTGTATTTATCTGCATTTTCCTTAAGTACTAATACTCCTTGACCTTTTCCATCTCTGTCTTCTACATTATAAAAATCAGATAAGGCCATATTTTCAGCTCTTTCCTCAGTCCATGCAAATCCGGAAATTGACATATCTACATTACCACTAGTAACAGCAGCTTGACAGGCTGAGAAGTCCATTGCTTCTATTACTAATTCCACACCTAGTTTATCAGCAATATATTTGCCTAATTGAATATCTGAACCTACATATGAGTCTTGACCAATTTTACTGATATCAATAAACTCCATCGGTGCAAAATCAGGACTAGTAGCCATTGTAATTTTCCCGCTTTCAAGAATTTTGTCTAATCTAGACTTAGATTCATTTGAAACAGAATTTACATTGGACTCTTGCTTACCACAACCAGCAAATGCAAATAAAGTACAAATAACTAATAATGCGACAACAATTTTCTTAAACATTTTATTCCTCCTATTATTTAATTTTTATTAGAATAATAGTTGGAATCTCCTTAGCCCTTCGGAAATCTTTCCCGTGTTAATGGAAATAGATTTCCATTGGCTCTTGATGATACTACTCAAGATTAAGACCTCCTTAAAAGTAATTTTCATTTATTTTACACCCATATTTTTTAAATTGCAAGACTTTTTAAAAAATTATTTTATTATTTTAAATACCTAAAGAGCTAAAACCTAAAAAATCCCCCTATTTAGGGGGATGAAACTACTTCTATTGAACAAGGATTTCCTTTGCCTTCAAAAAGGATTTCACCTGTCTTTTTAGTTAATCTTAAATCTACTATACCACTAAGTCCTTCTTTTATGACTACATCCATTTTTCCGTTCTTCGGTGCTTTCAACTTCCCAATCCTAGACATTTCTGCCATTATATCAAGCACTAATCCTTGCTTTTCTATTATTATTTCCACAGTATTTCCTCTAACCTCTTCTTTTGTTATCCTGCTTCGATTATATGTGGCAAATCTGTACTCTTTTCCATCAAAGGTAAAATTACAAATAAATCCTCTAAATGAACTCTTTAAAAATGGAATATGAGCTATTGAGCACATTATACTAGCATCTGAATTATTAAAGTTATTAGACTGTAACCAAATATAATCCTTTGGAAATGAAGTTCCCCAATCCTTTTCTATATATCCTTTTCCCTTGTTAAAATCTATTATTTTATAATTTAGATACAAGGAACCTTTAAGCTCATGATTCATACTAATTATATCGTGATAACATTCCATAAAAGGAAAGTATGTAAAATATCCCATGGCATTGGGACTCAATTTACTTCTTTTTATTTCCTTGAAAGCCGTATATTTTATTCTACCTTGGAGTGTATAATAGTCACCAAATAGATCGAGAATCATTACTTCCCTTCTAAAAATATTTCTTTCTATTTTTAAACTGAATGGATTTTCTGTAAAATTAAAATCCTTAATTGCAAACCTATGATAATTTGTTGTAAGACTTGTCTTACCATTATTTTCAGTTTGAATTATAGTTTGAATAAATGAATGTGGATCACTTGAATTCTTTGAAATTCCAGGAATTACACTTATGATATTCTTTAAATCATGTGAAACATGTTTAAAATACCATCCCTCAAAATATTCTCCCTTTTTATTTTCTCCTAAATATTTTAATGGTTCACTCTTATAATTGGTAAGCATGAAATCCTCCAAGTAATCACATATTTATTCAAATATATCTTTACTCTTAATCTCAATATTATACACATCAATATTAAAGAGGAATATTAAAAGAACAAGGCACAACAGTAAGGCATTTTCCACATACTTGTGCTTCCTCATTTAATTCACTATGCAACTTATCATTTTCAAGACACATCTCATAGCACTTATATCTATCAAACTTATCTCTATGCAAAGCATCATTTACACATTTAGTTGCACAATATGCACATGAACCATTAAATTTAAATAGACAGTATTCATGACCAGGCCTTTTAGTAGGTATAAGTTCAAGGTCAGTGACTACATTTCCCAATCTACCACAGCAGCCATTTTTAGTAATTAACATATTATTTAATCCAAATGTACCTAATCCTGCTATATAGGCAACATGCCTATTGGACCACACACTAATCAAATTTTCATAATCCATATTTAGTTTTGGGTCAAGTTTTGCAGCTTTATATCCCATATCTTTAATCGAGTCTATAAGAAAATCATTTAGCTTCCCTATCATTTTATTAGTCTCAACATATGCCCTTGCCCATTCTAAAGAACTATTTTTCCCTTTCATATTGCTAATTGGTATAGATTCATCAAAAGGAAGAAAATATGTAATTACACTTTTAGCCCCTGGAAGTATATCATCAGGCATTAAATGGTTAGGATTAGCTACTTCTTTAAGCTTATGAAACATAGGATCATTTGCAGATGCAAAGGCAACAATCGGTTTCTTCCAAGTTGTTTTAATCTCAGGATTTTTCATGTATTCACTAACATAGTCGATGATAAGTTTTTCCATCTTTTTTTCAATATCTTTTGACATATAGTCACTCCATTCTTTTAATATTTTATTTTATAAAAGTTTGTTTATTTATACCCATTAAGGGTATCACTATAATAAGAAAATATATTGTTGATAGGAGGAATATAATGAAAAACTACGAAAAACTAAATGTATATCTATCAAATTTATCAGTACTAAATGTTAATTTACACAATATACACTGGAATGTCGAAGGCAAGCAATTTGTGCAAATTCATGAGTTTACTGAATCATTATATGATGATTTCTTTGAAAAATATGACGCTATAGCAGAATTATTAAAAATGAAAGGTGAAAAACCTTTAGTAAAATTGTCAGATTATCTAAAACATGCAACTATTAAGGAATTAGATAAAGATAAGTTTGGAATTGAAGAGTCTCTAGAAATTATTCTAGACTATCTAAATGAAATGAAAAAACTAGCAACTGAAATTAGAAATGAAGCTAATGAAGACGATGATTTTGAAGTTGTTGCTGAGTTCGAAGATCACGTTGCTGGATATAGCAAAAACATATGGTTTATTAATTCTATGCTTGCATAGAATTTTATATAGATGAAAATGGATGACCTAATGGTCATCCATTTTCATGTTTAATATGATTATAACATTTCTATTAGATTTCCTCCAAGCAGTGAAGCTGTATCTGGACTACAAGTAGTAAATATAACTTGATGCTTTTTAGCAAACTCATTAATCAACTTTACTGCAGTTTCCTTTCTAGATGGATCTAGGTCTACTAGACAGTCATCCAATATTAAAAATCCTTTATCATCACCTAGTATGTATTCTAGTATTGCAAGTCTCAATGCTAAAGCAACTGAATCATAGGTCCCAGAGGATAATAAATCAATAGGGATAGCAGTCTCGCCACCTTTATTTATACTAATATTAAATCCCTCATCAATATCTGAAGACTTGTAGTTCCCATTTGTAAGAACTTCTAGATATTTTGAAAATGCATTTATCACTGGCGTAAAGGAATTCTCATCCATTTTCTCTCGAGTAGCATCAAAAGCAGCTTTGATCTTTAAGAGTCTATTCCCTTTTTCCAAGTTTTTATTAAACTCCTTCTCTAAGATATTATATTCCTTAAGAAGTTCCTCATAAGTAATATCAGGCAAGTTCCTTTCGCAGTCGTGATAGTTTTTTCTTAACTCCTGTAAATTAGCTAAATTATTGTCATATTTAGCCCTTATATCTGCTAAAATTCCTCTAAAGCTTTCGGCTGATTCAAACTCCTCAGGAAGAGGCTTTAGTTTGCTTAAATTAGCGCTAATCTCTTTCTTCTCCATCATAATGTCTGCAATTTTTTCAAACAGTCCAGAAATGTCTCCATACATCTCTGACCATTTAGAAATATTGCTTTCACAAAGTCTTTTTTCAGATATCTTCTCAAGTTTTTTCTCATTGATATGTTTTATATCTCCTTCGATGGATTCAATGCTTCTAACAGTGCTTAGGTCCCCAAATGATTTAATTTTATCTAGCAATTCTTCATATGATAAATCCTCAAGAAGATTATCTATTTGAGCATTATATGAATTGATTTTGCTCGTTAGTTCATAGATTTGCTCAAAATTTATTTTAGCCTCAGCTATACTAGCCACCTCTAATCTAGATAAAATTCCTTCATAATTTCTCTTATGATCTTCGTACTTTTGCCTTAGCTCTTTAAAGTCCTGCTCTCCTGTTTTTAACTCAATTTCGAATAGATCTTCACATTCTAACTTAATATAGCCATTTGCATTAAAACTTTCTCCTACCTTGACAATTGAGGATTCATCTAAATCTTTAGTAACCAATAGGGGTTTATCAGCATTAAAATAACTTAGCTGTCCAATAATTTTACCAGCCTTCATCATAGCCTCAGCCTTTATCATTTCATTGTAACTATTTTCAAGGCAATCAATATCTTCCTTGGTAATAGGTTTAATTTTTGAAAGATTATCATATAAATTTTTAATTTCATCTTTTAGCACATCTACTCTTTTTAATATGCTAATTAAAGCATTTTTCTCTTCCAAGCTCTTTGCCTTGGCCTTATCTAAATTAAGTTGTTCTAATATCTTATCTAGATCACTTAATTCAGCTTCAAGTTGATTTAATCTCATTTCATGCTGTGGCCATTCTTGATTGATTTTAGAAAGTGAGTTGAATTCATTGTTAAGTTGATTGATTTTAGGTTCTAGAATTAACCTTTGTGTTACATCTTCCTCTAATTTTTCCATGAACTCCTTCTTTATCTTCAATTCTTCAAGCTCTTTTTCAGCCATCTTTAGAGCTTCTGTAACCTTCTTAAACTCATCTTCAGCCTCATTGACCTTGTCCATTTCAACCTTAATTGACTCTTTTTTATAAAAGCTATCGAGAATTTTACCGATATCCCTCTTATATGGGTCAGAAATACCTCTTCCGTTTCTTGGGTAGTTTCTTTCAATATCCCAGTTGCTAAAATACTCCTTGATTTCATCTTCTATTCTATTGCCTAGTTTTTCAATAGAAATCCCATCTAACTCCATTATGGTCTTTCTAAGCAAAGTGCTGATTTCACTTGTTTCCTCTTCATTCTTCATTATATTTTCAATTGATTTCTTTATATCTGCTTGTTTTGCAAAAAATAAGGAGCTATATGTACCTTGACCAAAGGTGAGTACAGAACTTAAAACTTCTTGAATAGCATTCTCATCCTTAATTATATCTGCATTTGGAGTTTCAAGCTCAGAATAGCTAAGAGCTCCCCATTCCCTCTTTAATGAATACTCTCCATCCTTCTTACAGATGATCAATTCTCCATCTATGCTATCACCATTAGGCAATGGCATAAATCTCTTTTTAAAATCCTTATCCTTTTTATTGTTACTAAGCTTACTTGACTTAAACAAAACAGTGTGTATCCCTTCGATTAGAGTGCTTTTACCTGCTTCATTAGGTCCTAGAATGACATTCAGTCCGTCTTTGAATTCAATATTCTTATCCTTGATACCTGCAAATCTTCTACAGGAATACTTTTTAATTATCATTCTCTCACCTCCATAATAAGCTCATAAGCTAGCTGTAGTGTATCCTCATCATCTGATAGGCTTAGTAGTAGTTCCTGTGGAAAGGAACCATCTGAAAATTCCTTATGGATTTTATCAGTTGTAATCCTAATACCAAGGTCGTTTACATCCGTCATGAGAAATGCTAATCGGTTATTGAGTTTATTACAAACTTCCTTGTAATAATCCATTGTATCTTCATCTATTCTACCTTTTAGCGCAATTCTAGCAATAGTCATTTCAGGCTTGTCCGATAATAGTTCATTCATTATTGCGTCTAAATCATCCTTAGTTTCTATTGCATATTCCTTATCTATAAACTTATATGTTCCTGTAACAATACGGTCTGCACTAATCTTCTTTTCTTTGTCAATTGAAATAATCCAAGCATGACCCTTGTGCTTGCAATCCAACCCATCAGGCTCTGGAGTTCCTGGATTAAATACCTTGACATCCCTTACAGATTCATTTGTAGGATACGTAATATGAGTATGACCTATTAACCAAAGATCTAAGGGAATTCTGTTTAGCTCCTCTAAAGTCATACTGAAATACTGATTATTTAAATCTGGTGAAATATCAATTATTGCTCCATGACCTATACCAATATTTATTCTACTATCATCTATATTCTCTTCCTTAATCCATCCTAGATTGTTGGTATCAGAATGTTTCTCGTGGCATGGTGCAGGATAAATTGTAGCACTAATACCATATTCATCTAAGTTATATGGTTGTTTTTCATTTACTATTAGCACTTTCTCTGGTAAGTTACTCCTAATGCTTGTCCATAGCTCAATCATTCCATTATCATAGTCATGATTACCCGGTAGTATCACTACACATTCACCATTAAAAGAATCTAAAGCCTTAATAGTTTCAGATAATACCTTCTTTGTAATTCCACTTACCTTGTCAAAAAGATCTCCTGCAATGACAAAAATATTGCATTCCTTCTCATTAGCAAGTTTAATCATATTAAATAGAGTATCTAATCTTGCCTTCTGCAAGCTAGACTTTATGGAATCTGGATATCGGTTATACAACATACCTATATGTAAATCTGCAGTATGAAATATCTTTATATTGTTCATAATTTCCCTCCTCAATGCAACTTGGTTCCAAGCCTAATTCTATTATACACTAAAAAAGTATAGGAAGGATTATGATTTCCTATACTTGAAGGATGACTTATAAGCTAATATCCAAAATATTATTGTAGCTATTGTAAATATAATCATAACTACCCATGCAGGTTTATATGAACCTGTGATATCAAAGATAAAAGCTACTATGATTGATCCGAAAGTAAGTCCTAATTGTGTAGCACTACTTACAAGCCATACACTTCCCCATATCTTTTGGGACCGAAGATAGCAGATGTCAATAAAGGTGGCATGACTGATCCCATAGCATTTCCAAGTCCGAAAGAAATAGCCATCAAATAAGCAATAATCCTATTTGATGCAAATAACATCATGAAAAATGATAAAGCAAATGTTATTCCTCCAAATAATATGCTCTTATCAATTCCAAACTTATCATTTATCCAGCCAAGGATAATCTTCCCAAATATACCAACTATAGAATATAATGAAATAATTGTAGCTGCAACAATTGGTCCATGTAATTCCTCTAAAGCAGGAGGAAACTGTCCTAAAGCTCCTGTATTGATTAGTCCATTAAATATCAAACCTAGTAAAAGTACTATGAAAAATGGTTTCATAAATGCTTCTCTTGTTGAAATTGTAAGGTCAAAGCTACCACTCTTATTTTCCTTTTGATACTTTTCTTCTGCTCCTAGTGGCTTCACCCCCTTATCTTCAGGTGACTTCTTAAATATAAATATACTTACAGGAAGAGATACTAGAAGCATTATAAAAGCATATATAAAATATGTTTTTCTCCATCCATAGTTTTCTAACCAGATAGTAATTAAGGGACTCAAAATAAATCCCCCTATTCCCACTCCAGCTAATCCAATACTCATAGCTAAGCCACGATTTTTTTCAAACCAATTTGTTATCATAATACTAATAGGTATAATTGTTCCACTTAAAAAAGCTATGCCTAAGATAAATGAAGTTATATATAGGTGGATAGGACTCTGAGCCAAGCCATATGTGGCATAAACAACACAATAAACAATAATACTAATCATTTGGATTATTTTTAAATTACCTGTTGCCAATTTTTTTGTAACATATGGTGACAGAAATATTCCCATTGCCTGAAGTATAGCGTTACTTAAAGAAAAGGCACTTCTGCTGATTCCCATATCGGTAGTAACTGGTATGAGAAATTTATTTGCCATAGCCATTACACTTGGAACCATGGTAGCTGTAATTAATACGGAACCTATTACAATCCACCAGCCATAAAACATTCTATTATTCCTTTCCATATAATCCTCCTAGGTATGTGTTTATTTCGACACTTTTCTAAATTCTTTCCTAATATATATTCCCAGTTCTATAAATTTTAATAAATTTTTACATTCAGCACTCAATAATCAAACATGCATAGTATGTAATAGAAATCAATATTCTACTTTCTAAGGAGTGAAAAAATGACGAATAAAAATGATAAACCAAGGCTTGTTACTAATAGCGTAATAAATTATAACTGTCCTTACCATAATTCAATATGTGAATCACTAAGTAGAAAATGTCCACCGATTGAATTAGTCAAAAATGGAGGATTTGAAATACTTGGTTTAACGAGCCTGTTTGAAGGCTGGGAAATTTCAACAAATAGAGCTTTAGTATCTCAACACACTATTCCATATGAAGGAAAATTTAATGCGGAAATAGTAAGTGAACCTACTGAAATGGCACAAGATAAACTAGCAATAATAAAACAAAATATACCTGTAACCCCTGGTTGCTATCTAAAGTTAAGCTATGCAGATAATTTCTTTTCAGCTGGAACTGAATTTTTCTTTGCTAGGGTTCAAGCTACAGTATACTACGCAAGTAGTTCTGGTCCTGTTGAACTTATAAAAATTGAAACTAACTATGATAGCACTCAGGAAGGGAATAAATATAAATACCATGAAAAAACTTCTGATATCCCAATACCTCCTGAAGTTGATGTAGTTACCGTTCAGTTTTTATTTACTATGAATAATGTTAACGGGCTTCCTATAATATTCTATCTTGATGGAGTGTCGCTAAGATATGCATAAATATGAATAAGCTAGGTAAATACCTAGCTTACAATTATTTCAATGTATCCTTGATTACTCTAAGAGCATTCTTGTATGCAAATTTTTCAATTAAATCATCACTCCAGCCACTCTTCTTAAGTGCATCAAATAATAGTGGCACTTTATCTACACTATCAATTTCAAGGTTTCCAGTTATTCCATCAAAATCTGTTCCCAGGGCTAATACCTCATCTCCACCCTTGTTTCTTATATAATTTATGTGTTCTACCATCAACTCTATCCTACTGTTTCTAATCTTAGGATCTTCATTTAGGAAAGTTGGAGAAAAGTTTATACCTGTTACCCCACCTTTTTCTGCAAGAATTTTTATCATATCATCAGTTAAATTTCTTCTATGTGGAGAAAGGGCTCTTGCATTTGAATGTGATGCTACAAATGGTTTCTTGCTAATTTTCGCCACATCATAGAAGCCACCATCTGAAAGATGTGAAACGTCAATTAGAATTCCCAATTCATTCATGTACTCAACAGCTTCTTTTCCAAAAGCCTTAAGCCCTGAATTCATAACAGAAGGATTGTCAGAATTAGGATAGCCAAAGCAATTCTCAAAGTTCCAAGTTAAAGTTATAAGCCTGATACCCAAATCATAATATTCTTTTAACTTTTCAAAGCTTCCATCAACACTTCTACCGTCTTCAATTGTAAGTATAGCAGACATCTTTCCCTCAGAATCATTTTTTATAATGTCTTCATAATTATATGCCATGGATATGATATCTTTATTTTCTTCTATAGAGTCCTTTAAGTAATTAACACAATTTTTTATATAAGTATCATCATCTACATACTCTCTATTTACTTCATCAAACATTTCCCTTTGCAGAAGAAAAATTGCAAAAAACTGTGCCATGGTATTCGCTTTTCTCATTCTATTAAAATCTATACTTGCAGTATTATTTGACAATAAAGTCTCTCTACCACTCGAATCTGGAATTATCATCAATGTGTCGCAATGCAAATCAATATATTTCATAAACTTTACCTCCTATGTTTTAATTCTAATTCCCATACCAAGTTTTACGTCAATACCTACAAAAACATCTAAATTAACCAAAACAGTTAATTTAGATGTTTTGCTTAGTCAACATTTACAAATACACCGAGGTGATACATAGTATTGGTACTGAGGAATTTAAGTAATAATCATATATAACACTAGCCTGCAATTATTGGTCCAATAAATGCCCAGATTATTACCCATGCAAATAGCGCTCCTGCTCCAACCCAACAAATCTTTAATACATCTTTCATATTGTCGCAACGAGCTATACCAAGTTGACCTGCTAGGTTTGCTGTAGGATATAGAGCTCCTGTAATTCTAGTTGCTGCTAAAATTGCTGTTGCCCAAATTGACATTGGTACTCCAACTGTATTTATTAATTCAATAAACATTTCATGAACAATTTTAATTTCTGCTACAGCAGCAGCTTCAATACCAAAGCCACCTACTAATGAAGCTAAGATAACAACTGCAGCCTTACCACTTCCTGCAACTAATCCAGTTAATAGCTCACCTAATGCATCAAATCCTCCACCGATATTGATTAGAACAAACATTACTTCGAAGAAAATAAATATTAAAAACATACCTGTCATTTTTGAAGCACCTTCAGTGAAAACACTAAGAGCCTCATCGATTCCAATTCTACTGCTAATTATAATTACTAGTGAAAGAATTAGCATTACTAATATAGCATAGTTTGTGCCCATTTTTGCAATTACACCGTAAGCTACGAGTAAAATAAAAGCAATAAGGAATAAAATAGTGGTTCTTTTTTCTTCCTTGGTAACAACAATTTTGTTTATATCTAACATATCTTCAGTAATTTCATATACTTCTTTTCCCTTAAGCTTCTTTTGAATTTTTGATACTGCAAATACCGTTGAGCCTAACCATACAGCGCTGAATGGAATAACTGCCCACAACATAAGCTGTCCATAGGATAATCCCGTAACCTCCATTGTTGCAAGAGTAACGCCTGTTAATGGCCCCATAATAAGTCCAACTTCACCTGCTGTCTTGAATAGCGCTGTAACTGCAGTTGGCGTAAGTCCTACTGCTGCTACTACAGGGATTAGAACTGGAGCTATGATAGCATTTCCACCAGCCAATGTCCCTAATAGTCCACAAATCACGATTGAACAAACTATAGTTGCTATGATAGCTTTTTTCTCGCTGTTTACTCCTATTCCTTTTACAATCCAGTATACTAGAGTATGAGTAACCTTAGCTTTGTTCATTAAGTAACCTAGCCCACTACCAAACATAATTATGATTCCTATGATTGCTAAGAATGACCCTAGTGATGTTGCAAAAATTCCCGCTAGACTGCTTAGGCTTTGACCTGTTAGAATAACTCCTACTACAATTCCCACTGCTAATCCAGAAAGATTAGATTTGTTTCTAAATACCATTATAAGATAGGCCAATAATGGTAGTAGAGCTAATAATGATGGTCCTGATTTAATAAGTGCCCAGCTTCCTAATTCCATATTATTCCTCCCCTTTCATATTTTTATAGCAGATTTGATAATTCAATCTGCAAATTCATATAATAAAACATGCTTCTTTCTGAATATTCTATCATTTTACTTTTAAATATTCAATTAAATTTACATGGCATGTCTTATTATTAAATTATATGAAGAAAGGGTTGTCTAAAATAACCTATACAAAATTAGTTACTACATAAAACGTGAATACTTTCTAATTCCCTTACCAATATAAATATAAATCGTTCAGTCTTAAAATCTAGCCTAACTGGATTATCAATTAATTTTTTATTATATAGTTTGAACAAAAGAATAAATTTATTAACTTCTTTATTGTACAAATTCTATTAATCTTTATTAGTTAATATATTTTTATTATCAGTACTACTTAAAATTAATATTAATATTTTTTGATTAAGGGGGTGAATGATGGGGGAATTTATTAAAAATGCTTTATTGTTTCTTTTTGCGTTTCTTTGGTTAGCTGGAATAGTAGCAGAAATTAGTGAACCAGAATGCCCTGTTTGTGGAAGCAATCGTCACTGGCGGCAACATTATTGGGGCTCTAATAAAGATTATGATGAGTACTATTGTTCAAAATGTTATAGAACAACACGAGATATGAATACAGGTGAGATTACGACTTTTGAAGCTCCTCAGGATTTCATTGGATAAGAAAACCCCTGAATATCTTTCAGGGGATATTTAATCTAAATCCATTTCATTTAACAAATCTCTAAGCCTTTTCAATTCTTCCTTTGTAAATGTAACACCCTTGCCCATTTTTAGATGTTCTGGATCCCATTCTCTAATATCATATTTAGGTGCATAATTATTCCATGAAACCAAATTTAATTCTTTAGTCCATCCTTTAGATGACTCAGATATTACACCTATGCTTTCTGTAATTTCAAATTTAATTTCTGCCATTTTAATTCCTCCGTTGTTATGTTTGATTGTAGTATGCAATAATGCTAGTATTTCATACATTTATTGTCTTAAGTGTTTATTTAATAATAGACCTTCCTCGAAACCATTAGGATATTTATAAATTAATTTTTTTCTATCAAAGATTGGATTAGAATTATGTATTATTCTATGATGGTTAGGGCATAAAATGAGTAAATTATCAGAGTTATTATTTAAACTTCTAGTAAAATAATCTATATGATGAGCTTCAGCTATCTTAGCTCCATAGTTTTCACCAATTAAGCATCCACAAATTTGACATCTATAACCATATAGGAGCTTTAAATTATCACCTATTTTTCTGTTAAGTTTTCTTATTTTAGATATTTTTTTATCGATTATAATAGATGAATTATTATCCACCTCATCATAATTTATAGCATGCTCCATAACAAGTTCACTATGTTTTTTAGCAATTTCTTCAAAATATGTTACTTCTTCAGAAGTAATACCTTCTAATAGGAAGATATCTTCAGCTTCTGTTGTATAAATTGCTAAGTATTCTTTTAAATCATCAGGTAACCTAATAATAAAACGATCATTTTGGGGTCTTATTTCTCTAATATTCTTAATATAATTGAAACTCTTATAAAAGCATGCTTGGAGAGCTTGTGATAGTTCGCCATTTTTAGGATATCGTATTTGAAAAGTATCTTTTTTTCTTTTCCATTTTGAACTAAAATTTACATTACGAACACTAGCATTATAACTTTTACCATCAAATATTAAAGTTATTTTCTTTGATTCACCTCTTTTTAATAGTTTACCCATATTATGTGCAAATACTACTTGATGTTCTAAAGGAAGAGTTAAGCCTTCCTGTAACAAAGACCAGTCTACTTCTTTTTTATATACAAAATTTTCAGTTATTAATATTATAAACACCTCCTTATTTAAATTACTCCATGCAACGCACATATTTAGCTTATACTATAAAGATATACTCCCTCAGATTATGTTGATCAATAACTACCTTAACTAATCATCTACTTTCCAATCACAGCATTTATTCATTCAATAATAAATTTATATTTTTGTATAAATCTTTTAACATTACTTTCCTAATAAACGGTTAAAATCAACTTATATTCTAACGTTTTTATATGATAATTTATTTACTATAATAGTAGTACAAGAAGTACCATTAATACATTCTATGCAAAGTAAAAGTACAGATCAAATTAGCAACTTCCATCTAACTTTCTTAAATAATTTATAAGTATTAGTCTAATTTCCTTTCACAGCTACCTAACACCTCTTTTAAAATTATACCTCTAAATTGGAAATTATCAAGAGTATGAGCACGTTTAGCATACTAATTAACTCAATTGATGATTCATCCTCTACTCCTTTTACTATGAATTCTTTCTCTGATTCATCTAATTTGGATGAATCTTTAGAATTATCCGTTAGCCTATATACCCCTCATATAAATTTATTTAGTATAATCATTATTTTCATAATCCATCCAACAGATAATATGAAGGTATTAAATAGATCTTTATTTTGCAAATCTTTACTTTTTAATATTTTCTATATTTCTCTTAAAGCTTCCTATCTACTTCAAAACCTGAATATTTAAAACATCAAAATTGATTTTAATAAAATCCATCTATTGTATTAATTCAGCTAAATTAATTATTTCAGCGAATTCTTTCCTCTTAAGTTCAATTATTTTCTCATTATCTTTTAAGCGATAATTTGTGCCTTTAACTACTATTTCAAAAACAGACCTATTGGGGTGCAGATAGCCGTACCATCTTAAATAATTTTTAACAAGATACTAGTAGTGGTTGACGTTTGTGGAAGCTGGCAGAATATAGGACGATTGATATCTTTAGTACATCTTACTGTATGCTATCTTTTCTTTAGATTCAAATACTATAGTACTTTTTGCTAAACCAGCAATTATTCTTTTCCTTTCATCAAATCTAAGTTTATCTGGTGGTGTTCCAATTGGACATTCACTTAATAAAATACCGTCATTCTTTAAATTTTCCCCTGCTAAACCACTATTAATTTTTGTGTATATCATATCTAAACCATAAGCTAATACCGCTATAATTGTTCCATTGTTTTCTATCACATTTTTTATGAGACAACGTGTCTACTCCGCTAAATCTCTGACAATTGTAAAATTAGAATATATATCTCCTAATTATATATCTATTCTTTATTTTCAACTTCTCTTATCATAGTAAATATGGATTCTCCAATTGAATTTATAACTTTCTTGCCTTCTACGATATTAGTTATCTCATCCAACATTACACTTATATAATAGAAATCATTTGGAGTATATAGAATACCAACATCATGCAGTGTTGCTGCTAGATTGCCAGTTTTGTGAGCAAATTTATAATCTAGAGGAAGATTATGAGCTACATGGTTTGTAAGTATCTGTCCATTCAATATTTCAAGCATACTTGAGCGCAAGTCTCTAGAGATTGAATCATCAAACAGGATAGCTTTTAAAATGGAAATTGAATCCTCAGGCGAAGTATAATTATCTAACCCTCTTTTCCTAGCTTCAGAATCCATAAGCATACGCTGCAATGATGTTTTACTTAAACCAAGGCTTTGTATCTGTTGATTTATATAATCTAAACCTACTTTTCTAATTATTATATTTGTAGCCATATTATCACTTAGGACGATCATTAGGGTGCATATATCTCTTAATGTAAGTGTTAGATTTTCAGTTTTTAACTGTTGTAATATACCACAACCACCTACCACTGGTTCACTAGTAACATCAATTAAGTCTGTTTCATTTAACTCTCCATCATTTATTTTTTTATATAGAGCCCACATAATATATAGTTTTATGATGCTTGCTGAAGGAAATCTGTAATCTGAGTTATGATTAATTAGTCTTTTCCCATCAGATCTTTCAACAACAATTCCTGATACAGCATCAAAAGAATTAATTATTTCAAATATCTTATTATCCATAGTTTATTCTCCTTTCTAAATACCCGCTAATTGATATATAATTCCACGAACTGTTACATAAATAATAGTTGATATAGTAATTAAAACACCATTCTTTAACATTGGCTTAAGTGAAGTAGAACGCGCTAGTCCCATTTGTCCTACCATATCCCCTGTAGGATAAGCAAATGAAGTAATTTGTGAACCAACCAACAAAACTAAAGCCCATAAAGCTGGTGGAATATTTAGTGTAGTGAGAAATACCTTAAACATATCATCCATGACCTTTGCTTGTGCAACTGCTGCACCAGCAACTCCAAATATTCCAATTAAGGTACTTGCTACCATAAAACCTACAGCTCCAACTGTGCCCATTATTGGACTCATCAAATCAGCTATTGCATCAAATGCTCCTGATGTTGTTATATAATTCATAAATGGATCATATAGGACAAACATAAAGAACATTTTATACATCCTTGACCCACCAGCAAGTAAACTTTCAATTATCTGCTCAGCTGATAAGCCTCCTACAAAGCCTGTAACAAATGTTGTAACTAACATAACAGTTAAAGCATAAGCTGCTCCACCTTTAGCAAGAATTCCATATACAATTAGAACTACCATACTTATAATAAAAACAGCTGTTGCTTTTTTTACTTTAGGAGTTATCTCCCCTGAATTTTTAGCAGCCATATCTTCATTGCTATAGGATTCATGTCCTTCTGTTTGTTTTTGTGTTTTTCGTGCACTAATAAATGTGCAAATCCAAACAACAATTGAAATTGGAATTCCTGCATTTATTAAGTATTGTCCATAACTAACCCCTGCTAATGTTGTATAAGTTACAACAGGAGGGGTGAAAGGCCCTAAAAATAGTCCAGTTGCACCAGCACCATGCATAAGCACAGAAAGTGTACTTGGTGTTATTCCAAGGCTAGCAACAACAGGTATTACAATTGGAGCTATTATGGCATTAGCACCTGCTAATGTACCTAATAATGCTACTAATAAGCATGAAGCAAACATAACAGCAATAGTAACTTGTTTCTGGGTTTTTACTCCTGACTTTACTATTATGAATTTTACTATTGCATTTGCAACACCTGTTTTAGTCAATACTTCACCTAGTCCTGCACCCATTATGATTATAAATCCAACAAGAGCCATGAAAGAACCAAGTGCAGCGTAAAGGTCACTTCCAAAAGTTATAGGTGTCTGTCCTGTCATTATAGCACCAATTACCGTACACAAAAGCACTACATATGCTATATTTTTACCGCGTAATGCAAGTACAATGTAGATAATAAGTGGTATTAATCCCAAAATTGCTGGCAATCCAAATATCATAAACTTACCTCCCTATTTTAATTAGTTTTTATATTTGTATTCAATTGCATGTCCAAGTAGTACATAAAATAAATATCCACCGGCCTAGCCGGTGGTTTTGCCTTTACGGGCACAAGGCCCTA
>JAKELU010000022.1 GCA_022760735.1 Firmicutes bacterium FC7
TATAAAAAAGAAATTCTAAGTTTAACTTAGAATTTCTTTTTTTTTAGATTATTTTGGTTAAACATTGTCAATGATATATAGGTGAGGTGAAAGTTATGATAAAAGTTGGTATTCCAAGAGGATTATACTATTATGATTATTTTCCTTTGTGGAAATCTTTTTTTGATAGTCTAAATATAGAATTAGTATCCTCTGATAAAACAACAAAAGATATTTTAAATCTAGGGATAGAGAACTGTGTAGATGAAGCCTGTTTACCAGTAAAAATATTTCACGGTCACGTAGTATATTTAAGAGACAAGGTAGACTACATGTTTATACCTAAGTATATAAGTTTATACAAACGAGAATATAATTGTCCAAAACACTTAGGTATAGCAAATATGATATATCATAGCATTGGTGATTTACCCCAATTAATTGCTCCTAAAATAAAATTGAATTCTAATGAAGATTTTAAATCAGCTATTTATTCTATCGGTAAAATGTTTACTAAAGATAAATCTTTGTTAAATAAAGCTTATAAAGAGTCAATGCTTTCTCATAAAAAGCATTTAGATTGGCTAAAAATAGAAAATATGCCAAGGATAAAAAAGTTGGATAATATCAGCGAAAAAATAAAAATATTAATTTTAGGACATTCTTACAATATATATGATGATTTTGTTAATATGAATATACTTCAAAAATTAGTTGAAATGGATATTGAAATTATTACACCAGATGATATACCTGAAAAAGAGTATAGACAATATTCAGATGGTTTTAGTAAGAGAATTTTTTGGACTGGCGGAAGAAAAGTTGTTGGAGCTGCATATGCCCTTATAGAAAATAAAGAGGTTGATGGAATTATATATCTTAGTGCTTTTGGCTGTGGCCTTGATTCAGTACTAATACATATAGTAGAGCAAAAAGCTCGTTCAGAAAATATACCATTCATGATTATGACATTTGATGAACAGACTGGTGAAGCTGGTTTTAACACAAGATTTGAAGCGTTCATAGATATGATGAAATGGAGGAATGGTTTTGAAAATAACATTTCCACATTTAGGTAATGTATATATAGCAGGTAAGGCTTTTCTTGAAGAGTTAGGACATGAGGTAGTACCACCACCGACTTGTAGTCGAAGGACATTGGAAATTGGTATTAAAAATTCTCCTGAAATGATGTGCCTTCCTTTTAAAGTCTTTATAGGTAATTATATTGAAAGTATAGAAAAGGGAGCAGATACGATTTTAATAACAGGTAGTTGTGGGCCATGTAGATTTGGGTTATATTCGCTAATGCAAAGAGATATTATAAGGAACATGGGGTACGATGTAAATTTTATAGTATTGGATTCATTTAAAGAAGGCTTTAAAGACTTTAAAGATAATATTGCTAAAATTATTGGTTCAGCTTCATTAGTAAAATTTACAAAATCAGTAAAGTTAGCAATGAAGTTGATAAAGATGACCGATGATTTAACTCAATTATCAAATGAGGTTAGGGCATATGCTATAAATAAAAAAGAGGTTAATATGATTATGGATAAATTCTATGAAAAGGCTGTCTTGACCTATGGTGCCAAAGAACTTATAGATTTGATAAAATCAATTGAAGAGGAATTAAGAAACGTTAAGATTGATAAATATATTAAACCATTAAAGATTGGGATTATAGGAGAAATTTATACAATCATAGAACCATTCGTAAATCAGGAAGTAGAAAGAAAGCTCGGTGAACTTAATGTTTTAGTCGATAAATCCCTCACTCCTACTAAGTGGTTTGATCATCATGTATTATCATATCCATTTGGCTCAAAATATGAAAATACTAAATTTAAACTAGCAAAACCATATATTGAAGATATGGTAGGTGGACATGGAAGAGAGACTGTTGGAAGTGCTATATACTATAAAAATATCGGGTATGATGGTGTAATTCAAATACTACCATTAAATTGTATGCCAGAAATAGTAGCAAAAAGCGTACTTAAAAGTGTTGCTAGGGATTTAAATTTTCCTATTATGACTTTAGTGGTTGATGAAATGACAGGTGAAGCTGGTTTTAATACTAGACTAGAAGCATTTACAGATTTAATTTCCAAAAGAAAAGAAGGGAGTAGAATAAAAATTGGATAACTTTTATCTAGGTATAGATGTTGGTTCGGTAAGTACAAATATAGTATTAATAGATGAAAAGAATGAACTAATATATAAAAAATATCTAAGAACGCAAGGAAAGCCTATCGATATTATAAAAGTAGGTATAGAAGAAGTTGCAAATAAGTTTGGGGAAAATAGAATACAGGGAGTAGGAACCACTGGAAGTGGAAGGCATCTAGCATCAATTATTTTAGGCGCTGATGAAGTTAAAAATGAAATTACATCCCATGCTGTTGCATCTTTGAATGTAAGGCCCGATGTTAAAACTATAATAGAAATAGGTGGGCAGGATTCTAAAATAATCATAATAAGGGATGGAATAGTTGTTGACTTTGCAATGAATACTGTATGTGCTGCAGGAACTGGTTCATTTTTGGATAGGCAAGCCCTTAGGCTTGGAGTTGATATTAGCGAATTTGGAGATTTAGCCTTAATGTCCGATAATACAGTAAGAATAGCTGGTAGATGTGCAGTTTTTGCTGAATCAGATATGATTCATAAACAACAACTTGGACACAATCAGAAAGACATAATCAAAGGGCTATGTCAGGCGCTAGTTAGAAACTATCTTAGCAATGTAGGTAAGGGAAAGGATATTAAACCACCTATTATGTTTCAAGGAGGAGTGGCTGCAAATAAAGGAATAAGAAAGGCCTTTGAGAATGAGTTGGGAGAAGAGATAATAGTTCCAGAGAATTTTGATGTAATGGGAGCCATAGGTGCTGCTATTTTAGGAAAAGAAAAGTCAAAATCACAAGGATATACTAATTTTAAAGGCTTAGATATATATAAAAAGGACTATAATGTCAAGGGATTCGAATGCGAAGGATGTTCAAATCTATGTGAAGTATTAGAAATTAAAGAAAATGAAAACACACTTGCCAGATATGGTGACAAGTGTGGTAAATGGTCCTTTTAATACTGTTTAATAGAGTCTGAGATTACTGCTTTCATTATAGATTTTATATTCTCAACACAAAGTTTATTTTCTACTTTTAATAGTATTATCTCTCTTGGTAACTTATATTTAGTACTATCTATTATAAGATTGGATAGTACTAAGTTGTTTTGATTGACATAGTAACCTCTTTCAGTTGGTGAAACAAGTCCAGGGTAACAATCAATGATGAACTCAAAGTCTTTCTGATTTAGAGTGTAATTAAACTCACTATCATAATGAAATAGTTGAAGATTTATATCACTTAAGATATTACCTTTAATGTGTAATTGATCTCCTATAAAATCCATAGTTTCAATAAGTAATTTTATTTCATTTTCCTTATAGTTAATCATTACCGATTTTTTATCATAGATAATGTCAAATATTTTTATAATATCAATCATATAATATAAGTCATCGTAGTTATGCTGTAATATATTATTAAATAGGCTTTTGTCCTTAGATTTAATATATTTATAGTAAAATCCTATACAATCCTTTCCTGTATAAATATCTTCTCTAAATAGTCCTAAATATTGTTCCAGTGACTTTAATTTTAAACTATCCAGCTCTAAATATTGTTTGTTTTCTTTTACTATTTTATAAATGTCTAAAGATTTATTTATATCTATCTCATATGGTATCTTTGCTAAAGATAATCTGTAATTTATATAGGGGATGTCGAAGGCATCTCCGTTAAAGGTAATTATTTTATCAAAATGAGGTAATATTTCAGATACTCTTAAAAGAATTTCCTTTTCCTCATTTAAATTTTCAGCAAAAAACTGTTTTAAACACCACTTCCTATTATTCCTACTAAAGGAAAGAATACCTATAAGGTATATTAGGTTTTTACTTCTATTAAATCCAGTTGTCTCAATATCTATAAAACATATATTAGTTTTATCAAAAAATATATCATAATCAAAATCTCTTATAAATTTTACCTCTATTTCTTTCATTTAATCACCTAGTAATAGTATATCAAAAGAATATGCTTGTACAAGTGGTAGCTAAAGAGAAATAGGTGCAATTTTGCACCTATTAGTCTTCTTCTGAATTATCTTCCTCTACTTCAGCTGCATCAAGCTTAAATCTACGTTTTCTATCTCTGTCAGATTCATTGTCATCATCAATCTGTCTAGGGAAAAGGGTTGGGAATGATGAACAAATTGGTGATATTTCAGGTGAAAGCTCAGGGAATCCTGTTGAAAGAACGCAAAGTTGAACTGGAACAATTATTTTCTTTTCACAGGTTATACATAGAGCAATTATTAAATCTACCCTTATTTCACCAGTCTCTGGACAAACATCTATGTCTCTTGTTATGCTGTTAGTGCCTAATCTTGTTTCGCAATTTACATTGCAGAATTCTGCAAACCTAGGCAAGAATGCTGAATCATGAACCGATGGTATGCATAATTCAAAGAAGTTTGTTAGAACAATTGGGGCTTGAGGTGTAGCAATTGGTACGTTAGCAGTAATAGTGAAAGTTCTTCTTCTATCTCTTGAGTCCAATATTAATAGGTCTATTTCTATAACAACATTACCACTTAATTTTACTCTTTGAGTACCAAATACAGGAGTTCCCCTACCTTGCTCATCACATTGTGAAGTATCAGCATAGATTAATTTTTGTGAAGATAAACCATCTGGTCCAATAACTTCAACACATTCACCATTTTCTTTTCTTACAAACTCTCCACCTGAAAGTAATGTGTCTGGATCTACCTTAAAATTACGAGGATCTTTAATATTTGCTGGGTTAAAGAATCTTCTACATCTTATTTCTAATACCCTTAATATTCTAGATCCTTCAGGAAGATTTGGAGAAAATCTCACGTTATTTACTGTACTAAGTGCCTGTAGGTTTACTAAAGTTGCGTCATAAACTTTTTGTACATAGATTGGTTCGGTAACTACATTTCTTAAAGTACCGTCCCATTCACATCCTGTACTAGCATCACAGCATCTATCGGTTATAACATCTGGATCAATATCAGGTCGATATTTAGAAGTCATCTATTTTCCTCCTCTCAAGGTTTTAATTTCCTCAATTTAATATATTCTCATGTTAATAATAGTGTTACTAATCTCATAAATATAAGTTAGATAGAACAATGTTAAGAGGTGGGAAATATGGCGTTTTATAGTGAACGAGTAGTAGCAGCTGAAATACAGAGTGATGGAATATACATTGCTAGAAAAGTAAAGGATTCAATTCAAATAGAGTACATTAAAGAAAACACTAATGTATTCCATAAGTATACCCCTATAACAGATATACTTGGAGATTTTGATATGGATTTAGATATAAATAATAAATTAAATATAATATATTTAGACAAAAAAGAAGGATTGAACTTATATAGATTTAAGGGTGATAAAAAGGATATAAAGTCTATTGAAACAGATATTAGTACAGGAATCTATGAATTAAGTTTAATTAATAACGATGATACCAGTAATATATTCTTTATGATACCTATTACAAAACGTAACTATAGGATATTCCATTATATGGTTAAGGAAAATGAAGTAAGTAAAGTTATAGTTGATGATATAAAGATATTTAACATTATAAATCCATTGAGAATAATTAAAAACAACGATGAGTTAATAATCGCGTATTACTACGAAAATCAAATTTGCACTAAAATATTTAATTTTGATAAAAATATATGGTCACCATCGATGATTATGACTGATAATATGAATAAATTATATCTAGATATAATTTTTTTTGATAAGAGGCTACATATTGTTTATGCAGAATATGATATGGAAAATTTTAGAATTAAATATGAGAGATTTTTGTATAATAGTGATAATATTATAAAGGAAAAGGAAATTTACTTATCCAATAACGACAACAATGTAGATCCAATTCTAATTAGAACTGGTAGTAAGCTTTGGGCTGTATGGAGAAATGGAAATTTAATACTTAGTGTCTTTAGTAAAGATAATGGTAATACATGGAGTGATGTATATCAATGGAAAAATACTAAAAAACAGGATTTTGTGAAATATAGATATATTACTAACATTAAAAATGACAAAGTAAAAATAGATTTTTCTTATGGTACCATAAGAGAGGTTGCTCTTATTGGATTTGGAAATATTAAAGAAGCAGACATATATTATAAAAGAAAGTGATACGATTATCACTTTCTTTCATTTATGTTATATTCAAAAAGTTCTTTGACTTCATTTAAATTCTGAGTCTTACCTAATACTAGCATTAATTTAATTCTTGCTTTTTGGCCTGGCAAGAAACCACCAAATATGACTCCTACATCTCTTAAATGCTTGCCCCCACCTTCATATCCATATGTATCCAATACTCTTCCAGTATGACATCTTGAAACCATTACAACTGGAATGTTGCTTTTTATTGCACGTACAATTCCTGACATCATTTTAGGAGGTACATTCCCACGTCCTAATGCTTCTATAACCATACCCTTATAACCTGCATCTATATATAAGTTGATGATATCTGACTCCATTCCAGGCCCACATTTTATAAGTGCTACTTTTTCTTCAATAAATTGTGTATCGATAAATTGACTTTTTATTTTTTCTCTATAAAAGATAACTTCGTCATTATCAACAATACCAAGAGGTCCAAACTCTGGTGATTTAAAAGTATCTAAAGATAATGTATTCGTTTTAGTTACTTCGCTTGCTGCATTTACCTCATTATTCATTACAACAAGGACTCCTTGTTTTTTTGCCCTAGGAGAAATGGCTGTACAAATAGCAGCAGACAAGTTACTAGATCCATCATATCCAAGCTCAGAATAATTTCTCATAGCACCTACAACTACAATTGGTTTATCACTTTTTATAACCAAATCCAGGAGATAGGCAGTTTCTTCTAATGTATCAGTACCATGTGTAATTACAACTCCAGTAATATCGTCTCTTTCAATATTCTTTTTTACTACAGAAGCTAACTCCATCATCAATTTTGGAGTGATATGGGGGCTAGGTAAATTACAAAAATTCATTATCTCCAATTCCGCATAATTTTTTATATTTGTAACAGTTGAAATAATTTCATCTGCATTTAATGCAGGTATAGCTGCATGTAAATCTGGATCAATTTTCATAGCTATAGTTCCACCAGTAAAAATAATTAATACCTTATTAGACATCTAAATTCCCCCTAAATAATTTGATTATCATGGGAAGTAATTGAATTACCTAATATTATGTTAACATAATATTATAAAAATAAAAAATATAAAAATAATAAAAAAAAGGCTCCTTATGGAGCCTGTCATCCTAAAAGGATGGAACTTAACCGTTCAAAAGGGGTATTGGGAATAGAGATCTTATTAGAGGTTACCAGGGGGATAACCTCAAATTCATTATAACAAAATACGACAATCTTTGCAATGTTTTTTAAATGTATCATAATGTTAATAATGTAAAATTATACTTCAATTAGTTTTTCAAATCTTATATAATGTATTTATAGTTTTAAGGGGGTAAACTTATTGAAAGAATTAAAGGATATTTTAGAAAAGAAAGGATATATCGCTAAATTATTTAATAATTCTAAAGAAGCTTGTGAAGAATTATTAAAAGATATAAAAATAGATGAGACTATAGGTATAGGTGGATCAACTACAATTTTAGAGATGGGAATATGGGATATACTAAAGGAAAGAGGGCATAAAGTTTTCTGGCACTGGAAGTCTGAAAACAAAAGTGAAGTTTTAAAACTCAATTTGTCTACAAATGTCTATCTTTCAAGCGTCAATGCAATTACAGAAGATGGAATAATAGTAAATATGGATGGGACAGGAAATAGAGTTTCATCTACAATCTTTGGACATGAAAAAGTTTTTCTCATTATAGGGAAAAATAAGATATGTAAGGATTATAAAGCAGCAATTTCAAGAATTAAGACGATAGCTGCACCTAAAAATGCACAAAGGTTGGATTTGGATACACCATGTAAATATACAGGAAAATGCGAGGATTGTAACTCACCTCAAAGAATTTGCAATGTGGAAGTTGTACTACATAGAAAACCAAATGGAACAAACATCTTTATTTATTTGATTGATGAAAATTTAGGGTTTTAGGAGATGAAAAATTGATATATTTAGATAATTGCGCAACAACAAAGCCTAGAAAAGAAGTAATTGATGCTATGGTTGAAGCACTTACCAACGACTTTGGTAATCCTTCTTCACTTCACAGATTAGGTTTGCTTACAGAAAAGAAAGTAAAAGAAGCAAGAGAAATAGTAGCTAATTTTCTTAAAATAGATAGCAAAGAGCTATTCTTTACTTCTGGAGGGACAGAGAGTAACAATATTGCCGTTCAAAGTATCGCTAGAAAATTTTCAAAGAAGGGAAAGCATATTATCACAACATCAATAGAACATCCTTCAATACTTAATGTATATAAATATCTTGAGGGAGAGGGGTATTCAGTAACATATCTAGATGTGGATCAAAGTGGTTATATTGATCTAGAAATGCTTACTAATGCCATAAAAGAGGATACAATACTTGTTTCTATTATTCATGTTAACAATGAGATAGGCTCTTTACAGGATATAAAGGGTATAAAAGACATAATTAACAAATCAGTTTCAAAGCCAATCCTACACGTAGATGGAATACAATCATTTGGAAAAGTTGATTTTTCATTAAAAGATTTGGATGTTGATACCTATTCTTTTAGTGGACACAAGATTTATGGTCCAAAAGGTGTTGGTGGCCTTTATATAAATAAGAGATTAAAACTTAACCCAATAGTTTTTGGAGGAAATCAAGAAAGTGGCTTAAGGTCAGGTACTGAGAATGTTCCGGGGATAATTGGACTAGGTGAAGCAGTTAGAATAATGAGTAAAAATTTTGAAGCCGAATCTAAACATGCATTTGAATTAAAAAAATATATGGCAGATGGAATATTGAAAAAGATAGATGATGTGAAAATAAATACTTCATTGGATAATACTTCTTCTCCATATATATTAAGTGTGACATTTAGACGCACTAGAGGTGAAGTGTTATTACATTATTTGGAAGAAAAAGACATTTATGTTTCTACTTCATCAGCGTGCTCTTCTAGAGGTACAACTAAGAGCCATGTATTAAGAGCAATTAATATGTGTGATGATGATATAGAGGGTACTATAAGATTTTGCTTTTCCTATGAGATTACAAAAGAAGATATAGATTATACAATCGAGCAGCTAAAATTAGCAGTAGACGATATTAGAAGCATTATGGGGAGATGATGTATTGGAAAAGGTAATAAGTGTAAGTCTTGGTGAAATAGTTTTAAAAGGACTTAATAGAAAATATTTTGAAGACAAGTTAATTAAGCAGATTAGAAAGGCAATCAATGATTTAGGTTATGAGAAAATTTATAAGGAACAGGGAAAGATTTATATAGAAGCAGACGATGGAGTTTTCCCTCAAATAACACATAGATTGAGAAAGGTTTTTGGTTTAGTATATATCAGTCCATGTATTAAAGTAGAGAAGGATATGGAGAAAATTGGAGAGGCTGCAGTTGAGTTAATTAAGAATAAGCTAGCGGAAAGTTCATATAGAACCTTTAAAGTAGAAACAAACAGATCAGATAAGTCTTTTCCAATTAAATCTCCAGATATTTCAAGGGCAATTGGTGGAGTTATTTTAAGAAATTTTAATGAACTAAAAGTTGATGTTCATAATCCAGACATATACTTATATGTTGATATAAAGCAAAATGCCTATATTTATATAGATAGAATAAAAGGATATGGAGGACTGCCATTAGGTACAAACGGTAAAGGGCTGCTTTTATTATCAGGAGGTATTGATAGTCCGGTTGCTGGTTTTATGATGGCAAAACGTGGAGTCGAAATTAGTTGTGTTCACTATCATTCTTACCCTTTTACTTCAGAGAGAGCAGAAGAGAAAGTTAAAGATTTAGCACATATACTATCTAGATATATGGGTGAAATTAAAATGTATAGTGTAAATATTTTAAATATACAAAAGGCGATTAATAAAAATTGTCCAGAAAATCAGATGACTATCCTATCAAGAAGATTTATGATGAGGATAGCTGAAAGAATCGCGCTGGAGAATGATTATAATGCATTAATAACAGGTGAAAACTTAGGTCAGGTAGCTAGTCAAACTATTTATGGGTTAAATGCTACAAACAGGTCAGTTAGTCTGCCTGTATTTAGACCTTTAATTGGTTTTGATAAGGTTGATATAATTGAAATTGCAAAGGATATTGAAACGTATGAAACATCAATTCAACCATACGAGGATTGTTGTACAGTGTTCCTACCTAAGCATCCTGTTACAAAGCCGAAGGTTGAAGATATAGAAGAATCTGAAAAGGCTCTAGATATAGAATTACTTATAGAAGATGCGATTGAAAATATGAAAATCTATACAATTTCATAAAATATTTATATGAAAGAAAACCATAAATACTTGAAAAAGTATTTATGGTTTTTTTGGGTATGTTATTATTAAACTTAAAGTTTAGAAGATTCACAACATATTTGTAAATTTAGGCTAATATTTAAGGCAAAATTTATAAAAAATATATTGACACTATATATTAAAATAAATTATAATGATGTAGTTCTATAAAAGTTTAGTAACAATAAACTATTTGTTTAATAGATATGAGGTAATACTAGGAGGATAATAATGAATATTGGAGAGAAAATTAAGAGATTGAGAGTAAAAAACTCTCTTACTCAGGAAGAGCTTGCTGACAGATGTGAGCTGACAAAGGGTTTTATATCTCAAGTTGAAAGAGATCTTACATCCCCTTCAATAGCAACTTTAGTGGATATTTTAGAAGGATTAGGTACAAACCTAAAGGACTTCTTTAATGAAACTGTTGATGAGAAACTAGTATTTACAAAAGAAGACGTATTTGAAAATGAAAACACTGAGTTAAAATATAATTTAAAATGGCTTATACCAAATGCTCAAAAAAATAGTATGGAGCCAATACTTATAGAATTAGAACCAGGTGGAAGGTCAAAAGAAGATTTTCCTCATCAGGGTGAAGAATTTGGATATGTTCTTCAAGGTAGTATATATCTATATGTAGGAAAAGAAAAATACAAGGTAAAAAAAGGTGAGAGTTTTTATTTTAAAGCTAACTCTAATCACTATATAGCAAATGAAGGAAAAACTAAAGCATCTGTTATCTGGGTGAGTACACCACCAAATTTTTAGTATTAAGGAGGAAACAAAAAATTGGAAAGACAACATATTGTTGATTTAAATAATATTTCCATGGAATATGGAGGAGTAACTGTACTAGATAATATTAACCTTTATATAAAGGAAAATGAGTTTTTAACTTTATTGGGGCCTAGTGGTTGCGGGAAAACAACTACTTTGCGTATTATCGGTGGTTTTGAAAAACCAACTAAAGGTAAAGTTATTTTTGAAGGAAAAGATATAACGGAAGTACCACCATATCAGAGACAAATAAATACTGTTTTTCAGAAATATGCTTTGTTTCCTCATCTGGATGTTTTTGACAATATAGCATTTGGCTTAAAAATTAAGAAAATACCTAGGAATATTATAAAAGAGAAGGTTCAGGAGATGCTTAGATTAGTGAACCTTCAAGGTTTTGAAAAAAGGTCAATTGAGTCTTTAAGCGGCGGGCAGCAGCAAAGGATAGCAATCGCTAGAGCTCTTGTGAACGAACCAAGAGTTTTGTTATTAGACGAGCCTTTGGGGGCACTTGATCTAAAACTAAGAAAAGAAATGCAAAACGAGCTTAAAAACATACAAAAGAGAGTTGGTATTACATTTATATACGTTACTCATGACCAAGAAGAAGCACTAACAATGTCTGATACGATTGTTGTCATGGATAAGGGTAAGATCCAGCAAATTGGTACTCCAATAGATATTTATAATGAGCCCAAAAATGCATTTGTTGCAAAGTTTATTGGTGAGAGCAATATTGTTAATGGAATAATGCATGAAGATTACGTAGTTGAGTTTTCAGGTAAGATTTTCAAATGTGTAGATAAAGGATTTTTAAAAGATGAAGATGTTGAAGTTGTTATTAGACCTGAGGACGTGGATATTGTATCTCCTGATAAAGGCATGCTAAAAGGTATTGTAACAAGTGTAACCTTCAAAGGTGTACATTATGAAATGATTGTTAAGGATAAAGATATAGAATGGATGATACACTCAACTATTATGAAAGAGGTTGGTACTGAAATTGGTATGGACATATTACCTGAAAACATCCATATAATGAGGAAGGTGACAAATCATGAAATTTAAAAGATTCACCATTCCATATATATTATGGTTGTCGCTTTTTATAGTTATACCATTATTATTAATAGTCTTTTATGCTTTATCATCCGGTGATAGCCAAAATTTTAGTACTTTTGAATTTAGCTTTGCTAGTTTAGAAAGATTTTTTTCATCGCCAGTATATATAAAAGTATTAATACGATCTGTTAGATTAGCGGTAGTTTCAACAGTTATTTGTCTAATTTTGGGATATCCTATAGCTTATATAATATCTAAAGAAAACCCTAAAAAAAGAAATGTGCTAATATTAATGTTCGTAATTCCAATGTGGATGAATTTTCTTTTAAGGACATACGCATGGTTAACCTTGTTAGGAAAAAGTGGAATCATTAATAGTATTATAATGAAACTTGGTTTTCAGCCATTGGAGCTTTTATATAATGATACAGCTATTTTACTAGGAATGGTATATAATTTCCTACCATTTATGGTACTACCAATATTCTCTGTACTTACTAAAATAGACTTTAAATTAATAGAGGCGGCCGAGGATTTAGGCGCTAATAAAATAACTACTTTTAGAAGGGTTGTATTTCCTTTAAGTTTACCAGGAGTTATGACTGGTATTTCAATGGTATTTATACCTGCAGTAAGTACATTTGTAATTTCTGACTTATTAGGTGGAAGTAAGGCTAGTTTAATAGGAAATTTAATAGAACAACAATTTAGATATACAGGAGATTGGCATTTTGGTTCTGCCATGTCAATAATTCTAATGGTGTTTATATTGATTACCATGGCACTTACTTCAAAGTTTGATAAGGAAAAGGAAGGAGAGGGTGGAGGATTATGGTAAATAAGATATTAAAAAGATTTTATACATTCCTTATATTTTTATTCCTCTACGCTCCTATAATTGTTTTGATAGTATTTTCGTTTAATAATTCAAAATCAAGAGGAGTATGGAATGGATTCACATTAAAATGGTATATAGAGCTTTTTAAGGATAGTCAGGTATTGAAGGCATTATACAATACTATTTTAATAGCCATATCCTCATCCTTAATTTCAACTATATTAGGAACCATAGCAGCAATAGGAATATTCTATATGAATGGATTTAGTAAAAAGGTTATATTAAATTTAAACTATATGCCTGTATTAAATCCAGATATAGTAACTGCTGTTTCTCTGATGACATTATATAGATTTTTAAAGATTGATTTTGGTTTATTGACGATGCTTTTATCTCATATAACATTTTGTATACCATATGTAGTATTATCTGTTTTACCTAAGCTAAAGCAGATGAATAAACATTTACCTGAAGCAGCGATGGATTTAGGAGCAACACCAATGTATGCTTTAAGAAAAGTCATAATACCTGAAATAATGCCAGGTATTATTACAGGTGGCCTTATGGCATTTACATTGTCAATTGATGATTTTGTTATTAGTTTCTTTAACACAGGTCATGGGGTCTCAAACCTTAGTATCACCATATATTCAATGGCAAGAAGAGGCATAAATCCCGTTATCAATGCATTATCTACATTAATGTTTATCGGAATGTTAATACTATTGTTAATAATAAACAAAAGAGCAGATATAAATAATGAAGAAAGAGGGTAAGAAATGAAAAAAGTAAAATCAATTGCATTATTATTAGTTATATTATTAATATCTATTTCATTAGCAGCTTGTGGCGAAGATAAACCAAAGTTAAATGTATACAACTGGGGAGATTATATTGACATGGATGTACTTGATCAATTTGAAGATGAATTTGGAATCGAAGTTGTATATGATACTTTTGCCACTAATGAAGACTTATATGTAAAATTAAAACAAGGTGGAAGTAGCTATGATGTAATTTTTCCATCAGAGTATATGATTGAGAGAATGGTTAGGGAAGATTTGTTAGAAAAAATTGATAAGGCTAATATTCCTAATTTTGATAAGATAGGTGAGCAATTTTTAGGACTTGAATATGACCCAAACAACGAATACTCTGTTCCATATATGTGGGGTACTGTAGGAATAATATACAATAAAACAATGGTAAATGAACCACTTGATAGCTGGGCTGATCTTTGGAATGAGCAATATGCAGGCCAAATAGTAATGTTAAAGAGTCAAAGAGATACATTAGCGGTTGCATTAAAGAAATTGGGTTATTCATTAAATAGCAGAAATGAAAAAGAACTAGAAGAAGCAAAAGCTGAACTTATTAAGCAAAAACCATTGGTATTAGCATATATGGGTGATGAAATTAAAGATGCTCTAATAAGTGGAGAAGCTGCAATTGGAGTTGTATGGTCAGGAGATGCGGTAGCTATGATTAGAGAAAATCCTGATTTAGCATATGTAATTCCAAAGGAAGGCACAAATTTATGGTTCGATGCAATGGTAATACCTAAAAATGCTCAAAACAAGGAAGCAGCAGAGAAGTTTATAAATTTTATGACAAGACCAGATATTGCAGCAAAAAATGCTGACTATATAGGATATTCTTCCCCTGTACCAGAAGCAGTTAAGTTATTACCAGAGGAAGTTCAAAATGACCCGGTATCATATCCTACAGCTGAGGAAATAGAAAACACAGAAGTATTTAAAGATCCAGCAGATATTATTCAGGTTTATGATAGAATCTGGACTGAAATAACAAGTGAAGAATAAATAATGCACAAAACCTCCAAACTAATTTGGAGGTTTTGTTTTGTGTATTTTTAAATGTATTGGGTAATAAATAAAAGTAAATATTGGGAGGGACATATGTGAATATTAAATATATAATTATAGGAAACGGTATTGCGGGCTTATCTGCAGCCAGAGAGATTAGAAAAAATGATAAAGAAGGAACAGTATTAATGGTTTCAAAAGAACCATATTTAACATATTGGCGCATAAAATTGACAGAAGCCATATCTAAGGATTTAAATGAAGATGATTTTTTAGTCAATAAAGAATACTGGTATAAAGAAAATAACATCGAAGTATTATTAAATAGAGAAGTTGTTAAAATTGAACCTGAAAGCAATAAAATTATATTAGATGATAACAGTAATTACACTTATGAAAAATTATTAATAGCAACAGGAAGCTATGCTTTTGTTCCTCAAGTTAAAGGGACAGATAAAGAAGGTGTATTTGTACTAAGAACTTTAGACGATCTAAGAGATTTTCAGGATTATCTAAAATCTTGTGGAACTATCTCAGTAATTGGAGGAGGATTACTGGGTATAGAAGCTGCTTGGGCTATAAGCAAGCTAGGGAAAAAAGTAAATATAGTAGAACATTCACCACATTTATTACACAGACAATTAGATAAAGAAATTGGGGATAAGTTAGCAGATAGACTTATAAGTGAAGGATTAAATATTTTCTTACTTGAATCATCTGAGGAAATTATTGGAGAAAACAGGGTTTCTGGTTTAAGAACTAGTGAAGGACATTTAATTAATACTGATGCAATTCTATTTTCTACAGGAGTTAGACCTGTTATAGATTTAGTAAAAGATACTCATATTGAATATAACAGGGGAATTAAAGTTGATAGAACTATGAAAACTAATATAGACAATATATATGCAGCAGGTGATGTAGTAGAATATAATGGCACTGTTTTGGGCTTATGGACAGTAAGCAATGAACAAGGTAAAATTGCTGGTTCAAATATGACGGGTAAGATGATGGAATTTGATTCTCCTAAATTATTTACGAATTTAAAGATTAAAGACATTCAAGTGTTTTCAGCAGGTGATATAAAAGATTATGATAGAATTTATGAATATATAGATGAAGAAAATGATATCCATCATAAATTATTCGTTAAAAATGGGAAAATTAATGGCGTTATCTTATTTGGAGAACAAAAAGAAGTAAATAAATTAAGAACAGCAGTAATAAATAAGCAAGACGTAGAAGATTATCTAAGTACTGGCTTACCTTTTAAGTAAATAGATATTACTAAAGGGGGAGATATTATGGATATACAATTCTTTGGGGCTGCAAAAATGGTTACAGGTTCTAATTTTTTATTAAGTACAAAAAAATATAAGATTTTAATTGACTGTGGCATGTTTCAAGGGAATAAAGAAAAGGAACGAATGAATTATATGAGGTTTCCTTATAATCCTGAAGAAATAGATATGTTATTTCTTACCCATGCACATATTGATCATAGTGGAAGAATCCCTAAGCTTGTAAAAGAAGGTTTTAGGGGAGATATAATTTGTACTAAAGCAACTGCAGAACTTTGCGAAATAATGCTAAAGGATAGTGCGAAAATACAAGAATCAGATGCTGAGTGGGAAAATAAAAAAAGAATTCGAGCTGGACTATTTGAAATTGAACCATTGTATACAATGAAAGATGTTGAAAACTCTTTAAAACATTTTAAACCATATTATTATAATCAAAGAATTAAGTTAAATGAAGAAATCAGCATTAGATTTAAGGATGCTGGTCATATATTGGGCTCATCCATACTTGAGATTTGGATAGATGAATCAGGTAATAATACCAAAATTGTTTTTTCTGGAGATTTAGGGATGCCTGGAAGACCAATTATAAAAAATCCTGAATTTATAGATGAAGCTGATTACCTGATAATAGAATCAACTTATGGAGATAAAGTCCATGAACCTTTTGAAAAGAGTACAATGAAGTTAATTGATATAATTGAAAGAACAGCACTTAGAGGAGGTACTGTTCTTATACCATCCTTTTCTGTTGGAAGAACTCAAGAGCTAATATATGAATTAAATAAATACTATGAATATAATGACATAGAGGACCATATGAGGGTTCCTATATATGTGGATAGTCCACTAGCTGTAAATGCAACAGAAGTATTTCAAAGAAATTCTAATAGTTTCAATAAAGAAACGACAGATATGATATTGCTAGGGGATAATCCATTTACTTTTGGTAATCTTAGATATGTGAAAAGCCAAGAGGAATCTATTGCATTAAACAAAGCAAATTTTCCAAAGGTAATAATATCATCTAGTGGAATGGCAACTGCAGGAAGGATTAGGCATCATTTAAAGCATAATCTATGGAATCCATTAAATAGCCTTGTGTTTGTTGGTTATCAAGCTGAAGGCACATTAGGAAGGATTCTTCTTGATGGCGCAAAAAAAGTAAAATTACTAGGTGAGGAAATAAATGTTGCCTTAGAAATTTATGACCTTGAGGGATTTTCTGGACATGCTGATCAAAAGATGTTAATGAAATGGATAAGAAAATTTAAGATAAAACCTAAGAAGATCTTCTTGGTACACGGTGAAGAAGAAGCTTCAAAAGCTTTATCAGACTTAATAAATCAACATTTAAAAATAGAAACAATTATTCCTAATATGGGAGAAAAATTTGATATTAAAAAGGATTATGTAGAAGTTAAGAAAGGTATGACTATTGAACCTATCTTAATAAAGGAAGATATTGAAAAAGAATTGGAAAACGTTTATAATCAATTTAATGCTTTATTTAGTAGATCAGAACATCTATATAATGAAAAAATGTTAGAAAAGCATTATGATACCTTAAAAAACAAGCTTATTGAGATTCAAGACCAACTAATGGATTTAAATATCCTAATAAGCAAATGATTAAAGGGGGTATAAGATGAAATACATTGAAAATCTTTCAAATAATCCATGGTATAATCTTGCCTTTGAGGAATACTGTTTTAGGAATCTTCCAAATGAAGAAGACTATGTAATTCTTTGGATAAATGAACCTGCAATTATTGTTGGTAAAAACCAAAATACTGTAGAAGAAATCAATTCAGAATTTGTAAGGGAAAATGGGATCAAAATAGTAAGACGTGTAACTGGTGGGGGAGCTGTTTATCACGACTTAGGAAATTTAAACTTTTCAATTATAACCACAGTTACAGGTCCTGAAAGAATAGATTTTGGTAAAATTAATATACCTGTTTTAAAGTCTTTGCAAAAACTAGGTATAAATGCAGAGCTCTCTGGCAGAAATGATTTGACACTTGATGGTAAAAAATTTTCAGGTATCGCACAGTCTGTATGGAAGAAGAGAGTACTAAATCATGGAACTATACTCTTTGATACTGATTTGACGGTTCTGTCTAAAGCCTTAAATGTAAAGAAAGATAAAATTGAATCAAAGGGAGTTAAATCTGTTAGATCCAGAGTTACAAATATTAAGCCATATTTAAATGAAGATGTTGACATACTAACATTTAAAGAACTTCTATTAAAAAATATTTTTGAATATGAGGGACAAGTTCCGGAAGAATATAAGTTAAATCAAGAGCAGTTAAATGAAATTGATAAACTTTTTAAAGAAAAGTATTCAACATGGGAATGGAACTATGGAGAATCACCAGAATTTAATTATAGAAATTACAAGAGATTTCCATTTGGTTCAATAGAAGTGAGACTTGATATTAAAAATGGCATAATCAAGGAAGCAAAAATATATGGAGATTTCTTTGGAACAGAAGATGTTTCAAAAGTAGAAAATATTTTGCTAGGTAATAAATATGACAAAGATGAATTAACTAATTTACTAAAAGATGTTCCTTTACAAAAATATTTTGGTGATATTTCCCTAGAGGAATTTATAGATTTAATATTAGAGTAATAAAGTCAAAAAATAAGTGAGGTAATAATTTGGAATCAGTTCGTTCTGAAGTTATAATTAAGGAAGCTATAAGTAAAAAAGAGATAAAGGATTTTATAAACCTTCCATTTGAACTATATAAAGGAGATACAGCATGGGTACCTCCTTTAAAATCAGACTTTAGAAAATATATTACTGGTAAAAATAATTCTTTAAACGATGTGGGACCTCACAATAAAATCGTGGCATATAGAAACAATTCTGTCGTTGGGAGGCTATTAGTTGGTATCAATGAACATCTCAATACCGCTAAGGGATTTAGAGAAGGATATATTTCTTTATTTGAGTCTGTATACGATGAAGATGTTGCTTTTTCTTTATTCGAGTATGCTGAGAATTGGTTGAGAGAAAGAAACGTGAATTTAATAAAAGGTCCTCTATCACTACCTGGAGGCGATGATAATCGAGGCTTGCTATTAGATAATTTTAATGATCCGACATTAATAATGAACACATATAACAAAAAATATTATAATGATTTGTTTACTTCATATGGTTTTGAGAAGTACTATGATTGTTATGCTTATAAGACAGAATTTAACGATGAAAATATAGAAAGATATGAGAAATTAGTACCTTATGCAATGAAAAAACATAAGTTTAAAATCGAGAGATTAGATTTGAAGAATATAGAAAAGGAAATGAAAGATATTCAAACAATTCTTAATAAGGCAATGCCTAAGGAATGGGATGATTTTATTCCTTTGTCAGAACGTGAGATTAAAATCATCGCTAAGCAATTAATACCTTTTGCTGATCCTGATCTTATTTATATAGCTAGAAACACAAAGGATGAACCTATCGGTTTTAATTTAACTTTACCTGACTATAATCAGGTTCTAAAAAAACTTAATGGAAGATTATTACCTTTTGGTATTTTTAAATTTTTATATTATAAAAAAAGAATAAATAGGGCAAGATTTTTTACTTTGTTTGTTGTTCCCGAATATAGAAAGAAAGGAGTTCCTTCAGCCATTTATCTTGAATCATATAAAAAAGCAAAAGAAAAAGGGTATATTTTCGCTGAGGGTTCTACAATTTGGGAATATAATACTGACATGATAAACGATATCGAGAAATTTGGTGGAGAGGTATATAAAACTTATAGAATTTATAAAAAATGCATAAAATAATCATCATGAAAACGTAATCAAGTTTTTTAAAAAATAAAGTCAGTTTTTAAACTGACTTTATTTTCACTTCTTGTAATTTCAATATTTTATGTGCAGAATATTCAGATAAATGATGGATTTAAATCAAAAACAACTATTAACGAAAAATCACTGTTAATTTTCTGTTTTTTTATTGATTTTATATTTATTTATGATATTATATTCTTAGTGAATGGTTAAGTATTTAACACAACTATATATTTAAACTATTTAGTATAAAGCCAGGAGGTTGTAATTGTGGAAAAGAAAAAAGTTGTATTAGGAGTAATAGGCTCAGATTGTCATGCAGTTGGCAATAAGATTTTAGATTATTCCTTAACAGACGCAGGTTTTGAGGTAATAAATATTGGTGTTTTATCACCTCAAGAAGATTTTATCAATGCTGCAATCGAAACCAATGCAGACGCGATCTTAGTTTCATCTCTTTATGGACATGGAGAAATTGACTGTAGAGGAATGAGAGAAAAATGTGAAGAAGCAGGACTTAAAGACATACTTCTATATGTTGGAGGAAATATAGTAGTAGGAAAACAAGATTGGAATGAAGTTAAGCAAAGATTCCTTGATATGGGATTTGATAGAGTTTATCCACCAGGAACACCAGTGGAAGAGGGCATAAGAGATCTTAAAGAAGATCTAAACATAACTGAATAGAGGGATGTTAATGGATGCTTATCTTTTTATTGACTTTGGTAGTACATTTACCAAACTCACTCTAGTTGATATAGAGAAAGAAGAAGTCATTGCTACAGAAAAGTCTTACACAACTGTTGAAACTGATGTAACGATAGGCTATGAAAACGCTTTAAAGAAGTTAAATCAAAAAGTATCAGGTGATTATAATATAGTAAAAAAGCTTGCATGTTCATCAGCTGCAGGTGGTTTGAAAATAATTGCTATTGGATTAGTTCCAGAACTAACAGCTGAAGCAGCAAAAAGAGCTGCATTAGGAGCTGGTGCTAAGGTTATAAAGACATACAGTTTCAAGTTAAATAGTTCAGAACTTGAAGAAATAAAAAACTCTAATGCAGATATAATCCTACTTGCAGGAGGAACTGATGGAGGAAATTGTGATACTATAATTCATAATGCGAAGATGATAGAAAAATTCAGCATAAGCATCCCGGTTGTAGTTGCTGGTAATAAGAGTAGCAATGATGAGATAAAAGAGATTTTTGGCGAAAAAGTAGAGTATTATATAACTGAAAATGTTATGCCAAATTTAAATCACATAAATGTAGACCCAGCTAGAGAAACTATTAGAAATATATTTATGAAGAAAATTGTACATGCTAAAGGAATGGAAAATGTTGAAAAGAGCATCTCTGGCATATTAATGCCAACACCAGCAGCAGTGCTTAAAGCGGCTGAAGCTTTATCTATGGGTTCAAGAGATGAAGAAGGAATTGGTGATTTGGCAGTAATAGACATTGGAGGGGCTACAACTGACGTACACTCTATTGCAGAAGGAGCTCCAAGTAAACCTGGTGTTGTCTTAAGAGGATTGGAAGAGCCATTCGCTAAGAGAACTGTAGAAGGCGACTTGGGTATGAGATATTCTGCTATGTCAGTCTTTGAAGCTGCTGGTATTAAAAAAATGAAAAAATATCTAAAATATGATGATTTAGATATTGAAGCCGAGTTTAAAAACAGATACACAAATACTAGCTATGTAGCTGATGATGAAAAAGAGATTGACTTTGATGAGGCTATGGCTAAAGTATGTGCTGATATTTCAATGAAGAGACACGCTGGGGTTGTCGAAGCTATATATTCACCTATGGGCATGATGTATGCTCAAGAAGGTAAAGATCTTATGGAACTACCTTACATATTAGGTACAGGTGGTGTAATTGTAAATAGTAAGAACCCTAAAGAGATTTTACAAGCAGCAGTATTTACAATGGAAGACCCTACGTCTTTAAAACCAAGACGACCAAAATTTTTACTTGACAAAAATTATATACTTTCTGCGATGGGATTATTGACAACAATTGATCCTAATATGGCAGTAAGAATGTTGAAAAAATATATTGTAGAAATCTAGGAGGAAAATCATGAATTTAAGAAATAAAAGACTTTCTGATGAAGAGTTTTTTAAATTAAGAGAAGAAGTATTAGCTTCATGGCCAACAGGTAAAGACGTTGACCTACAAGAAGCAGTAGACTACTTAAAGAAGGTTCCAGAGGAAAAGAATTTTGCTAAGAAATTAAGAAAAGCAAAAGAAGAAGGAATCACATTAGCTCAACCAAGAGCAGGGGTTGCTTTAATTGACAAACATATTGAGTTATTAAATCACCTATCAAAAGAAGGTGGAGCAGATTTATTACCTTCAACAATTGACTCTTATACTAGACAAAATAGATATGAAGAATGTGAAGTTGGTATAGAAGAATCAATCAAAGCAGGAAGATCATTATTAAATGGTTTCCCAGCAGTAAACCACGGAGTTAAAGGTTGTAGAGAAGTATTTGAAAGTGTAGATAAACCATTACAAGCTAGACATGGTACACCAGATTCAAGACTCTTAGCTGAAATTATCCATGCAGGTGGTTGGACATCAAATGAAGGTGGTGGAATTAGTTACAACATTCCATACGCTAAAAGTGTATCAATAGAAAAATCATTATATGATTGGCAATATTGCGATAGATTAGTTGGTTTCTATGAAGAGAATGGAATAGAAATTAACAGAGAACCATTTGGTCCATTAACAGGTACATTAGTACCACCATCAACATCAAATGCTGTAGCTATAATCGAAGCTTTACTTGCAGCAGAACAAGGCGTTAAGAGTATTACTGTTGGATACGGACAATGTGGTAACTTAATTCAAGACGTTGCTGCAGTTAGAGCTCTTGAAGAGCAAACTGAAGAGTACTTAAAGAAATACGGCTATAATGATTGTGTAGTTACAACAGTATTCCATCAATGGATGGGTGGATTCCCTGCTGATGAATCAAAAGCATTTGGAGTAATTTCATATGGTGCAGCTACAGCAGCTTTAGCTGGTGCAACAAAAGTAATTGTTAAGACTCCACATGAAGCTATAGGTATTCCAACAAAAGAAGCTAATGCAGCAGGAATTAAAGCTACAAAGATGACTCTAAACATGCTAGAAGGCCAAAGAATGGCAATGAGCAAGGAGTTAGAACTTGAAATCAGCATCATTAAAGCAGAAACAAATTGTATGCTTGATAAGTTATTTGAACTTGGTAAGGGAGATTTAGCTATAGGTACTGTTAAAGGTATAGAAATGGGAGTTATTGATATTCCGTTTGGACCATCAAAATACAACTATGGCAAGATGCTACCAGCAAGAGACAACCAAGGTGCTGTTAGATACTTAATGACTGGTAATATACCATTTACAAAAGATTTAATTGACTTTAACAGAGAAAGATTAGAAGAAAGAGCTAAGTTTGAAAACAGAGAAGTTGGATTCCAAATGACAGTTGATGATATATTTGCTGTTGGTAAAGGAAAATTAATAGGAAGACCGGAGGGAAAATAAGATGAAAATAGTTGATTTAGTTTGTGCAGAAGGTAAAACTGGTTTTTACTTTGATGACCAAAAGGCAATCAAAATGGGTGCAAAACATGATGGTTTATTCTATATAGGAGAACCTCAATTAGATGGATTTACAGCTATAAGACAGGCTGGAGAAAGCATTTCAGTATTGTTAATACTTGAAGATGGTCAAATCGCTCACGGAGATTGTGCTGCAGTTCAATATTCAGGAGCCGGTGGACGTGATCCATTATTCCTAGCTAAAGATTTCATTCCTGTTATAGAAAATGAAATTAAACCTTTATTAGTAGGTAGAGAATTAACTAGCTTCAAAGAATTAGCTGAAGAATTTGATCATTTAGAAGTTAACGGAAAGAGATTACACACAGCTATTAGATATGGAATTACTCAAGCTTTATTAGACGCTGTTGCAAAAGCTAAAAAACTTACAATGGCTGAAGTTGTAAAAGAAGAATACAACACAGGTGTAGAATTAAAGAGAGTACCTATTTTCACTCAATCAGGTGACGATAGATACGTTAACGCTGACAAGATGATAATCAAAGGTGCTGACGTTTTACCTCACGGATTATTCAACAACGTTGAAGAAAAATTAGGTAAGAATGGTGAATTATTAAAAGAATATGTTGAATGGTTAAGAGATAGAGTTAACCAATACAAGACTTCAGAAGATTACAACCCAATATTCCACATAGACGTATATGGTACAATTGGAGAAGCATTCAACAATGATACTAAAGCTATGGCTGATTACTTAGCTGATTTAGAGCAAGCTGCAAAACCATATCAATTGAGAATTGAAGGACCTATGGATGTAGGAAGCAGACAAGCACAAATGGAAGCTATGAGAGATTTAAGAGCTGAATTAGATGCAAGAGGAATAAATGTTGAATTAGTAGCTGATGAATGGTGTAATACACTTGAAGATGTAAAATACTTTGTTGATAACAAAGCTGGTCATATGATCCAAGTTAAGACTCCAGACCTTGGTGGAGTTAACAATACAATCGAAGCTTTATTATATTGTAAAAACAATGGAGTAGGAGCATACTCAGGCGGAACTTGTAATGAAACAAGCAGAAGTGCAGAAGTATGTACTAACATCGCAATGGCATGTGGAGCAAAACAAGCTCTTGCAAAACCAGGTATGGGTGTAGACGAAGGATACATGATTGTTAATAATGAAATGAACAGAGTATTAGCTCTAGTTAATAGAAGAAAATAGTTTAGAATAAATGCAAGGACAAATTCAGTGGGAAATTTCTTTCCCTCTGATTTTGTTTAATTACATTATTTTTAAGAAGGAAGTGTAATATGAGAACTATAGATGCAAATTTAATAACTGCTGAAGTTAAAAGAATGGTAATAGAGGCTAATTATTTCCTTCCAAAAGATGTTATGGAAGCTTTAAAAGAAGCAAGAGAAAAAGATGATTGGAAACTTTCACAAGATATACTTGATAAGATAATTGCAAATGCTGAAATAGCAAATAATGAGCAAGTACCAATGTGTCAAGATACAGGTATGGTGGTTGCATTTGTTAAAATAGGCCAAGAAGTTGTTATAGAAAATGGATTCATTGAAGATGCAATAAATGAAGGTGTTAGACAGGGTTATGAAGAAGGATTTTTAAGAAAATCTGTAGTAGGAGATCCTTTAAATAGAGTAAATACAAAAGATAATACACCTGCAGTTGTTCATTATGAAGTTGTACCAGGAGATAAGTTAACAATAATGGTAGCTGCAAAAGGTTTTGGTTCAGAAAATATGTCAAGACTAGCTATGCTTAAACCTTCAGATGGATTAGAAGGAGTAAAGAAATTCATATTAGAAACAGTAGAACTTGCAGGACCTAATCCATGCCCTCCAATTGTTGTAGGTGTAGGTATTGGAGGTACTTTTGATAAGGTATCCCTATTAGCAAAAAAAGCACTTATGAGAGAGCTAGATTCTTATAACGAAAATCCATTCTATGCTGATTTGGAAAAGGAAATGCTAGAAAAGATAAATGCTTTAGGTATTGGACCTCAAGGATTTGGTGGTAAAACAACTGCTCTAAAGGTTAATATAGAGTATTTCCCAACTCATATTGCTGGATTACCGGTAGCTGTAAATATAAATTGCCATGCAACAAGGCATAAAGAAGTTACACTATAGGAGGGTTCAAATGGAATATAGATTAAAAACACCATTTACAAGAGAAGATTTAAAGGACTTAAAAGCAGGCGATAGTGTTTATATAACTGGATATATGTATACTGCAAGAGATGCAGCTCATAAGAGACTAGTTGAATTAATAGAGCAAGGTAAGGAGTTACCTATAGACATAAAGGGAGCTTGTATATATTACGTAGGACCAACTCCTGCAAAAGAAGGCCAAGCATTAGGATCAGCAGGACCAACAACAAGCTACAGAATGGATGCTTATAGTCCTCAATTGTTAGATTTAGGTCTAATGGCTATGGTAGGTAAAGGAAAAAGAAGCCCTGAAGTAATAGAAAAAATCGTTGAACATGGGGCTGTTTATATGGCAGCAATAGGTGGAGCTGCAGCTTTAATCTCTAAAGCAATAAAGAGTGCTGAAATTGTTTGCTATGAAGATTTAGGAGCTGAAGCTATTAGAAAAATTTATGTAGAAGATTTTCCGGCAACGGTTATCATAGATTCTAAGGGAAACAATCTATACGAATTAGGTAGAGAGGAGTATCTTAAATGCACGAAACAAAAATAACGAAAATGGCTAAAGCAGGTTCAGTAGAATCTAATGACATTTTAGTCATGATATCACCAGGTGAAGGAAAAATAGATTTAGAAATAGAAAGTGTTGTTTACAATCAATATGGTGATGACATAAGAAAAACCATATTAGATACTTTACAAGAAGAAGGCGTTACTGATGCTAAAGTTATAGTAAAAGATAAAGGTGCATTGGATTTTACAATAAGAGCTAGAGTCAAGGCCTGTGTAAAGAGAGGAAGTGAACAGGATGAGCTATAAGACATTACTATTTATGCCTGGAAATAACCCAGGTATGCTTCAAAGCTCCGATATTTTAGGTGCAGATGGAATTATTATTGACTTAGAAGATGCTGTAGCTTTAACTGAAAAGGATGCAGCTAGGATTTTAGTATGTGAGTATTTGAATACTTTTGAACCTCAATCAGATATTTTTATTCGTGTAAATCCTCTTGATACTCCATTTTTCTATAAGGACCTTGAAGCTATAAAGAATTTAAATATTACAGGCATTGTATTACCTAAAGTTAGTGTTGAATCAATGGAAGCACTAGATAAATATCTTACAGAAAACAATCTTGACTTTAAAGTAATAGGATTAGTTGAAACAGCTTTAGGTCTAGAAATGGCTATGGACATACTTAGTAGATCTAAAAAAGTAATAGGTGTACTACTAGGAGCAGAAGACTTAACTTTAGATCTTGGTGCAAAAAGAACTAAGGAATCAGAAGAGATTGCATATGCAAGGTCAAGAATCATTGCGGTTTCAAAGGCACTACAAATTGAAGCAATAGATACTCCATGGACTGATACAGATGACTATGAAGGATTAAGAAAAGATGCTTTAAATGCTAAGGAATTAGGTATGACTGGAAAGGCATTAATAAGCCCTAGACACGTAGATATTGTAAATAAAGTATTTGCACCTTCAGAGGAAGAAATTAAACATGCATTGAGAGTTGTAGAGGGAGTTAAGGCGGCAAACGAAAAAGGTTTAGGAGCATTTTCGCTTGATGGTAAAATGGTTGATGCTCCTATTATTAAGAGAGCTCTTAATTTGTTGAAAATGAGTGGCGATTATAAGGAGGAATATGATGGATTACTTAAATAATATTGATTTAGACTCTATCAAAATCATCGATAAGTCCGAATATCCCACAAAAGGTATTAAGAAAGATAAAGTAACAAATGATATAGACAATCTTTTTAAGGAATTAAATATTCATGATGGTGCAGTAGTTTCCTTCCATCACCACTTAAGAAACGGAGATTCTGTTACTAATTTAATCATGAAACATATTCAAAAACTAGGAATTAAAGACATAACCCTAGTTGCAAGTTCTTTATTCCCAACTAATAAAGAGCTAATTCCATTATTAAAGGATGGTACTATTAAAAATATAGTTACTTCCTATATTTCAGGTGAGTTGGGAGAAGCAATAAGCCAAGGTGAATTAAAAGGCTACATAATAATGCAATCCCACGGTGGTAGAGCGAGATCAATTCTAAATGGTGAAATAGAAATAGATGTGGCATTTATTGCATCACCAAGCAGTGACAATAAAGGAAATATATCAGGAGTTAACGGAATAAATTCATGTGGTACACTAGGATATGCAATAGCAGATAGTATGATGGCTAAGAAAGTAGTAGCAGTAACTGACTCATTAGTTGAATATCCAAACTATCCTGCTGATATAACAGAGGATTATGTTGACCATATTCTATTGGTTGATTCTATTGGATTAAAATCTGGTATTGTTTCTGGAACAACAATGATTACAAAAGACCCTATAGGATTAAAAATAGCTAAAGATACATTGAAAGTAATGGAAGCTTCAGGATTATTAAAAGATGGATTTAGCTTCCAAAGTGGAGCAGGTGGAATATCCTTAGCTGTAACTTCATTCCTTAGAGAATATATGATTGAAAACAATTTAAAGGGAAGCTTCGCATCAGGTGGTATAACAGGATATTTAACAGATATGTTAGAAGAAGGGTTGTTTGATGCATTATTTGACGTTCAATGTTTTGACTTACAAGCAATTGAATCGTTGAAGAAAAATCCAAATCACCTAAGAATGAGCGCATCACAATACGGTAATCCAGAGGTTTCTACAGTAGTAGATAATCTAGATATTGTAATTCTTGGAGCTACTGAAATTGATACTAATTTCAATGTTAATGTAACTACAGGATCTCATGGAATGCTAATGGGTGGTTCAGGTGGACACCAAGATACTGCAGCAGGAAGTAAGCTATCCATAATTGTATCTAAGTTGTTCTCATCAAGAATACCTTTAATCAAGGATAGAGTTGATGTTATAACTACACCGGGTAGTACAGTAGATGTACTTGTTACAGAGAGAGGTATTTGTGTTAATCCATTAAGACAAGACTTAATAGAGAAGTTTAAAGAAGCTAAATTAAATGTAGTTGATATAAATGAATTAAAAGCTTACTCTGAGAAAATAATGGGAGTTGCAAAACCTATTGAAAAAACCGAAAGAGTAATTGGTTTCTCTGAATATAGAGATGGAAGAATAATTGACTATATATATGAAGTTAAGAGATAAAAGAGTTGCTTAGCAACTCTTTTACTTTTTCATGTCATATGGTTATAATATATATATCATATATATAAGGTAGGGGTTTTATGTTTTTTAGTGATGAATTAAATCAAAATAATCCAATTGAAGTAGAAGAGATAAAAAAATTCTTAAAAATATTTGATGTAGACTACGATTTTCCTGATATAACATATGTAATAAGAGACAATGGAGAAATCATAGCTACAGGTTCCGCATCAGGTAATATATTAAAGTACTTTTTTGCTAAATGCACTTATAGTGGCCAAGGTGCCATAGGTGTAATCTATAATTCTTTATTAGAGTATATAATGGAGAAAGGATATAACTCGTATTTTATTTTTACAACGCCTAACAATAAGGCAATATTTGAGTCCCTCGGACTAAATGAAGTATATGCTACAAACAGTGTAATGCTTCTTGAGGGAGGTTTTTATAATTATGATAAGTGGATAGATAAGGTAAAGGGTGAGATAGGCTCCAAGGTTGGAAAAAGAGGTGCTATTATAGCAAATTGCAATCCTATGACACTAGGGCACAAATATTTAATGACTAAAGCTCTAGAAGAGGTAGATGAACTTATAATATTTATAGTAGAAGAGGACTTATCAATTTTTCCTTTCGAAGCCAGATATAATATTGTAGCTAATGAATTTAAAGATAATGATAGAGTTAAAGTAGTAAAAGGTGGACCATATATTATTTCGAGGGGTACATTCCCTACTTATTTCATAAAGCAAAAAGATAAAATGTTGGATATATATACTGAATTAGATGCTAAAATATTTGCTGATAAAATTGCAAAGGATCTTGAAATAGACATAAGATTCTTAGGTTCAGAACCTAAAGATGTTGTAACTTTAGCATATAACAATTCATTAAAGAGAATTCTAGAGGAAAGAGAAATCGAAGTAAAGATAATTTCTCGAATAGAAAAAAATGAAAAGCCTATTAGTGCTTCCTTCGTAAGACAGCTTATAAAAGAAGATAATATTCAAGAGGCTTACGAAATTTTACCTATAAGCACAATTGAATTTTTAAATTCTCATGAAGGAAAAGCTATTATTAGTAAAATTAAAGAATCTAGTTAAATTATTATATTATAGCCTACAATTACTAATTGTAGGCTTAAAATATCTTATTTTATATACATTTTAAAATGTACTAAGTTTTTTATATTATCTACATATAATTCTTATGTTTTCAAATATTCATCTCAATTTTACTTTTCTTTTAACTCCATTTTAGAATATTTTTCATAATTCATTTAATTTATTATAACAATATTAATTTTACCATTTTTAAAATATATAATATTAAAAATAATGGTTAAAATATTTTTAAGTTCATAAGGAGGTTAAAAAATGGATTCTAGCATTGCAAAATTAGATGATAATCAAATGAAAGAACTTAAGAAGATGGAAGAGCAACTTGGAGTTGTAAATGTTAAAATGAATATGAACAAAAATTAGAATCTCAAAATGTACAAATTTGTA
>JAKELU010000023.1 GCA_022760735.1 Firmicutes bacterium FC7
ATAGCTTTTTCAGCTCTTTCCTTTTCAAGTTTCTCCCTCCTTCCTATAACAGCTAGTCCAACTATGAAGTAAAATAAAGGGAACTTAAAGTTCCAGATAATCTTTAGTAGTCCAGCTAAGAATATTTGCAGATCAGTCATAGCAACCACCTTTTTTTATATAATTTCTTTAAATCCCAGTTGATTGTTGCATTCTTCAATTTCTCTTAATAACTTGCCTTGAACTTGCCAGTTTCCTAAGTAGTCTAAAGCCTTTTCAAAGTTTACTCTTGCTGTATCTCTATAACTTGCAACATTAAAGTAATCTTTGTAATCTCTCCATATTGCACTAAACACTTTTGTTCTTAAGCTATTGTTTTTATATGCGTGGCTTTGTATTCCTCCTAAAGCACTAATAACTTTTGACTTAGCCTTATTTTGTAATGTTCTCTGTTGTCCGAAGTCTACTGTCATACTGTTTTCTAAATAACTTAACCTCTCTTCATGTTCGTCTAGAACTTCATATTGCAATTTTAATTGTTCCATAGGAGATAACCTCTTTGTCTCTTGTAACGTTTTCTCCATCTTATTGAATGCTTCAATATATTTAAGTTTCCATTCCAGTGCCTTCTTTCCTGTGAAACCCATTACCAATAGTGAAAAACCATCTCTAGTTAGAAGATATTCATTTTGGTCCCTTCCGTAACTATCCTTATAAGTACTAGTTATAAAAAGATGTGCCGATTTTTCGACCGATGTTTCTAAATCCCTTATTGATTCCATGATATGCTTATGTTGTTTTTCAAAGTTTATTGCCACTTCTCTACTACTTACTACTAGATTTCCATTGTGATTTGAAATGTTGATTAATTCATTCATCTTTTGTACCTCCTTTGCATCAATTAATACTTAAGCCTCCTTTACTTCAGCTCTCAATTGTTCTTCTCTAAGTCTAATTAATGCTGAAGTTAATCTATCTCGAGCTATAGGTATTGCTTCAGGATTAGTAATAATAACTCTAATTGGTTCTCGCTTACGTTTAGCCATATCAACTCCCCCTTTGTAGTATTCATATGTCTAATAAAATTTGTCCTATTACAGTTGCTCTTCCCCCTTTTTTTCTTGTTTTAGTTACAGTAGTATAAGTCTTCCACACTGCATTCTTGAGCTTTAGCTAAAGCACATAGAGTGTCAATTGTTGTAGTTTTTCTGTGTCCTTTTTCTAAGTCTGATATCAATGCAGCAGATACGCCTGAAAGTCTAGATAATTTTCTAATTGAGTATCCTTTGCTTATCCTTATACTACGTAACATATGGTCTCTAACCGGCATACTGTCATCTCCTTTTTTTGTAAGCTATTACAATTTTTGATGGTTTATTTAAGTACAAATGTATGCGATAATTTAATCAATGTTACTAACTGGGACATTACTGATTAAAAAAATATTATCATCTTTACATTTTAGAATTTTCTTTATTTTCAAAGCTACTGTTAAAGATGGATTTTTGTAGCCAAGCTCAATGTTCGTGTAAGTGCTTCTAGCTATATTTGCCATATTCGCTACATCTTCTTGAGTCAGGCCTAATTCTGTTCGCCTATTAATCATGTTTATCCTCATAGTTTTCACTCCTTTCGATGTCCCTAATAGTAACCTCAATTATATTATAGTCTCTATTAGAAACATTGTCAACGTTTATTTTAAGCTTTTTTATGAAAATATTTCTTTTGGGGACACATGAGTGTTTTATGTTTATTTTAGCGACATTTTGATATAGAATATATTATAGTAAGCAAGAGGTGGTGATATAATGAATTTTGGCCAAAGGATAAAGCAATTACGTAAAGAGCACAAGTTAAGACAGGAAGATCTAGCAAAATTAATTTCAAAGACACGTTCAGCTGTCGCTGGATGGGAAGCAGAAGGGAAAGAGCCAGATCATGAAACTTTAACTTTGTTATCAAACATATTTAATGTATCAATAGATTTTCTTTTAGGAAAAGATGAAGCACAAGAGGAATTAGATTCATCTGAATCTGACAACATTGAACAAGAATATAAAGAAGCACTTGATTATTTAGAACAATTTGTAATAGAAATGAAAAATAGAGGATATGATTATTCTGACAAGTCTAGGGAGGAGTTAGCAAATTTATTTGTAAAATTACTTAGGGCTACTGATATTATAAAAGAAGATAAATTGTAAAAAAGCAATTAACTTACAAAGTTAACTGCTTTTTATTTGAAATTTCAATGTTTTTATTAATTATTTTCTGCATCATTTTATTTTTTTCATCAGTTGTTCTATTGTCCAGCACTTTTTGAATTATACTCAAATTATTTATGTAGTTTGTTTTTTTCATTGTGCAGTCCCCCTTTTGCAACCCAGTAGCGATTAAAATCATTATACCAAACGTCTGTTCTTAATACAATAGAATGAATAAGAATTTTATTTAAAAATATAATAACATAACGCTTTCAAACAAGCAAATTGCAATGGTTCAAATAAGTAACATTTACACAATATATATATTGTTTTTTATCAAAAACTAAATGTATATATTGTGTTTTTGACAAATATTACAAAAATTTAATATGTGTTATGCTACTTAGTGTTAAATCCTTAACATTAATATAACACATAAAGTGTTTACTATAGTAAACGTTAGCAAAGTTTTTTAAATATTTTGAAGAAGGTTGAGAAAATTATGAAAAGAATAGCATTATATACACGAAGAAGTCTTTATTCTGAAGTAAGTGAAAGTATTAAAATGCAGTTACAAGCATGTAGAGATTACTTTAAGAATGAAGAATGTGAGTTTGAAGAATTTATAGATGAAGGATACTCCGGAAGCAATACAGATAGACCGGCCTTCAATAGAATGGTAAGCAAAATTCACAACAACGAATTTGATGCTGTTGTCGTCTATAAGATAGACCGTATAAGTAGAAAGATGGTTGACTTTATAAATCTAGTTAATGATTTTGAAAATTATGGGGTACCTCTTATAAGCGTAACTGAAGGAGCAGATCCTACTACACCTGCAGGTAAATTTGTAATGAATATATTAGCTTCTATGGCTGAGATGGAGAGAGCTAATACTATTCAAAGGGTAACTGACAACATGCTACTGCTGGCTAAGCAAGGTAGATGGACTGGCGGGAATACACCAATAGGTTATAAATCTATAAAAACAAACTTTGGTGGTAGAAAACAGACATATTTAACAGTTGATGAAACTGAAAGTGAAGTGGCAATTGCAATATTTAATAAATATATAGAATGCAAAAGTTTAAATGAGACTGCTAGGTATATATCCGATAATTATCGAAGTATCAGTGTTGCTACAGTATCCAACACTCTTTCATCTCCTGTATATGCTCCATCCACTGATAGAATACATGAATATTTAAAATTAAAAGGCTTTACAGTAGTAGGTGAACCTACTGGTAAAGGTTATATAACATATGGTAAGAGGCCAAAGGTTAAAAATAGAAAACAGTGGAATAATAAAGGTTATATAGTGGCGGTTAGTCTTCATGATCCTCTAATTGATGAAGATTCATGGTTAAGAGTTCAAAATATATTAGAAAAAAACAGTATTGAACCTAGACCAAAAGAGAGCGCCTATAGTTATTTAAATACTTTAGTTAAGTGTGCGAGATGCGGCTCTAACATGGTAATAGAATTAACATATACACGAGCAGATGGAACAAAAGTGTACTCATTTGCTTGCGGGAAAAGAAAAAAGAAGTCAACCTTATGTGATAATGGTTATGTTATGGTTGATGAATTGGAAAAAAGTATAGAGGATAAGTTAAAATATATCGGGGTTAGCAAGAATCGTCTTAATGAATTTATTAGTAATAATAATAAAAAGGATCATTCAAAGGAAATTAAATCAATAAAAAAGAAGATTGAAAAGAATAATATTCAAATCAGCAACTTAACTGATAAATTAGCTTTATTATCTAACGAAGCTTCTAAAATGATCATAAAAAAGATAGAACAGCTAACATCAGACAATATAAAATTACAGAAAAAATTAGTTGCTATTGAAAATATAGAAGCTATTAAAAAAAATAATGAAAGCAAAATACATGCATTATACGATTCAATTAAACTATTTAATAGTATGAGAGATGCAACTATTGAGCAAAAAAGAGAATTAATTAGAACTATAATAGAACGTATAGACTTTGATAAAGATGAGAATATAGCCAAAATAACACTGAGGACTTAATTTGTATATTCCCCAGCGGTTTTATTTGTGCCGGCCCTCCTACCCAAATGGCTGCTACCTGACCTAGAGCAGTAAGTGTTGCAACACCACCACCTAAGGCTACACCAAATAATTTTGCAACTGATCCTGCCAAAGAGATACCAGAAAATCCTGAACCATCAAGGCCTGTTATAGCACCTACACCTGATAATGTTATTGCACCTATTGTACTATTTAATGGAACTGCATTCGCAAGTGCTAAGCCTAAGTCATTAACCAACCCTTGAGATCCTTGAGGTAAATACTCCCCTACTACAGATAAGAATCCACTATCTCCCAAATAAAAAAATGCTGCAATTGGAATAACAGGTCCAAATACCTCAAACCCAAATTTTAATCCTTTAACCAAATATTTGGTTATCTCCTCTAAAGCGCTGCCTTTGTGTACAAGTGCAGATATTAGAATTAAAATAAAAATAGCAGTTCCACCTATTAAGGCAGTAGCATCTCCACCTTGTAATTTTAATACAAACATTACTGCTACATCTACGACAAAAAGTATTGGTATTATAACTGCTAAAATTTTCTTAGTCTTTTCACTTAAAACATGTTTATATTCCGAGTCTTCTTCACTTATCATATGGATATTTTCATCTGATTTTAATTTCCCACTCTTCAAATCTTTTCTTAAGAATATAAATGCTGCTATTGTTGTGACAATACCCATTACCGCTACTAGTGGCACACTTGCTCCAATAACTTCTCCAACAGGAATTCCTGCTGCATCTGCAGTTAACTTTGGAGCACCCTGAATTACAAAATCACTAGAAAGTGCAATCCCATGTCCAAAGAGATTCATTGCTACAGCTACTCCTAATGCTGGCAAGCCCACTTTTACAGCAATCGGAAGCATAACCGCCCCAACTAAGGCAACCGCTGGTGATGGCCAGAAGAACCAAGATATTACCATCATAACAATACCTATTATCCAATAAGCAAGGGTTGGCGTCTTAATCAGTTTTGTAAATGGAGAAATCATTATTTCATTGATTCCACTTTTCGAAAGTATTGTGCTCATAGCAACTATTACTGAAATTATCAAAATCGTTCCTAATAGTTCAGTAATTGCAAATATGAAACTGTTAAATATAGTCATAACCCCACTGGAAACAGAGTTTGTTGCGACAAGTGCAAGTAAAAATATCCCTGCTATACAAACTAAGGTTGTGTCCCTTTTTCTAATCATTACTATTAATATTAATAAAGTAAAGACTAGAAAAATATAATGCAAGGCATTAAGTTCCACGTTCATAAAATCCCTCCTAGAAAATATCGTACTTTAGAATATGCCAGAAGAGACTTTATGGTTATTGTTATTCCTTAATTGCTTTTACAATAAGCTGATAGTATATAAAACCCATTAAAAATCCACCTAAAATATCTGTTGGCCAGTGTACACCTAGATATAATCTGCTGATGCCCATTAATATGACAAAAATATAGGCAATAGTATATATAAAAACTTTTTTATTTTTAAATTTTTCAGACTTACATAGTAGATATGCTAGGGTTAAATACATACTCATGGATACCATAGAATGTCCACTAGGGTAACTAAAGCCACCTTGTTCTACTAGAAAGTAATCAAAAGGTCTTGTGCGATTGATAAAGAGCTTTAAAATGTAATTTAGGACCCAGCATCCAAGAGATGATGCTATGAGCAGTTTTGAGATATAATATTTTCTCTTAATTAATGTATATGTAACTGCAATTCCTATAGCTGGAAATAAGAAATAACCTGACCCTAGAAAGGATATAAATTTCATAATAGATATTAAAAATTGATTTAAGTCTCTATGTAAGAAATCCAATAGGTCATAATCAAATAAGATTCCTTCTGATGAGTTTCTTACCATAAGTCCAATTATTACAAATATAATAAGTGCTAAAATTATAGATATATGGTTGTATTTCTTGTATTTCATATTACAACTCCTTTTATTTGAGATTAGTATTATTATAACTACAAAATAAAAAAGATAGCAATACTAATGCTATCTTTTTAACTTGTAGGAAAAATTACCTATTTTCTTCTTCTCTTTGGAGCCACATGTATAGCTAAATCATCAAGGCCTAATGCAGCTTCATGAACTGCTTCAGAAAGAGTTGGATGTGCATGTATTGTTCTAGTAATGGCAGCTGCATCCATTTCGTTAGCAATTGCCAATGCACCCTCATGAATTAAGTCATTTGCATGAGGTCCTAGTATGTGTACACCCAAGATCTTATTATCTTCTTTTCCAGCTAAGATTTTGATAATTCCCTCTGGCTCTCCTAAGGAAAGTGCCTTTCCATTTGCGGAGAACATAAATTTACTTACTTTATATTCTACACCCTTTTCTTTTAGCTGTTCTTCAGTATAACCTACTTGAGCTACTTCATTCATTGTAAATACGCAAGCTGGCCAATGTTCTAAAACTATATCAGGGTCATGTCCCATAATTTTCTCAACAACATACTCTCCCTGAGCTGAAGCAACATGTGCTAGTTGAATACCTTTAGAGTTAACATCACCTATTGCATATATGCCAGGAACTGTTGTCTCAAAGTCATCATTTACCTTTATACCTTTTCTGTCATATTCTATACCGACCTCATCAAGATTTAGCCCTTCTACTAATGGACCTCTACCTGAAGCAATAAGTACATAATCACCGACTACTTCTACCTCTTCATCTTTTTCCTTATATTTTGCAATTACTTTTAATTTGTCGCCTTCTTTAATTATTTCCTTGGCTCTTACATCAACATAGGTTTCGATACCTTGTTTCTTTAGCATAGGAGTTAGTCGTTTTGATATTTCTTTATCTGCATCCTTAAGTATTCTAGATGCAAGCAATATTACATTACTACCCAATTCTTTATATATGCTGGCGAATTCTAGACCTATTACTCCTCCCCCTACTACTATTAAGGTTTCTGGAATATGATCTAGCTCTAATAACTCGTCTGAAGTTATAACACCTTCAAGATCTACACCTTTAGTTTCTGTCATTTGAGGGAATGATCCAGTTGCAATGATAATATTGTCTGCTTCAACTTCTCTTACCCCTCCTGCTAGAAGTTCAACAGAAACTGTATTTTTATCTTTTAACTTTGCAGTACCAGGTATGAATTCAATGTTCTTATAGGAGGATATTAGCTTCTCAATTCCTGAAACAAGGGTACTAACCACTTTTTTCTTTCGTTCCTGTAATGCCTTTCCATCCAATTGGTATCCTTCTACTTTAATGCCAAATTCATTAGCTCTCTTAAGAGTAGACATAATTTCTGCATTTCTAAAATATGTCTTAGTAGGGATACAGCCTCTATTTAGGCATGTACCCCCTACTTCTCTATTTTCTATTAGGGTAACATCTGCTCCTAATTGAGCCGCTCTTATGGCTGCAACATAGCCACCTGGACCTGCACCAATAATCGCAATTTTTTTAGCCAAGTATACCACTACCCTTCATATTTAACTATAGGATTTCTTGCTGCCTTTGTCTCATCAGGCCTTCTTACTATAGTGTCGTGTGGAGCAGTCTTTAACACTTCTGGATTAGATTCAGCTTCCTTAGAAATGGCAATCATTGTTTCTATAAAGCCGTCAAGAGTTTCCTTGCTTTCTGATTCAGTAGGTTCAACCATCAGTGCCTGATTGATAATTAGTGGGAAGTAAATAGTTGGTGGATGATATCCGTGGTCTAATAATCTTTTTGCAATATCTAAAGTAGTAACTTCACTTAAAGTATCTTTTAAACCACCAAATACAACTTCATGCTTAACTAATGTATCTATAGGCAGATAATAATAGTCTTTAAGTTTTTCTTTTATATAATTGGCATTTAATACTGCCATTTCAGATGCTTTCTTCAATCCATCTCTACCCATTGTTAGTATATAGGTATAAGCTCTTAACAAGATGCTAAAGTGGCCATAGAAATCCTTAACCTTTCCAATTGAATTTGGATAGTTATAGTCAAGGAAGTATCTATCATCCTTCTTCTCAATCATTGGAACTGGAAGGAATTCTACTAAATCCTTCTTAACTCCTACTGGTCCTGCACCTGGACCTCCACCACCATGTGGTGTGGAGAAAGTCTTGTGAAGATTAAAGTGGACAACATCAAAGCCCATATCTCCAGGTCTTGCATAACCCATAATTGCATTCATATTTGCCCCGTCATAATACAATAGTCCACCAGCATCATGCACTATCTGAGCAATTTCCTTTATACCTTTATCGAAGATACCTACCGTATTAGGATTTGTTAGCATTAGCCCTGCAGTATCTTCACCAACTACTGCTCTTAGTGCTTCTAAATCTACTAACCCATCCTCGGTAGATTTGATTTCTATAATTGAATAACCTGCCATTGCTGCTGTTGCAGGATTTGTACCATGCGCTGAATCAGGAACTATAATCTTGTTTCTCTTGTGATCTCCTCGTTTTTCATGATATGCTTTTATAATCATGATACCAGTAATTTCTCCATGTGCACCAGCTGCAGGTTGTAATGTCATTCTATCCATACCAGCTATTTCACATAATGATTTTTCTAACTCATACATTACTTGAAGGGAACCTTGTATACAGTCCTCTGTTTGTAATGGATGAACATTAGCAAATTTATCATATCTAGCAACAGCTTCATTTATCTTAGGATTATATTTCATTGTACAGGAGCCTAATGGATAGAAACCAGTGTCTACGCCATAGTTTTTATTTGATAAATTAGTATAGTGTCTAATTACATCAACTTCACTTACTTCTGGTAAGTCAAGCTCTTTATCGCTTAAGAACTCATCTGGAATTAATGAATCTAGAGGAGTATCAACAACATCTAGTGGTGGAAGTTTATAAGCTTTTCTACCAGGTTTTGATATTTCAAATATTAGCTTATCATAATCTTTCATTATTTAATCCCCTCCAATACACTAGCTAATTTGTCTATTTCTACCTTAGTCCTCTTTTCTGTTACTGCATAAAGGACTGCATTTTTATATTGGGGATATTCATTACCAAGGTTATATCCACCCATGATGTTTTCTTTTCTTAGCTCCTTATTTAATTCATCTACATCTTTATCACTTACAAGAGCAAATTCATTAAAGAATGGTTTATTAAATAAAGGTTTATATTTGCCTGACTTCGTTAGTTCATTAAATGCATAGTGTGCCTTTTTAACACATTGAGTTGCAACCTCTCTTAATCCTTCCTTGCCAAGAGTCACCATATATACAGTTGCTGCTAAAGAATTTATCCCCTGGTTAGAGCAAATATTTGATGTTGCCTTTTCCCTTCTAATATGTTGCTCTCTCGCTGATAGCGTAAGAACAAAGGATCTCTTTCCATCTAAATCGGTAGTTTCTCCAACTATTCTACCAGGTAATTTCCTCATATAATCCTTTTTAGTAGCCATAAATCCTAGATATGGTCCACCAAAGGATAACGAAATGCCTAGTGGTTGACCTTCACCAACTACAACATCTACTCCTAATTCACCAGGTCTTTTTAGTAGTCCCAATGCTATTGGATTGACAGAAGCTATAAAGGAAGTCTTTTTACCTTTATGAGCTATTTCACCTATGGACTTAAGGTCTTCAATTATACCGAAAAAGTTAGGATTTTGTACTATAACAGCTGCTGTATTATCGCTTACCAACTTTTCTAAAGCTTCTTGATCAGTGACACCATCTTTAGTATCAACTTCAACTACTTTAAGATGTTGTGCATGAGCATATGTTTTTAATATTCGCCTTGCTTGAGGATTAACTCCTGTAGATATGATTATCTCATCCTTCCTTGATGAAGCACATGCCATCAATGCCGCTTCTGTTATGGCAGTACCACCATCATAAAGGGATGCATTTGCTATATCCATACCTGTTAATTTGCAAATAAGTGTCTGGAACTCAAATATATATTGTAAAGTTCCCTGACTTATTTCAGGTTGATATGGAGTATAAGAAGTATAGAACTCACTTCTTGATATTATTGCATCGACTACTGAAGGAATATAGTGATCATATGCACCTGCCCCTAAAAAGCTTGTTAATTCACTTAGTGAACAGTTTTTATCAGCTAAACTCTTAAGGTAAGTAGTAACCTCTAACTCGCTTTTGGATTCAGGAATATTTAACTCTCTTTTTAAGAGAACATCCCCAGGTATATCATTAAATAATTGGTCAATAGATTCTAAACCAATCTCCTTAAGCATTTCCTGTTCATCAAGTGGTGTATTTGGAATGTATGGATACATTTTATACCTCCTCGGCTAAAAACTTCTCGTATTCCTCACTTGACATTAATTCTTCTAATTCATCTTTATTTGATAATTGAACTTTAGCAATCCAATTCTCATAAGGATCAGTATTTAATAAAGCAGGATCATCTTCTAAAGCCTCATTAACCTCTATTATTTTACCACTAACTGGCATGAAAACGTCTGCCGCAGCTTTAACAGATTCTACAGCTGAGAAAGCTTCTTCTTTTTCTAATTCATCATCAATTTCTGGTAACTCAACATAAACTATATCTCCTAGATGCTCTTGTGCATAGTCAGTAATACCAATTAGAGCCTCCTCGCCTTCTACTTTAACCCACTCATGATCTTTTGAATAGTATAATCCTTTAACAACTTTCATATTAAAACCCTCCTATTATTGTTTATTATTTATTTTTTTAAAAATTTCTTACTGATTATTTTAGCTTTAACTAATTTCTTTCTTATCATAACATCAACTTCAGTACCAAGATTTGTATATTCAGTCTTTATTAAAGCGTTACCTATGCTTTTCTTTAGAGTTGGACTCATATAGCCTGTAGTTACATATCCTATCTTTTCACCATCTTTAAAGATTTCATATCCTTCTCTTGGAATGCCTCTCTCAATTAATTCAAAGCCAGCAAGTTTTCTCTCAAGACCTGCTTCCCACTTCTTAGTTAATTCTTCCTTACCTATAAAATCAGATTTTTTCTCTAATTTAACGAAATACTTAAATCCACCTTCAAGCGGATTTACTTCTTCACTAATTTCATGACCATATAGTGGAAGTGAAGCTTCAAATCTTAATGTGTCTCTACATCCTAATCCACAAGGTTTTATGCCAAATTCTTTTCCTGCTTCAAGAATAGAATTCCACACTTTTACAATGCCCTCATTATCAGTATATACCTCAAATCCATCTTCACCTGTATAACCAGTTCTTGAAATCATACAGTTTACTCCATCAATAACTACATCTCTTTGAAGACGGAAAAATTTAATTTGTGATAAGTCAGTATCAGTTAGTTTTTGTAGAGTTTTTTCTGCTAAAGGCCCTTGAATAGCAACCTCTCCTACAGTCTCTGATATGTTTTCAATCTCTACATCAAAATCTCCTTTATGACTTAGTATCCAATCATAATCCTTATCTACGTTTGCTGCATTAACTACTAAATAGAAGTGTTCATTGTTGAAGCGATAAACTAATAGGTCATCCACGACTCCCCCATGAGGATAGCACATAAATGTATAGATTACTTGATTATCTTCAATTGTTGTAATGTCATTAGTCATTAGGTAATCAACAAATGGTAATGCATCTTTACCTTTAATGACAATCTCACCCATGTGTGATACATCAAATAATCCTACTGCATTTCTTACAGCCTCATGCTCAGGTATTAAACCTTCATACTGTACTGGTAGCGACCAACCTGCATACTCCACGATGTTTCCACCGAGCTTAACATGCTCATCATAAAGCGGTGTTTTTTTTGCTGCCATTTAATCACTCCTTCCAATTTTTATGTTATACTTTATGTGTACTAATGATAATGTACCCTTAAAAGAAATATAATAAACCATAGAGTTTATAACTATATTATAAATGAACTTACGACTTCATTATACATAAGGAGGAAATTTTATGCAATACATTAAATTCACCAAGGATGGACTAAACATCTCACCTTTAGGCTTTGGATGTATGAGATTCCCAGTGATTGACAAAGATTTGTCAAATATTGATGAAAAAAAAGCTGAGGAAATGCTTAAATATGCTATAGATAATGGTTTGAATTATATAGATACTGCTTATAATTACCATGGTGGAAACTCAGAAAAGTTTCTTGGTAAAGTACTTAGTAAAGGGCTTAGAGATAAAGTTTATCTAGCCACAAAAAATCCTGTCTGGTTAGTAGAAAAGTATGAAGACTTTGAAAAACTACTTGATGAACAACTTGAAAGATTACAAACTGACCATATTGATTTTTATCTCTTACACTCACTATATGATAAGACATATGAAAAAATTATCAATCTGGATGTTTTCAAATTTATAGATGAAGCTAAGAAAAAAGGTAAGATAAAATATTCTGGATTTTCTTTCCATGATAGATTACCATTATTTAAAAGAATTGTAGATGCTTATCCTTGGGACTTTTGTCAAATTCAGCTAAACTTTATGGACAGACATTATCAGGCTGGTTTGGAAGGACTTAAATATGCTCACTCCAAAGGATTAGGTGTAATTATTATGGAACCCATAAAAGGAGGGAAATTAGCAAATGCTTCTGATGATGTAAAGAGGATTTGGTCAGAAAGCAAAATAGAAAGAAATCCAGCAGAATGGGCATTAAGATGGGTGTTTAACCATGAAGAGGTATCTATAGTACTTAGCGGTATGAGTACTATTGAACAAGTAAAGGAAAACATTGAATTAGTAAGTAACACTTTGCGCAATACACTAACAGATGAAGAGTTACAACTAATAGATAGGGTTACAGATTTGTATAATCAAAAAGTTAAGGTAGGATGTACAAGCTGTGAATACTGTCAACCTTGTCCATCAAATGTGGCTATACCAGATATTTTTGAAATGTACAATAATATGTATGTGTATGATACCGTAGATCAGTCAAAAAAATCATATAGCAAATTAATGGAATCCTCCAAGGATGCATTTAATTGTATTGAATGTGGACAATGTGAAGATATTTGTCCACAGCATCTAGAAATTATTTCTCTTCTTAAAGAAGCTCATAGAGAGCTTATATAAAGAAATGCCTGTCTTTTAAAAATGACAGGCATTTCTTTATCCACCTTATACACATTATCCACAACCATCGGTGGATAATATTATTTATTTGATAAATATTGATATGAACACATTTAGATATATTTAAAAGATAAATATCCACATTTTTAGTTTTTATCAACAATTTCCTGTTCACTAAAGAATTTCATTATACCTACATATATGGACCATGCTATTTTTTCCTGATACTCTGAGGTATTTAATAATTTTGCCTCTTCTTCATTTGATAAAAAACCAGCTTCAACTAATACTGAAGGAATATTCAATTCATTTATCAAATACACATCATCTACTTTTGCTGGTATTCTTTTATTATCCTTATCCAATACATTTCTTAGCTCATCTTGGATTAAATACGCAAGCCTTTGACTTTCAGTATTTGTCTCGCTATAAAAAGTTTGTGCTCCATAATACCTAGGCTTTGGAAAACTATTTAGATGTATGGAGACAAATACTTGACAATCTGCTTTTTCGATCAAATCTTTTCTATTTTTTAAATCTTCGACTTTCATTTCTCTTAGAGTTTTTGATTTTTCTGTATATAAGCCTTTATCAGAATCCCTAGTTAGAACAGCTATTCCTCCACTTTGTTCTACAAATCTCTTTAATTTTAAGGCTATCTTTAGATTAATATCGTCTTCTTTAAGTCCGCTCTTAGAAATAGCTCCAGGGTCTACTCCACCATGTCCTGGATCTATTCCAATAATTTTATTGGTAATTGGTAAATATATTTCCTTAGCCTGATAATATTCTCTGTTAAATATTATTACACAAATTAGTAAGAAGGCCGAGACCAGGAAAATTGTATAAAGTAGCTTACTACTTATGTAAATAACCCTCATTTTCACCACCTCTATTAATGTATATGACATTTTGGTGGTGATATTACTTTTAAGTAATGGTCTTAAAATAGATACTAGGTGAACTTGCAACAAAACTTCCATCTGCAAATAGTGGATTATTCTTCATTTTAATTTGCACATTATTAAGTATCCTGATTAAATTTGTTCTCTCATTTTCATCTAGTGAAAATTCAACACCATATTCGTATAAATTATCGTCTTGAATTTTTTTCCATACAGAACATCCTTGTACATTTAATTCTTCTCCTATTAATTCTGTTGTAACTCGTAAGATAATATCCCTTCTTACTGGTAAATCAATATTTGAGATAAAACATAAGCCTCCTGGTCCTATATTTTTTATTAGTACTTTTGTATTACCTACATTAACCTTCTTGCTATTAATCTCTAATATGGTTAACCAAGCTTCTAAGTAATTATAGAATTTGACTCTAAAAAATTTACGTCTTTTTGCTATAGAAAATATCTTATTATCAATAGATATTTTAGGATTACAAACTTTTTGTCTTAACAGTTTTTCAAAATATTCCGCTGCAACAGGTCGATTATATAAATATCCTTGTCCCACATTACATTTTACTTCTCTTAAAAACTCTAATTGCTCTCTTTTTTCTATACCTTCAGAAACTAGTTTTATATTAAGCTCTTGTGCCATTCTAATAATGTTTTTAGCTATTATGTTACACGATTTATTACTTGCAATGTTCTTTATAAAACTTTCATCTAATTTTAAAATATCTATATCAAAAGAATTTAAATATGATAATGATGAATATCCTGTACCAAAATCATCCAAGGCTATTTGTATACCAAGTTCTCGAAATTTTCTTATATCAGAGAGAGACTTTTCAGTTCTAACCATTAAGATACTTTCGGTAATTTCTACAACAAGAAATTTAGGATCTAACTGAAATTCATCAATGATATTTTTAACATTCCCTATAAAATTGCTTTCAAAAAAATGAAGACTTGAAAAGTTTATAGATACTTTAATCTGTGGCAAGCCAATATCTATCCACTTTCTATAATTTTTACATACTTCTCTTAACACCCAATAACCTAATTTCTCTACAAACCCCATTTCTTCTGCCATAGGGATGAATTCATTAGGAGAAATTATTCCCCAGTCAGGATGATTCCATCTAATTAAAGCTTCTGCTGCTATAATCTCATTAGTTCTTATGTTGACAATTGGCTGATAGTACACCATTAATTGTCCATTTGCTATAGCTTGTCTAAGATCTTTACGTAGCTCAAATTGTTTATGGGTTTGAATATTTACATCTGAAGTATAAAATTTATAACTATTTTTTTCTCCATTTTTTGCTAAAAAAAGTGCAGTTTCTGCATGAGTTATAAGATTTTCAAAATTTACTTCATCTCCATCACACCTATCAATACCCATGCTTACAACAACATTCACTTCATACTTATCCACTAGAATTGGTTCAGTAAATAACCCTATGATTTCTTTAGCTCTATTTTCACATTCTATAATGGAACTTATTCCTTCTATAAGAATAACAAATCTATCTTCAGAATAACGGTAAAGAAGATATTCAGCTTCACAATATTTTCTTAGTTTCCTACTCATTTGAAAGATTAATTTTTCACCAATATTAAACCCTAAAGTGTCCTTAATAAATTTATAATTATCAACGTCCAGCATATATAATGCAAAACCTTTTTTTATTTCTCTATTGGGATTACATAGAGAAGATAACTTGTTTTTCAAATTCAAATTATTAGGAAGGCCTGTCAATTGATCATGTACAGATAGATACTTTATCCTTTTCTCCATTTCTACTCTATCTGTTATGTTTCTAAAATTCACTACAATCCCTTTAATCGCCGGGTCATGCAGAAAATTCTCCATTCTAAAATCTAAGTAAATTTGCTTACCTTCTTTTGTTCTAAAAGCGATATCTCCATGTTCTATCTTGCGAGGTTCTTTCGTTACATTATTAATCATTTCTTTTAATTTCTTGGCTTCAGCTTCACAATAATAATCGTATACTTTTTTCCCAATACGTTCTTCAGGTCTATATCCTAGTACTTTTTCAGAAGCTTCATTTATAAAAACTATTGTGCCGTCAGCATCTAATATCTCCAGTACATCAAATGTTTCTTTGATTAAAGCTCTATACTTTCTACAAAATTCTTTTATTTTCTCTTGATTCTGTTTTAATTTTATTTCTAATTCTTTTTTTTCAGTAATATCTTGTAGAATTCCTAGAATTTTTATCGGCTTATGTTCTTCATTATATATCGTTTTTGTTTTACCACTAATGTACTTTACTTTTTTTCCCGGTGTAATAATCTTAAAATCTATATCGCACTCCTTGCCACCTATAACTTCCTGAATTGCTTTTTTAACCTTATCCAAATCATCTTCATGGATGTAGGTTAAAAAGCTATCTAGGCTACTATTTAGTAAATTCGAACTACTCTCTAAGATTATATCTAAACCCTCTATCCATCTAACAGTCTTTGATTCCAAATCATAGGCCCAACTTCCTATTTTAGCAAGCTCATGTGCATACTTGATTTTATTACGTACTTCATTTAAATCTATGTCTTTCTTGATAGGTTTATTTAATTTACTTTTTACTTCTCTTACTAAGATGTCCATTTACTATCACCTTCTTAAATTAAGATTTATAACTTAAATTGGAACATCATGTCATTTTATATGATTATTTAGTCAAATATTTTATTCCTAGGAATAAAGTACTTAGTAGTCTTCATTATACAAAAGCCGACAAAATATGTCAAATTGATTAAGATTTTACAGTATTTATAATTCATGTTTTTAGAGATTTATATTGAACAAAAGTTATACTTTTAGACTTTGTAATTAAAAACAGGTGACTAATGTTAGCCACCTGTTTTTATTAGAACTTGGGGTGAAATCTATATTTCCACCAGATATCAATGTTTGCTACATTCATCGAATTTAGACCGGTATATTTTCATTTTTATCTTTAGTATAATACATAATATTCAATGCAGCGCAAAATGTGACATGTTACGACATATTATTAGAATACCTTTACATAGATAATCAATTTAATTTTTTTGATTTCCATATTCTCTTATTGTACAGATATGTGAATATTTGTTTATTCTCCAATTATGGCAACTCTAGATGCTTTAATGGTATTAAAACGCATGAATCATACTTGATTGAACTGAACTGTATTAAAAAACATCAGACTGAATTATCAATCTGATGTTTTTATATAGTTGATATAATTGTTATTCTTCGTAAGGGTTGCTAACTTTATCAATTAGGTCTGGCATTGCTTCTAAGATAATTTGATACTGCTCTACAACAGTATCCATATCATCCTTTGAGGTCTCTCCATATTCGCTTGGGTCTGCCACACCGTGTTTTCCAGCATCAATAAGCACATAAACAGTATTTAGTTCTTGAACAGTAAGTTCATCTGCTTCCCAACCATTTTCTAGCGCTAATGTAGCTGCTTCATTGTATAAAGGCTCTAGTTCTACCAACACATCAGATATTGCCTGAATATGTTCAGGTGTTACATTTTCATAAGGCCAATCGGATGTTTCACTTTCACTTACAGAAGGACTTTCTACTATTTCTTCTGGTGTTTCTGCTGCTTTTTCTCCTCCACAGGCAACAAGACTTATTGCCATTATAAGTGTAATGATTAGTACAAATAATTTTTTCATCATGACTCCTCCATTATGTTTTTTAATATATTGGGTGTATTTCCTAGCTTAACACAAACTATATAAGAAAGTTATACTTTGCATGAAACATGATTTTTTTGACATGAAACATAAATTTTCGACATAAATTTAATCAAAAATATTGCCGTGCCCTTAAAGGGCATGGCAATATTTTTTGTTATATCGCAAACCTTTCTCTGCTTATGTTACACACTTATGGTTTAATTTTTAATAAGTAGTTAAGTTGGCATCACTCATGCAATCAATTAGCCATGTAGTATCTTCAAGTTGTGATGGGTTTCCAAAGAGCTGTCCAACGTATTCTCTGTTTGTTACTTTAACTTTTATTATTACCGTTTCATCTACTGTGCAATCTGAAACAATATATGGAACAGGTGTAACCTCTACTGAAGCCCAGCCAATAATTCCACCTGAAAAGCCTCCCGAGTCAATTTCTGTATAATCTCCTACTAAACATTCACTTATTTTGCTGTACCCACTGATCAATCCTACGAGGCCACCAGAACGAGAAAGAGATTTGATATAAGCGTCAAACACGGTACACTGAGATATTAATCCATTGCCGTCATTTCGACCTGCTATACCACCAGCTCCATAATTTGTAACCACAGTATAATCTTGGCCTTTACCGCTAACCGTACATAGGGAAATGTTGCCTTTGTTATAGCCAGCAATTCCACCAAAGAACGATCCTGAAAATTGATTGGTCTTATATTCTTCATTTGCAACTGTACTGTTTATAAATTCACATTCTGTTACAGTTGCGTCTTCATAGTTATATCCCGTAATTCCCCCAACATATTTGCTATCCTCATTCCAATTTATCCAGGTGGCTATAATTAATGAATTCTTGACTATCCATCCTGATATCTCGCCCCAATTTTCTCCAGAAATACCGCCAACATATTGGCCACCTTTTATTATTTGTAATCCTTTGATTACTGTATTTCCTCCTATAATTTCACCATAATTTTTCCCAGCAATACCACCAGTTACTTGGCCCATTCCTTCAATAGTTCCTGAAAAAATACAATCCTCTATAGAACCATAGTTTATATTTGCAATACTTCCTAGATTATCACTATCAGTATACAACTCACCTATTATTTTTACATTCATCACGGTGCCTTTGGTTCCAACATAGCCAAACAATCCAGCAGTTCCAGTTTTTGAGTAATAGTTTTGCTTTTGAAATTTTATCTCACAATTATTGCCGTCAAATACACCATCAAATTTATTGGCAGCATTACCTATTCCTGACCAAGTTGGGTAATTTATAGTTATTTTTGCCTCTGTACTCAGCTTATATTTGCCTTTGCGCCATCGTTCGTTGTTGCTTCCGTTATTAATTCTATCGCTTAAAATAATCAGGTCGCTATAACTTTGGATCAAACAAAAATCTGAACTGCTATATAGCCAAGCGTAGATGGTTTCATTTTCTATCCCTTCCACTTTATAGGTGCTAATTTCATTTTTAAAATCTCCATCTTTAAACCAAGCTAAAACTGTGGCATCTTCTCTTTTACCTTCTAAAAATGAAGGTAGAGTGATTGTCTCTCCTATTTCACCCTTTAGAATGTAGTTAATTCCGTTTTTCCCAATTACATTTATGGTATGAGGTTCTTTTTCCCAATTGGCAGTGTAGGTTCGGTCACCTGTACTTCCTATCTCAATCTTAACATCCATTGTAGTTTCGTTAAGACCAGTTCCAGTCCAACCAGTGAAGATATACTTCTCCTTTGTAGGATTAGCAAGCGTAAAGCTATCATTTATTGTATAAGTTTTAGGATTTCCAGGTTCATTACCTCCATTCAAAATATAAGTTATGACGTAATTAATTGGTATCCACTCTGCGGTTATTGTCATATCTTCTGCAGGCATGGTTTCAGGAATTTCCTTGTCCCAGCCAGCAAATTTATATCCTAAACGTGTAGGGTCTTCCGGAACTGTAACTACTGTTTCATAATCCTGCGTAATAGTCTGATAAACAGTTTTGCTGTCTGACTTAAAGGTTATAGTATACTTCTCTTTAGTCCACTGAGCAAAAAGGGTAATGGAATCACCGTTTTCGGTCAATAGATTCATGATCTCTGCTCCGTCGGAGTAATTCTTTCCTGTACCATCAATCCAACCGATAAAAGAGTATCCTGATTTGACAAATCCATTGGCAGACAGGTTTTGAGCTTTATCATAGACAAAAGTCTGTTCTTTCATATAACCGCCTGTATTTCCGTTACCGTCAAAGTGTACCTTATACTCGTTAGCACTCCATTGCGCATACAGATTGACAATAGCATCATTTTCATCCGAAAGGTTAGACACTAATGCCTTATCTAAATACTTGGTGCCTGTGCCATCGTTATTTGTATTCCATCCGTCAAAAGTATAGCCCGTCTTCGCAAATCCATTTGCTGAAAGATTTTGTTCTATATCATAATTAAATACTTGTTCATCCATAGTACCTGTGACGTTTTCGCCATTACTTTTAAATACCACTCGATAGCTAATAGCATTCCATTTTGCATAAAGTGTAAAGTCCTTTGTGATTACTTCATCAAAATTATATACTTCATTAAAGGAAGTATCTATATACCAGCCGTCAAAGATATACCCATTACGTCTAGGTACCAAAGGCTCTAAAGCCTTTTGGTTGTATTCCACAAACTGGTTGTCAACTTTAGTTCCACCATTAGAATAGAAACTAATTGTAAAACGTAGTATACTCCACTTAGCATAAAGCTTAATGTTGCTGGTGACAGGTTTATTGAAATCATACGCTTTACTGTACTCCTTATCCAAAAACCATCCATCAAATTTGTATCCATTCAATGTAGGTTCAATAGGTATCTCTACCTTATTTCCATACTCTACATTTGATCTATGACTATACTTCCGCCATTTGAATCAAAAGTTACAGTATAAACTATAACGTCCCACTTTGCATAAAGTGTAAGGTCCTTAGTGACCTCTGAATCAAAATTATATGGTGTGGTAAAAGTACCATCAATATACCAATCTACGAAAGTATAACCTTCTTTTGTAGGATTATCAGGCTTTGTTACCCTACTTTTGTAGCCAATAGTCTGGTCTTGAACTGCACTTCCACCTACAGTATTGAATGCCACTGAAAAAGATATAGGACTCCAGTTTGCTGTAAACGTCATATTCGCAGCGCCCATTTTTATCTCTTCTGGAATATGCTTAAGCGGTTTGCTATTTCCTTCCCAGGTCCATCCTTCAAAATTATAGCCCTCCTTGCTAGGTTCGGCAGGTTCTACGATAATCTGTTCAAAACGATATGGTACATCGCTAATATACGTTCCACCGTTAACCTGCCAAATAGCGTAATGAATATCACGGTGGTAATAAACATTTACCACAGTAGAGCCATCTCCTGCAATAGTTTCTTGGTTAATTGTTTGTGCTGTAAATCCAGTATAACGGTTAGCTTCCGCTTCAGTAAACGTTCCTGTGGTTCCCGTCAATTCTTGAGTGCTCACCAAGGTATATTCATCATTATTTACATTCTGCTGCCAATGTTTTACTGTATAGGTGATGCCTTCTCCAGGTTTCCACTTAGCAAAAAGGTTCACCTCAGCGCCATTTTCAGTTGCAAGATTTTGAACACTTTGGCTGTTTCTATAAACCACCTCACCATTGACAGAAGTTGCCCACCCCTCAAATGTATATCCTAATCTTGCAAAGATATTTGCTGTAAGTGGTTTCTCTCCTTCATCATACATAAAACTCTGATTTAACATGGTGCCTGTCACGTCTTCTCCGTTTCTGTGGAAAACGACAGTATAGTTGTTTGGCTTCCAGATTGCAAATAAATTATAATTACCATCTTTTTCTGTTGTTAAATTGCTAACAGATGCTTCATCTACATAAACTTTTGTACCTGTAGGACTAGTCGCCCATCCGTCAAATGTGTACCCGATTCTTGAAAAACTATTGGCTGTAAGTGACTTGGCACCTTCGTCATATATAAAGCTTTGATCCGCCATAGTTCCTGTCACATATTCTCCGTTTCTATTAAAGACAACTGTGTAGTTATTGGCAGTCCAATGAGCGTAAAAATCCTGATCATTAGCAATAGAAACTGTTGTATTACTGTTGATCTCATTGCCACCATCAGCAGTTGTAAACCATCCTTCAAAAGTGTAGCCGCCACGGATAGGTACTGGTAAATCACCATAAGTTCCTCCAAAGGTCACAATCTTACTTTGAGGTGAAACTGTGCCACCTGTAGCATGGAAAGCAATAGTAAAGCTTTTTGGTATCCAATAAGCATGTAATGTAGTATTATTTGCCTTATTCCAAATGCCAATACCTTTACCATCTACTGAATAATAGCATGTACCTTTACCATTTTCCTCGTCATAGTAGCCTTTGAATTCATAACCATTTTTCTCTGGAATTGTCACATCTGGCAAACTACCGCCATATATTACCGTGATGTTGTTGCCGCCTTCTCCGCCATCATCATTCATGGTAATTGTATATTTATTACCTGTCCATATAGCATAGAGGACAATATTCCCCTCAGTTATTAGATTGGAAACTACTTGACTATCACTGTAATCCATTCCGCTGCCATCTGCATTAGTATTCCATCCCGCAAAGGTATAGCCTGTTCTTTCAAATTTGTTGCTTATTAAGGCCTGCTCTACATCGTAGATAAAGCTTTGTTCCGCCATGGTTCCTGTCACATTATCTCCGTTACAATTGAATGTCACGCTATAAGTGTTTGCAGTCCACTTAGCATAGAGATGAACTATAGCTCCATTTTCCTTTGACAAATTCTTTACATTTTGCTTATCATTGAATTTTATGTTCCCATCAGCACTTTCTGACCAACCGGCAAATGTATAGCCTGCCCTTGTAAATTTGTTATCAGAAAGAGCTTTCATCTCATCATAGTTAAAAGCTTGTTCTGCTATCATATCACTTCCATCATTGGAATGAAAAATAACTTTATAGCTGTTTAAAGCCCATTGGGCATAAAGCTTGATACTATTTCCACTTGTAAGTTTAACTACCACTTCTTCATCTGAGTAAGAAATACCGCTTCCGTCTGCATTTGTATTCCATCCGGCAAAAGAAAACCCTTCGTGAGTAAATCCGTTAGCTGTTAATGCTTGCTCTACATCATAGATAAAATCCTGTGGTGGGGTTGATCCAGTACCACCATTTGCATCATAAATCACTCGATAGTTTCCTGCAATCCACTTTGCATAAAGGGTTAAATTCTCTCCTGGTATTTTATCTAGTGAAAAGTCGAAGGCTTGATCCTCGCTGCAGGCTTCATCCTTATACCAACCACCAAAAGTATACCCTTCCTTAATCGGGTCAGTCGGCCTTTCTATTGTTGAACCATATCGAATACCGATAAGTTTTTCAACAGGCGAGCCGCCTTTTGAATCAAATGTTACATCATAAGAATTTCTATTGTAATATAACTTTACAACCAGACTGCCGTCAGCCTTTATTTTTGTTGAAGTTTGCTTATGTCCGTCAATGGTTGCATAGCTATAGGTCATGCCTTGAACTCCTTGAGCCAATGAGGCGCAATCAATAGTAGATGCGGTTTCACCAGATCTGATTTCCATACTCACATAGGTATAACCCATACCGTTGATATTTTGAAAATAATGCTCTAGGCGGTAAGGCGTATTAGGATCAGGTTTCCATTTTGCTTTATAAATCACATCTCTTGCAGGCATTGTTTCTAATATATTGCTGTCCCAACCATCGAAAATATAACCACCAAGGGCTAATTTAGGTACAAAAATATCCATTCCATACTTATAGATATAAGTGATATCTGGATTTTCTTCTCCAGTAAACTCCCCATAAGTAAACTTAAGGGTATATTTGCTTCGTTCATAATAAATTTTTATTATGGTAGAGCCTGTAGCAGAGATTTTTGCTTGGTATACTTCCTTAGCTTTAAAACCTGGGATTGAATAAGCCTCAGCAGCTGTCATTTCTCCCGTTCTTCTATCCTTTTTAATCTGAGTTAGTGTTGAATCCAGTGTGAATTTCCCATCTAGTTCTTGAAAATAATGCTCTACCTTATAGGTATTTAGAGCTGGTGTCCATTTGGCATAAACTGTAATACCCTTTGCTGGCTCAGGATAATTTGGCATACTTGTCGGAAATACAAAGGCTTTAGTATACCCCTTATCCATATACCAACCGGCAAAATCATAACCTTGTTTCTTTGGATCCGCAGATTTTGTAATAGGTGATCCTTCTTTGGCAAATATCATGTTTACTGGGCTACCTCCCATAGAATCAAAAGAAATGTATCGCCCAATTGCCGGATCTTCCCACGATAATTTTACTGTTCGTCTTATAGGCTTTGATGTGAAGGCCAGTGTACCATTCTTCCATATGATTGTCATTTCTCCAGACTCTTTCATTGAGTGTTCTCCAGGAACCACTGTCACTGTATTTGTAGCTGGATCATATCGGAAGGCCTTATTTGATAATTCAATAATGAAATTACTTTCTGTTTCATCATCGAAATTTTTTGCTGGATGGCTATCGTCAGCATCATCTCCTCCGTAGATCTCACCAGTTTGCATGTCCATAAACTGCATATCAAATAGGCTGGTAGGAAGTGTAAAATTCTTTACTCTTTTGATATCAAAGCTTGGTGTTTCTTCTTCCTCATAATTAAAATCAAAAATATTCTCTACAGAGCCAATAGTCAAAAGTGGCCATCTCTCATCTAAAAGTGTAGGTTGATAAGTGAGTTTATCACTGCTGAAAAGCTGTGCTTTGAAGGTGATCTCTAGATATGCTCCAATCTCAATAAACATTGCTCCGGAGCTGTTGCTCTCTCTAATATCCGATGCTCCTCCAGTACCCTTTTCCCACCTATAATGGTAATAAAAATATCCCCACAGTTGGGCATAGGCACCTGCTTCAGCTGTGATCCCTATACTGTCAAGATTAAGAGAAAACAACCCAACAGCAACTTCAAACTCTACACCAGCCTTTACACCCATGGTCCCCATTACATAGAAATCAAACTGGTAATGGGCAGGTTCAAGGTCTATTGTTTCATTGGTACTTTTTTTATGAAACAGCATCAAGGAATAGTTATATCGCTTGGCATTACCATATTCGAATGTCATACCCATGGTAACGTACATATTGGCTGAAACTACAAAATCTGCACTAATTCCATATACCAGTATATGGAATGGATCCACGAAACCTTCTACGTTGAAAATCTCTTTTCTAAACAATTCAATCCAAGTGTCATCAGCCTCTTCTAACATAGCAGCATATTTTTCTGGCCTCCTCCATTGCTGCCGGCCCACTCAACCTCTTCACCATTTTCATCTATCAATTTTTCACCTAAGAAGGCTTCTTTCATCTCCATTAGCTCGGTAATCTGCTTACCTATGTTGATAATCTTCTCTTCTGCCTTAGTTTCAGTTACAGGCTTCCAGTCAAAGTCTATGCTGTCATCTTCACCAATTGTTTTGGCAGTTGCAGTAATACCAATGCCAGTAAATGTCCCTACATCAAAGTTCGCATTAAGTTGATAATCATAGATATATGGGAATATCCAGGCCATCTTCCAAATAGCACCACCGGAAACATTGACACTTAATAGCACTTCCTGCTCAAATATCGCCTGTACAGTAATCTCTATCTTGTTATTAGATCCTTCTTTAGGAGATATTTCAACGGTAAAAGTCATGGCAAGCTCCGCTCTAACACCGTAGCTACCATCGAAATGTTGAAGTACCTTTCCTGCAGCTACAGTGGCAGTAACATCTTTCTTCGTTATTTCTGCCCTCTTACCAGATAAAGCTGACAGCTTAGCCTTTGATCCTTCAACGGAAAGACTTTTTAAATTCAAGTCTTCCGAAAGCTCACGGAAGCCATCAGTATTCATAGCAAGAAGAGTAAGGTAATTAGCTGCTTCATCTATAAAGCCACTAGAAATAGCCTGAGCTTCAATATTTCTTTCAATCCTTTCAATTTCTTCTTCTGTCAATTCTATCTCTTCATTTCTAGTGTGATAGATATCCATAGCAGCATATACTTCCTCCAAGCTAACGTTCTCATACTCTATTATGTAATAATCTTCGCTTGTTCTTACATTAGTTATTTTCCCATATGAATTAAGATTGGAGCTTTCTCCGAAATCCCCTGTGTAGAAAGCAATGAAATCCCCTACATCCACGGTTGTCTGAGAGTCAAGATTCATTAAACTGTATTTGTCATCGGAAAAATCAATTATGCTACTTGCTATCGTAATTGATTTGTTATTCGGATTTCCGTCGGTATCTGCACTTTCAGATATAGGTAGTACATCTGGGGTAAAGAGAACATCTTTTGAATCAGCAGGAGTGTAACTATAGATGTTTCCGTTTATATCGGTTATCTTTACATAAGCCACATCCCCGTCGCCAACGTTACCAGTGGAAGTAAGATCTCTTTTATCTGGTCTTGTACCAGAATATATGGAAACGGTATCACCTACAGCTATTCCACCACCATTATAGGTAAAGGTTCCACCTCCGTCGCTGTCATCCGCAGAAAACGTACCATTTTTTAGGTTCAAATTGAAAAGTCCATCAAAAGCATTGCCCGTAATATTAGATACCTCATTTTTAGAAATATATTTGATCTCGTTTGATAGACTTAAGTTTAACACTTCATCCATATTTGTGATAAAATTAAGAACTCGGATGCTTTCCGGTTGTATCCCGTTATATACAAATGCAGTATCACTGTCTTCCGTTAGCTGTGCTTTGTAAGTCTGTCCAGGTACATATGACCCCGTTACAGTAAAGGGGCTACTACCACCAGAAACCGTGTAATTAATATCTTGGTTATTTGCTGTGATATTCTTAATGGTTAAACTGCTCTTGACATCTTCAACAGATGAAGCCTTTACTTGAAAAGTAAAATTGGTATCCACATCAACAACAGTCATATAATTTGGTGTTTCCAACATCACTGAAGAAGTGATACCATCAGCAAATTTTGCATATAAGCTGAGATTCTTGGTTATTTTGTCACTACCTGCTGCTGGTGTCGTTAAATTTTCGTCGTAGTACCAGCCTATGAACACTGCGTTTTGCTTATAGGGCGTAGGTAGTGAAGAAATCATGGTTCCAGAAGGATATAACTTCTCCTCAGGCATAGTCGCTCCAGTTAAGCCTTCTGGTGCTTTAAAGTTTACCTTATAATATGTGGTACCTTTACTTCCTCCACCGCTAGAAGAATTGTTATCCTTTGGTTTAGTAAGATTCTCTTGAATCTCTGAATCGGACTTAACTCCTGTTTCAACTAACCATTTTTCCACAAGAATATTGATTCGTTGACAAAGGGCAGCCGCTTCAGATCTTTTTGCATTGTTTCTAGGGTTAAAGTTACCATTATTATCCCCAACAAAGAGACCACATGTCCATAACTTTAAAACCGCATCCTTAGACCAGCTTGAAATAGAATTAATATCCTTAGGTAATACTGATACTATTGCCTCAGGATATGTAATCTGGTAGGCATCAAAAAAGCGAACTAAAAATGTGGCCATTTGCTCCCTGGTCACAATACCACTCGGATTAAATTTACCATTACCTATACCAGATGTAATACCATTTTTTGTGGCCCACTGTACATAAGGTTCATAATAACTTCCAGAAACAACGTCAATAAAAGCTGATTCATTGCTGTATGCTGACAAGTCTACCTTTGCAATTCGTCCTAAAATGGTAACAAACATTGCCCTGGTCATTGTACCATTTGGCGAAAAAGTATTTTCACTTGTCCCCATGAGCAAACCATTTTTGTATGCGTACATTACACTGTCATAGTACCAATCGCTTTTTGATACATCCTTAAATGGATTGATTATTTCTGGTAACTCTTGCAAGGTTGTCTCAGGTTCCACAGAAAATGCCTGAATTGGAATCATATTAATCACCATGCAAAGTACAAGAAACATACTAATAATTCTTTTAAACATTTGTTTCTCTCCCCCTTTACAAGTATATTAGATTGGATTCGACATACATACCAAACATTCTTCTATCTTAGCAACTTACCATATGATTTTCCTCCTTAAATTTTAAAGTATTTATTAAATTTAACTTAAATCTCCAAGAAAAAATCATAAGTTTGTAAATGTTAAAATGAATATGAACAAAAATTAGAATCTCAAAATGTACAAATTTG
>JAKELU010000024.1 GCA_022760735.1 Firmicutes bacterium FC7
CCGCTAAAAGCTCTTTAGAACCACCCGCTTAGCGGGTGGTATTCATAAACAAAAAAATACAACCTTATAGGTTGTATTTATATACTGTTATTAATATTTATGAGAGTAAGTCTATAAGCCGTGTTCTGTTTTTTTGGTCATCTATCTAAGACCTATTGTTGCCAATAGGTTCTTGCGACCTACCATTTGGAACAGCAGCGAGCAACTGCCTTTTACGTTCCCTTTTGGTCTTGCTCCAGATGGGGTTTACATAGCCATTTAGTCGCCTAAATGCTGGTGAGCTCTTACCTCACCTTTCCATCCTTACCTAATAGAATTAGGCGGTATATTTCTGTTGCACTTTCCTTAGGGTCGCCCCCACTGGGTGTTATCCAGCATCTTGCTCTATGGAGCACGGACTTTCCTCATGCCTAAGCACGCGACCAAACAACTTACTCTCGGATTTATTAGTATATCATATGACATTCAATTATGCAAGAACTTTTTAATAAATTTTATAAGTCACTGATGTATTCATATCTACTTCTATTTCTATTTTGTCTTGAGTCTTTTCTAAGATAATCTCTTTTAATTTAGGTAGTATTATCTTCTCAGTATGAAAATGTCCAGCGTCTATTAATATAAGTCCTAATTGTAGTCCTAATTGAGCATCATGGTATTTAATATCACCAGTAATATATATATCAGCATTTTTTCTATGTGCATCTTGGATAAATCCAGAACCACTACCTCCACAAAGAGCTACTTTCTTGATTTTTGAAATTTCTTCTCCATAAACTCTAATATCATCAACCGAAAGCGTACTTTTTATTTTGTTTATAAAATTATCAAAATCAGTTTGTTCAATGTCTCCCACTCTACCATATCCGTATTGTTCACCATCGATAGTAACTTCACTTAAGGGCTCTACATTTTTAAGATTTAATAGTCTTGCTAATTCATCATTTATTCCACCATAGGCTAAATCTAAATTTGTATGAGCGTTATAAACTACAATATCATTTGCTATAATTTTCATAATTAAATTGCCTATATAATTGGAATTATTTATATTTTTTAAAGGTTTGAAAATAAGCGGATGGTGAGTTACGATCATTTGGAACTCTTCTTCAATAGCCTTGTCTACAATTTTCTCATCGAGATCAAGGGCTATTAATATACTTCTTATCTCCTTTTCATCATTTCCTATTTGAAATCCAGTATTATCCCAGCTGTCAATGAGTTTTGTCGGTGCAATTTCTTCTAGTACTTCTATTATCTCTCTAGCCTTCAATTTCTTCTAACACCCTTTCATACTCACTAATCCTTTTTTTTAGCTCTTCGTATCTTTCTCTGCTTCTCTCAGTTTCTACTTCCATTAGATTGCTTAAAATAGCCCTTTCTCTCAAAAGCTTAAACTCAATAAAACTCTTTAGTAAAGGATGTTTTTTTTCGATTAATTTCTTGCTTATTTCATAGTAAATTTCTTTTTCCACCAAGGCCTTACCCTTTTTGGCAAATATTATCTCATAATATTTATCATCTTCTTTAACTAAATCTTCATCTATTATTACAAAGTTATTTTGATAAAGATATTCTCTTAACTCCTTAGCTGCTACCATTGGTTGTAAAACAAAATTTGTAATTGAATCTGTAAGATTTATATCTTTGGACAATATATCTTTAATTAATAGTCCACCCATACCGGCTATAATAACAGTATCTACTTCAAATGGTTTAATAATATCTAGACCATCCCCTAGTCTAGGAATTATCTTATTCGAAAGATTCAATTTGTTAATGTAACTTATTGTTTTTTTTAGTGACCCTTCACTTATATCTGAGGCTATTACCATTTTACTAATTTCGTTTTCAATTAAATATAAAGGTATATAGCCATGATCCGTTCCAATGTCTGCAACTATAGAGTTCTTAGGCACTAAATTTACAATAGCATGCAATCTATCTGATAGTCTCATAAACATTATCCTTTCAAAAATTAAAGATTCGCCAAAAGAACGAACCTTTATTCTAGAAAATCTTTTAGTTTCTTACTTCTACTAGGATGTCTAAGCTTCCTTAAAGCCTTTGCCTCAATTTGTCTAATTCTTTCCCTAGTAACTTCGAATTCTTTTCCAACTTCTTCAAGAGTTCTAGCTCTCCCATCGTCTAATCCAAATCTTAATCTTAATACTTTTTGTTCTCTTGGTGTTAAGCTATCTAAAACTTCAATCAATTGCTCCCTAAGCATTGTGAATGTAGCAGCTTCGGCAGGTGCTAAAACATCTTCATCAGGAATAAAGTCTCCTAAATGGCTATCTTCTTCCTCCCCTATTGGTGTTTCTAAAGAAACAGGTTCTTGAGCAATTTTCATAATTTCTCTTACTCTTTCAACGTCTAAGTTCATTTCTTTTCCAATTTCCTCAGGACTAGGATCCCTTCCAAGCTCTTGTACTAGTTGTCTTTGAACCCTTACTAACTTATTTATAGTCTCAACCATATGAACAGGAATTCTAATAGTTCTAGCTTGATCAGCTATTGCTCTAGTTATTGCCTGTCTAATCCACCATGTTGCATAGGTGCTAAATTTAAATCCCTTCTTATATTCAAATTTTTCAACGGCTTTCATTAAACCAAGATTTCCTTCCTGAATTAAATCAAGGAATAGCATGCCTCTACCTACATATCTCTTAGCTATGCTTACTACAAGACGAAGATTAGCCTCAGCAAGCTTTTTCTTAGCTAACTCATCTCCAGCTTCCATTCTTTTAGCTAGCTCTATCTCTTCTTCTCCAGTTAAAAGGGGAATTTTACCAATTTCCTTCAAATACATTCTAACTGGATCATCAACACTAATACCTTTAGGAATTGATAAGTCTTCTTCTTTAAGATCTCCTTCTAGTTCTTTATCAATATCAATGTCAATATCAGTTTCTGGATCTTCCTCATCTACTATGAGTAGAGCATCATCTTCCCTATCTCCAATTATGTCAATGCCTGAATCCTCTAGCTTTTGATAAATTTCATCTATTTCAACCGGTTCAAGATCAATTTCTTCAAGTGTATCCATTATATCTTTATACTTTAGTACACCTAGCTTTTTTCCTTTAGCTAGTAATCTCTTTTCAGCTTCTAATTTATTATTAATCTTTTCTGGATTCTTGTTCTTATTGTCCATTATAGCCTCCTACTTAATTATTTAGATTTATCTCATTGTTAATAGCTATTAAATCTAAACATAGTTTCTTAAGCGCATTATCTTCAATAGCACTCCTGGTTTTCTTTTCTAGCTCCTCTATTTTTGTTAACATTTCTTTCCTTTTATTCAATAAATTATTTAGAATAACTGTCTTTATTAAATCGTCAATTATTTTAGATATATCAGTTGCTTTATATTTTGAATTATTTTCAAATATTAGATTTATCGTATTCATATCTAAATTAGGTATTTCCAATATCTTGTTAAATAATACCTCTTCATCAATATTTTCGATATCTTTGTATATAATATTTAATTGTTCATATACAAACTTGCATTCAACACTACTGAAATTGTTAATATCCAGTTTATTACTTATATAATCAAAAAAATCTTTTTCTTTAATCATTAATTTTACCAGTTCTATTTCAGCTTTTAGGTGTGCCGATGGTAAAATGGATTTTATAGGTTTTATATTTTCTTTGCTAAAAAAAGCATTATTAGCAAATGTACTTTTCTTTTTAATGGTATTATTACCCTTAATCTCTCTTTCAATAGCATCTCTTGATATCCCTGTTTCTTTTGAAATCTTATCAATATATCCATCTTGTTCAATAGGGCTTTTCAACTCTTTTATTATATTTGCAACTTTAGTTGTAAATTTAATTTTCTCTTCTAAAATATCTATATTGTATTTGTTTTTTAATATACGTACTTTAAAATCAACATGATTGTATGCATTAATAAATAACTTTTCGAATTCAAAAATTCCTTTTGCTTTAATAAAATCATCAGGATCCATGCCTTCTGGTAATGAAATAATTTTAGGGTTCATATCTAGTTTCAACATTATGTCAATAGCTCTTAAAGTTGCTTTTATACCAGCTTGGTCTGAATCGTAGCATATATATACTTCATCACCATATCTTTTTATCAATTTACTTTGTTTTTCAGTAAGCGCAGTCCCAAGACTTGCTACACAATAATTTATGCCATTATTAAATAAAGAAATAACATCCATATAACCTTCTACTAAAAGTATTCTCTTTCTATCAGAGTATTTGTTTACAAGATTAAGGCCATATAAGTGATTCCCTTTATTAAATACTAAAGTATCCGGAGAATTTAAATATTTCGGCATACTTTTATCCAATACCCTTCCCCCAAAACCTATTATTCTTGATTTAGTATCTATAATGGGGAATATAATGCGATTTCTAAACTTATCATAATATCCATTATTGCCACTTTTTTTACCAATCAACCCTGTTTTTTCTATTTCTTCATTAGTGTAGTTTTTTGATTTTAAGTATTTATAAAGGCTGTCCCAGCTATCAAGAGAATAACCTAAACCAAATTGTCTAATAACCTTGCTACTTATAGACCTTTTTCTTAAATATTCAAGTGGAGCAGTATTATTAACTAGGTTATAATAAAAAAATCTAGCAGCTTCTTTATTTATTTCATACGTCTTTGCTTTTTCATCTTTATAGTTAGAATCTATTTTACTTGTAACTTCAATTTCTATACCAAGTTTATCAGCTAAAAATTTAATTGCATCCGGAAAATCTAGATTTTCCATTTTCATAATAAAAGATACAGCATCTCCACCTTCTCCACAGCCAAAACAATGAAATATCTGTTTAGTATCAGATACAGTAAATGATGGAGTTTTTTCGTTATGAAAAGGGCAAAGGCCAATATAATTTGAACCTGACCTTTTTAAATGAATATAATCTGAAATTATATTGACAATATCAATACTTTCTTTAACCTTTTCTATAATTTCATCATTAATGTATGTCATATTATCACCTATAAACACCTACCATTTTACACAATAAATATAAATTCGACAAATATTTCAAAACTCCTTCTTTTTTAAAATATTTCCCAACGCTTTGGGACAAAAATGTGTTTAAATAAATTGACAACGTATCTATCTGTCATACCAGCTATATAATCACATATTATATCCTCAATGGTTGCATTATAATCTTCATATATGCTTAGATGCTCCTTTGGAAGTTTATCTTTATGTTTATAATAATATCTAAATAGTTCTGTAAGAATGTATTCTGCTTTATCTTCTTGAGATTTTGCTTTTTTATTAAGATATACATTATCAAACATAAATTGCCTTAATTTATTAGTCTTCTCACCAACTTCTTCACTCATCTTGATATCATTTTTACCCAAACTATTTACTATAATATCAATAATCATGGTGTTTATCCTTTCACCGTGTGTTTTGCCCAATACTTCAATACAATCCATAGGCAAATCAGATTGATTGATAATATGACCTCTAATAGCATCATCTATATCATGATTTATATAAGCAATTCTATCCGCGTATTTCAATATTTTTCCTTCTAATGTTTTACTTACTCTCTCTCCTGTATGATTTAAAATTCCTTCCCTAACCTCAAATGTTAAGTTCAACCCAATTTTCCCATCCTTGCGTTCCAAAATATCTACAACCCTTAAGCTCTGTTCATTGTGTTTAAATCCATTTGGATGAAGCTCATTTAGTACTCTTTCGCCAGTATGTCCAAAAGGAGTATGTCCTAAATCATGACCTAATGCCATTGCCTCAGTAAGATCTTCATTTAATTTTAGAGCCCTTGCTAAGGTTCTTCCAATCTGTGATACCTCCAAAGTATGTGTAAGCCTAGTTCTAAAATGATCTCCCTCAGGCGCTATAAACACCTGAGTCTTATGTTTAAGGCGTCTAAAGGACTTGGAGTGAATAATTCTATCTCTATCCCTTTGAAAGTCAGTTCTAATAATACACTTTTCTTCCGGGTTAATTCTCCCTTGTGTTCTTTTGCTTAAAGTAGCATAGGTAGATAGATATTTTTCCTCATACTCTTCATGTTGTAGCCTAAGATTCATAAACTCTACCCCTTCGGTAAGATATTTAACAGCCTTATAATATATATATACAACATGAATTTTAATAATCCTTCTTTAAGGAAAAATTTTTTCATCAACAAAATTGAATTATATATCATTAAAAAAGAAGTGTTGCGTCTTCAACACTTCTTAAAACATATTGCTACCAAAGTTTTTAGCCATATGTTCTATAATGATTGTTGCTGTTTCTTCAATTGCTCTCGAAGATACATCTATAACTACACATCCTAATTTATCCATAATACCTTTTGAATATTCAATTTCTGATTTTATTCTTTCGAAATTAGCATAGTTAGCTGAATAATCTAGTCCAAGTGCTTTAAGCCTCTCTTTTCTAATTTCAATTAATTTTTCCGGATTAGCTACTAATCCAAATACTCTTCTCTTATCCTTCTCAAACAACTCTTTTGGAGCCGGAACTTCAGGTACTAAAGGTATATTTGCTACTTTGAAATTCTTATGAGCTAAATACATACTTAAAGGAGTCTTAGAGGTTCTTGATACCCCAACTAAACAGATATCAGCTTTTTTAACTCCACGTGGATCTTTTCCATCGTCGTATTTTACCGTGAATTCTACAGCTTCAACCTTTTTGAAATAATTCTCATCTAGTCGTCTTATTAGTCCAGCTTCACGTTTTGGTGGATAATTAAGAAGCTTTTCAAGAGCATTTAAAGGTGGAGTCATAATATCCACTGTTGGGATATTATACTCTTTACCTAATCTTTCAATATAATCCCTATTTTCCTCATTAACAGTTGTATACATTATTATGCTAAGTTCATTTTTGGCATCTAGCATAATTTCTTGTATTTTATCTATGCCTGAAATAAATGGAAATTTTCTTATTTCGTAATTATCTGTTTTAAATTGTCTAACAGCTGCTTTTGCTATTAGTTCACCAGTTTCACCAATGGAGTCAGATAATATATATATTGTTAAATGATCACCCATAGTAAATCCTCCTATAAATTATTGCCTAGCTCAACAAATAGCCTTGTAATTGTAGTTTTAGAAACTCTTCCTACTACCTTTAAATTCTTTCTATCCCCAACATCCTCAACTACAGGCAATCCGTCAATTTCATGCTCTATCAATTTGATAGCAGCACTTAAAATGCTATCCTCCTTATATGCATAGACCACATTTGGCATTCTTGTCATTATTACTCCAATTGGCACTTTGTGCAAATCAGAACCACCAATAGCATTTCTAAGCAAGTCCTTTCTTGAAACAACTCCAGTTAAATATCCTCCATTCGTAACATATATTGAACCAACATCTTCTAAAAACATGAATACTATAGCATCATATAAAGTGGTAGATTCATCAAGAACAACTGGTACGCTCATAACATCCTTAACAAATATATTCTTTATAGTATCAGATACATAGCTTAATTTAGTCTTACCAGTTACAAAATATCCTACTTTTGGTCTTGCATCTAATAAACCTACCATAGTCAATATAGCCAAATCCGGCCTAAGTGTTGCTCTTGTAAGATTCAGTTTTGCAGCTATTGCTTCGCTTGTTATTGGTTGATTATCCTTTACTATTTCCATTATTTTTTCTTGTCTATCGGTTAATTGTATATGACCTCACCACCTTATTGACACTAAAGTTCTATTTTTCTACAATTTGTGATAAATCACATACCTTCATCATTATATCATAAATTTTCTTAAGCAATCCTAATCTATTTTTCTTTAATTCCTGATCTTCAACCATTACCATTACTTTTTCAAAAAAGTTATCAATAGGCTCCTTTAACGTGGTCAATAAATCAAGGGCTTTGTCGTATTCTTTCTTTTCAATAAGAACCATTGCTTTCTCTTCAATATTATTATAGCTATCATATAAATTAATTTCATCTTCAGTTAGCAAGTCTCTCTTTACCTCATCAGATTCAGCCTTTACTGCCATAGTTGCCACTCTCTTAAATACAGTTAAAATATCATGTACATCATCTTTATTCAGCCAATCGTTTAACTTTTGAGCTCTAACCTTCATATCATATACATCATCTGACTTTGTACTTATTACAGCATCTATAATATCATATCTAATATTCATATCAAGGAACATATTCTTTACTCTTCCTAAGAAGAAATCCATAATTTCAGATTTTACTTTATTATAATCAAATGCCAATCCATTCTCTTCAACATAGATATATAAAGCGAAATCAACTAATTCTCCTAAGGATAGATTAAGTTGCTTATCCAATATTATGTTAATTATACCCAAGGCACTTCTTCTTAGAGCAAATGGATCCTGTGAGCCTGTTGGTTGAATACCGATTGCAAAAAGTCCAGCTATTGAATCTAATTTATCTGCTATTGATAATATTGCTCCTGAAGTCGTTGTTGGAAGCTGATCTCCAGAAAATCTAGGCAAGTATTGTTCAAATATAGCCAAGCTAACTATCTCATTTTCACCTGATTTATTAGCATATTCCATACCCATTTTACCTTGTAGTTCAGTGAATTCACTAACCATCTTTGTTACAAGGTCAGCCTTAGATAAATATGAAGCCCTATCAATATTCTTTTCGGTTTCCTCGCCAACCTCCAAATATTTACCTATTTTCACAGCAAGCTTCTGAATTCTCTTTGTTTTATCATAAAGAGTACCTAATTTTTCTTGGAAAGTAATTAATTTAAGCTTTTCAACATAGTTTTCTAGAGGCTGACTTATATCGTCCCTATAGAAAAACTTAGCATCTTCAAGTCTTGCACCAAGTACCTTTTCATTTCCTTTAACAACTATATCTGAGTATGTCTCATCACCGTTTCTAACTGTTATGAAATATGGGAGAAGTCTATTTCTATCATCTACTACAGGGAAATATCTCTGATGTTCTTTCATAGGAGTCGTTACTACATCAATTGGCAAATTAAGATATTCTTCTTTAATTCTTCCAATAATTGGAGTCGGATATTCAACAATATTAGTTATTTCTTCTAATAAATCTTCATCCTGTTGTATAGTTCCACCCTTTTCTTTTACAAGTCTTTCAGAACCATATCTTATAATTTCCTTACGTTCTTTCTGATCAACAATAACGAAATTTTCCTTAAGTAGACTTATATAGTTATCTACATGATCTATAATTATTTGGCTTTTACCTAATACCCTATGTCCTCTAGTAATGTTTGATGCAACAATACCCTCTAAATCAAATGGTATAACTTTATCATTAAGTAATGAAACAATCCATCTTATAGGCCTTGCAAATCTTATATTTTTGCCGCCCCATTTCATTGTCTTTGGAAAACTTATACTTTTAATAAAGTCTGGGATATTTGTTGATAGTATCTCTTCAAGAGATTTGCCCTTCTTTATAACCTTAGCAAAAATATATTCTTCTCCATTTACTACATCTGTATAAATTGAATTTAAATCAACACCCTGACCCCTCATAAAACCAAGAAGAGCCTTGCTAGGTTCTCCATCATCAGTATAAGATATTTTCTTAGATGGTCCTTTAACTTTCTCTTCTATTGTGCTTTGAGCATCTTCTAAGCCTTTTATGATTAAAGTAAGTCTTCTTGGTGTCGAATAAACCTCAACCTCAGAATAATTAAGTCTATTATTTCTTAGAAGCTCTATTGCATTATTGTTCATTTGATTTATAGCATCAGAAACAAATCTAGCTGGTAGTTCTTCAACACCAATTTCTAATAAATAACTTTTATTATTCATTAATTTCACCTTCCTTCTTCAATAGAGGAAATCCCATTTCTTTTCGTTGTTCTAAATAAGCAAAAGCTACGGATTTAGCTAGATTTCTAACCCTACCTATATAATGGGTTCGTTCTGATACTGAAATCGCACCTCTTGCATCCAACACATTAAAAACATGTGAACACTTTAAAACATAATCATATGCCGGTAATACTAGATTTTCAGAAAGGATCTTTCTTGCTTCTTCTTCATATGTGTTGAAAAGACCTTTCAACACTTCTATATCTGCCTTTTCAAAGCTATATACTGAATGCTCATATTCTGCCTTTTTAAATATATCTCCATATGTTAAGGTGTCATTCCATTTAATATCGAAAACATTGTCTACATCCTGTAGATACATTGCTATTCTTTCAAGTCCATATGTAAGTTCTGCTGATTCCAGTTCACAATCAACTCCACCTACCTGCTGAAAATAGGTGTATTGTGTAATTTCCATACCATCTAACCATACTTCCCATCCAAGTCCCCATGCTCCTAAAGTTGGTGACTCCCAGTTATCCTCCACAAATCTAATATCATGCTTAATAGGATCAATACCAATAGCTTTTAGACTCTCTAAATATAAATCTTGAACATTATCTGGAGACGGCTTTAATATGACCTGTAGTTGATGGTGTTGGTATAATCTATTTGGATTTTCTCCATATCTTGCATCTGCTGGACGTCTAGAAGGTTCAACATAAACTACCTTCCAAGGTTCAGGACCTAAAGCTCTTAGGAATGTATGTGGACTCATAGTCCCTGCTCCTTTTTCAACATCATAAGGCTCCATGATTAAACAGCCTTTTTCTCCCCAATAATTAAGTAATTTCAGCATTAAATCCTGAAATAACATAATAACCCTCCTCAATATTTTTCTAAAAACAAAAAACCTCTACATAAACATAGGGACGAAAGATTACTTCCGCGGTTCCACCCTATTTAATACCCTGTAGAGGTACTCACTTTAATATTATACTCGGAAGCGCCTCATCAATAATCATATGTCTAGTTTCCACCTTCCCAGACTCTCTATAATAATCAGTATTGAATCCCTCTTCGTCGCCGTATAAGAATATTTATCTGAGATATAATCTAACAAAAATTTTAATTGGTGTCAATAGACTAGTATTTATAACCTAACTTATTCCATTGAACTAATTAAATTTATGGATTTAAATTCTTTTCTATCTATATTATACAAAATATAATCAACTAATATTTGATGTAAGTTAGATAAAAGCGATTTACTTACTATCTTAAATTCTAAATCTTCAAATGTCGTAAATAATAATTCCATCATTACATTAGTTATATTATTATTGACCTTAACTGAAGTAATATCCTGAGAAAAACAGTCTGAACAAACTATACCACCTAATCTCTTGCTAAATCTTATATTAGTGTTATATGATTTGTTGCAAACTACGCAACTATCTATATGAGGCCTATAACCTAAAAAGGAAATATACTTCAATTCATATGCTACTATGAATTTTAGAAAATCCCTGTCTAAATTTGATAATACCTTAAGTCCTTTTCTTAGTAATTGAAACAGTTTTTCATTTTCTTCATTATCAGGTATTGATTTATCCAATAGTTCTAAAACATAAAATCCATAAGAAATTCTACCAATATTGTCCCTGATAGAATAACAAGAATCCAATAAATCCGCTTGAATTATATAATAAAAATTTCTTCCTTTACGTAGCTGAAATTCAGAATATGAAAAAGGTTGAGTTGTTGCTAATAATTGAGATTTAGGCCGTAAAGCTCCTTGTGCTAGTACTGAAACTTTTCCTAGCTTTCTTGTATACAGTTTAATAATTTTACTTGTGTCTTTATACCTAATTTCATCAATTACTATCCCTTCGGTTTTTATCATGTTCGCCTCACTACTTATATCCAAAATATTTTACTTTATTATCTCGTTCCCTCCAATTTTTCTCTACCTTAACCCATAACTGTAAATTAATCCTGCTGCCAAGTAGTCTTTCAATATCTTCCCTAGAGCTTCTTCCTATTTCTTTAAGCATTTTTCCATTTTTACCTATAACTATCCCCTTATGCGACTCTTTTTCACAATAAATAGTTGCAAATACATCTATAATATCTTTTTCATTTCTTTCTTTTATACCTTCAATGCCAACTGCTATTCCATGAGGAACTTCTTCTTCAAGATTCAATAATGCTTTTTCTCTTATAATTTCAGCAATAATGAACTTCTCCGGCTGATCTGTAATCATATCCTCTGGGAAATATTGAGGTCCCTCAGGAAGTAATTCTTTCAATACATTAATATATCTATCAATATTATCATTATTCATTGCTGAAATAGGTATTATTTCTTTAAATATTTTCATAGAATCATATTTTTTTATAAGGGTAACTAACTCTTCATTTGTTAACTTATCTATTTTATTTATTAATAGAACAATTGGAGTTGTTATTGATTTTAACTGTTCTAATATATAATTATCTAATTTACCTGTTTCAAGACTTTCATCTACCATGAATGTGACAACATCAACCTCTTCAAGAGTACTATTTGAAATCTTGAGCATATATTCACCTAATACGTTTTTAGGCATTTGAATACCTGGTGTATCTAAGAATACAACCTGAAAATTCTCCTCAGTATATACCATCTGAATTTTATTTCTCGTTGTTTGTGGTTTATCTGATATTATAGATATTTTTTCACCAATTATTTGATTTAATAAAGTTGATTTGCCAACATTAGGTCTTCCTATTACTGTAACAAAACCTGATTTATACATAATCAATCTCCTTACTATTTTTTTGCATTATCTAAATCCTCTGGACCAAAACTATGTGGTAAAAGTTCATCAATAGTATATTCCTTATAATCATCTTCAGAATTAGCTATTAATATTTTTGCATCTTTACCAAATTCTCTAATTACCTGTCTGCATACACCGCACGGATAAGTTGGAGTTGAGTCACCGACTACTGCTATGGTCTTAATCTTAGTATGTCCTTCTGATATAGCTTTAAAAATTGCTGTTCTTTCAGCACACAATGTAGGTGAATAAGATGCAATCTCAATATTACACCCAGTATATATTGTATCATCTTCAGTTAACAATGCAGCACCAACATGAAAATGTGAATAAGGTACATATGCTTTTTCCTTAGCCTCTAGAGCTTTCTTAATTAATTCCCTACTATCCATATTAACCCCCCATTATTCAATAGTTATAGATGAATTTATATCCACTATTTGTATCCATGTATTCCCAGGATTTAACAAAAGTTCATTATTACTAGTATCATAATAATAAGTTTTTGATTCCCTAGATTTTTTCACCCACTTTATATCCATTCCCACTCCGTTAGTAATATATTTACCATTTCCCTCACCTATTAAACTTATATCTAATCTACCTTCGTTATCAATAACTCGTACATTTGCCTCTTGAATAATTATATTTTTAGCTGTTATTATTGAATTGTCTGATTCATCTATATGTAATTCTCCATCTTTTTCTCTAGTGTATAGTTTTTTTTCAATGTCATATATATATTTGGTAGTATTATTCTGAATGTAGTTAATTAAAACTATATTAGCGTCATATCCCTGAATATCTGTATCTTTATCATAGAATTTAAATCCTTCATATTCACCTGAAAGATTATATCCTCTTTCCTTTTGAGTTTCTCTTATTATCTCCATGCTGGAATACAAATTATTTGGAGCTTTTTTATGTGGTTTTCTCCAAAAAACCTTGCTTGAGCTTGTCAATCCATCTATATCTGCAATTCCTAACTTTTTTATATCGGATTTTGCCTGTTCACTACCTCCCACTCTTACATATACAGCATCAAATTCCAATACTTTAGTTACAAAATATGGTCGGGAACTTCTAATAGGTCCTAGGGATTCTGGACTATTAATTAAATATAGTCCAAGGTATCTTGTGTAAGGTGCTTCAACAGGAAACTCATAGACTATTTCTGCATCCTTAAGACCCGCTTGCCACCTAGCTCTTGGGTGATTATCAAACATTACTGCCACAACCCTTTGATTAATAACCTCTTCAGGTGCATAAATTCCACTTAATGGAGATGGAATCCCATCGGGAATTTTAGGCTCCTCCTCCTTTTCTTCATCTGCTTTTACTTCATCAACTACTTTATTCTCCTCTTCAACCTTAACAACAACAGGATCAGCTTCACTTTTACAACCTGATAATGTTAATAATAGAACTAAAATTATTAAATATAATTTTTTCATTTGTGTCCCCCTTACACTAAGATTTGAAAAATTAGTATCCCAATTAAGGTTCCTAATAAACCACCATTAAAAACCTCAATAAATGTATGAATTCTTCCTTCTATCCTACTTTCAGCTACTAGGATTGCTAACAGGTAAGATAAAGTGGTTATAAGTATATGACTCGCAAGGGATGATATAATAGTTGCAATGCAAAATGATAAAGCTGCATGTCCACTAACAATACCACCTTGAAAATGGGTTCCTTTCCCCTTAAAATATCTTGCTTTTATGCCTATCGTAAAAAGCACCACTAATAGTATTGCTATGAAAGTAAGGTGTACATCGGAATTATGAATTTTATATATAATTTGATTAGTAAAAGTACTAAGCCTATCAAAATAAAGTAAATATCCAACAACTATTGAGTTTACAGCAGCTATTAAAACTGCTCCTGCTGCCACATCCTTTGCAATCTTGGCTAAAGGGTGAAACTTATCAGTATAAAGGTCTATGGTTTTCTCTATTGCAGTATTTAGCATTTCTGCAATAAGTACTAGTGATACAGCAAATAATAAGCACAAAAATTCCAATCTTGTAAAATCGTAAAACATACTTAAACCTAATACCAAAATAGCAATTATATAATGTATCTTTAGATTTTTTTCAGATTTAATTGCCCATATTATACCATTGACAGCATTATTAAAGCTTTCTATAATCTTATTTATTCTCATAAAAACACCTTATATATTTTTAAATATTCTTAGATTTCTCATAACTTCTTTCTCTTTTTCTCTCATAATACGCTTTTCATCTTCATTCATATGATCATATCCCATTAAGTGAAACATGCTGTGACAAGTTAAGTAGGCAACCTCTCGTTCAAGGGTATGACCGTAATCTTTTGCCTGTTCATCAGCTTTTTCAAGGGATATAACTATATCTCCAAGTAAAGGTATAGAAAAATCAAACTCATCCTCCATTGGAAAGGATAAAACATCTGTCTCTCTATCGACACCCCTAAATTCTCTATTTAGTGCCTTTATTTCTTCATTGTCAACAAAGGAGATACTAACCTCATAGTTTTCACCGATGCCTTCTACTCTTAAAGATTCTCTAATGACCCTTTCTATTAGATTGATCATCTCTTCAGTAATATCATATTGCTCTTGTCTATTGTCTATATCAAAATTCATAAAGATACCTTCTCTCATAATATATTTATTTAAAAAAAGGATTGTTGAATAACAACAATGCCTTTAATTTTTAGAAAGACTTATGGAGCTATATTCGTATTTTCGTGTTTTTCATATGCGTCTATTATTCTTTGTACCAAAGGATGTCTAACAATATCATGCTTTGTAAGGTGAATAAAGTCTATGCCTTTGACATTGTCAAGTACCTTAATTACTGTTTTTAATCCTGATTGTTTTCCCTTTGGTAAATCAATTTGAGTAATATCTCCTGTAATTATAGCCTTTGAACCAAAGCCTAATCTAGTTAAAAACATCTTCATTTGTTCATTTGTTGTATTTTGTGCTTCATCAAGTATAATATAAGCAGAATCCAGTGTTCGTCCACGCATATAAGCCAATGGTGCAACTTCAATTAGTCCTCTTTCCACATATTTAGAATAAGTTTCATACCCCAATATTTCAAATAGAGCATCATAAACTGGTCTTAAATACGGATCTACTTTTTCCTGTAAATCCCCAGGTAAAAAACCTAGATTCTCACCTGCTTCAACAGCCGGTCTAGTTAGTATTATTCTATTAACTTCCTTATTTTTAAACGCTTGCACAGCCATAGCCATTGCTAAATATGTTTTCCCTGTTCCTGCAGGCCCTATTCCAAAAACTATGTCATTGTGACGAATAGAGTCAATGTATCTCTTCTGTCCAAAGGTTTTTGGTTTAATACTCTTTCCAGAAGCTGTTACACAAATAACATCCTTTAATAAGTCTTTTAATCTATCATCATTTCCATCTAAGACCTGTTGGATTGCATATCTTAAATCCTGTTTGTCTAACCTTTTTCTATCCTGAACTATTTCTTTTAGACTGTTAAATAATTTAATTCCAAGTTCTACGGCATCAGATTCTCCGATTATTTCTATACTATTGCTTCTTATTAAAACATCAATGTTTAATTCTCTTTTTATTATATTTAGATTTTCATCAAAATCACCAAATATTTCATTAATCAACTGATGATTTTCGATCTCGATACTTTTCCCTATTGTGTTTGTCAAGTTTAAACCTCCTAGTCACCAATAATAACTTTTTTCCCAATTTCCTCTATAGCTTCAACAATTACAGTTGTATTGACAATATTTCCATCTATTTCATGTTTAACATCCCTAGCTATTATTTCAACATCGTCTGCTAACTTCTCATTAATTTCTTCAATTGCTTTTAATTGATTTGATTGTTTAACCGATTCTATATTTTGTCTAGCTTCCTGAACTTCTATTTCTCTATATTCATAAGTAATTAACTTTAATGGAATATCTATAATACTCCAGTCAAATATCTTTTCTTCCCTAATATATTCTTTGTAATTAGCAAAAGGAATATCCTTGATAAACTTAATTCCTCTTTTATTAATTTTTACACCTTTTTGCTCAAATACTCTACCTGTCTCTTTTTCAACCCTTTTAATTATAGGTTCACTTACAGTAGCTTCATATCTAGTTCTAGCATAAACTTCACCTTCAGCATGAACTAAATAAACTTCCTGTTCATTTGTAAGCATTGCCCCACTAATAAGTACTTGACCTTGATTAACGATTTGTCCTTCTTTTACTAAAGCATCACCATTTCTAGCTACTACCTTAGTGATTACTCCCTTTTTTTCAGCTATCACATTAGTTGGATATTCCCTATCAATCATTTCAGGTGGTAAAGGTTCTTCTTTAATCTCAATAACTAACTTGACTCCCTTTTTTTGAACCTCAATGAAAGAAAAATAATCAAACTCATTTAACAGTAGTAATTCTACTTCCTCTTCAGAAATTGACATCTTTGGTTTGCTAGAACTAATACCATTTGATTCCAAATATTGTAGTACTTTATCTTTAGGTGTTTGTTCAAGACCGTTTACTTCTATCTTCCAAATAAACGCTGATAAGAAAAAAATTAAAAATAGGAAGAACATGAATCCTGCGACAAAAGGCTTTCTTCTTTTTATTCTTTCTAATATAAACGGCAGACCTTTTTCTTCTAGAATCTCTTCTTTACATCCCAGCTTTTTTACTAATTCCAATAGGTTATCTAAGCCTTTTGGACTTACACATACCTCAACCTGATAATGATTTAACCTCTTAACGTCCCATAGATAAATATCATTAGTTAAAGCAAGATTTAACAGTCTTTCCAAAGCTAGCCCTTCAATTCTAATAATAACATAACCCTTTAAATAATTCCATATTTTTATAGCTAGCATATTATCACCTCTAGCTTAATATTTCAACTTTTTCGATATTACCAACAATTAAGATCTCTTCTGAAAGTATATTCTTAATTTCCAGCTGACTTCCTATTACTTTAATAATTCCAATTCTTGAATTTACTCTGATTATTTGATTATCATACTCAATAATACCTTTATGGTTAAAAATATTAACCTCAATACTACCTACTATAGTGATTCTTGGTAAGTCTAGGGCTATATCCATTGGCAACTCAAGTGCCTCTGAAAGATTCGCTTTTATATTTTCTATATTTTTTTTCATCATTTATCCCTCCAATCTATCTTATGATGGCAAACAATGTTCTATTACAAAGAAAAAGAAGCATATCATATTACATGCTTCTTTTTCATATTTTTTAGACTTTTAGGTTCTGATAATATTTCAGAATAGATTATAGCCTTTAATATATCTTTTTTAAAGTTAAGATTATTATTTTTACTAGCCTTTTCAATTGATTTACTCATATCTTTTTTTATCTCTTTGATAGAAGTATCTGGAATTTCATCAAATTCACTTTGTTCTATTATAAGCTCCTCTTCTTTTTTAACTTCTTCGTTTTCATGTATTTTTTCGAATTTATTAAATTCTTCTAATGGTTCAGGACAAAAACTTCTCTGAGCTTCTCTTCCCCTTTCTAGTTCTTCTTTAAAGTATTCAATTATATTCCTATCACTAGTTGTTTCTTTTTGATTCGAATAATTCGATTCCTTATTATATCTCCTTTGATTATTTATTTTTTGTATTCTTTTTCGTTTAGAATCTTCGATCTTTTTTTTATCATTTGCACTTTTAACAAAGATGTTTATTAATCCCCAAATTATAAGTAGTACTATAGGGCTATTCATTTTATCAACTCCCTATTGCTGTTTATTATCATTATCAGTCAACCTTGAAATAGAATTTCTCATTTCGGTATCTGCTAATATATTTCGCATATTGTAATAATCCATTACTCCAATCTTACCTTCCCTTAAAGCTGCAGCTAATGCTAAAGGTACTTCTGATTCAGCTTCTACTACCTTTGCTCTCATAGCTTGAACATCAGCAATCATTTCTTGCTCTTTTGCTACAGCCATGGCTCTTCTTTCTTCTGCTTTTGCCTGTGCAATTTTTTTATCTGCATCAGCCTGTTCCATCTGTAATTTAGCCCCAATATTTCTACCTACATCAACGTCTGCAATGTCAATTGATAAAATTTCAAATGCAGTACCGGAATCTAATCCCTTAGCAAGAACCGTTCTGGAGATGCTATCTGGATTTTCAAGTACATCAGCATGTGACGCACTACTACCTACTGTAGTAACAATACCCTCACCAACTCTTGCAATTATGGTCTCTTCTCCTGCTCCACCTACTAACCTTTCAATATTTGCTCTAACAGTTACTCGAGCTTTTACAATAACTTCAATACCATCTTTTGCAACTGCAGCAATTTTGGGAGTTTCAATTACTTTTGGATTTACACTAACTTGAACTGCTTCCAGCACATTTCGTCCTGCTAGATCTATAGCAGCGGCTCTTTCAAAGACCAGTGGAATATTTGCCCTTTGAGCAGCTATTAGTGCATCAACTAAAGTATTTACATTTCCTCCTGCTAAATAGTGAGCTTCTAATTCATCTATATTTATATTAAGTCCTGCTTTTGTTGCTTTTATCATAGGATTAACAATCCTATTAGGCACAACCCTTCTTAGCCTCATTCCTATAAGTGTTGCTATTCCAACTCTCACTCCTGAAAAAAAGGCTGTTACCCATAGTCCAACCGGAATAAAAGTGAAGAATAGAATTAATACTATAAGAATTATTACAGCAAAACCCATTGTAAAAATCAAATCCATATTAAACCCTCCTAACAAATATTTTTGCACCTTCAACCTTTACAACTTTTATTTGACTATTGCTCTCAATATATCCACTTGCTGATAGAGCATCGTACTTTTTACCATCTATTTCTATAAAACCTGTTGGTCGAAGTTCTGAAATAGTTACACCATTCTTATCTAAAAGAAAATCCATATTATCTACACTTAAATATCCCTTATCTTTATCCAATTGATTCTTTAGAATAATATTGTCAAATATTTTAATTTTATAACCTAACTTAATAAGATAAATACTAACCAATGTTGTAAGTATAATTGATATGCTTAAGGAAATAATTCCGGTTCGTATATTATCCATAGCAAGGATTATTCCTAACAACACAAATATTATTCCCCCTATTCCAGGCAAACCAAAACCTGGAATCGTTCCTTCTACAACCAATAGTATCAAACCTATTAAAAATAAAGCTAAGGAAGTCCAGTTAGAGTTACCTGCCAAAATATTCCCTCCAAAATACAAACCAAAACAAATGATACTTACCGTACCACCAATTCCAAATCCAGGAGTAAATATTTCAACAACAAGACCTATGAATCCAAGAGCAAGTAATGCAGCGCTAATATATGCATTTGAAATATATTTAGCAAGCTTAACCTGTAATCCTTCTTTAACTTCTATAATTTCAGACGTAGAAATATTAAAATGATTAAGAATATCATCGTAATCATTTGATACATAATCAGCAATACCCAGCTCTAGTGCCTCATATCCAGTTAAATTTACTAGTTTCCCACTATCACTTAAACCTTCAATGACTATATCCTTATCTGCCATTGCTTCTATTATTGTAGAATTTCTATTTCTAAATCTTGCCGTATCTCTTAACACCGCTCTCCACATAGATAGTACCTTTTCAGTATTAGGAATTGTTTCAGCAGACCCAATTGACGAACTTGTTGACATGACAATGTTTTCACTGGCAATAGTAATTAGTACCCCTGCCGATTGAGCATTGTTATTTACAAAAGAAATAGTAGGAATATTTGTTGCTATAATTTGATCCTTAATCTTCTGAGCTTCATCAATTAAACCACCATAAGTATCTATTTCAAATATTATGGCGTCTACTTCTTTTCTATTTAACTCCTCTAGTACATCTCTTACAAAATTACTTGTGGCCCTATTTATCTCTCCCTTTATAGGAACTATGTAAACATTAGATTCACCATCTGCATAAGCTATGCTTCCAAGAAGAATCAAAAAAATAAATACTAAAATTAATCTATTAAGCTTCAATATCTCACCCCCAATCTTATTATATAAGTTTTATACCCAATTAATCCAAAAAAATTGTAAAAAATTACAAATAAATATCCACCGGCCTAGCCGGTGGTTTTGCCTTTACGGGCACAAGGCCCTAATT
>JAKELU010000025.1 GCA_022760735.1 Firmicutes bacterium FC7
TTGAACCGCTGACACTGCGGGTATGAACCGCATGCTCTAGCCAACTGAGCTACGCCGCCTTATTTACACATCACATAAAAAAAGTGCCATAAGGCAAATTTAATATTGGTGCCGAAGACCGGAATCGAACCGGTACGACCTGTGAGGGCCGCAGGATTTTAAGTCCTGTGCGTCTGCCAGTTCCGCCACTTCGGCGTATGGCTCTCAGGGTGGGACTCGAACCCACAACCTACCGGTTAACAGCCGGTTGCTCCACCATTGAGCTACCTAAGAATAAGAATATATCTATCATCAAGACAAATATTAGTATAACACGTTAATTTATAAAATTCAAGAGTTATTTTATTTTTTCTTAAAGAACCTATTTCTTACTTATGAATAATATAGTAAGAGGTATCATTCGTCTATAATGAAAGAAGGTATATATTATGGATATTGTGAAATATAAGCAAATACAACGCGTTCAAATTATTATTATCCTTTTAAACCTTGTAGTATCCATTTCTAAGTTATTAATAGGATCTATTATAAAATCAGTTTCAGTAACTGCAGATGGAATACATTCTCTAGGTGATGCCCTTAATAACGTTGTTGGAATAATTGGTGTTTACTTTGCATTTCGACCAGTTGATGATAAACATCCATATGGCCATAGAAAGTTTGAAACAATGACCACATTATTTATAGCAGGGCTATTATTAGTTACATCATTTAAGGTTTTAAAGAATGCATATTTTAGAATGCTAAATCCAATTATACCAAATGTGAATGTACTTAGTTTAATCATTATGGTATGTACAATACTTATTAATATATTTGTTACTAAATACGAAAGGAAAAAAGGTAAATTGTTACAGAGTGATTTCTTAATCTCTGATTCTACTCATACTCTTAGTGATGTTTTTGTATCATTATCCGTTTTAGGTACATTACTTGCAGTGAAGTTAGGATTCCCATTGGTAGATACTATTGTTTCAGTATTTATTTCATTCTTCATCATAAAAGCTGCTATTAAGATCTTAATAAATGGTACAGATGTATTATGCGACGCTAAGGTACTTGACCCCCACGACATTATAGAAATAGTATGTAAATTAGATGAGGTTTATTCTTGTCATAAGATTAGATCCAGGGGAGTTTCAGATGATATACATCTAGATTTGCATGTAGTTGTCAATAGTAATATGAGTCTTGAAAGAGCACATAACCTAGTGCATGAAATTGAAGAACTACTTAAAATTAAGATACCAGGAGTTACAGATGTAAATATACATGTAGACCCATATTAAAAAAACAAACTTAACTTTAATTGTTTAGTTTGTTTTTTTAATAATTATATAGATTTTATTCTATTTTTTCGATTTATTCCTTGAACTTTTTAATAATCTCTTTCTGTACTTCTTAGGAATTGCATTTAAGTTGACTGATGAGCTAATTTCATTTTTTCGCTCCTTCTCTTTAGCTGTACTTTTAGTCTTACTCTTTACATTTTTCTTCTCTGATTTTAATTTGATTTTTATCTTTCTCTCAATCATAGCAAGATTGTCCTGGTCACTTGGTGTAACTAAGGTAATAGCCATACCAACATTTCCTATTCTTCCTGTTCTACCTATTCTATGAATATAATTATCTACATCATTAGGAATATCATAGTTTATTACATGTGTAACACCCTCAACATCTATTCCTCTCGCTGCAATATCAGTAGCAACTAGTATTTGAAGTTTTAAATCCCTTAATTTCTTCATTACCCTTTCTCTTTTTGCTTGAGACATATCACCATGAAGTTCATCAGAATTATATCCTCTAGACAGTAATTCCATATTAACTTGACTAACCTTCTGCTTTGTACGACAGAACACAAATGCAATATATGGCCTATATTCATCTATAATTTTACATAAAGTATCTATTTTGTCCTTTTCTGATGTCTCTATTACAACTTGTTTGATCTTATCAATAGTGACATTTTTACTTGCAATTTCTATCTGAATAGGACTCCTCATAAATCTTTTTCCAAGACTTCTTATCTCATTTGGCATTGTAGCGGAAAATAGCATTGTCTGTCTGGTTTTTGGAGTGCTATTTACTATGCTAATAACATCCTCAAGAAACCCCATATATAGCATCTCATCAGCTTCATCTAGAACTAGTGTCTTTAGTTTGCCTAAATCAATATTATCTCTTTTTATATGATCTAATAATCTTCCTGGTGTTGCTATAACTAAATGCATGCCATTCTTAAGCTTGTGAATCTGCTGTTCTACATCCTGTCCGCCATAGGCTGCTAGAATTTTAAAATCCTTTGCCTCTGTAAGTTTCCTAGCCACATCTGTGATTTGAATGGCCAACTCTCTGGTTGGTGTAATAATCAGTCCTTGTATATAATTCTTACTAATATCTATCTTATCTATTAATGGTAATAAGAATGCTAAAGTCTTTCCAGTACCTGTTTGAGCTTGAGCAATTACATCCTTTCCCTTTACAATTTCAGGAATTGCTCTTTCCTGTATTGGAGTTGGATCTGTAATTCCATTCTTATTTAATATAATTTCTATTTCATTACTAATACCTAGTTCCCTAAATGCGTTTTTCACGTTAATCTACCCCTCTTATAATTATACTTCTTTTATTATTCCATTAACTATTAAATTTAAGTAATGATATCATAACATAAGATAATTTAAATCACAAATTAATTGTTTTTATTCTCATAATTGTTGGTATAATATTATAGTACTAATGGTTCAAACTTATTTGGAGGAGATTGAATGAATAATTGTGTATGTGTTATTGGGGGTGCAAATATAGATATAAGTGGCACTCCATATGCTAGTTTGAACAAGCACGATTCTAACCCCGGCAAAATAAATACTTCTCTAGGAGGAGTAGGTAGAAATATTGCTGAAAATTTAAGTAGAATGGGTGTTCAAGTAGAGTTTATTTCATTGTTAGCAGATGATAATTATGCAAGAGATATTATTGAAAGCTGTAACGAATTAGGAATTGGGTTAAGATATTCACAGCAGATTGAAAATGAAAGAACATCCATATATCTATGTATCAATGACCCTAATGGCGAAATGCAACTAGCTATATCAGACATGGAATTATACAATAAGATTACACCGGTTTTTTTACAGGAAAGGATTCACATACTAAACAGCTCAAAAGCATGTATAGCTGATACTAATATACCTCAAGAGTCTTTAGAATTTCTTATCGAAAACTTAAAGGTGCCATTATTTATTGATACTGTATCTGTAAAGAAAACAGAAAAGTTAAAGAATAGCATTAGAGATATTTATGCACTTAAACCAAATATACATGAAGCTGAAATTCTAACGGATATTAAAATTACTAGTAAAGACGATTTAGATAATGCATCAAATATCTTGCTTAACAAGGGTATTAAAAATGTATATATCTCTTTAGGTCCCGAAGGTGTATATTATTCTAATGGTAGGAATAAAGGTATTCTACCTTCTATTACTGATGAGATAATAAATACCACAGGTGCTGGAGATAGCTTCCTAGCAGCTGTGGTTTGGGCATATTTAAATAACTATGATATCGAAGAATCTGCAAAAGCAGGCTCAGCTGCATCTTATATATGCATAAGATCGCCAAAAACAGTTAGCGATGAAATATCTGAAGCATATATTAGAGAATTAATGGATACAAAATGGAGGAGTTAAAATGAAAGATTATTTAGTAGTTTCACCAGAAGTAAAGAAAGCTATAGAAGAAAATAAGCCAGTGGTTGCTTTAGAATCCACTATTATTTCTCACGGGATGCCTTACCCTAAAAATGTAGAAACAGCTTTGAAAGTTGAACAAATAGTAAGGGAAAATGGTGCAATACCAGCAACTATCGCAATAATTAAAGGAAAACTAACAGTTGGTATAACCCCAGAGGAAATTGATTATTTAGGCAAGAAAGGATTAGAAGTTACTAAGGCCAGCAGAAGAGATATTCCTGTACTAGTTGCACGCGGAGAAGATGGCGCTACTACTGTCGCTGCGACTATGATAATTGCTCATATGGCAGGTATTAAATTATTTGCAACTGGTGGTATTGGTGGTGTTCACAGAGGCGCAGAAACAACTATGGATATTTCTGCTGATTTAGAAGAATTATCTAATACTAATGTATCTGTAATATGTGCAGGTGCTAAATCTATACTTGATTTAGGACTTACTTTAGAGTACTTAGAAACTAAAGGAGTTCCTGTAATTGGATATCAAACAGATGAATTGCCTGCCTTCTACACTAAAGAAAGTGGATTTAAGGTAAATTATAAAATGGATTCTCCATTAGAAATAGCTAAAGCCCTTAAAGCTAAAGAAGAACTAAGATTGAAGGGTGCTATGCTAATAACAAACCCTATTCCAGATGAATATTCAATGGATAAGGAACTAATAAATGGAGTTATTGAAAAAGCTGTAGAAGAAGCCAATAGTTTAGGTGTAAAAGGCAAGGATATCACGCCATTTTTACTTGATAAGATTCAAAAAATAACTGAGGGTAAGAGCCTTGAAGCAAACATACAACTAGTTTACAATAATGCAAAATTAGGTGCACAGATTGCTAAGGAATTAAGCAATTTATAATATTGCAGTAAAAGTTGTAGATTTTTTATTTGAATTGCCTTTAGAATTATCAAATCCTAAAATTTGAACTTTATATCTATTTAAATATAATCAGTAAGAAATAGAAGGCTAAAATGATCATTTTAGCCTTCTATTTCTATTCTCTGGGATTTTCTTTATTACCAGCTTTTAATTCTTCAATTGTTTTATATACCTAATCCTTTACTTCTTGAGTATCCATATCTTCCCATTGCATATCTAAAACTCTGTCAGCCCAACCTAAGAATTTACCTTTCGGTTTAAGCTCACCACTTATAAGCATTTCTACACCTCCAAATAGATATCTACATTTAATTAGAATATCTACTTTGGAAGTATCTAATATATTTTGCTTCTTTTCTTTATATTCTATAGACTTGTATTGCTTGAGCCTAAAACGTTTCTAATCTTATGTTGTACCATTCCCTTAATTGCTTCTCTTGCTGGTCCTAAGTATTTTCTAGGATCGAAGTCTCCAGGATGTTCTACAAAATGCTTTCTAATTGCAGCTGTCATTGCAAGTCTTAAGTCTGTATCTATATTGATTTTACATACTCCTGATTTTGCAGCTTTTCTTAGCATATCCTCAGGTACACCTTGTGCACCAGGAATTTCTCCACCATATTTGTTGCAAAGTTCAACAAATTCAGGTAAAACTGATGAAGCTCCATGTAATACTAGAGGGAATCCTGGTAATTTTTTGGTAATTATATCTAATCTTTCAAAGTCTAATCTAGGTTCACCCTTAAACTTATATGCACCATGGCTTGTTCCAATAGCTATAGCTAAGGAATCTATTCCAGTTCTTTCTACAAATTCAACTGCTTGGTCTGGATCAGTGAAACTTGCATCTTTCTCACTAACATTTACCGCATCCTCAACACCTGCTAATCTACCAAGTTCAGCCTCTACAACAACTCCATGAGCATGAGCATATTCAACCACTTCTTTTGTAACTCTTATATTTTCTTCAAATGGCAGATGTGATGCGTCAATCATAACTGAAGTAAATCCATCATCAACACATTGCTTACAAATTTCAAAGTTTTCACCGTGGTCAAGATGTAATACTATATCTAGTCCACTATCTTGAACAGCAGCTTCTACTAATTTTTTTAAGTATATAGGGCTTGCGTATTTTCTAGCTCCAGCTGATACTTGTAAAATCAAGGCAGACTTTTCAGCTTTCGCGGCTTCTATGATACCTTGAATAATCTCCATGTTGTTAACATTAAATGCTCCTATTGCATATCCACCCTCATACGCTTTCTTAAACATTTCAGTTGAAGTAACTAAAGCCATTTGCATACCTCCCGTTATTTTTATCTATAGTCATTTAAATTGACTTCTTTGTAGTATATACCCATTGTATCCACTAATTAATATTATAAATAAAATTTAGCAAAATAGCAATCTAAGATACTCCCTTTCTAATCACTAATATCTACTTTTTTCCAGATTTTAAATTTGCTTATTTTAAATCAAATATTTAAGAAGGAAATAAAAACTGAAAAAGTTGTTGAGTAACAAAAAAAGACTTTACAATTTATCACTAATTGTAAAGTCTTTGAAATATTTATATACTTATGTTAACATTTACCAAAATGACAATCTGGGAAGGTACATTCTTTACATTTTAAACATTGTCCTCCATATCCCAGTCTTGTAATATCTCTTCTAGCTATTGTTTCACCAGCCATAACCCTTGGTAAAATTAAATCAAAAGCTGTTGTTGCACTGAACATTACACATCCAGGTAGACCAAATACTGGAATTCCATCTAGATACGCAAATAATAGCATAGCTCCCGGCAATACAGGTGTTCCGTGAGCGATTATCTCTGCACCTGTTGCCTTAATAGCACCTGGAGTCTTATCATCAGGATCAACTGACATACCTCCTGTTACAACTATTATCTCAGCACCAAGCTCCTTTGCCTTCAACACTTCAGACTTAATAATTTCTAACTCATCTGGTACTATTGTCTTAGATATTATTTTAGTACCAAAATTTAATAGTTTTTTCTCAACTACTGGGCCAAATTTGTCCTCAATTCTTCCTTTATAAACCTCGCTACCAGTAACAATAATAGCTGCATTCAGTGATTTAAATGGTTTAACTTCAAAGATAGGACCTCTATCTCTAATAATCTTTCTTACCTCTTCTATCTTGTCCTTCTTCACGGTAAGAGGAATTACTCTACATCCACCAATAAGTCCATCTTCTTCTATTGTTCTGTTTCCGTGAATAGTAGCAATACAAATATCCTGTATATCATTAACATCATCTAAAATTTCTCGATTTATCTTCAATAGTCCTTTATAATCTGGTAATATATTGATTTTACCTTCACGCGGTGGGTTAGAAAAATGCACACCTTTCCCACAAATTAACTTTCCAAGCTCTAGCGCAGCCTCATCTTCATGGTATTCATCTTCACTAAGCTCAAAAATGTATATATGTTCCTTACCTATTCTTAATAATCTTTCTACATCTTCTTCTTTAATTACATGCCCTTTTTTAAAAGCCACTCCTTTAAATTCTCCTGGAACTATCTCTGTAATATCATGACCAAGGACCATACCCACTGCTTTTTCTGTCTCTACTACCTTCATAATAACCTCCAATTAATTTTGCTATGAATGTTTTTCTTCATTTTCTTCAACAATTACTTCTTTCTTTTCTTCTTTCTTGGTCTCTTTTTTAGTAGTTTCCTCTAGTGACAAGTCATCCTTTATATCCTTAGAGAATTTCTTAAACTCATTTACTGTTTTACCAAGTGCTTTCCCAAGCTCCGGTAATTTAGACGGTCCTACTACAACTAATGCAATTGCAAATATCAATATTAATTCTCCAGTACCTAATCTCCCCATTTTATGCACCTCTATTTGATTTTAAAATAATTATATCAAAGTATTATATAAATGACAGCTAGTAAGAAGCTATTTTTTTTCTTAAGGCTTCTTTCTTAATACAAACATCACATTTATCTGAATCAGCATTAGCAATAAATTTCTTGCCACAAGATTTACACTGAGTAAGTTTTACTGCTCTTTTTATATTAAATACATAAATATCTCTCAAATTAAATTCACATTTATTAATTGCTTCTTTTGGACAAGTGTCAGTACAAAGACCACACTTAAAACATCTAGATATATTGTGATATATTTCAATTGAATCTTCATTGTTTTCTATTTTCCATGCATCACCAGGACAGATTTCTGCGCATTTACCACAGCCATTACAACTATCATAAACTTTGTAATCCCTAAAAAATACCTCTTCTGTAATATCAGTCGTTAAATCCATACTTTTTAAAGCTCTTAGCAATACCTTTCGGATTGACAAATAATCATCCTTATCGCTTACTATAATGTCTACTGCCTGAGCTGCCATATTTGTAGTTTCTTTTTTTAACATTTTAAATAGGTCTCTTCTTGATACTGCTTCTTCAACAAGTACAGACAGTTGATTTTCATCATAATGTAGCTCATATTCTATTTCTATATTAATCTGTTTTAAAAACTTAATTGCTTCTTTCAAAGATTCTTCAAAAATATATAAATAATTGCATCTACTACAAGATTCACATCTACTTAAATTAAAATGAAACTTCTTTTCCCCATAATAAATAAGCAAAGCAGCAAGTAATTCTGGGTGAAAAGAGCTTAGACAATTTATGCTTAAATTCCCAATACCATTTTTATTATAGCAGGAGAATACAATATTCTTCTTATCATTAATTTTTCGAAGTATATTCTCTTCTCCTAAATCCTTAATTGCGATAGCTTGTGTTTTGCATTGAGTTTTACAAAGGCCGCAAACATCACACAATTTATCATCAATTTCTATTTTCCCCTTATTAGAAATTGCACCATATGGGCAAAGTTCTACACAAGTATTACATTTTATACATCTATCCTCTATTATCTTTATATTGTTTTGTTCTGTTAACTTACCCAATAAGTAGTCAAATATCATAAAGATCCCTCTTTCATAACAGTACTAAACAAGGAAGGTAAATAAACCTTCCTTGTTTAGCAAGAAACTCAATCTATATTAATTTTTAAGGGAGCAAGTTTAATTTTTCTAATTCGTCTGCTACATCCTTTAATCCTAATCTTTCATATGTTTCTCTAGTTGGAGCGCCAGTTTTTTCATCCCAACCATATTCTCTATATAACATAGTTAGTGCTAATTGCATATCTTCTCTATCAAGTTTCACTGTTCCTTCTGTGAAAGGTTTCTTGTCTGGGTCTACATTGAATACCCATTCAGGAATATAGTCATGTTCATTTCTCATATCTATAGTGTTCATATTCTTGATAGTTAATGCTCTATGAAGAGTTGTAATTCTCTCAGCTTGTAAATCCAATTCTTCTTCTGACATTTCTATACCTGTTGCCAAGCTATAGAATTTTGCTTCTAAAGCAGTATCTCCTCTGTAGTTTCTTTCTTTAGATGGAGAAACAGTCATTGGCCATACCCAGTTACATAAAGTAATTGAGTCATGTAACATATTTCTATCTATTGACCATTTAGCAAATTTAGCCTTGTATTCATTCATTGGAGTATAGTTCATTGGTGCATCTAATGCATCTGGTGAACCCCAAACTTCTCCAGCTATTTCCTTTAATAATTCTATTGGAAGTCCAGCACCAATAAAGTTCATATGAGTATGGCTGTTAGCATCTCTGTTAAACATGATGTTTACTAATACTCCAACTTGAGCACCAGCTTCGTTACTATGATGCTTTGGATATGCCATCTTTGACCATACGTTGTTTCCAGCACCATTCCAATATTCTTCTCCAAGATTCCATCTTTGATCTAAATAATATGGTCCATCTAATAGATGTGAGAATTCTCCGTCTCCAATTAAATTATTGTAGAATTCTAACATCCAACCTGGATCTCCTTTTTCTAATAGTGACCAATCAATACTATTCCATTCTTCCTCTGGTAATACTTCTTTTAGTTTTCCAGTACTATAAGCGTATTTAAAATCTCTTGGTAATTGTCCATAGTTACTCCAGATACCATAATCATCTGCTAATCTTGAACCAAGACATTTTGTAATTAATGCTACCTCACCTTTACTATCTCCATCAGAATATCCATTTAACATTGCTGTTCCAGGAGCACTGAAGTTTATACAAGTACTTGTAGCATATGGAGTTAAGCCATATTTCTCTAATTCAGGAACATAAAGATTAGACTGACATCTGATTGGACATGAGTAGCATCCGCCCATTTTAACAGTTCTTGCTTCTGCCACTGGACCTAAGTCAAATACAGCTTTTTGAGTTCTAAGTCCAACTTTATTTAAGTCTCCTGGAGGGCATTCTCCTGTTTCAACTGGTGGGTTTGCTGCACCCCAGAACAAAGCTGTTTGAGCTGTCCATCTACTACCTTTACTATGGTATTCTGCCCAACTTTGTGGCGTACTTGGTACAACGTGATTGTTGTTAGCACCAATTATTTCACCTAACATGTATTTATTTAAGTCTAACCAATCTTTTGCTTTTCCTTCAGCTATATGTACAGCCTTTGTTCCTTTAATTCCAATTGCTTTAAGTTTCTTAGCACCTAAAATTCCACCGTGACCACCAGCAGAATGGTTTACAGTATTTACAATGGAAGCAAGATTTTTCATCTTTTCGCCTGCAGGTCCTATTGCTGCTACACACGCTTCTTTACCCATAATTTTATTTATTTCATGTGTTGTATCTATAACACCTTTACCCCATAGGTTGCTAGCATCTTCTATAGTAACATTATCATCTTCGATTTTTAACCATACTGGTGATTTAGAAGCTCCTTCTATTATTATTGCATCGTATCCAGCAAATTTTAACCAAGGTCCAAAGTTTCCACCCATATGGCTATCTGTTACTGCATGATAAGGATTTGTAGGTCCAAGAGAGGTAATATTTGTTCTACCACTACATGGTGCAGTTGTTCCTGTTAAAGGTCCAACAGCAAACACTATTTTATTTGCTTCGTCAAAAGCTTTAGTTCCTTGAGGAACTTCATCGAATATTACCTTATATCCTAAACCAGCACCACCGATAAAGTCTTTATTATATTTCATTGAGTCTTCAGTTGTTATTTTTCCAGTAGTTAAATTAACTCTTAATAACTTACCAGTCCAACCGGTTACTTTAGCCATTTATAATTCCTCCCATCAAATTACTAAGTATAACTATTTATAAGTCCAAATTATGATAAACTATATCCTCTTCTTCTAAGCATTGATTCTAGTTTTTCCCAAGGAATCAAACTAAGTGCTCCAGTTATGCAATTTGTTGCACATTTACCACATAGTATACATTTAGTGGATTTTCCTGTTTCTGGGTCAATTGTAGGCATATTCCAAGGGCACGCACCTGCACATGCACCGCAACCTACACAAGTATCCTCATCTACTGTCCATGCTCCTGTTGACTCATTCTGGCTAATAGCCTTTACCGGACATGCAGATGCACATTTTGCATCTTCACATTGACGGCATGTTTCTGGTGTCATTACGAAGTTTCCAAAATAACCATTTTCGAATCTATAATTATCGGTCATCTTTGGTCCATAATTATAATTTCTTGCAATTTTAACTCTTGAAATATATGGATGAACTTTTTCGTCGTTGGCTACTGTACAAACCATTTCACATCTTTGACATCCTGTACATCTATTTGGTTGCGCCACGATCAATCCTTTAGGGATTACAAATGCAGCAGCACCTGTTGGTACTTCTGTTGAAGTAGGCTCCTCCTTAGTACATCCAATTAGATTTAAAACGGATGCTGTAACTGTAATTCCGGCTAAGCTTTTTCCACTCATTTTCAAGAATTCTCTTCTTGTTCTTACCTTCTCAATAAATTCTTCAATTTCTCTCTCAAACATCTTGACTCTCCCTCCTAATCTGGATTGTTAGTTATTTTTTTAACTAAATGAATCAAAATAAGGTTAAATTATTGACGTGAATTATGAATTAACTACATCGTCTTCCTTTAAATTTGATGCTTTATCATCTAAAGGTTCTTCACTAACCTTATTTGCGTGATCTTTAAACTGTCTTATGGTTTGTCCCATTGCCTTTCCAATCTCAGGTAGTTTCTTAGGACCAAATACTACTAATGCAATTCCTAGAATTAGGATTAATTCCGTAGTTCCTAATCTCCCCATATGTCAACCCTCCTTATGGATTTTGTTCAGCTTCAACTTCAATCCACTCTGCAAGTGACTTGGCTAAAGCTTCCTTCATAAATTTATCTGAAAACAAGTAAAGTGCTTGATTAGAAGCTCTGACTTCTTTGATGTCTGAATATTCTTCCTTTTTCCTAAGCTCCTCATATACCTGTTGAAATTCGCTTCTTGTTAGGTTAAATGGTGCTTTAGTGAATAATCTCGCATCTGTTGGTCTAGGATAAGTTTTGGATTCATCCCTAACTGTCTCTGCAATCATCCTAAACATATCCTTTTCCTCAACTAAAATTAGCAATTTAGCATAATTATTAGACATATACTTATCGGAGTACATATACAAGGTTTCCTTACCCTTATGGAAGATGATATCTGAGAAATCATCTCTAGACTTAAGCTCTTCTAATAATGATAAAGCCTCTTCTACCTCTAAAGAAAATGGTTCGTCTAAAAAATCCTCTGCATTATTAAGTCTTCCATACATTGAGCTTTCCCTTATATGTAAGCCAATCAAAGCAACCTTATCGAGTTCCTCAGGCTCTTCAATTAATACTTCAGGCTCAACCCTATTGTCTTCTTCTAAAACAACTTCATTTTCTAATACTGCTTCACCTTCTGATACATCTTCTATTGCATCTTCTAAAGTATCGAAATCACTCATTTAATCTCTCCTCACTTCAAATGATTCCTTATTGTTAAATATATCACGCTGCAGGACAAGTAGTCAACAAAATTTTGTTAATTATTTATTAATTGCTACCTTAGTTTACGAGCTTAATCTTGTAAAAAAATTTTTTCTGTTATAATATATATTAGAATAATTTGGAGTGTATACATAAAAAAGAAAAGAGTGAGTGGTATGTTCGAGCAAATTTATAAAGAATTATTAGAAAAAATAGAGAGTAAAGGCGAAACAGCGCTATTAACTTTTCTTTCTATTGAAAACTCAACTATAATTAAAAAGCAAGTTATTGCTAAAAATGAGCTAGATGATGAAAATAATCCATTACTTAAAGAAAGCATATTGAAAGTCTTTGAAACAGGATTACCTTATACATATGTTGAAAAAGATCAATCTATCTTAATTGAACCCTTCTATCCTAAGCCAAGACTTGTAATTTTTGGTGGCGGGCATATAGCTAAGCCTTTGACTGAATTTGGACGTAAAGTTGGATTTTCAATTATGGTAGTAGATGACAGACCTTTCTTCGCAAATCCTGGAAGATTCCCAGATGCAGATCAAATAATTTGCGAAGATTTTAATAAGGTTTTTGATAAAATTAACTTAAGGCCATCAGATTTTGTCATTATTGTTACAAGAGGACATAAATATGATGGTGTATGCTTAAGGAATTCGCTTAAATACACAACTGCATATATCGGAATGATTGGATCTAAACGAAGAGTTAAGGCTATGATGAATGAGCTAGAAGAGGAAGGTTTTGATAAAGAAAAATTAGATAAGGTCTGCTCACCTATAGGACTAGATATCGGTGCTGTAACACCAGAAGAAATTGCAATTGCAATTATTGCACAAGTTATTAGCTATAGAAGATCGTCCGCCTATAGAAAGAGTAATAAATTTAACTGGCCTGAATTTGATATGGATGTTTTAAAGGAAGCATCCTCTTCATCAGATGTTCCAAGGGCATTAATAACTATTATAGGTTCAAAGGGTTCTGTTCCAAGAAAAGCTGGTGCTAAAATGATTGTATGGCTAGATGGAAGGTTAATAGGGACTATCGGTGGAGGCTGTAGTGAAGCAAATATTCTAACCTTATCTCGTAATGTAATTCAAGAAAAAGGTTATAAAATTGAACATGTTGATATGACTGGTGATGTAGCTGAGGATGAAGGAATGGTTTGTGGTGGAATAATGGATGTATTGATAGAAGCTATTGACTAGTCTATAAGGATAAAGCGAAAAGGATAAAATGACCTTTTCGCCTTTATTTTATTTATATATTTTTACCCTATCTCCTATTGGAGCAATATAAGTTTCACCTGGTTCTGATATTGGTTTACCAAAAGGCATTTGTGCTATAATTCTCCAGTTATCTGGAACGTTCCATACCTCTTTTACTCTATCTTCAATTAACTCATTATAATGCTGCAGTGAAACGCCATATCCTTCAATTTCTAATGAAACCCATATAATATACTGAAGAATTCCATTAGATTGTTCTGCCCATTTAGGGAAATTATGAGCATAAGTAGGAAATTGTTTTTGCAAACTTCTTACTATATCATCATCTTCGAAAAATAATACTGTTCCGTAACCTGCTTTGAAGGAATTAATTTTCTTCTCAGCTTCTATAAATCGACCTTCAGAAAGTATTTTTTTCATAGAATCCTTAACTATATTCCACAGTTTTTCATGCTGCTTTCCTAATAATAAAATAACCCTACCACTCTGAGAATTAAAAGCTGTCGGAGTATGTGCTACTGCATGTTCAATTATTTCTTGTAATCTTTCATCAGAAACAACTTTTTCACTGCTTATATCATAAAAGGATCTTCTTTCTTCTATAGCTTGGTAAAAATTTATGCTCATGATAATCTCTCCTTTAATGTCACTATAAAATAAAACTCCTATACATATTAGTATAAGAGTTTTATAGCCTACTATTCATTAATTCCATTTCTCTGCCCATTTTTGAATTTCCTCCATGGCTTTTTGTAGATCCTTTCCCTTTTCAGTAAGTTCGTATTCAATTCTTACTGGAGTCTCTGGATAAACTTGTCTAGTAATTATTCCTTGTTGTTCCAGTTCTTTAAACCTTTCAGTAAGCATTCTGGCACTTAGATTCGGTATAGCCATCTCAATATCTGAAAACCTCTTTTTTCCACTAAGAAGGGTTTGGATGATAAGACCAGTCCATCTTTTTCCGAGTACTTCAAAAGCTGATTCAAACTTTGGACATAAATGGTAATTATCTAAGTTTTTCATATCATCACCACCTAATAATATTATACCCAGCATAGTTACAAATAGTAAGTAGATTTTTTTAATTTAGTAGTTAATTTCTTAAAATTTATTATTTCTATTATGCTATCTTGTATACTCTTTCTAAGTTCTATATACTTTATTTAAGGGATAATCTTCCTGGGGGGATAATATGGAAAGATATGAAAAGCAAATTATATTTGGTGAAATAGGTGTTGAAGGCCAAAAAAAATTACTAAATAAAAAAGCTATAATTATTGGCTGTGGAGCTCTTGGCACTGTAATTGCAAATAATCTTACCCGCTCTGGTGTAGGATATATAAAAATAGTTGATCGTGACTACATTGAACTATCTAATCTTCAGAGACAGATACTCTTTGATGAAGAAGATATAAAAGAAAACTTGCCTAAAGTAATTGCAGCAGAGCGAAAGTTAAGGAAGATTAATTCAGAAATAAAAATTGAACCTTTATTAACAGATGTAAACTCTACAAATATAGAAGAAATATGCAAAGGTATGGACATTATACTAGATGCTACAGATAACTTGCAAACCAGATATTTAATAAATGATTTATCTATAAAGCTTAATATACCATGGATATACGGCGCAGTAATTGGAAGTTCAGGAATGGTACATACTATAATACCTAATGAAACTCCTTGCTTGAGATGTATGTTTCCTGAAATCCCTACAATAGGGGCTACTGAAACTTGTGATACAGCAGGAGTACTCAATTCTATTACATCAATAGTAGCTTCATTGGAATCTATGGAAGCAATTAAGATTTTGCTGGATAAAAAGTCTACTGTTATAAAAGGTTTACAATATATAGACATTTGGACCAACGATTTTGAACATATTGATATGAATATAGATGAGAACTGTATAGCATGTGGAAAAAATAATTTTGAATTCATGAATAGAAGTACTGAAGAAGCAGTTTATTTGTGTGGAAAAAACAGCATACAAGTAAATCCTATGCAGAAAGAAATATCTGCTGAAAACATAGTAAGACGGCTAAAATCCCTAGATATCGATGTAAAGCAAAATGCATATTTTATCAAATTCGATATAGAAGACGTACAAATAACCTTATTCTATGATGGTAGAGCTATTATAAAAAACACCAATGATATTAAAAGAGCTACTTCATTATATGCAAGGTATATCGGAAATTAAAAATAGGCAACTAACAATTGCCTATTTTTTTACATGTTTTGTAAGTAGTTCTAGTTCCCTTGTTATATCATCTGATTTATATTCCAGTGCTATTACAGGGTTAACACCATACTTATTTAAAAGATTATTCAATGCCAAAATTTCAATATCCGTTGGGAATTGATGTAAATCAAATACACCGTCATTTGAATGCAAGTGTATATATACTAAATGATCTTTTAGCTCCCTTATCCACTTTTCTAAAGTAGCTGTACCAAGACGAGCATGACCAATATCGAAATTGACTTTAACATTGGATAATCCTATAGTATCAACAAGTTCCTTAAGCATATCCGGGGTTTCCTCAAAGATGTTCTCTATAACAATAGTCCCTCTAAAATCTCTAGCCTCTTCAACAAGAGAATGCCAAAAATCTCTGGCTTGAAGATTATTAAGCTTCTTTAAATTTGGTTCTCTTAAGTATGGATTGATTTGACTATGAAAGATAACATAGTCAATATCCAACTCTATGGCTATTTCCATTGTTCTTAGGTATTTCATGTAGCTAATTCTTCTTATGTCCTTATCAGGACTTGAAGGCTTCAAATCTAAAAATGGTCCATGTAAAGCTTTAATTTGCTTAAAATCCTTTAATATTTTCTTATATCTATTCACTCGGTCTAATATTTCTTCATCTGTCAGATTTGGTTCTGTAAAATCTTGAATTTCAACGCCTAAATTTTTCGCTTCATATTCTTCTTTATTAAATTCATCAATAGTATTGATACACCTCAGAATGTGTCTTTCCATTTCTCACCTCAAGTTTTCAATCTGCATGTTTCAATCTGAATGGCAGTTGAGTTTCTTGATATACTTATACCCTCCATTAACAGATATAATACTTAGACTTCCGTTATCAGCACTAAATTTAAAAAAATATTTTGGTTCATCAAATACCCAAGAACATATTACTCTTATAATTCCCTCATGGGTTATTAGTAGCACATCTTCATTCTTGTCCACTATTTCCTCCAAAAATTTTTCTACTCTTTTATATAAGGTGTTTATGCTTTCACCATTGGGAACATCGTAATTATACGGATCAGACACCCATAGTTTCGATTCTTCTGGATAGATACTTGTAAACTCATCATATCTATAACCTGTAAAAATTCCAAAATCTATCTCTCTAATTCTTGGTTCTTCTATTCCTTCAAGGTCTAAATATTTTCTTGTTTCATCAGTCCTTTTTAATGGACTATAATAGACTCTATCAAATTTGTAGTTTTTTAAAAACCCCTTTGTTCTCTTAATCTGTTCTATACCCTTTTCTGTAAGACTTGTATCATAATTGCTTAATACTTTGCTCAGATTGTCTTCTGATTCTCCGTGACGAATCATAATTATATCCATTGCATCAACCCCCAAAAGCTCAGTAAGGATACAACCTCTCCTATTTCAATTATCGCGCCATAGGTGTCTCCAGTCATACCATCTATTTTTTTGTAAGACCAACAGCAAAATAGCTGACTAAATATATAAGTTATTGATAATGGAATGATAAATTTAAAATTAATACTTATAAGTATTCCTATATATATAATTGTAGCTAATAAAACCAGCTTTCTAGAATTACTACTATGAAATAAGTCCCCTAAACCGCCTTTTCTAGCTACCTTCTTGGTAGAAATTACTCCAGCTGCATTTAGTCTACTATTAACTAAAGAAAGAACTAGCGCTAGCGGTAGCCCAACTCCATAGTTTGATATGACAACAAACTTTGTTAATATTAACATAATCATGGATAAAACACCAAATGAGCCAACTCGACTATCCTTCATTATCTCTAATGTTCTGTCCTTATCTCGATTTGACAAAAATCCATCAAAAGTATCTGTAAGTCCGTCTAGATGTATGCCTCCAGTTAGAATAATCAAGGTTATAACTGTTGCTATAGCAGCTATTTCAATGTTCAATTTAGAAAAAAGAAAATATACTAAACTAGCAATACATCCTAATATTGCTCCAACAAAAGGATAGAAGAATAAACTATAGCGTATATTCTTCTCATTAAAGTCTACTTCCTTATTAATAGGAATTCTAGTAAAGAATTGAAAGGTCAATATCAAACCATCTATCACTTGATTTTCACCGGTATACCACAGCATACCAAGTAAACGTTATTAGACATTGATGCAATTTTTTGATTTACTCTCCCCTGAATATCTCTAAATACCCTAGCAATGTGATTTTCTGGAACAATTGAACTTCCTACTTCATTAGTTACTAGAATAAGATTAGCTCCTTTTTCTTTAATCTTATCTATAAGTCCAGCAATCTCATCTACAATAGTATCCTCTATCTTCTTTTGTAATTCATAATCTATATATTCAACATCCTTACTTAGATCAAACATAATATTTGACGATAGGACAGTCATACAATCTAATATGTAATTACTTTCTTCACCAACAGCATCTGCTAGGTTATATGTGCCTTCATATGTTCTCCATTCTGCTGGTCTACTCTCTCTATGTAAGCGAACCCTTTCTTCCATTTCCTCATCATAAATTCTAGAAGTCGCAATGTATACAACATCTAATTTATCTTTATATAAGCTCTCCGCAAATGTACTTTTACCACTTCTTGCTCCACCTGTTATTAAATAAATCATATTATTCCCTTTCTAAACATTATTTTTATGTAGATAATTATTTTAAATAAATACTTAAAAAGAATTTAAATAATAAATATGCACTGTTAATCTTATGGTAACATACAAATTTTTATTTGTAAAACCAATATTAATAAATATCCACCGGCCTAGCCGGTGGTTTTGCCTTTACGGGCACAAGGCCCTAATTT
>JAKELU010000026.1 GCA_022760735.1 Firmicutes bacterium FC7
CAAATTTGTACATTTTGAGATTCTAATTTTTGTTCATATTCATTTTAACATTTACAAACAGTGAGGTGCGGACATCCGAAGTGTATGCCCGGTATCAGCGTTGGTGCAGTGCCAATGGATGTTATTCGGAGAATGCAAGAAACTTCAAACAGGCATTAACAGCTATCGCTCGTGTAGAACGGAAACGACCACGTTCTGGTGGTGGAATGACCACAATGCTTATCGGATATAAGCTGACTGAAGAAGAATTTCTTCTTATTTAAACACAGTGTAGCAGCTTGTAGCAAGAAAAACAGGTTATATAAAAAATCGCTCTCGTATAGAGAGTTTAGTTTTTACCTGCTACATCTTGCTACAAAGCTTAATACCACTGAAAACACTGGATACAACTCCATGTGTTAATACCTACCCCCTAGGGGAGTTCAAATCTCCACACCTTTTTATCTGGATAACGGGCGTGGGGCAACGTGTAAAAAAACGCGGTTTCAAACGGGGTATATACCCCACATTTAATAAAATTTAGGAGGTAAACGATTATGGCAACATCAACAACTTATAATAGAGCGTTTTGGAATGTTATGAAAGGAAAAGAAGAAAACAATCAAAATCTAAGCGAGGGCTATGATAATGCAGGAGCCTATGTCGCACCAGATGAGTTCAGAGAAGGCTTTAACACTGCTTTGGCAAAGGAGAATATATTCCGCAGATTTGCTACTGTTATCAATCTATCTTCTGCAGAAGGTAAAATTCAAGCGGTATCCTCAACGGGTACAGCAGCAGATTGGGTTGAAGACGGAGATCCAATCCCCGAAAGCGCCGATACATTTACACAGTTTCTGGTGAAATCATACAAGCTGGCATCTCTTGTCAAGCTAAACCGCTCATTTGTCACCGATATGAACTTTAATCTTGAAAAATATCTGATGGGTGATTTTGCGAAGCGTTTTGGCAAGGCTGAGGAAAATGCATTGCTTAATGGAAATGGCACAACACAGCCAACAGTTATACTTACAGCTGATGCAGATGTAACTACAGCAGATAGTGCTACCATCTCTTTTGACGAGATTATTTCACTGTATTTTTCATTAAAAGATGAATACCGAAATAACGCTGTGTTTATCATGCACGATAATACAGCTATGCTTCTTAGAACCCTTAAGGATACAAGCGGCAGTTATCTGTGGAATTCTTCGGATAACACCATCTTCGGAAAGCCTGTAGTTACCTCTCCATATATGCCTACAGTATCAGCAGGAGCAAAAAGCATTGTATTTGGAGATTTATCATACTACTGGCTGATTGAACGTCAACCAATAACGATAAAAAAATTAAGTGAGTTATATGCATTGCAGGGGCAGATTGGCTTTTCTGCTTACGAGAGATTGGATGGGAAGCTAATTCAACCGGATGCTCTTAAAATATTACAAATAAAAGCTTAAATATTGGATTAGGCACTGAGTCATCAATTCTGCTCAGTGCCAGTTCCTTCAAAACATCGGACAGGAGGTCAAGATATGGAAAACCAAATTAACAGCCGCACAACCAAATCCGATATCGGAGGTACGGTCTATGTGGTGGAATCACGAGTAAGTGATTCAGCAAAGGAAAGTGCATATTCCAAGCTGAAACGACTGATTACAGTCAACGCAAAAAACCTTTCAAAGTTATCAGATAGTTCATATAAACCCACGGAAATCAACTCGACTTCTTCAATGTAGTACGGTAATATACATAGCGCTAAACCGCTTGAAGACTGTCGGAAATGGAGGAGAAAAATGAATAGACAGTCAACATTTAGCACTATACGTAAATCAACATTAGCATTTGAAGAAGCAAAAATTATGCTCTGTACTGCAGGCTTTTCCGTGATGATGAGCTTGCAGGGGACAGCAATAGTATAGTAAGTAAACCAGAAGGCAATTCTAAAAAAGTATGCTGAGGACAACGGTTTTCGTAACATCGAATTTTATGTGGATGATGGGGTCAGCGGTACAACTTTTGATAGACCAGACTTTAACCGCATGATTGCTGATGTAGAGTCCGGTAGAATTGGAACGATTATCATCAAGGATATGTCCCGATTCGGCAGGGATTACCTTAAGGTAGGTTATTACACAGAGATTATGTTTCCTGACGCAGATGTACGATTCATTGCTATTAACAACGGTATTGATAGTGCAAACCAAACAGACAGTGCCTTTACACCGTTTCTTAACATTATTAATGAATGGTACGCTAAGGATACTAGCAAGAAAATCCGTGCTGTGTTCAAATCCAAGGGACAGTCCGGTAAGCCACTCTGCACCAATCCACCTTACGGTTATATTAAAGACCCTGAAGATAAGTTGCACTGGATAATAGATGAGAAAACCGCCGAGGTGGTCAGAGATATTTTCCGACTGTGCATGGCTGGCTTTGGACCCACGCAGATAGCAAAGCAACTTGAAAAGCGATGCATTGATACACCTACGGTTCATCTTCGCAAAATGGGTATTAACACTCCAGCAAGACCACCTGAAAACCCATATGCTTGGTCGGCTCGTACCGTAGCAGATATTCTGGCTAAAATGGAATATCTAGGTCACACGATAAATTTCAAGACTTCTAAAAAGTCATATAAGAGCAAAGTCAAGATATTGAATAATCCAGAAGATTGGCTGGTTTTCAAAAATACCCATGAAGCAATTATTGATGAGGGGACTTGGGAAACAGTGCAGAAAATCAGAGATGGCAAGCGAAGACCATCACGATTAGGTGAAATGGGAATGCTTTCTGGCATGATGTTTTGTTCCGACTGTGGAGCAAAGCTGTATCAGGTTAGAGGCAAGGGATGGACACACGATAAGGAATATTTCGTTTGTGCTACTTACCTCAAGAAAAAGGGTATGTGCAGTTCACATCAGATACGCAATGTTGTAGTGGAACAGCTTTTGCTAGAAGACTTAAGACGTGTAACCTCCTTTGCCAAAGACCATGATCAGGAATTCATCCGTATAGTTATGAATAATTCAGAAAAGGAACTTGCCAAAGAACTCCGCCAAAGTCAAAAGGAGTACGAACAAGCACAGACTCGCATTGCTGACATAGATAAAATCATTCGAAAGCTATATGAAGACAATGTGATGGGCAAAATTCCCGAAGAGCGTTTTTACAAGATGTCGGCTGAATATGAAGCCGAGCAGAAGGCACTGGAAGAAAGGATAACCAAATTAAAGCATACCATTGATACAGCAAATGAACAGTCCCTCAATACCGACCGCTTTTTGGCACTGGTTAAAAAGTACACAGAAATTACAGAATTGGATGCAGAGATTATCCGAGAGTTCATTGACAAAATTATAGTATTCAAGGCTGAAAAGGTAGATGGCCGCAGAACCCAGCGGATTCAAATTTTCTATAACTGCATTGGCGCTATCGACTTACCAAAATAAACGAAAAACGGCATAGCCGAATTTCAACGACTATGCCAAATTTTTCAGGAATTTATAATCCCTATCTGACCGCTCCTAAGGGGCAGCCTTTATTATTTACTAATTTGATTTTTCATCAACTAGCTCCTTTTCTGTAGCTGATACAACAACAGCGCATGAAGCATCTCCTACTACGTTTACGCAGGTTCTAGCCATATCAAGAATTCTATCTACACCTGCTATTAGTACTAATCCTTCAAGTGGTAGACCTACTGATTGTAATACAAGTGTCAACATGATTAATCCTGCACCTGGAACTCCTGCAGTTCCTATAGATCCTAAGGTTGCTGTTAAAATTATAATAAGGATTTGTGATATTCCTAGTTCAATGCCGTATACTTGAGCTATAAACAATGCACATACTCCCTGATATAAAGCAGTTCCGTCCATATTTATGGTTGCACCAAGTGGAAGTACAAAGCTTGCTATTTTATCAGGTACTCCAAGATTTTCCTTGGCCGAACTAATAGTAATAGGTAATGTACCTGATGAACTGGAAGTACTGAATGCAGTTATAGCTGCTGGTGCTATTCCTTTGAAAAATTTAACCGGGCTCATATTTGCAAACATTTTAACAGCAGATGAATATACTAGGACTGCATGTAAAATACATCCAATATATACACTAATTATTACTAAACTTAGTGGTTTAAGAACATCTATTCCATAATTGGATACGACAGGTACAATTAATGCAAAAACACCAATTGGAGCAAAAGACATAACTATTGCAGTAACCTTATACATTACCTCAGCAAGGCTTTCGAAGAATTTTTCGAAAGGTTCTGACTTTTCTTTAGGTAAGAAAGTACAAGCTACACCTAGGAAAAGTGCAAATGCAATAATCTGAAGTATATTACCATCTACTAATCCCTTTAATGGATTTGCTGGAATGATATTTAATAATGTATCAATTAATGAAGGCATTTCTGCTGCTTCTTGAGAAGCATCAACTGGAATTGACAGTCCAGCCCCAGGATTAAGTACAAATCCAAGAATTAAACCAATAATAACTGCAAAAGCAGTAGTTACGAGGAAGTAAACTAAGGTTTTTCCGCCTATTCTTCCTAATGATTTTGGGTCACCAATACTTGCTGCACCCACTATAAGTGAAGAAAAAACAAGAGGAACAATAATCATCTTGATCATATTTAAGAAAAGAGTGCCAAATGGGCTAATATAAGTTTTTGCTATTTGCGGATTACCTTGAAGTAATAGCCCCACAATAATTCCGAGTATAAGTCCGATAAAAATCTTTGTAGTAAGTTGAATTTTCTTCATTGTCATACCTCCCTTAAATAGTTATTATTAATAGCACTTACCAACATTAATAGGCCATAGCATCCCTCCTTATATTCATAATATTCATATATTTCTGCAATTATATCATATTATAAATCAATATTGAATAGAAAAATATAAATTTTTAAACAATTACAGCCAATACTTGCATTTAGTGATTTTATGCTATATAATATCGATGTAATTTAAAAATAAATACTTGGAAGCTGGGTGAAAATCCCACACTGTCTCGCAACTGTAATAGCAGAGCAAGAGCAACTTAGCCACTGGGAAACTGGGAAGGCTGCTTAATTGCAATGAAGCTTAAGTCAGGATACAAGATTAGTAATTTGTATTTCCTTACGAAAGATAGGGAATTGCATAATTAGTACATATTTTTATGCCTATTAATGCACCTGTCTTTATAGATAGGTGTTTTTTAATGGAATAATATATAAAATTATAGGAGATGAGAAAAAATGTATACAAACTCAGAACAAATAAGTAAGACTAGACTAATGACTTTGAGTGCCCTATTGATTGCCCTATCATTTATAGGTTCCCTAATCAAATTTATGGGCACAATTGCTTTAGACTCATTACCAGGATATTTTGCAGCTTTATTCATAAGCCCATTAGCAGGTGGAGCAGTAGCTGCATTAGGTCACCTTCTAACTGCTTTAACAAGTGGTTTTCCAATGACATTACCAATGCATATAATGTTAATATTGGTAATGGGAATAACTGCATATATTTTTGGAGTTACTTATAACAAGTCAAATGGGATTATAGCATGCATTGTAGCTACCATTTTAAATGGACCAGTTTCAACTTTAATTGCTTCTATAACTGCGACCGCATTAGGTTTACCATTTAGTGGTGCAGCCATGTTTAGTACTTTAGTAGTTCCATTAACTCTAGCGTCTGCAGTTAATATTGTACTTGGATATGTAATATATAAAATTATTAAAAATAAGAGAGTTTAGGTGACAACAATGTTTAAGTTTAGAGATCTGACTGTCATAGATATAACACCAGAGAAAATGATGGTTATATCATGTGATTCGGCAGGAGGAATAGGCAGTAAAGAAAAAGATTTGGTTAAGGTAGAACCAGAGATAGTAGGATATTACACAACTCAAGTTGCCCTAATGGAACTAATTGCAACAGGGGCTAAGCCTGTAGCTATTGTAAATACATTAGGTGTTGAAATGGATGATACAGGAAGTAGGATAATTGAAGGAATTAAAAAAGCCATAGAACCATTAAATATGGGAAATGATCTTCTAATTACAGGGAGTACTGAAGAAAATATTCCAGTGTGTCAGACATCTATGGGAATAACTATAATTGGCATCATTGAAAAATCAAAATGGAGAACAATTAGTGCGGAGGAAAATGATATTGTAGCTGCCGTTGGAATACCTAAGGTAGGTAATGAACTTGCCTCTGATAAAAGTAATGTTTTCTCATTAGAAATTTTACTAGAGTTACTTAATAGTCCTTATGTAAAGGAAGTATTACCAGTAGGTTCAAAAGGAATAGCCTATGAATTAGGAGTAATGGCTGATACTAATGGGTTGAAATATGATTTGTTCGATGATATTAAAATAGATATATACAAGTCAGCAGGTCCTGCAACCTGTGGGCTAATAGCCATAAACAAAAAAAACTATGAAGAGCTAAAAAAGTCCGTTTCAATTCCAATTAATTTAATAGCTACTCTTAATAGGATAAAATAAGATTATTGCTGATTGTAAAAAGTGCTAATTTAAATAATTAGCACTTTTTTAGTTGCTACATAAGATATATAACGAGGCTATGCTGTTTCAAAATACTCTTATGGGGAGGATTTTAATGAGTAGAAGTTATACCATATTGGGAGGAGACAAGAGATTTCTTAAGCTTGCGACCTTACTTAAAGAAGATGGAAATGAGGTATTATTATATGGTTTCAGTAAACTTAATGAATATAAAAAAATAAAAATTACTCTAGAGGAAGCTATAAAAGCTTCTGAAGTGATAGTAGGACCATTACCGTTTTTAGTTGATAACACCTTAATTAATGCTCCTTATTCAGTAGAAGAGATACAAGTGGAAGAAGTTTTAAATTTGCTTTGCGAAAAGCAGATTTTCACTGCAGGTAAAATTAGTAATACCATAAAGGATAGGGCGATAGAAAGAGGATTTAATATTGTTGATTATTTTGAAAGAGAGGAAATGCAAGTTCTAAATGCTATTCCTTCAGCTGAAGGCGCAATTCAGGTTGCTATGGAAAACATGCCTATAACTCTACATAGCTCTAATGCAATGGTATTAGGTTATGGTAGAATTGGCAAGGCTTTATCAAAAATGCTCTATGGAATAGGTGCAAATACTTATGTAGAGGCAAGAAAGTATTCAGATCTAGCATGGATTAAAAGTAATGGCTATATCCCAGTACATTTAAAGGATTTAAAAGCACATTTGGGTGAAATGAATGTAATATTCAATACTGTACCACAACTGTTATTGGATGAAGAATTGCTAAAGATTATAAAGAAGGATTGCTTAATAATAGATCTGGCATCAAAACCAGGTGGAGTAGATTTTAATGCAGCAAGCAAGCTTAATCTAAAGGCAATGAGTGCTTTAGGTTTACCTGGTAAGGTCGCGCCTGTCACAGCTGCCAGAGTGATTAAAGAAACTATTTATAATATTATTGAGGAATTGGAGGTATAAAAATGTCAGTTGAAGGTTTAAAAATTGGTTTTGCTTTAACGGGATCCTCATGTAATTTTAGCAAGGTATTTCCCATAATTGAGGACTTAGCAAAGAAGGGAGTAGATATTTATCCAATAATATCTCATGCTGTTGATACATTTGACACTAGGTTTGGTACTGCAGAAGAGTGGAAGATTAGGTTAAAAGAGATTACAGGGAAGGAATTGATAAAAACTATAGTAGAAGCAGAGCCAGTGGGACCAAAGCTTAAACTTGATGTTCTTGTAGTTGCTCCATGCACTGGAAACACTACAGCAAAGCTAGCTAATGCTATAACTGATACTCCGGTTACCATGGCTTGTAAGGCACACTTAAGAAATCAGAGACCTTTAGTATTAGCAGTAGCAACTAACGATGGACTAGGGGCTAATGCTAAAAACATAGGATTATTATTAAATACTAAGAATGTATATTTTGTACCATTTGGTCAAGATGACCCATTCAATAAACCTAATTCATTAATAGCAAAATTTGAAAAGATAGAAGAAACTATTCTTGCAGCATTAGAAGGAAAACAGCTCCAACCTGTATTAGTATAAAATTAAACGGTGCAGTTATGTTACTGCACCGTATTTTAATTAATAAAGTTATTGTATAATCTTTGGACAAATCCTGCCAAAGAATCATTTTCTACCGTTACAATAATTTTATCACTAAGATATTCTGTATCTATTACAGATATTTCATCTAAAATATATTCATAAAACTTATTTACTACTTCATCCCTATAAGCTACATTAAATAATAGAGATACTCTAGATTTATCATCGTCTATTTTATTTAGAACAATTCCTAGGATTTTTAACATACTTTCTTCTTTTGTAATAAGTGTACCATCATCATCTGTGAAGGTGGAAAGTATTCTTATTGGCACATTGTGTTTTTTTCCAAGTAAAACTGCCTTTGGATGTATTACTTTAGCTCCTTCATTGGCTAATCTGTAAGTTTCATCGTAAGATAATTTCTTTATAAATCTTACATTTGGTACAATTCTTGGATCTGTAAAGGCAACACCAGGCACATCTGTAAAAATGTCAACTCTATCCGCTCGCAAGCTTCCACCAAGTGCAACTGCTGTTGTATCACTACCACCCCTGCCAAGTGTAGTTATCTCTAAATCTTCAGTTGCTCCTTGAAAACCAGCTACAACTACAACTTTGTCTTTGTTTAAATTTTTCAATATCTTAGTTGAATTCACACCGATAATTCTACTAGAAGTAAAAGTATCATCTGTTAGTATACCTGCCTGAAATCCAGTTAGAGCCTCAGAAGGGATACCTTCAACTTCAAGCAAATGGGAAACTATAGCAGCAGATATGATTTCTCCTACGGACATAATTAGATCCTTCTTTTTTGGATTTATTTTGGCGTTAATATTTTCTAGTTGTTTAATCAATGTATCGGTAGCATATGGATCTCCGTATCTGCCCATTGCTGATACAACTACTACAAGCTTATTGCCTTTTTTTAGCTCGTTTTTTATATGCTTTAAAAAATCGCTATTTAAATTTATATTTCTTAGTGAAGTTCCTCCAAATTTTTGCACAATAATACCCATAGCATCAACCTCCTAGACAAGGTTTAAACTTACTAGGGCTTCTGCTATTTGAACTGCATTGAGAGCTGCCCCCTTTCTAAGATTATCTGCCACAATCCACAGATTCAATCCGTTGTCGACTGTAAAATCACGTCTAATTCTACCAACAAAAACATCATCAGTTCCCTCAGACAGAATAGGCATAGGATATAGATTTTCTTCTGGCTTATCTAGAACTCTAACTCCTGGAGCATTTTCTAGCAGCTCTATTATATCTTCAATTTCAAATGGTAATTCTGTTTCTATATTTACGGACTCAGAATGTCCTCTTATTACTGGGATTCTTACTGTTGTAGCCGTGACTTTAATATCCTTATCAAGGATTTTATGTGTTTCGTTAATCATTTTTATTTCTTCCTTTGTATAACCTGTTTCAATAAATGAATCTATATGAGGTAGAGCATTAAATAGAATTTGGTATGGATATACTGAATTTGATATTTTTTTATTTTCACAATAAGAGTTTGCTTGTTCTATTAATTCGTCAATTGCTTTTTTTCCAGTACCTGAAACTGATTGATATGTTGAAACAACGATTCTTTTGATTTTATATTTATCATGTATAGGCTTTAAAGGTACCAACATTTGAGTTGTAGAACAGTTAGGATTTGCAATTAATCCCTTATGGGTTTTTAAATCTTCAGGATTTACCTCTGGAATTACAAGGGGAATTCCTTCTGTCATACGAAAGGCACTGCTGTTATCAATTACTATTGCACCTTCATCAATTGCAATAGGAGCTAGATTTTTACTAATATCTCCTTCGACACAGAAGAAAGCAATGTCTACATTCTTAAAGGAACCCTCCCGAGCTTCCTCTGTATATAAAATCTCATCTTTAAATTGAACTTCGCTTCCTTCACCAGAAGCAGACCCAAGTAATTTTATAGATTTAATCGGGAAGTTTCTTTCAATTAGTATATTTAGCACCTCTTGACCGACGGCACCGGTAGCGCCAACTACTGCTACATTGTAACCTTTCAATTTAAACTCCTCCTTTAAAATTTTTGATTGCATATATAATCAGATACTTCATTCTATTCAAATGGGATAATGTTTGTTAGCAATTTGTCGTGCTAAATCATATGATGGATTACTATGAAAATTAGAAAGGGGTCATACAATGGTAAATTGGGGAAGATTGATAACCGCTATGGTTACACCATTTGATGAAAGCTTAAATGTTGACTATGATGCAGCAATAATGCTAGCAAAGAAGCTTGTTAAGGAAGGTAGTTCGGCACTTGTTGTTACTGGAACTACTGGTGAATCGCCTACACTAACACATGAAGAAAAGATAAAATTATATAAAGTAATTAAAGATAATGTAGATATACCTGTAATAGCTGGTGTTGGAACTAATAATACTAAAGTAACAATAGAAAATGCTTTATCAGCTAAAGAGGTAGGAGTAGATGGGCTCCTAATAGTTACACCATATTATAATAAGCCTGACCAAGACTCTCTTTACTGTCACTTTAAAGAAATTGCAGAAGCTGTTGATTTACCAATTATGTTATATAATGTACCTGGGAGGACTGGCTGCAATATGTTACCAGAGACAGTAGAAAAATTAGCTCAAATTGAAAACATCGTAGCCTTAAAGGAAGCAAGTGGAAATATAATGCAGTTTGCCGAAATTATAAAGCGTGTCCCAGAGGATTTTCTTATTTATTCAGGAGATGATGGGCTGTTCCTTCCAGCGATGTCCATAGGATGTTATGGTGTGGTAAGTGTTGCTTCTCATGTTGTTGGATTAGAAATGAATGAGATGATAGATGCTTTTATAGCAGGTGATATAGTTAAAGCTAAGGATATACATTTGAAGCTACTTAACATATTTAGGGATTTATTCATAGTAACAAATCCTATTCCTGTTAAAGCAGCGTTGAATCTAATGGGAATTAAAGTGGGTGCTTTAAGACTTCCATTAACTGAGGCAAGAGAGAAAGTATTAAGTATTTTAAGAAAAGACCTAGAGGATTTAGGCAAGATATAGTTAGATACATGACATTTTAGTATATAAAAATATGTTCTTGGGATAGATAGTTAAATATTTTACTATCTATCTTTTTTTGCTTTATTGGGTAGATTTGACATAGGTCAAATTAATTACTAGAAAACTATGTTAGTATATATTCACAAGGTAATATAATCTCCCTAATAAGGGATATGATAAAAGGTAAAGGGGAAATAATAAATACTAGGGGGTTAAGACATGCAAAAGTATATTCTAAGAAATAAGCATCCAATCACAGTAATTAGTGGTGCTTTAATTATTATTGGATTTATTAGCAAGTGGTCAATTGATAATAGCCATATTTTTACTTGGACATTGATAATAGCTTCAATCTTAGGTGTTTCTCCTATAATAATTCAAGCATATCAGGCTTTACGGGTAAAAGTGGTTAGTATTGATGTCTTAGTTACAATAGCAGTATTAGGGGCATTTTTTATTAAAAACTACGAAGAATCAGCAATTGTTACATTTTTATTTTTATTCGGCGCTTATTTAGAGCAACGCACATTAAATAAGACTCGTTCAGCGATTAAAGAACTAATCGAGATGGCTCCTGAAAGTGCACTAAAAAGAATGGAGAATGGTGAATTCGTGGAGGTTGAAGTAGATGATGTTGACGAAGGTGATATTCTACTTGTTAAAACCGGTTCAAAAGTTCCAGTTGATGGTAGAGTTATATCTGGTGAAGGTAGTATTAATGAAGCAAGTATTACAGGAGAATCTATTCCTGTAGCTAAGGAAATAGGTTCCTATGTCTATGCTGGAACAATATTAGATAACGGAACTATTCAAATTATTGCAGACCGTGTTGGCGAGGATACAACATTTGGGAAAATTATCGAATTGGTAGAAGAAGCACAGGACTCAAAATCTGAAGCAGAACGATTCATAGATCGCTTTTCTAAATATTATACTCCTGCTGTTCTTGGTCTTGGTATTATAGTGTTTTTAATTTCAAAAGATATCGAATTAGCAATTACCATACTAGTTTTAGGATGCCCAGGAGCTCTAGTTATTGGTGTGCCTGTATCTAATGTTGCAGGTATTGGAAATGGAGCAAGACATGGTGTATTATTAAAAGGAAGCGAGGTTATCAATGATTTCAGTAAGTTGGATACCATAGTGTTTGATAAAACAGGCACGCTTACCATAGGAAAACCTTCGGTTTCTGAAACAGTACATTATGGAGACAATATAGATGAAGTAATGGGGTATTTAGCAAGTATTGAACGTGAGTCAGATCATCCCTTAGCCAAAGCTGTTTTGGGAAAAGTTGGGCAAACTACATTTTCAACAGTTGAAAATACAGAAGTAGTAAAAGGTGAAGGAATCGTGGCTTGTGTCAAGGGACATAGAGTAGCTGTAGGCAATGTTGCTTTGATGGAAAGAGAAAATATTAAACTAAATAACAAGGTATTAGCTGATATTGAACGCTTAGAGAAAGGTGGAAACTCCCTTGTAATCACTTCAGTAGATAGTGAAATTAAAGTTTTAATGGGAATACGTGATCAAATTCGGCCGGGAGTTAAAGAAGACCTGCTAAAGCTGAAAAAATTAGGTGTAAAAAATCTCATTATGCTTTCAGGTGACAATCAGGGAACTGTTGATGTGGTAAGTCGTGAATTAGGATTAACTGATGCCCACGGAAATATGTTGCCAGAAGATAAATCCGCATATATTAAGAAGTTGATTGAAGAAGGACAAATAGTCGCTTTCGTTGGAGATGGAGTTAATGATAGTCCTTCCCTAGCCATTGCAAATATTGGAATAGCTATGGGAAGTGGTACAGACGTAGCTATAGAAACTTCAGATGTTGTCTTGATGAATTCTGATTTCAGTCGATTAGCACATGCTTTAGGATTAGCTAAAGCTACTGCACGAAACATGAGACAAAATATATTAATAGCTGTAGGTGTTGTATTGATCTTATTAACTGGAGTATTATTTAGTGAGTGGGTAAGCATGTCAATTGGAATGTTAGTTCATGAAGCAAGCATTTTAATTGTTATCCTTAACGGTATGAGACTATTAAGTTATAGACTTCCTTTCTAGGGGAAATTTGACTTAAATTAAAGTTTTACTATATATAATATGATATGATAGTTATTAGTGAGGTTTAGGAATTAATAAATGTCAAAGAGTTAGTAAAGGAGTGTATAACATGAAATCAGCAACGATTCAATTAGAAGAATTAGCCTGCCCATCATGCATGGCAAAAATCGAAGGTGCACTAAAAAGTCTGGAAGGCATTGATAAGGATTCAGCAAAAGTATCTTTTAACTCAAGTAAGGTAAAAGTAAATTTTGATGAGGAAAAGATATCAATAGAAGAAATTGAAACTGCAATTACAAAACTTGGCTATGATGTTATAAAATCTAAAGTAAAATAAATAAAAATACCATCTGATTAATATCGGATGGTATTTTTTTGAATTATACATTTAAGAAATCAGGCCCACATGGATTGCTTGTAGGTTTTGCAGGTACATTGCCACTAGTTGGGTAAATTCTTTTTTTATTTCTTTGTTGAATAAGAATTTTATTTAATATGATTTGAATTGCTAAGATTTCATTTGTGAAGTGTTCTGGATTGACTAAATTCTTTGACTCAATTGGATCTTTAGTCAAGTTATACATTTCAAATTCATCAGCTGCAGGAGTGGTCTTGATACTAGACGCACATTCGCATCCTAACGGAGTATCGACACAATGTTGTACAATGCTCTTATCAGAACAACCTGGATCTGACCAAAATTGCGTATTATCAAAGTAACGAGAATACTTCCAAGTTTCTAATTCACCATTTTTACCTGTTGGTAATTTTACTATGACAGTTTCTATATGGGATGGTTGAGTAACTGGTTCATAAGGCCTTCCCAATAAATTTGCGGAGTTTAAGTTTTTTGAAGGGTCATCATCTGTCATAAAATAAATAGGTTCATTGATAATTGTTTTTTCTTTGCAATCTAATATTAGTGGTACAAGACTTTTGCCAACTGGAGGGTGAACTTCTGTATGATTTTGCTTTAAACTTTCCATTGCACTGTTCAAATCCACATCAGCAAAATTTAATAATGTCGGAAGTATGTCTATATGACTAGTTAGATTATCTACTTTCTTACTTTTTGGTATTAGTTTTGGATTGTGTACAATAAGAGGAACATGTATAGATTCCTCGTAAGCGTTGTACCATTTTTGGAATAATCCGCCATGAGAGCCTAATAAGTCCCCATGATCAGAGGTGTAGATAATTATTGTATTTTCATAATCTGATGATTTTTTTATTGCATTTAATACCTTCTGAATCTCACGATCTACTCTTAATTGTAATGAATAATAAAGTCTTCGATAATGTTCCGTATCCACTAATGGTTGGATCATTCTCGGGTATATATCTCTATAGCTTGCTTGTACTCTTGGTTTAGTATTTAAATCTTCATTTGCTGTAGGGGATTTAGGAATTGGTGGTACAGATTTATCTACATCGAAGTTAAATGCAGGGAAAAATCGTGTATAATTTCCAAATATAGCTATATCATGTGGATTTACAAAGGAAGCTACAATTGCCCAAGGTTTATCTGTTTTTTCAACTTGTTTTATTAGATTTATTACATCTTTTGCGTAAACTACATCTCTACCACTTAAGCCAACTGCAGAAGATGAACCTGAATTATGAGGGTTGCTACCATGTGGTTCAGGACCAATCCAAGCGTCAAATCCATACTTGTCTAGTCTGTTTGCATTAAGATAAATTTGCTCCTTCTCAGGTATTGGGACTCCTGTATTTTCATTGTAGGATAAGAATGAATTATGAGTTCCAGGAATTTCAATGTCAGCGTGAGAAGCATGCCATTTACCTTTCCAATAGGTATCATAACCAGCAGTTCGTAAATAGTCCCCAAAGGTAGGAACAGTATTAGGATCTAACCAGAATATTCCAGGCATGAAAGCGGTGTATCCTCCACCATCTGTTTGAGTTACACCATGTAGGGAAGGATATTGACCAGTATAAATTGTAGCTCTACTTGGTGAACATGCAGTGCTATTGGCATAGTGATTTAAAAATTCAACTCCATTATTACGCAGGAAATTTTGAGCTTTTAAATTTTCCTCACGCCATTTTTTTATTTCTTCATTTTCATATTGAGGAGGAAATCTTTGTTCATCTACCATAATAATTAAGAAATTAGGCTTTTCCTTAGGTTTGTTGTCGCTTCTTACTTTTTCTAATACATTAATCCTTATGTCTTTTACGTCCATTGTTTACACTCCTTTAAAATTTAAGTCTCTGCTTGTAATATCCTATTTTGATGTAAAATGAATAGTTACCTTTGCTTTTTAAATAAAATATTGATGGAGAAATGTAAGCTAAGTTAAAAGCATGTTATAATGAAATTAATTAATTTTAGATTGGAGGTAATAAAATTGAAATTTGCACATGTAACCTTAGCGGTCAAAAATCTAGAGGAATCAATAAAATTTTATAAGGAAATAGTTGGATTACCTGTTGTAAAAAGATTTGCAGCTGGGCCAGATGTTGAAATTGCATTTCTAGGTGAAGGAGAGACATTGGTCGAATTATTAGAAAACAATAATCTTGAGAACATAGATTTAGGTAAGGATATATCAATCGGTTTTACAGTAGAATCTTTAGGAAAGATGATGGAGTTTATTGAGAACAAGGGAATCGAAATACATAGTGGTCCATTCCAACCAAATCCTACTACTAGATTCTTTTATGTTTTAGATCCAAATGGTTTGAAAATACAGTTTATTGAACATAAGTAAGAGGTCCATTTGAGGCCTCTTACTTATTGTATTTAGAATACCCCCGGTTAGACCGGGGGTTCAGTGGAGCTTTAGCGATGAG
>JAKELU010000027.1 GCA_022760735.1 Firmicutes bacterium FC7
TTCGTGAAGGTGGAAGAACTGTAGGTTCAGGAGTTGTTACTAAGGTTATTGAATAATAAAGAGCTATTTGATAAAATTCAATAATTATATAAAGGGGAGGGTAACCCTCCCTTGTTTTTATGAACTTTATGACCTAATCCTGATGAGAATAAATTTTACTGCATAATCCTTACAAAGAAAATTTATTGACATACAAAATAATTTGTGATAGTTTATATAAGTAGCGTTATTATTGGGGGATTGCGCCCGTGACTTTAAATTGATATAGATAGGTAACTGGTGGGAGGTGTTTTTGATGAGAGATAGAATCACATTAGCTTGTACTGAATGTAAACAAAGAAACTACACAACAAAGAAGAATAAGAAGAATACGACAGAAAGAGTAGAACTTAAGAAATTTTGTAAGTTCTGCAAGACTCATACCGTTCATAGAGAAACTAAATAACGAGCGTTAGATAAATAATGCTCAAATATTTATAAGGATGTGAGGATCATGTCAACAAATACAAATACTGTTAGCTCTAAAGAAAAGTTCTCTGCATATATCAGAGGAGTAAAAGGGGAGCTAAAAAAAGTTATTTGGCCAAATAAAAAAGAGCTAATAAACTATACTGGAGTAGTTATACTAATAAGTGTACTAGTTTCAATTATTGTATATATATTAGACTTACTTATAGGTGGAGCTATATCGTTTATAATTAAGTAATACAAGGGAGGGAAGGGCCTTAGGTCCCTACAATTATGACGGATAAGGACATAAATAGAGAAAAGCGGGCTAGAGAAGCAAAATGGTATGTAGTCCATACTTATTCAGGTCATGAAAATAAAGTAAAAGCAAACCTTGAAAAGATGGTAGAAAATAGAGGGATGAAGGATGATATTTTCGAAGTAGCAGTTCCTACTGAGGAATATATCGATACTAAATCTGGGTCTAAGAAGGTTAAAGAAAGAAAAATGTTCCCAGGATATGTCCTTGTTAAAATGATTATTAATGACGAATCTTGGTATCTAGTAAGGAATACAAGAGGAGTTACAGGGTTTGTAGGGCCTGCATCAAAGCCAGTACCTTTATCAGACGCTGAAGTTAGAGCTTTGGGTGTACAAGAAAATGTATTGCCACCTGTTGATTTTAAGGTTAAAGATGTTGTGAAAGTTACATCGGGGCCTTTTGAGAATTTTATGGGTACAATAGATAGCTTGAATTTAGAAAAGAGAAAAGTTAAAGTTTTTGTTTCTATGTTTGGCAGAGAGACTTTGGTTGAATTGGATTTTGATCAGGTCGAAAAAGTTTAGTTTATAAAGCATTTATGCTTTTTAAATAGATACACAGTGGGAGGGATTATCCCGCTAAACCACATTTTTATGAGGAGGTGGAAGTTAATGGCAAAAAAAGTCATAGCTTTAGTTAAGTTACAAATTCCAGCTGGAAAAGCTACACCAGCGCCACCTGTAGGTACAGCATTAGGACCTCATGGAGTTAACATCATGCAATTCACAAAAGAGTTCAATGCAAGAACTGCAGATCAAGCGGGTATGATTATACCAGTTGTTCTTACAGTTTACCAAGATAGATCATTCACATTCATTACTAAGACACCACCAGTGCCAGTATTGATAAAGAAAGCTGTAGGAATTGAATCAGGTTCAAGCGAACCTAACAAGAAAAAAGTTGCAAAATTATCTCAAGCTAAGCTTAGAGAAATTGCAGAAGTTAAGATGCCAGACTTAAATGCAGGCTCAATAGAAGCTGCTATGAGCATGGTAGCAGGAACTGCAAGAAGTATGGGAGTTGAAGTAGAACAATAAGAATAGTGGGAGAAAATAATTTTCGTTAATACCACAAGGAGGTTTAATTGAATGCCAAAAAGAGGTAAGAATTATCAAGATAGCGCTAAGCTAATAGATAAAACAAAATACTATGATGTAAATGAAGCAATTGATTTAGCATTACAAACATCAAAAGCAAAGTTTGATGAAACAATAGAACTATCAGTAAGATTGGGTGTTGACTCAAGACATGCTGACCAACAAGTTAGAGGTGCAGTAGTATTACCACATGGAACTGGTAAGACTAAGAGAGTGTTAGTTATAGCTAAAGGCGACAAAGTTGCTGAAGCTGAAGCTGCAGGAGCAGACTTTGTTGGTGGGGATGAAATGGTTGCTAGAATACAACAAGAAGGTTGGATGGATTTTGATGTAGTTGTTGCTACTCCAGACATGATGGGAGTTGTAGGTAGAATAGGTAGAATTCTAGGACCAAAAGGCTTAATGCCAAACCCAAAATCAGGTACAGTTACATTTGATGTAGCAGGTGCTGTAAAAGAAATTAAGGCAGGTAAGGTTGAATATAGAGTTGATAAACAAAATATTGTTCATGTTCCTATAGGAAAAGCTTCCTTTGGTGCTGAAAAATTACAAGAAAACTTTAATACTCTTATGTCAGCTATAATCAAAGCTAAACCAGCTGCAGCTAAAGGTAAATACCTTAGATCAGTAGTAATTTCAAGTACTATGGGACCTGGAATTAAAATAAATGCAGCAAAAATTGCAGAATAGTTGACAAGTGATTTGTTTATTGATATAATATCAACGTTAATTAAATAGATGACCGTAGACAGTAGGGACCAATTGGTTTAATAAGCCTACCGAGGTGAGAAACTAATACTAATTTTGGATTTGAAATTAGGGTCTCTACGTGTCTACGTAAGAGACCTTTATTTATGTATAAAGGTCGACTCATATCACTAGGAGGTGAGTTACATGAAGGAAGCAACTCTTCAAGCGAAATCTCAAATTGTTGAAGAGATTAAAGAAAAGATTAGTAAAGCACAATCAATCGTATTAGTAGACTATAGAGGTTTAAATGTAGAACAACTTACTAAGCTTAGAAGTGAATACAGAAAAGCTGGTGTAGAGTATAAAGTTTACAAAAATTCAATGATGAGATTTGCTTTTAAGGATTCAGGCTTAGAAGAATTCAATGAATTCTTAAAAGGACCAAACGCTATAGCTTTTGGTATCGAAGATCCAGTAGCTGCAGCTAAAATTACAGCGGAATTTGCTAAAGACAATGATAAGCTTGAAATAAAAGCAGGTATTGTAGATGGCAAAATTATCGATGTAAATGGAGTAAAAGACTTAGCTGAATTACCACCAAGAGAAGTACTTATTGCTCAAGCGCTTGGCGGCTTAAATGCACCAATCCAAGGATTTGCAAATGTACTTCAAGGTACAATAAGAGGTTTAGCTATTGTTCTTAATCAAATTGCAGAAAAACAACAAACAGCTTAATTAATAATAATAAAATTCGGAGGGATATTTTAAAATGGCAAGTGAAAAAGTATTAAACTTAATTGAAGAAGTAAAAAATCTTACTGTATTAGAATTAGCAGATTTAGTAAAAGCTTTAGAAGAAGAATTTGGTGTAAGCGCAGCAGCTCCAGCAGCAGTTGCAGTAGCAGCAGGTCCTGCAGCAGCAGCTCCAGCAGCAGAAGAAAAAACTGAATTCGATGTAATCTTAGCTTCAGCTGGTTCTGAAAAGATTAAAGTAATTAAAGTAGTTAGAGAACTTACTGGCTTAGGATTAAAAGAAGCTAAGGATGTAGTAGACAATGCTCCAAAAACATTAAAAGAAGGAGCTTCAAAAGAAGAAGCAGAATCAATCAAAGCAAAATTAGAAGAAGTTGGAGCTTCAGTAGAAGTAAAATAGTTAGTGATAAAAAGGCTTTCATGAGAAAGCCTTTTTTATATTTGTAAAATAGAAAATATTATTGACAGGCTTGTTTATATATGATAGTATATTATATTGCATAATAATGATTAAAATGAGGCAAATATATAAAATTTTTATATACATAGTCTCGTTTCAGCTTTGTGGAACAATTTAATTATGATTGTTTTCAATGCTTAATTAGCCTTATAGTATAAAGTATTAGCACTAAGGCAATATTATATGTTAGTTGAAAAGAATTACCAAAGGCGTGCGCTTTTGGATATTTTAGTTTAATAAGGGGTGAATTTTTATATGGTACATCCTGTAACATATGGCAAACGGGTAAGAATGAGTTATTCCCGTATTAAAGAAGTACTCGATCTGCCGAATTTGATTGAAGTACAAACATCCTCCTACAAGTGGTTCCTGGAAGAAGGATTAAAGGAAGTTTTTGATGATATCAGTCCTATACAGGACTATACAGGCAATCTAATCCTTGAATTTGTTGATTATCATATAGGAACTCAATTAAAGTATGACGAGGATGAAGCTAGAGAGAGGGATGCAAACTACTCAGCACCATTAAAGGTAAAGGTAAGACTTATAAATAAGGAGACTGGTGAAGTTAAAGAACAGGAAGTCTTCATGGGTGATTTACCATTAATGACTGAAAAAGGTACTTTTATTATTAATGGAGCAGAAAGAGTCGTAGTTAGCCAGTTAGTAAGATCTCCAGGTGTATATTATGGAGAGGATATAGATAAAACAGGAAAAAAATTATATTCATCCACTCTTATACCAAATAGAGGTGCATGGCTTGAATATGAAACTGATTCAAATGACATCGTATATGTTAGGATAGACAGAACTAGAAAGGTTCCTGTCACCACATTACTAAGAGCATTAAAGATAGTTTCAGATAGCGAGATTATAGAATTAATAGGTGAGAGTGAACAATTATTAAAAACTCTTGAAAAAGATAGCACCACAACAGAAGAGGAAGCTCTTATTGAAATCTATAAGAGATTAAGACCAGGTGAACCTCCAACTGTAGATAGTGCTAAAACTCTATTGTACAATTTATTTTTTGACCCTAAGAGATATGACTTAGCAAAAGTTGGTAGGTATAAATTTAATAAAAAATTGTCTTTATATAATAGAATATTCGGAAGAAGAGCTGCTCATGACATAATTAATCCTGAAACTGGTGAACTTTTTGTTGCTGAAGGTGAAAAAATTACCAGAGATCAGGCAATTGAAATAGAAAATAGCGGCATTAATTCAGTAAAAATTTTGTTGGACGATGGAAAAGTAGTTAAAGTTATAGGTAATAATTTTGTTAATGCAAAAGCCTTCGATCTGCCATTTTCATTAGAAGAACTTGGTTTTAAAGAGAAGGTTTATTATCCTTTAATGAAGGAATTGATAGAAGCTTACGAAGACGAAGCAGAATTAAAGGAAGCTATCATTGAACGTAGTAAAGATCTTTCACCAAAGCATATTATAGTTGATGATATAGTGGCAAGTATAAACTATGAATTCAACTTATTCTATGGTGTAGGGAATACTGATGATATAGACCATTTAGGAAATAGACGTTTAAGAAGTGTAGGAGAATTGCTACAAAACCAATTTAGAATTGGTTTGTCTAGAATGGAAAGGGTAGTCAGAGAGAGAATGACTATTCAGGATATTGATGTTGCCACACCACAGGCATTAATCAATATTAGACCTGTAGTTGCTGCGCTAAAGGAATTCTTTGGTAGTAGCCAATTGTCACAATTTATGGACCAAACTAACCCCTTAGCAGAACTCACACATAAGAGAAGAATGTCAGCTCTAGGACCAGGTGGTTTAAGTAGGGATAGAGCAGGGTTTGAGGTAAGAGATATCCACAATTCACACTATGGAAGAATGTGTCCTATAGAAACTCCTGAAGGTCCGAATATAGGTCTAATAACATCTCTGGCAACTTATGCTAGAATTAATGAATATGGATTTATTGAAGCTCCATATAGAAAATATGATAAAAAGAGTGGAAGGGTAACTGATCAGATCGATTATTTAACAGCTGATATAGAATATGAATTAGTAATTGCTCAGTCAAATGAACCTCTAAATGAAAATAATGAGTTCATTAATAAAAGAATTATTGCTAGAGGTAAGCAAGGTGTTATAGATATATTCCCAGTATCAGAAGTAGATTACATGGATGTTTCGCCTAAACAGCTAGTTTCAGTAGGTACTGCAATGATTCCTTTCCTTGAGAACGACGACGCAAACAGAGCACTGATGGGGGCTAACATGCAACGTCAGGCTGTGCCATTGCTAAGAACTGAGGCGCCTATTATTGGTACTGGTATTGAGTACAAGGCTGCTAAAGACTCAGGAATCGTAGTAGTATCAAAGAATGCTGGTGTAGTTGAAAAGGTAAGCTCCAGCGAAATAGTAATAAGAAGAGATAAGGATAATCAACTTGATAGATATAAATTGTTGAAATTTAAGAGGTCTAACCAAGGTACAACAATAAATCAAAGACCGATAGTTAAACAAGGAGAAAGAGTAGAAGCCGACCAAATAATTGCAGATGGACCTAGTACAGATATGGGTGAAATAGCACTTGGAAAGAATATTCTAATTGCATTTATGACTTGGGAAGGTTATAACTACGAGGATGCTATGCTTGTTAATGAGAAGCTAGTAATCGACGACGTTTTAACATCTGTTCATATAGAAGAATATGAATCTGAGGCTAGAGATACAAAATTAGGACCAGAAGAAATAACTCGAGATATACCAAATGTTAGTGAGGAAATGCTTAAAGACCTTGATGAAAGGGGCATAATCCGTGTAGGTGCAGAGGTTAAACCTGGAGATATTCTTGTTGGAAAGGTAACCCCTAAAGGTGAAACTGAACTTACTGCAGAAGAAAGGCTTTTAAGAGCTATATTTGGTGAAAAGGCAAGAGAGGTTAGAGATACTTCTTTAAGAGTTCCTCATGGCGAACAGGGAATTATTGTTGATGTTAAGATTTTCTCAAGAGAAAACGGTGATGAATTGCCTCCAGGAGTAAATCAGATGGTTAGATGCTATATTGCAACTAAGAGAAAGATTACTGTTGGAGATAAGATGTGCGGTCGCCATGGTAATAAAGGGGTTATTTCAAGAATACTTCCTGAGGAGGATATGCCTTATCTTCCTGATGGTACACCTGTACAAATAGTACTAAATCCACTAGGTGTTCCTTCTCGTATGAACTTAGGGCAGGTACTTGAAGTTCACTTGGGCTTAGCCGCTAAAAAATTAGGCTGGCATGTGGCAACACCTGTATTTGATGGTGCTAATGAACAAGATATAATGGATGCTCTTAAACTAGCAGGATATCCTGAAACAGGTAAAATTCATCTTAGAGATGGAAGAACAGGAGAATATTTTGATAACCCTGTTACGGTTGGTTACATGTATATGTTAAAACTTCACCACTTAGTTGATGAAAAGATACATGCTAGATCCACAGGACCATATTCACTAGTAACTCAACAGCCATTAGGAGGTAAAGCACAATTTGGAGGTCAGAGATTTGGTGAGATGGAGGTTTGGGCACTAGAAGCTTATGGTGCTGCGCATACTCTTCAAGAAATCCTAACAGTTAAATCTGACGATATAGTTGGTAGGGTAAAAACCTATGAGGCAATTGTCAAGGGTGAGAATATTCCTGAACCTGGTATTCCAGAATCATTTAAGGTTTTAATTAAGGAATTGCAAAGTTTAGCTCTTGATGTAAAAGTGTTAACTGAGGATGATGACGAAATAGAAATTAAAGAATCTGTTGACGATGATTTATCAGATCTAGATATGATAGGAGAAGAAATGTCATCAGATAGAGTATTTGTAGAAGATGAAGAAGATGAAACTGAATCTATAAATAAAGGTATAAGGAAAATTAAATCAGATATGCCGTTAGGTTTTATGCTTGAAGAATCCGAGGCTGACGGTGATAATGATGAAACATTCGATATTGACGCTGAAGATTTTGACGATGACTTTGATTTTGATTAATCTATAAAAGTAAATAATTATCTTATTATGAAAGGAGAGAACGCTCCTTGTTTGAATTAAATAATTTTGATTCAATTAAGATTGGCCTAGCTTCACCAGAAAAAATCAGACAATGGTCAAAAGGGGAAGTTAAAAAACCAGAAACAATAAATTATAGAACATTAAAACCTGAAAAAGAAGGGTTGTTTTGCGAAAAGATATTTGGACCAACAAAGGACTGGGAGTGCCATTGTGGTAAGTATAAGAGAGTAAGATATAAAGGTGTAGTTTGTGACAGATGTGGTGTTGAAGTTACCAAATCAAAAGTTCGTAGAGAGAGAATGGGGCACATTGAGCTTGCTGCTCCAGTCTCTCACATTTGGTATTTCAAAGGTATTCCATCGAGAATGGGGCTTATTCTCGATATGAGTCCAAGGGCTTTAGAAAAAGTACTATACTTTGCTTCTTATATAGTAATTGAAGGAGGAGATACTCCTCTTTATGAAAAGCAGCTTCTAACTGAATCAGAGTTTAGAGATGCTTATGAAAAGTATGGTAATAAGTTTAAAGCTATGATGGGAGCTGAAGCTATAAAGGCTCTATTGCAAAAAATTGATTTGGAAGCTGAATCCAAGGATCTTAAATCACAGCTAAAGGATGCATCTGGACAAAAGAAGATAAGAATAACTAGAAGACTTGAAGTAATCGAAGCCTTTAGAAAATCAGGAAACAGACCTGAGTGGATGATACTTGATGTTATACCTGTTATTCCACCAGATTTAAGACCTATGGTTCAATTAGATGGTGGTAGATTTGCTACATCTGACCTAAATGATTTGTATAGAAGAGTTATAAACAGAAATAATCGTTTAAAGAGATTATTGGACTTAGGGGCACCAGATATTATAGTAAGAAATGAAAAGAGAATGCTTCAAGAAGCGGTTGATGCTTTAATTGATAATGGTAGAAGGGGAAGACCTGTAACAGGGCCAGGAAACAGACCTCTTAAATCTCTTTCAGATATGTTAAAGGGTAAACAAGGTAGATTTAGGCAAAACCTATTAGGTAAGAGAGTTGACTATTCAGGACGTTCTGTTATCGTAGTTGGACCAAATCTTAAATTCTACCAATGTGGTCTTCCAAAGACTATGGCTTTAGAATTGTTCAAGCCTTTTGTAATGAAGAAGCTTGTAGAAGAAGGTCATGCTCATAATATTAAGAGTGCTAAGAGAATGGTAGAAAGAGTTAAACCGCAAGTATGGGATGTACTAGAAGAGGTAATTAAAGATCATCCAGTATTGTTGAATAGAGCACCTACCCTTCATAGATTAGGTATCCAAGCTTTTGAACCTGTGTTAGTTGAAGGTAAAGCTATAAAATTACATCCTTTGGTATGTACTGCATACAACGCTGACTTTGACGGTGACCAGATGGCAGTTCACGTTCCATTATCAACAGAGGCTCAGGCTGAGGCAAGACTTTTAATGCTATCAACAAATAATATTCTTGCTCCTAAAGATGGTAAGCCAATTACAACACCTACTCAGGATATGGTTTTAGGTAGTTATTACCTAACTATAGAAAGAGAAGGTGAAATAGGCGAAGGTAAAATCTTTAGAGACTATGATGAAATGTTCCTAGCTTACTCAAATAAGGAAGTAGGAATTCATGCTAAAGTTAAAGTCAGAATAAAACTTAACCCTGATGATAGAGGAAAGCTAGTTGAAAGTACAGTAGGTAGATTTATTTTCAACGAGCATGTGCCACAGGATTTAGGTTTTGTAGATAGAAGTAAGGATCCTTATTCATTAGAAATTGATAGAGTGGTTGATAAAAAGTTCCTTGGGGTAATAATAGAAAAATGTTATAGAAAGCATGGTAATATAGTTACTGCTACTTTATTAGACCATATCAAGGAAACTGGTTATAAATATTCAACTATTGGTGCAATTTCAATATCCATGGGGGATGTTGTTATTCCTGAAGAAAAATATACTTTAATAGCAAAAGCTGAGCAGGAAGTTGATAAATTTGAAAAATCATATCGTAGAGGATTAATATCCGATGAAGAAAGATATGAAAAGGTAATCGAAATTTGGAACAGAACTACTGATGAAGTAACTGAAGTGTTGATGGAAAATCTAGACCCTATGAATAACATTTATATCATGGCCCTTTCAGGTGCAAGAGGTAGTAAGAACCAGATAAGACAGCTTGCTGGTATGAGAGGACTTATGGCCAGTGCATCAGGTAGAACTGTTGAGATACCAATAAAATCAAACTTTAGAGAAGGATTATCAGTTCTTGAATTCTTCGTATCAACACACGGTTCCAGAAAGGGACTTGCAGATACGGCATTAAGAACAGCAGACTCTGGATATCTAACAAGACGTCTTGTTGATGTTAGCCAGGATGTAATAGTTAGAGAAATTGATTGTAACACAGATGAGTACTTCTTGGTAAAAGCGTATAAGGACGGAAGGGAAGTAATAGAAGACCTAAAGGACAGAATAGATGGAAGATACGCTTTCGAGGATATAATACATCCTGAAACTGGTGAAGTGCTTGTAAGGAAAAATGAAATGATATCAGATGTAATGGCTGATAAGATAGAAGAAGCTGGTATAACTGAAGTTAAGGTTAGGTCAGTATTAGGTTGTAAGGCTAAACATGGTGTATGTGCTCACTGCTATGGTAGAAACCTAGCTACAGGTACCGAAGTTAACATTGGTGAATCAGTAGGAATTATAGCGGCACAATCCATCGGAGAGCCAGGAACTCAGCTTACAATGAGAACCTTCCATACTGGTGGAGTAGCTGCGGCAGCTGATATTACACAAGGTTTGCCTAGAGTAGAGGAGCTATTTGAAGCTAGAAAACCTAAAGGTCTAGCGGTAATTTCAGAAATAGATGGTACTGTAAGCATCAATGAAACTAAGAAGAAAAAAGAAGTAGTTGTTACATCACCTACAGGTGAGACTGCAACATATAATATAGTTTATGGTTCAAGACTTAAGGTAAGACCAGGAGATTTTATTGAAGCTGGAGACGAAATAACTGATGGTTCTGTAAATCCACATGATATTTTAAAGATAAAGGGAATTAAAGGTGTTCAGAACTATATTGTTAAAGAGGTTCAAAGGGTATATAGACTACAAGGTGTAGATATTAATGACAAGCATATAGAAGTTATTGTAAGACAGATGTTGTCTAAGGTAAAAGTAGAAGATGCTGGAGATACAGATATGCTACCTGGAAGCTTGGTAAGTCTTCATGAATTTGAGGAAGAAAATGAAAGAGTTAAGGCTGAAGGTGGAATGCCAGCTGTTGGTAAACGAACTCTTCTAGGTATTACAAAGGCTTCCTTAGCTACAGATTCCTTCCTTTCAGCAGCTTCATTCCAGGAAACAACTAGAGTTCTTACAGACGCAGCAATTAAGGGAAAAGAAGACCATCTAATAGGACTTAAGGAAAATGTAATTATAGGTAAGCTAATTCCAGCTGGTACTGGTATGAGAAGATATAAGAATGTAGAAATTAAATCAGAAGAAAATCTTGAACTATTAGAAGAGATTGACGAGAATTTTATTGACACTGAAAATATGTAATGATAGAATATTAAAGTGTGCAAACTAGAAGTGACTCTTGATAACATGGAAATTATGTGGGCTTTTGCCCACATAATTTTGAAGTGTTTAAAAGGGGGGAATCATTTTGATTTCAAAACTTAAGACACATAATAGAGTAGTAGGTGCAAAACAAGTTAAAAGAGCATTAAACTCTTCAAAGGTTGAAATAGTGTTTATTGCTGAAGACGCAGAAAAGAAAGTGACATCTGAAATTGAAGAGTTATGTAAATCCAAGCATATCGAAATTGTTCTTGTAGATACAATGAAGAATTTGGGTAAAGCTTGTGGCATTGGTATTAATGCAGCTGTTGCTGCGTTATTAAAATAAATAGAAGGAGGTGCCTTGATGCCAACCATTAATCAATTAATTAGAAAAGGCAGAGAAAAAGTTGTTTACAAATCAAAATCACCAGCTTTAGGAGTTAATTTAAATACTCTTAGAAAGAAGGAAACTGCTGTTAACTCACCACAAAAAAGAGGTGTATGTGTAGCTGTAAGAACTGTAACACCTAAGAAGCCTAACTCAGCTTTAAGAAAAGTTGCAAGGGTTAGACTTACAAATGGATATGAAGTTGCTGCATATATTCCTGGAATTGGACACAACCTACAAGAGCATAGCGTTGTTCTAATTAGAGGTGGAAGAGTTAAAGACCTTCCAGGTGTTAGATACCATATTATTAGGGGTACCTTGGATGCTGCAGGTGTTGACAAGAGAGAACAAGCAAGATCCAAATATGGTGCTAAGAGACCTAAAGCTAAGAAAAAATAGTGCTTGAAATGCAGATTCAATCTGTTTAATATAGATGCATTTTTGGGCACAACGGCTTAAAGCCGAGTACCAATGAATCTACTTTTATAGTTAAGGAGGGAAGTAAAGTGCCAAGAAAAGGACATATACCAAAGAGAGAAGTTATGCCAGATCCAATTTATAATGATTTGGTTGTAACAAAATTAATTAACAACATAATGCTTGATGGTAAAAAAGGTATTGCGCAAAATATTGTTTATGGTGCATTTGATTATGTTGCTGAAAAGACTGGAGAAGATCCATTAGAAGTATTCTACAAAGCTATGAACAATATAATGCCTGTACTAGAAGTTAAAGCTAGACGTATAGGTGGTGCGACTTATCAAGTTCCAATAGAAGTAAGACCTGAAAGAAGAGAAACACTTGGTCTACGTTGGTTAGTAACATACTCTAGAAATAGAGGCGAAAAAACAATGGTAGAGAGATTAGCAAAAGAAATAATGGATGCTGCTAATGGATTAGGAGCAAGTGTTAAGAAGAAAGAAGATACACATAAAATGGCTGAAGCTAATAAGGCTTTCGCACACTACAGATTCTAATTTTTTAAATTTTAAAGTAGTGATGTTTAGTTATTAATGTGTGGTGACTTAGAAACAGAAATGAAGGAGGAAAAATTGTGCCAAGACAAATTTCGTTAGAAAAAACACGTAATATCGGCATAATGGCTCATATTGATGCAGGAAAAACAACCACCACAGAAAGAATATTGTTTTACACTGGAAAGATTCATAAAATAGGTGAAACTCATGAAGGCGCAGCTACAATGGACTGGATGGAACAAGAACAAGAAAGAGGTATTACAATTACTTCTGCTGCGACAACTGCAATATGGAAAAATCATAGAATTAACATAATAGACACGCCAGGACACGTGGATTTTACTGTTGAAGTAGAAAGATCTCTAAGAATTCTAGATGGTGCAGTTGCGTTATTCGATGCAAAGGGTGGGGTTGAACCTCAATCTGAAACTGTTTGGAGACAGGCAGATAAGTATAATGTACCTCGTATGTGTTTTGTAAATAAGATGGATATTGTTGGTGCAGACTTCTTTAGAACAGTTAGAATGATTAAGGATAGATTAAATGCAAATCCAGTACCAATTCAATTACCAATTGGTAAAGAGGATACCTTTGTTGGTATGGTTGATTTAATTAATATGAATGCCGAGGTATATCACGATGATTTAGGGCAACAATATGAAATCGTTGATATTCCAGATGATCTAAAAGATTTAGCGGCTGAATACAGAGAAAAATTAGTAGAAGCTGTATCAGAACATGATGAAGAATTAATGATGAAGTATCTAGAAGGAGAAGAACTTACTGCAGAAGAAATAGAAAGAGGTTTAAGAGCTGCTACTATTAGTGGAGCTATTACTCCTGTTTTATGTGGTTCTTCTTACAAAAACAGAGGAGTTCAACCTTTATTAGATGCTATCGTTGCTTTTCTTCCATCACCAGTAGATATTCCACCAGTTAAAGGTCATGATAAGGATTCAGGAGAAGAAGATGTTAGACATTCTTCAGATGATGAACCTTTCTCAGCACTAGCCTTCAAAATAGTAGCAGACCCTTATGTTGGTAAGCTAGCTTATGCTAGAATTTATTCAGGAGTATTAAAATCTGGTAGTTATGTAATAAATACAACAAAAGGTAAGAAGGAAAGAATTGGTAGACTTCTAGTAATGCATGCTAATAAAAGAGAAGAAGTTGATGAAGCATATGCGGGAGATATCGTTGCAATAGTTGGATTAAAGGATACTACTACAGGAGATACACTTTCTGATGAAAAGCATCAAATTATATTAGAGAAAATGGAATTCCCTGAGCCAGTTATCCGTGTAGCGATAGAACCTAAAACAAAAGCTTCCCAAGACAAGATGGGTATAGGACTTCAAAAATTAGCTGAAGAGGACCCTACTTTCAAAACTTATACAGATGAAGAAACTGGTCAGACAATAATTGCAGGTATGGGTGAGCTACACTTAGAAATTATCGTAGATAGACTTCTAAGAGAATTCAAAGTTGAAGCTAATGTAGGTAACCCTCAAGTTTCATATAAAGAATCAATTCAGGCTTCTGCTGAAGCTGAAGGTAAGTATGTAAGACAATCAGGTGGTCGTGGACAATATGGTCACGTTAAATTAAGAGTTGAACCTCAAGAACCAGGTAAAGGCTATGAATTTGTAAATAATATCGTAGGAGGAGCTATTCCTAAGGAATACATCGGTGCGGTAGATGCAGGTATTCAAGAGGCTTTAGAGTCTGGTATCTTAGGCGGATATGAAGTTCTTGATATTAAGGTAACTCTATTTGACGGTTCATACCATGACGTTGACTCATCTGAAATGGCTTATAAGATTGCGGCTTCAATGGGTGTTAGAGAAGCTATTAGAAAAGCTAAACCTGTATTATTAGAGCCAATTATGAAGGTGGAAGTTACAGTACCTGAAGAGTACATGGGTGATGTAATTGGTGATATTAACTCTAGAAGAGGAAGAATTGAAGGTATGGAATTAGTAAGCGGTGCTCAAATTATTAGAGCATTTGTACCTTTAGCAGAAATGTTTGGATATGCTACTGACCTTCGTTCAAATACTCAAGGTAGAGGATTATACTCAATGCAATTCGACCATTACGAGCCGGTACCTAACAATATAGCTGAAAAAATAATTGGAGATAAATAGTTTTTAATAAGGAGGAGAAAGAAATGGCAAAACAAAAATTTGATAGAACTAAGCCACACGTTAATATTGGAACAATAGGACACGTTGACCACGGTAA
>JAKELU010000028.1 GCA_022760735.1 Firmicutes bacterium FC7
CCCGCTTAGCGGGTGGTATTCATAAACAACAATAGAGATTCTTCCTTTGAAGAATCTCTAACTTTTTTATCTATTAATGTTTCTTCTATTTTGTGTTCCTGGAACAATTGCTCGAATAATATCTTCAATATCATCTGTAAAATCTCGGATGTCATTACCAACATTAGTTGTCATTTGTTGTGATATGCCTTGAATTCTTGTTAGCAAATCTGGGTCAGCTGTTATTCTAACATCTTCAGTACGAATATTAGTAGTGTCGGTTACAATATTCTCAATCTTCTGTCTTAATGCAGAACTTATATTGATATTATTTCCATTTAAGTTCACTCCAACTAAACAAGTATCGTCAGTTAATACTACTGATGAACTTTTTACCTCTGGTAATGCTGATATTTTTTTAGCTAATTCAGCAGAAATTCCATTATCATTATTACCTATTCCATTCCCATTTCCATTACCTCTAATTATACCATTATTGAGGTTAATGTTTCTGTTATTACTTATATCATTTTCAAAATCATCAAAATCAGTACCCCATCGGTTATTCCAATTTCTATTATTGTTTATTCTAGTTTGAGTTGTAAGTCTGTCTGTGTTATTTAAACCAGTATCATTTGGAGCACATCCTGCTATTCCAATTAGGATAGCTAAACTAAATGCAAAAAATATTATTTTATTTGTTTTCATTTTATCAGCCTCCTAATAATATTCTTACATTTAAAATAAATATTATTACGTCACATTTTATACAAAATGTATAAAGTCACCATTACACAGGACAAATAATATTATCAAATATGATAAAGGATTACTAAAAATTTGTGTATATATTGTGTATAATTAAAACTTTGTAAAATATTTTAGCAATAATAGTAAATTTTTATATTAACAAGAAGGATTTTTCAAATAAATGTCGAAAATATAACTATTATTGTAAAAAGGATGAAAAAAATGCAGAGATCAAATTTAAAGCTTGGCGAACTATTATTATATGCAGGCAAAATAACACATAAACAGCTTAATATTGCTATTAACGAGCAAAAATTAACAAATCGAAAAATTGGAGAAATCATAGTTGAAAAAGGCTGGTTATCAAATGAGGATATAGTTGAAGCATTAGAATTTCAATTAGGCTATCCAAGAGTTGATTTAAATAAATATAAAATTAATTCAAACGTTGTTACTATAATACCTGAAACAATAGTTAGAAAATACAAGCTAATTGCAATTGATAAGAGAGATAATACGCTGGTAGTTGCGATGGTTGATCCATTAAATATTTTTGCAATAGATGATGTAAAGCTATTTACAAAAATGAATGTCGAACCAGTTCTTGCATCAAAGGAAGATATATTAAAAATTATAGACAAGTATTATAGTGCAGCGACTACAAAAAGAGTACTTGAGGAGTTTCATGAATCTAATACATCTATTGATTATGAAGAAATAGAAGATGAAGAAATGTTAGAAGTTACTTCAGCTCCAATTGTCAAATTAATAAACTCAATAATCGAACAAGCATATAAAAATAAAGCTTCGGACATTCATATTGAGCCGTATCAGAATGATATAAGAGTTAGATATAGGATAGATGGTGATTTAAAAGAAATCATGACACTTCCTAGATCAAATTTATCCGCAATTGTAACACGTGTAAAAATTATTGGCAGGATGAATATTGCTGAAAAGAGAATACCTCAAGATGGAAGAGTTGAGATGAAGATTAATGAAAAAGAAGTTGATATTAGAATTTCAACTCTACCTACAGTTTATGGTGAAAAAATAGTTCTTCGTTTATTGGACAAAAGTAGTTTTGATTTTACAAAAAAGAGTCTAGGGTTTAGTGATAGAAACCTAGAAATTTTTAACAAAATTTTATCACAACCTCATGGCATGATATTAGTTACTGGACCAACAGGAAGTGGAAAAACAACTACCCTATATACAATATTAAAAGATCTTAATGTTATTGAAAGAAATGTAATTACTATAGAAGATCCTGTTGAGTATAAAATCTCAGGCATTAATCAAGTGCAGATAAATGCAAAATCAGGATTAACTTTTGCATCAGGTCTCCGTTCTATACTAAGGCAGGACCCGGATACAATAATGATTGGTGAAATTAGAGATAGTGAAACTGCAGAAATTGCGATTAGAGCAGCAATAACAGGTCATCTTGTATTGTCTACATTACATACAAATGACAGTCCATCAACTATTGCAAGGCTAGTGGATATGGGAATAGAACCTTATTTAGTTTCATCAGCAATAATAGGAATCATATCTCAAAGGCTTGTAAAAGTATTATGTCCAATTTGTAAAGTGTCCTATGAGGCAAACTATTCTGAAAAAAAATTATTAGGAATAGATGAGAATGAGCACCTAGTACTTCATAAAGCTGTAGGCTGCAACTCGTGTAATCAAGGGTTTAAAGGTAGAGCAGCAGTTCATGAGATTATGGCTATCAATGAAAATGTTAGAAGGTTGATAGACAGTGGTGCTGTTACAGACGATATCAGAGAAATGGCTATTTCACAGGGAATGACTACATTATTTGATTCTGCTCTAGACTTGGCAAAAGAAGGAAAGACAACTTTAGAAGAAGTTCTAAGAGTAGGGTACACATTAGGATAGGAGGAATTCATGAATCTTATTGAACTAGTAAGAACTGGGGTAGAAAACAAAGCATCTGATATTCACATAACTGTTGGAATACCACCAGCCTATAGAATAAATGGTAAACTAATATTTATACATGATACAATTTTGACACAGCAAGATACATTGGACTTGGTGAAACAGGCCACTAACGATAAACAACTTAAAGATTTAGAAAAAATAGGTGAGCTTGACTTTTCTTATGCTACTGCAGGAATAGGACGATTTAGGGTAAATGCTTATAAACAGAGGGGAAGCTATGCAATGGCACTAAGGATAATACCACTATCTGTGCCAACTATTGACTCATTAGGACTGCCATCAGTATTAAAAGATCTATCTTCACTAACAAGAGGGCTTATTTTGGTAACAGGGCCAACAGGAAGTGGAAAATCAACTACCTTAGCTTCAATGGTAGATTATATTAATAGTGAACGAAATTGTCACATTATAACCCTTGAGGATCCTTTAGAGTATTTACATAAGCATAAAAATGCGATTGTAAATCAGAGAGAAATTGGAATTGATTCAAATAGCTTTGCAAATGCATTAAGAGGTGCCTTAAGGGAGGATCCAGATGTTATTTTAGTTGGTGAGATGAGAGATTTAGAGACTATTTCTATAGCTATAACTGCAGCTGAAACAGGTCATTTGGTTTTGTCTACATTGCATACTCTTGGGGCTGCAAAGACTGTGGACAGAATTATTGATGTTTTTCCACCACATCAACAACAGCAGATAAGAGTTCAACTGGCATCTGTAATTCAAGCTATAATAACTCAGCAGCTATTACCTAAATCTAATGGAAATGGTAGGGTTGCTGCTTTAGAAATAATGGTTGCAACTCCTGCTATCAGGAATCTCATAAGAGAAGGTAAAGTCCATCAGATAGATGGATTAATACAAACAGGTGCTCAATATAAGATGCAAACAATGGATTCATGTCTCATGAGTTTATATAAAAACCGTATCATTAATAAAGATACCGCAATTACACAAGCATTTAATCCTGAAGAAATGAAGAGAATATTATATTAGAGGGATGCTAATGAGATATAAATATAAAGCAATTACTGAAAATGGACAAGTTGTAGAAGGAACCTTTGATGCTAACAGTGAATCAGATGTTATTTCAATGATTAAGGGAAATAAAAGTTTCCCAATATCTGTTGAGAGAGATATTGAAACTGAGGCAAATGTTGAATTATTTTTGCCGAAGATTAAAAAGAAGGATCTAGCAGTATTCTGTAGACAGTTTTACACAATGATTGATTCTGGTTTGGGGATTGTAAAATGTTTAGATATTTTAATAACACAAACACAAAATCGAACATTAAAGAAAATCATATCTCAGCTATATGAAGATGTACAAAAAGGAATGACTTTGTCTAGTGCAATGAAAAAGCATAGTAATGTCCTACCTTCAATTCTCATTAGTATGGTTGAAGCTGGTGAAGTAAGTGGTAGTCTAGATACTATTATGGAAAGAATGTCAGATCATTTTGAAAAAGAAAATAAAATTGAGAATAAAATCAAATCCTCAATGATTTATCCATTAGCTTTGGCATTTGTTTCAGTGTTTGTTGTTATATTTATGCTAGTTTTTGTAATGCCTACGTTTATAGGCATGTTTCAAAGTACTGGCTCACAGCTTCCAGCTCCAACGAGAATACTTATAGGGCTAAGTGACTCATTACAAACATATTGGTATTTTTATCTTATAGGAATACTTGGTATAGTTCTAGGACTTAATCTTTTTAAGAAAACTGATGAAGGAAGATTTTTATTTGATAGCTTAAAGCTTAAAATACCATTAGTAAGTTCTACAAATAAAAAGATAATAACGTCTAGATTTACAAGGACATTATCAACTCTACTATCTTCTGGTATACCATTAATTCACTCTATTGAAGTAGTGTCTAGGGTTGTTAATAATGTTGTAGTTCAGGAAAAATTAATTACTGGAATTGAAAACATAAGAAAGGGGATACCGCTTTCTAGAACAGTGAAGAATGTAGGAATATTCCCACCTATGGTTGATTCTATGATAAAAATAGGTGAAGAATCTGGTTCCTTAGATGAAATTCTTTATAAGACAGCAGATTTCTATGATGAAGAAGTAGAGGCAAGTCTACAAAGATTAACTACTTTACTGGAACCACTTATGTTAATTGGAATGGCTCTTGTTATAGGTTTCATAGTCATTGCGATGTATATGCCTATGTTTGACATGGTAAATACCATATAATTATTCTAATTAAGGCATTAATATTTTTTTATATATAATGCAATAAAATTAAAAATTAGGGGGAAGGAAAATGTTAAAAATGTTAAGTAAAAAAAGGAATAAGAAAGGATTTACACTTATTGAATTAGTAGTTGTTGTAGCTATATTGGGAGTTTTGGCCGCTATTGCTGTGCCAAGGTTTGGTGGTGCTAGGGATAATGCATCAAAAAGAGCAATAGAAGCTAACATGAGAACTGTAGATAGTGCAATAACGATTGCTGAAACTGATGGGAAATTAGGTGATTCACCGAGTTTAAACAATTTAAAAGAAAATAATTATTTAGCAGAGATTCCAAAAACTGATGGTGTAGAATATGGAATTTCATCATCTAAGCCTTTTAGATGTATTGTTTCAATTGAAGCTAATACTTTTGGAGAACATGATAAAATAGAAAATAAAAATTATGATGATTTACAAACTATTAATGGGTGGAAATAAAATTAAGTAGAGTCTAAAATTTAAAATAGAAGTGATTAGAAATATTTAACTAAAATTCTGGAGGTAACCCATGATCATACTATTCATCTTAATATATGGCCTAATCATAGGGTCCTTCTTGAACGTATGTATTTATCGTATACCAAGAAGCGAAAGTATTGCATGGCCAGGCTCTCACTGTCCTAAGTGCACTACTAAACTAAAGTGGTACGATAATATACCTGTAATTTCATATTTGATACTTAGAGGCAGATGCAGATATTGTGGGGAAAGGGTTTCCCTACAATATCCATCTGTAGAAGTTCTAAATGCTTTATTATATGTGATTATGTATTTTAATTTTCGATTAAGTTTAGATTTTTTTTATTTTTCTTTTTTATCTTCTGTACTTATAGTTATTACATTTATTGATTTAAAAGAGATGATTATTCCTGATAGATTAGTCGTTATTATTTTAGTTATCTCGGTATTTTATAAAGCTTTTAATTTTTTTTATTTTGACATATCTCCTCAGTTGATTAACAGCTTAGGCGGTCTTATACTGGCAGGTGGATTATTCTTAGCTATAGTTATTTTGTCAAAAGGTGGCATGGGCGGAGGAGATGTTACTTTAATTGCTGCATTAGGTTTCGTTTTAGGATTTAAGCATATATTTTTAAATATTTTTTTATCTTTTATAATAGGTGCAATTTTATCTTTATTTTTACTTCTTACAAAGATTAAAACGCGTAAAGATCCTATTCCTTTTGGACCATTTATAGTATTATCTTTTTTTATTACAGTATTATGGGGACAATCTATATTGGATTGGTATTTCAAACTACTATTATTATAATTAATTCTTTGAAAATATGATGGTTTATGTCATATGAAATGTCAAAGGGGGATACTTTGAACATATGTTAAATAAAAATATTTTATCAATTGATTTTGATTCAAATCAAATAAAGGTTGTAGAAGGTAGATATTCTAAAAAAGGGATAGTGGTAAATAATAGCTATTCTATAGAATTACCTAAGGATTTATACATTGATGGGCATATTCATGACATGGACCATTTAACATATTTATTAAAAAATGGTATACCAAGTAAGAAGATTGCTAAAAGTAATGCCTATGGAGTTATAAATTCTTCTAGAATTATTATGAGGGAAGTTAGTATTCCTAAGGTGGATGGAAGCCAGATAGAAGCAATATTAAAATATCAGCTAGAAGATTATATGCCGGTTAATCCCGAAGAATATATTGTAAAGCACCTAGTAACAGGAGTTGTACAAGATGAGGGAACAGAAAAAATTAATTTACTACTTATTGGTGTTCCGGTTGATTTGGTTGAAGGCCATTTTAAATTATTTAAAAATGTTGGGCTAAAACCAATTGTGTTAGATTATGCTGGAAACGCTATAAGTAAACTTATTAACTTTAGCGAGTTAATTAATAACATTTATGTTTATGAAAGTACAGTTGCTTGTATAAATTTAGGATATAATAGTACAAGTCTGAACATATCAAAGAAAGGGAAAATTGAGGTTTCTCGAATTATAGATGTTGATAAGAATAATATTATGCTCAATTTAATGGAAAAGCTTGATAATTTAAATGAGAATGAAATCTTAGATAGACTATTTAATCTAAAGAGCATAAATTATGATTATGATTCATCCTCTGAAGAATTCATTATTGTCGAAGCAATAAAGGAAAAGTATAGATATTTATTATACCAGATTGAAATGATATTAAGGTATTTTAAAGCAAAAGAAGTAGACAACGAATTAGATTTAGTTATCATTCATGGTGATATGTCAGCGATAAATGGAACTGAGGAGTTGTTTTCCTCATACTTTGATAAACCATGCATTAGACTTAACACCCTAAATAAAGTGAAATTTGCTGGAGATTTATCAAAATTTGCAATTGCAATTGGTGGTTTAATCAGAGTTAGTGAGGTGAAATAATGAAAGACCTAAACTTTTTTGATTCCTATATTGAAAAAAAAGAGTTTAAATTCGAGAAAATTTATATTTTATATTTTATGCTTTTCATAGTCGTTGTAATTACTATATTTTCTGCTATAAATAATCAGTTAAAGATAAATGAACTGTCTAAATTAGTAGATCAAAAAAGAGAAGTAGCAGAAGATAGCAAAATCCTTCAAAGGGTCGATAAAATAAAAGAATTAGAGGATAAAGTAAATATTTTTAAAGAAGAAGTCAATAGTATCATTGAACTGGACAAGTCCATAAAAGCAAAAGATGTGATAGGTGATAAATTGTTAATAAATATTAGAAGTAAAATGCCAGATGACTTATTTTTAAAAAGTTTTAGTGCCTATGAGGGTGATATCCAACTAACTGGAAGTGCTAAGGATACTTATTCAATTGCTGAATTTGCAAAGGGGCTTCAACTTATTGAGGATACTGATAATGTTTTTGTTTCTAGTATAACTAATTCTGGAAAAGATTTTGGATTTGTAATTAATTTTACATTAAAGGACGTGAATGAAGATGGACCAGAAAATATTCAAGAAAAATAAAAATAAATTTAGACCTTTAACAACAAAAGAGAAGTACTTGATATCAATTCTAGTAATTATTCTTGTTTTCTGGGCATCAAATAGATTTATTCTCACACCACAAGCTGAAAAGCTTAGTAAACTTGAGTCAGAAAGAATTGAACTTGATTTAAGACTTAATGAGATTAATGCTACTTTAAAACGAGAAAATTTAATTAAGAAAGAATATGAAAATTTGCTTAGAGAAAAAAATGAAACCATTACTAATTTTTTTTCAACTTTAGATCAATCACAGATTATATACTTTTTAAACGATTTATTAAGTGATAAAGATATTGCTATTACTGATCTCAGTTTTAACAGACCTGCAACTGAAAAGATTAAAGATATGAATATTCAACATATGGGCATCTCTATACCTATAAGTGGTGATTATGATGGAATATCTAGTATTGTAAAATCATTAGATTCTAGTCCTAGACGAATTTTAATTGATTCATTAACCATGGACAAGGCTGGAGAAGAATTAATTGGTAACATCTCTTTAAAGATATATAGCTTAGAAGGGATTGTTGAGACGGATGGCAATTTCATAAATGTTAATATAGCTGAAGGCTCGTCTGAGGGCTCCATGTTTGATGAATACGAAGGATATATTGATGAAGATACCAAAAATGAAAGTAAAGTTGCATCTTCAGAAATAGATGATAGTAACTATACTAAGGTATATTTGCTTCATGATTTTGAGACAAAAGACTATTACTTTATTCCTTCTAATGATTTAATCAAAGGAGATGTATCTCCTTCTACTACTAGAAAATCGGGGAAGTATTCTTTAAGGTTTGAATACAACATATTAGCTTTAGAGGATGAAAATAGAGCATATATTGATCTAAGCTCAAAGGATATAGAATTGAAATATCCTCCTGATAAAATTAGTATGTGGGTATATTCTTACGGATATTTACCAGGAACTATGGGAATTAGATTAAGAACACAAACAGGAGAAGATATAGATGTTATAGTATCAAATGGTATATCATGGGTTGGATGGTCGAATATAGAAGCGGATATGCCACATGACCTAAGCTTATATCCTTTAAAGTTGACTCATTTATATTATGAATTACCATTTAATAGAGATGATATAGGTGTAATGCTAATAAACAAACTTGAGGCGTTGTATCCTGTAAATGAAGACGGTGAAGCAAACAAAAAACCTTTAAATGATTTTTATGTTGTACAACCTGGGGATACTGTATCAAGTATTTCTAGGAAGGTATATGGTACCATAAAGTATAAAAATGAAATTATTCAAAATAATAGCTTAACCTCTGGTGACATTTTGCCTGTAGGTAAGGTTTTAGTTTTGGTAAGGAGGTAGGAGGCTATGATAAGAAGGATGTATAAAAAACCAAGTAAAATATTTATTTTAATCCTTACACTGTTTGTTGTAACCAGCTTTAACTTCTCATTTGCATCAAAGGATAATCCAAGTTATAAGGCTGGATATTATGCAGGGTATGAATATGGCAAAGAAAATAAAGGAAATAATGTAGATATTGATAAACTGTATCAAAAATTTTATATATCAGATGATTATGATGATTTAATTAAAGAGCTTGGTAAAGATTATGATCCTGACTTAATTAAAGATGGTTTTTATGACGGATTCAGGGATGGAATTAAAGGAAATATAAACGTTGACTATGCTAAAGTTTTAGGTGAGTTTCTAGGCAATATATATGGAGCTAGAGATTATCAAAATGGGAAAGATTCAAATTGGGAAAAATCTTTACCAAGTGATAGAGAAATAAGAAGAATGTTTAATTTAAACCTTCAGGATTCGGACTATAGGGATGAGTTTATAGAGACCTTCAAGGATTCATTTAGAGATTCTTATATTAAATCATATGAACAAGCTATGTTTGAACCAGCTAAAATCACCCTTGAGCAAGGTATAGAAGATGGAGAAAAATTAGGAGAATTACTAGGAAAAAGTGCTGGTATAAAAGATTATTATGAAGGTAAAGAAATTGACTTTACTAGAAATCTACCTGCAGATAGAGTAATTATATCTGAATATTTCTTGAATAATGATACTGAGGAGTATAAGAAAGGATTCTTATCTGGTTTTATAAGAGCTTATGAACTAGCGTATAATGAGGGGTTTAGAGAAGCAAATTTCAACGATGTTCTTAGAGATGAAGAAGATGCATTTGATAACGGACGTGCTGTGGGATTTAAAGAAGGAGAATTAAAAGCTACTAATGATTTTATGGTTAAACTGCCAAATGATTGGAGAAGAAGTATTCCTGATAATAAATATATAATTTTAGAATACGGACTAACATACCAATCTCCGAATTATAGGGAGGAATTTATATCTGGGTTTTATGATGGTTATTCCGAAGGCTATAACTCTACTTATCATAGTTTTGCACAACAAGCAGGAGTAAATAAGCGTAATTCTTCAAGCATACCGATATCAGGCGGTAGCCTAAATAGTCTTGATAATAGATTTACTGTTGCAATTGAGCCTGGGACATACTATCATGATGTGTTGCTTTGTATAAATACCACATATGATGTTGGAAATCAAAATAGAAGCTCTTTAATAAAAGCGTCTGACAGCTACAAGGTAAGTATATTAAATACTTCAGGAAATTTAAATGAAAAAAAACTAATAAAACTAAGCTTTGAATATTATGGGGATAGATTAAAGGGTGGTATCTATAAATTAGTAAATAATAGGTGGCTATATATTCCATCAATTATAGAAAATGGTTATATTCATGCTTATGTAAGTCCTTCTAGTATGGATTCTTCAGGAAGTATTTATAGCGTTTTTGTTGATAAGGATTTAATAGTATTTTCAGATATAAGAGAGCATTGGGCAAAAGATGAAATAAACACTTATGTTAGAAGGTATATTATCTATGGTTATAATGATATGACTTTTAAACCTGAGAAAACTATATCCAGAGCTGAATTCTTAACTTTATTAAGCAGAGTATTTAACTGGAATCTATCTATGTATACATCAAGTACAACAAATTTTAAAGATTATAACACCTTTGGAAATTATAACAATATTATAAACTATGCTGTAAGTAGCAACTATATTAAGGGATATGATGATGGTACTTTCAAGCCAAACGCTCCTATTTCATATAAAGAAGTTGAAATAATTATGAATAGAGTACTAGGTACGAATAAATTTAAGTGGTCTGATGTTGCTATTAAAATGCTTCATGATAAAAAGACCCGTTCTAGTAGTTTTGACAACGTGAACAATAGAATAACTAGAGCAGAGATAGCTTATATGCTCTATACGACTACGGAGTCGTTGAAATAGATGGACAGATTTAAGGGTTATACATTAGTAGAATTAATCATTGTATTAACCCTTTTTTCAATTATTTTGTCATTTGCTGTACCTAGTCTAGGTTTTATAAGAAAATTTAAGGAGTACCAGCAGATTAGAGAACTAAGAAAAGATATTCTATATGCAAGAAATCAAGCTATTGTAAAAGGGAAAATTTATTACGTTCAATTTGATTATGAAAGAAACGCATATTATATTTTAGTTGATGGGAATATTGTTAAGAAGAAATATTTTGATGAAGGCTTAAAACTTATCGATACTAATACGCCTGAGATTTCTTTTTATAGGACAGGGGTTCCTAGAAGTAGTGGTACAATTAAAATAAAAAATAATAAAAATAAAATTTATGAAGTTGTTGTAACGCCAGTAGTTGGGAAGGTGACGATTAAAGAGTAAAAAGGAGGCTTTAGTGAAGTATAGAGGATTTAGCTTAATCGAGGTAATGATGGGGATTGCATTAATAGGTATAATATCAGTTCTTTCTTTTTCAGTTATATCTTTTTGCTTAAACGCGTTTACTAATATAGACGATAGAAATGAGTTAAACTATATAGGACAAATGGTAATAGAAAACTTAAAAGTAAATGATCCATATATTTTAGAACTCAAATACCAATTAGAAGAGACAGGTGAGGCTAATTTTATTAGTGATAAATTTGATAACCAAGAATATTCTGTAATTATTACCAAAACCTATAGTAGTAATGGTCTAATTGAAGTTGTAGTTAAGGTTATTCAATTTAAACAAGGGAATGATGCTTATGTTGAATTTAAGGCAGCTATTCCTAAATAGAAGAGGATTTAGTTTAATTGAATTCATCCTAGTTATAGGTATATCTTCTATGATATTCTTAATTATATTTTCATTATATGAAATTAATTCGAAAGCCATGGTTTATGCAGATGAAAGGGATGAAGTATACTTATATGGAAAGTATATAGTTGATTATATTGGTTACGAGGTTAGAAATTCTGATTTAATTATTAGGGCAGATAAAATAAAGGAACTTAATACTAAGTACCCTAATAATGTTGGATTTTTAGCTATGATTGATAGAGGGGAGAACTATGCTGCGAATGGTCATGATTATAGATATGTATTTTTTACATATCATCTTAAAGGAAATACTCTTGAGAGAATAGCCTATAACACTAATAACAGTAAATATCCCACTGCAACTCAACTAAGAGGTTATAACGGAATATATGACAAAGTTCTATCAATTAAAGAATCGAAGCTAAACTTTGATAGCAAATTACTTGAATTATCAGTAACTTTAGGAACAGATAATAATTCTAAAACCTATAAATCAGCAATTTATTTATTTAATAAATTAGACTTTTAGGTGATTAAATGAAAAAAGATGGATTTATTACTGTATTTGTTTTACTAATATTGGCTATATCAATCCTAATTGTGCATTTTATTATTAATTTAATTAACTCTCAAAGTATGATTGAAGCGGCTTATAAGGATAAGATTCAGGCCGAATTACTATCAGAAGCTAAAATTTTAAGGTTATTTCATGATGAATATTATTTTAATGATTTATTAGTTCCCAATATACATAAACATTTTAGAAATCAATTAGACGGAAAAGCAGTTAATTTTAATGTTAATTTTGAATCTAATATTGATCAAAAAGATTTAGATACCTTAGTAAAAGGTAAATTCATTTCTTATAGCGGAAGAAAATATATTGAATTAACATCAAAATCTGAATATAACGGGTTTATTAGTAATGTATTTGCGCGTGGCACTATTGTAAGTGAAATATTTGAAAAAGGTAATCCTTTACTTTCATATGAATTGGACTCAGATATATGTGAAAAATTAGATAATTTCTATGAATCTCTTGGGAAGAATATTGTTTTAGATAATTTGCCAGAAGACATTAAAGCAATAAAATCTTATGATCATGAGACTATTAAACTAATTAATGAGAAAGGTCAAAATAGGGTTACAAAAATTAGAAATGAGGTAGAAACCATTGAGATTTTTTCTAAAGATATTATTTTGATTATTACAAATCAAAATAATGATTTCGTTGAGCTAGTTGTTGAAGATAATATGAATATAGCAGGTGTACTTATTGTAGAGGGTAATATTATTATTAATAACGATTTTAAGTTTAATGGAATAATAATACTTAAAGGTGTAGACAGTAAAATAATAGTTAATAGTTATTTAAAACCTGTAATAAAGGGTATAGTTATAACTGAAGGTATCACTGATTTTTATGAATTAATGGATATAAGGTACGATAATGGATTTATATATAAATATGGTATCTATTTGCCTGGATTCTTAGATCCAAATCTAGAAATACTCAAAAAAACATAAAATGCTTTTAAATAAATGGCTAGCAAAAAACATGGATATATAATTTTATAGTTGGGGAAAATAATTTAGTGAGAATCAAATAATTTTTAAACACCTATTTTTTTCTAGTTTTAATTTCTGCTTGTGGTAAATACTAGATATTGGTATAATAGGACTGATAGAAATATCTAATTACATAAAACTTTATGAGATATGTTAACTATGAGTTTTATAATCATTTTTGATAGGAGGTAAAATTTTGATTTCAGCAGGAGATTTTAGAAAAGGAATTACTTTCCAGTGGGATGGAGACGTATATCAAGTAGTAGATTTTCAACATGTTAAACCGGGAAAAGGAGCTGCTTTTGTTAGAACAAAGATTAGAAGTGTATTGTCTGGTGGTACTAAAGAAGTAACTTTTAGCCCTACTGAAAGATTTGAGAAGGCAGAAATTATTACTAAAGAAATGCAATATCTTTATAATGATGGTGAATTATATTATTTCATGGATGTTGATACTTATGAACAATTGCCTTTAAATAAAGAAGCTGTAGAAGAAGCTATTAAATGGATAAGAGAAAATGATATTGCTACTATTAGATTCTATCAGGGAAATGCATTTGAAGTGCAACCACCTAACTTTGTAGAACTTGAAGTTGTTGAATCTGAACCTGGAGTTAAGGGGGATACAACATCTGGTGCTACAAAGCCTGCAACAGTTGAAACAGGTGTAACTCTAAATGTACCACTGTTTGTTAACGTAGGTGATAAGATTAAGATAGATACAAGAACTGGAGAGTATTTATCCAGAGTATAATTTAAAATCAAAGGAGGGTTTTTCATGGATTACTTATTACAGAAGGTTGCTTATCTTAGAGGTTTAGTTGAAGGTCTTGGTATTGATGATTCAACTAGAGAGGGCAAAGTATTAGTTAACATCGTAGATACTCTAGACGCATTTGCTGATGTTTTAAATGACGTAATCGAAGACCAAGAAGATCTAGAAGAGTATGTAAACTTCATTGATGAAGATCTTGCTGATGTTGAAGAAGACATCTATGGTGACGACGATGAAGATTTTGACGAGTACGATGATTACGATGAAGATTTTGATGATTTCGATGATTATGATTACTGTGATGACGAAGATTGTTGTTGTCATGATTATGATGATGATTTTGAGGATGATGAAGAGTAAAATAGCTTTTTATCATTAGAGACTAAGTTTTAAACTTAGTCTCTTTTTATTGTTTATGAATACCAACCGCTAAGCGGGTGGTTCTAAAGAGCTTTTAGCGGTGAACAGAAAAACAAACCCCCTTT
>JAKELU010000029.1 GCA_022760735.1 Firmicutes bacterium FC7
AAGCATCATGCCCTTATAGGGCTAGAGCAAACCACCCGTTTTACGGGTGGTTATGATTTATTCATTTCTTTATGCAATTTTTCTATTGCTCTGGTTTCAATTCTAGAAACATATGATCTTGATATTCCTAACATAGCAGCTATTTCTCTTTGTGTTTTACATCCACCATCAACTAGTCCATATCTTAGCTCTATTATCACTTTTTCCCTATCTTTTAAAACATCATTAATAGCTCTATATAATTTTTTTGTTTGAATTCTTAAATCAACTTCATCAATAACGTGGTCAACGTCAGAACCTAATATATCTAGCAAATTAATTTCATTACCTTCTTTATCAACCCCAATTGGTTCATGTAGAGAGAGTTCAACCCTTAACTTTTTTGATGCTCTAATAGTCATTAATATTTCATTTTCTATACATCTTGCAGCATAGGTTGCTAGTCTAGTACCTTTTGTAGGATCGAATGTACTTATTGCTTTTATAAGACCTATTGTACCTATAGAGATTAGATCATCTAAATCTTTGCCAGTATTATTGTATTTTTTTACTATATGAGCAACTAATCTTAGATTCCTTTCAATTAGAATTCTCTTGGCCTCTTCATCACCTTGTTGATACCGATTAAGATATTCAAGTTCTTCTTCCTTAGTTAAAGGTTTTGGAAAAGAGTTCGAGTTTATCATATAACCACAGAGAATTACAAATGGCTTTAACAATACATTTAATACCAATAAAACTAACTTTTCCATAAAAATACACCCCCGATTGATTAATTATATGTTACGAGGGTGTTTTTGGTGCTAGTACAAAGGATAAATGTTACATATTTCCTTTGATATTTTTTCAAATACTGGTGCGGCAGATTTTGATCCAGAATGTCCTTCCTCTGCAAATACAGTAATTACGTATTTTGGATTATTCTCTGGAAAGAATCCCGAAAACCATCCATGTATAGTGACATCATTATATAACACAGCTTCAGCTGAGCCTGTTTTACCTCCTGCACCTCCAATATCTTTAACATCAATGTTTCTTCCTGTGCCTTCTTTAACTACTGTAATTAAATAATCATAGACTATATCTGCAACACTTGAGGAAATAACATTTTTGTTTGGCTCTTTTATAAATTCTTTAATACTTTGTCCTTTATTGTTAGTAATAGAATCAACTATTGTCAAGTGCTTCTGTATACCTCTATTCGCAATAATCATGAGCAAGTTAGTAATCTGCAGTGGTGTCGCTTCTATCATGCCTTGACCAATAGATATATTGCCTATCGCTGGCCCCTTTATATTATCTCCTTCAGGCAATCTTCCTGCATTTTCTTCAAGTAAACCAGTTTTTATTTTTTCTCCAAAGTTTAACCTTTTAGCAAGTTCTATAATTTTTTCAGCTCCAACTTTCTTACCTATTTGTATAAAAGCACTATTGCAAGATAATGAAAATGCTTCCTCTAGATCTATATTTCCATGAATACCTGTGCATTTAATTCTAATATTATTTATTTCTTCATAACCTGGACAATAAAATTCTTCCTCAACATCTAGTCCATCTTCTAGTGCAGCTATCAATACAACAATTTTAAAGATTGAACCCGGTGGATATCCCACTTGGATAGCCTTATTATATAATGCCATCTTATCATCATCTAAATACTTCTCTATTTCATCTTGGTCAAAATTCGGCCTAGAAGCCATGGCTAAAATATTACCATTCTCTACATCTGCTACTATTACTGCACCTCTTGTTTTCTCCTTATCCATTATATCTTCAACAATTTCTTGTATCTTAAGATCAATTGTTAGCTTAACTCCAGTTGGATTGTTTGGATCACTTATTTCATTTACGTATTCAGAACCATTTAAAACTATTTTTCTGTTCTTATCATATTCAATTACTAAAGATTTTTCATTGCTAGACCTTAAAAATTCATCATATACCTTTTCTATACCAGCTTCACCTATATTTTCTGATTTGTTTATATATCCTATAACATGTGAAAGGAGGCTTTTATTATTATATCTTTCAACCATTTCAGCAAAAAAAATATTATTTTTATATTTATCGATATTGAATTTTTCCCTTAAAGGAATCTTCAACAAATTAGTAGAAGAGTTTAATAACTCGTAATACTCTTTATTTGTTAATACTGTATGGCTAAGAACTATTCTATTTAATTCATTATCATTTTTGATAATATCTTTTGGAATAATCAATAAATTTACTAATTCGGAGTTTGTTATTGGATTTAAGTTTCTATCGTATATAGTTCCTCTTTTAGGATTTAATGATATTTCTCTACTTCTTTGTCTAAGAGCCATTTCGCTATAAGTAGGATGTTTAATTATTTGAATATAATAGAGTCTTATTCCAAGCAAGAAAAACAAGATAAAGGTAATAGAGCCAAATAATATTAATCTTCTTTTACTAAACATAATATAACCCCCTATTGTAATATTATTGGCAATAGGGGGTTATTTCATTCTATAAATATCGGAAGAAATTTCCTTAAAACTTCTCCAAAAATTTTATAAAATAATTTATCTATTATTTAACTATGATTATTTATAATTTCATTTATTCTAGCAACTATTATGTCTATAGCAACTTTATTATACCCACCTTCAGGTATTATCAGGTCCGCATATCTCTTTGTAGGCTCGACAAATTGCAAGTGTGCAGGTCTTACAGTAGACATATATTGAACAATTACAGAATCTAGTGTTCTTCCTCTATCCTTCATATCTCTTAATATTCTTCTTATAATTCTAACATCAGAGTCAGTATCTACAAATATTTTTATATCAAGTAAATCTCTTATCTCCTTTTCATAAAGAATCAAAATTCCTTCTAATATAATGATATCATTAGGTTCTACTTTAATAGTTTCCTTTTTTCTGTTATGATTCTCAAAATCATATATTGGTTTGTTTATTGATTTTCCTTCTAGTAAATCAGATAAATGTTCTATCAATAATTTATTGTCAAATGCATCTGGATGATCATAATTTGTATTAATTCTTTCCTCAAAAGATAAATGACTTTGATCCTTATAATATGAATCCTGCTCAATAATTGTAATATTGCCTTCACCTATTGCTTTAAAAATTTCTTTTGTTACAGTTGACTTACCGGAGCCAGTTCCTCCTGCAATGCCGATTAATAGTGGTCTTTTTATCATTATTGTTGCTCCCTCCATTTTCTTATTAGATAAAATTTTTCAACCTCTTGATCAACATTCATTTTTATAATTTGCTGAGGGTGTGGAGCAACTTCTATTTCATTTCCTTCTTCATCCCACATTTTTTCGATTTTTTGAGTAAAATAATCTTTACCTGGTCCAAAGATTTCTACTTCATCTCCTATAAATATTCTATTTCTCTGTTCAATTGTAGCAATTTTTGTTTCTTTATCATAATCTAAAACCATTCCCACAAAATCGTATCCTCTAATATAGGAGCTAGTTGTATATACTTGTGCTTCACTCGTAGGTTTTCCAAAGTAAAAACCAGTTGTAAAATCTCTATAACTTACCTTTTTAATTTCTTCAAGCCATTGATTATTATATTGATAGTTGTCTGGATCCTTAAAATAAGCATCAATAGCCATTCTATAAGATCTAATAACAGTTGCTACATAATATGAAGATTTAACCCTACCCTCAATTTTGAAACTATAGATACCAGATTCAATTAATTCAGGTATATGTTCAATCATGCATAAATCTTTTGAATTAAATATGAATGTTCCTTCTTCATGCTCAACAACAGGGAAGTATTCACCAGGTCTTTTTTCTTCTACTACTGCATATTTATATCTACATGGTTGAGCACAATCTCCCATATTAGCATCTCTTCCTGTCATATAGTTGCTTATTAAACATCTTCCTGAATATGACATACACATTGCTCCATGTACAAAAGCTTCTATATCTAAATCTTCTGGAATTTTTGATGTAATTTCTCTTATTTCATCAAAAGAAAGTTCTCTAGCAAGCACTATTCTTCGAGCTCCTAGATTATACCAAAACATTATAGTTTCATAATTAGTAACACTTGCTTGAGTACTTATATGAATCTCCATATCAGGTACTGTTCTCTTAATAATAGTGAACATACCAGGATCAGATACTATTACAGCATCTACGTTTATATTATAAAGTGAAGTTACATATTCCTCCAAACCAACTAAATCTTTATTATGAGGAACAATATTTAATGTTACATAAACCTTTCTCCCTCTTTCATGAGCAAAATCAACACCTTCTTTTATTTGATCTAGGGTGAAATTTTTTGAAGCTTTTCTAAGGCCAAAAGCCTCCCCACCTAAATAAACGGCATCTGCACCATAAATAATTGCCATTTTTAATTTTTCTAAGTCTCCAGCCGGAGCTAGTAATTCTACTTTTTTCATCATTAGTCCTCCTTATATGTTAAAGCTACCCCATCCCCTATAGGAATAACGCAGGACACGAACCCTTCAATATTATTTATATATTCTAGAAACTCTCTTAATCTTTTTACTATAGTTTTTTTTCTTCTTATAACTAGTTCATCAGAAGCAACCATGCCTTTAAACAGAACATTATCAGACATAATTATACCACCAGGATTTAAATACTTACTACAGTACTTAAAAAACTCAAGATACTGTCCCTTAGCTCCATCTAAAAATATGAAGTCATAGGTATCACTTAACTGTGGAAGAATATCTTGAGCATCACCTAGAATAATATTTATTCTATCTTTAAAAGGTGTCTTTTTAATATTTTCATTTGCTAAACTTATCATTTCTTCATTTCTTTCAATTGTGGTGATTATAGTATCCTCACTGGTAGATTCAGCCATAATAAGAGCTGAATAACCTATTGCTGTTCCAACCTCTAATATTTTCTTAGGTTTATTTTTCTTTAACAAAACTTTAATTAGTTGAGCTACTTCTGGTTCTATTATAGGCACATGATTTTCATGTGCATATTTTTCAATCTCCACCAAATATTCTTTATTTGAAGGTATTATACTTCTTATATAATCTTCTATATATTCTTCATTGATATTTGTCAAATTACATCATCCTTTGTCTGTATTATTTTTGACAGAAAATTAATAGGTGTTTCCACCTATTTCCAGGACTATTACCACTCTTTTAAATTAGTTGATTTTTGGTAAACATATAAAATTACGCTTCCAAATATGGCTACTGAAGCTAATTCTCCACCTGCAATTCCTAGTGCTGTATATAGATATGGAATGTTTGTAAAATAGGAAACCCAAATTGATACAATGAGCCCATTAAGTAAAACTGGAGGTATCATAGCTGTATATCTATTCTTCATCTTAGAAGTAAAAAATGCAGCAATTAGAGTAACAAGACTCCCTCCAAGTATGTCAATTAAACCAAAGCCTGAATACGCTGCAATAATAATATTTGATATTAAACACCCTACAAATAAGCCTGGAATTGCTGCAGATTCAACTAAAGGTAATATTGTTAAACCTTCTGCTAATCTAAGCTGAATAGGCCCAAATGTAAGACTAGCAAGCGGGAACGGTAAAGTCTGCAGTAGAATAAGAATTATATATATCGCTGCTATTAAACTAGCTTTAGTAAGATATCTAATATTCATAATAACCTCCAGGAATCAATGAATAGTTATATCTATAATTATTCACTATTAATTATACCATTATTCTCTATTATTCAAAAGTAAATCCCTAGATAATTCTAGGGATTATTTTATACTTCCATTATAATAGGTAGTATCATAGGATTTCTCTTTATCTTATCATATAAATATGTTCTAAGAGCATCTCTTACATTTGATTTTAATGTCGCCCAATCTGTTATCTTCTTCTTTTCACATTCTTGAAGGGCTGCTCTAACAATACTTCTTGCTTCTTCCATTAAGTCTTCTGATTCCCTAACATATACGAAGCCTCTTGAGACTATATCAGGTCCTGAAACCACAGTTCCATCCTGTTTGCTCATAGTAACAACAACAACTATAAGACCATCTTCAGATAAGTGTTTTCTATCTCTTAACACAATATTTCCTACATCTCCTACACCCAATCCATCTACAAGTATGTTTCCAGCCTGAACACTAGGTCCTAGGCTAGCACCGTCCCTAGTAAATTCCAAAGATTGACCATTTTCCAATACAAATATATTTTCTTTAGGTGTGCCCATTGCTTCGCTTATTTCTGCATGAGCTTTTAAATGTCTATGCTCTCCGTGAACAGGAATAAAGTACTTCGGCTTTACTAAGGCTTGAATAACTTTAAGTTCTTCTTGATAAGCGTGACCGGATACATGCACTTCAGCAAGAGATTCATAAACAACCTGTGTACCTTTTTCTATAATCTTATTAATTATACTAAATACAGATTTTTCATTTCCTGGTATTGGTGTAGCGGAAATAATTACTAAATCATCTGGGTACAATTCTATTTTACGATGCTCTGAATAAGCAATTCTTGTTAAAGCTGACATAGTCTCTCCTTGAGATCCAGTTGTAATTATAACCAACTCATTCCCAGGGTACTTGTTCATATCATTAATGTCAATCAAGGTACCTTCATTAACTCTTAAATATCCCAGCTCATGAGCAACAGTAGTAGTATTTACCATTGACCTACCTGATAAAACTACTTTCCTATTATGAAGTTCAGCTGCATTTATAATTTGTTGAATTCTGTGTACATTTGAAGCAAATGTAGCAATTATTATTCTACTTTTAGCCCTTGAGAATAAATCCTTAAATGTTTCACCTACAGTGCTTTCACTCATTGAATAACCCGGTCTAACTACATTTGTACTATCTGCCATAAGAGCTAAAACACCTTTTGAACCTAATTCTGCAAATCTATTTAAATCTATCATATCTCCAGAAATCGGTGTAAAGTCAATTTTAAAGTCACCAGTATGAACAATAGTACCTAATGGTGTATGAAGGGCTATTGCTGCACTATCAGGTATGCTATGAGTAGTTCTTATAAATTCAACTTCAATTTGTCCTAATTTTATATTTTTCCCATATGTTACTTCATTTAGTTCCACATCAGATAAATTGTGTTCCTTTAACTTTGTTTGAAGAAGCCCCAGGGTCAATCTAGTACCATAAATTGGTATACTTAATTTCTTTAGCACATATGGAATAGCTCCTATATGATCCTCATGCCCGTGCGTTAATAATAAACCTTTTATTTTTGCCTTATTTTTCATAAGATAAGTTATGTCAGGAATTACTATATCTACGCCCAACATTTCATCTTCAGGAAAAGTCATACCACAATCTATTATTATAATATCGTCTTTATATTCAACGACAGTTATATTTTTCCCAACTTCACCCATTCCGCCAAGTGGTATTATTTTCAATTTGCTTTGTTTTGCCACTCTATCAATCCTCCGATTTCTTATCCATTTCTGTTGCGCAATTTCTACAATAACCATAGAATTTCACATTATGGTCTACGACTTTAAAGTTTCCTTCGTTTTCAATTTCTTCTTCTAATGACTCCAACAAGTCTAATTTTACTTCGATTACCCTTCCGCACTTTAAGCATATTAAGTGATGATGGTGATGATTTTCAGAACCGATATTTAATTCATATCTACTTAAACCATCATCAAAATTTATTTTATATACTATATTTAGTTTCTCAAAAAGCTGTAGAGTTCTATACACGGTCGCTATTCCTATTTCTGGGTTTATTTTAGAAACAATTCCAAAAACATCTTCACAGCTTAAATGCTCATTCTTATTATCTAATATTACCTTAAGAATATCTCTCCTTTGATTAGTTAGTTTATACCCTTCTTTTTGTAATATACCTTTATAATGATTTAAATCCACAAAATCACACCCGTTCATTATATAGTTTATTTACTGTAAATGCTCCTTTAACAACTCTTCATAAGCTTCTTCTGCTTCTTTAAGTTCATCATCATCTATACCAACTAATATTTCATCCCCATTATCATCTAATTCAACTCTTAGGATATACGTAGCTGATTCAATGTCATCAGCAGGTAACATTGCAACATAATCAGTATCATCTAATGAGAATTTTGCTTTAACTATAAATTCTACTTCATTTCCCAATTCGTCATAGAATAAATGTCTTTCGCTCATATTTTACACATCCTTTCCATCAAGATACATTTGTAATATATAAGATGCAGCAATCTTATCGATTACTTTTTTTCTATTCTCACGCCTAACATCACTTTCGATTAAAATCCTCTCAGCAGAAATTGTGGTCAATCTTTCATCTATATATATTATTTCTATATTAAATTTATTTTTTATTTTCTCTGCAAATTTAATTACTTTTTCACTTTGTGGTCCTAATGTTCCATTCATATTCTTTGGTAATCCGACCACTATCTTTTTTATATCATATTCTTTAATTAAATTCTCTATTTCTTTAAAATCTTTTTCTTTGCTTTCTCTTTTTATAGTCTTCACACTTTGAGCAGTTAGCTGTAATAAATCGCTAACCGCAACACCAATATATTTATCGCCAATATCTAAACCTAAAATTCTCTCCATAAATATCTCCTATTTAAATTACCTTAATGCAAAAATCAGGACAAACTGTTGCACAATATCCACAGAGTATACAATTTTCATTTGGAACTGCCATGCCGTCTATAACTTTTATTCCATCTTGTTGGCATCTCTTTTCACATTTACCACAACCTAAGCAATAATCTGCAACAGAAAGTTTCCTATTCTTTTTTTTCATTTTTATTTTTAAATCTTCTGAAATATAACCTTTTTCTAACAACTCAATATTTGCATCTATTTCATCTGTTGACTGCATTCCAATAGCAATTGAGTCAATGAACGGGATTTCTTTTACAAAATTAAATGCATTCTCCGCATCTTTTATTAAATGTCCTCCACCCAATGGTTTCATAGCATAAATTCCTTTACCAATAAACTTTAAATTGCTAAGCTCAGATAACATATCCTCAATAGTTCCATCATGTATTCCTATTCCATTTTTGTTTACGATTGGATGAATAATTTCAAGTTCAGGATAATCTTTTATACCTTTAGCTCCCGCTACTCTATGGGTGGAAATGCCTATTGCTCTAATTTTTCCTTGTTCTTTCGCCTTAAGAAAGTATTCAATAGCATCATAATGACCTCTAATTGTATGTACACTCTCTTGTTCGTGAAGCATAAATATATCAATATAATCTGTCTCTAATTCTTTAAGTGCTTTCTCAAGACTTTCTTTAGCCATCTCTTGAGTATAAGCATAAGTCTTAGTTGCGATAATATAGTTTTCTCTTTTTATCTCCTTAAACGCTTCTTTTATATAAGCATAATTTTCATATATTTCAGCAGTATCTAGAAAATTTATTCCCTTTTCATAAGCATATTTTATTAAATATGCTCCTTCTTTTATAGTTAAATTAGCCTGAAAAGGTGTCATAGTTAATGAACCAAAACACAATCTTGATACTTCAATTTTACTATCACCTAATATTACTTTTTCCAAAGCCTACACTTCCTAATCTTCAACAACTGTCAAAACTTAATAAAGAGGATGGATAGCAACAAATAATTATTAAGCTATCCATCCTACTTTATCTTACTCATCACACTTTAAGTATGCTTTTAGTATTTCCTCTAGTAATTCATCTCGTTCTAGCTTTCTAATCAAAGATCTTGCATTATTATGACTTGTAATATATGTGGGATCTCCAGAAAGTAAATAGCCGATAATTTGGTCAATAGCATTATAACCTTTTTCCTTTAAAGAAGCATATACTGAAAATAACACTTCTTTAGGTTGCACCTGAGTTTCCTTTGGTGGTTCAAACTTCATAGTTTCATCGAATCTTTCGTTCATTATAACACCCCTAAAAACATTATACCACAATATAGCAAAATTAAAATATTACTATTTTTTTAATTGTTTTTGAACTAATTCACTTACTAGGGATAGAGCTTCATCCACTTTGGAAACATCTTTTCCACCTGCTTGGGCCATATCTGGTCTTCCACCACCGCCACCACCAGTAACTTTAGCTACTTCTTTTACAATATTTCCAGCAGAAATTCCTTTGGCATTCAGATCTTTTGTAACCATTGATACAAAAGATATTTTTTCATTTACAATAGATGCTAATACTATAACACCTGATTGTAATTTATTCTTTAACTCATCACCTAGATTTCTCAAGGCATCAACGTCTAAATCATTAACTTTATAGGAAATTATGTTTATGTCTTCTACTACTTCCTTAGCATCTAAAATTTCCTGCGCAATGTTACTAGATAGCTTACTTTTTAATCTTTCTATCTCTTTATCCTTTTCCTTTAGCTCTTCTGTAATCGATTTTGCTTTGTCTATTAAACTTATCCTGTTTGTCTTTAGTATATGGCTTAATTCATCTGTTTCAGATTCAAGATTCAATAGATATTCATAAACCCCAATACCAGTTATTGCCTCAATTCTACGTACTCCACTGGCAACTCCCGACTCTGATACTATTTTAAACATACCTATATTAGACGTATTATTAACGTGAGTTCCACCACATAACTCTTGAGAATAATCTCCCATCTTTATAATTCTTACTTCGTCTTTATACTTATCTTCAAATAGACCTACAGCGCCCATTTCTTGAGCATTTTTTAAGGATGTCACTATTGTAACTACTTCTAATGCATCTAATATTTTTTGATTAACTAAACTTTCAATCCTTAAAAGCTGTTCTTTTGATATAGCTTCAAAATGAGTAAAATCAAATCTTAATCGATTTGGCATAACTAGAGAACCAGCTTGATTTACATGTTCTCCCAATACATCCTTTAATGCTTGATGAAGAATGTGTGTAGCTGAGTGATTTCTTCTTATAGAGTTTCTTCTTGACACATCAACAGTAGCAACTACCTTATCCCCAACTTCTATATTTCCACTTAATATCTTAACAAAATGTAGTGGTAGACCATCCTTAGTTTTCTTAGTATCAATTACTTCAGCTTTGAAGTTGTCAGCTTCTATTAATCCAGTATCACCTATCTGACCGCCAGACTCTCCGTAGAAAGGTGTTTCTTTAAATATCAATATTGCCTCTTCATCACTAGATAATTTATCTATCCTAACGTTATCTTTTACAATTCCAATTACCTCAGTTACTAGGTTTGTTACTTCATAGCCCCTAAATACAGTGTTTAATCCTTGATATAACTCATTCTGACTAGAGCTGCTCCAGCCGCTATCACTTTCTTCTCTTGCCTGTCTAGCTCTATTTCTTTGTTCGTCCATATATTTGTTAAACTCTTCTTCATTTACACTCATATTTTTTTCAGTCAAAATTTCTTTAGTCAAATCTAAAGGAAAACCAAATGTATCATAAAGCTTGAATGCTTTCTCCCCATCAAGAACATCCTCGCCATTAGCATTCATTCCTTCTATATAACTTTCTAATATTGCGATACCTTGATCTATAGTTTCTTGGAATTTATCTTCTTCAGCACTGATTATCTTCTTTATTTGAGCTTCTCTTTCCTTTAATTCTTTATACTCTACTGACCATGAATTAATAACAACATCTACAATCTCAGTTAAAAATCCCTTTTCAATTCCAAGTAATTTACCGTGTCTTGCAGCTCTCCTTATTAATCTTCTTAGGACATAGCCTCTTCCCTCATTACCTGGTAAAACCCCATCTGATACTAAAAATGTCATTGCTCTTGAATGGTCAACAATAACCCTTACTGATATATCTTTTTCTTCATTGCTTCCATATTTATAATTGCTTACTTTTTCAACTCTTTTCAGAATATCATTTATAGCCCCTATTTCAAAAATATTATCTGCATTTTCCATGATAGAAGCTATTCTTTCTAACCCCATACCTGTGTCTATATTAGGATTTGGTAATGGATGATATACTCCCTGTTCGTCCTTATCAAATTGAGTAAATACTAGATTCCAAACCTCAAGAAATCTATCACAGTCACATCCAGGTTTGCAATCTTCACGGCCACATCCATATTTTTCTCCTCTATCGACATAAATTTCTGAACATGGACCTGAAGGACCTACTTCTAACTCCCAGAAATTATCATCTTTTCCTAACCTAATGATTTTTTCTTCAGGGATTCCAACCATCTTATTCCATAGTTCGAATGCTTCATCATCATCTAGATATATTGTCACCCATAAATCCTTTGGATCTAATTCTAACCTTTCTGTTAAAAACTCCCACGCCCAAGTTATTGCTTCTTTTTTAAAATAGTCACCAAAGGAAAAATTGCCAAGCATCTCAAAAAAAGTAGCATGTCTAGCAGTTTTCCCAACATTATCTATATCACCAGTTCTTATACATTTTTGACACGTTGACATTCTTTTGCTTGGAGGTGTAGCTTCTCCAGTGAAATAACGCTTTAGTGGTGCCATCCCAGCACCAATTAATAAAAGTGATTTATCGTTCTTAGGCACTAGAGAAAAGCTTGGTGCTACTAGGTGCTGTTTTTCTCTAAAAAAGTCTAAATATTCCCTTCTAATTTCATGTAATCCAATTTTTCTCATAAATACACCTCATCCTATTAGTTCGAAAACTTCCCTTTAAAGGGAAGTCTAGTTCATATTGATATTTTAATTTAATATGAATATATTGTCAATTAACTTTGCTTTACAATTCTTTCTGGGTATGATGTATCAATTTGTCTCTAAAATAAATGAAAAAGATTTTAGTAATTGACAAAAATGGTACTGATAGTATCATTCCCAATACTCCAAAAATACCTCCTCCAATAATGATAGTCAGAAGAATTATTATTGGGTGCATCCCTGTTGAATCCCCTAATATTTTAGGACCTATGATATTATTTTCTACCCATTGAATTAAGATAAAAAATATAGAAACCCATAGAGCTTTTATCGGACTTATTATAAATGCAAAAATAAATGCTGGCAAGAAGCCAAGAAAAGGACCGATATAAGGAATTATATCCGCTAGAGCAGTAATGAAACCTATAACCATTGCAAAATCGACGTCCACAATTAAGAGGAAAATTGTAGTTACAACGCCTACAAAAATGGCCATTATTAATCTACCTCTTACAAAACTAGATACTGATGTATCTATTTCATTTGCTAAATAAAGAACTTCTGCTTTATATTTTTCTGGTATTGTGCCTATTATTTTTTTCTTAAAAAATTCTTTATCAACTAGAAAATAGAAAGTTAATATTGGAGTTAATATAGAGCTTACAATTTTTGATATAGAATTAATTAAACCTTCAATAAAATCTCTAATACCAGTTACGATTGCATTTTGAATCCTGGTCATGTTAGAGGATATAGCAGCTTCCACTCCCTGTAATATTGGGGGCAAATCTTCAACTGATGAGTTAAATTTATTATAAATGTTCTCTATGAAGTCCTTTATATTATTAAAATACACAGGTAAAAAATTCAACAATTTCCTAACTTCCTTACTAGAGCTAGGTATCACAAGAAAAGCTATAATAAATAGTATTCCTATTATAATAAAATAGATTGTGATAACAGAAAATACTCTTTTTATACCTTTTGATTCCAAATACAAAACAAGCGGATTAAGTATATATGCTAATATAGCTGATAGTGTAATAGTAAAAAAAGTATCAGATAATATCGTATACTTTTTAAATAAATATTTTAATAAATATATTAGTAATAATACCCCCAGAATGGATAATAGTTTAGTGTTGCTGATTTTTATTCTCTTTTTTTCTGGAACAAAGTTGTTTCCTATATTTATTAGATAGTAAATTATTAATACTAAAAGTAATGTGAATAATAACCACATAGATTTTTCAAAGAATTCAGGAGGAGATTTAAATATCATTTTACTCACCTCTAAGTAAATATTGCTCATAGAAACATTGATTATCCTAAAATAAATATCCACCGGCCTAGCCGGTGGTTTTGCCTTTACGGGCACAAGGCCCTAA
>JAKELU010000003.1:0-35369 GCA_022760735.1 Firmicutes bacterium FC7
AAATTAGGGCCTTGTGCCCGTAAAGGCAAAACCACCGGCTAGGCCGGTGGATATTTATTCTGCTTAAAAATGGGTATAATCAAAATAATATTATACAACAGGAGGAAAAGATGAAATTATTTAACATAATATTAATATTTGCAGGATTAATATTCACTAGCATAGGTATGATTGGAGTCCTAGTACCAGTTCTTCCTACAACCCCATTTTTGATACTTGCTTCTATATGTTTTATGAGAAGTTCTGAGAAATTTGATAAATGGCTTAGAAATACAAAAATTTATAAAAATTATGCAGAGGATTTTATAAGGGATAGGTCAATGACACTAAGAAGAAAGGCCAAGCTTATGTTTATATCGGACCTAATGCTACTATTTCCACTAATTAAGTTAGAAAGTCCTTATATGAGGGCCTTTATTATATTCATTATAATGACTAAGTATTGGTATTTCATATTTAAAATCAAGACAAAAAAAGAGCAAGGATAACCTTTTGGTTATCCTTTAATAATATTTCTCAATATATTCTTCGTATGTCATCAATCTATCTACGAAGCTACCATCATCTTTAATATCAATAATTCTATTTGCTATTGTTTGAATAAATTGGTGGTCTTGAGAAGCAAATAATATATTTGACTTATAGTTTATTAAACCGTTATTTACAGATGTAATTGATTCCAAGTCAAGATGATTTGTAGGCTGGTCAAGAATCAATACATTTGCATTTGTAAGCATCATTTTAGCTAACATGCATCTTACCTTTTCTCCACCAGATAATACCTTAGCTTGTTTTAAGGCTTCTTCACCTGAGAACAACATTCTTCCTAGGAACCCTCTTAGATAGATTTCACTTTGTTCTTCTGAGAACTGTCTTAACCAATCAACTAGGGTTAATTCACAGTCATCGAAGAACTCAGAGTTATCCTTAGGGAAATAGGATTTAGTAATAGTTTGTCCCCATTTATAGCTACCGCTGTCAGGCTCCATTTCACCTGTGATAATCTTAAAGAATGTAGTTATAGCTATTTCATTTCCTATAAATGCAATCTTATCATTTTTATTCACTCTAAAGCTAATATTATCTAAAATCTTGACTCCATCAATAGTCTTTGAAATATCTTCTACTGTAAGAATTTCATTTCCTACTTCTCTTTCCATTGTAAAGTTAACAAAAGGATATCTTCTGCTTGATGGTTGGATATCGTCTAATGTTATTTTTTCAAGTAGCTTCTTACGAGATGTAGCCTGTTTAGACTTAGAAGCATTGGCAGAGAATCTAGCAATAAAGTTTTGTAATTCCTTAATTTTCTCTTCCTTCTTCTTGTTTTGATCCTTCATCATTTGAAGGGCCAATTGGCTAGATTCATACCAGAAATCATAGTTTCCAACATACATTTTAATCTTACCAAAGTCAATATCTACCATATGTGTACATACTTCATTTAGGAAATGTCTGTCGTGGGATACTACAATTACTGTTCCTTCAAAGTCTCCAAGAAATTCCTGTAACCATTTGATGGATTTTACATCTAAGTGGTTAGTAGGCTCGTCAAGGATTAGTATTCCTGGTTTTCCAAATAGGGCTTGAGCAAGAAGTACCTTTACCTTTTCATTACCATTTAATTCTGATACTGTCTTTTCGTGTAAATCTGTTGGGATTCCTAAGCCTTGTAGTAATGCTGATGCTTCAGCTTCAGCACTCCAACCATCCATTTCTGCAAACTCAGCCTCAAGTTCAGATGCTCTTATGCCATCCTCATCTGAAAAATCTGGCTTTGCATATAGGGCGTCTTTTTCAATCATAATGTCATATAGTCTTTTATTGCCCATGATAACTGTCATAAGTACCTGGCAGTCATCATATTCAAAGTGATTTTGTTTTAAAACTGACATACGTGTATTAGGAGCAATAGAAATTTCACCTGTATTTGGCTCTACTTCCCCTGAAAGTATTTTTAAAAATGTACTTTTTCCTGCTCCATTTGCACCGATAACTCCATAACAGTTACCTGGTGTAAAAGTAAGATTGACATCTTCAAATAGCTTCTGTGAGCCATATCTTAAACTTACGTTGCTTACATTAATCAAATTACTTCAATTCCCTTCTAATAAATAATATTTAGATACCATTATAACATCTCATTATATCATATTAATAATCTTAAATATATAAGTAGCATAAAAAAATATAAATGGATAGTATAAATAGTGCTAAAATTATGAAATTAAGATATTAGTATGATAGAATATTGTCATGGGGTTAAATATAGAACACCTTATTCTTAATAGGTGTAAGGGGGAATGTAGGGATGTTTAATAAAAGGTCGTCTATGAAGGTATGGGATGCTGTAAAGATACTCACTTTATTCTTTATATTTGAATCCATTTTAACTATTGTTTTAACTTTAGTAAGTATAAAGTTGAAGATAACGGAAGATCTTCTTTTAATCAGTTCCATAAGTGTTGTAGTTGCTTTATTGCTTTGTATAAAAAAATATAATAAAAAATATTACATTTCGTTTATAGATAGATTTAGTGCTAGAAATTGTCCTAAATCAATTTTTCCTGTACTAATTCTTACAACTATCGGATTTAGCATAGTTATTTCTGAGTTAGTCAATTACATTTCCTTATTATTTCCGATGAATGAATTTCTTGAAGAGATTTTTAGTAAAAGCCTAAGTGGTGAGGAGAATTTAGTATCAACAATGATTAGAGTGGTTCTTGTTGCATCTGTTGTAGAGGAAATATTGATTCGAGGTATTATATTAGAGGGATTTCTTGTAGAATATTCCAATTTCAAATCAATTCTTTTATCAGCCCTATTATTTGGAATAATACACTTAAACATATACCAATTTGTTGCAGCTCTTATAATAGGAATATTTTTAGGTTGGCTATATGTAAATACTAATTCACTCCTATTATGTATAATTTCGCATGGAGCTTTTAATTCCCTGGGATATATAGTGGGAGATATATTAAATATAGATATTTCAGGATACACGACTGAAGGCTTTCAGCCATTTTGGTTTACTGGAATAGGACTTATATTGATAATACTTGGAATATTTTTATTGAAGAGAATCTTTATTAAGAAGAGATATTGTTTTTATTATTAGGAGGCCATAATGAATAACACATTTACAAATCATTCATATAACTGTATGTTTTGTGGAGAAGAATTAGAGTACTTGCAGGAATATAAAGATGTAGAATGTCTATATTGCCATGAAAAGTTTCAATCAAATGTTACTTGTAAAAGTGGTCATTATGTTTGTGACTCATGTCATTCTATGAGCGGAATAGACCTAATTGAAAAATATTGTAAGGAAACTACTAAAACTAATCCTATTGAAATGGCTATTGAACTTATGAAAAGTCCATCTATACATATGCATGGACCAGAGCATCACTATCTAGTACCTGCAGTCCTAATATCATCTTATTATAATCTCAAGAAAGATTATAAAACTAAAATTAAAAAGCTAGCTGTTGCTAAGAAAAGAGCTAAGGATGTGCCAGGTGGAATTTGTGGTTTTAATGGAAACTGTGGTGCAGCGGTTGGTACAGGAATATATATGAGCGTAATTACTGAGGCTACTCCCTTGACAAAGGAAAGCTGGGGTCTAGCTAATATGATGACAGGTACTACATTAATAGCTATAGCTAAAAGGGGAGGTCCTAGATGCTGCAAGAGAAACTCATTTATAGCTATAAGAAATGCAGCAAAATTTACAGAGGAAAATATCGGAATTAAATTGTATGATTATAGAAAGGGCAAACCTAAATGTACCTTTAAATCAAAAAATAAGGAATGTATAGGGAATCAATGCCCATTTAATTAAGGAGGAAGTACATATGTCACTAAAGAAAGAAGAAAGAACATGCCCACTATGCGGAAAGGATAACAATTGCCAACATGGTCTAAGTGACTGCTGGTGTAATCATATTAAAGTACCAAAACATGTACTAGACATGGTTCCAGAAGATAAGAGAGGTAAAGCTTGTGTATGTAAGGAATGCATAGAGAAGTATTCTAGAATAGCCACCGAATAACCGGTGGTTTTTTAATTCCAATTTTTTATTGACATCAAGGTTATCCTATAATATATCGATATTAGATATATCGATATTAGATATATCGATATAAGATATAGTGGGAGTGAAAAAATGGCTAGAGTAAAGTTTCAAACTTTAACAGAACCAATGTAATAAAAAGTAAAATAAAAGAATGATAAAAATCCTGGGTTGTCTTATCTGGGATTTTTTCTTACCTGTGATATAATTAGATAAATATGTCATTTATTTCTTTGATCAATTGGGTACCTTATTCCAATAGGTATGTGTTAAAATCATTGATACTCTTAATATATAGATTGGAGGAAGTCCATATGTTAACGCAAATAAACCAGGAAATATATGAATTAAAAGAAAAACTATTAATAAAGGGAAAGCTTGAGTCTTCAATTAAGATGTTAAATGATGAGTTGGATAAGAAAAGGAGCAAAGCACAAGCTTTAAAAGAACAACTTGAATCTGAACTAAAGGATGTTGAAAAATTAGAGGGTATAAGCTTTAGTTCTCTAGTATTTTCACTGCTTGGTAAAAAGGAAGAAAGACTAGCTAAGGAAAAGGAAGAATATTTGTCTGTAAAGCTTAAATATGATGATTGTCTAAAGGCAATAAAAGAACTTGAAAATGAACTATCTAATGTAAAAAACAAGTTAAAAAACTATGAGGGACTAGAAGATGAATATAATAGAAAAATTGCAGAAAAAAAGGAAATTATTTTAAGAAATGAAGGTGAAAATAGCCAAAACTTAAGGAATGCATTGGATAGAATAAATGATCTAAAGATTGATATCAAAGAAGTAAGAGAGGCAATATATGCAGGCGCAAGAGCATATGATGCACTCAATCAAATGGAGGATTCATTAGAGGATGCTAAAGGTTGGGGTACTTGGGATATGCTTGGAGGAGGACTTATATCCAATATGGCTAAACACTCTGCCATAGATAAGGCTAAGAATATATCTCATGATTTTCAATACCTTCTAAAATCCTTCGTAAAGGAGCTTGAGGATGTAAATGAATTCACAAATATTGAAGTTAATATTTCTTCATTTTTAGGATTTGCAGATTTCTTCTTTGATGGTTTCTTTGTTGATTGGTATGTTCAATCAAAGATAAATGATTCTTTGGACAGAGTTAGGGAAGCATCACATAAGGTAGAAAGCATTATACAGAAACTAAAAAATGACTTAAGTAATTTAGAAAAGGAATTAAAGGAACATGAGAATTATGTTAATCAACTACTTGAATCCTAGAAAATATAAAAAGTAGGCACTAAGGGGGTCATGCTTAAGATGCCTACTTTTTCAATATATAATTTATTATCTGACTTTCTTACCATCTTACTTTTTCTTTAATGATTTTTAGTGATAAAGTATATTAATATAAAAAAATACCTATCTCTAAAACATCTTTGGAGACAGGGATTATCCGGGATATTACTCGAAAATTTTTGCTCCTATAATACTTTTCAGAAAATTTCAGACAACTTTGAATATAGTGAGTATTATATTATCTATTTTAAGAACTGTCAACCTTTGGAAAATGTTATCCTTAAAAAATATTTAAATTTTCTAAAAAGTTTATTCAATTTGTGTTTTTAGAGTAAGTAGGCTAAAATATAAAGATCTTTAAAGCCTACTTTTATTTATTTATAAGCTAAAATCAAATATAATTAATGTATGAGAAATAAAAGGGGGCAACAATGATGAGATTATATTATATTTTGCTAATTATCCTAGTAGTATTAACAGGATGTAGCAAGCCTAAGGAACAACTAGTAAATGAAATTGTAGAAGAAGATCAGGAATTATCTAAAGAAGAGAAATTATCTGAAGAAGAACAAAAAGAGATTATGAAAGAGTTTTATAAAATTTTAAGTGAAGCAAAAAATAAGGAAAACCTTATTGGGTATATAGAGGATAACTTTGAAAAACTAGATAGTGAATTTGTTGATGAGCTTGTATTAAGCCTGGAGGAATATTTAGATATAGTAGATATTTCTATAAGTGAGAAAATCGAAATACTTACAAAATATTATGATTACTCAACAGATGAACTAAAATCTTATTTAGATATATTGAAAACTGAAGGACAAAATATGTTTACAGACGGAGAAGGCTTGAAGGTTGAATTAAATGAAATTCTAGATAGGGCATTAATATCAGAAAGACATTTAAAAATGTATCATGGTGGAAAGACCGTAGACAGGATTAAAAATTATTATATTGCATATATAACTGGAAGTATAGTGGGCACTGGAAATCAATATATCTATGGAGAAGAAGGTAGTTCAAAGATAAGACAGGATGTTATAGATATCTATAATAGTGTAATTGAAAAGAATAAAGAAAGTCATACATCAGAAATTCTTGAATTATATATAGATAATCTAAATAAAGATAATAATGATTTAAATGGAGAAAATGTACTAAAGTTTTATGATGAACTTGATTTCTTATTACAGTCCTTATTCTAATTGTCATTTCATGTTCACATTAATTTCACAATAATTATTTATCCTAGTAGTACAAGGGTAAATATAAGTGGAGGTTAATTTTAATGAATACTATATTAATTGTTGATGATCAAGAAAATATAAGAAAGCTTATTGATATATATTTAAAAAGAGAAGGTTTTGAGACCTATCATGCTAGCAATGGGGAAGAAGCCTTAGATGTTATAGACAAGCATAAAATAGATTTAATAGTCTTGGATATAATGATGCCTATTATGGATGGATATGAGCTTACGAAGGAATTAAGGGATGCTGGGTATTTAGTACCTATACTGATGGTTACTGCTAAAGATACTTTGCCAGATAAAAAGCAGGGCTTTGATTTAGGTATAGATGATTATTTAACTAAGCCAATAGATATTGAGGAATTAGTCCTAAGGGTAAAAGCTCTTCTACGAAGAGCAAGAATTTATGAGGATAAGAAACTTTATATAAAGGATATAGTGTTGGATTATGATAGCTTAGAGGTAATAACTCCTACTCAACAGATTTCCTTACCTAAAAAGGAATTCTATCTATTATATAAATTATTGTCCTTTCCAAGGAAAATTTTTACTAGACAGGATCTACTAGACGATATATGGGGCTATGATACACAGGTAGATGAAAGAACTGTAGATGTTCATATTAAGAGACTTAGAGAGAAGTTTAAGGACTTTGATCAGTTTGAAATAGTTACAGTAAGGGGCCTTGGTTATAAAGGAGTATATTAAGCATGAAGAAAACTATATACAAGGAACTAATACTAATATTTATACTGGTATTGTTGACCAGTAATATTCTAACAGCTTTATTTGTCTCAATGAATTTTGAGGCTACAACAATTGAAGATATGAAAAAAATTCTAATTGCATCAGTTGAAGAAGCAAAGGAGTTGTATTCAAGCTATGGAATATCTCAAGAGGATTTAAATAAAATTTATGAAGACAAGACAATTCCTATCAAGTTTGTAGATAATATAGATAGTTTTAACCTGACAGAAGATCAAATAAATATTATGAATTCAGGCAAAAGTATAATACTAAATGAAAATGATCTTAATAAGTATCCTATTGCAATTGCTAAACTGGACAATATGTATATTATATCTGACATTGGTGGACATAGAATGTTTAAGGTAGTTAGAGAGGTAATATCTATAAATTCAGTTATAGCAACAGTACTGGGTACTATTATATTCTTAATAGTTGGTAAAATGATAGTTAAGCCAATTAAGGAGATTACCGAAGCAACTAAAAAGGTTGCGACAGGAGACTTTAATATTGTGCTTAATAACAATAGAGACGATGAACTAGGTGAATTAATAGAAAGCTTCAATAAGATGACTAAGGATTTAAGCTCCATTGAGATACTAAGAAATGACTTTATTTCCGATATATCTCACGAATTTAAAACACCGATTACATCAATAGAAGGATATACTAAGTTATTGGCATCAAGTAGTGATGAAAATAGAAGTGAATACACAGATATTATTCTACAGGAAACAAAACGACTGGCAACAATGGCAAGCAATATTCTAACTATTAATAAGCTTGACCATCAAGATGTGATTAATTATGAAGAATTTAGGCTTGATGAGCAAATAAGAAAATCAATATTGCTTTTAGAAAGCAAATGGAGTTTAAAGGATATTGAATTTGATGTTGATATGGATGAGGTAAGAATTCAGGGCAATAAGGGCTTGATAAGTCAGATTTGGATAAACCTTATAGACAATGCTATTAAATTCTCGCCAGAAAGGGGAAATATAAAGATATCATTGAGAGAATTTCAAAGTACTTGTGAGTTTACAATAGAAGATCAGGGGATTGGAATTAGCAAGGAAGATCAGGAAAGGATATTTGAAAAATTCTATAAGGCAGATAGATCAAGAAATACTGAAGGTACGGGGTTGGGACTTTCAATCGTTAAGAGAATTGTTGAATTACACAATGGAGAGATAATTCTAAGCAGTGAAAAAGGTAAGGGTACAAAAGTAAAGGTCATAATGAATAAGAAAGTGAAAATTTAGTTCCAAAATATGGAGGAATGTTGAATGGATAAGAAAAAACCAAAGTCTCCAAAGAAACCGTTAATATTTTACTATCTGATTTCTTTGGTAATATTGATGATGTTAAATAGATTTCTATTTCCAAGTTTGCTTGAGAAAAAGAAGATAACAGAAGTAGACTATACAACTTTTATAAATTATGTTGAAAATGATAAAGTTGAAGAAGTAGAGATTACAGAAACAGAAATAAGATTTTCAATTAAGGATGAAAATGGAGAATTAACGTATTATACAACAGGTAGGATGGAACATCCTGCTTTAGTAGATATATTATTGGAGAAGGATATTAAGCAATCAAAGATAGTACCTCAAGAAATGTCACCATTATTGTATTATTTCTTATCTTTGGTACTTCCAATGGTACTTTTTTTTATACTTGGTCCTATGCTTATGAGGCGAATGACAAAGGGTATGGGAGGAAATGCATTATCCTTCGGTAAGAGTAATGCAAAGATTTATGTACCGGCTGATCAGGATGAAAAGACATTTAAAGATGTAGCTGGACAGGATGAAGCAAAGGAAGCTTTAGTTGAAATAGTAGATTTTCTTCACAATCCAAAGAAGTATGCAGATATAGGAGCAACAATGCCAAAGGGTGCATTGTTAGTTGGACCTCCTGGAACAGGTAAAACACTTTTAGCTAAGGCTGTTGCTGGAGAGGCTCATGTACCATTCTTTTCAATCTCTGGTTCAGATTTTGTTGAAATGTTTGTAGGCCTTGGTGCTGCGAAGGTAAGAGACTTATTTAAGCAAGCACAGGATAAGGCACCATGTATAGTATTTATAGATGAGATTGATACAATCGGTAAGAAAAGAGATGGAGCAGGATTTGGCGGAAATGATGAAAGAGAGCAGACTTTAAACCAATTGCTATCTGAAATGGATGGTTTTGATGGAAGAAAAGGAGTCGTAATCCTTGCGGCTACTAACAGACCAGAATCCCTAGACAATGCTTTATTAAGACCAGGAAGATTTGACAGAAGAATTCCTGTGAATCTTCCAGATTTAAAGGGTAGAGAAGCTATCCTTAAGGTTCACGCTAAGAAGGTTAAGATGGAAGATAATATAGATTTCAATGAAATAGCTAGGATGACTGCTGGGGCATCAGGAGCCGAACTTGCAAATATTATAAATGAAGCAGCCCTAAGAGCAGTTAGAATGGGAAGACATCTTGTAAATCAAACTGACTTAGTTGAATCAGTAGAAGTCATTATCGCTGGATACCAAAGAAAAGGTGCTGTTATACAGCAAAGAGAAAAACGAATAATTGCTTACCACGAAATAGGGCATGCGCTTGTAGCAGCAAAGCAAACTAATTCCGCTCCTGTGACTAAGATTACAATTATTCCTCGTACATCAGGTGCTCTTGGTTATACAATGCAGGTAGAGGAAGAAGAAAATGTATTAATGTCTAAGGAAGAAATACTAAATAAGATAACAACATTAGCAGGTGGTAGAGCAGCAGAAGAAGTAATGTTTGGAAGCATTACATCAGGAGCAAGCAATGATATCGAAAAGATGACTAAGCTAGCAAGAGCTATGGTAACTAGACTGGGGATGAGTGATAAATTTGGTATGGTAGCTCTTGAAACTGTTACAAATCAATTCCTTGGTGGAGATACTTCCTTGGCCTGTTCACCTGAGACTTCAGCCTTAATAGATAAGGAAGTCCAATCAATTATACACACATGTTATGAAAATGCTAAAAAGATTTTAACAGATAATATTGATAAACTTATAGAATTATCAAATTATCTACTTGAAAAAGAAACCATAACTGGGACAGAGTTTATGGAGCTTTTAAATAAAGAAGATAACAAGGATAGTGAAGGTAACGAGGGTAAACAAGATAGCCAAAACAGTCAGGACAAAGTAGATATTAAAGTAGATGCTGTTGAAGAGGATGCAAAAACAGATGTTGATAAAGAGTAATAGCTGGGAGATTTCTCAGCTTTTTTCTTTTGGTGATAATTTTGAGTTTGATTTATCATAATAGGTACTAATCTAATGACTTCTGGAAACAATAATTTCGAAGGAGATGATTAAAATGATATTTGCAAAAACAGTAGATGCAAGAGAATATAAGCCTATTGATAAACATAGAGTAATTTTTGAAACCTTTGATTCCCTTGGTAAAGGTGAAAAGATGGAGCTAATTAATGACCACGATCCAAAACCTTTATATTATCAGTTCAAAGCTGAAAGAGAAGGTTTCTTTAATTGGGAATACCTAGAGGAAGGTCCTGAAGTGTGGAGGGTAGCAATAACAAAGAACTTTGCTAACGAATAGGGAAGTAAATAAAAAAATCGCTATAAGGGTATTTATATCTTATAGTGATTTTTTATTGTGAAAAATAATCTTAAGGAGTTGAAGATAATGAGGACTGTAATTCATATAATTTTTATAGCCCTACTGGCGTTAGTTACTTTCTTTGGAATAGGGCCTGTATTGTTAGCTGATGGAACTATGAACGAAAGATTAGTAACTCTATTAGTAGTGATATTAGTATATATCTTCATTATTGCAGTATATAGGGGCGTGTTAAAAAGAGTAAAATAATAAAATGAAGCCGAGTTTCTCGGCTTTCACAAATTCAGGTGCATGTGGCTTCCATTTCTCCTAAAGCTCCTTTCAAAGTTTCGTTTTCTATAGTGTCTGTTATTTACCCTAATATTATTTTTTAACCAGAAAATATTTTAGGAATTAATAGTTGGTAACAATGGTTACCGACATTTGTTATATAATATATTATTATAAGATAGTAATTAAGTCGGAATTAATTTAAGGAGGATACATGAACAAATATTTTGATATAAAGGAAAAAGTATTTGATATAACTGAAAAATATCCAGAAACACTTGATATATTTGTAGCTAATGGATTTGAACAGCTTGCCAATGAGAAGATGAGAAAATTAATGGGCAAAACCATATCTCTTGAAATGGCATGTAAAACAAAAAAAGTAAACATTGAGTTATTTGAGCAAAAATTAGTTGAAGCTATAGAGCAACATAGGATATCAGTAGATGAAGCGTTGACAGAGTCAAAAGAAGAAGTAGATGGAGATATTAGAATTGACGGAGTTCTTCCTTGTCCAATTAGAATACCTTTATTAGAAGCATTCAATGGGTGGATGGAGAAGAATAAAGGTAGCTTCGGATTTACAGTAAATTATGAGTTAAAATCAGCAAATCTAGGCCTAGACTGGATTATTGACAATGTCAAAACTGGAAATCCAGATGACCTATCTGATTTATTCATGTCCGCAGGATTTGACTTGTTTTTTGATAAGGAATTAATGGGCAAATATAAAGATGCAGGTGTGTTTGAAGATATAACAGGTTTAGAAAAGCTAAATAAGGACTTTGATAATGACTATATAGATTTAAAGGATCCATTAAAGCAATATTCAATCATAGGTGTGGTACCAGCAGTATTTATGGTCAATGTAGACGAATTAAACGGTAGAGAGATGCCTAAGTCCTGGGAAGATTTATTAAAACCAGAATTTGAATCTTCTATATCACTTCCTATGAGGGATTTAGACTTATTCAATGCACTTTTATTACACATTCATCAAAGATATGGTGAAGAGGGAATTACAAGATTAGGCAGAAATCTGTTAAGGAGTATGCATCCGGCTGAAATGGTTAAATCACCTACTAAGAGAGCTAGTGCAGGCATACCTGCTGTTACTATAATGCCATACTTCTTTACAAAGATGGCAATGAAAAATAGTCCATTAAAGACTGTTTGGCCGGAAGATGGTGCAATAATAAGTCCTATTTTCCTTTTAGCTAAAAAATCCAGTAAAGATAAAACTAAGAGATTCGTAGATTTCTTCTTCTCTAAAGAAGTTGGAGAGCTACTTTCATCTAACGGACACTTCCCATCAACTAACCCGGAAGTAGATAACGGATTATCAGATAATCAGAAGTTCATGTGGCTTGGATGGGATTATATAAACAATAATGATATTGGTAGCTTAATAAGAAAGTGTGAAAAGATATTTCATGATGCAATATAAGGAGGAGGGATTTAATTGAATTTAGTAGTATTTTCAGGTCCTCCTTCATCAGGAAAGACCTCAATAATACTTAAGACAATCGAAGCCCTTAAACAGAGAAATATATCTGTAGGGGTTGTAAAGTTTGACTGTCTATATACAGACGACGATATCTTATATGAGAAGGCAGGAATACCAGTAAAGAAAGGTTTATCTGGAGCACTTTGTCCAGACCACTTCTTTGCTTCAAATATAGAAGAGGTAGTTCAGTGGGGTTTAAAGCAAGGACTTGATCTGTTAATAACTGAATCTGCTGGTCTATGTAATAGATGTTCACCATATATAAAAGAGATAAAAGGCGTTTGTGTTATTGACAATTTATCAGGTATAAATACACCTAAGAAAATTGGTCCTATGTTAAAGTCAGCAGATATTGTAGTAATTACAAAAGGGGACATAGTTTCCCAGGCTGAAAGGGAAGTATTTGCTTCTAAGGTAAGTTCAGTAAATCCTAGAGCAATGACAATGCATATCAATGGCTTAACAGGACAAGGTGCCTATGAATTAAGTACATTACTCATTGACAAGGAAAAAGATATTGATTCAGTACAAGGTATGGAACTAAGATTCCCAATGCCTGCTGCCATGTGCTCATACTGTTTGGGAGAAACTAGAATAGGCGAAGCATACCAAATGGGTAATGTAAGAAAGATGGATTTAGGTGATGACTATGAATAATTTAAAGATTAGAGAACTATTAGATAAATACCCTTTCATAACAACCTATTTGGAGGATAATAAGCTTGATATCACTGGTTATGAAGAACTTACCTTTGATGAATATCTAGAACATTTTACTGATGAGGATATTGAGAACTGGGCAATTGACAAGGAGAGACTAAAAGTTGATTTAGAAGAATTTATTAATCAAATGAAGGAGTTTCTTGGTGTTAAGGATGAAGTAGGAATAGAGTCCTTAACAATTCTACCTGGTCATGATAAGTCTAAGAATCCTGAAGGATTCGAAGTACTTACTATTAGGAAATCAGAAATCGTATCAATAGTAGGTCCTACAGGCTCAGGTAAAAGTAGACTATTAGCTGATATTGAATGGACTGCACAAAGGGATACTCCTACTGGCAGGGCTATTCTTATTAATGGTGAGGTTCCAGATATGAAGTGGAGATTCTCATCTAATAATAAATTAGTGGCTCAATTATCACAAAATATGAATTTTGTTATGGATTTAACTGTTAGAGAATTCCTTGAACTTCATGCTCAGAGTAGATTAGTTCAAGATGTTGAAGAAACAATAGAAAAGATAATAGCTGCAGCTAACAACTTAGCTGGGGAGAAATTTAATCTTGATACACCTGTTACTTCCCTAAGTGGAGGACAATCAAGAGCATTGATGATAGCTGATACTGCAATTCTAAGTTCATCACCAATAGTGCTTATTGATGAAATTGAAAATGCAGGTATAGATAGAAAGAAGGCCTTAGAATTATTAGTAAGTAAGGATAAGATAGTTCTTATGGCAACCCATGATCCTACACTAGCATTAATTGCAGATAAGAGGATTGTAATTAAAAATGGTGGAATATCTAAAATAATTGAGACAAGCCCAGAAGAAAAAGCAATACTAACAGAATTGGAAAAAATGGATGCAATTATTCTAGGCATGAGAAGTGATTTAAGAGCAGGAAAACAACTTAAATCAATTAATAGCTAATATCTAGTTTTAAAAACTTTAGTGATAGACTAACTAATTATGAACTGTGGATTTAATATATAAGAGGAGGAAAATAGAAATGCATGATGGTTGTACAGGAAGATTTGGAGATGGGAAGCAAGTAGTAGATAAGATAAGAATGATGGGCTTTAACACAAGGCCTATGCCACCTGGAGTAATAATTAAGTGTATTGAATGTGGTGAAGAATTTGAAATGACCCACCTGGAAACAAAATGTCCACATTGTGATATGGTTTATGGTGTAACACCATGTTCTATGAACTATCCTGAAAGAATTAAGGCAGCAGGAAAGAACTATTAAAAATAACCCCCAACTAATGTTGGGGGTATTGTTATACTTTGAATTTTTGTATTAGTATTTGTAAATCTTCTGCCATTTGAGATAATCCTTCGCTAGCGTTAGATATCTCTTCAATATTCACAGATAATTCTTCCACAGAAGCTGAAGCCTCTTGTGTTCCTGCTGCATTTTCTTCTGAAATTGCAGTTGTATTCTGGACATGATTTAATAGATTATCCTTGTTCTTAGCTATTAATCTACTTGAGTTATTAAGCTTTTCTATAGCTGATTTAATCAAATCTATTGCTTCAGCAATTAAAACAAATTTGGTCTCTGTTTCTTTTACACTTTCTGTTTGAGAGTCAACTATGGTGGTTACTTCTTTTACTTTTTCAAATGCATCTTCTGAATTTGATTTTAGTTCAGCAATTACATCTTTAATTTCTTTGGTAAAACTATTAGATTGCTCCGCAAGTTTTCTGATTTCTTCTGCTACTACTGCAAATCCTTTACCAGATTCACCAGCTCTAGCAGCTTCTATTGCCGCATTTAGAGCAAGAAGATTAGTTTGATTTGCAATGCTATTAATCATCTCACTTGCAGCTTCAATCTTTTCAGCACTTTCATGATTTTTAACTATTATATTGTATACTTCTTGAGAGGCTTCATTATTTTGCTTTGTTTTTTCAACCAATTTCTCAAGAATAATAGACCCTGATTCTTTTTGGTTATTAATGTTATTTGTTGCATGATTAAGTTCTTCTAGATATTGCCTATTCTCTTCAAGTAATTTCTCCATATTTTCTACACTAGAAAAAGAAAGCTCTGCATCTTTAGCTTGTCCGCTTGCTCCTTTTGCAATTTCTTCGATTGCTCTAGCTACCTCATTTGAAGCCATAGCAGATTGCTGAGAAATAGCAGCAAGTTCTTCTGATGAAGCAGCTACTTGCTCCGAAGTATAGGAGGTTCTAATTATAAACTCTCTAACACTATTTTTCATTTTGTGTAAGGATGTTATCATCACGCCCATTTCATCTTTACGATTTAAATAGGATAACAAATGCGAATTATCATTAATAGTAAAATCTAAATCTGATTGTTTATTAATTATATCAGTGATTTCAGAAATAGGTTTAAAAATATGTAAATTCAATAGAGTACTTAATACTACTACCATTATGATTAGTGTTATTGTGAAAATTAAAGATAGACTAATTAACATGTTTTTACCGCTTGCTACAATATCAGAACGATCTATAACTAATTTCAAATAAGAGGTAATATTACCTTGAAAATCGGTATTTGGAATAATTAGAATACCATAATTTCCATCTCTGGTAACTTCAAAAATAGGTTCACCTAATTGTATCCTCTCATAATTTTCATCACTTATTTGATATTCATCATTTTCCATTGTTGCTGCTAATAGTGAATTGCCATTTGCATCAACATTTTCTGCAGGATATCTATATAGAAAATTTTCAAGGCCAAATTTTTCTTTTATATTATTTACATAATTTTCACCAAAATCATTTCCATACTCTACTGAGCCAATGTGTTGGTTTTGATAAAACATAGGAACAACTACCCTTAAACCATAACCTGCAACACCTTCTTCAATACCTATTGTATCGACTAATTGTTCATTAGCTGTATTTACAGTAATTCTAAAGTCCTTTAAGGAGTCTCCATATTTATTAGGACTATGAAGTCTAAGAAATGACGTTGAGTCCGGTAAGTGAAACTGAAATTGTGATACTTCAGTATTAATCGACTCATACACAGGAAGCAATAAATTCAAAAGCCCTTCACGATTACGTTCATAAAAAAGCAATTGTACATCAGGATTATTTGCAATACTTCTAACTGATGTAAGAGTGTTTTCCATTTGAGTTTGCAAATCAATTCTTATTGAGGTCGATAAAGCTTCTAAATACTTTAATTCCTCTCTTTCATTACTCTGTTTAAATTGTGTTAAAACAAGGGAAAAAATGATTATAAAAGCTATTATAGTTAGAAAACTTGATGATAATAATAGTTTTTTTCGTATTGTCATTAATTGTCCTCCTAAATATTAGTAATCATATAAATGACCGTTAAGATTATATCATAGCAAATAGTGAAAATATACATATTAAGACAAAAAACGACAATTAAATAATTAATTTAAATGACTTAATTTTCTAAAATAAAGGTCAATATCTCGTAGTCCACAACTTAAGCGGTTTTTATATAAATCTAGTCTAATAAAAAGAAGTATGGATAATTTTAAAAATTGTATAATTATTGTCAATAAAATTCTTTTCAAATTGTAACGTATGTTACCGACATATGTTATTTATGAATATATAATAGTATCTGTAATTAGAAAACGAGATAAGAGGAGGATTTATTGAATGAGTATGTTTTGTTATCAATGCCAGGAAGCAGCTGGCGGTAAAGGTTGTACAAAAGTAGGAGTATGTGGTAAGACAAGTGAAGTAGCAAATTTACAAGACTTAATGATTTATACACTTAAAGGTATTTCAGTACTAGGCGTAAAAGCAGACGAAATTGGATATACAATGCCTGGTTTAGATAGATTTATAATAGATGGTCTATTTATGACTATTACAAATGCAAACTTTGACAAGGATAGATTCTTTGCAAGCATTAAAAAAGGCTTAAAATTAAGAGATGAATTAAAAGCTACATTAATTGAAAAAGGTGTTGAATTAGGAGCGTTAGCAGACCCTGCAACATTTGCTGTAAATTCAAATGATGAAATTACTTTCAAATCAAATAGCTCAGAAGTAGGTGTTTTAGCAACTGAAAATGAAGATGTAAGATCTTTAAGAGAATTAATTACTTATGGATTAAAGGGTATGGCTGCATACGCAGAGCATGCAAGCAACCTAGGATTTGAAGATCCTGAAATAGCTAAGTTCATCAGAAAGGCTTTAGCAGCTACATTAGATGATAGCCTAACAGCAGATGACTTAGTAGCATTAACACTAGAAACTGGTAAATATGGTGTTGATGTAATGGCATTATTAGATAAGGCTAATACTTCAACTTATGGAAATCCAGAAATTACAGAAGTTAATATCGGTGTTAGAAATAACCCTGCAATATTAGTTTCAGGTCACGACTTAAAAGACTTCGAAGAACTATTAGAACAAACAAAAGGAACTGGAGTAGACGTTTATACTCATGGTGAAATGTTACCAGCAAACTACTACCCAGCATTCAAGAAATATGATCACTTTGTAGGTAACTATGGAAATGCATGGTGGCAACAAAAAGAAGAATTCGAGAAATTTAATGGTGTAATTCTATTTACAACTAACTGTATAGTACCTCCAGCAGCATCATATGCTGATAGAGTATATACAACAGGTGCATCTGGATATCCAGGATTCAAACATATTCCAGATAGAGTAAATGGACAACCTAAAGACTTCTCAGAGCTTATAGAACATGCTAAGAGATTACCTGCTCCAACTGAAATTGAAACAGGTAAAATCGTTGGTGGATTTGCTCATGCACAAGTATTTGCTTTAGCTGATAAGATTGTAGAAGCAGTAAAATCAGGAGCAATTAAGAAATTCTTCGTAATGGCCGGTTGTGACGGAAGAATGAAGAGTAGAAACTACTATACAGAATTCGCTAAAGCTCTTCCAAAGGATACAGTAATCCTTACAGCTGGTTGTGCAAAATATAAATACAACAAACTAAACCTAGGAGATATTAACGGAATTCCTAGAGTATTAGACGCAGGACAATGTAATGACTCATATTCATTAGCAGTTATTGCTCTTAAGTTAAAAGAAATTTTTGAATTAAATGATGTTAATGAGTTACCAATAGCTTATAACATTGCATGGTATGAGCAAAAAGCTGTAATAGTATTATTAGCTCTATTATACCTAGGAGTTAAGAATATTCACTTAGGACCAACATTACCAGCATTCCTTTCACCAAATGTAGCTAAGGTACTAGTAGAAACATTTGGAATTGGAACAATCTCAAATGTTGAAGATGACATTGCAATGTTCATGGGAGAAGCTCAAAACGCATAATATTATTTTATAATATTATTTAATATAGATTCCACCCCCTAAAGACCCTCATCAAAAGATGTGGGTCTTTAAAATTTGCATAAACCCCTAGAATTTTAAATTACAACAATATCTAAAAAAGATACCCTAGTAGTATAATTTAGGGTATCTTTATGCTCCTTTTCTATATTCTAATGGGGTCATGCCAGTTATCTTCTTAAACGTGATGTTGTAGTAATTCTGATTGTTAAATCCTACTTGAAGTGCAACTTCAAGCACGGATAAATTACTCTCTAAGAGAAGTTTCTTGCTCTTCTCAATTCTTACTTCATTCAACATAAGAGTAAAAGTCTTTCCTGTCTCTTTTTTAATAAGTGAACAGAGATATGATTTATTAATATTAAGATGCTTTGCTAAATCTAATAATGTAATATTTTCATTATATCTGGATTCTATAAAATCTAAAGTCTTTTTAACATGGTAGCTGAATCCAGCTTTAAAATTTCTTCCATGATTTATTTCTCTTGAAATAATATACAATAATGACACTAAATTATTCATTAAGCATTTAGGTTTATAAGAGATACCCAATGGATTATTCTTGTTACAAGAATGAGGACCTAAAATATATATGCCCTTATTTAATCCACTAGTATCTAATAAGCATATAGTATAGTTGATCCCATTTGGACAAGTAATTATAATAGGATTTTTATCAATTAATAGGTCGTACTTATTCATAGCCTTATTATATATATCATTATCCTTTAGCAGTTCATAAAGACTATCATCATAACCTGAAGAATCTATAAGGAAACCTTGTCCATCATAGGCCAATATAGGCAAGTTTGTACATATGTAAAATCTTTCCAGAATCTCTGATATAATTTTGTTCATTTCGTAAATCACCTAATCAATCTAAATATTATTATAAATTTATAAATATGTTCAAATATGCAAATAAAAATATCTGCTATACTTTTGATAATGATAATCATTCTCATTTAAAATTATAACACAAAGGAGGTCTAAATAAAACACTTTATACATAGATGCCAAGTAAATAATGGAAAAATTTAATTACTAATTTTGAATAAGTGAAATTCATGATCACTATTAAAAAATTTAAATAAAAAACTAAGGAGAGAAAAGGAGAAAGTTATGAAGAAAACAAAATTTTTAAAATTAACATTTATTATAGCAGCATTTGCTTTAATATTAACTGCATGTGGGAATTCAAGCAATCAACCTGGTAGTGAACCTGTAGCTAATGAAGAAGTAAACGAGGCTAATGAAGAAAGATTAACAGTTGAAATTACTGATGCTCATGGTACTGTAACTGTTCCTGTAAATCCAAAAAATGTAGTAGCTTTGGATAATAGAACTTTTGAAACTTTAGCTGATTGGGGAATTGAGTTAGCAGCAGTTCCAAAGGGTGTAATGTCTTCTGATTCACCATATGTAGCTGATGAATCGGTTCAAGATATTGGAAATCATAGAGAGCCAAATCTTGAAATTATAGCAGCTGTAGAACCTGAACTTGTAATTGTTGGTCAAAGATTTGCAAGCTTCTATGACGATATAAAGGCATTAGTTCCAAATGCAGCTGTTATAGACTTAAATATAGATGTTTCTGAGACGGCTTCTACACCTGGAGAAAATCTAGTTAACGGACTTAAGAGTTCTACAATTGCTTTGGGACAAATTTTTGATAAAAATGAAGAAGCCAACAAGTTGGTAGCCGAATTCGAACAAGCTATTGAAGAAGCTAAGATGGCATATAACGGAAAAGATACTGTTATGAGTGTTATTGTTTCTGGTGGAGATATAGGTTTTTCAGCTCCTCATACTGGTCGTGTTTGGGGTCCAATGTATGATATATTTGGATGGGTTTCATCCTTAGAAGTAGATGGATCTACTTCAGATCACCAGGGTGATGATATTTCTGTAGAAGCTATTGCACAAAGTAATCCAGATTGGATTTTCGTATTAGATCGTGATGCTGCAGTATCATCCACAACTGATGCGGTTCCAGCGCAGGATGTTATAGATAATTCACCTGCTCTTAAAAATACAAAGGCTGTTATAGAAGGACAAATAGTTTATGCACCAGCAGACACTTATACAAATGAATCAATTCAGACTTATCTAGAGTTATTTGAAAACATTGCAAAAGCTCTAGCTAAGTAATAAAGGAGCAAATTACAGTGCAAAAGAATACAATGCAAAATAAGTATAGGGCTGAGTGTTTTCAGCCCCAACGTAATAATCAAAATAGAATATGGATGAAACCTTTTGTGTTTGCAATTTTAATTGTTGTGGCCTTAGGTGTTATATCACTGTTTACTGGAGTATATGATATACGAGGACAAGAAGACGGAATGGATATGTTTTTCATAACTCGTGTACCAAGAACAGTTTCACTAATGCTTACTGGTGCTGCAATGTCAATGGCGGGACTTGTAATGCAACTTATTACACAGAATCGTTTGGTTGAGTCTACCACAACAGGCACCATTGAGTGGGCAGGTTTAGGCCTTACCTTTGTTTATTTATTATTTCCTGCGCCAACCTTAGTTCAAAGAATGACTGGTGCAATAATTTTTTCATTTGTTGGAACTATGATTTTCTTCTTATTTTTAAGAAAGATTAGACTTCGCTCGTCTTTAATTGTTCCGATCATTGGAATGATGCTTGGGGCAGTCATTTCTGCAATTTCAACTTTTGTTGGATTGGTTTTTCAAATGACACAAAATATTGAAACATGGTTTGTTGGTTCTTTTGCATCAGTTCAAATTGGAAGATATGAATACTTATGGCTTATTGTTATAGTTACTTTTTTCATCTTTATGTATGCTGATAAATTGACTTTAGCTGGACTAGGAGAAGATCTGACAACAAGTCTTGGAGTAAATTATAATAATATAGTCATTTTAGGTACTGGTCTTATTTCCTTTGCAGTTGGAGTTGTTGCAGCAGTTATTGGCAACTTGCCTTTCTTAGGCTTAATCGTACCAAATGTTGTTTCAATGTATAGAGGAGATGACCTAAGAAGTAATTTACCTTGGGTATGTGTTATAGGAATGGGAACTATAACTCTTTGCGACATAATTTCTAGATCAATAATAAAGCCTTTCGAAGTACCAGTTTCCTTGATACTTGGAACAGTGGGATCAGTAGTATTTATTATAATTTTATTAAGACAAAGGAGGAGAAGATGAACCAATTAGTATATGAAAAAAGAGAAAGGATCAAAATTGGCTCTAGATTACATACTAAAACTAGATCATCTGGAGCTTTTCGTTCTAAGAAAGAAGAAAAACGCTATTGGATACTGCTGATAACTTTATTTGTTTTTGGAATTTTTGCTTCCTATGGGCTTTTAGTCTATAATAACCCGGTTCCAATAGATTCTCCTTCATTTATTCCGGTTGTTAAGAGAAGGATGATGGCAATTGTATCAATGATAATAGCAGCAGTATGTCAGAGCTTATCAACTGTTACTTTTCAGTCAATTACAAACAATAAGGTTATAACTCCTTCGCTTTTAGGATTTGAAGCACTTTACTCAGCAATTCATACTAGTACAATGTTTTTCTTTGGAGTTACTACTTTTTTAAAATTTAGTGGTGTTGGTTCATTTTTATTTCAAGTTACAGCTATGGTCTTGATGTGTATAATACTTTATGGATGGTTACTTTCTGGTAAATACGGAGACTTGCAACTTACTCTATTGGTAGGTGTTATCCTTGGAACAGGACTAAGGTCTTTATCAACTTTTATGAGAAGGTTACTTACTCCATCTGAGTTTGATATATTACAAGCAAAATTATTTGGTTCGGTTAATAATGCTGATTCGGCATATTTTCCTATTGCAATTCCAATTGTAATAGTTGTAGGAGCAATTCTTCTAATTTATTCTAAGAAGTTAAATATATTGTCTCTAGGGAAGGACGTTAGTACTTCTTTGGGAGTAAATCATCAATTTGGAGTAATTTTTGCACTAATATTAGTTTCTATTTTGATGGCTATATCAACAGCTTTAGTGGGACCCCTTACTTTCTATGGATTCTTAGTTGCAACTTTAAGCTATCAAGCAGCGGCAACATATGATCATAGATATATTTTCCCAATGGCTCTAGCTATTGGATTTTTGATAATAACAGGTGCATACTTTTTAATGTATCATGTATTTAATGCTCAGGGAGTAGTTTCAATTATTATTGAAATGTTTGGTGGGCTAATATTTTTAATTGCGATTTTAAGGAAGGGAACTTTATGATAAAGATAGAGAATGCCAAAAAGGCATATAGTGAAAAGGTAAAAATCGGACCGTTGAATATTACGATACCAAAAGCGGGTATTACTTCTTTAATTGGACCAAATGGTGCTGGGAAGTCTACCACACTTCTTATGATAGGAAGGCTATTAAATATGGATGAAGGTCATATTAAGGTGGCCAACATGGATGTTACAGAATCAAAATCAGTGGACTTGGCAAAGATTTTGACTATACTAAGACAGGAAAATCATTTTATAACTAGACTTACTGTTAGACAATTAGTTGGATTTGGGCGTTTTCCACATTCAAAGGGAAGATTAACTAAAAAGGATGAGGAAATCATATCAAAGTATATAGATTTTTTAGGTCTTACTGACTTGGAACATAGATACTTAGATGAGCTTTCTGGTGGTCAAAGACAAAGGGCATATGTAGCAATGGTTTTATGTCAGGAGACAGAATATGTTCTTTTAGATGAGCCACTAAATAATCTAGATATTGCTCGTTCAGTTCAAATGATGGAGCATTTAAGGCGTGCAGCTGATGAATTTGGCAGAACAATTCTGATAGTTATGCATGATATAAATTTTGCAGCTAAGTATTCTGATAGAATTTGTGCTATGAAATATGGGCAAATTGCTGCTTTTGGAACAGTAGAAGAAGTAATGAATTCAGAAGTTTTAACAGATATTTTTGAAACAAAAATAGAAATTATTGATGGTCCACATGGTCCAGTAGCAATTTGTTAGTTGTTTTATTGGATAGATTTTTTAGAAAGTAGAGTCGATTGTGATAAGATACTTCCAAAGTAGATAGTCTAGCTTTAAGAAATAGATATTCTGCTTGGAGGTATTTTTTATTGAGGGTATTTCAAATGGTGAAATTTTAATTATTTGGGTATTATAGTAGGATAGATGCTTTAAAAATGATATACTTATAATTATATTTACAAATAGAAAAGGAGTTAAAGTACTAATGCTTACAAATTACTTGCTTAATCTAGTACTCAAGGAGGAAGTAGATTATAGCAATAAGAAAACTAGAACAAAAGTTGCATATTTAGCAAGTATTGTTGGTCTTATCGCTAATATTCTTTTATCTGTGATTAAGCTGATAATTGGTATATTAATATCTTCTGTCAGCGTTATGGCAGATAGCATTAATAATTTATCTGATGCAGGATCTTCTATAATAACTTTAATTGGATTTAGATTATCCAACATGCCTCCAGATAAGGAACATCCATATGGTCATGGAAGAATAGAATATATATCTGCACTTATGGTTGCTTTTATGGTAATACTAGTAGGCTTTCAGTTCATTAAGACGTCATATGAAAGAACTATAAATCCTCAGGTAGTAAAATTTGAAACCTATTCATTGATAATATTAATATTATCAATCATAGTTAAGATTTGGTTAAGTAGGTTTAACTACCATCTTGGTGAGAAGATTAACTCTTCAGGATTAAAGGCAACAGCGACAGATGCTTTAGGTGATGTACTTACTACCTCTGTTGTTCTCATATCTATTATAGTTGGCCGTTTTACTACATTGCCTATTGATGGAGTAATAGGAATAATTGTTTCTTTATTGATAATGTATAATGGATATAATCTTGTTAAGGAAACTATTAGTCCGCTTATAGGAGAAGCCCCTGATGATGAGCTAATTAGGTCAATTTATATGGATTTATTATCCTATGACTATATTATAGGAGCCCATGATTTGATAATCCATTCCTATGGACCAGGTAGAACTATGGCCACAGTTGATGTAGAATTCCCAGCAGATATTGACAATATTACAATCCATGAAGTCATAGATAGAATGGAGAGAGAAATAGGAGAAAAGTATGATCTAACATTGGTAATCCATATGGACCCTTTAGGACCTGAAACTAAAGAAGCATATGAATTGAGAAAGAATATAAAGAGAATATTAAAGGCTGATCCGGTAGTTAAATCCATACATGACTTTCAAGTCTTAGAAAGAGAAAATGATAAATTAATTGAATTCCATTTAGTCATAGATGGAAATAAAATTAGCAAAAATACAAGTAAAGAATCAATAAAAGAAAGCTACGAAAGTTTAATAAATGAAAAGTGCACAGATATTAAATGTGATGTAATTGTTGATATTGAATACTAGGTAAAAGGTGAAAATATGATACGAGTTTCAGAAATTAAGTTATCATTAGATCAAGATGAAAGTAAATTAATCGAAGAAGTTGCTAAAAAGCTTCATATACCTGTAAAGGATATAAAGAACTATAAGATATTTAAGAAATCAGTGGATGCAAGAAAGAAAAACGACGTACACTTCGTATACTCTGTTGATGTTGAGGTTGAAAATGAAGATAAAGTTTTGAAGAAATACTCAAAAAAAGGGGTCATAAAGACACCGGAGTTTAAGGATGAATTCGAGATTAAAAAGCCACCTAAAAATTTTATACGACCTGTGGTGGTGGGATTTGGACCAGCAGGACTATTTGCAGGTCTTACATTAGCACAGATGGGTCTTGAGCCAATAATCCTAGAGAGGGGAAAGCCAGTTGATGAAAGAGCAAAGGATATTGAATTGTTTTGGGAGACAGGCAAGCTAAATACTGAATCAAATGTACAATTTGGTGAAGGAGGCGCAGGAACATTTTCTGATGGGAAGTTGACAACGCTTATTAAGGACCCAAGATGCAGGAAGGTTCTGGAGGAATTTGTAGCAGCCGGTGCACCAGAGGAGATACTATATATAAATAAACCTCATATAGGTACAGATATTTTAAGAGAAGTGGTAAAAAATATTAGAAAAACCATAATATCCTTAGGTGGAGATGTTAGATTTAATAGTAAGGTAACGGATTTGATAATTGAAGATAATAGAATAATAGGTGTTAAGATAAATGATAAGGAAATATTAGAATGCGATAAGGTACTTCTTGCATTAGGACATAGTGCAAGGGATACCTTCTACATGCTATATGAAAAAGGAATAGAAATTAAACAGAAAGGATTTTCCATAGGAGTGCGAATTGAGCACCCTCAAAGGCTAATAGATGAAAGTCAGTATGGAGAATTTGCAGGTCACGAGAAACTAGGTGCTGCAGATTATAAGCTATCAGGACATTTTGATAATGGAAGAAGTGCTTATACCTTCTGTATGTGTCCTGGCGGTGTTGTAGTTGGTGCTGCTTCTGAAGAAAATATGGTAGTAACCAATGGAATGAGTTATCATGCTAGAGATAAGGAAAACGCCAATAGTGCACTGTTAGTTGGAGTTGTTCCAGAAGATTATGGAAGTGAACATCCTTTGGCTGGAGTTGAATTTCAAAGAAAATGGGAGAGATTGGCCTTTGAAGCAGGAGGAGGTAATTATAAGGCTCCTGCACAGAGAGTGGGAGACTTTCTAGAAAATAGACCATCATCTCACTATGGTAGTATTCTGCCATCCTATAAACCAGGTGTTAAGATGACTGATTTAAGATTATGTCTACCTAACTATGTAACTGATACCATTGATATGGCATTAAGATTATTTGATAAGAAGATAAAGGGATTTGCTAATCCTGATGCAATCATGACAGGAGTTGAAACAAGAAGTTCTTCACCGATAAGGATTCAAAGAGATGAAAGTCTTCAATCAAATATTAAAGGAATATATCCTGTTGGAGAAGGTGCTGGATATGCTGGTGGAATAATTTCTGCAGCCGTAGATGGTATTAGAGTTGCTGAGATGGTTGCTAAGGGGATTTGATGGGTATATACTTAAGATAATGATATATCGGTTTACTAAATAAAGTGTAGGGAGTTGTTACTATGGATTATCAAAGACAGATAGAAGAGATATCCAGCTACATCAGAAGCGGCGAGAAGAAAAAAGAAGATATAAAAATTGGGGTTGAGTTAGAGCACATAGTAATAGATAAGGAAACTCTTAGGTCTATATCCTATTATGGTAAGAATGGTATAGCTGAAACTTTAAAGGATTTAGAAAATGTGGGATGGACAGGAGTATATGAGGGGGAGTATATCCTAGGTTTAAATAAGGGAGATATGTCTATTACTTTGGAACCTGGTAGTCAATTTGAATTGAGCATACAGTGTCAAAAAAGTATTAAGGCTTTAGAGGAAGAGTACTTTAAATTTTTAAATGAAGTGATACCTATATTTGAGTCTAAAGGTCAGGGACTAATGGCAATTGGATATCATCCAGTTACTAAAATAGATGAAATACGAATACTACCAAAAAAACGATATGATTTTATGTTTAATTATTTTAAGAAGACTGGAACCCATGCTCATAATATGATGAAGGGAACAGCTGCACTTCAAGTTTCAGTAGATTATATAAATGAAGATGACTATAGAAAGAAGTTTAGAGTTATAAATGTACTTTCACCTGTAATGTATGCGATGTTTGAGAATGCTAGATATTTTGAAGGTGAAGTAAGGAATAAGCATACGGTTAGGGCTTTTATATGGGAAAATACAGATAAGGAGAGATCAGGGATAGTTAAAGGCGCACTAGATCCTGATTTTGGATACGATGATTATGCCAAATACATTTTAAATGGTCCACCTATTCTTCAGGTAGTTGATGGTGTAGCCTACTCTACAGGAGAAAAAAGGGTAAGAGATCTTTTGGACCCTGATAATTATAATATAAGTGAATTAGAGCATTTTCTAACCATGTTTTTTCCAGATGTAAGAACAAAAAAATTCTTGGAAATACGCATGATGGATGCTGTTCCTTATCCTTTAAATTTTTCAGCTATAGCGTTATGGAAGGGATTATTATATGATGAAGATAATCTTGATAAAATCTATGAGCTTACAAAGGACATTACAATAGATGAAGTAAATAAGGCTAAAGATGAGATGATGGATAAGGGTTTAAAAGCAAATTTAAGGGATAAATCCTTATTAGAAATAGGAAAATATTTAGTTGAGATAGCAAGAAAGGGTTTAGATGAAGAAGAAAGAGCTTATCTAAAACCATTGGAGGAACTTATCTCTGAAGGTAAAAATCCTTATTTAGTTACAAAGGAAAAGGAGAAGTATGGTAAGAAGGAAGCATTAAAGTGGTGCTTGCTCAACAATTTAGTTTAGAGGTGAAGACATGGATGCTTTAGAAATTAATAATGAGTATATTGATTTGGTTCTAAGTAAACCTAATGAATATGCTAAAGATTATGATATAACAGTGGAAAAGGTAGCAAACTCAAATGCAAAATATAAAGGGAAACCAGTTCCATTTTTATATCACCCAATGTTCTATACTGAGGAAGATATAAAGAACTTTAATAAAATCAGCGATATTATAATATCTATAACCAATAAGGTTACTGATAGATATATAAGGGATGAAGAGTTTAGAAAGAAATTTGGCTTTCCTGATTTTATAGAGGAACTTATACAGATAGATAATGGTTATGATATTCATGTTCCAATAGGTAGATTTGATATTTTCTATAAAGACTATGAAAACTTCATGTTCTGTGAGATAAATACAGATGGATCTTCTGCCATGAATGAAGACAATACAATAGGTAGTATTTTGTTAGAAACGAAAGCTTTAAGAGATTTAGGAGAAATTTATAAATTAGATCTTTTTGAGTTGATTAATTCTTGGGTAGATAAAAGTTTAGAAATCTATTCAAAGTATGACCCAACTGACAATAAGCCAAATGTTGCTATTGTAGACTTTGTAGAAAGTGGAACATCAGCTGAGTTTGAAGAGTTTAAAAAAGCTTATATAAAGAAAGGATGCAATTGTATAATAACAGATCCGAGAAATCTAGAATATAGGGATGGTAAGCTTTATTTAGACGACTATAGAATAGATTTAGTCTATAGAAGAATAGTTACTTTTGAATTAATAGAAAAAGTAGATGAAATACCGGATTTTATTGAAGCTTATAAAAATAAAGCCTTTTGCTGTATAGGTTCATTAAGGTCTCAGGTAGTTCACAATAAAATAATATTTAAAATATTACATGATGAGGATACACTTAAATACTTAACTGAAGAAGAACAGGAATTTGTAAAGAAACATATACCATTTACAGGGTTATTTGCTGGTGAAGACCAGGTATTTAACCATGTTTTGAACAACAAGGATAAATATATTATGAAGCCTATGGACTTAAATGCATCTCAAGGTGTATTTGTAGGTAGGGATTTAACTCAGGAAGAATGGAAGGATAGACTTGAGAATGCCTGGAATAAAGACTACCTATATCAGGAATTCTTTGATCCTTTTGAAAGAAATCATATAGTATTTAAGGATGGCAAACCTGAAATTGAATCCCTTAAGAGCATTATCGGATTGTTTATTTACAAGGAAAAGTTTGCAGGTATCTATACTAGAGTAAGCAATAAAAATATAATTTCAGGAATTACAGACTATTATACATTGCCGAATATTTTGGTGAGAAGATAACTCTTAAATAGAAATAGACTTTTTAGAGTAGAAGTTATTTACATAATTTCTACTCTTTTTTAATAACTTTTTTGCAAATTATAGTTGACAAAAAACATGTTTGGTCATATACTTAATTACACAAGTAACTAACCATTGAACCAAGATGGAGGTGATAGTTTGCTAGATTTAAGTTCGGATAAATCAATTTATATACAAATAGCGGAATCAATAGAGAATGAAATACTATTAGGGAATCTTAAGGAAGAGGAACAGGCACCTTCTACTAATCAATTTGCAAAGGCCTATCAAATAAATCCTGCCACTGCTGGGAAAGGGTTAAATCTATTAGTAGATGAGGGAATATTGTATAAGAAAAGAGGAATTGGAATGTTTGTAGCCAAGGGAGCTAGGGAGAAAATCTTAAAGAAGAGACAGATTGCTTTTTTTAATGAAGTATTGCCTGAAATAATAGTAGAAGCAAAAAGACTAGAGATAAAAACAGAGGAGATTGTTGAGTATTTAACAGGGTTAGAAGGAGGGGAGAATAAATGATAGAGATTAAGAATCTAAGTAAATCATATGGAAAGACAAAAGTATTAACAGATATTAATTTAACTTTAGAGGAAAATAAAATATATGGGCTATTAGGGAGAAATGGTGTTGGTAAAACAACATTAATAAATCTTATTTCAAATCAAATAAAAGCAGATACCGGAAAGATATTGATAGATGATGAAGAGATATTTGAAAATTCAAAGGCTATGGAAAATGTCTGTCTTGTAAAGGAAAAGGGAATTCCTGTTGACAATGATAGAGTTAAGAGGATATTTAGAATTGCAAGCATCCTATATAAGGATTGGGATGAAGACTATAAAGATTTTCTGGTAAGGGAATTTAAAGTAGATGTAAATAAAAGATATAACAAACTATCACGTGGTAATCAGACCCTTGTAGGATTAATCATTGGATTAGCATCACGTTCTAAATTAACGATATTTGACGAACCATCACTGGGATTAGATGCTGCTGTTAGATATAAATTCTACAATATATTGCTTGAGGATGTACAAAGCAATCCTAGAACTATTATTATTTCTACACATTTGATAGATGAAGTCACTAATTTGTTTGAAGAGGTAATAATTCTAAAAGATGAGAAGGTATTTTTAAAAGATGAGGTAACCAAGTTATTGGAAAAAGGATACTTCCTAAACGGAAAAGAAGATAAAATACTACCTATTGTTAAAAATAAAAACATAATTCATAAAGAACAATTTGGATCGTCTATTATAATAGGACTTTATGACACTTTATCACAAGAAGAAAAACAATTATTAAAGAAAAACAACGTAGAAATAAGCAGCATTCCACTACAAAAGTTATTTGTATATCTTACTGAAAATAGTGTAAAGGAGGGTAATTAAATGGATAGCCTAAAAAGAGCTATAAGGTTTCAAAACTTAGATGCCAAAAGTGGTTTTGCATGGTTTTGGGGTATAATGTCAAGTATAGATATTGTTTCATACTTTCTACACTCTTCTTTTGTTAAAATGCCAGTTCGATTTGGTTTTGGTATCAACGATGGCAATACCCGCATGTTATCCGTAGCAGGGGCAAATTTATGGCCAATAACTATTTTTTTCATCATATATTCCTATGTAATGTATTATGAAATTTTTCCAGTTGCCATAAATTTCAGCGTTACTAGAAAGGATTTCTATAAGTCTGTGATAATAGACAATTTGAAAGTAACATTTTTATTTGCAACGATACAGAGTATTCTTATGAAAATAGATATATATGTATTAAGCTTGTTAAATAAAACTCCAATGGTAGATTTTAAAGTAGTAAACTCTGAAACAGATAATATCATCTTAATGATTTTATCATTGTTTATTGTTTTTCTAACAATAACTAGTATATTTAATTTACTAGCGACACTTAATTATAAATTTGGGTGGAAGATCTGGGTAATAATAGGATTAATTTTTGTAGGACCGCTGTGGTTAATTGGAGATAAAACTAATTTGATTATTAATTGGGTATTAACTACTAGGGTAAATACCATGCAATTTGTATATTTAGCGTTCTTGACTATTATCATGTATATAATTTTGTATGTGATAATTAAAGATATTAGTGTGAAAAATAAGATAGGTTAAAAGTACGTATAATAATATAAAGCCCTAATATTTGGGGTTTTCTTTTTAACTATTATCTGCTATATTTAGCGTAGAGGTGAATTTAATTGAAGGTAATGATTGTTGGAGCAGGTAAGTTAGGAACTAAGTTAGCAGAAGCTATGGTGCTAGAAGACATAGATGTTACGGTTATAGATAACAATCCTAAGAAATTAGAGAGGTTTAATGAACAAGTAGACTGTTTAACGGTTGAAGCAAATGGGATTGATATTAAGACCTTAAAAGGATTAGGAATAGAAAGTTATAATCTATTGGTAGCATGTACTGATAGTGATGAAACTAATACTATAATTTGTACATTAGCCAAAAAATTAGGATGCAAAGGAACTATAGCGAGGATTAGAAATCCAGAATATAAGGAACAGTTGGATTTTATAAAGAAAGAAATGGGAATTGATGAAGTTGTAAATCCAGATTTAGCCACTTCTCATGTAATAGAGACTTATTTATTAAACAGTTATAGCTTCTATTCTGGTGATTTTGCAGATGGGAGAATTCAAATGGTAGATTTTAACATAGGGGGTTCTGATGAGTTTGTAGGTAAAAAATTAAAAGAACTAAATAATTTTGATAGATTGCTAATAGCAGCAATTTCAAGGCAAGGTCAAATAATTATTCCTTATGGAGAAACAGTACTTGAAGCTTTTGATACTATTTATGTTATTGGGAAAAAAACTGATATAGATAAACTTGGTAATATATTAAAGGATAATGCAAGTAATAGAAAAGTTGAAAAGGTCATGATCTTAGGCGGAAGTAACATTTCAATTTATCTTGCTAGGAGATTACGTGCTTTGGGAATTTCAGTAACTATAGTTGAGCAAGATAAAGTTCGTTGTCAGGAACTAACAGAAATACTTAATGATGTATTAATAATCCATGGTGATGGAACTGACATTCATCTATTAGAAGAAGAACAGTTAAAGACTATGGATGCATTTGTTGGGATAACTGGATTTGATGAAGAGAATCTTCTTATGGCCTTGATGGCCAAATATTCTGGTGTACCAAAGGCTATAGCTAAAATTAGTAGACCTAATTATAATAAAATAATTGATAAGTTAGGAATAGATGCAGCTTTTAATCCTGTATTTATAACGGCCAGTCATATTTTAAAGCTTATTAGAGGTGGTAAAGTTGTATCAGTATCTCTTCTTATTGGAGGAGATGGGGAGGTAACAGAATTAATCGTAGGGAAAGGAGTACCTATTATAGGTAAGCCATTGGAGGAGCTTAAGCTACCTAAAGGCATTATCATTGGAGCTATTGTACATGATAATGAGGTTATTATACCAAATGGAAAGACTATTATACATGAAAATGATAGAATTATTGTATTTTGCTTGACAGAAGATTTACCTACCTTAAGATCCTTTATAAGACCTCAAAAGGGAGGATTATTCAGTGTGTTTAATCGCCATAAAGATAACTAGAAGTCTATCAGCACAACTTAAAGGGGAAGTTCTATGAATTACGGGATTATTATTAAAATAATAGGATATGTACTTATGGTTGAATCCATACTTTTATTGCCACCATTTTTTATTGGATTATATACTCAAGAAGGAGATGCAACGGCATTTGGTATAACAATATTATTGACCTTTCTTAGTGGCTTTCTTTTCTCAAGAAAGACAATCAAAGACAAATCGATTTCTATTAGAGAAGGATTGTCTATTGTATCCTTAAGTTGGATTGTCATTTCAATATTCGGCGCATTGCCTTTATATATGACTAAAAGCACACCAACATATATAAATGCACTATTTGAAATTGTATCGGGTTTTACTACAACAGGAGCATCTGTAATATCAAACGTTGAAGGATTAACACATGGAATATTGTTCTGGAGATCTTTTACACACTGGGTAGGTGGCATGGGAATATTGGTATTTTCCTTAGCTTTACTACCTGCCTTAGGAGTTGGAGGATTCCAGCTATATAAGTTTGAGAGTCCAGGACCGGTAGCAGGAAAAATTGCTCCAAAATTAAAAAACACAGCAAAAATACTGTATACTATTTATTTTGGAGTCACAATATTACAAGTTATATTGTTAAGAATAGGAGGAATGAGTCTATTTGACTCCTTGGTGTATACATTTGGTACTGTTGGAACAGGTGGTTTTGCTACTAAAAATATTAGTGTAGGAGCATATAATTCTACTTATTTACATTTAGTAATTGCTGTATTTATGACCTTATCTGGTATTAATTTTGCTAATTATTATTTAATATTAAATGGTAAGGTAAGTGACTTTTTTAAAGATGAAGAGACAAGATTATATATTGGAATTCAGGCCTTAGCTACAGTGTTAATTGCAATAAACCTATATATGACTTCGTATAACAACCTTGGATTAGCCTTTAGAGATTCTTACTTTCAGGCATCATCTGTAATGACGACGACTGGTTATTCAACTGTTGATTTTGACCTTTGGCCGACCTTTAGTAAAGGGATTCTATTAGTTCTTATGATGATTGGTGGAAGTGCAGGCTCAACTGCTGGTGGAATGAAGGTAGTAAGAATATTAATTTTATTTAAGATGGTAAAAAGAGAGGTTATTAAAATATTCCATCCTAGAGCTGTAGTTCCAATAAAACTAGGTGGTAAAGTAGTACCTAATGAAACAGTATCAGGAATTCATAGTTTCACAGCTCTATATATGATAATATTTATATTATCAACTATTCTAGTATCTTTAGAAGGTATAAACTTAGAAAGTGCAGCTAGTTCAGTAATAGCCACCTTAAGTAATATTGGTCCAGGGTTAGGGTTTGTAGGTCCAACACAAAACTTTGGAGGATTTAGTCAAATTAGCATTTTATACTTTACACTATTGATGTTATTAGGAAGGCTAGAATTGTTCACCATGTTTGCATTAATTGTACCTAAGAGATGGACTAATGATCAATAAAAGGATTGATATTATGATTAGAGAAATTAAAAACATAGATGAAATGAAACAAGTCTATAGCTTAGCATCCTTAGATAAGGCAAGAAACTATTTTATTCTGTTAACTTTAGATGGAAACATAAATCTATATGATTCTATATACGGCCAATGGGATGATGATAATAAATTAATAGCTACATTACTTAAAAGAAAGTCTGGGACCCTGCAGTTTTATGCTAAGGGTTCCTTTGATATTGAGGGCTTTTCGAAATTAATTTCCACTTTAGATTATAAAGCTATGATTGGTCCAAAATCCATTTTAGATAATTTTTTAAACAAAGGATTATTTACTCATAAGATTGATGGAGGATTTATTAGTGAAAGAGAAAATATAAAAGTGGAAGATGAGATGGATATATCTGATGTAGAAGGAATTGGAGTAGGTGATTTAGACTCCGTAGTTGATTTATATAAAAAAGTCTTTAGCAGTTTTTCTTCAAAAGATATTATGGAGGAAAAATTAATTACTAACAGAGGAAGAGGCGTTTGTATAAAAAAAGGTAAAAAAATAATATCAGTTGCTCAGACTGATTATGAAACGGAAGATAGTGCATTAATTGTAGGTGTAGCAACTGACCCAGATTATCGAAACCAAGGATATGCAACAAAGTGCGTGAAGGTTTTAGTTAAAGAGTTAAACAGGAAGTTATTTCTACAATATGACAATCCAGATGCAGGTAGAATATATGATAAAATAGGATTTAAGGTAATTGATAGAGTTAGACATTATATAAAGTAGAAGGTGAGTTTATGGCAGAAATATTTAAAAACGGCTGGAAAGACTT
>JAKELU010000003.1:35379-85383 GCA_022760735.1 Firmicutes bacterium FC7
GCTCAAGGACGAGCTTGAAAAGGATTATTATAAAAAGCTTAGAGAATTTTTAATTAATGAATATAAAACAAGGGTTATATATCCTAATGCATACGATATATTCAATGCATTACATTTTACAGATTATAAGGATGTAAAGGTAGTTATTTTAGGACAAGACCCCTATCATGGACCAAATCAAGCCCACGGACTTTCTTTTTCAGTAAAACCTAGAGTAAGAATTCCACCATCATTGCTAAATATGTATAAGGAACTACACGATGATTTAGGATGTTATATTCCCAACAATGGCTATCTGGAGAAATGGGCAAGACAAGGAGTATTGCTTTTAAATACTGTTCTTACTGTGAGACAAGGTGAAGCAAATTCACATAAAAATATCGGTTGGGAAAGATTTACTGACCATATAATTGAATTGCTTAATGATAGAGAAGATCCTATAGTATTTATATTATGGGGAAATAATGCCATAAGCAAGCAAGGACTTATCACTAATAGTTGGCACTATATTATTAAATCAGTACATCCGAGTCCTCTCTCTGCATCTAGAGGGTTCTTTGGTTCTAAGCCCTTTTCAAAGACTAATAACTTCTTAAAAAGTATCGGAAAGGAACCAATAGACTGGCAAATCGATAATATATAAGAGAAGGTGGTGAAATTAATGGAGTATATCAGTACAATAGAAAGAAATATACTCATAGATGAAATACCAACTTTAGTTTTGACACCTAAAAACAATACTAAATTACATCCTACAGTAATATTATATCATGGATGGGGTTCTAGTATAGAAAGACAAAGGTTTAGAGGATTTATTTTATCAAGTCTTGGATATCAGGTTATAATACCATGTGGTATACATCATGGAAATAGAGAGTCTGTTGATCATACTAAAGCTGAAAATGCTGGAAAATACTTCTGGAAGATTGTATTTAAAAACATTGAAGAGTCAGATAAGGTTATAGATTATGCAGTCAAGAACTTAAACGCAGACCCTAATAGAATAGGAGTATGTGGTAACTCTATGGGAGGCTTTACAGCAGCAGGCGTTTTTACCCATAATCCTTTACTTAAGGCTTTGGTAGTATTTAACGGTTCCTGCAACTGGGATGCATCTAATGAAGGATTTTTGAGAGCACTTGAAATTCCAGAAGACATTAAGGCTCCAAAAGATCTAATGGAAAAGCTCCATACTTATAATCCTATGAGGAACCTAGGGCGTATAATAAATAGACCAATATTGATGCTACATGGGGATAGTGACACTTTAGTCGATGTTGGGCCACAAAGAGAATTTTATAAAGAAGTAGCACCTAAATACGAAGATTCAGAAAGATTAAAGTTTATAGAGTACCCTAAGCTAAATCACTTTGTAACTACAAATATGATGGAAGAGGCCGCAATATGGTTTGATAAATTTCTTTAGTCAATAGGAAGGGGTGCTTCTTTGAAACCAGTCATAGGCATAACTTGTTCTAATGATAGTTCATATGGGAGAAATACTAATTTAATTAACTATACTTATGTAAATGCTGTATTCAAATCAGGAGGAACACCGGTGATCATTCCAATTATTAAGGATGAGAGAGATGCAGAAGCCTATTTAGATATATTAGATGGAATAATCTTTTCAGGTGGTGGAGATGTATCACCTTTGTACTTTAATGAGGAACCAGTTAAAGAAGTTGAATGTATAGATTTTGATAGAGATGCAAGTGAAATAACCCTTTTTAACAAGGCTTATGAAAAGGGAATTCCGATATTTGGCATATGTAGAGGTGCACAGCTTCTAAACATCGCCCTTAGTGGAGACATATATCAAGACATCTATACTCAAGTGCAAAATGTGCACGGCCATACTTGTGGTCAAAACGTTCAAGAAGGATATCATACTATTAACATTATAGAAGATAGTATAATGTATGAAATATTTAAAAAGGATAAGCTTGTAGTCAACTCTCAGCACCATCAAGCAATAAGAAAACTTGGAAAGAATCTAAGAGTAACTGCAAGATCAAAGGATGGCATAATAGAGGCTATAGAAGCAACAGATGATAAGTTTATCCTTGGAGTACAATTTCATCCAGAGGCTATGGCAATGAAATATGATGAGTTTTTAAATCCTTTTAAATATTTTATAGAAAGATGTAAATAAAAAACTCAAACATATGTTTGATAAAGTGCAAATAAAGTGGTATAATAACCCCAAGAAAAATTCTTGGGGTGTTTTTAATGGAAGTTTTAGACAAGTTAAAGGTATTGGCAGATGCAGCTAAGTATGACGTATCCTGTTCATCTAGTGGAAGCAATAGAAGCAATAAAAAAGGAGGACTTGGAAATGCTAGTCCTGCAGGTATATGTCATACTTGGACCGACGACGGAAGATGTATTTCTTTGCTTAAGATACTTATGACAAATTATTGTATCTATGATTGTATTTATTGTGTAAATAGATCTTCCAATGACTTACTACGTGCAGCCTTTACCCCAGATGAAATAGTAGATATTACAATTAATTTTTATAAGAGAAATTATATAGAAGGCTTGTTTTTAAGCTCCGCAGTTTATAAATCTCCAAATTATACAATGGAGATGATTTATCAGGTAGTAAGAAAGTTAAGAGAGGTTGAAAACTTCAATGGGTACATTCATGTAAAAGCAATTCCAGGAGCAGATCAAGAAATTGTTGAAAGAGTTGGACATCTTGTGGATAGAATGAGTGTAAATATTGAATTACCCACAGAGGAAAGCCTAAAGCTTTTAGCTCCGCAGAAGACTAAGGAAAAAATATTAAAGCCAATGAGTCTAATAAAGAATTCCATAATTAGAAATTTGGAGGAAAGAAAGAAATTTAGATCTAGTCCAAAGTTTGTACCAGCTGGACAGACTACTCAGTTAATAATTGGTGCTACACCAGATAGTGACTTAAAAATACTTCGATTAACAGAAGGATTATATAAAGGATACAACTTAAAGAGGGTCTATTACTCAGCATTTGTTCCAGTATCTAATAGTCCTAAGCTTCCTGCTTTAAAATATCCACCACTAATAAGAGAGAACAGACTTTATCAAGCGGACTGGTTATTGAGATTCTATGGCTTTGAAGCTAAGGAACTATTAGATGAAGAAAGACCGGATTTTGATCTAAACTTAGATCCTAAATGTGACTGGGCTCTTAGAAATATTCATCTATTTCCAATTGAGATAAACAAGGCTGATTACAATATGCTTCTAAGAGTTCCTGGAATAGGAGTAACTTCAGCTAGGAGAATAATACAAGCACGTAAATTTTCTTCTCTTACCTTTGATGATTTAAAGAAGCTTGGAATAGTAGTAAAAAGAGCCCAATACTTTATAACTTGTAATGGCAAACATTACGGGATTAAGAGTATGAATGATGAGTTAATTAGAAGTAAGATAATAGATAAAACTTCATTGAGTGAGGGAGCTATTCAGTTATCCATGTTTGATAATCATCATTCTAATCAAATTGGAGGTCTACTAACATGATTTACTATGTATATGACGGAACATTTGATGGTCTTTTAACTTGTATTTATGAAGCCTTTTATAGACGTGAGAATCCTGATGATATAGTTCCAATGGACAAATTAGAAGAAAACTTTCTCATTCAAAAGCTTTTTATAAATACAGATACAGAAAAATCTGCGAAGGTTTATAGAACCATTGAGGAGAAGATATCGGTAGAATCCTTGAAAAGGGTTTTTTATGCATATCTTTCTGAGCTTCCTAAGAGTGGAAGAAATATATTAAAATACCTAAGATTAGGTTTCAAGATAGGTAGAAGTATTGATGATAATCTAGCCAACGATGTTGTACGGACAATTGATAAGATCAGCAACAAAGTTACGCGAGAAAAACATCTATTTTTAGGGATATTAAGGTTTAAGATGTTGGAGAATGATATTCTATATGCAGCATTGGAGCCAGAATATAATATAGTAGGATTACTAGCCCCTCATTTTTCAAATAGAATGAGCAATGAAAACTGGATTATACATGATGTTAAAAGAAATGTAGCTGCCTTTTATAATAAAAAGGAATGGGTAATTAGAGATTTTACAATAGAAGATAGGCTAGTGCTTCATGAAGATGAAGAGGAATATGAAGAGATGTGGCAAGCATATTATAAACACATGGCAATTGAAAGTAGAAAAAATCTTAGATTAAAAAAGAATAATATGCCTATGAAGTATTGGAAACACTTAGTAGAGATTTAATTTTAAAACATTGTTTAAAAATAAACAAAAATAGATAGACAAATAAATTATAATCTGCTAAGATAATAAAAAAATATAAAATTTACAATTAAAATAATTGGCAGTCCAATATAAAATTTGGGTGTTTTAGTCTTGTGCCTGAAAATTTTCATTCCTAAGATTTCTCCAAGACTGCCACCAATTAAGGCAAAAAACAATAGTTTTGACTCAGATATTCTCCACTGACGGTTTTTTGCTTTTTGTTTGTCTACAAAGAATAATATAAATGAAATTACATTGATTAGTAGTATATATAAAAACATTGTTATAAGGCCTCCTGGACTTATCATTGTTATATATTTATCAGGTTGTTGACACCATATTCTATATAGTATAACATAATTATAATATTATATGTTACCTTATTTTAAAGAATATGAATAGAAATGTATAATTGTGAAAACGTTCTGGTTGGCTTAGTTATATAGTTTAAGAACATAATAAGGAGGAGAAAAATGGAGTTCAAATTTGATGTTGAAAAGAATAAGGACAATATTGAAAAATTCAAGTTGTTCATTGAAGAGCATAAGGACATGCCTGGTGCATTGATGCCAGTTCTTCAAGAAGCACAAAATATATTTGGATATTTACCTTTAGAAATTCTTCAGATGATTTCTAGAAAATTAAACATACCAATGTCTGAAATATATGGAGTTGCAACCTTTTATGCTCAGTTCTCATTCATTCCTAAGGGAAAATATATTATTAGCGTTTGTTTAGGTACAGCCTGTTATGTAAAAGGAGCGCAACAAATATTAGAAGAAATTGAGGCTCAACTTGGAATCAAGGCTGGTTATACAACACCTGATTTATTGTTCTCTATAAATTCATGTAGGTGTGTAGGAGATTGTAGTAAGGCTCCAGTTATCCTTGTAAATGAAGATGTTTATCCTAAGGTAACAAAGGATGAAGTGAAAGAGATCTTAGATAAGTATAGAAGTGAGGTGTAAGCTTTGATAACAGTTGAAAGATTAAGAGAAATCAAGGAAAAACAAAGACCTATACTAGAGGCTAGACTTAAGGAAAAGGATATTGCAACTATAAATGAGGATGGCTCTATTGTATTAAAGGGAGAATACTATGAGAGACAAGTTAGAATTGCTTTAAAAAACTGTGGAATAATCGACCCATATAATATTGAAGATTACATAGCAGTGGATGGTTATTCTGCTTTAGCAGATATATTGATGAATAAGAGCCGTCAAGAAATAATTGATGATATGAAAGCATCAAACCTTAGAGGTAGAGGTGGCGCAGGTTTTCCAACAGGTAGAAAGTGGGAAGAAGCCTTTAAGTATGATGCAGATCAGAAATATATGATTTGTAATGCTGATGAGGGAGATCCTGGTGCTTTTATGGACAGGTCTATACTAGAAAATGACCCTCATGCTGTACTTGAAGGAATGGCTATAGGTGGATATGCAGTAGGTGCGAGCAAAGGTTTTATCTATGTAAGAGCAGAGTATCCTTTAGCAGTTAAGACATTAAGGGTTGCTATAGAGCAAGCTAGAGAACTTGGTATACTAGGAAATAATATCTTCGGTACTGACTTTAGCTTTGATATTGAGCTTAGACTAGGTTCTGGAGCTTTTGTGTGCGGTGAGGGGACAGCCCTTATTGAATCCATTGAAGGTAAACGTGGAATGCCAAGAACAAAAGTATTTAGAACTGCCCATAAAGGTTTATGGCAAAAACCTACTATTATTAATAATGTAGAAACTTATGCAAATGTACCAGTTATATTCCAAAAAGGTGTAGATTGGTTTAGAAGCATAGGTACTGAAAAATCACCTGGTACAAAGGTATTTGCACTAGTAGGTAAGGTGGAAAATGCAGGTTTAGTTGAGGTACCTATGGGTATGCCACTTAGAGAAATTGTATACGATATTGGTGGCGGAGTCCAAGATGGTAAAAAGTTTAAAGCAGTTCAGACTGGAGGCCCATCAGGTGGATGTATTCCAGCAGATTTAATTGATACACCTGTAGACTTTGAATCCTTAGACAAAATAGGTTCAATAATGGGTTCAGGCGGAATGGTCGTAATGGACGAAGAAACCTGTATGGTTGATATTGCAAGGTTTTTCTTAGATTTTACCGTAGAAGAATCCTGCGGAAAATGTGTTCCTTGTAGAGAAGGAACAAAGCGTATGCTTGAAATATTAGAAAATATAGTTGCTGGAAAAGGAGAAGAAGGAGATATTGAAAAACTTGAAAGACTCTCAGATACAATTAGCTCTGCTTCTCTTTGTGGATTAGGACAGACAGCAGCAAATCCTGTTGTTACGACTATAAAATATTTTAGGGACGAATATGAAGCCCATATAAAAGAAAAAAAATGTCCTGCAGGTTCCTGCCAAGCATTAGTACAATACTTCATTACAGAAAAATGTATAGGCTGTGGAGCGTGTGCTAGAGCTTGTCCAGTTGGATGTATCTCAGGAGATAAAAAGGAAAGACATGTAATTGATCAAGATAGATGTATAAAATGTGGAGCATGTATGGAAGCATGTCCTCCAAAAGTAAGTGCAGTAGTGAGAAGATAGCATAGGAGGTAATAAGATGGCTAATGTAAGATTAACAATTGATGGTCAAATGGTTACAGTACCTAGCGATACATCAATTATAGAAGCGGCAAAAATGATTGATATTGAAATACCTGCCCTTTGCTATGATCCAAATCTTGAAGTAGTTTCAGCATGTAGGCTATGTATAGTCGAAATAGAGGGCAGCAAAAAATTACAAACAGCATGCTCTACTAGAGTTAAGGAAGGAATGGTTGTTCATACTCATTCTGAAAAAGTAGTGGAGGCTAGAAAGGATATCCTTCAGCTATTATTGGACAGCCATCCAAATGATTGTCTTACTTGTCAAAAGGCTGGAGAGTGCCTTTTACAAAAATATGCATATGAATATGGATTGAAATTCCGTGAGCATGATGGGGCTATGAGACCACAGCTTTTAGATACCTCTAGTCCATACATTCTAAAGGATAATGCTAAATGTATTCTGTGTGGAAAATGTGTAAGAACTTGCTATGAGGTAAGTGAGAGACAAGTATTGTATTTTGCAGATAGAGGGTATGGTACAAAGATTGTATGCGATGCAGATCAAACTCTTGAAGAATCTAGTTGTGTATCATGTAATAGATGCGTTACTGTATGCCCAGTTGGAGCCTTAATTGATAAAAGAGTTATGGGAAAAATTAGAGCTTGGGAAGGAAGTTCAAAAGTAGTAAACTGTAAGGTTTGCCAATATGGCTGTGAATTTGAAGTGAAATCAAATGGCAAGGAGAATGTTGCAGTTGTGGCAAAGCCTCCAGCAAATGGACGTCCTTTATGCTTAAAAGGAAGACTTACGACTGAATTGTTATATGTAGACAAGCCAGAAGATCCATATAGAAAAGTGGACGGGAAATTTGAAAAAACAACCTGGGCTAAAGCTCTATCATTGGTTGATATAATGGAAAAGGTTGAAAAATTAGATTCTGTAAATGATGAAATAGGAGAGAAGTAATAATGAATATTATCATAAATGGTATTCAATATGAGGTAGAAAAAGGTATTACCATATTAGAGGCATGTAGAAAGGCAGGAATAGATATTCCTACCCTTTGCCATGATGATAGACTAGAACCATCCTCTTCCTGTAGAATGTGCCTCGTTGAAATTGAAGGGTCAAAGAAGCTAGTAACATCATGTAGCACATTAGTAAAGGAAAATATGGTGGTATATACTCATAGCGCTAGAGTTATGGAAGCCAGAAAGGAAGTATTAGATTTACTTGTATCAAATCATCCTATGGAGTGCTTAACCTGCGCCAAATCAGGTAAATGTAAATTGCAGGACTATTGCTATGAATATGGAATAACAGAAGCTAGTTATAAGGGAGCAAGAAGAAAGCCTAAGATTGATACTTCTAATCCTTTCTATGATTATGATGCAAGCAAATGTATATTATGTGGCTTATGTATAAGGGTATGTGATGAGCTTCAAGGTACATCCGCAATTGGTTTTGAAAATAGAGGCTTTGATGTTGTAGTTACAACTCCTTTTAATGAAGGACTGGTAAATTCAAAATGCGTTTCCTGTGGAAACTGTGTATCCGTATGTCCAGTAGGGGCTTTAACACCTAAGAAACAGACCTACAGACATTGGGAAACTAAGAAGGTAAGAACTACCTGCTCCTATTGTGGTGTAGGATGTCAAATGGATTTAGTTGTTAAAGAAAACAGGGTAGTAGGGGTAGAGCCTGCTAATGTTGTTCCTAATGACGGTTTACTATGCGTTAAAGGAAAGTTTGCCTATAAGTTCATAAATCACCCTGATAGATTAAAAACACCATTAATAAAGAGAAATGGCAAGTTTGAAGAAGCTTCTTGGGATGAAGCATATAGATATATAAGAAGAAAGGTAAATGAAATAAAGGAAGAAAATGGTCCTGATGCATTTGCAGGTTTAACATCTGCAAGATGTACTAATGAGGAAAACTATTTATTCCAAAAATTATTTAGGGCAGTGATTGGAACTAATAACGTTGATCACTGTGCACGACTCTGACATTCCTCTACAGTTGCAGGTCTTGCAACAACATTAGGTAGTGGAGCTATGACAAATAGCATAGGGGAAATTGTAAATACAGATGCAATGTTTGTAATTGGATCAAATACTACGGAAAATCACCCAGTTATAGCTACAAAGATGAAACAAGCTGTAAGAAGAGGTGCAAAGCTGATTGTAGCTGATCCAAGAAGAATAGAATTAGCAGATTATGCTGATGTTTACCTTCAATTAAAACCTGGTACAAATATTGCTCTACTAAACAGTATGATGAACGTAATTCTTGAAAAAGGATTATATGATAAGAAGTTCATAGAAGAAAAATGCGAAAACTTTGAGGAGTTAGTAAAGGTAGTTAAGGAATATACCCCTGAAAGAGCAGCAGAAATCTGTGGAGTTAAGGCTGAGGATATAATCAAGGCTGCAACTATCTACGGTGAAGCAGAGAAGGCTGGAATATATTATACAATGGGTATCACCCAGCATACTACAGGAACTAATGGAGTAATGAGTGTTTCAAATCTTGCTCTATTATGTGGTAATGTAGGTAAAGAAAGTGCAGGGGTTAATCCATTAAGAGGTCAGAACAACGTTCAAGGTGCATGTGATATGGGTGGTCTTCCTGGAGATTTACCTGGATATCAAAAGGTATTTAAGCCTGAAGTAATTGAGAAGTTTGAGAAAGCTTGGAATACTAAGCTATCATCAAAGGTAGGACTTACTATTCCAGAGATAATGGATGGTGCCGCTGATGGTAGTATTAAATTCCTATATATTATGGGAGAAAACCCTATGGTTTCAGACCCTGATATTAACCATGTAAAGCATGCTCTAGAAAATGTTGACTTTTTAGTAGTTCAGGATATATTTATGACTGAAACTGCAGAGTTCGCAGATGTAATTCTACCAGCCGCATCCTTTGCTGAGAAAGATGGTACTTTCTCAAATACAGAAAGAAGAGTTCAAAGGGTAAGGAAGGCAATAGACCCAGTTGGAGAATCTAAACCTGACTGGAAGATAATTATGGAACTGATGAACTATCTAGGATACAGTAAGAAGTATCTACATCCGTCAGATATAATGGATGAAATAGCATCTGTAACACCTTCCTATGCTGGGATTAGTTATGATAGATTGGAAGATGGCGGTATTCAATGGCCTTGTTTAGATAAAGACCATTCAGGTACAAAATATCTACACAAGGGAAATATAGCAAGAGGAAAGGGCTTGTTTATGCCTTCTGATTACGCAGAGAGTGCAGAAACGCCTGATAGGGAATACCCATATCTATTAACAACAGGAAGGATTCTATATCATTATCATACAAGAACCATGACTGGAAAAGTAGATGGTATAAACAAATTAGCACCATCTTCATATGTGGAGATAAATGAAGAAACTGCTAATAGGCTAGGAATATCTGATGGTGATAGAGTAAGAATAGCATCAAGAAGAGGAGAAATAGAAACCACTGCTAAAATCACAGAAATCATAGATGATGGAGTGTTATTTATGCCATTCCATTTTGCAGATGGAGCAGCAAATTATTTAACAAACCCTGCAAGGGATCCAATAGCAAAGATTTCTGAGTTGAAAGTGGCAGCCGTAAAGATTGAGAAGGTGTGTTAATATGTTTACAGTAGGAATAATTACATCAAGTGATAAGGGCTCAAAGGGTGAAAGAGAAGATTTATCAGGAAAAGTAATAAATGAAATTGTTACTACCAAAGGATACAAAGTAGTAAGACAGGTAATAGTTCCTGATGAGGAAGAAGAGCTAATAAAAGAAATGAAATACATGGCAGATGAATTAAATGTTGATTTGATTCTTACAACTGGAGGAACAGGCTTTAGCAAAAGGGATGTAACTCCTGAGGCAAGTATGAAGGTATTTACTAGGGTGGCTAATGGAATTGCTGAGGCTATTAGATACAATAACCTTAGCATTACACCAAGAGCCATGCTATCTAGAGCAGTTTCTGGTATTAGAAATAATACTCTTATAGTGAATTTACCAGGTAGTCCAAAGGCTGTAAGGGAGTCTTTAGACTATGCCTTAGATAGTATCCATCATGGACTTGAGATACTGACTGGTAGGGCAAATGAGTGTGCAAGATAGGTGGTTATATGAATAAATTTGGTACCGCGATTATCCTAGCAGGCGGTAAGAGTAGCAGAATGGGCTTTGACAAACAGTTATTAGTAATTGATAGAAGAAGATTAATGGATAGTTTAATTCAGAAACTTAATAAGGAGTTTGACGATATTATTATCGTAACAAACAGACCTGAACTATATATTGGGCTATCCCATAAGATTACTAAAGATATTTTAAAGGATAAGGGGCCTCTTGGAGGAATTCATGCAGGCCTAAAGCTATCCTCAAGTAAATATGCCTTCGTTGTTGCTTGTGATATGCCAAATATAAATATGGATTATATTAGATTTATGAAGGGAAGGCTAGTAGAGCCAAGTTCATACGGATGTGTTACGGAATTTGGTGAATGGATAGAGCCATTTAGCAGCTTCTATTCAATTGACTTGATTGCTCATATTGAAGAATATTTAAAAAGCAACAGAAGATCTATAAATGGATTAATCAAGAATCTAGAGATAACATATATTACAGAAGATGATGCTAGAAGATTTAGTCCTAATTGGGATATGTTCTTAAATCTTAATACAAGAGAAGATTTAAATAATTATCTCAATATAGGGGGATGGAGTAGGTAATATGGATATAACTAAAAGATATAACATATTGAAAATTAAAGGGGATTATTCAGAACAAGTGGAGGACTTGGTTATCAATGAATATCCCTTTACTATATTTATAGATGATGAAGAATTAATTACTCTTCTTTGTACCCCGAGGTCACTAAAGGAACTTGCATTAGGTTTTTTGTATTCAGAAAGCTATATAGATAACATGGATGCTATAGATAGAATTCAATTAGATGAGGAAAAGGGTAGGATATATATTTATCTAAAATATCGTAAAATACTAAATGAAAAATTAGTAGGCAAAAGGACCATAACCTCAGGCTGTGGCAAAGGTACCGTCTTTTATAATGTTTTGGATTCTTTTAAGTCAAAGAAAGTCCAGAAATCGTTAACATTAGATGTAGATAATGTGATACAATTAAGTAAAGAGTTTAACCGTAAATCGGAGCTTTTTCTAAATACTGGTGGTGTACATAGTTGTGCTCTTTGCCAAAAAGATAAAATTATATATTTTGAAGAGGATATTGGAAGGCATAATGCTTTAGATAAAATTTTAGGTAAGGCTTTTATAGAAGGCATTGATTTATCAGATAAACTGGTTATAACTAGTGGTAGAATTTCCTCAGAAATGCTTATAAAAACAGCTAAAAGAGGAATACCAGCAATAATCTCACGTTCGGCTCCTACTAGTCTGGCTATAGATATGGCTAGAGAGTTAAATATATCATTGATAGGATTTGCAAGAGGCGAAAAAATGAATATTTACACAAATTTTCCGAGCTTAAACTTCTAAGGTCAAGAACTATGAAGCTAAGCCTATAGGTAAAAGGAGAAATCCTATTGCCTCCCGTTATTGGAAAGGAAGATATTTACAGCCTTCCTTTAGGCTGATTTTTTTTACTTATTATAATTTTAAGGAGAGTGGTATTATGAAAAAAGTATTTTTAACAGTATTAAGCCTTTTACTAGTTCTATCAATGTTAGTTGGATGTACAAAAGCTAATAAAGAGCCTATAATTCTTTCTACAACAACAAGTACTCAGGACTCAGGTTTACTTGACTTTTTACTTCCAATATTCACTGAGGATACTGGAATTGAGGTAAAAACCGTCGCAGTAGGTACAGGTAAGGCACTACAAATGGGTAGAGATGGTGAAGCAGATATACTATTAGTACATGCAAAATCAGACGAGCTAACATTTGTTGATGAAGGACATGGTACTGAAAGACATGATGTAATGTACAACGACTATATTTTAGTTGGTCCAGCTGATGATACATTAGGATTAAAAGCTCAATTTCCAAATGATATAGTTGGAGGACTTAAGGCAATATCAGAAAATGGAGCAATTTTTGTCTCTCGTGGTGATGATTCTGGTACACATAAGAAAGAATTATCAATATGGAAAGTAGCAGAAATTGAACCTAAAGGAGATTGGTATTTATCAGCGGGAGCTGGCATGGGAGAAGTACTTAGAATCGCCAGTGAAAAACAAGGTTATACCATATCAGATAGGGCTACATATCTTTCTCAAAAGGATAATTTAGATTTAGAGATAATAATTGAAGGGGATAATAATTTATTTAATCAATATGGAATTATCCCTGTTAATCCAGATAAAAATGACAATATAAATCATGAAGGTGCTATGGAATTTATGAATTGGATGATTTCAGAAAAGGGACAAGCACTTATAAAAGAATTTGGTGTTGAAGAATTCGGTCAATCGCTTTTCACACCAAATGCTAATTAACAATTCATACCTTTCAAAATTATATATGGGACGACCAATGGTCGTCCTAATTACTAATTAATGGTAAAATAAATGTTAGAATGTCAATTGTGAACTGTAAAATGTAAATTGTGAATTAAAGAAGGTGTTTCTATGGACTACATATTTCAGGGCTTTATTGAAGCTCTTAAACTTCTAATCTCATTTGATCCAGAGGTCTTTAAGATAATCATTTTGTCATTATTCGTATCTACAACAGCTACTATTCTTGCCTCATTAATATTTATACCAATAGGGATTTATCTTGGCTTGAAGAAGTTCAGAGGTAAGAGAATAATCTCAAGGATTATTTATACATCTATGAGTGTTCCTTCTGTTATTGTTGGACTTGTTGTTGCCATATTACTATCAAGAAGAGGACCTCTAGGACATCTCGACATTATGTATACGCCTAAAGCTATGATAATTGCACAGACACTTCTAGTAATCCCCTTAATACTTGGACTGACATATAATCTTGCAAAGAATAGAGGAACGATAATTGAAAAAGTGGCATTTACCCTTGGTGGTAATTCAATTGATTCAATAATATTAATTATTAGGGAATTGAAAGTTGATATATTGGTGAATGTTGCTACATCATTTTCAAGAGCTATTTCTGAAGTTGGAGCAGTAATGATAGTCGGTGGAAATATTAAAGGACATACGAGAGTAATTACTACAACAATATCAATGATGAATTCAATGGGAGATTATCCAATGGCAATTGCCCTGGGAATAATTCTTCTCATTATATCATTTGGAATCAATAGCTTTATATATTCCTACAGTCAGGAGGATTAAAATGGAGCTTTATATAGAAAATTTACATAAGAAATATGATGATAAAACTATACTTGATATCCCTAGATTAAAGATACAAGAAGGAAAAATAACTGGTATAACTGGTTTGAATGGGTCAGGGAAAAGCACACTTTTGAATATTATAGGTGGAATAGATAAGGAATTTGAAGGTAGTATTAGATACAACGGTAAATTACTTAACAAAGAAATCGCTACAAATATGACTTATGTATTTCAAAAACCATATCTATTTAGAAGAAAGGTTTATGATAACATAGCTTATCCATTAAAACTAAGAAAGGTGAATAAAGATAGGATTGAAAAAGCAGTGCAGGAAATATTAGAGAGGTTGGAAATAACTGATTTAGTCAATAAAAAAGGACACAAATTGTCCGGAGGAGAAAGTCAAAAGGTAGCCTTAGCAAGAGCTTTAATATTTGAACCAAAGCTGTTATTACTAGATGAACCAACATCAAATATCGATCCAGAGTCAATAAAGGTTTTAGAAAGAGAAATTGTTAGATTTAATAAGGAAACAAATGGAACAGTTCTTATTGTAACCCATAATCTTAATCAGGCTAAAAGAATATGTGATGATATAATTTACCTTAGCTTTGGAAGGGTGGGAAATTAGTGGATTTTTTTAATGTAATAACTATAGATGAGGCAAATGAAATAATAGGTAAGCACTTCTCCAATTATGAGTTTGAAATTGAAGAAGTTAATATATTAAAGGCAACTAATAGAATCTTAGCGGAGAATATTGTATCAGAAATTGATGTGCCAGAGTTCAACCGTTCAACTGTAGATGGCTATAGTATTATAGCTGAAGACAGTCATGGGGCAACGGCTTCTATTCCAAGCATGTTGTCGCTAATAGGTGAAGTTAGGATGGGAGAAAGGCCTAAAGCAGATATAGTTAGTGGTCAAGCAATTTATACTCCAACAGGAGGGATGCTTCCTCTAAGTGCAACTGGAGTAATTATGATTGAAAATACAGAGTTAATAGATGATGAAACTCTATTATTATATAAACCAATATCCAAAGGTGAAAATATTATTTTCAAGGGAGATGATATTAAAAAAGGAGAGATAGCCCTTAAGAAGGGGAGAAAGCTTAATCCTGAGGCTATTGGAGTTTTAGCAAGTCTTGGGATTTTTAAGGTAAAAGTATATAGAAAGCCTAGATTTTATATAATTTCAACTGGTGATGAAATAATTGATATAGGTGAAGAACTGACTTTTGGTAAGGTTAGAGATATAAATTCCTATGCGTTATATGCTTTAATAGAAAAATTAGACTGTGAAGTTGTAGGAAGAAATATTGTAAAGGATGATTATGAACTCTTAAAAACAGAAGTTGAAAAGGGGATTAAATTAGCAGATATAGTATTACTTTCAGGAGGAAGTTCAGTTGGTACAAGGGATTATACAGATAGGGTCATTGATTCCTTTGAAGGTAAAGGTGTGCTAATTCATGGACTAGCCATTAAACCAGGAAAGCCAACTATTGTTGGAGAAGGCAATGGTAAGCTTATTATAGGCCTACCAGGTCACCCGGTTTCATCAATAGTTGTATTTAAAGCTATAGTTGAAGAATATATAAGAAGGAAGTTAGGTAATAATGAAATATTACCTCAAGTTAAGGCAATAACTGAATACAATTTTCCATCATCTCCAGGAAAGACAACTTATCATATGGTAAGATTGCGACAGGAAGGCAGTACATATTATGCAACTCCAACCTTTGGGAAATCAGGAATGATATCCTTATTATCTGAGTCACAGGGATATATTGTCATAAAGGAGCATGAAGAAGGAATAAATAAGGGAGAAGAGAGAGTTGTGTACTTATTATGAGATGGGCAGAATTGACCTACTATCGGAAGAATCTCGGGTTTGAATTTGGGAGGAGGATTTTATGGATAGGAATACATATATAGATAATATTGATGTGGAGACAGCTAAGGAGAAATACTTTGACAAAATAAAAACAAAACTGTATTATGAAGAAGTAAAAGTTAGTGATTCTTTAAATAGAATTACATTTGAACCTATATATGCAAGAATTTCATCTCCAAATTATAATGCGGCAGCAATGGATGGAATAGCTGTAATATCTAAGAATACAGACAAAGCATCAGAGAACAATCCACTAACCTTAGAAATTAACAAGGATTGTATATACGTAAATACTGGCAATCAAATAATGGACCCATATGATGCTGTAATCATGATTGAAGATGTTATTCAGCTTGGTGAAGGAAAGGTCCAAATACTTAAAGCTGCATACCCTTGGCAACATATAAGGCAAATAGGAGAGGATATAGTTGCAACGGAGATGATAATTCCATCCAACCATAAAATCAGACCGATTGACTTAGGCGCACTCATTTCTGGTGGTATTGAAACCTTAAAAGTATATAAAAAGCCTAGAGTAGGAATTTTGCCAACTGGATCTGAAATAGTAGAGGATATAAGTGAGATTAGAGATGGAAAAATCATAGACTCCAATTCAAGAGTATTCGAAGGCATGATAAAAGAATTAGGAGCAATACCAAATAGATATGCACCCCAGATAGATGATTATAATTTACTTAAAGAAAGTATCTTAAAAGGCGTTGAGGAGAACGATATTCTTCTAATAAACGCTGGCTCATCTGCAGGAACTAAGGATTTTACAGTAAATCTAATAAGAGAGCTAGGAGAAGTTGTTATACATGGTATTGCGATGAAGCCTGGGAAACCAACTATACTAGGAATTATAAATAACAAACCTGTTATAGGTATACCTGGGTATCCTGTCTCTGCATTTTTAGTTATGGATACATTTGTTAAACCTTTAATTCAAAAGTATATTGGTATAGAGGAAGTTGAACCTGAGTACATTAAAGCTCAGTTATCACGAAGAATAGTTTCATCATTAAAACATAAGGAATTAGTAAGGGTTAACCTAGGCTATGTTAATGAAAAGCTTATAGCTACACCTCTTTCTAGTGGAGCAGGTGTAAGCATGTCATTGGTCAAGGCTGATGGAATCGCAATAATTCCAAGAAATACTGAAGGTATGGAAGCTGGTCAAATGATAGATGTAGAGCTTTTAAAACCCATAAATAGCATTAAAAAATCCTTGGTATCCATAGGAAGTCACGATTTAATCATGGATGTTATTGGGGACATGCTAAAATTAACCTCTAGCCATGTTGGAAGCCTTGGGGGTATAATGGCAATAAAAAGAGGTGAATGCCATATAGCACCAATCCATCTTTTAGATATGGATACTGGAGAATATAATATTAGCTATGTTAAGAAATACTTTCCAAATAAGAGAATGGCTCTCATAAAAGGAGTCCAAAGACAACAAGGCTTTATTGTAAAAAAGGGCAACCCAATGAAGATAAAGGACTTTAAGGATTTACTTAGAAGTGATATAGTATACGTTAATAGACAAAGAGGTGCTGGTACAAGGGTACTGTTAGACTATCATCTTGGTATAAATCATATTGATTCATCTCAGATAAGAGGATATCAAAGAGAGTTAAATACTCATATGGCAGTTGCCACAGCAGTTGCTACAGGTTCTGCATCCACCGGTTTAGGTATTTATTCAGCTGCTAAGGCAATGAATTTAGATTTCATAAAAGTTGCATATGAGGATTATGACTTCCTTGTAACCTTTGACCTATTAGAAGATGATAGAATAAAGAAATTTATAGATGTTATTAAATCGGATAAATTTAGAGATATCCTGCAATCTCTAGGTGGGTATGGATTTAAGAATACTGGAGAGATAATTATAATAGATTGATGGTGAAAATATGAAAGACTCCTTTGGAAGAGAGATTAATTACCTTAGAATCTCGTTAACTGATAGATGCAATCTAAGATGTGAATATTGTATGCCTGAGAAGGGTGTAGACAAGCTTCAACATGAAGACATTTTAACTTTAGAGGACATGTTTGAGCTAGTTAAAGTATTTGTTGAATTAGGAATAAATAAGATTAGATTAACTGGTGGAGAACCTCTAGTAAGGCTTGGTGTTGTAGATTTTATATCTAAAATATCAAATCTAAATGGTATTAAGGAAATAACCATGACTACAAATGGAGTCTTATTAAAGGATTATGCACAGGAATTAAAGAAGGCTGGATTAAATAGGATAAATATTAGTTTGGATACCTTGGACAAGGATAAATATAAGGAAATTACTAGGGGTGGGGATCTTTATAAGGTTCTAGATGGGATAGAAGCTGCTAGGGAAGCTGGACTTACACCAATAAAGATAAATACAGTATTGATTGGTGGTTTTAATGAGGATGAGATTCCTAAAATGGTCAATTTAACTAGGGAACATAATATGGATGTAAGGTTTATTGAGCTTATGCCTATAGGTGAAGCGGCAGCTTTTGCAAGTCATAAATTTATTCCAAATAGCAAGGTTTTAGAATCAGTAAAGGTGCTTAAAAGAGTAGAGAACGAAGACAAATCATCTCCTGCAACATATTTTAAATTACCTGATGGTAAGGGCAAGGTTGGAATTATAAATCCAATTTCTTGTAAGTTCTGTTCAAATTGTAATAGAGTTAGGCTTACATCAACAGGAAAACTTAAGCTATGCCTTCATTCTAATAGGGAAATTGACTTAAGAAAACCACTAAAAAATAAAGAGGATATTAAAACAATTATAAGTGATGCAATACTTTCAAAAGAAGAGGAACATCACTTGGAAGATAAGAAATATATAACCCGAAATATGAATCAGATAGGGGGATAAGATGGCAGACTTTACACATTTTAACCAAGAAGGTAGAGCGCATATGGTAGAAGTTGGAGACAAAGATATCACTAAGAGAACTGCTGTTGCAACAGGAAGAATTAGAATGAAGCCCGAAACTATTGAGATGATAAAACAAGGCCAGATGAAAAAGGGTGATGTTTTAGCTGTTTCACAAGTTGCGGGTATCATGGGTGCTAAAAAAACTAGTGATATTATACCAATGTGTCATAATATATTTTTAACAGGTGCAAATATAAGATTTAATATACAAGAAGATTATATAGAGTTGGAAGCCGAAGTGAAAACAACTGGTAAGACAGGGGTAGAAATGGAAGCCCTTACAGCTGCTTCAATCGCTTGCCTTACAATATATGATATGTGCAAAGCAGTTGACAAGGATATGATAATCGAGGATATAAAGCTAATAAAGAAAACTGGTGGGAAGTCAGGTGATTATGTGAGAGGTAAAAAATTAGGCAAGGTATTATCTGTTAATATTTCAGAGAAAAAAGGTGTAGTTAAAGAGCCTATTAAGGAAGGCAAATTCATAGAAAATTTTGGTTTAGAAAATGACGCTCATAGTGGAGATTGGCATAGACAAGTAAGCTTGCTTGGAGTAGAGAGCTTTAACAAGATGAGGGATATGGGAATAGAAAATTTAAAGTTTGGAGATTTTGCTGAAAATATTACAACAGAAGGCATAATTCTATATGAACTTCCAATCGGTACTAAATTAGCTATTGGCGAAACATTACATGAGGTAACACAGATAGGTAAAGAGTGTCACACAGGCTGTGCTATATCTAAGACCGTAGGTAAATGTGTTATGCCGAAGGAAGGTATATTTACTAAGGTACTAAAAGGTGGAGTAATTAAAGAGGGAGACACAATAGAAGTATTAGAGTAGAAAGTAGTGAGTTACCACTACTTTCTTTTAATATAATAGTTCTTTGAAGCCTTAAGGTTTACTTTAGCTCCTTTTGATGATAAAATATAGTTGCTTGATATTTTAGTGACAATATTATACAGATAAAACTGTGAATGAAAAAGTTGCAAAATAATATTATATTACAGACAACGTTTTCTAGGAAGTATTGGATATTTTACTACTAGCATGAGAGGGGAGATGTGGTTAAAGTAGACAAGCTTTACACAAGAAGATGGATTAATCAAGAAGTAATTAAGGATGGAGGTATTATATGGATTATTCAAAACTAAGTCTAGAGATGCATGAAAAAAATAAAGGAAAAATAGAAGTTATTTCAAAGGTAAAGATAGAGAATAAAGATGATTTATCAACTGCCTATACACCAGGAGTTGCTGAACCTTGTAGAGAAATTCATAAGGATAAAACAAATGCCTATAGATATACATCAAAGGGTAATTTAATAGGGGTTATTACAGATGGCTCAGCTGTATTGGGTCTTGGAAACATTGGCGGAATTGCTGGAATGCCAGTAATGGAAGGTAAGGCAATCCTATTTAAAGAGTTTGGTAACGTGGATGCTGTACCAATAATTTTAGATACACAGGATACAGATGAAATAGTAAAAACAATAATAAATATAGCACCTACATTTGGTGGTATAAATCTTGAAGATATAGCAGCTCCAAAATGTATAGAAATAGAAAATAGATTAAAAGAAGCGTTAGATATACCAGTTTTCCATGATGACCAACATGGAACAGCAATTGTTGTAACTGCTGCTATAATCAATGCTTTAAGAGTAGTAAATAAGAAAGTAGAAGATGTTAAAGTTGTAATTAACGGAAGTGGTGCGGCAGGTAGTGCTATTCTTAAGATGCTTAGAGCTATAAATATAACTAATATTTTAATTTGTGATAGTAAGGGAATAATTTATAGAGGAAATCCAAATAACAACTGGTTTAAAGATGAATTGGCTGAAATATCAAATAAAGATAATATACAAGGAACATTAAAGGATGCTATAGTAGGAGCAGATATATTTATAGGAGTATCTAAAGGAAATGTACTAACTGAGGAAATGGTTAGTACAATGAATAGTGACTCCATAGTATTGGCTATGGCTAATCCTATACCTGAAATATTCCCAGAAGAAGCTAAAAAAGCAGGAGCTAGAGTAGTAGGAACAGGAAGATCAGATTTTCCAAATCAAATTAACAATCTATTAGCATTCCCAGGAGTTTTCAGAGGAGCTTTAGATGCAAGAGCTAGTGAGATAAATTATGAAATGAATATAGCTGCTGCATATGCAATTGCAAATATGGTTAAAGATGATGAGTTATCTGAAGAATATATTATTCCTAGTGCATTGAATAAGGACGTTGCTATAAATGTGGCAAAAGCTGTAGAAAAGGCTGCAAGAGAAACTGGAGTGGCTAGAGTATAATATGTAAAAAAATCTCCGCTTGGGATACTAAGCGGAGATTTCTGTTACATCATCTGCAAATTTAATGTAATTCAATTGTTTAGTTTCTTTTGATAACTCATATCCAATATATCCATTATCTATTAGAGTTTTTTGTAAGTCTATATTTGTCCATTTGGATGTAACCATATCAATTGGATTTGATAAGATTCTTTCTAGATCATTATGGAGAACAAATCTCCAAGTTCCGTCGCTTCCATCTTCAGATTTACCATATTTCTTTTTTAGTGCTTTAATTTTCAATCCGTTTTTCATTACGTTATATAAACTGTAAAAATTATAAGGGGACACAGTACATAATAAATGTCTATAGCCTTCTTTTCTAACTAACTTTGATGCAATCTGAAGAGTCAAATCCTGAAGACCATTGCCCCTATAGATAGGGTCTACAACTGTAGTTTCTAAGTGAATTACCTTCTTCAGCTGTTCATGAGGTATACCTATATCTAATCCTAAGTTGTGATTTCTAATTCCAGGAATGGATATATATCTATAAGCAATTAATCTGTCCTTACTATTTAAAACACCAATAATTTTTCCACCGTTTTTTATTTCATGATACATATCATCATAGGAGTCAACATATAAGATATCTTTATTATTCAATTCTTCATAAACTTTATGTTCAAGCTCTACAACCTCATTTAATCTATCTATGCCTAATAATTTTATGGAGCATTCTTCAAATTCTACCCTATCTTCGATCTTCTTTTTCAACAAGCAATCCTTATTCAAAATCATATATGTCCTCCTTTCCTTGCAATTAAAAGTAACAACTTGCAACCTATATTAAAGTTGCAAGATAATTATAACCCAATGGAAATATTTATGTCAATAACCAAATTATTTAAAATCAAAATAAATACTTACAAAAAACCCCTTAGTTTTCAATTAAACTAAGGGGTTTTTTGAAATCAGAAATATTGTAGATTATTTTGAGGTAATTTGTAAGAATTTTTCTATATCATCTTCAATAAGTTTTAGAGAACTTTTGAAGAAATCAGGGTTTTGTATGTCTATATTCATTCTTGCAGCAACATCTATGATGTTGTTCTTTCCTGTGGCTTCCAACAATTCATCGTATTCTCTAACGAATTCCTCTCCACTTTTTAAGTACTTAGCGTATAATCCTTTAGCAAATAACAAACCAAAGGCATAAGGGAAGTTATAGAAGTTGCGTCCTGCAGAATAGTAGTGGCTCTTATTAATCCACATATATGGATGCAAGATATCATGGTCCAGTCCATTACCATATGCCGTTTTTTGGGCTTTAAGCATAAGTTCCTTAAGTTCATTTACTGAAAGTGGATGGTCTTTTCTTCTTTCAAATACTTCTGATTCAAACAAGAACCTACTGTAAATATCAACAATAACTTGACCTGCATCTGAAATTGATGCCTCTAAAATTCCTATTGCTTCATCATCTGAAGCTTCTTTTAATGCTGCATTTATAACGATTGTTTCACAAAATATGGATGCAGTCTCAGCAATAGGCATTGGATATCTACTATTTAATATAGAAGCATTTTTTAGATTGTGTCCGTGGTAACCATGGCCTAGTTCATGGGCTAATGTTGTCATATTAGAAAAACTACCATTAAAGTTTGCCATTACTCTACTTTCTCCAATTGGATGAATATTGGAGCAAAAAGCTCCACCTCTTTTGCCTTCTCTAGGCTCTACATCTAGCCAATTTTTCTCGTAAGCATTTTTTGCAAAGTTAGCCAATTTATCACTGAAACTTCTGAAGTTATCAATCACAAACTTCGTAGCTTCTTCATAAGTAAAAGTTCTACCAACTTTACCAATAGGTGCAAACAAGTCATAAAAAGGCAGACCATTTTTATGACCTAGGATTTCAGCCTTTCTTCTATAATACTTATGGAATACTGGTAAATATTCTTTAATAGCTGTAAACATAGAATCTAGAGTTTCCTTATTCATTCTAGATTGTATTAAAACCTCTTCTAATGGGGAGCTATATCCTCTTAGCTCAGTTATTGTTAGGACCTCTCCTTTTATACCGTTCAGTGCTGCAGCAGAAGCTTCTTCAATTTTCTTATAGGATTCAATCTCAGCTTCATAAGCAGTTTTTCTTATTTCAGGCTCCGGGCTATAAGCTAGGTTTCTTACAGTTGGCAGCGGTAGTTTTTTATCTTCACCATTTAATTTAATATCAACTAATAAATTTGATGTTAACTTGTTTTGTAAATTAGTCCATGCTGTTGAACCTGTATTTCTTAACTTAGAGATTAGAACTTCTTCTTTTTCACTCAACATATATTTAGAATATGTTTTAATCTCTTCAAGATAGAATTTATGCTCCTTTAAGAGTTCTGATTGGCTAATAATTTCATCTAGATTTTGAACATCTTTTATAAAACTTTCAAATTTGACACTGGGCTTTGTTCGTTCTGAACCGATCATTGATAATTTGCTTAAATATTTCAAAGCATCTTCGTTGTTAGCATCTACACTTGAAACTAAAGCAGCATATGTACCTAATTTAGTACTAAGTGTTGCAAGCGATTTAGAATAATTTATGTATTCCTCTATTTTAGCAGTAGTATCCTCATAACTATTTAATCTTGAATCAGCCCATTCATTAAATTCTTTTATTAGTTCTTCATATTTTCTAATATCTTCAATATACTCCTTAGAATCAAAGGAAGTATATAGTTCATTCAGACTCCATCTCATAATATCCCACCTTCCCAATATAATTAATTAGATACCCTAAAGGTATTATATCATAATGATAGTATACCCATAAGTATTATGTAATTATAGGAAATTTATATTATGAAATGGTAATAATATTATACTAGAGTATATTTTAACCATAGAAAGGAGAAAGGGTTATGAAAGAAGCAAAATTAAAAATTCTAGTTGTAGTTATTATAATTTCAATTTTATTTGGCGGATGTGCTAAATTTACAAATAGTAGTAATGCCGAAGCAATTAATTTTATAAATAATTTCAACACTTCGTATAGTACATGGATTTGGGATGAGTCATTCCATATAGACAGCCCAGTAAATTTTTTGGATTTTAAAGAAGTATACATAAATACAGGTAATTCAAAAGCTTATGATAATGAAAGAGCTGTAAAGGCAGTTCCGGAAAAATACGAAGACTTTATAAAAACTTTAAATGAAGAGTGTATAAAGGTTCATGCATTATTTGGTGAGTCAAAGTGGGCATTAGATGAAGATTTTTGTAAACAGTTTGATGTATATTATTATAGATATTTTGAAGATCTTTTAGAACATGTCAAACTTATATTAGATTTTAATAAAGAAAGGGAGCATAAATTCGATGCAATACACCTTGATATCGAACCACACACTATTCCAGATGAAAAAAGAATTACTGATGAAGAAAAGAATCCAAAATTATGGGATAGAGTAGAATTAAGAAATGACTTATTAACATCTTATGTAAGAAATTTAGAAAAAATAAAAAATCAAATAGATAAGCATAATGAAGAAAATCAAGATGATTTAAAGCTTGTAGTTGATATTCCTTGGTGGTATATAAATGAGGAGCTTATAGTAGATGGTGTAAATGTAGTAAGAAAACTTGCTAATATAGTTGATGAAATAGTTGTTATGAACTATACAAATAAAAGTAATGAATTTTTAAATCACGGGAAGCAATTTTTAGATAATACTCAGGAATATAAAATACCTATAAGAATGGCTATGGAATTTGATCCAGAGCAAACTGGTGTAAGTTTATGTATATTTAGCGAAGAAGAATTAAAACATTATATAAATACTGGCTTAGAAGAATTTAAGAAGTATGATGCATTTAAAGGTTTAGCAATACACGATTATAAAACCTTTATAAACTACAAAAATGAAAAGCTTTTATACGAGTGATTATATTACTTAAGATTTATTAAAATTGGGTAACCATATTATGGGAGTGAGTAACATGAAAAAGAAATATAATAAGCCCTCAAGAGAAGAATTAATTGAGAAGTTAAAACCTATTGAATATAAAGTAACCCAGGAAAATGCAACTGAAAGACCTTTCACACATGAATATAATGAAAACTTTGAAGATGGTATATATGTAGACATTGTATCTGGAGAACCTTTATTTTCAAGCAAGGATAAATTTAATGCAGGTTGTGGCTGGCCTAGCTTTACTAAACCTATAGAAGATAATATAGTTCAAAAAAGGGATTTATCACATGGAATGATTAGGACTGAAGTAAGGAGTAAATATGGTGATTCACATTTAGGTCATGTATTTCCAGATGGGCCTAAGGATAAAGGTGGATTAAGATATTGTATCAACGGAGCAGCATTAAGATTTATCAAGAAGGAAGACTTAGTAAAAGAAGGATATGGAGAATACTTGAAGTTGTTTGATTAGTGGGATAAAATGTAACAACCATGTCCCACTGCATTAGGCATGTGGGACATGGTTTCTGTCCCTTTGTTCTTAAATCTTAGTTGACCAGCTTTCACAATTCCAAATTTCTGTTGCTACATCATTATAAAAGTCAGGTTCATGGGATATCAATAATATTCCACCTTTAAAATCTTTTAAGGCTCTTTTTAATTCTTCTTTAGCATCCACATCTAGGTGGTTAGTAGGCTCATCAAGTAATAGTATGTTAGTTTCTTTATTCATAATCTTACATAGTCTAACCTTTGCCTGCTCTCCACCGCTTAGGACCATTACCTTAGATTCAATATGATCAGTTGTAAGACCACATTTAGCTAAGGCAGCTCTGATTTCAAACTGATTCCAGCTAGGGAATTCATTCCACATTTCTTCGATGCATGTATTTTCATTTTTTTCCTTAGCTTCCTGTTCAAAATATCCAATAAGAAGATTTTCACCTAGTTCAACTTCGCCAGAATATGGCTTAATTAACCCTAATATTGATTTTAACAATGTAGTTTTTCCTATACCATTTGCGCCAACTAGTGCAATTCTTTGTCCTCTTTCCATTCTTAGATTCAATGGTTTAGAGAGTGGTTCCTCATATCCGATAACTAAATCCTTAGTTTCAAAAATCAACCTTCCGGAAGTACGACCTTCTTTAAAATCAAATTCGGGCTTTGGTTTTTCACGTGTAAGTTCAATAAGGTCCATTTTATCTAACTTCTTTTGTCTAGACATAGCCATGTTTCTAGTAGCTACCCTAGCCTTATTTCTAGCTATAAAGTCTTCTAATTCAGCAATTTCCTGTTGTTGTCTTTTATAGGCTGCTTCAAGCTGTGCCTTTTTAGCTTCATATACCTTTAGGAAGTTATCATAATCTCCAACATAACGATTCAATTCCTTGTCCTCAACATGATAAATTAAATTTACGACACTGTTCAAGAAAGGAATGTCGTGAGAAATTAGGATAAATGCATTCTCATATTCCTGAAGATACCTTTGAAGCCATATAATATGTTGTTCATCAAGATAGTTAGTAGGCTCATCTAGCATTAAGATATCGGGCTTTTCTAATAGTAACTTAGCTAGTAGTACCTTGGTTCTTTGTCCACCACTTAAGTCATTAACATCTCTATCAAGGCCGATTTCATCAAGACCTAGACCTCTAGCTGTTTCATCAATTTTAGCATCAATTATATAAAAGTCATTATGGTCTAAAATATCTTGAATAGTACCAACTTCTTCTAGAAGAAGAGTTAATTCATCTTCACTGACCTCTCCCATTTTCATATACATATCCTGCATTTCTTGTTCAAGGTCAAATAGGTATTTGAATGCATCCCTTAAAACATCTCGTATAGTCTTACCTTTTTCTAAAACAGCATGTTGATCAAGATATCCAACTCTAACTCTTTTTGACCATTCAATTTGTCCTTCATCTGGCTCCAGCTTGCCAGTAATTATATTCATAAAGGAGGATTTGCCCTCCCCATTTGCTCCAATTAATCCAACGTGTTCTCCTTTAAGTAGCCTAAAGGAAACATTATTTAATATTTCTCTTCCACCATAACTATGACTTAAATTTGTTACGGTTAATATGCTCATTTCAAAACCTCTCTTCAAATTATAATTCATACTTTTTCAGTATAATTTATCTAATTTTAAATATACAAAATGCACAGACACAATTGTAAATTGTGAATTATCTTTTATATCTTAACTATATTTTGATTAAATATCAATACTAAATATAAATGTGTACTAATAAATTTATTTGGTATAATAAGGTAAAGTAAAGTCTATTTTTAATCGAATTTTAATCTTTCTTAAATTGATTTTAAAGCTTCCGCTACTATAATGTAATCAATAAATAGTGGGAGGTATGTGTTATGGTTACTTTACAACAAGTAGAAGAATTAAGGAAATATGCAAATATTACATTTAATGAAGCAAAAGAGGCTTTAGAGGAGACTAATGGTGATATTCTTGAAGCTATAATAAATCTTGAAAAGAATGGCAGAATTAAACCGCCTAAGAATGAAGGATATTATTGTTCAAAGGATTCATATGAAGATAGCCATAATGATAGCAATATAGATAATATCCAACCAGAATTTTATGATGATTCCACCACATCCTTTTATGAAATCTTGAATAAAGTTATTTCCTTTATAAAAAAACTATTTGCTAAAGGAAATAGGAACAACTTTGAAGTCATCAAGGATGGAAAAAGGATAATGTCAATTCCAGTTACAATTTTAGTAGTTTTAGTAGTATTTACTTTTTGGATTACAATTCCGACTATGATAATAGGATTGTTCTTGGGGTATAAATATGCATTTAATGGTCCTGAATTGGGGAAGGAGAAAGTTAATCGTGCCATGGACTCAGTATCCAATGCAGCTGAAAATTTAAAGAAAGAATTTAAGGGTGATAAAACACATGACTAAAATTCTTATAATTGAGGATGAAGAAAAACTAGCTCGTTTCCTAGAACTAGAACTTATGCATGAAGGATATGAAGTAGAAAAGTCATTTGATGGAAGAACTGGACTGGAGCTAGTCATGTCCAGTTCCTTCGATCTTGTATTATTGGATATTATGCTTCCAGGTTTAAATGGCATAGAAGTTCTAAGGAGAATAAGGCAGTCATCGGATGTACCCGTAATATTACTTACTGCAAGAGATGCTGTCGTTGACAAAGTGACTGGCCTTGATAGTGGTGCTGATGATTATATTACAAAACCCTTTGCCATAGAAGAGCTATTGGCAAGAATTAGAGCTGTTTTAAGAAAAAGTGAAACAAGTAATGAGAACCACCATAAAGACATAATAGTATTTGGAGCTTTAACCCTAAATACTAAGAGTAGAGAGGTTTATATAAATGAAAAATTAATATATTTGACAAAGAAAGAATTTGATTTATTGCAACTTCTATTAGAAAATAAAAATATTGTCTTGAGCCGTGAAACAATATTAGAACGTATTTGGGGATATGATTTTTCTGGAGGAACAAATGCTGTAGATGTATATATTAGGTATCTTCGTGCTAAGCTTGAAGAACCATTTGGAATAAAGATTTTCCATACTGTTAGAGGAGTGGGGTATGTAATTAAAGATGAGTAATAATAAGGATATAAATTCAACTAGCTTTTCTAATAAAATACGTTCATCCCTTGTACTTAAACTCAATTTGGAAATGATGTTTAGGCTATTATCTGGTTTTTTTGCAATTAATATCCTTATTTTGCTAATGGGCGTTTCTATGATTTTATGGAAAACGGAAATAGAAGTTCAAGAAGTAATAGAAATTTTGACCACCACTACGAACAATAAAAATCCTTTCTCCTTTAAGGAAAAAGGATATAAAATATTAAAAGAGGAAGCAGCTAGAGGAATTATCTTACCAGAATTTATACAAGATTATCTTCCAGTTGAGATTAAAAACTCAAAGAGAAGTATTTTTATTAATCAAATTGAGGAAAATAGTAGATTATCTGATAAGATAGAATCCATAAACTATTCTGTAGGCTTTCCAATAAATAAATCATATTATCAGGTTATATATGGAATTGGGCTTGATTTGATAGTTCTCATAAGACTTTTGACTATTTTACTCATATTTGAAGTAATTATACTTTTAAAAAATATAGGAAAAGGTCAAAGAATAATAAGGAAAACCCTAAAACCTTTAGCAGAGTTGGCTGAAACAGCAAAAAACCTTAATGCTGCTCAATCCTATGATGGAAAAAACCTCATAGATTTAGCCGGAGAAATTAGCAACATAGATGCTAGTAGACTAGACAAACGTATATCTATTGATAGCACCCAAGATGAACTTAAAGCTTTAGCAGCAGCTATAAATCAGATGTTAAATCGAATTAATAATTCCTATCAATCACAAGTGAGATTTGTTTCAGATGCGTCTCATGAACTTAGAACTCCAATATCCGTTATCCAAGGGTATATAAACCTACTTGATAGATGGGGTAAGGAAGATAAAAAAACCCTACAGGAATCCATTGATGCAATTAAAACTGAAATTGAAAATATGAAGGATTTAGTAGAAAAATTACTGTTCCTTGCAAGGGGAGACAATGAAACCATCGTGCTTCATAAAGAATTATTCGATTCTTGCGAAGTGTTAGAAGAAATCATTAAAGAAACACAGATGATTGATTCAGGTCATGAGTTTAAAATGGATGTTGGTATTCCTGCATATGTAGAAGCAGATAGACAGCTTTTTAAGCAAGCTATTAGAATTTTAGTTGATAATAGCATAAAGTATACGCCAACTGGAAAACAAATTGTTTTAAAGGTAGAAAGAGAACAAGGGAAAGTTAAAATTGTTGTTCAGGATAATGGAATAGGAATAGATCCCGATGACCTTCCTAGAATATTTGATAGATTCTATCGTTCAGATGAATCTAGGGCTCGTAAGAGTGGAGGATCTGGTTTAGGCTTATCTATTGCTAAATGGATAGTAGAACGGCATGGTGCATATTTTGAAATACTAAGTAGAGTTAATATTGGTACTCGTATAACTATTGTATTTCCTGAGGCAGTTAATACATCTCAAATAGATAATTAGTTAAAAGAAAGCAATATTTAAATCATTGTTTTCTTTTTTGTTTTGGTTAAATATTAATATTAAGTAAACAATAATATTTAATAAAAATAGAATTAGCTTGCTATTATTTGGTATTTCAGATATACTAATTGAGTTAAGTATGAGGAGGACGATTTAATTTAATGGAAAAAATAAGATTTGAAGAGCTTAATTTATCAGAGGAAATACAAAAAGGAATTAAGGAAATGGGTTTCGAGGAGATGTCACCCATTCAAAGCAAGGCAATACCAGTATTATTGGAAGGAAGAGATGTTATAGGACAGGCGCAAACGGGAACTGGAAAAACTGCTTCCTTTGGAATACCAATATTAGAAATGACAGATCCAAAGGACAAATCAATTCAGGCTTTGGTACTTTGTCCTACAAGAGAATTATCAATACAAGTAGCTGAGGAAATAAGTAATCTAGGAAAGTTTAAAAAAGGAATCAAAGTATTACCAGTATATGGTGGCCAGCCTATTGAAAGACAATTAAGAGCACTAAAAACAGGAGTGCAAATAGTAATAGGTACACCTGGTAGAGTTATTGATCATATAAAAAGAAAAACCATAAAAACTGATAATATCAGGATGATGGTTCTTGATGAAGCGGATGAAATGTTTGACATGGGATTTAGAGATGATATAGAGTTAGTAATGAATACTTTGCCTGATGAAAGACAGACTATCTTTTTCTCAGCTACTATGGAAAAGGAAATAATGAAATTTGCATCAAGATATCAAACTGATCCTGAATACATTAAAGTAGTTCATAAAGAGCTTACGGCACCTAAGGTGGATCAGGCCTATTTTGAATTAAAGGAACACATGAAAACTGAAATTCTAAGTAGGTTAATAGATATTTATAATCCAAAGCTGACTATTGTATTCTGTAATACTAAAAAGAAAGTTGATGAGCTTACTAGTGAATTGCTAGGTAGAGGATATTTCGCTGATGGTTTGCATGGTGATTTGAAGCAGACACAGAGAGATACAGTAATGAATAAGTTTAGAAATGGTACAATAGAAATACTTGTAGCAACTGATGTAGCTGCTAGAGGTATTGATGTAGATGATGTTGACTTGGTTATAAACTATGATATGCCTCAAGATGAGGAATACTATGTACACAGAATTGGTAGAACTGCAAGAGCTGGTAGAGAAGGTAGAGCATTTAGCTTTGTTGCAGGAAGAGACATATATAAACTTAAGGACATACAGAAATATACTAAGACCAAGATAGAAAGAAAAGACTTACCAACCTTAAAGGATATAGAAAATAGATATACTATAAATTTATTAGAAAAAATAAGAACCGAAATTGAAAAAGGTGAACTATCTAAATATATTAGTATGATAGATGGCTTGTTACAGGAGGATTTTACATCCTTAGATATAGCAGCAGCTTTATTAAAGCTTTACATGAAAGAGAACAGGCTTGAAGGTCATGAAGAACTGGATATGGTAGACTACGGTAAGAAAATGAAGTCAAAAGACATTGGAGATATAAAAGAAGAAGGCAAATCTAAAGGACGTTCTTCAAAGGCTAGAACTAGACTTCATATTAATATAGGTAGCAGAAAAGGTGTTAGCCCAAGACATATATTATCTGCCTTGATTCAGGAGTCAAATATAAATAAAAATCATGTTGGGGATATTGATGTATACGATAAATTTTCATTTGTTGAGGTCGATAAGAAATTTGCAGATGAAGTTTTGGCTAGCTTAAACAACAAGAGAATAAAGGGCGTAAAAGTAAAGGTAGAAAAAGCAAACCCTAAGAAAAAATAAAGTTGGAGAGGTATTCTCCAACTTTATTTTTTGACTAGAAATGAAAAATCACATCTCGTTGACTATCATATCAAAATTATGATAACATAATGCTATAAAAAAAGGTAATATTATCATAAAATGTTAACATTAAGTTAATATTTAATTTATATAATAATAGAGGTGAAAAGATGCCACATATTCGTCCGATTTCCGATTTGAGAAATCACTTTACAGATATTGCTAAGATTGTTGATGAAACAAAAGAACCAGTATTCTTAACTAAAAATGGTTATGGGGTAATGGTCGTTATGAGTATTGATGCTTATGAAGAAAAGATGTTTGAAAGTGAACATTATCATAAGTTGAATCAAGAACTTGAGGAAGCTTCCAATCAAAATAAAGAGAATGATGAATAAGTCCATTAGGAGTAATATTCTCCTAATGAAACTTTATTTAGATTTATTCTATAAGTAGGAGTGATCCTTTGAACTTAAAGATAATAAGAGTTGTTGTTATTTGTAGTCTTATTATTTTGGGATTTATTGCATTTCTTTTTGAGAATCCCAAACCTATTATATTAGGTTATATATTAGGTACTTCTATAAGTATATTATCTTTCAATCTAATTAATAATTCCGCTATTAAACTAATTACGATGGAACCATCAATGGCAAAACGTCGTACATATTTCAATTTTTTATCCAGGTTTTTGATTTATTTTATAGTCTTAAGTATAGCTGCTATTGCGGACTATCTTAATCTACTTGCAACATTTATAGGACTGACAATGGTAAAAAGTGCAATATATATATTGATTAGAATAGATAAGGATTTCTAATATACTGTAAGGAGTTGTTGCAATGCGTATTGGTATAAACGGAAAAGAGATAATAATTCCAGAGACAATCTTAAACAGCATACTTGTAATAACCTTATTATCAATATTGGCAATAGTAGTAAACTATAAAATTAAGAAGGAAAAGGTAGATAAAGCTCCTTCTAACTTTATAAATTTATTTGAAATTCTAGTTGAGTTTGTAGATGGAATGATAAGAAGCAATATGGGGGAAAACGGTTTGAGTCTTGCTCCATTTGTTGCCACAATAATTACTTATTTAGCCCTAAGCAATATATTAGGAATTGTAGGTCTTACACCACCTACAACTGACATAAGCGTTACTTTGACTCTCGCTATCATGGTATTCTTCATGGTTCAATATACAAGGATTAAAAGTAATGGTGGATTTATTGGATACTTTAAGAGTTTTACTAGACCGATAAGTATAATAACTCCAATAAATATTATATCTGATCTTGCTAACCCAATATCAATGGCTTTCCGTTTATTTGGAAACATGATGAGTGGTACATTGATAGTAGCACTATTACATGGAACATTAGGTTATTTCTCACCTTTAATAACAACACCACTTCATTTATATTTTGACTTATTTACAGGTTTATTGCAGGCTTATATTTTCATTATCTTAACAATGATATTTATAGATGAAGCTAAAGCTTAATAATGAAAGGGGGACCATAATATGTTACAAGGTATATCAAGTGAAGCATTTATATTAGGATGTTCAGCAATAGGGGCTAGTATTGCAATCTTAGCAGGAAGTTTAGGCGCATTAGGTCAAGGTATTGCAACAGGAAAAGCCTGTGAAGCAGTAGGGAGACAACCGGAAGCTTCTGCGGAAATTACTAGGACAATGGTTTTAGGTCAAGCAATAACAGAGACTAACTCTATATATGGTTTGGTAATTGCTATCATATTACTTTTTGTACAACCTCTATTAGCAGGGCTATAAAAAATAATTGTGGAATATCATGTATATTCCACAATTCTGGAGGTGTTTTATATGGATTTTAATATTAATGTTATACCAGATTTACAGAGTATGGTAATTACTGCTATCACTTTGTTGATCTTATATTTGATTTATAAGAAATTCCTATATCTTCCTGTATCTATGTATTTGCAGGAAAGAAGAAATTATATTCAATCTGAAATTAGTGAAGCAAAAAGTTTAAAGGAACAAGCAATAATGTTAAAGCAAGATCAAGAAGCTTATTTAAATAATGTTCAACGTCAAGGCCAAGAAATAATAGAAAATGCCAGAAAATTCAGTGAAGAAATGAGGGCAAATATCATAGCCGAGGCTAAGAAGGAAGCTAGAGAAATTATTTTAAAGGCTGAAATGGATATAGAAAGACAAAAGAAAGCAGCCCTTGAGGAAATTAAAATTCAATCTATAGATATGGCGATTTTAATTGCTTCTAAGATTATGGAGGAACAAATAAACCTTGATAAACAAGAGTTTCTTATTGATAAATTTATTAATGAGGTAGGAACATCAGAATGGCTAAGTTAAATGAAAAGAAAGATATCTCTTTGATAAATGATTTCTCAATAGTTGATGCTAGTCTTGAGCTTTTTAAAACAGAAGATTCACAAAAGGAATTAGAACTTGTTAAGGAAATTTTAGAGAAGGAAACTAAATTCGTTGAACTACTGACAAGTCCTGACATTAGAGAAGATGAAAAGAGGAATTTAATTAATAGTACCTTTAAAAATAATGTATCAGAGCCAATGTTAAGGTTGTTGAAAAAGATATTTCTTAAATATACAGATGTTGTAACGGTAACAGCTATAACAGCTGTACCAATGAAGGGAGAAGCTCAGGCAAGGCTTAAGGATACATTAAGCAAGAAGCTTGATAAAGATATAATAATCATTAATGAAGTAGATTCAACTATTATAGGTGGAGTTCTTTTGAAGGTTGGAGATAAAATTATTGATGGAACTATAGCCAATGAGCTAAATTCCATAAGAAAAACCTTAAAAGAGGTATCATTATAGGAAGCTGAGGTTAGAAGATGTCTTTTAAATCTAGTGATATAAGTTTATTAATAAAAGAACAAATAAAAAAATATGAAAAAAATATTGGGTTAGTAGATACTGGAACTGTAATTCGAGTGGGGGATGGTATTGCCCAAATTGAAGGCTTAGATGCTTGTATGGCTGGAGAGCTCATAGAATTCCCGGGAGGAATCTATGGGATGGCATTAAACCTAGAGCTTGAAAGTGTTAGCTGTGTGCTTTTGGGTGATGATAGAAATATTAAAGAAGGAGATACTGTAAAGAAGACTGGTAGAATAGTAGAAGTTCCAGTTGGAGAAGAACTAATTGGGAGAGTAGTGAATTCCCTAGGCCAGCCTATTGATGGGAAAGGTGATATCAATGCAAGAAAATTTAGGCCAATAGAGAATGCAGCACCTGGTATAAATGACAGAAAATCTGTACATGAGCCTCTACAAACTGGAATAAAGGCAATTGATTCCATGTTTCCAATAGGGAGAGGGCAAAGAGAGTTGATTATTGGAGATAGGCAAACAGGAAAGACTGCTATTGCTATTGATACAATAATAAATCAAAAAAAACAAGATGTAATATGTATTTATGTTGCCATAGGGCAAAAGAGATCAACTGTTGCTCAATTAGTTGAGGTATTAAAACAGCACGAAGCAATGGATTATACCATTGTAGTTTCCTCTACTGCTAGTGAATCACCTGCTTTACAATATATAGCACCATATGCAGGAGTTACTATGGCAGAGGAATTTATGTACAAGGGTAAAGATGTATTAATTATATACGATGATTTATCAAAGCATGCTGTTGCATATAGAACATTGTCTTTGTTACTTAGAAGAGCACCAGGTAGGGAAGCATATCCTGGAGATGTATTCTACTTGCACTCGAGACTGTTGGAAAGAGCAGCAAAGTTAAATGAAGAACATGGTGGTGGTTCAATAACAGCTCTACCAATTATTGAAACCTTAGATGGAGATATATCAGCTTATATCCCAACAAATGTTATATCAATAACTGATGGCCAGATTTTCCTAGAAACTGACTTGTTTTTTGAAGGGCAGAGACCTGCCATAAATACAGGACTTTCTGTATCGAGAGTTGGAAGTTCTGCTCAGATAAAAGCTATGAAAAAAGTTGCAGGTAGACTAAAGTTAGACCTTGCACAGTATAGGGAGTTGGCAGCATTTGCTCAATTTGGTTCTGAATTAGATAAGGATACTAGGGAAAGACTTGATCAAGGTGAAAGGATTATGGAAATCCTAAAGCAACCTCAATACTCAACTATGAATGTAGAATATCAAGTAATCATACTTTATGCTGTTATAAATAAATATCTATTGGATATACCCGTAAATATGGTAAGGAAATTTGAAAAAGAATTTATAAAGTTTGTTGAGGGGAATTTTCCAGATATATTGTTTAGTATAAGAGAAACGAAGGATTTAACTGAGGGAACAGAAGAAAAATTGGTATTAGCCATAAAAGAATTCAAAAAACTATTTAGCTTTACCTAAAGTAAGGCGGTGAAAATGTGGCACAATCAACACGTGATATAAAGAGAAGAATAAAAAGTATAAGTAATATAATGCAAATCACAAAAGCTATGGAACTAGTTTCTTCTGCAAAGCTTAACAAAGCTAGAGAAAGGTTAATTAGAACTAGACCCTATTACTATACAGTTTTAAAGAATCTTCAGCAGACTTTCAATATAGTGGGAGACCATCATCCTTTATTAAGGGAAAGAGAAATAAAGAAATCCCTTTATATTGTAGTTTCAGATGATAGGGGGTTGGCAGGAGGCTATAACAATAATATCGTAAAGCTTGTAGAAGAGGAATGTAAGGGCAGGGAGAAAGATGTCTCCTTGATATTAATTGGTACTAAGGCAATAGATTATTTTAGAAGAAAAGATTATAGGATTAGGGAAAAGTTCACTGGGATCACAGAGGACCCTCTATATTCTGATGCTGAGGAAATTGGGAAATATGCATTTAATCTATATGAGAATTATGCAGTGGATGAAATAAAAATTGCCTATACAAGATTTATAAATAATATTACCCATGAACCGGAAATAAGACAGTTACTTCCTCATGTAAATTTTTGGGATGTAGAAGATAAAAGAAATAAAGTTATAGACTTTGAACCATCTCCGGAGGAGGTTTTAGACTATCTAATTCCAAAGTACATTAATAGTTGTATTTATGGTGCCTTAATAGAAGCGTCTTGTAGTGAACAAGCTTCTAGGAGAATTGCAATGGAAGTTGCAACTGAAAATGCAACAGAGATAATTGAGGAATTGAAGATAAGCTATAATCGAGCTAGACAGTCAGCTATTACTACAGAATTAACTGAAATTGTTACAAGTGCTGAGGTACTAAAATGACGAAAGGAGTGGTTCTATGAAGGGAGTAGGCAAAGTTGCCCAGGTAATTGGTCCCATAGTTGATATAAAGTTTAATGAAGAAGAAATTCCAGAGCTGTTAAATGCAATTGAAATATATAAAAATGATGAAAAAATTGTTGTGGAAGTAGCTCAACACATTGGAAATGATCTGGTAAGATGTGTCTCCATGGGAGTTACAGATGGTTTAGTAAGGGGAATGGAAGCAAGGGATACTGGTCATCCTATTCAGGTCCCAGTAGGCAGACAAACCCTTGGACGAGTCTTTAATGTGCTTGGTGAAACCATAGATGGAAAAGGACCATTAACTAATACTACAACGGACTCCATTCATAAACCTGCTCCATCTTTTGAGGAACAGGATACCTCCAATGAAATTCTAGAAACTGGGATTAAGGTAGTTGATTTAATCGCACCTTATGCAAAGGGTGGCAAGATAGGATTATTTGGTGGGGCAGGAGTAGGTAAAACAGTTCTTATACAGGAACTTATAAACAATATAGCAACAGAGCATGGCGGTTTATCTGTATTTGCTGGAGTTGGAGAACGTTCAAGAGAAGGAAATGACCTGTATAACGAAATGATTCAATCAGGTGTTATAGATAAAACTGCCCTTGTATTTGGTCAGATGAACGAACCACCTGGGGCACGTATGAGGGTTGCTTTAACAGGCCTTACAATGGCAGAATATTTTAGGGATCAAGAAGCACAGGACGTACTTCTATTTATAGATAATATTTTTAGATTTACCCAAGCAGGATCAGAAGTATCAGCTCTACTTGGAAGATTGCCGAGCGCTGTAGGCTATCAACCGACCCTTGCAATTGAAATGGGACAACTCCAAGAGAGAATTACTTCCACTAAGAGAGGGTCCATTACTTCGGTTCAAGCAGTCTATGTTCCAGCTGATGACCTAACTGACCCAGCGCCTGCTACTACATTTGCACATCTAGATGCTACAACCGTACTGTCAAGAAGCATAGCAGAATTAGGTATATATCCTGCAGTAGACCCATTGGACTCATCTTCCAGGATGTTGGACCCAAAGATTGTTGGAGAAGAGCATTATCAAGTTGCTAGAGGAGTTCAAGAAATACTTCAAAAATATAAGGATTTGCAGGATATTATAGCAATATTAGGTATGGATGAGCTTTCCGATGAAGACAAGTTAGTAGTTAATAGAGCAAGAAAGGTACAAAGATTTTTATCACAACCTATGCACGTAGCGGTGGAGTTCACAGGTATAGAGGGGAAATATGTTCCTATAAGAGAGACTGTTAGAGGCTTTAAGGAAATCCTCGAAGGCAAACATGATGATATACCTGAGATGGCATTTTTTATGGCGGGAACAATAGATGATGTATTAAAAAATGCCAGTAAAGTGGAGTGATAAATATGAGTTTATTCCATCTGAATATAGTTACTCCTGAAAGACAATTTTTCTCTGAAGATGTTTCTAAAGTTATTGTCAGAGGAGTTGAAGGGGAATTAGCAATACTAAAGAATAAGTCCCCTATAATCACACCATTAAAAATGGGGATAATTAAGATTTACCATGAAGATAAAGTTCTAATAGCTGCAATAGATGATGGCTATATTAGTGTAGAAGACAATTATGCAATTGTAGTTACTAAAAGTGCAGAATGGCCGTATGAAATAGATTTAGAGGAAGCCTTAGAAGAAAAGAGGAAAGCTGAAGAAGCCCTATCTAGGGATCATGGTGTAGATGTAGTACAAGCTCAAACAGCTTTAAGGCGAGCAATAAATAGAATAGAAGTGTCAGAACTTCATAAAAAGATAGACCAGTAAAATTAAATATACTATACTTTTTAAAGTAATTCTAAACTATATATAATATAAAAGGCAATCATTATAAAATGACTGCCTTTTATTGCTATTTTTAGCTTAATTGTTATTTTAAGAAAAGTGTATCGTTCATAATAAAATTTTAACCAAAATATCACGCCCTTGATTTTCTCTTTAAAGCGTCTCTTAATCTGCTTTCTTCTCTTGTCCTTATTCTTTTGAAATTTGGAATATGCTTATACATACTTTGCAATGCTATAAAAATTGCAATTAATACACAAGCAGTACCAAAACCAAGATAAATAGTAGCAATTATAAAGAAAGTGACTAAAGCCATAGTTCCCAAGGCGATATAATCAGTAGCGAATGTTATAATTAATATTATTAAAAATCCTATAATTCCAACTCTATAGTCTATACCAAATAACATGCCCAAAGTAGATGCTGTACCTTTTCCGCCTTTAAACTGCATGAAAAATGGATAGTTATGTCCTAGAATAACTCCAGCACCGTTCAGATATAAGCTAAACATATTATCTTCTAAAAAGGCGATCTTGATAAAATATCTTATAATTAACAATGAAACAATTGCCTTTAGTATATCAAGAAGCGCAACTGCAACTCCCATCTTCCAACCAAAAGCACTAACGGTGTTAGAAGCTCCTGCGTTTCCAAAACCAAGTGTTCTTATATCAACTTTTTTAATGCCCTTGCTAAGAAAATAGGACCATTGTAAGCATCCCATTAAATATCCAATGACTAAAACAAGAAGCAATTTATACACTTTTTCACCTCCAATAAATTAAGTTCTATAATTTAACTGAATTATTAAAATACATGCTTAATTATATGACAATAGATTAATGTTGTAAACTAAAAAAGCAGCAACCCGCTGCCTTTTTAGTATCCGTAGGAGGTCTTTATTAGATTAACATTTCCTGAGACTTCATAAGGTATTCTTTTTATAAAACTTTCTCTATCTAAGTCATATCGATATACTGTAAGTGTTAAACTTGCAGTTCTTCCATCAACAGTTGCAATATGAAAGTCGTCATCTACGGTATATATAAAGAAATCTATATTTCCTAATTGAACATAATCGTCTAATAAAACATAATCCTTATCAGTATCATGGACGATAAATATCCAGTTTTGCCCATCATCCCAGGCAATTTCGCCATCGGGACCTCTTCCTGCATCAGTATACATAGCAATTCTCTCTTGATTGCCATCTTTATCGAAGTCAAAATAATATTCATCTAGTAAAGTTAAATTTTCAGTATCAACTTTATCTGATGAAGTAATTTCAACTTCCTCAATCTGATCATTATCCTTACCATTTTGCATAGGTTGATCAATAGGTTTTGGTTCTTCAATTGGATCTTGATCTTTTGTACACCCAATTGAAATAATTAATAAGCTTGTTATAAGTGTATATAATATTAATTTTTTCATTTCCTATTCTCCTTAAATATATTATATCATTTATTCTTGCCAACAAGTTAAGGAATAGTTACAATGTAAAAAATTTCTAATAATATTTTTAAATTTTTGATTTAGGTCAAAGATTATAAATTTTAATAGCCATATAATTTAATTAAGCTTAATAAATGAAACAGCTAATGACAAGAATAGTTTATGTGAGATTAATGTATAATTTGAACCATTCAAAAATACATGAAAAATGCAGAAATATTTACAGTTCAGAGAATTAAATTTAAATATCTGGGTAAAGAAATAGTATATGATTAAGCAATTTATCGATGAATAATATTTTGTTAGTTATTCAGAGGCAGATTAAAATGGGGGTATAAAATGAGCTGTAGTGAAAATTGTTCACATCATTCTGATAAGAATTGTATTGAAATAGTTCCGATCTTTAGTAATCTTACATTTGATGAGATGATGGAGGTTGCCTCTATTACAACATCTAGGACATATGAAAAGGGAGAATTTGTGTATACCCAAGGGGATGTAGGAGAGAAACTTTATGTAATCCATAAGGGAAGAGTAAAGATTACCAGAATTAGCTCAAATGGTAAAGAACAAGTTATTAGAGTCGTTGGTCCTGGAGAATTCATGGGAGAGCTTTCTCTATTTAGTTCATTACCAATGACAGATAATGGTGAAGTTCTTGAAAAAACTAGCCTTTGTATAATAGAAGGCAAAGAATTAAAAAAGATTATGATTAAGTATCCAACAATTGCATTTAAGGTAATGGAGGAGCTTAGTCAAAGATTGGAAAGAGCGGAAAATTTAATAGAAGATATAAACTTACACTCAGTTGAAACAAGATTAGCCCAAGGTCTAATAAAGATGGCAAATAAAAATAATGAAGTAATTTTAAATATGACAAAAGGTGATTTTGCCTCCCAATTGGGAATGAGTCAGGAAACACTAAGTAGAAAACTTAGCTCATTTCAGGAGCAGGGGCTTATAAAGCAGGTAGGTAATAGAAAAATAGTATTACTAGACTTAGAAGGTCTGGAGACAATATAAGAACAAAAGATTTTTGGAGGTGATGAGTTTGGAATCTATTAAGATAATGGTTGAAGAGCATGCTAATGTTAGACGTATGCTAAAAGTTATCAGAAGAATATGTTATAGAGTACTTACTGAAGGTGATTATGACATAGATGATTTTACAAGAATTATAGATTTTGTTAGAACTTATACTGACAAACTACATCATGGCAAGGAGGAGGATATTCTCTTTAAAACCATGGAGGAAGAACTTGAAAGGTTAGCAAAATCAGGAGCAATTAAAGGTATGTACATTGAACATGACAACGGACGTTTATACATGGCTAATCTTGAAAAGGGAGTTGCAAAGTTTAAGGAAGGCGATGATGAGGCTAGACTTGATATAATAGCAAATTCCATATGCTATGCAGATTTACTAGACAGACATATAGAAAAAGAAAATACAGCGATGTATAACTTTGCAGAAAGAATGCTATCAAATGAAAGTAAGGAATTTATTGAGAATGAAGCTAAGAAGATAGATGAACAAGCTAATAAGGATGGCATACAGGAAAAATATCTAAATCTTCTAAGTGAACTAGAGAAAAAGTATTGCTAAATTTCATTTTAAGGAGGAGTTTAAATGAGCTTTAAATTAACTGATAAGGTAACATGGGTAGGAAAGATTGACTGGGAGTTAAGAACATTCCACGGAGAAGAATATTCAACTGATAGAGGTTCATCCTATAATTCATATTTAATAAGAGATAAGAAGACTGTTTTGATTGATACAGTTTGGATTCCATTTGCAGAGGAATTCGTTGAAAATTTAAAGAAAGAAATTGACTTGAATGAAATCGACTATATAATTGCACAACATAGTGAGGTTGACCACAGTGGTGCTTTACCATTACTTATGAAGGAAATACCAAATACACCAATTTACTGCACAGCTAACGGTGCTAAAATATTAAAAGGACATTATCATGAGGATTGGAACTTTGTAGAAGTTAAAACTGGAGATACATTGGATATAGGTGAATCTACTTTAACATTCGTTGAAGCAAGAATGCTTCACTGGCCTGACAGTATGATGACATATATGAGTGGAGATAACATATTGTTCAGTAACGATGCATTTGGTCAACATCTTGCTTCTGAACAAATGTTTAATGACCTAGTAGATCAAGCAGAACTATATCAAGAAAGTATTAAGTACTATGCTAATATACTTACACCATTCAGCCCATTAGTAACTAAGAAAATTGAAGAGGTTTTAAGCTTTAATCTTCCATTAAATATGATAGCAACTTCTCATGGAATTATATGGAGAGATAATCCTGTTCAAGCAGTAGAAAATTACTTGAAATGGGCAAATGACTATCAAGAAAATCAAATAACAATAGTTTATGACACTATGTGGAATGGTACAAGAAGAATGGCAGAAGCTATAGCTGAGGGAATAAAATCAGTAGATAAAGATGTAGTTGTTAAACTATATAATGCTGCAAAGACTGATAAAAATGATATAATCACAGAATTATTTAAATCAAAGGCATTTCTATTCGGTAGCGCAACAGTTAATAAGAGCATAATGCATGCTACATCAGGTATATTAGAAATGATTAGAGGAATTGGATTCAAGAAAAAGAAGGCAGCAGCATTTGGGGCATATGGATGGTCAGGTGAAAATGTAGCTATATTAGAAGAAAAACTAAAAGCAGCTAAAATTGAGATTGTTCAGGACGGACTAAAAGTTTTATGGAATCCTGATGAAGATGCCATGGAAGCTTGCAGAGAATTCGGAAAGAGCTTCGTAGAAAAACTATAATAAATCAATGGTAGTTAGATAATGTGGTAAAATTAGTTTAACCATCTCCTAATGTAGATAAATTTATCGGAATCAAATAAAAAGACCATGAAGGTTTATTCTTTGAATATAATCTTCATGGTCTTTTTATTATTCGTAGCAATTATCAAAATATTTTTTATTGAACTTGCTTTATCTAGAGATTATAATACTATGTTATAGACAAATTTAATAAGGAATTGATAAAATGCATAATTTCATGATTACATTAATAATCGGAGCCTTAATTGGCTTTGTGTTTTTTAAGCTGAAAGTTCCTGGTGGTATGATGGTAGGAGCTATTGTAGGAGTTGCTATCTTTAACATAATCACAGGTAATGCATACATTCCTGTGGAAGGTAAGATAACTGCACAAATTATAGCAGGTGCATTTATCGGATCTGGACTAGAAAAAAGTGATTTAATAAGGCTAAAGAACATTATGCGACCAACAATGACCATTTTAATATCATTATTATTACTTAATATAACTATGGGATTTATAATTTATTACATTAGTCCATTGGATTTAATAACATCCTTTATGTGTGCAATACCCGGTGGCATGAGCGATATACCAATAATAAGTGAAGAGTTGGGGGCTGATTCAGCTAAGGTTGCAGCAATGCAATTTATCAGAATGGTATTTGGAATAGGTATCATGCCTACAATGATTGCTAAATTATCAAATGCAAGATTATTTAAGGGTGAGCTTGAGAGCCAAGAAAGTTATTCTAGAAAAGTAACAAAATCGGATAATAAGAAGGATATAGTGTTTACTGTATTAGTAGCCTCAAATTTTGGTATTATAGGAAGGATTCTAGATATTCCTTCAGGAACCTTAGTCTTTTCAATGCTAGGAGTTATTGGATTAAAATTAATTACTGGTAAGGCTTATTTACCTAGATGGTTTAAACGATTAGCTCAGATGTTATCAGGAACTTATGTAGGGAGCGGAATATTTTATAGTGATGTATTGGAGATGAAATACCTACTGATACCTGCAGTAATACTGATTTTGGGCTATGTAATAACCTGTATATTAGTGGGAACTTTTATCCATAAAAAGTTCAATATGCCAATAAAGGATGGGATGCTTGCATGTACACCTGCTGGAGCTTCTGATATGGCCTTGATAGCGGCGGACATTGGTGTTGAGAGTGCAGATATAATAGTAATACAGGTCATTAGATTAGTAGTTGTTGTTTCATTATTTCCACAGATAGCTAGATTAATAGTTGGAATCTTAAGTTAATACTTCATTCAAGCAAAAACAGTAAATATTCAATTTCGAATTATTACTGTTTTTTGTTTTGCTAAATATTTATAAAATATTAGGATTAGTATGGAATAGGGAAGGAAGAGTTATTGACGTAATCAGACAAGTAAAATAAAATAAGAGTAAACAGATGATGTGTGAAAACGGCAATTTCTTCCGATAATTTAATGAAATGAGTGAAAAAATGAACAATATTGAATTTTGCATTTATGTAAGCAAATTAGCAACAAAATCCCTTTTATATGAGGTATCTGCAGGTCCTAAGCCTGGTTTGGTAGATAGATTTAACTCCGGTGCTCATAAGGATATGGATTTTTTTACTTTTTTGGACAGTAGTATATCATTAATTGATTATTTCTATAAATGTACAATGGCTGGAATTGAATTCAAAGAAGATGATTATAGATTATTGTTAAAAAAAATTAGACCTATTGGAATTGATGCTGAAAGGAGTATGTTTGAAGCTACCAAAGGAGTAAATACTCATAAAGGACTAGTGTTTTCTCTGGGAATAATATGTGCAGCAAGTGGGTATTTATATAAAGCAAATGAAAAGGTTTATCAAGCTTCACTGGATATTTGTAATTTAGTTAAATTAATAGGTAAGGATCTAACTAAGGAATTAGATGAAGTAGGTGATAAAGAAACACTTACATATGGGGAAAGACTTTACTTGAAATACGGTGTAAAAGGAATTCGTGGAGAAGTTGAATCTGGATTTGAAACTGTACTTAAGTATTCATTACCTGTATTAAGTGACTTAATAAAAAAGCAAATACATATTAATGATATATTAGTACAAACCTTGTTGCATCTTATGGCAAAATCAGAAGATAGTAACGTCTTAGGCAGACATGATATGAAAACACTTGATTTCGTAAAAGAAAAGGCTATTGCTGCATTAAACCATGGAGGATATCTAACTCCCCACGGGAAAGTATTTGTTTATGAAATGGATAAATATTTTATAGACAAAAATATTAGTCCAGGTGGATCTGCAGACCTTTTAGCAGTAACAATTATGCTATATATGCTAGAGCATGGTGATAAGCTAAGTTAAATATTGAAGTAAAGACACTTTTACTTATTAAAAGGGGTTGTAATAATGAAAGATTACATTAATGAAGTAATAAAATTAACTGATCTAACACAAAATAAACCAATTAATGAGATAGTATATGAAGGTCTAAGAACTGCAATAATTAAAGGAATCATACCTGTAGGAGAAAGAATTAAAGAGACGGAGTACTCAGAAAGAATGAACATAAGCCGTACTCCGATTCGTGAGGCCTTAAAACGAATCGAAGATGAAGGATTGGTTGAATACATACCAAATGTCGGTGTTATAGTTAAGAAAGTATCTAAAGAAGATGTAGAGGAAATATTCAAGATTAGAATTGCCTTAGAAACTCTAGCCACTAAAAATGCTATGGAGATTATGACAGAAAAAGAATTTGAACAGATGTATCAGCTCCTAGTTAAAACAGAAGAAGCAAATTCACGCAATGAGGTTGATAGAGTAATAGATTTGTTTACGGATTTTAACGATATGATATATAGGTTTAGTAGAATGCCTCGTCTTGAGCACATAGTTAATCGATTAAGGGATTATCTAAAGCGATTTAGAGATATATCCTTAACAAGTCAAGCTCGAAGGAAAAAAGCGCTTGAGGAACATTGGATAATATATAATATTATGAAAGAGAAAAATTATGATGTATTACCATTGATTATAAGTAATCATTTGGACTATGCTAAATCCTATATCATTCAGGAAATAGAAAAAATTGAAAAAGAGCAATAAAAAATTCCCTTTTCATATAAGGGAATTTTTTATTTTCTATTATTTAAATAGTGGAACTGCGCCTGTTATTGCAGCAGCTGCAATGAATATAATGAATATTCCTGTTGCCCATTTTGCTGATTCTTTTTGCCATTCTCCCATATCAAGACCTGTAAGGTTTAGTAATAGGTAGATAAATGCAACTAATGGACTTAGTAAGTGGTATGCTTGTCCTAATAGTGATGCTATACCAAGTTCTAATGGTGTAAATCCATATTGAGCACCAGCTTCAGCTAAAACTGGAAGAACTCCATAGTAGAATGCATCATTAGATAGGAAGAATGTACCTGGTGCAGAAAGTATTGCAACAATTAATCCCCAGAATCTACCGAAGCTTTCAGGAATTATATGAGCTAAACTAAGTGCTAGAGCATCAGACATTCCTGATTCAGTGAATAGTCCCATAAAGATACCCGCTCCAAGCACAAGGATTACTACCTGTACTGCATCTCCAGCGTTGTCTTGAATTCTATTCTTTTGGTCTTTTAATTTATCATAATTTATAACTAGCGCCAATGCTGTTCCAAGTAGGAATAGGAATACAGATGGGAAAGTTCCTAACATTAACATAGCTATTAAAGCAATAGTCATTATAGCATTGATCCATACTTTTTTGGTCTTCTAAGTGCTAATTCTTCAGGATCTTTAACAGTAGTTAAATCCTCTATTTCCGCATCAGTTAAAGTTTGAATTCCTAGTCTCTTTCTTTCTTTTAATCCTAAGTAATATGCAACACCAAGCATAAAAATTATGGAAGCAATCATACCAGGAACTAAAGCCACAAGTATAGCTTGTTCGTCTACACCTAGTACTGAAATTACACGTGCTGTAGGACCACCCCATGGAAGTAAATTCATTATAGTGTTCATAAGTATTGTTACTACACCAAGATTCATGATTTTAATTCCAAGTTTTTTATATATAGGTAAGAATGCTGTACAAACTATCAAGGTAGTAGTTGTACCATCGCCATTAAGGGATACTGATGCTGCAACTACAGCCGTTGCAATTATAACCTTTAATGGGTCGCCTTTTGCAAATTGAATCATTTTCTTTGTAACAGGATCAAATAATCCAGCATTCAACATTATAGCAAAGTAAAGAATTGCGAATAATAACATAACTGCTGTTGTGGAAGTTTTCTTAATTCCTGCTACCGCCCAATCACCAAGAATTAAAATCTGATCAATAAGGGTTGGGTTAGCTATTTCCTTTAATTCAGATACTTGCTCGGTATATAACCCTAAGAAGGCTCCTATCGCAGTAAACGCTAAAGGAATTAAAATTAGTGCTGAAAATGGTGTTAATTTTTTACGCATAATTAGGATCATGAATACAATAATCATGGCCCAGGATAAAAATGTTAACATTTTCTCACTCCTCATAAAATTTTTTTGATTATCCAAAGTATAAATTAAAAAAACGCTCTCAACAATAGTTTTACTGGTAAAAGAACACTAAAAAAACAGTGATTAAAACACAGTTTTTAAAGTGCTTATTTTTTATGCCCTAAAAAAGACAGTAAAAAAACACTAAAGTTCGCACTATGTAATCTATAATAATTATTGTGTAAAGAGGAATATCTATTCATAGAGTTGTTAAGCCAGGGGAGGAGGAACACCAAAATAGATCAATAAATGAATGGAGGTAAGTTATGGGGTTTTTTGATATTTTCAGAAAGAAAGCTGAGCCTAAAGTCCAAGAAGCTGAAAATAAAAGTCTAAATATAAATACAAACTCTGATCCAAAGCATAATTTGGATGTGGATATGACTTTAGAAGTGAATGAAGAGGAAAAAGAACTTGTATCAGTAATAGCATCAGCTATTGCATCCGGAGATAATCCAGATTCATCCTTTAGATTAAAAAGCATTAAAAGAATAGATGTTGACAAGGAAATAGCAGCTGCAATTGTGGCTGCAGTAGCAGCAGGGGACAATCCTAATGCAAGCTTTAGATTAAGAAGTATCAAAGAAATTAGTAAAAATAAAAATAGAAAGAGGGTTAAATAATGCTTAGAAAATTTCGTATTTCAGTTAATGGTAAAGAATATGTAGTTGAAATGGAGGAATTAGGAGTATCAAATCAACCAGTAGCACCAGTAGCTCAGACTCCAATAGTTCAACAGACACCAGCTCCACAATCAGCACCTCAAGTAGCTCCAGCACCTCAAGCAGCACAACCTGCTCCAGTTCAAGCTAATGGTCCTGGAGTTAATGTAGAAGCACCAATGCCAGGAAACATAATAGATATTTTAGTAAAAGTAGGAGATGTAGTTGAAGCACAACAAACAGTAGCTATATTGGAAGCCATGAAAATGGAAAATGAATTAGTTGCACCTCAAGCTGGAACAGTTACAGCAGTTCATGTGATTAAAGGAACAGCTGTTGATGTAGGTGAAGTTTTAATTACTATTTCATAATTTTGGAGGGATTTAATTGACACAGTTATTAGAAGGTATATTATCTGTTACAGCAGGACAGCTGATTATGATGGGTCTTGGAGCCTTGTTAATATATTTAGGTATAAAAAAGGAATACGAACCAACCTTGCTTATTCCTATGGGATTAGGGGCAATTTTAGTTAATTTTCCTAACTCAGGTTTGGTTACTCAAGCAGGAAGTGAAACAATAGGGGTATTAAATATTTTGTTTGATATTGGTATAGCAACAGAGTTATTTCCTTTGCTAATCTTTATTGGAATTGGGGCAATGATAGACTTTGGTCCACTTCTACAAAATCCATTTATGCTTCTATTTGGTGCAGCAGCCCAATTCGGAATATTTTTTACAATTATGGTAGCAGTACTATTTGGTTTCAACATAACACAAGCTGCTTCAATCGGTATAATCGGTGCAGCAGATGGTCCTACATCTATATTCGTAGCAAACCAATTGGCCCCTGAACTGTTAGGACCAATAACAATAGCAGCATATTCATATATGGCATTAGTTCCAATCATTCAACCATTTGCAATTAAGCTTGTAACAACTAAAAAAGAAAGAGCTATCAGAATGACATATAAGGCATCTGAAGTATCAAGAATGACAAAGATCTTATTCCCAATAATAATTATCATAGTTGCAGGATTTATTTCACCAGCTTCATTACCATTAGTAGGGTTCTTAATGTTTGGTAATCTATTAAGAGAATGTGGAGTATTGGACAGACTAAGTCAATCAGCACAAAATGAGTTAGTAAACCTAGTATCAATCCTATTAGGACTAACAATATCTTTAAAAATGACAGCAGAAGCATTCTTAAGACTAGAAACTCTAATGATTATAGCCTTTGGTTTATTAGCATTCATAATGGATACTGTAGGTGGAGTATTATTTGCTAAATTCCTTAACTTATTCCGTAAAAAAAA
>JAKELU010000003.1:85454-93353 GCA_022760735.1 Firmicutes bacterium FC7
AAGGGTAATACAAAAAATGGCAGCAGAAGAAGACAAACAAAACTTTGTACTACACTATGCTATCGGAGCCAACGTAGCAGGACAAATTGCATCAGTAATAGCAGGTGGTATGATATTAGCATATTTCATGTAATTAGAAGTCGTATTGATTTATGAGATGAAAGGAGTATTCTAATGAATATTAATAATGAAGCTCTAATGGGAGCCTTTGAAATAATGGGTTTTGGTATGGCAGGAATATTTATAGTACTTGGAATCCTTTATGTTGTTAGTTTAGGATTACTTAAGTTCTTCCCAGTAAAGAAATAATAAAAATAGGGAAAATTTAATCGTGCCCTGCAAATGTTCGCTAAGTATTTTTATTGTTTTAATAGAGTTGAGTTAGTGATAAGTAATAGGAGAGGAAGTGACATATATTGGCTAAAAAAGTAAGGTTCACGGATACAGCTCTTAGGGATGCTCACCAAAGTTTAATAGCTACAAGGATGTCCATAGAAGATATGCTTCCTATACTAGAAACTATGGATGAAGCAGGCTATCATTCTCTTGAAGTATGGGGAGGAGCTACCTTTGATGCATGTCTTAGATACTTGAATGAAGACCCGTGGGAAAGATTAAGAGAAATAAGAAAGCATGTTAGAAAGACCAAGTTACAAATGCTTTTAAGAGGCCAAAACCTACTAGGATACAAGCATTATCCAGATGACGTAGTAGAAAGCTTTATTGAAAGAGCTATTAAAAATGGAATAGATATAATAAGAGTATTCGATGCATTAAATGACTTAAGAAACTTAAAAACAGCAGTAAAAGCAATTAAGAAATACGGTGGACATGCTCAGATGTGCATTTGCTATACAATCAGTGAGATTCACACAAATGAATACTATGTAAATTTAGTAAAAGAAATGGAAAAGATGGGTGCAGACTCAATTGCAATAAAGGATATGGCCGGAATAATAACACCAGCAACTACCTATTCTTTAATAAAGGATATTAAGTCCGTAACAAAATTACCAATAGTAGTTCATACCCATGCAACAAGTGGAATAGCAGAAATGACTTATCTAAAAGCAGTAGAAGCAGGAGCGGACATAATAGATACGGCAATATCTCCACTTTCAGGTGGAACAAGTCAACCAGCTACAGAATCATTGGCTATAGCTTTAGAAGAGCTTGGTTATGAAACTGGACTTGACCATGATAAATTAAAAGAAATAGCTGAGCATTTTAAGCAAGTAAAAGAAGAATTTAGAAACAAAGGAGTATTAAATCCTAAGGTAATGGATGTAGTACCGGATACATTAACGTATCAAGTACCTGGAGGAATGCTATCCAATCTATTGTCACAGCTGACAGAGGCGAAGAAGGAAGACAAATATGAAGAAGTCCTTAAGGAAGTACCTAAGGTAAGAGCAGAACTGGGGTATCCTCCATTAGTAACACCTTTATCACAAATGGTAGGTACTCAAGCATTGATGAACGTAATCAGCGGAGAAAGGTATAAAATGATACCAAAAGAAATCAAAGACTATGTAAAAGGTCTATATGGTAAATCACCAGGATCAATATCTCAAGAGATGAAAGAAAAAATTATAGGTGATGAAGAAGTACTAGATGTAAGACCGGCAGACTTATTAAAGCCGGAAATGAAGAACTTAAAGAAAGAGTTGGGAGATTTAGCAGAGTCAACAGAGGATGTATTAATGTATGCTCTATTCCCACAATTAGCATTACCATATTTGAAGAAAAGAAAAGATCCATTCTGTGATGTACCAGTACAAAATGTAACAGTTATTTACTAGAATATAAAATATGCCTATTTACAATAGGCATATTTTATCACAAAAAAACATTAAAAAAACAGTGATTATAATCACAGTTTCTTTATATATTCAATTTGTGCATGTTAAAAGAACAGTAAAAAGGCACTAAATTAAAGAACTGTAATTTATAATATTATTGAGGCCAAGAAAAGGTATTCACGATTTGGCATATTAAAAGGAGGGACATAACATGGAGTTAGTTAAAGTAGGAATGTCTGGAACTATGGAATCAAGTGATATAAATATTATTATTGGACCTTCTGAGGCAGGAGTAATTGAAATTGACTTGCAAAGCTCTGTAGAAAAGCAATTCGGTAGACAAATCAGAAAGGTTATCGAAGATGTATTAAAGAAGCATGGAGTAACTAGTGCAACAGTAAAAGCAGTTGATAAGGGTGCAATAGATTATGTAATTAAAGCCAGAACTGAAGCTGCTCTTTATAGAGCTGCAGACAGGACTGACTATATATGGGAGGAGTGATAATATGCCTAAACTTCGTAGAACAATGATGTTTATACCAGGGAACAACCCTGCTATGATAACGGATGGACACCTTTATGGATCCGACTCAATAATGTTTGACTTAGAAGATGCTACTTCTTTAAAAGAGAAGGATTCAGCAAGATTTCTTGTATATAATGCATTAAGAACTATAGATTATGGGAAAACAGAAACAGTTGTAAGAATTAATGGTCTTGACACACCATTTGGTAGAGAAGATATCAAAGCAATGGTAAAAGCTAGAGTAGATGTAATTAGATTACCGAAGACTGATACACCAGAAGATGTAATAGAAGTGGACAAGATTATTACAGAAGTAGAAGAAGCAAACGGTATCGAAGTAGGAACTACAAAAATGATGGCAGCTATTGAAAGTCCACTAGGAATTATAAATGCATATAAGATTGCTACTGCAAGTAAGAGGTTAATTGCGATAGCATTAGGTGCAGAGGATTTCGTTACAAATATGAAAACAAATAGATCTCCTGAAGGTGTGGAATTAATAGCTGCAAGAAGCCAATTGTTACTAGCAGCAAGAGCTGCAGGAATTTATGCTCTTGATACTGTTTATTCAGATGTGAATAATATTGAAGGATTTTTAGAAGAAGTAAGACTAATTAAGCAAATGGGCTTTGATGGTAAATCAGTTATTCACCCAAAACAAATTGGATTAGTTCATAAAGTATATGAACCAACAGAAAAAGAAATAAGACATGCCATTAGAGTAGTACATGGAATTAAAGAAGCTGAAAGAAAAGGGTCAGGTGTAATTTCAGTAGATGGTAAAATGGTAGACGGTCCAATTGTTGATAGAGCATATAGAGTAATTGAATTAGCCAAGGCAACAGGAGTTCTAAAGGATGGTGATTTAATTGGTTAAGAATGGAGTAGGAAGAGAAATACCTGAATTTATTGAAGGTTATGGAAAGGTTAAACCTTATGTAAGCCCTTTTAATATGGTACCAACAGGAAATAAGGGTGGGGCTAAGTTAAAAAGACCATTACCACATAAGACTAAGTTGATTGAAAGTATTGAAGAAGCAATAAAGGCAACAGGACTAAAAGATGGAATGACTATCTCTTTCCACCATCACTTTAGAAATGGTGATTATATAGTAAATATGGTAGTTGATACTATAGCTAGGCTAGGAATCAAAGATATTAGAATTGCAGCAAGTTCCCTTACAACTTGTCACGCTCCACTAATTGACCATATTAAAAATGGAGTAATCACAAGAATAGAAACAAGTGGTCTAAGAGATCCACTAGGCACAGCAATTTCTCAAGGTATATTACCAAGGCCAGTAGTTATTAGATCACATGGTGGAAGAGCAAGAGCAATTGAATCAGGTGAATTAAAGATTGACGTAGCGTTTTTAGGTGTACCTGCATGTGATGAATATGGGAATGCTAATGGATATTCAGGAAAATCAGCTTGTGGTTCTTTAGGATATGCTATGGTAGATGCTAAATATGCAGATCAGGTGGTTCTTATAACTGATAATTTAGTTGAATATCCTTGTCTTCCAGCAAGTATAAATCAAACACAAGTTGACTATGTTGTTCAAGTAGAAGCAATCGGAGATCCAAAAGGAATTGTTTCTGGAGCTATAAAAGGAACAAAAAATCCTAGAGAAATTCTAATTGCTGAAAATGCAGTTAAAGCAATACTAGCATCAGGATATTTTAAGGAAGGTTTTTCTTATCAAACTGGAGCAGCAGGTTCATCATTAGCGGTAACCTCAATATTAAGGGAACATATGATTGAACAGAATATTAAGGGAAGCTTTGGGCTAGGAGGAATTACTTCTCAACTTGTTCAACTATTAGAAGAGGGATTATTTAAAGGATTATTTGATACTCAAAGTTTTGATTTAGTAGCAGCTGAATCCATAGGAAGAAATCCAAATCACTTTGAAATAGATGCAAGTTTCTATGCTAACCCACACAATGCAGGACCTGCAGTTAACAAACTAGATATTGTAATGCTTGGGGCATTAGAAGTAGATACTGAGTTCAACGTAAATGTTATTACAGGTTCAGACGGAGTTATTAGTCAAGCTTCAGGTGGTCACTCAGACACAGCAGCAGGAGCTAAAATGTCAGTAATCCTTGCACCATTAATAAGAAGTAGAATACCTATAGTAGTAGACAAAGTTACAACTGTAGTAACTCCAGGTGAAACTGTCGATGTATTGGTTACTGATTATGGTATAGCAGTAAATCCGCTTAGAACTGACTTAATAGAAAACTTTAAGAAAGCTAATTTACCATTATACACAATTAACGAACTTCAACAGATGGCTGAGAAATTAACTGGCAAACCAGATCCTATAGAATTCACTGATAAAATTGTTGGTGTAGTTGAATATAGGGATGGAACAGTAATTGATGTAATTAGACAAGCTAAATAGTATTGAGGTCTGGAAACTATGTTTTAGTATTTCCAGACCTTTTTTGTGCTATAATTATCTCAAGATTATGATATTTATATTACTTCAAAGAAGATGGTGAAATAAATGATAGATAAAAAGCAATTTTTAGAGATTCTTAAATCAAGAGAAGACAGACAACAGAAGCAAATTGAAATATTAAATAAATATCCTCATAGCTTAATCTCCTTTACCTTAAATACCCCCGGTATTATAAAGGATAATGAGCTATATAGGAAAATACATAAGAGTGGATTTGACAAGATTAAGGAAACCATCAAAAATCAAAATATTAATATTATATATGAAGAGTATATAAATAAATCTACGGGTTCAGAAGGATATATTTCTGTTGATATGGATTCAAAAGAATTAAAAAGTCTTATGGTTTCTATAGAAACCACACATCCCTTGGGAAGAATCTTTGATATAGATGTATTTGATAAAGAACACAATCAAATGAGCAGAAGTGATTTAGGCTTAGAATCAAGGAAATGCCTTCTATGCTCTAAGGATGCAAGGATTTGTATGAGGGAGAAAAGTCACACATATGAAGAGCTAATATCTAGAATAGAAGAATTAGCTAAGGAATATTTTATTAGGTGATAGCTTGAACGGAAAAAGATATAATACACTAAATAATGAACTAAAAACAATCTTTAAAGAAAAGGTAATGAAGCTTTCCTTTGATGGTGGTTTTACATGTCCAAATAGGGATGGCACTTTAGGCCGTAGGGGATGTATATTTTGTAGTGAAGAAGGTTCGGGAGAATTTGCTGGTTCTAGATTTGTTCCGCTAAAAGAGCAGGCAGAACAACAGAAAAAGCTATTAAGCAGTAAATGGAAAGCAAGAAAGTATATAGCTTATTTTCAGAACTTCACTAATACCTATGGGCAAGTGGAGAGATTAGAAAAAATATATAATGAAGCTCTTGAACTGGAAGGGATAGTAGGTCTTGCTATAGCTACAAGGCCAGATTGTCTGGATGAAAAGATTTTAGACCTATTAGATGATTTGAATAGGAAAACCTTTTTATGGATTGAACTAGGACTACAAAGTATACATGAAAAGTCGGCAAAATTTATAAGAAGAGGTTATCCACTCTCAACCTATGAAAAGGCCATTAATGAGCTGAAAAAAAGGAACATAAGAGTGGTTACACACCTAATCATTGGACTTCCAACTGAGAGCAAAGAGGATATACTTGAATCAGTAAAATATGTGGCCCAAACTAATACATGGGGAATAAAGCTTCATTCTCTTTACATCCAAGAGGGCACTGATCTTTATAATTACTTTATTAATAATCCTTTCAAAATATTAGATAAGGATGATTACATAGATATTATAGTCAACGCATTAGAGATACTTCCTAGAGATATGGTCGTTCATAGAGTTACAGGCGATTGCAAAAAAGAACTATTGGTTGAACCAAAGTGGAGTGCGGACAAACTTAGTGTTTTGACCTCCATTGATAAGGAATTGAAGGAGCGAAATACATTTCAAGGAGCTAAGAACATTTAAAGAAGGTGTATAAATGACAATTATATTAGGGTTTATATTATCATTTGCAATTTTAATAATAGGAGTATTAAAAGGCTTTTGGATAGGCTATGGTCTTATACTAAGCTTTCTATTATTTAGTACCATATCTTATAGAATGGGGAAAACTTTTAAAGAAGTAAAAAATGATGCATTAAATGGAGGAAAGAGGGCTTTAATTGTACTTAGGATATTTGTTTTAATAGGTCTTGTTACAGCGTCATGGTACATATCTGGTACTATCCCTGCTATTGTTTATTATTGTATGAAGTTTTTAAATCCCAAGTTTTATATTATATTTGCATTTTTATCAAGTGCGCTTGTTTCATATATACTTGGAACATGTACAGGAACAGGCAGTACCATAGGAGTTGTGCTAATAGTAATGGCAAGAGGTGGAAATGTAAATCTCAGCATAGCAGGGGGAGCTATTCTAGCTGGATGTTATGTAGGGGATAGGGCATCTCCTATGTCCTCATGTGCAAGTCTTTTATCAAATCAGACGGAGACAGAATTCTACCCAATGCTTAAATCCTTAAAAAGGACAAGCATTATACCATTGATTCTAACTTCAATTTTTTATACTTTAATTTCATTTAATAACCCACTAATAGCAAATGGAAATAATATAACAAGTTTATTGAGCAGTAATTTCAAGATTAATTTTATTGTTCTACTACCAGCTTTAATAATGCTTATACTGAGTACATTTAAATATGATGTTAAAAAAGCTATGGCAATTAGCATAATAGCTGGAGCTTTAGTTGCTTTGCTTGTTCAAGAAGCATCCTTTGGTGAATTAATAAGAACCCTTATTTTTGGATTTAAATTGCAGGAGAGTAACCCATTGTATCAAATATTGAAAGGTGGAGGGCTATTCTCCATGTTGAAGGCTGGAACGGTTGTATTTATCTCCTGTGCCATGGCTGGTGTATTAGAAGGAATGGGGATTTTTGAAAAAGTAAGCTCATTGTATAAGAATTTTACTGGTAGAGTAAGGGTTTTATTAGCTACAGCCATAACTTCCATAGCAACAGCCTGCTTTGGAGGAAATCAGTCTATTTCCATTGTAATGACTAGTCAAATAATGCGTAAGATATATAAGGAAAATAAAATAAATAATTATGATTTTGCTACCGATATATCTAATACAGCAGTGTTGTTTGCACCGATGATACCATGGAATATTGCCAATTTGCTTATATCTACCACTCTAGATGTAGACCCAGTAAAAATAGTTCCATTTGCTTTTTATCTATATATTACTTTTATTACATATTATACAAGCCTTAAGTTAAGTCGCAATTAGTATTAACCATAATCTTCAATCTTGCATAGTATATAACGAGAAATACAATGATTATTGAAGAAAGGTGGTTAATATATGAGCAATAATGATAATTTAGGTAGAACTTGTCCAAGTGGTAGCTTTGCATATACTATACGGTCCGGTGATACCTTATTTAAATTAGCTATGACATATCGCACAACAGTGGAAGCTATAATGGCAATAAACCCAGGAATTAATCCTAACAATTTGCAAATAGGTCAAGTAATTTGTATACCTGGCCAAGTATCACCAACATGTCCAACAGGTTC
>JAKELU010000003.1:93530-93758 GCA_022760735.1 Firmicutes bacterium FC7
TTTATGGCTACTAGCTCAAAGATACAATACAACAGTAGAAGCAATAATGAGAATAAATCCAGGTATAGATCCAAATAACCTAAAAATAGGTCAGGTAATATGTATTCCGGAAACTACACCTCCGCCAAGATGTCCACAAGGGTCATTTGAATATACAATTAGACAGGGGGACACATTGTTCTCAATAGCTCAAAGATATAATACAACAGTAAATGCAATATTGGCATT
>JAKELU010000003.1:94718-127022 GCA_022760735.1 Firmicutes bacterium FC7
TTTCGAATATACAGTTAGACCAGGAGACACATTGTTCTCAATAGCTCAAAGATATAATACAACTGTTAAAGAGATATTGGCATTAAATCCAGGCTTGGATCCAAATAATTTAAGAGTAGGTCAAGTAATTTGTATACCAGAAGGTACAACACCACCTCCCTGTGATGGCTCCTACTATGTGGTAAGACCTGGAGATACTCTCTATTCAATAGCTAATATGTATAATACTACAGTAGCTAAATTGATGGCTGCAAATCCAGGAGTTGATCCAAATAATCTAAGAGTGGGAATGATGCTTTGTATTCCCAGGGGCGAAGAGCCCATGCCAACATGTCCAGGCGGAGCAATATATGTGGTAAAGGCTAAAGACACATTAAGTTCTATCTTGCTAAGATTTAATATTTCAGTAATGGATTTAATGGAAGGTAATCCTGATATAGATATAGATAAAATAAAAGTAGGCCAGGAGCTATGTATACTACCTCACAGAGATAGAGGCTGTCCTTGCCCAAAGGGAACAAAATCCTATATAATCTTACCAGAAGATATTCCTAGTGGAGATAAACCTGTAGTAGTAAATCTGGCTGAAAAATTTAATGTTTCAACATCTACTCTACTAAAAGCTAATCCAAATATGGCACCACAGGATTTCGTTGAAGGTATAAGAATCTGTGTTCCAAAGTAATTTAATAGCCCCCATCTGGGGGCTATTTAGTTTTTTGTAAATTTATTGTAAATAGTTTGTAAATACTTGATTATTTTAGTATGCTAAGCTTAGGGTATAAAAATAATAAATAATGCAATCCCAAATGAAAAGAAGGAAGTGAATATTTATGAAAAAAAGTATTTTAATAACATTGCTCATATTAATATTGGCCTTATCATTAACTGCATGTAAAAAAGACATTGAAGAACCAACTGAACCAGTTACATCAGGCCCTGTGGTAGAAGAGTCTGTAGAAGAAGCAGATAAAGATGAAAAAGAAATGATTATGAATGAATTTAATGCTTTAATAGAAATGAAGAAAGATCCGGAAGAAGTCATATCTTATATCAATGACAATATTAAGAAACTAAGCACATTAGAAGCAGATAGAATGGTTGATGATTTAGAAATATTATTGGAAAAAAATATTGAGGATTTAACTAACTTAATATTTGCTACAGATAAGGACAATGAACTTATGGCTATAGCTGGGGCTGAAGTGTTTTTCCCTGAGGAAAAAATAAGTGAAATTAAGAATGAGGAATTGAAAAAAGAAATCCAAAAAGCATTTAATAATATGTACAAGCTTATAAATTTAGAAGGTGAATTTTATCCAATAGTAGATTATTCAAAACTATTAGATTACAATAAAAATATTTCTGAAGAATGGAAGGAGTATTTGGAAATTAGGGCTATGGATTCTGAAAAGAGACCATTCTCAGATGGTGCAATAAACATTAGCTTTGAAGAATTAGCGGAGAGAATATTAAAGACTGAAAGACATCTAAACACTTATATTGAAGGACCTAGACAGGATGTATTATTAAATCTTTATAAAAACAAATTATCTGCTTATATGAAAGGCTTACCAAATACGCCAATAGTTAATAATAACAAGTTGTTGGACGAGGTATTAGAAAGCTATGAAAAAATTTCAACTAATGAAGGATATATAACTGCTCATACAATATATCAATACTTGCAAGCAATTAAAGCTAATAAATTAATAGTTAATAATTCGGTTTTATCAAAGGCTGATGAGTTGATTACCGAAGCTGTAAGGATGCTAACAGAATATAAATAAAATATCCAATAGTGATGTCAAATGGGGCTGTCGCGTAGCATATAAATAAATGCTAGTGGGACAGCTTCATTTTTTCCTTTAAATCTTATATATAATTAATGTATAATACCCTAGGGAGGCGATATAATGAAAAAAACAGTATATTTACTAGTATTTTTATTAATTTTATCTTTCCTAGGAGGTTGTAGCCCAAAGGAAAAAGTACAAACCAATATCAGAGTTGCATCACTTAAAGGACCAACATCTATAGGTCTTGTAAAGCTGATGGAAGACAGCAAAGAAGGAAAATCACAAAATCAGTATGAATTCAATATTTACGCAACTGCAGATGAGATAGTTGCAAAGCTTGGTAAAGGAGAGTTGGATATAGCTACAATTCCAGCAAATTTGTCAGCAGTACTATACAATAAGCTGGAGGGAAATATTTCTGTAGCAGGGATAAATACCCTAAGTGTATTATATATTGTTGAAAATGGAGAAAGCTTAAGCTCCTTGGAAGATTTAAAGGGGAAAACCATATATTCAACAGGAAAGGGAACAACTCCTGAATATGTTCTTAACTATATACTTAAGGAAAATGGAATTGATCCTATAACTGATGTAAATATTGAATATAAGTCTGAGGCAACAGAGGTGGCCACACTTCTTGCTAGTGAGGATAATGTGGTGGCATTTTTACCACAGCCATTTATAACAGCTTCACAAATGAAGAATGATAGAATTAGAGTAGCGTTTAGTATCGAGGAAGAATGGCAGAAATTAAATGAAAACAAATCACAGGTAACAGGAGTAGTTGTTGTTACAAAAGAATTCCTAGAAAATAACAAAGATTCCTTCAATACATTCCTAGAAGAGTATAAAAAATCCGTTGAGTTTGTAAATTCCAATGTTGGAGAGGCGGCCAAATTAGTAGGAGGTCTTGATATTATTCCTGAAGCTGTAGCAGTGAAGGCTATACCATTATGTAATGTGGTGTTTATAACAGGTGATGAAATGGAAGAAAAGCTAAGTAGTTATTTAAAAGTTTTATATATTTCTGATCCAAAGAGTGTGGGAGGTAAATTGCCTGATGAGGAGTTTTACTTCAAATAAGAGGGGATTTATTAAAAAAATCTATTCTTTTATATTTTGGATAGTTATTTGGCACATATTTAGTATTTTTGTGAACAATGGGTTATTGTTACCTTCACCACTTGATGTGCTTAAATCCTTAGTAAACCTCTTGAAAACTAAAGATATATATGTAGTAGTTGGAAATACATTTTGTAGAATAACCTTAGGATTCCTTCTTGGCTCTATCTTTGGGGTTATATCAGCTATTTTTTCATATAGGTTTATTATTTTTAGAGATTTAATTGCTCCTCTTATTTCCTCAATTAAGGCTACTCCCGTTGCGTCTATTATAATACTAGCTTTAGTATGGATAAGCTCCTATAACCTTTCAGTTTTTGTAGTTTTTTTAATGGTCCTTCCTGCTATTTATACTAATATTTTAAAGGGATTAGATAGTACGGATAAAAAGATGCTTGAAATGGCTAAGGTTTTTAGAGTAAAAGGATACAAGCTAATAAGATATATCTATATCCCTTCAATTAAGCCATATTTAATTGCTGCATCTAGCTTAGGACTGGGATTGAGTTGGAAAGCAGGGGTTGCTGCTGAAGTGATTGGTCTACCATCTAGAACTATGGGTGAATCCCTTTATCTATCAAAGATATACCTAAATACTTCAGAGCTATTTGCTTGGACAGTGCTTATTGTAATGATTAGCTTTATCTTTGAAAAACTATTTATTTATATATTGAATAAAATCTAGGTGATTATATGGATATTGAGATAAGAAATATAAGTAAGGCATATGATGGGGTGCAGGTATTTAGAGATTTTTCTGCTACAATAAAAGCAAATCAAATTACATGCATTATGGGGGAGTCAGGAATTGGGAAAACAACTTTAATAAATATGATTATAGGTTTAGAAAAACCTGATAGTGGAAAAATTCTTGGATTAAATCAAAGAAAAATTGGAGTTGTATTTCAAGAAGATAGACTTTGTGAAGAATTTAACTGTGTTCAAAACTTGCAGCTTGTATGTGACAGAGGTATAAATGATAACCAATTAACAAACTTACTTCGTGATCTTAGATTAGATGGGGTTGAATATAAAAAGGTTTCTTCCTTAAGTGGTGGTATGAAGAGAAGGTTGGCCATTGGAAGGGCGTTAATTAATAATCCGGATATAATTGTTATGGATGAGCCATTTAAAGGCTTAGATAAGGATTTGCATACTAAGGTAATTGAATTGGTTAAGAAAAAGTCCAAGGATAAAACTTTAATTGTAGTTACTCATAGTATGGAAGAGGCTAGATTATTGAATGCCGATATCATTGTTTTATAAAATTACTATTGTAATTTATTCGAATAAATGTTATATTATTAACGATTAAATTTATATATTTCTGCAACAAAACTTTTTTTACTATTAATTGTTAATAAGGTAACAATATCTATTAGTACCTCACTTTAATAAATCATTTACTCTAAGGGGGTTAGCTTATGGAATTTAAGTTTGATAAAGAAAAAATAGAAGAGTTTAAAAAGGTTATCCAAGATCTTAAGAACAAAAAAGGTGCTCTAATGCCAGTGCTTCAGAAGGTACAAGAAATATTCGGATATCTTCCTACTGAAATGTTGCAGTTAACATCAGAAGAATTAAATATTCCGCTTTCAGAAATCTATGGAGTAGCCACATTTTATTCTCAATTTTCCTTTATACCTAAAGGAGAATATGTTGTAAGTGTCTGTCTAGGAACTGCGTGTTATGTTAAGGGAGGTCAAGAAATACTTGAGGAGTTTGAGAAGCAATTAGGAATAAAAGCAGGTTATACAACTCAGGATATGAAATTCTCCATCTGTTCGACTAGATGCATTGGTGATTGCAGTATGGCTCCTGTAGTTACAGTTAATAATGATGTTTATCCTAGACTAAAAAAAGAGCAGGTTAAAGATATTATTCTTAAGTATGGTGGTGAAGTCAAATGATTACAATGGAAATGTTAGAAAATATTAGACGAGAACATAGACCAATACTTGAAAAAAGACTTTTAAAAGAGGACAAGGTCATCATCAATGGAGATGAGATTGTATTAAAAGGAGATTTTTATAAAAAACAATATAGAATCGCGCTAAAAAACTGCGGAATAATCAATCCTGCAGATATTAGAGATTACATAGCTATGGATGGATATTTTGCCCTTGCTAAAGTACTAAGAGAAAAAGAGCCTAAGGACGTAATTGAGGATATAAAGGCTTCAAACTTAAGAGGTAGAGGGGGAGCGGGATTCCCTACCGGTAAGAAATGGGAAGAGTCTTTCAAAAGGGAATCTGATAAGAAATACTTCATTTGTAATGCAGATGAAGGAGATCCTGGTGCATTTATGGATAGATCCATCCTTGAAAATGACCCTCATTCAGTACTTGAAGGAATGGCTATAGGTGGATATGCAGTTGGTGCTGATCAAGGATTTATATATGTTAGAGCGGAGTACCCAACTGCTGTTAAATCATTACAAAAAGCAATAGAACAAGCTAGAGAATACGGGCTTTTAGGTGAAAACATACTTGGAACAGGCTTTAATTTTGATATAGAGCTGAGACTAGGTTCTGGAGCGTTTGTTTGTGGTGAAGGTACTGCACTAATGGAATCAATTGAAGGCAAGAGGGGCATGCCAAGAAAGAAGCCACCAAGAACTTCACACGTTGGATTATGGCAAAAACCTACGATTTTAAACAATGTAGAAACCTTAGCCAATGTTCCAGTTATTATGAACAAAGGTGTTGATTGGTTTAGAAGTATTGGGACAGAGAAATCTCCTGGAACAAAGGTATTTGCACTTGTAGGTAAAGTAGTAAATGCTGGTCTGGTTGAAGTGCCTATGGGTACATCCCTTAGAGAAATAATCTATGATATAGGTGGAGGAGTACAGGATGGAAAGGATTTAAAGGCTGTTCAGACAGGAGGTCCATCAGGAGGATGTATTCCAGCATCACTTATTGATACACCTGTAGATTTTGAGTCTCTTGATAAAATTGGCTCTATTATGGGTTCAGGTGGAATGGTAGTTATGGATGAGAATACTTGTATGGTTGATATAGCAAGATTCTTCTTGGAATTTACTATAGATGAATCCTGTGGTAAATGTACACCATGCAGAATAGGAAATAAAAGAATGTTTGAGATTTTAACTAGAATGACAAACGGTACTGCAGAAGAAAGAGAGCTTTCAGAATTAAAAGAGTTGGCTGAAATAATTGAAGATACATCTCTTTGTGGACTAGGTCAAACATCACCTAACCCTGTACTATCTACTTTGAAATATTTTTATGATGAATATGAAGCTCATGTAATGGACAGAATATGCCCTTCTGGTGTATGTAAGTCTTTACTTAAATACAATATAACAGATGACTGCATAGGATGTAGGAAATGTGCAAAAGTATGTCCAGTTTCATGTATAAGTGGAAAGCTTAAGGAAATTCATGTTATTGATCAGGATAAATGCATTAAATGTGGTGCGTGCCATGAAGCATGTCCAAAAGATGCAATTAAAATAGGTTAGGGGTGAGAAAATGATTAATTTAAAGATAAATGGTAGAGACGTAACAGTTCCTGAAGGAACAACAATACTTGAGGCAGCTAAAAAGCTTAATATAAAAATACCTACTCTTTGTCATCTTGATTTACATAATATAAAATTTGTAAATCAGTCTTCTTCATGTCGTATATGTGTTGTTGAGGTAGAAGGGAAGAAAAATCTTCAAACAGCATGTTCAACAACTGTAACAGAGGGAATGAACGTAAGAACTGATACAAGAAGGGCTGTAAAGGCTAGAAGAACAATGCTAGAGCTTTTATTGTCAAACCATCCAAAGGATTGTCTTGTATGTGCAAAGAATCACGATTGTGAACTTCAAAAGCTATCAGCTGATTTAGGAATTAGAGATATACCATTTGAAGGAGAAATGAATGATTTTCCTATTGATAAGAGTAGTTTATCAATAATAAGAGATCCTAATAAATGTATTCTTTGTAAAAGATGTGAAACCATGTGCAATAATGTACAGACGGTTCATGCATTAGCAGAGATTGGCAGAGGATTTGATACTGTTATTGGTACAGCTTTTAACGCACCAATACATGAATCAACATGTACATTTTGCGGACAATGTTTAGCTGTATGTCCAACAGGTGCCCTAACTGAGGTTAATAAAATATCTAAAGTTTGGAAGGCAATAAACAGTGACAAAATAGTAGTAGTACAGACTGCTCCAGCAATTAGAGTTGCCCTTGGAGAAGAATTTGGAATGGAACCTGGAACTCAGGTTACTGGAAAGATGGTGGCAGCCTTAAGACTAATGGGCTTTGATAAGGTATTTGATACGGATTTCGCAGCAGACTTAACTATAATGGAAGAAGCCACTGAGCTTATGCATAGGCTTAAACATGGCGGAAGGCTGCCAATATTGACAAGTTGTTGTCCTGGTTGGGTAAAATTTCTTGAACATAATTACCATGATTTGTTGGACATACCATCATCCTGTAAGTCTCCACATGAAATGTTTGGAACACTAGCTAAAACTTATTTAGCAGAAAAGATGGGATATAAACCAGAAGATATAGTAGTTGTATCTGTAATGCCATGTGTAGCTAAGAAATATGAAGCAGCTAGACCTGAGCTTGGCCATGGTGGTACAAAAGCCGTAGATTATGTTATAACTACAAGAGAGCTAGCCATTATGATTAAAGAATCAGGAATTGATTTTGCTAATCTAGATGATGAGGAGTTTGACAATCCTTTGGGAGAATCCTCTGGTGCATCAGTAATATTTGGTGCTACAGGTGGAGTTATTGAAGCTGCTTTAAGAACAGCTTATGAGCTTATGACAGGAGAAACTCTAGAAAACATAGAATTCCATGGCCTAAGAGGAATGGATGGCATCAAGGAAGCTAGTGTTACAATAAAAGGAGAAAAAATTAATATAGCTGTATGTCATGGTCTTGGAAATGCTAGAACCATACTTGAAAAAATACGAAAAGGTGAATCAGACTATCATGCTATTGAGATTATGGCATGTCCTGGAGGCTGCATAGGTGGCGGAGGGCAACCATATCATCATGGAGATTTTACTATACTTGAAAAGAGAATTAAGGGTATCTATAGTGAAGATAGGGCAAAGAAAATAAGAAAGTCTCATGAAAATCCAATGATTAAGAAGATTTACGAAGAGTACATTGGAGAGCCTTATGGTGAGAAGGCCCATGAATTACTTCATACTAGATATATACCTAGAAAAAAGATGTAAGAAATATGGTGGAAAAGCTGTCGCGCTAAATAGACTAGTGCGGCAGTTTTTTTATTAATAATTCTATTCCAAAATTTAATTAAATTGCAGATTTTAGGGTATTATATCGATAGTAAGATTGGAGGGATAGTATGAGTGAATTGATAAACAACAGAGAATATAGACAGGAAGTACTAAAACAGGTTATAAGAGAATTACACGCTGGTAAGAGTGTGCAGGAAGTTAAGGACAAGTTTGCTGAGGTTATAGCAGGAGTTTCGCCTTCTGAGATTTCTCAAATGGAGGTAGCCTTAGTAAAAGAAGGATTGCCAATAGAAGAAATTCAACACCTTTGCAATGTCCATGCAGAAGTATTTAAAGGAACTCTAGAAGAGATTCATCACCCTGAACAGGTACCTGGACATCCTGTATACACCTTTAAGAGAGAAAATGAGGCTTTAACAAAGCTTATAGATAAAGATATCAGAAAGGCTTTGGAGGATTTCAAAGCTGATGATTCTAAGGAAAATATTAACAAGTTAATTGAGCAAATAAATCTATTGTGGGATATTGATAAACATTATAGTAGAAAGGAAAATTTAATATTCCCATATCTAGAGAAATATGGCATTACATCACCTCCAAAGGTAATGTGGGGAGTAGACGATGAAATAAGGGCGATGATTAAAGACGCTAAGCTAAGCCTAACCAATTACCAAGGAAATAAAGAGGAAGTTGTTAAAAAGATAGAAGATACAACTAAAGAAGTAAAAGAAATGATTTTTAAAGAGGAAAGTATCCTTTTCCCAATGGCATTAGAAACTCTCACAGAAGATGAATGGATTAGAATATATATGGATTCAGATGAAATTGGATACACATTAATAGCACCAGAAAAATCTTGGGAACTAAAAAGAGTCGACCTTGAAAAGAAAGAAGAAAAGCAAGGCCTTACAGAAGGTGGATTTGTTAAGTTTGAAACTGGTGTCCTATCAACTAAAGAGTTAAATCTAATTTTAAATAATTTACCTGGAGATTTTACATTTGTTGATAAGGATAATATAGTTAAATATTTCTCTAATAGCAAGGATAGAATATTTCCAAGAACTAAAGCAGTAATAGGTCGTACCGTTGAAAATTGCCATCCACCAGCATCGGTTCATGTAGTTGAACAGCTTGTAAATGACTTTAAATCAGGTAAAAAGGACAGTGAAAGCTTCTGGATTAACAAAGGTGATTTATTCGTACTAATTCAGTACTTCGCCATAAGAGATGAAAATGGTGAATATATAGGTACATTAGAATATAGTCAAGAAGTATCCCATATACGAAAATTAACAGGAGAAAAGAGATTATTAGAAGAGGCTTAGGCCTCTTTTATTTATGAAAGATAATTGAAAATAGTGGAGTCAAGGCCCTTAATGCATATAACATGCCTATTTCTCTTTCTGGTTTTTCTCGGTGTATTTAATGTGTTATATTCAAAAGTCAATATATAACTAAATAAAATCAAAAAAATCATAGCTGTAATAAAAGAGACTGCTAATAATTTGTTATTCATATTTTCTAACTTCTACATCGCTTTATTATTTTATTATATTATATCATTGACTTTTGTTGTGTAAACCTATGAAATCCATATTATAACCCTTAAATTTTAAGCCTACTTTTGTTTCTAGATTGTAAACTTATTTACCTTATTTAACATTGTAATTCAACGATTTTTATAGTATTATGTAATGTAGCACAAAATATATTGAGGTGTAGACATGAAAAAGAAATTTATTATTGCATTTATAACGTCTTTTATTTGTTTTACAATTTTATACTCAACAGTGTTAAGTTCATTATTTTTTGATAAGCCAGTAGTAGCAACAGATGAAGAACCTAATAAAATCGTTGAAATAGAACCAGAAGAAGAGACTAAGGTTAAAAACGAAATATTATTCCTATTAATGGGTGTAGATGCTCAAAATGTAAAGAAGTCTAAAGGTACTCGTTCAGATACAATGATGCTTACAAGAGTAAACTTTGAAACTGGGGAGATTAATATACTTTCAATCCCTAGGGATACAAGATTAGCTGTAAATGGGAAACTGGACAAAGTAAATGCAGCTCATGCTTACGGAGGTCCAGAATTAAGTGTCGAAACCATTAGTAATTTCCTTGGAATAGATTTGGAATATTACGTTAAGGTTGATTATCAGATTGTACAAGATGTAGTTAACGCCATTGGCGGTGTTGAATTTGATGTGCCTATGAACATGAAATATAATGACCCTACTGCTAAGCCACCACTAAATATAAATTTAAAGAAGGGCTTACAGGTACTTGATGGGAAACAGGCACATGATTTATTAAGGTTTAGACATAATAACGATTACACTGTAGGATATCCTGATGGCGATGTAGGTAGAATTAAGACACAGCAGAATTTTATGAAGGAGTTAGTAAAGCAAACTTTAAAGGCTAAGAATATAGTAAAAATTCCTTCTTTGATAAAGACATATTATGAAAATGTAGAAACCAATATACCACTTAGCTTAATGTTAAAAGCTGCTACATCAGCAGGAAAAATTGACGTTGAGAACATGACTACTGCCACAGTTCCTGGTGTTGGGGAATACATTGGTAATATAAGTTACTATATTTATGATAGAGAAGAGACTAACCTGTTAGTGCAAGAAATGTTTGGCGATTATTTACTAGATTAAGGCTGTTTACTTCAAAGAATATATAGAGTATTATATAATTAAGCCTTAGAAAAAACGTTAGAAGAGGTGTGAAAATGAGAAGTATTAGGAAGAAAGAGCATATAGAGAATTATTTGAAGACTACTTTTCAAGGAGATACACTTCTGGGGGATGTATTTCTAGAACATAATGCTTTGCCAAACTTAAATCTGGATGAAATAGATGCTTCATCTGAATTTCTAGGGAAAAAAATAAATTATCCTATATTAATCAATGCTATGACAGGAGGTTCTTCTTTAACTAAGGAGATAAATAGGGACTTGTCTATCCTAGCAAAGGAATTTAACGTTCCAATGGCAGTTGGTTCTCAAACTATTGTATTAGAAGATGAAGAAGAAGCTAAAGATTCTTTTAGAATAGTTAGAGATATTATCGGTCAGGATGGTATTGTGATAAGCAATCTTAGTGGTCAAGCTACTGTTGATCAGGCAAAGTTAGCAATTGATATTGTTGATGCAGATGCTATTCAGATACATCTAAATACTGCTCAAGAGTTGGTAATGGAAGAAGGAGATCGTAATTTTAAAGGTGTTATAGATAATATCGAGGCAATCGTTAATAATATAGATAAGCCTGTTATTGTAAAGGAAGTAGGCTTTGGTATATCAAAGGAAGTAGCTGAAAGACTATATAATATTGGAGTTAGATATATAGATATTTCTGGTTATGGTGGAACAAATTTTATTGAAATTGAAAACTTGAGGAATCATGCTTTTGATTATACTGAGCTTTATTCATGGGGAATCCCAACAGCAGCTGCTTTAATTAATTGTAGAAAGCTTCCAATGGATTTAAAACTTATTTCTAGCGGCGGAATAAGAAATAGCTTAGATGTTGTGAAATCTATTGTATTAGGGGCAGAAGTTGTAGGTATAAGTGGGGAGCTATTAGCTTATTTAGTACACGGTGGATATGGAAATGCTATGGAATACCTAAGTGGCTTAACTCACAAGATTAAGATATTGATGCTGTTAATGGGTAAGAAAAATATTGAAGAATTAAGAAACTCAGAATATAAAATTACAGGAAGACTTAAGGATTTAGTATAGAAATTTGAACGTCAATCATTTGATTTGGTTGGCGTTTTATTTTTTTCAAACCATAGATGTTAAATTGTGCCATGATTTATAATTTACTTTGCTTTAATATTGAAGCTGTCGTACTAGATAATTAGTACGGCAGCTTTTTTGTTAAAATCCTCCAGCACCACCGCCACCGGCACCTCCTCCACCTCCAGCTGAGAATCCTCCACCTCCACCGTAGTTTGTAGAAGTAGGAGTAGATGTTCCGGTGTTTCCGTAGAAGCTTTTGTTCATACTATCCTCAAAAGCAGATCCGCCCTTTTTATTATTATGAGCAAAGTACCAATAACCCCAATACATAGGGTAATAATCGTAGCCATAATACATTCTGCGTTTATTTAATTTTTCTAAGCTTATACCTAATGCTATAGCATAAATAAGGGTCTTATCTTTTGGAATGCTTATATCTAAATTACTGTAGTTATCAAATTCTTTCTTAAAATCTTTCCATAGTCCATATTGGATATATCCCTTATCTGATTTTCTAACCATTAAGGCGATACCTAATACAAATAACAAGATAGAGACAAGTATAGCACCAATTCCATAAATAGCTTCGTTTATAAGTGAAAATATTCCTATAATAAAAATTGGAACAGAAAGGAGCATTGTTATTAGTCCTGGCATTACATTGCTCTTATCCGAATAGTTTCTAGAATCTAATTGAACTTTAACTAATTTCATCCATTGATTATATTCCCTATAATAATTTCTCATGTGCTTTCTTCTATAAAAATCAATATCTTTTGTACTTACGGTAGTTGAATTGCCTACAGTATTAAATAACCAGTCCAATAGATATCTTTCATGTTCTAGAAGGTTATTATCTAGAATATTTTTTCTTGTAAATTTAAACTCTGAATCATTTGAAGATTGTTTATCTATAGTTATATATTCACGTCTGGCCAAATCAAAAAGTGTAGCCATCAAACCTCTAATATCAATCATAGAATTCATAAATAATGTTACTTCAGCTGGCGAAATTTCTTCAGGATATATACTATTCATGTTTTCATAAATCATAGGATCTCTTCTGTTTTTTCTAAAGAAAAAATATGTTGTTACAATACCTATTATCAATGTAATAATAGAAATATTATTAAACAAGGATTTATTCGCTTTACTTCGTACTTCTTTTTCCTCAAGGTCCCTTATATATTCCATTTCCTCTTTTAATATATTATCTAAGCTATTATTACCAATTTTAGAAGCTAAAGGTGTGTAATCTTTTGGATAAAGTACTCTTGCTTCAATAAATGTTTTTGTTGGTACGTCTCTAACCTCTAATCTAATTTGCTTGCTGTCTGTAAAATTTATTGTGCCATTTAAAGGTCCATGAGCAAATATTTTGATCTTCTCTTTATCAAATTCAGGTAAGGACAAATTTGCAGTGAAATATTCAATAGGGGTTTCGTTTCCTTCTCCTAAGTATTTATAGTAGAACTCAGCGGTGTCGCTGTGAATTACTGCTACATTTTTTAAGGTGTACTTGAATCTAAAGGTCTTTTCTTCATCTTCAGACGGTGAAAATATCATCATGGTTATTTCATCATTTTCTTGTTTATAGCTATATACGTTAGAATCACCTTTTTCAGCTTTTTGTTCAAGTGTATAAGGATTTTCAGATCCGTTTACAACTTCAAAGACCTCTAAAGTTTCAATACCATCAGTACCTTCTAAGACGATATTTCTAAAGACTCCATTAAATTTATCATTGAATTTAAATGTAAGGTCTTCATATACATTTAAATCTCCATTTTCCATTAGTTCTGAGGTGACTATCCACTTAGTAATAATAAGACTATCATCTGCAAATACATTAGTTGGTACAAAAATTAGAATAAGTATGATTGTAAGAATGATATGTTTTCTCAAATTACATCCTCCTATTATAGAAGCTTATTATTTATATGTATCATATGATTTACTAATTATATTTACCCTATTTTATGCAGAATTCTAAAATAAAATAAAAAAATAGAGTTTGAGAAAATTCTCAGACCCTACCTTTCAGTTAATGAATTAATTATTCTTGTAATTGAAATTAGCTTAATACCAACTAGAGAGGCTACTGTTAGCTTTATAACATCTCCAGGGATGAACATTAAACATCCTAATTTGAATACTTCATAGAATGTTAATCCCATATTTAGTACACGGTTCATTATGAAATACATATATGGAAGTCCTATTAAGTAAGTGATCATAGTTCCTACAACTGTAGCAAATAAGACCCTTTTAAATTCTAATTTAAAGTTAACTATTGTTCCTACTACATACGCTGCAACTATAAAGCCTAATAAAAATCCAAAGCTAGGTTTCATAATTGATTGTAAACCTCCTGATAATCCGGTAAAAATAGGTATACCAACAAGACCTAATATCACATAAACAATTTGAGATAAAGCTCCAAGTTTGGGACCTAGCACAACACCTCCTAAGAGTACAAATAAGGTTTGTAAAGTAATAGGTACAGGGCCAAATGGTAGGCTAATAAATGCTCCAATTGCTGTCAATGCTGTAAATAACCCTGTTAATGTCATTTCTTTTGCACTTAATTTCATGATAAATCCTCCTATTGTCAACCTATAGTATAAAACATAGTTTACAATAACAACTCAGTTATGTCAACTGAGAAAACAAATTAGGTTTACAATAGTGCTAATTGAAAAAATGGAAACCAATATTGAGTATTGTTAGCTTATTGGAGTTTAAAAAATCTGATATCAGCTAAATAAATAGCTGTATATCAGATTCTAATGCATCTTTAATATAATCCTCTGCAGTCATAATTTCTACCTCAGGGAGCAATTCACTATTTGTAAATCCCATAACATCACAAGATAGTTTACATGCTCTAAGCTTAACTCCCTTATTAATTGCTCCTTTAAGAAAAGCCTCTATAGGCGGAGTATCATTATCCTCCATCATTTCTTCAAGCATTTTCTTACCAATTCCAGCAAAATTCATTTTAGAAAGTGGTAGGTTCTCAATTCCTCTAGGTGTCATATTCGCAAACATCTTCTCATAGGCTGATTTTTCTTCATCTGATACTCCATTTGGATCTCTCACTAAGGTTAGACCCCAAAAAGCAAAAAACATAGTAACCTCTACATTCATTTCTAAGGCTGTATTTGCTAAAATTAGTGCAGCAAGTGCTTTATCATATTCGCCACTAAAAATAAGTAGACTCATTTTTTTATTCATATAAAAACCTCCTCTAGATAGTTTACTCTAGAGGAAGGTTTCTATACTTTTCTAAATAATAATTGATATTATCACTAATCTTTTTAAGCAAATAAACTAATAAATCAATCTCATTATAATCATTATATAGTCCAAAACTTATTCTAACCATACCGGGTTGCCGGCTCTTAGGACAATTTCTAAATCTATGGATATCTTCTTTCTTAATTTTAAATATCTTCTGGATATATGGTTGAGCACAGAAGCATCCATTTCTAACTGCAATTCCGCCTTCATTTCCAAGTATTTGGGCTAACATGGTATGATGTATTCCTCTCATATTAAAAGATATAATGGATACCTTTCTATCTACATTAAAATCATCATATATAATTAGATTAGGTATCTTGCTTAATTGGCTAAGAGCATAGGAAGTTAAATTCTTTTCGTACTCTTTAATATTTTCTATACCAATGGACTGGAGAGTTCTTATGCTTGCTGTTAATGCAACTACACCCATTAAGTTAGGAGTACCTGCTTCCTCTTTTTCAGGAGGATCTGCCCATATAACATCATTATCTGAAACAAACTTTACTGTACCTCCACCAACGCATTCTGAACAGCCTTCAATAAAAGTATTTTTTGGAGCAACTAGTACACCAATGCCAAAAGGTGCGTACATTTTATGTGCTGAAAAACCTAGAAAGTCAATATGCTCAGGTGATTCAACCTCTTTCATATCAATAGGAATATGTGCAACTGCTTGTGCTGCATCTACGAAAATTTTAGCGCCATATTTATGGGCAAGTCTAGCTATTTCATGAATTGGATTAATATAGCCAGTTACATTAGAGGCTGCAGTAACGCAAACTAATCCGACTCTACCGTTGTATTCTCTTAATTTCATCTCCAGATCATCTATATCAAGTCTTCCTACTGAGTCTATATTTACATAGTCAACTTGATACTTGTTTCTCCATGGCAGCATATTTGAATGATGCTCCATGTATGTAGTTAAAATAATTTTATTCCTTAAGGTATCTTGCAATCTAAAAGATAGTTTGTTAATGCAATCTGTAATATTATTAAGAAATATTACAGTGTGATAGTCCTTTTTGCCATTAACAAAATCAAGTACTAGACATCTCGCAGCATCATAAGTTTCAGAGGAGATAATTGATTTATATCCAGTTCCTCTATGAACAGATGAATAATATGGGGCAAAATCCACAATTTCTTGAATTACAGATTTGAAAGGGGGAGTAGTTGCCGCATTGTCAAAATTGATATAGTGCACCATATTACCATTTTGCAAAGTAACAATACTGTCAGAACCAACTACTAAATCTCTATACATAGCATCACCCTTGCTTAAAAAGATTCTTCACCTCGTCTATAATAGTTTATTAATATTTGCTAAAAAGGTGAGTGCTATTTTAGTTGGTTCCTAATTGATGTAGTTATTAATAAGGTAGATTGTTTCTGTATTTTTCCATTATGCCTGCAAATATTTCACCTGAGGTTGGAGGAGTATATGTAATAGCATTAGCTCCTGCATCAATGGTTTCAAGAATTGTTTCTTCAGTAGGCCCACCAGTAGCGATTATTGGCAGTTCCTTTCCGTATTCGCTTCTTATTTGTCTTACAATATTTGCAGTATTTGGTCCACCTGAGATATTTAGTATGCTAACTCCAGCTTTTATTTTTCCTCTATAATCGTCATTTATAGATGCAACAGTTGCTATTATTGGGATATCAATTATTTTATACATTTCCTCTATAACCTCATTCTTTGTAGGTGCATTAACTACAACACCGTAAGCGCCCATTAATTCAGCTTGTAAAGCAATAGCGATAGATCTTTTGCCTGTAGTTAGCCCACCTCCGACTCCAACAAAAACAGGTACAGGGGCTACTTCTAAAATTGATTGAATAATTGATAGCTGTGGGGTAAATGGATAAACTGCAATAATAGAACTAGCATTGCTGTTCTTGATTATTGCTACGTCAGTTGAGAATAATAGGGATTTAATTCTAGTTCCTAAAACCTTGATTCCACTTGCTTTGTAAATAGCTTTAGGTACTTCAATAACCCTTGATCTTAGAGTGGATTTTACTTCCGGCATGTACTTTTCTTTTTCCATAAAAACACCTTCCTTCTTTAGTTATATACTACAAATTTACCCAATTTAAAATTTGCAATGCATATTTTTTAGAATATAATTGGGTATAAATAAATTTAAGATAATTATATCTCAAGTTGAGTAAAAAGTGAGGCGAAATATGAGAAAAGAGCATGTAGAATATTTTAAAGATTTGCCTATAAAAATACAACTTGCCAATATAATGGAGTATCCATTTCATTGGCAAAATTCTATTGAGATTTTGTTTGTACTAAGGGGTAGCATCACAATCGGTGTAGAAACAGAGACTTATACTATTAAGGAAAAAGAAATCGAAATAATAAACCCAAATGAAGTTTTTAGAATGGAATCCAAAGATCCTAACAATTTAGTTCTTATGCTGGATATAGACCCAAATTTTTTTGAAAGGTATTATGATGATGCTAAGGATACCTTTTATTATACAGATTCTTCAGCTGAGAATTCCCAAGAAGAAGGAAAATACTATATTTTAAGAAGGTTTATATCCATTATAGTGTATGAATTTATTGCTAAACTGGATGATTATGAGGATTCCATAGAGGAAAATTTACTTGATATGATGTATCACCTACTTAACAATTTTCATTACCTCATATACGAAGAGGAAAGCCTAAAGGATGATGAATATCAGCTTGAGAGATTTCATAGAATAGTAAAATATATAAGCAATAACTATATGGAAAAGGTAAGTCTTCAAAAAATAGCTGAAAAGGAATTCTTAACTACTCAATATCTATCTTATAAATTGAAGGAAGTATTTGGTCAAAGCTTTAATGAATATCTAAATCAGGTAAGAGCAGAAGAATCTACAAAATTATTGTTGGATACAGATTTGAACATAAGTGAAATATCAGAAGAAGTGGGTTTTTCTCATGTTAGGTATTATAATAAGCATTTTAAGCTCCATTACAATATGACTCCAATGCAGTATAGAAAGAAGTATAAAGTAAGCGTTGAAGAACTTGAGAAGATGAAAAAAATAAAGTACTTTGACCTTAAAGAAGCACTACCTTACTTAGTTCAATATATAGAAGACTATGAGAGATTTAATTATGATAATAGAATAATAAAGCTTGATATTGACTTAAATAATGATCCAATAGATGAGTTTATAAAGCCAAACCTAATAAATCTAGGGGATATATCCCTCCTTTTAGAAGAAGAAAATATGAGAATATTAAGGGAGATAAAGGGGCAGATTGGTTTTAAATACTGTCTTGTGAATAGACTTTTTTCTGATGATATGGATATTTACAGAGGTAAAAACAACAGATTTATCAATTGGACTAGGGTAGAAAACATACTTGATTTCATAAAAAGTATGAAACTATTTCCAATAATAAATACAGAGGGTGTTGAAGAGGATATATTAAAGGACTTTATCCAAAACTTTAGCAATATCTATGACACAGATGTAGAAGAGTGGTTAAATTTTGATACAAGTGAGTTAAAACCATATTTTCTTAAAGAAGAAATTTCTCCTCTTTATGATACTATGCATATGGTACCTTTTATCCTCTATAGCTACATACATGAGAATAAGCGAATAGTCCCAAATATGATAGATGAAATTACTAAAGAAACTTACCTTACTAATGATACATTCTTTGGAGGCAATGGTTTATTTACCGCAAATTACTTAAACAAACCTTCCTTCTATGCATTTAAGTTTTTATCCATCTTGGGTAATGAAATTTTATATAGGGGAGAAGGGTACGTGGTGACAAAATCTGATGATGGTTATCAGATCCTCTTATTTAATCCTGCAGAAGTTACTGAAGACATAATTTATGGTAAGAAATCGCATGATAAGCTAAAGGCTAGAAAGGTATCCATAAATATATATAATATGGAAAGCGACCTTCAAATTACTAAGTATGATTTTAATAAGAGCCATGGTTCTATATATGATAAATGGGTTTTCTTAGGCTCACCTGAAAGGATAGATAATACTCACTGGGAGCTATTAGATGAATACGTTCATCCTAATGTAACTTTCTTTTATGGTAAAAAGTCTACAGTTTATAATTTAGTGACGACTATAAAACCTAATGGTGCAGTATTATTTACCTTAAATAAGGTACAAAATTAAGGTTACTTTTAGGATTATTTTAAGATTTTTGAATAAATGAAATTTTTGTAAACCTAAAGATTGTTCATAAAAGAGATTAAATCAGTGAATGAAATAAAACCTCCAAATTGATAAGATAAGATTATCAATGGAGGTTTTATTATGAGTGACAAAAAATTATTCGGAGAGGAAAGGATTGGAAAGCTGCTATTAAAATTTTCAATACCAATTATTCTTTCTTATCTGATTTCAGAATTGTACAATATGGTTGATACCATATTTGTAGGGAGAGAAGTTGGCGCTAGTGGAATTGCAGCATTAGTATTAGTATTTCCTATTCAAAGAATAATAGTTGCACTAGGAACGATGATAGCTGTAGGAACTTCAACAGCCTTTTCAAGAAGTAATGGTCGAAATGATATAAAAGGCGCTAAAAATGTCTTAAAAAACGGATTTTCATTATCCTATTCAATTATGATTTTATTGACTTTAACAGTTTTAATCTTTGGAAATAATATACTTATGATGCTAGGTGCAAGTCAAACAATGCTTCCTCTAGCAAAAAAATATTTGATGATCATTATATTTGGAAGCATGTTTGTAAGTATGACCATATTTATATCAAATATTATGATAGCAGTAGGTCAAAGTAAAATATCGATAATAAGCACCAGTGTAGGGGCAGTACTTAATATAATACTAGATTATATATTAGTAACGAAAATGAGCATGGGAGTTATGGGTGCTGCCATAGCGACTACGCTTTCACAAGTTGCAGGTTTTATATACGCGTATTATCACTATAGAAAGATACAAAGGCAATATGAAGTGGAACTTGGATTTGAAATAGATAAAAAAATTGCTGCATCAATTATACTTGTAGGTATTTCAGCCTTTGTAATAGAAGCTGAAGATGGAATCTTGATGGCAGTGTTAAATAACCTATTAGCTTCAACAATAGGTGACTCAGGAATAGTGGTACTAGGTGTTATATCGAAGGTATATATGTTTCTATTTATAAGTATGCTTGGTATTGCAGCAGCCATGCAGCCAATTGCAGCTTATAATCTAGGAGCAAAGAATTATAGGAGATTAAAGGGTGTAATGCATGAAACAACTAAGTTCGCTTTCATTGCAGCTACGGTTATTTGGATACCAATGATGATATTTACACCACAGTTAATCAGCATATTTGTAACTGATGCAGATATTATACTGAAGTCAGTAAAGGCATTTAGAATAATGATAGCTGTATTCCCGGTTATTAGTATGTATTATGTATCAATTTACTATTTCCAAGCTCTTGGAAAGGCAAAAACCTCAATACTTGTATCAGTATTGCGCCAAATAATTATCATGATTCCTATATCAATAATCATGGTTAAAGGGTTTAAGCTAGGAGCTATGGGTGTATGGCTTTCATACCCTATATCAGACATATTGGCTAGTTTAGCGTCATATATGTTGATAAGAAATGAAGGTATTGAATTAAATATAGCAGTTAGGAAACAAGTTGAGAAAGAAAAGTTACAAGGAATATAATACATTAAGTCTAGGCACAATTCATATAGCTAATATGGATTGTGCCTTTTATTTTTAAAACTATTGAAAAGTGTATCTATAAGTGTTATGCTTAAAACAGGTACAGTTATATTATATCTCGTATTTGTATCAGTACAATTTGGAGGGGTATATATGAGGGAAAATGATAGATTAAGATTACTTGTAAAATATGCAGTTTTAATTGCTATGACTACGGTTATGACTATTGCTATAAGAATCCCTACAGTTGCAACTAATGGTTATTTAAATTTAGGTGATATGGTTGTATTTGTTGCTGCTCTACTTATGGGTAAAAGTGGAGGTCTAATCATTGGAGGATTGGGCTCTTCCCTTGCGGACATTATAGCAGGATATACACACTATGCGCCAATTACCTTGATTGTAAAAGGAATTGAAGGCTATATAGCTGGGGCTTTATTTGAGACAAAGATTGGAAAGAAGATGCCACTATTTGCTACAGCAATTGGTGGTATTTGGATGGCTCTAGGATATTATTTAGCAGAGATTTTTATGTATGGTGCTGAGGCAGCTTTAGTGAGCATTCCAGGCAATTTGGCTCAAGGTATATTTGGAGCGATAACATCAGTAGTATTTTACAAGGCTTTAAATAGAAGTAGAATAAGAATATGAGAGAGGATTAGAAAAAACCTCTCTCATATTGTTTAGGGAAAAATCCACTTATATTCCTCTCGTAGGCCATATTTAGAACAAGATATGGATCTCTTAAGAGAGCTCTACCAAGGGCTACTAAATCTGCTCTTTCGTTGGAGATTATTTCCTCAATGTGGTCATAATCTTTAATTAGACCTACTGCTATGGTTGGTATATTACATTCCTTTTTAATCCTTTCAGCATGGGTTACCTGATAGCCCGGGAAGGCATTGATTCTAGCCTTAACTACACCACCACTGCTGACATGTACAATGTCTATATCATCTTTTACTAGATTAACTATTTCTACCATTTCCTCTTTGTCGATTCCACCTTCAGTATAATCATCTGCAGATACACGAAGGGATATAGGCTTATTCTCAGGCCAGACTTCCTTTACAGCTTCTATAATTTCCTTAAGGAATCTAACTCTATTTTCTCTACTTCCGCCGTATTCATCATCTCTTTTGTTAGATAATGGGGATAAGAATTCATTAATTAAATAACCATGAGCCCCATGTATTTCAATCATATCGAATCCTGCTTCATTAGCACGTCTAGCTGCATCTTTAAATTGAGACACTATTTCTTTAATTCCATCCTTACTAAGTTCTCTTGGTACCCTATATTCATCACTAAATCGTAGAGGAGATGGTGCGACTATAAATTCATCATTAGATTCACATTTTCTACCTGCATGTGCTAGTTGGATACCTATCTTCGTACCATAAGATTTCACTTGGTCAACAATTTTTTTTAGACCTTTAATATGACTATCTGACCAAATTCCTAAATCATTACTGCTAATTCGTCCATTAGGTATAACACCAGTAGCTTCAACTATAATTAGCCCTACTCCACCAACCGCTCTAGTAACGTAGTGGGTTATGTGAAAGTTCTTTACCATGCCATCTTCATCTGCTGAGTACATACACATTGGAGGCATGACAATTCTGTTTTTTAATTCCATATCCTTTAATTTAAAATTGGTTAAACTCTTCAAGCTATCACTCTCCTTAAGTATATACTTACCACTTAATAAATAAAATTATCACTAATTTTATTAACATTTTGAGCAATAACTAGGAAAGTAGTACAGATTTATACCTCAACAGATTAAGAACTAAGCTAATAAAATAAATTACCAATTAACCTAAAAAATATGGAAAATCTTACAAAAAAAGAAGGGAAACTATAGGACTATGCCGAATGTTAATATTACTAAATGACAGTGGAGGTTAGCCATGCAAATAAAAATTAGTTTTGAAAGTAAAACGGATATTATATTACCTATTCATTATAATCACATACTACAAGCCTTTATCTATAATAACATAGATGAAAAGTTAGCTTCATTTCTACATAATAAAGGTTTTGTAAATAACGGGAGATCATTTAAATTATTTACTTTCTCTAGAATCTTAAATAGGGGTAAAAGAGTAAATGATAATTTTAACTTTGGGAATAAAATTAATATAATTGTGTCTTCGCCAATTGAAGACTTTTGCAGCTCAATTGCAAATTACATGTTACAAAGGGAAGACTTACACATGGGAAAAAACAATGTAAAAGTAAACGAAATACAGATATTAAATTATGACCTAGATAGTGAAGAAATAGTAGTCGAGGCACTCTCTCCTATTGTTGTATATAGTACTTTTTTTAGACCAGATAAAAGTAAATATACTTGCTATTTTACACCTTTAGAATCTGACTTTTCTAGAATAGTATCAGAGAACCTAATAAGAAAATACAACGCTCTAAACAATACAAATCTACCACTTGATTCTAGTATAAAAATAATTCCAAATGGACCGTATAAGCAAAATATAACATATTATAAAGATATTTTGATAAAGGGGGTATCGGGGAAATTTATAATTAGAGGTAATAAGGAACTACTTCAGCTAGGAGTAGATGCTGGATTAGGAAGCAAAAACAGCCAAGGATTTGGATGTGTAAGAGTATTATAGGAAGGAGGGGAAAGTATGATAGAGGGCCTAATACAAATTGGAAGTGCATTGCCTTCAGATGATGGTTCTTTGTCTAATTTAATTCAAGTAGTAGAACCAATTAGAAAAAATAAGCAGCTAAATGTTTTAAAAATAAACTTTGATTTGGATAATGATAGGTTAATATTTGATGTAAATGAGGAAATGGATATTAATACATCAAAGAAATACAATTATATAGGATCTGCTAGTGGGCCAAATTCTCCACAATGGTATGTAACATCTACTATGATTAATTATCATATAACAGAAACTATATTTAATTTATCTAATCAGGATTTTAGTGAAGAATTAAATAAAAAGATTAAAGCTGTTTTAGAACAGTTCTATTATTTAGTTGAAGAATCCATGCCAAATAAATATAAATATGCATTAAATATTGAAAAGTTCAATATATCAAATATTGATATGAGAAATATATATGAACAAGTAAAATTAGAAAAGACAAAAGATGGAGCTAAACCAAAAGCTGGGGATATTGGCAAAGGTATCATTGCTAAATTAAGCAAAGAAATAGAAAATTATTTGATAGATAATTATGACATGAAGTTAAGCGATTTTGGGTTGTTTACAATCCTTATTAATGGTGAGATTATAGCGCAAAACAAAGAGTATATAGACAGGGTAGTTGAATCTACAGAACCTAGTATAAAGGTTTCCAAAACTGATAAGGGAACATGTAGTATTTGTGCTAGTAGAGAAGATGTAACAATGGATATGACAAAGACAAAAATAAAACTATATACTACAAATCAAATTATATTTGCCAATAATTTAGATAAGAATAATTATTATAAAAACATGCAGATGTGCAAATCTTGTATGACTAAGTATTTGGCAGGAGAGAATTATTTACAAAACAGACTTGCAGTAAAACTTTCAACATTTGATGTGTATATAATTCCTCAATTTGTACATGGGGAACCACTGAATAGTGTTGAGTTGGATCGAGTTACTGATAAAATTGTGTATTCCTTCAATACTGTAAAGTCATTTGAAGGTATTGGTGAGATGAGAAATGAAATTTATAATAAAATAGCTTTCAGTAACTCTAATAGCTACTTTCTTTTAAACTTTTTGTTCTACAAGAGTGTACAAGCTTCAACTAAGGTGCAAGCATTTATTAAAGATGTTAATCCTTCAATATTTGAGAAAATGGCTGAAGCAACTTTAAAATCAAATAAAGATATGAGAAAAGCCATAGGTTCAAGCTTAAAAACATATATAGATTTACAAAGTGTCTATATAATGAATCCTATTAGACTTTCAAAGGGAAGTCCAACTCAATACAGAAGTATACTACAGACATATGATTCTATATTGACTGGGAAAAAATTAAATAAGAGAAATGTGATCAAGAATATTGTAGAGTGTACAAAAATAATTTGGTTTAACAAAGAGTCTTATAATATAAATCCAGAAAAAACAAGTTTAGAGTTCTATATTATTAGATCAAATATGTATTTAAAATTTTTAGAATATATGGGATGTTTGAAGGGGGGAGAAGGTATGTCTGTTGAAGGATTGAGAGTAAAGGATGAGTTAAAAAATTATATTGAAAGCATGTCTTATACTGAGGAGCAAGCAGCTATGTTCTTATTGGGGTGTTTAATTGGTGAAATAGGGAATGTTCAGTATAAGAGGAATCCAATTGATGGAAATAAGCCTATACTAAATAAATTAAACTTTAATGGTATTGATAAAAATAAAATTATTAGGCTTACAAAGGATGTATTCAATAAGTTAAATCAAGAAAAGATTAGACATTTTAATGAAACAACTTTCTTTGAAATGAAAAGACTTTTAGATAAAAACCTAGAAAGCTGGAGTTTAAACAAGGAAGATAATTTATTCTATATATTATCAGGCTATTCATTCGTAACTACAATACCAATGTTAAAGGAGGATAATTAATGAATAATAGTGAAATATTATATCTTTATGATGCAAAGTTGACTAATCCTAATGGAGATCCAGATGAAGAAAACAGACCAAGAATGGATTATGAAAGAGAAATTAATCTTGTTTCAGATTTAAGATTGAAGAGATACATAAGAGATTATTTGTATCAAGAAGGGCATGATATTTTTGTTAGAAGGGTAGATGATAAGCCAGTAACCGCAGATAAGAGAATTAAAGAACTAAAAGATTCAAGCGAGAAATGGATATTAGAAAATTGGATAGATGTGAGGATGTTTGGTGCTACAATGACTGTAAAAGGTGATACGAAAACATATATAGGACCTGTTCAGTTTAATTGGGGATATTCTCTAAATAAGGTAGAGTTGTTAGAGGCTAGTATTACATCGCATTTTTCAGCTAACGAAAAAGCTACTCAAGGAACTATAGGTAAGGATTATAGAGTTAAGTATTCTCTCATTGCTTTTTCAGGCGTAATTAGTGGAAGAAGAGCAGAAAAAACTCAGCTTAAAAACGAAGATGTCCTATTGTTAGATAATGCTATGAAAAATGCAATTCCGAATCTCGCCACAAGAAGTAAAATAGGTCAATATCCAAGACTATATTTGAGAGTAGAATACAGGGATAACCAAACTATCTTAGGAGATTTGAGAGACTATATTGATTTAAAAGAAAAGTTCGAAAGTATAAGAGACATTAATGAATTGACATTAGAAATAGATAAGTTAGTAAATCTATTAAATGAAAATAAAGAAAAAATAAATAAAATCTTTTATTATATTGATTCAAGTTTGAAATTAATTATGAAAGGTAATATTGTAGCTAATATTCAGGAGGTAATTCAAAATATACCATTTGAAGAGATTGTGTAGGTGATAATTATGAAAGTTATTGTTTTTGACGTAAAAGGTAAATTTGCCCACTTTAGAAAGTTCTATACGAATTCATCTTCTTTAACTTATGGTGTTCCTCCTAGAACTACAATTGCAGGTATGATAGCTGCCATTATGGGATTTGAAAGAGATAGTTATTATGAAATCTTTAGTTCAGATAAACTAAAAATAGGAGTTAAAAAATTAACTCCCACGAAAAAAATACTTCAAACCCTAAATTATATTAGAGCAACGTCAATGTCTGAGTTAATAACTCCTAAAGACCACACTCAAGTTCCTTTTGAAATACTTGTTGGGGATACTGAACTATCATTTAGGATATACGTTACACACAATAATTTAGACTTGTTAAATGAATTAGAAGAAAGAATTAGAAAAAACCAACTAGCATATCCACCATACTTAGGAAGTGCAAACTTTGGTTGCTCTATTAAATATATAGATTATCTAGAGGGAGTTTATGAAGAAAGTAAAGACTATATTAAGATAGACTCAGTAATAAGGTCAGAAGATATTGCAGAAGTTGATATCTCTAACTATTCCGGTAAATTGATGAAAGAAAGAATGCCTATAGATTTTTATGAAGGAAGGCTAATAAAAAAAGTAGATACTTATATATATGATGACGATGGTAAACCACTTAATATTAAAGTTAGGAATAAGTTTATTAAATTAGAAAATGGAGAGAATATTATATTTTTATAGGGGGGGTACAATGCGCTTTTATTCGCACCCTGATAGAACATTGCTAAATCATTTAATTGAAGTTAGGGATATAAACCTATATAAAGTTCCAGATGACTTAAGAAGGGCTTTTGAAATTGCAGCCTTATGCCATGATTTTGGAAAATATTCTACATTTTTTCAGAATTATTTATTGAATAATAAGAAAAAATCAGATTTAGGAAATCATGGATTTATATCAGCTATATTTGGCGCTTATGTAGCAATAAAAGAATTTGGGGAAGATTCCTATCTTCCCTTAATGATTTATAATGTTATAATCCATCATCATGGTAATTTAGAATGTTTCTCTCATAACCTGCCATCTAAGATTGGAAATGTTAAGATAACGGATTATTCAGTTAACTTACTAGATAAAATTGAGATTGGAATAAAACAGATTGATGACATCAATAAAAATAAGAATTACATAATTGAGGAATTAAAGCAAATTGGACTAGGAAATATGTTTGAGTTATTTTTAAATGAAGATGACGTAATAAATAAGACTCTACAAAACTTAAAAAGAATAGAATATAAGCTATCATTAGCACAAGAAAGGGATAAACATTATTTTATTCATCAAACTATTTATTCGGCATTAATTTCAGCTGATAAGATAAGTGCTTCAGGGATTAAGTATGATATCCCATTGTTTTGTGGCTTTAATGAAATAGAAGAAATTAAAAGGCAAAAATTTGAGAATAATTTAAGTTCAATAAATCAAATAAGAGATGAAATATTTAGATGTGTTTTAGATAATTTGACTAGAAATTTTTATAAAAGTAAGATATTTTCAATTACTGCACCAACTGGAACAGGGAAAACATACGCTGGATTTTACGCATCTGTAAAATTAAAAGAACTATTAGGACTAAAAGGTAAAATAATTTATTCTTTACCTTTTACATCAATAATTGAACAAAATTATTCATCTATTGTAGATATATTAAAGTGCTTAGAGTCATTTGATAAAAACATTAGTAGATATATAATTAAACATCACAACTTATCTAAAACTGACTATATAACAGATTATCATGATTATACTAAACTACAATCTGAACTATTAATTGAGAATTGGGAAAGTGGAATTGTAGTTACTACTTTTGTACAACTATTTGAAACAGCTATAGGAAGTAAGAATAAAATGCTCAAAAAGTTTCTAGCTTTTAATGATTCAATAATATTGATTGATGAAATTCAAAGTATAGACATTAAATATTACAAACTTATAGAATATGTTTTAGAAAAATTATGTGAATATACAAATTGTAGGATAATAATTATGACAGCCACAAAGCCAATTATTCTCCAAAATAGTATAGAACTTTTGCCAGAAAATAAAAGATATTTTGAGAAGTTTAACAGAACTAGATTGATTCCAAAATTAGATAAAGTTTATATCAATGATTTTATTGATGATTTTATTGAAAACATAGAAGAAAAGTCATATATGATAGTTTGTAATACAATTAATCAGTCTATTGAAGTTTTTAATTCTTTAAAACATTTAGAAAGGGATACATATTATTTATCTACTAATGTACTCCCTATTAAAAGAAAAAAGATAATTGAAGAAGTCAGTGATAGATTAAAGAAAAACGATAATATAATATTGATTTCTACTCAGGTAGTAGAAGCTGGGGTTGATCTAGATTTTGATGAGGTAATAAGAGATTTAGCGCCATTTGATTCTATTATACAGTGTGCAGGAAGGTGTAATAGAAATTATATAAAAGGTCAGGGAAATGTAAAAATTGTTAATATGGTTAATGAAAATGGGGAATCCTACGGAAAATATATATATGGGAGCACACTATTAAATATAACTAGAGATTTACTAAAGGAAATAGAATATATAGATGAAAGAAACTATTTTGATTTAATAAATAGATATTATAACATAATAAATAATAGTAAATCAAAAGATGAATCTAATAAGTTTATCAAATCTTTAAATGATATGGATTTTAACGGTTCTGATTGGGCAATAAATAGGTTTTCATTAATTGAAGATAATCCAACTTATATTGATGTATTATTCATTTATGACGAAATAGCTGAGAGGGCATATGAAGAATACAAACAGATATTAGGCATAAAGAACTTTGAGGAAAAGAAGGAAAGATATTTAGAAATTGGACAAACTTTAAAAAGTTATACGTTGTCAATCCCTATAAAATATTGCCGCAGTTTTGTTCATGAGAATGGTATGTTGATTTTACCAAGAGAGGGTATAAGTCAATACTATGATGAGGATACTGGATTCGTTAGAGAAAGTTCAGACACATATATGATTTTTTAGAGGTGATTATGTGGATGAGGATAAAATTAATGGTACCTTAATGTGGTATTACAAAATATGTAAAAGAGAAGTATGGTTGATGAGTAAAAACATAATACCTGATCAAAAAGATACTAATATTGATATTGGTAGGTTTATTCATGAAATGTCATATAGTAGAAACAAAAAGGAAATTGAATTTGGAAATGTTAAATTTGATGTTTTATTAAATACAAAGGATCAGCTTGTTATTGGGGAAACTAAGAAATCATCAAAATTTCAAGAGGCATCTAGATTGCAGTTGCTCTATTATCTAAGAGAGTTGAAAAATGCAAATATAGATGCAAAGGGTATTCTTTTATATCCGGAGGAAAAGAAAAGGGTAGAGGTAGAGCTCAATGAGGAAAATATCATTGAATTAGAAAAGGCTGAGGATGAAATCGTAGAAATTATGAATAAAGAAGTTCCGCCACCGGTCGCTAAGAATAAGTTCTGTAGAAGTTGTGGATATAGAGAATATTGCTTTGCATAAGGGGGTAAAGACTTGAAAAGAGATATCTATGTATTTAATGATGGAGAGATGAGAAGAAAAGATAATACCCTATTATTTGAAACTCAATTTGGGAAGCAGTATATACCTGTTGAGGAGGTTAATAACATATGGTTTTTTGGTGAAATTACGATTAATAAATCATTTTTAGACTTTGTATCTCAAAAGGAGATATGTTTACATTTCTTTAACTATTATGGATATTATACAGGTAGCTTTTATCCTAGGGAGCATCTTAATTCAGGGTATGTTATATTAAAGCAAGCTGAACATTATCTTGATTACTCTAAGAGAATGATACTTGCTAGGACGATAATTGAAACAGCTGCAAAAAATATATTAGTAATACTCAAGTATTATAACAGCAGAGGGATAGATTTAGAAACTACTATAAATAGTATATCTCAGAAAATTATTTACATGGAACAAGTGGGAAACATTCAGCAATTAATGGCATTAGAGGGTAATATTAGGGATGAATATTATAACTGTTTTAATTTTATTATAAAAAATCCTGACTTTGAATTTACCAAAAGGAGCAAAAGACCACCTCTTGATAATATTAATTCACTGATTAGTTTTGGAAATGCATTAATGTATACGACAATATTAGGTGAAATATACCAGACTCAGCTTGATCCCAGAATAGGATACCTCCATTCCACAAATGAAAGAAGATTTACACTGAATTTAGATATAGCTGAGATATTTAAACCAATTGTTGTTGATAGGGCAATTTTTTCATTACTTAACCGGGGTGTTATAACTACAAAAGATTTTGAAAAAGATTTTAATGGAATTTTGATATCAGAAAAAGGTAAGAAGAAATTTTTGGAAGAATACAATAAGAAACTAGAAACGGTTATTAAACATCCAAATCTGAACATTAATGTAAGTTATAAAAGGCTTATAAGACTTGAGCTTTATAAAATACAAAAACATATAACTGAAGACGAAAGATATGAGGGTTTTGTTGCGGGGTGGTAAGATGTTTGTGATATTGTTTTATGATTTTGGAGAAAAAAGAGTTTCAAAGGCTTTAAAAACTTGCAGAAAATATTTAACTTGGGTACAGAATTCTGTATTTGAAGGGGAAATAACAGAAGGAAACTTAAAGAAGTTGAAACATGAACTATCGATGAAAATGGATAAAGATGTTGATTCGCTTGTAATATATACTTTTGCTAATATGAAATATTCTACAAGAGAAGTAATAGGGGTTGAAAAGAATCCTCAATCTTTATTTCTTTGATACGTCTGTCGACCTATAATACTGTAAAAAATCCAGGGGATCGACGGAAGTAAAAATCTTGAAATTTCAATGATTTTACGATTATTTAAAAATTCCCATTAAATATGTTAAAATAATAATATAGCAATAGTGCCATGTGCACGGGTACCTAGAATACCTATAAGGAATTGAAACTTCAAGGAAATAACAAATATATTATATATGCCGTATTGTACCTAGAATACCTATAAGGAATTGAAACATTTCTTCTGCTGGTATTCCATAACGGTTAAAATATTGAGTACCTAGAATACCTATAAGGAATTGAAACCCGAGGTACTCAAAGCCATGGCCGAGGAGAGAGACGAGTACCTAGAATACCTATAAGGAATTGAAACTGTAGAGAAAGGCATGGGAAGATATTTCCTAAAGATGTACCTAGAATACCTATAAGGAATTGAAACCAGCAATCATAATAACGGCAGCAGCCATAACAATACTGTACCTAGAATACCTATAAGGAATTGAAACTTTCTTTTAGCAATCAAAGGTATACGTCTATCTTCGTACCTAGAATACCTATAAGGAATTGAAACAGCCTGTGATAGTTCCATCTTCGGCAATAGTAATTGGTACCTAGAATACCTATAAGGAATTGAAACTCATGGAGCACTAATGCTACAGCTGCTGAATATGCGTACCTAGAATACCTATAAGGAATTGAAACGCGAATTCAAGAACCTCTTCATCAGTAAGCTTGTCTAGTACCTAGAATACCTATAAGGAATTGAAACTATAATCAAGTACAAGAAAAATTAGGGGAAAAGAAAATGTACCTAGAATACCTATAAGGAATTGAAACTTTAGATCCCATTTTAAAAAGCTTTCTTTATATCCGTACCTAGAATACCTATAAGGAATTGAAACAGAGCAGGTCAGGACATTTCACAGGTTCAGACAAGTACCTAGAATACCTATAAGGAATTGAAACTTGCTTAACATACCTAGACTATGCCTAATCTTTTCAGTACCTAGAATACCTATAAGGAATTGAAACAAGTTAGATCCTAAAAATACTGAATTGCT
>JAKELU010000003.1:127032-127310 GCA_022760735.1 Firmicutes bacterium FC7
CTATCGCTATTCGGTACCTAGAATACCTATAAGGAATTGAAACCTTGGATGTTCCCATTGGTCAAATTCGTAATATGGCAGCGTACCTAGAATACCTATAAGGAATTGAAACTATTTCAAGGCTTCACTAGAGCCTGCTCCATATTCAGCTGCACCTAGAATACCTATAAGGAATTGAAACATAATAGGGATAGGGGGTTACCAGCAACATTAAATAATGTACCTAGAATACCTATAAGGAATTGAAACAAGTTAGATCCTAAAAATACTGAATTGCT
>JAKELU010000003.1:128329-129081 GCA_022760735.1 Firmicutes bacterium FC7
GAGTTTACCTCGTGTACTTTGTCACGCCCACGGTGGTACCTAGAATACCTATAAGGAATTGAAACTAAATAAAAGGAATAAAATATAAATAATTGCATATAAGTACCTAGAATACCTATAAGGAATTGAAACCCAAGTATAATGCTTGTAACCGTTGCAAATGCTAGTGTGTACCTAGAATACCTATAAGGAATTGAAACTTTCTCTATCATATGAAACCTAATAATCCGGAGAAACGTACCTAGAATACCTATAAGGAATTGAAACTATCAATAAATTGTTCTGGTGTATCATGTATATGATCTGTACCTAGAATACCTATAAGGAATTGAAACCATCAAGGTTACTAGACTATATAAAATATTTACAAAGTACCTAGAATACCTATAAGGAATTGAAACCTGTTTTCCTCATCTTCAACAAAATCGAATGACATTGTACCTAGAATACCTATAAGGAATTGAAACTTAAGCCAGTTAGCATTGATGATAAAAAGCCTTTAGGTACCTAGAATACCTATAAGGAATTGAAACACAGTTCCACAAATAAGCACATATCCTACTGGTAGTGGGTACCTAGAATACCTATAAGGAATTGAAACTAACTAATCCCCAGGATGCTGATATATTGAGAAATAGTACCTAGAATACCTATAAGGAATTGAAACCAGAATTAAAGACGGAAACATAACCTATTGTAAATGTCAATCCCAAAATGTATAATTTTTAGAATCTCAAAATGTACATTAATTA
>JAKELU010000003.1:129091-181660 GCA_022760735.1 Firmicutes bacterium FC7
ACTTCATCAATAGTTGAATTGATGTTTGCTCTAACACCGTACCTAGAATACCTATAAGGAATTGAAACAATCCTTTTCTGATGTGATTCGAACTATCTCTTTTGGTACCTAGAATACCTATAAGGAATTGAAACCACCTTTCTCCAATCATTGGATTTAACTACAAGGCTGCGTACCTAGAATACCTATAAGGAATTGAAACTCATATTGCACTTCATTATATTCCCAACCACTAAATTCCGTACCTAGAATACCTATAAGGAATTGAAACAGACAAGATATGAAGCATACAGAACAGGAATACAGTACCTAGAATACCTATAAGGAATTGAAACTACTCTTGTATTGGGTTCGTCAGGCGAACCTATAAAAGTACATAGATTACTTACAAGGTATTAAAACAAAGAAACTATAATTTCTAAATTCCTTATTCATAGATTTTGTTATATTTATAAATAAGATTTTTATTCTATACACTTTTCTACTTTTATCAAATCATTTAGGTTAACTTATAGACAATAATTGTATGCTAATTATCACATCTGTTAAACTGTACAATTCATAAGATAAAAATTTTATTTTATTCCTTGACATTGACGTAACGTAAAGGTGTATATTAAAAACAGGAGATGATTGCGATGGAATACACAGTACAAAATTTAGCTCGTTTAGCTGGAGTTAGTACAAGAACATTACGATATTATGATGAAATTGGTATCCTAAAGCCGGCAAGGATCAATTCATCAGGATATCGTATATATGGACAGAAAGAGGTAGATAGACTGCAGCAGATTATGTTCTATAGAGAATTAGGATTAGAATTGGCAACAATAAAGGAAATTATTACCTCAGAAGATTTTGATGAAAAGGCTGCACTTAGAGAACATCGTATGAGACTCCTAGAGCAGAAATATAGGATTGAGTTGCTAATCAATAATGTTGAAAAGACATTAGCACATAAGGAGGGAAAAATTAAAATGACTGATAAAGAAAAATTTGAAGGTCTTAAAGATAGACTATTAAAAGAAAATGAAGAAAAGTTTGGTACTGAGATTAGAGAAAAATACGGTAAAGATATAGTTGAAAAATCAAATGAAAGATTTAAGAATATGACACAAGAAGAGTTCAATAGGTTAAATGAATTGGCTTCGCAGATCAAATTCTATTTAGGCCAAGCGATGAATCATAGGGATCCATCAAGTGACCTTGCACAAAAAGCAGCAGAATTACACAAGGAATGGATTACAGCTTGCTGGGGAACCTATGATAAGGAAGCACATGCAAATCTAGCACAAATGTATGTAGACGATGAAAGATTTAGAGCATATTATGATGATGAAGTTGAAGGTGCAGCAGAGCTATTAAGAGATGCAATATTCATTTTAACAGGAAGAAGTAAATAGCAATTTAAAGCCAACTAAGAGTTATTCTTTTAGTTGGCTTTAATAATGGGTATATCTTTACTAGTGTAATAATAGGAGGGGTATTGATGAAGGTTGCTATAATAGTAGGAAGCTTAAGAAAGGATTCATATAACAAAAGAATTGCTAATTTTATGATTGAACGCTATAAGGATAAAATCAACTTTGAAATTGTACCAATAGATAAACTGCCTTTATTTAATGAAGATATTGAGAAGGAACCACCTAATGAGGTGCTAGAATTTAAACGCAAAATAAAGGAAAGTGATGGGGTTTTATTCATTACACCTGAATATAATCATTCTATATCTGGGGGGTTGAAAAATGCTTTGGACTGGTGTTCTAGAGTTGATAGAGTCCTTGTTAATAAGCCTGTATTTATAATTGGTGCTTCTAATGGCAATGTGGGGACAGCAAGATGCCAGTCTCATTTAACTCAAGTTTTAAATTCACCTGGAGTAATGGCTCGAAATTTACCAGGTACACATATACTAATACCAAATGTTCAAGATCATTTTGATCTTGAAGGTAATTTTAATTGCGAAAGAACAATTAACTATCTTGACAAAGTTGTTATAAAGTTTGTTCAATGGGTTGAAAAATCTAAATAGTCTAACTACAGGTTTGCAATATTTTGAAAAATATAGTATTATTAAATAGTGAGTAATTTAATTGTACATTTTCAAATATATGGGCAAACCGATTATCTTAAACAATCCTTTTAATGTTCCTTTTGGACTATGGTTTCCCATAGTCTATTTTTATTCTTTATTTTATACCTATAGGAAATTCGATATTTTTCCAAGATTAATTTAATTAAAAACTAAATACTAAAGGAGGAATGTTATGTTACATGTTGGACTACTTTATAGAAAAGTAGAGGCAAGTAATAGAGACATTGATCCGTTGGATCCTCATGGAGCTATTCAAGTAGACCTTACAGTGAAGGGTATTGAAAAGGCTCTATTAAGCAAAGGATACAAAGTTTCATTAATTCCTGCCTCATTAGACTTATTACAGAGAATAGCTGAAATTAAGGACTTAGATGTGATTTTTAATGCTTGTACAGGGATAACTAATAAAAGACAGCAAGCAAACGTTGTAGCTATGTTAGAGTTACAAGATGTTCCATTTGTAGGCTCAAGCTTATCAACTCATATCTTAGGTCTTCATAAACAGATAAGCAAAAGGTTGTTTAGGAGTGTAAATATTCCTACTCCAAATTTTCAAGTCTTCTATACTGGAGATGAGGAAATAAACAATAGCCTAAAATATCCACTTATCGTTAAGCCTGAACACGAAGGCTCAAGTCTTGGAATCTCGAATGATAGTGTAGTTTTTAATGAAGATGATTTAAGGAAAAAGGTGGCTGAGGTCATTAATGTATTTAAACAGCCTGCCCTTGTAGAAGAATTTGTTAGAGGGCGTGAATTTACTGTTGGAGTGTTAGGTAATGATGATCCAGAGGTGTTACCAATATTAGAGATACTATACGGTAATAAAGAAGGATTAATGACAGTAGACATAAAGGCAAAGGATTCTGTAGGACAACAATGCCCTGCAAATATTAGTGAAGAGCTGGTTGATCAAATAAAGGATTATGCAAAAAAAGCTTATAAAGCTTTAAACTGTCATGAATATGCAAGAATTGATGTTAGATTAGATGAGAATAATGTTCCAAACTTTATTGAAATAAATACTTTACCTGGTCTGCAACCTGATTATAGTGACTTTCCTAAGATGGCAAAGGTAGCGGGTTATAGCTATGAGGATTTAATAGATAAGATGGTACGATTGGCTATAGAACGCGCTAATAAAGAGTTAAGCTATAATATTTAACATATTTTACCTGTATGATAAAAGGAGGTGGATAGATGAAAGTAACTATTTTGGGAGCTGGAAATTCTGGTATTGCAATGGCTGCTCATTTAAGCAAGGAAGGAAATGAAGTAACCTTATGGAATAGATCTCGTTCAACTATATCGAAACTTATTAAAACTAGAACAATCCATTGTGAAGGTGTTATAAGTGGCGAAGTTAATGTAGATATGGTAACAGATGACATAAAAGTTGCTCTAAAAGATCCAGATATTATTTTGATAACAACACCTGCAAACTCTCATAAAGAACTTGCAGAGTTAATAGCAAAGAATATAGATAAATCAACAGCTATAGTTTTAAATCCAGGAAGGACATTTGGAGCAATAGAGTTTAAAAGTACTTATAAAAAATATAATAAGATTCATAGACAAATTATAGGGGAGACCCAGACTATAATATATACATGTAGAAAAACCGCTGAAGATGCAGTGAACATAATGGCATTTAAAGATTCTGTACTAATATCTTCATTGAATACAGAACCTAATAATACTATTATGGATTACTTACCAGATTGCTTAAAAAACTATTTTACTCCAGCTAAATCCATAATAGAAACTTCCATTGGAAATGTTGGTATGATACTTCATTGTGCTCCATTGTTATTAAATGCTGGATGGACAGAAAATTTATCAAATAGCTATAAATACTATTATGATGGCATAACTCCTACAATAGCAGGATTATTAGAGAAAATTGATATGGAAAGAGTGGCTGTATCAGAAGCCTTAGGGCATAGAGTTGAATCAACTATGGAATGGATGAAACGAACATATCACGTTAGTGGAAATAGCCTTTATGAGTGCATCCAAAATAATGATGCTTATAAAACTATTGAAGCACCGAGTTCTCTAAGGCATAGATATATCTTTGAGGACATTCCTTGTGGTCTGGTGCCATTAGAAGCTATAGGTATTAGATTAGGACTAGATATGAGCTATACAACATTAATAGTTGACTTAGCATCCAAGCTAATGAATGTTGACTTTAGACTAATCGGACGTAATTTGAAGTATTTAGATATTTCATTAAGTAAATATATACATGGAGACAATCTTTGGAGGGTGGGCTAATAGTTATGGGAAAATATATAAAATATGGCTTTATAAAACCTGCCTTAGACGCACATACATTAGGAATTAATACTGCAGCGGAGCTTTTGCGTGATTGTGGCTATGATGTAACGATTGCTAAGGAGTCAATCGCCCAGGCTATGAACGACTATAGGCATGAAGTCCGACGCAAAATAGTTATAGATTGGATAATTTTAGATAAAATAACTAGACTTGGTATCAGCTATAGGCTGGATAAAGATGATGCAGTTAATATGTTAGGGTTCCTAATTGAAGAATTAAAAAAAGCAAATCTATTGCAATTCCAAGGTGGGCAAATTGAGAATATATTCTTTGCAGGACTTCCTAAGACCTGCGAAGCAGTTGAAAAAGAATTTAAAGGTTTAGTAAAGACTTTTATTGGAGGAGAAACAATTCGAGAGTCATTGATAAAAATGGGTGTATCGGAAGAGAGAATTCCTAGTGATATATCTGAAGGAAGTAAATATGATGAATCATTGTTGGAATTTGGTAAAAAAATAATTGACTCCCAGGAGTACTTAAAATACAAACCAAGTGATAGATCAGGATACTTAGAATTTGGAACGGATAAAGATAATGTTACAAAGAGAATAGATTCAAATATTAGGGAGAATTTCGAACCTTTGATGAGAGCCCATGTAGGACCTTACTCATCTAAAATGACTCGTATGGAATCAGTAAATGAATTTGTTAATTGGGCAAGGACTTTAGCTCAATCAAATTATTTAGATATACTTTCAATCGGGAGCTCTCAGTTAACTCAATCTAACTTTGGTGAAGATTGGGGAGATAAAACTAACGGTGGAGGAGTTCCGATAAATTCTCCTAAAGAATATAGAATGATATGGGAAGCATCAAGACCATTATTAGTAAGAACCTATGCAGGAACTAAGAATATTCCATATCTTGCTGAAGTTTATGAGAAAACTCTAAATATATGTTGGCATGCATTGTCATTATGGTGGTTTAACAAGTTAGACGGTAGAGGGCCATATGATGTATATACAAATTTAAGCCAACATATTGAAACGATAAAATATATTGCAAAAACAAATAAACCTCTTGAGGCAAATGTATCTCATCATTTTGCTTTTAGAGGTGCAGATGATATTACTTACATTGTATCTGCATACTTAGCAGCTAAATTGGCAAAGACATTAGGGATAAAGACATTTATACTTCAGAACATGTTAAATACTCCAAGATCCACTTGGGGAATACAAGACTTAGCAAAATCAAGGGCGATGCTTAAACTTGTAAAAAGTCTAGAAGATAGTAATTTTAGGATTTTATTACAACCGAGAGCGGGCTTAGATTACTTTAAACCAGATCTTTATGAAGCTAGAATACAATTAGCTGCAGTAACGGGATTGATGGATGATATAGATCCATATAATGAAATGAGTCCACCGATAATCCATGTTGTCAGCTATTCAGAAGCATCTCACTTGGCAACTCCAGAGATTATAATTGAAAGCATAAAAATTACACAGCATTCTTTACAAAAGTATCGTGAACTAAGAAGACAAGGTAAAATTGAAGATATGGGCAAAAATTCTGATGTATATGAAAGATCAATTGAACTCTATGAGTCTGCTAAGAAGATGATTGCTGCTATAGAAAGTCGCGTTAATAATCCTTACTCTGCTGAAGGGTTTTATAAAATATTTGCAGCAGGCTTTTTACCAGTACCATATTTATGGGGAGAAGTTGAAGAGTTTAAACACGCAAGAAATTGGAGAACAAAACCTATTAGAGGTAGTATAAAAATAGTTGATGAAAATAATAAGGTAATTAAAACAGAAAAGGTTATTGAAATTGCTACGGGAAATTTAAAAGATGCAGAATATAATTTAAAACAGCGCCAAAAAATCCAATAGTAAATAATTAAGGCTTAGGAAGATATAAAACATATTACCCTAAGCCCTTTTTTGCTAAATTTTGTTTGGCCACCTTATATTGCCCATTCGCCATCTTTAAATATTTGGACTTTCTCTCCTGTATGAGTCTCACCTACAATCGATAAGTCGTTGGAGCCAATCATAAAGTCTTCGTGCGTAAGAGAGTTATTTACACCTGCTTTTGCAAGTTCCTCATCAGTCATATTTTCCCCATTTTTTATACTAGTAGGGTATGCTTTTCCAAAGGCTAAATGACAGCTTGCATTTTCATCAAACAATGTATTAAAGAATACGATATTAGATTGAGAAATTGGTGAGCTATATGGAACTAAAGCAACTTCACCTAAGTACTTAGCACCCTCATCTATATTAAGTAAATCCTTAAGTATCTCCTGGCCTACTTTAGCTTCGAAATTAACTACCTTGCCATTCTTGAACTCCAATTTAAATTCATCGATTAAATTTCCACCATAGTTTAATGGCTTTGTACTGTACACTACTCCGTTAACACCATCTTTATGAGGAAGTGTATATACTTCTTCAGTAGGCATATTTGCAACAAATGGTATCCCTTTTATGTTTTTACTTCCTCCACCCTGCCAGATATGTCCTTCAGGCAATTCTAGAACTAAATCAGTACCATTAGATGATGAAAAATGAAGAGTTTTAAAATTCTTCTCATTCAAGAAAGCACTTCTTTCTTCTAGTGATTTAACATGTTCCTTCCATGCTTCAATTGGATTATCAAGGTTCATTCTAGTTGCTTTAAATATTGCATCCCATAGCATTTCTACAGCCTTTTCTTCATCAACGTCTTTAAATACCTTGCTAGCCCATCCTTTTGTTGGAATGGAAACAACACACCAGGAATTTATGTCATTCATTGTGTATTTTCTAAATTCCTTCATACCAAGGCTAGCAGCTTTATTTGCTACTGCTATTTTCTTAGGATCTATATCCTTCAATAGCTCTGGATCATCTGCATGAATGGAAATAAAACCTGCTCCCTTTTCAGCGTAAAAAATCATAGCGTCTTGCTTCCATTTAGGAAAATTTTCGAACACTTCCATTGGGGCATTTTCATATTTTAACTTTGTTAGGGTGTCATCCGACCAATTTATATAAACATCACTGGCACCATACTCATAAGCATTTTTAGCAAGTAATCTTACAAATTCAGCTCCTTCTACAGGTGCTGAAATTACTAAAGGTTGATTTTTTTGAAGATTTATCCCTACTTCAATAATTAGCTTTGCATACTCATTTAATTTTGATTCAAAATTTCCCACTAAAAACTCACCTCATCTAATTAATAAGTATAGTTTACCTCAAATTCCATAACATGTAAATGTGTAGATATGATATAAAATACTACTATGAAGTATATTAAATTATTAACTAAACTATTCAAATATTTGTATATGCGGAATATGATTATAAACTAATTGTTTTAAGTGTATAAATGGAACTTAAAAAATTTTCTGTAGAGGGAAGGATTTTAATACTTCTTGTAGAAGTATTAAATAATCAAATATGGTTTGTCACGATTTACAGATAAAGAATGTAAAAGGATAGTCAGTTATGTAATTAAATTTATAATAAATATTATTTTCCGTCGACCTATAATACAGTAAAATATCTAAGGGGTCGACAGAAGTAAAAATCCCTTAATTTCAATATTATAATAAATATTATAAGATAATTATTAAATATGATAGAATAATGGTGTAGTATTAGTGCCATGTGCACGGGTACCTAGAATACCTATAAGGAATTGAAACACCTTGAAAGAGAAAAGGTATATAAAAAAGCTTTAGGTACCTAGAATACCTATAAGGAATTGAAACTCAGACTTTAAAAGAAAATATAGACAACAAATAGAGTACCTAGAATACCTATAAGGAATTGAAACATTAGACAAGCTAATAGCATTGTAAATGCTAGAGATAGTACCTAGAATACCTATAAGGAATTGAAACCACTACAATTCTCAGAACACTCTACTTCATCTTCAATGGTACCTAGAATACCTATAAGGAATTGAAACTAATACCTCTTGCACAATATCTTAATACCTTATCCAATGTACCTAAAATACCTATAAGGAATTGAAACCTGGACAAGTTATTCAAATTTGCAAGGATCATGTGACGGTACCTAGAATACCTATAAGGAATTGAAACAATTTCACTTGTAAAGTATTTCGATCTTTTTTCTTTGTACCTAGAATACCTATAAGGAATTGAAACAAACTCAAATGATTGACATAGCGTGTGATAGTAAAGTACCTAGAATACCTATAAGGAATTGAAACTCATTCTCATATAATGAAATAGTTGATTTAACAATTCCAGTACCTAGAATACCTATAAGGAATTGAAACTAGCAATGTGATACCAATGCAATATACAGGGATGAAAGGTACCTAGAATACCTATAAGGAATTGAAACCCCAGTTTCAGAAGGTTATTCAAGAAACATTACATCGTACCTAGATTACCTATAAGGAATTGAAACCTAATCATTTCTGTATCAAATTTTTTTTCTTTAACGTACCTAGATTACCTATAAGGAATTGAAACATGAGTAAAAATATCGGAGTTCGTTACATGCAGTATAGTACCTAGATTACCTATAAGGAATTGAAACAAAAAATAGCTGAAAAGGTATCAAGAGGTAGAAGTCAATAGTACCTAGAATACCTATAAGGAATTGAAACCATTCAAGCAATAAGTCGTAAAACTCTTCAATATTGTACAGTACCTAGATTACCTATAAGGAATTGAAACTAACCTTTGTAACCTTTCTTTATGTCAATTACTTTATGTACCTAGATTACCTATAAGGAATTGAAACGAAATAATTGTACTAAATCTATTTAAACTTTCGTCTGGTACCTAGATTACCTATAAGGAATTGAAACTTGAAGGTGAACAAGACGGCAATGTAGCACAATATAGAAGTACCTAGATTACCTATAAGGAATTGAAACCAACATTATCAGGACTTATTACATGATTATTTTCGTACCTAGAATACCTATAAGGAATTGAAACGCACTATCTTTTGCTTTTAAGGTTTTACTTCCAAGAATATGATTACCTAGACTACCTATAAGGAATTCGTGCCCATAGCTAATCTTTAAATCATTGTTGTTAAAAATTTAAAATAAAAGCGATTGTAATAAACAAATCGCTTTTATTTTATGCAAATCTACTAGATTAACCAATAAATTTAACTAATTCTTCATTGAATTTATCTCGTTGATCATAGAAGGAGCCATGACCGCTATACTCAAAAGGTACTAACTTAGAATTTCTTATACTTTGATTTTGTATTTCGCTTAATTCATATGGAACTATCTTGTCATGGATTCCTTGAATTATAAGAGTTGGAACGTTAATCGTTGTCAAATCATAGAATAATTCTTCTCTTAACCATGTTTTTGCAACTGCTGCAGTTGACCATCCTGCTGCTTGTAACCCTATTTGGAAGAACCAGCTGGAAAATGGTTCGGATAAGTATTGGTAGAAGAATTTATCTCCAAAGTCTCTCAACATTTTAGGTCTATCATTATATGTTCCTTCAATTATATCAAGGATAACTTCCTCGTCTAGGCCATATTGAAAGTAAGGGCGTTTGACTAGACTTGGTGCAGCCGCAGCTACTAGTACCAATTTTGATACTCCAAATCCACTATGCCTTGACATATATCTGATAGCAATAGCTCCACCTGTTGAATGGCCTACAAGAGTAAAATGGTGTAAGTTCAACTCTTCAATTATAGCTCTAACATCATCTGATAATCGATTATAATCATATCCATGCCATGGTTTATCTGATTTTCCAAATCCTCTTTGGTCAATACCTATACATCTAAAACCTAATTCTGGAAGTTTATTAAACTGATATTCATATAGCTTGTGACTTCCTGGCCAACCATGAAGAAATACAATTGTTTTTTCCCCTACTGGATTTAAATCTTCTACATAGAGCTTTACATCTTTCTCTACAGAAACATAGTATCCCATTTAAATACCCCCAATAAGTAATATATTTTAATATTATTCATTTCAATATATTTGTGTTAATTAGCATATACATTAAAAAAGGTGAATGAAATATCTTCAAATACTTAAAAGAACTAGGGGGGATTCTCATGTCTACAGGAACATATAAAAAACTAGAAGTTATATTACCATCAACAATGGTGAATAAACTTTATGAAATTGCGCAAAAAGAAAAGCGATCAATAAATCAGCAAATTGCCTTTATTTTAGCTAAATACCTAAGGGAATATTATAAAATTTATGAGGTAGTCAATGAACAAGATTTTGGTGTGATAACTGAGGAGAAATTAAGAGAGTTTTTAAGTAAAGAAGAAAATCAAATTAATTATAAATATGAGGATATAAAGGATTTTTCTTTTGACGAGCTATTTCAATTTTGGCTTGCAAATTACGTTGAGAAGAATTAATTTAATAAGAAATGATTACTATAATGATTTAATTTTAGTTGTTGTGGTAAAAAGGTTATAGTAAAAATAAATATATAAGTTTTAAATATTAAATAATAGGAATGCTAATATATGTAGCGTTCTTATATTGTTTGAATTTGGATTATAGATGGTTTTTAGGTTATAATCATATTAACAACAATATCGGGAGGTTTATTAATGGAATACAAAAGATTTCAAAATAAGTATGTAGTAAGATTAAATAGCGGTGATGAAATTGTAGAATCCATAAAGGAGCTTGCGAAAAAAGAAAATATAAGATTAGGCACAGTTTCTGGAATAGGAGCTGTAAATAAAGCAAAAATAGGGCTTTATGAATTGGCTAAGAAGGAATATCATTCAGCTGAATTTATGGGAGATATGGAGATAGTATCTCTTGCAGGGAATATAACTGAAATGAATGGTGAGGTATATATTCATCTTCATATAGCATTGTCGGATGAAAGCTATGGTGTAAAAGCAGGTCATTTATATTCTGCAACAATTAGTGCAACTGGTGAGTTATTTATAGATGTTATCGATGGGGCTGTAGATAGAGTAAAAGATGAAAAAATAGGTCTAAATTTAATAGATTTTAACTAACTTTAATCACAAAATTAAAATCTAATTCATATTCTTGTGATATACTGTATATATCAAAGATATAAAGGGAGATAATATGGATAATCAGATCGATATGTTTTCAATTATTAATATAAAAAATGAGAATCCTGACAGAGCTATACCTAAGGGTGTTAAACTTAAGGACAAACAAAAATGGTGTCCATATTGCTCTAAACCAGTAATATTTGTTAAAGACAAGGAACACGGCGTCAAGAGATGCCCTTATTGCAATATAAGCCATAAGGACTATTATGTAAAAATGGTAAATAATAATTGGGTATAGCCAAATATTGGTATTAATCATTGACAAAAGATAAAAAATGTGTTGATATATATATTAAGTATTGAAAACTTTAAATTATTACTGAAATTGGGAGGAATAAAGACAATATGGGAGATGAATCTGGGGCCCCGATAACAGGAAAGTTGCTATTAATACTAGTATTGACACTAGTAAATGCATTTTTTGCTGCATCGGAAATGGCTTTTGTATCAGTCGATAAGAAAAAACTAAATGTACAAGCAGAGGAAGGCGATAAAAGGGCTAAAATGCTATTGGCGCTTTTAAAAGAACCTTCAAGATTTCTTTCAACTATTCAAGTTGGAATCACCTTTGCAGGATTTTTCTCATCTGCATCTGCAGCTGTAGGAATATCGGGGCATTTAGGAGAAGTATTATCTGGTTTTGGCGTACCTTTTGCAAAGGATGTCGCATTTGTACTAGTAACGCTAATTTTATCATATGTAAGCCTTGTCTTTGGAGAATTGGTGCCAAAGAGAGTTGCGTTACAATACGCTGAAAAATTTTCAATGTTCGCTGTAAAAACTATAACTATTGTATCCAAGGTAATGAGTCCTTTTGTAAGCTTTTTATCATTATCAACAAATGGAATTATGAAGATATTAGGTATTAGTTCTCAAGGAGTAGAGGAAAAGATTACATTGGAAGAAATACGTTCAATAGTTGAAGTGGGACAGGAACAAGGAGTAATTAACCCTGTAGAAAGGGAAATGATAGATAGTGTAATAGGATTTGATGACAAGCTGGCTGAAGAAGTAATGACAGCTAGAACCGAGGTATTCATGATTGATATTGAGGATCCAATAGATGATTATCTTGGAGAAATGATGGAGCTTAAATATTCACGTATACCTGTATATGAAGGTGACGTTGATAACATAATTGGTATACTTTACTTAAAAGACTTTCTACTAGAGGCGTATAAGGTTGGCTTTAATAATGTAGACATCAAAAAAATTCTTCGCCCTGCATATTATGTTCCTGAACGTAAAAATATAAATGATTTATTTAATGAGCTGCAGGAAAAAAGAATGCATATGGCCATCTTAATAGATGAATATGGTGGATTCTCTGGAATTGTTACTATGGAAGACTTAATTGAGGAAATCGTAGGTGATATTGATGACGAATATGATCATGATGAACCAGATATTAAGCAAATAAGCGACAATGAATTTTTAGCCAAAGGTGTTATTTCGGTAAAAGAACTTAATAGCAATATAGGTACTAAATTAGACGAGGATTCAGAGGATTACGATACTTTAGGAGGCCTACTAATAGATTTAATGGGCTATATACCTGAAGATGGTGAAAAGGTCAAAGTTGAATACGAAAACCTAGATTTTTATATAGAAGAAGTAAATGAGAAAAGGATACAACTAGTACGTATAGTTATCAATAATTATGTAGATGATAACAAGGAAGAATATGAGGAATAAACTATTAGTCAGGTGCTTTAAAATCTAAAGTGCCTGACTTTTTTGAAAAGAATCGAAAAATATTACTTAAGGCAGGTGTATTATGAACTTTAGATACAAGGGATTAAAAAGTGCAATATTCTTAATTACATATGGAATTATATTAATGTGGTTACTTGATAACATTGAAGGAGTAGGTTCTTTTTTTAGTAAGATTTTAGCTATATTCTCTCCATTTATAATAGGAGGAGCACTTGCCTTTATAATGAATAGCCCTATGATGTTTATTGAAGAGGCTTTTTTTGGCAAAAGGAGCTTATTAAAAAATACAAGGGATAATATAAAGAGACCAATTAGCTATATAATAACTCTAATAATATTCGTTGCTACTATAATTATAATTTTATTTATAATCATACCAGAATTGACTAAGACTATTCAGGAGCTAGCTGTCAAGTTACCCGGAGTATGGAGAGAAGTACAAATATTTGTCGTTAAAAATTTAATAGATAATCCTCAGCTTAAGGATTGGATAACTAGCATTAATGTGGATTGGGTTAGATTGGAGCAAAGTGCCATTAGTTTCTTAAAGGATAGTGCAGCTAGTTGGATAAGTTCAACTTATAATTTTGCAACATCATTTTTAGGAGGTATAGTTACCTTTATATTGGCCTTTATATTCTCCATCTATCTACTATTGCAGAAGGAAACTCTAGGAAGGCAGCTTCAAAAGCTAATACTGGCATTTACTTCTGAAAAAGTTGCAATGAAGATATTCTATGTTGCTAGTTTATCCAATAGAGTATTTGCAAATTTTCTTTCAGGACAATTGTTAGAGGCATTAATATTAGGCGGCTTATTTCTAGTTGCTATGCTTATATTTAAGTTTCCATATGCTCTGATGATTAGTTTAATCATAGCTATTACAGCTTTAATACCAATTGTAGGTGCATTTATAGGATGCTTTATAGGAGTGTTGCTGATTTTAGTAGATAGTCCTACTAAAGCCTTTTGGTTTATCATAATGTTTCTCATAATCCAGCAAATTGAAGGAAATTTGATTTATCCACATGTAGTAGGAAAGGCAGCAGGACTTCCATCCATATGGATACTCGTGGCAGTAACTGTTGGAGGAAGTTTAATGGGTGTTTTAGGAATACTACTATTTATACCAATTTGCTCTATACTTTATACCCTTTTACGTGAAGCAGTAAATGAGCGACTTGAGAGAAAGAACATTAGGAAGGTATAAACATTTATCAAGGTTAAGCTGAAAATAATAGGGTATACTATTGATAAGTTTAATCTATATGTGTTATACCATATATAGATGCAATTTATAGGAGGGATTCTTTTGAACAATAAAAATGTAATAGTATACTCAACAACAACTTGACCATGGTGTGTAAAGGTAAAGGATTACCTAAAATCTAAAAATGTACCATATACTGAGTATAATGTAAGAGAGGATATGGATAAGGCTGTGGAAATGATTGAGAAATCAGGTCAACGAGGCGTACCAGTAATTGAAATAGATGGAGAGATAGTCATAGGTTTTGATAAATCTAGTATAGATAAATTATTAGGGCTGTAAATAAAAAGGCAGGTTATATAATAAGACCTGCCTTTAAGGCTTTTTGAGCTAAAATAAAATATTGATATATATTTCTGGTATAATGAGAAGAAAGATGCTTTATTCTTTCTTTTCATTGCGGTGTGATGAAATTGTTTAGGATATTGAAATAAAGATATTTAGGAATGATACTATGAACAATATTATTAGAATATCTGTTAGAAACCTTGTTGAATTTGTACTTCGCTCTGGTGATATCGATAATAGCTTCATGTCCATGAGTAGAGCTGTAGAAGGTACTTTGGCACATCAAAAGGTTCAAAAGTCATATGGACCTGAGTATAAGCCAGAGGTTACACTAAAGCATGAAGTTGAATATGATCAGTTTAAAATTCTGCTTGAAGGACGAGCTGATGGAATAATCACAAAGGATGACATAGTCATAATTGATGAAATTAAAAGTACAACCAAGGATTTAGAAACCATCGAAGAGGACTATAACCTATTGCATTGGGCTCAAGCAAAAATTTATGGGTTTATTTATGCTGTACAAAACAAGATAGAGAATATAGATATTCAACTAACATATTTTCATATAGAGACTGAGGAATATAAGAAATTTGTTAAGAGATTTACTCTAAAAGACTTAGAGAAATTCTTCTTTGAAATAATTGATACCTATATTGAATGGGCAAATTTAACTTTCTATTGGGCAGAAATAAGGAATGAAACTATCAAGAACTTAAACTTCCCATTTGATAACTATAGAAGAGGACAAAGAGAGCTTGCAGTTGCTGCATATTCTACCATTAGAGAGGGTAAAAAGCTATTTGCTCAAGCACCAACTGGTATTGGAAAAACCATGTCTACGTTATTTCCTAGTATTAAGTCAATTGGGGAAGGTCTTACATCAAAAATATTTTATCTTACAGCAAAGACCATTACTCGTGAAGTACCAATTGCTTCTATGGAGCTTCTAATGAGTAAGGGGCTTAGAGCAAAAACATTGGTAATTACTGCAAAGGATAAGATTTGCACCAATGCTGAAGTAAAATGCAATCCAAGAGACTGTAAAGCAGCAAAGGGACACTATGATAGGGTAAATGACGCTATAATGGACATATTCCAGAATGAGGACCTTATAAATCGAGAGGTCATTGTTTCATATGCATTAAGACATAATGTATGTCCCTTTGAGTTTGCTCTTGATGTTAGTCTTTGGTGTGATGTAATAATATGTGACTACAATTATGTATTTGACCCACAAGTATATTTACGTAGATTCTTTGATACCGAAGTAAATGATTACGTGTTTTTAATAGATGAAGCACACAATTTAGTAGATAGATCAAGAGAGATGTTTTCTGCCCAAATAAATAAAGTTGATTTTCTGGATATTAAGGGCATTTTTGTGGATAAGTATGAAAAAATAATTAAATCTATCAACAAGTGCAATAGTATTATGAACAAATTTAAAAAGGACTTTGAAATAGAGACTAATTATTATCAGCCAGAAGAGATTACTGAATATTATTACCCGTTTAAGAAACTTATTACATTATTGGAACCGTGGTTAGTTGAAGAAAAGAACCATCCAGAATATGATAAGGTACTGGATTTTTATTTTAATTTGAATACATTTTTGAAGATATCAGATTATTATGATGAACATTATGTAACAAGCTTTGAGAAAAATGGAAGAGATATGATTATGAAGTTGTACTGTGTTGATTCTTCATACTTGTTAAGCCAAGCTTTAAAGAGAGGAAGAGCAGCTGTTTTTTTCTCAGCTACTTTAACTCCTCTTCACTATCATATTGATTTATTAGGTGGAGACAAGGATGACTATCACATAAAGTTAAGTTCACCTTTTCCAAGAGAAAATCTTTTGTTGATGATAAATGATAATATATCAACTAGGTATAAGGATAGGGAAGACACTTATTTTCATATAGTTGAAAATATTGAAGCTATAGTAAATAGTAAAAGGGGGAATTATTTCGTATTTTTTCCATCTTACGTATATATGAGAAACATTTATGAAATAATCATTGATAGGAATCCTAAGTTAAATATTATCATTCAGGAAAGTAATATGACAGAAAATGATAGAGAAGAATTCTTGTCTCATTTTGATAAAGATGATGATATTATAGCCTTTGCTGTTATGGGAGGAATATTTTCCGAGGGAATTGATTTAACTGGAGAAAGACTAATTGGTGCTATTATTGTAGGAGTAGGGCTACCGCAAATCTGCTTTGAGAGGGATATTATAAAGGATTACTTTAATGACAGAATCGGACAGGGCTTTGACTATGCCTATGTCTACCCGGGAATGAATAAAGTATTACAAGCAGCAGGACGCGTTATTAGATCAGAAAAGGACAGGGGTATAATACTACTAATAGATGATAGGTATGGTACCCATAGGTATAAAGAACTGTTTCCAAATGAATGGTCCCATTACATGAAAGTATCAGGGAAAGCACATATTCAAATGCTGTTAAAAAAGTTTTGGTAGTATATTTTAATAAAGTACAATTATGGTATAATGATTCTAATTAAATGATTAATTCTATACATTGGACTCAAATATAAAATAATTCTTGAACAAGGTGGTGTCTAAAGATGAGAAACAAGGCAGTTGTTTTAGGTACAAATTATTATGTTGGTTTAAGTATAATAAGATGCTTAGGAAGAGAAGGCGTTCATGTCGTAGCTGTAGACTATAGTGAGGAGAGTAGATACGGAGCTAAATCTAAATATTTAAGCGAAAAACACCTTGCACCACATTATAAGGAGGACCCTGAAGGATTACTTAAATTTTTAATAGACTATTCTAAGGCACAGGAGAAAAAACCAGTATTATATCCAGGTGCTGACCCTTATGTTGAATTTATAGATAAATATTTCTATGAACTAAAAGAACACTATCTTTTTCCAATGGATAAGAAGGGTTTATGGACTGAGGTAATGGATAAATACAGGATGAGTTTATTAGCTCATAAACATGGAGTAAAGGTTCCTGAGACTATAAATTCAAAAGAGGAAAATCTTATTGAGCGTGTAAGAGAAGAAATAGGATATCCATGTATTATAAAACCTATGGATTCAGCTTCCTTTGTTAGAGCTTACAGAAGAAAGGTATTCTTTATAAACTCTGAAGAGGAATTAATTGAAAAGGTAAACATGATACATAAGGATGGACATGGAATTACTATTCAAAGAATCATACCTGGGCCTGAGGAAAATTGTTACTGCTATGATGCATATTTGAATCAGGATTCAAAGGTAACTCATTATACAGCAGCATACAAGATAAGACAATGGCCAAATAACTTTGGTGCATCTACTTATGCTAAGCAAACATGGATACCTGAACTACATGAAATATGTAAACCATTCTTAGAGGGAATAGGATTTAAGGGATTTGTTGAGTGTGAGTTAAAACGAGATGTGAATACTGGTGAAATATATCTAATAGAGGTTAATGTAAGAACCATAAACTTTAACGAAATGCTTTATAAAGCCGGACTCAATTTCCCATATATAGCTTATTTAGAGATGACTGATAAATTACCGGAGCCTAAGAGCATTGAGTATGAGACAGGTTATGTGTTCCATTATATGTATGAGGACTTATTTGCTATTAGAAATTACTTAAAAACTGGACAAATGTCCTTAGGAAAAATAATAAGGGATAATACCTTTAAGAAAGTACACTCTACATGGTCATGGACAGATCCAGGCCCAGGATTATATTTTGTTGGCACGATAGCTGGGAAGGTATTTAAAAGGTTAATAGGAAAAGAAGAGGTATAGGGTACGAAATTGGGATATTGGTTACTTGTGGATGTATGGCTTGATATTATTTAGGAGCCATACATCCTTTTCTTTTTTAGAATCTTTCTTTTATTGAAGTCTAGAAGTTTATATCAACTTAGATCAGTCTATTTAATTGCAAAAATATTTCAAATATTATAATATTTTAAATATGAAAACGTTTTTAGGAGTGGTCTTATGAATGTATCTAAGGATGTAGCTCAAAATATAGTAGAAGAAATGAAAAAAATAATAAATCAAGATATTAATTATTTCGATACCAATAGTACAATCATTGCTAGTACCGATAAATCAAGAATAGGGCAGTATCATGGAGGGGCTAAAAAGGTTATCTCGCAGAAAAGTGACTTAATAATACAATATGACCAGCAATATGAAGGAGCAAAAAAAGGAATAAATCTACCTGTATATTTTGAGAATCAAATAGTGGGAGTAATAGGAATCACAGGTGAAAAAAAAGAGGTAGAGAAGTATGGAAGAATAATAAAGAGGATGACAGAAATCCTTATTAGAGAAGAATATATCAAAGAACAAGAAAACATCGATAAGGAGAGTAAGAGACAATTTATAGAGGAATTACTTTTTAGAAACAACTCTGATGAGAAGGCTCTTATGATGAGGGGTGACTTACTTAATATTAAGACAAACATACCAAGAGTAGTTGTAGTTGGTAGGCTTCTAGATAGTGATGATAAAGAAGCTTTATTAGATCCAAACATTAATGAAAAGATACTGTCAGTATTTAGAAATCATTTGAATTATGATAATCAAAATTTAATTGCTCAAAGCGGGACAAGCTTTATTATGATAATAAATACAGTTAATCAAAATAATATAGAACGTATAATTCATAATATTAAAAAAGACATTATAAGGTTTTTTGATGGAAGGATATATTTTGGAATTGGAAATGTAAGCAATAATTCTAAGGAAATAAAAAGATCATATTTAGAAGCAAAAAAGGCTTTGAATTTTGCTGTTAATAACAAGGATAGTAGCTTAATTTTTTATAAAAATATGGATGTTGGTCTTTTATTAGATGATATATCAAAAGAAACATCTGAAAAATTTTTAAAAAAGGTTTTTGGGAATATGAAAAATGAACAAATTGTTGAATATATGAAGATATTTAACGTGTTTGTAAAACATAATGGTTCAATTAACAATGCATCAGATGAATTATTTATACATAAAAACACCCTTCAATATAGATTAAATAAATTGCGTGAATTAACTGGCTATGACCCTAGAAACTTAGCTGATAATCATGTTTTGCAGTTGGCTTTCATGCTATATAGATTAAAGAAATAAGGAGGGAAAATACCATAAATTTGTTATTTATACTAAAATATACAAGTTAAGTAGCAGAAAACATTGTACTCTGTACTATACAATCACTATCTAATATAATGCTAAACTTATATTAAGGCCTTAGAAATGAGTTCATGATTCATGAATGACAGGAGTGAGATGCTTGTGAAGATTGTTATTGCATCGGATTCGTATAAGGGGAGCTGTTCTGCCATTGAAGTTGCCAAATATATTGAAAGAGGAATTAGGAGAATTTATAAAGATTCAGAGATAGTGAAAATACCTGTAGCTGATGGTGGAGAAGGGACAGTTGATGCTTTAGTTATTGGTACTAAAGGCAGATATGAAACATTAGAGGTTATTGGGCCACTAGGAGAACCAGTAAAAGCTCAATATGGCATTATTTATGATGAAGTTGCTGTAATTGAAATGGCTGCTGCATCCGGAATTACCCTGGTAGATAAGGATAAACTTAATCCCTTAATTACAACTACCTATGGGACTGGACAATTGATAAAATCTGCTATGGAAAAGGGAATACGAAAGATCCTAGTTGGGCTTGGAGGGTCTAGCACTAATGATGCAGGAGTTGGAATGGCTCAAGCTTTAGGATTTTCATTTAAAAATGAATATGGTGATGAAATTGGTTTCGGTGGTGGGGAGTTAGTTAATATAAAAGAAATTGATGATACTAATATTCACCCGCTGCTAAAGGAGACAGAGATTATTGCCATATCTGATGTAAAAAATCCTCTGTATGGCCCATCAGGAGCTGCATACATATTTGGACCTCAAAAGGGCGCAGATAGTTCAATGGTAAAAAAGTTAGATAATAATCTAAGGTACTTTGGAGATTTAATAAAAAAATACTTGAACAAGGACATAAGTAATATACCAGGTGCGGGTGCTGCTGGAGGACTTGGGGCCGGCTTGATTGCATTTTGTGGTGCTAGTATAGAGCCTGGCATTGAGAAAATATTAGATATTCTAGACATAGACTCTAGTATAAAAGATGCAGATTTGGTAATAACAGGCGAAGGTAAAATTGATGGGCAATCAAAATATGGAAAGGTCCCTGTTGGAGTAGCTAAAAGAGCACAAAGATATAATGTTCCTGTAATTGCCATTGTAGGAAGTGTTGGTAAGGGTGCTAAGGATGTTTATGATTATGGTATCAATTGGATATATGATATTATTAATAAGCCTATGACATTGAACGAGGCAATAGAAAATGTAGGAACATTAATTGAAGATGCAGCTGAGAATGTAGCAAGAATGTATAAAATGAAACTAAGGTCAAGTGAGGAAGCGCTATAAATGAAGTACTAATTAGAGGTCTTCATTTAAAATATTTAGCATTTAAAACTGAAGGGGGAATTTATAATGAGAATCGGATTTATCGGGCTTGGTATTATGGGGAAACCTATGAGCAAGAATTTGATAAAGGCTGGTTATGATTTGGTAGTTTACAACAGAAGTAAATCTTCAGTTGAAGAGCTTGTAGAATTAGGAGCGGTAGCTGCAGCTTCACCAAAAGAAGTAGCAGAAAAAACAGATGTAATTATTACTATGTTACCAAACTCTCCAGAAGTTTTAGAGGTTTGCTTAGGGGAAAATGGAATTATCGAAGGAGCAAAAGAAGGGCAAGTAGTAATCGATATGAGTTCAATTGACCCTTTAAAGAGCAAAGAAGCTTATGAAGCATTATCAACTAAGGGAGTAGATTTCTTAGATGCACCAGTAAGTGGAGGAGAACCAAAAGCTATTGATGGTACAATCTCTGTTATGGTTGGTGGTAAGAAAGAAGTATTCGATAAGACTTATGATATTATGAAAGCGATGGCTGGATCCGTTGTGTATGTAGGTGAAATAGGGGCAGGAAATATAACTAAATTAGCCAATCAAATAATTGTTGCTTTAAATATCGCAGCAATGAGTGAGGCATTTACATTAGCTACTAAAGCAGGAGTAGATCCAGAATTGGTATATCAAGCAATTAGAGGTGGATTAGCTGGAAGTACAGTATTAGATGCAAAAGCACCATTAGTAATGGCTAGAAAATTTGATCCAGGATTTAGAATTGAGCTACACATAAAAGACTTGCAAAACGTATTAGATACTTCGCATAAATTAGGAACTTCATTACCATTAACGGCTCAAGTTATGGAAATTATGCAGGCATTAAAGATTGATGGACATCACAAAGATGACCACTGTGGTATTATAAAATATTACGAAAAAATGAACAACATAGTAGTTGAGAAAAAGAAATAGTTCTTAGTAATTTTGAGTCAAGAAATTTACCTGTCGTGAAAACGATACCAAAATCCTTTTTGTGATTCTATAATGGAATCTAATAAGGGAGGAGGTAAAGGAAAAGCGAGCCTAAATTGTCCACATAAGTTGCATTGTAAAAAATTATAGAAAGGAATGATTTGAGAATGTTTAAAAGAAGATTGGCACTGTTTTTGGCAATGGTAATGATAGTTTTAACATTTGCAGGGTGTGGTAGCTCAACAAGCAACACTTCAACTACAGTAGAAAACCAAGTCGCAGAAAAAGAAGTTGAAGATAGTAAAGAGCCAGTTTCATCAAAAGAGCCAGTTAAATTCTTGGCTTATGCTTGTATCACAGGAAACAATGCAGAATCAGGCCGTCAAGTAACAATGGCAGCAGAAACCGCTGAATGGTACATAAATGAGAAGCTTGGCGGATTCAAATCTTTAGGTGGACGACCAATAAAAATTGAAGTTCTTGATTCTACATCTGACGCAGCAACGGCGTCTCTTCCTCTAGAAAGAGCACTTTCTAGTGGTGGATATACAGCTGTAATTGGGAACTCAACATCTTCTATAGCGCTTACTATGCTTCCAATCCTAGAAAAATATGAAATTCCTGCTATAACTGGTGCTGCTGCAAATAAAGCAGTTACTGAACAAGGCTGTAGTTTTGTGTTCCAGCCTGCAGCAACTTCTAGTTCCTTTATTCCTACACAGTTAGATTTCTTAGAAGAATTTGCTACAAAATTAGGTAAGAATGTTAAGGATTTAAAACTTGGATTGATATATGCAAATGATGCGTGGGGAACAGACCAAGCAAAGAATACTAGAGAGCAAGTAAAAGCTAGAGGCTTAAATTTGGTACTTGATGAATCATATGAAATCAACTCTTTTACAGATGCAAGTCCTTTAATAACAAAGTTTAGAAATGCAGGTGTAGATGTTATTCTACCAAGCTCTTATCCAAACGATATAAAATTAATATTTACAGCTATGAAATCACTAAACTACAGTCCACTAATTGTAGGTGGTGGAGCTGCAATGACATGGCCTTCTCTATATAAAGATTTAGGTGATGATGTAAATGGAATTACCTCTGTAGATTCATGGTGTTGGAATCAAAAAGGTGCTTTAAATAATGAAAAATGGATGGAAATGAACAATTACTACGAAGAGACTTATGGTGAATTTATAGCTGGGCAGTCTGGTCCTACTCTAGTAAGTATAATGTTGGCTTATCAAGCTGTTGAAAATATAGGTGATACTGATCCTGTTAAAGTACGTGATGAGCTTAGAAGATTAAATTCAGATAACACTGAATGGTTCAGAGTACTAAATGGATATGGTGATTTTGATGATGTTACAGGTTTAAATACTGGTTCTAGAGCTGTAATGATGCAATGGCAAAATGGTAAACCACATTGTATTTTCCCAGAAGAATTTGCAACTTCTCAGTTGCTTAATCCAGAAACAATGGAACCTTATGACAATTAAGTAAAATGAGTATTTCGGGAGTAATCCCGAAATACTCTATAAAGGAGGGGAGGATACAAATGGTTCAAATAATTATTAATGGATTGCTTATAGGTGGTGTTTATGCATTAATTGCAGTTGGAATTACTATGATTCATGGTGTAATGAAGATTGTAAATTTTGCACAAGGTGATTTCCTTGCAGCTGGAATGTATTTCACATATGCTATGTATAAACTTTTGCCTGAAGGGAGTATGCCTTACTGGCTATTAATTCCAGTTGGAGCTGCAATGTACTTGCTAGGTTGCATTATTTATACCACTACTATAAGAAAAGTTATTGGCAAGGGTGATAGCAACTACATATTACTAACAATTGGGTTGTCTTATCTACTTCAAAATGTTATTCAATTAATATTTGGTCCGGATTTTAAAAGTGTTCCAGTTTCTGACGGTCTGAGATATGGAGCAATAATTATAGGTGAAGCTTCTATTTCTATTCCAAGACTGATTGCCTTTATTTCAGCAGCTATATTTGTAGTGTTTGTAAACTGGTTTTTAAGTCAAACTGATTTGGGACGTGCTATGCGTGCTACTTCGGAGAACAAAGTAGTTGCCGAATCACTTGGAATAAGAACTCAACAAGTTTATGTGACAGCTTTTGCACTAGGGACAGTTTTTGCAGGTATTGCTGGTTTACTGTTGACACCTATGTTTCTTCCTTTCCCTAAAATAGGCGCTCAGTTTTCTACAATTGCAATGTCTGCAATGGTATTAGGTGGTTTAGGTAATATAAAAGGTGCGCTAGTAGGGGGACTTATTATAGGATTAGTTGAATCTGCTAGTAGTACCTATCTAAGTGTCAATTTATCTCAAGCTGCTATTAATGTAGTATTAATGTTGGTACTTGCATTAAGACCGTACGGTTTGTTTGGTATGAAAGGAAGGGTAGCGTAATGATTAAAGTCTTAAAGAAAAACCTCATAACATTTATTTTTATAACCATTTGCTTAATCTTTCCCTTTATTAGTGCCAATCAATATTTAGTTCGTGTTTTAATGGAAGTTTTTTTCTTTGCAGCAATGGGAAATGCATGGAATATTATCGGAGGATATGGTAAGCAAACATCCTGGGCATCATCAATATTTTTTGCTGTTGGTGCTTATACAAGTATTATTTTGTATACCAGACATGGAGAAATTTCTCCTTGGATTAGTTCGCTTTTAGGTATAGCATTTGCAATAGTTTTAGCTATATTTATCGGATGGCCTTGTTTTAGATTAAGGGGAGTATTTTTTTCTATCGCTACAATTGCATGTACAACAATTTTTCGTCAATTATTAATTTATTTTGAAGATTTTACAGGTGGATCCTTGGGAATAGCTTTTAAAATTAGGAAAGGAAATAGCTTGTGGAAGTTACATTTTACTAGTGAAATTCCATTTTACTATATAGCATTAATATGGATGCTTATTACTGTAGTAATTGTTATGTATATAGAACGTAACAGACTTGGATATTATCTAAGAGCAATTTGTGAAGATCAAGATGCGGCTGAGTCTCTTGGCATTGAATCATCAAAAGTTAAGCTAAAGGCTTTTATTATTAGTAGTATAATCCTATCTTTTACAGGTACTCTTTATGTATTTAAGACAGGATTTGCAGACCCAAATACCCTAGCTTCTCATGACATGGCAATAAGGATAGGTATCGTAGCCATACTAGGAGGAATGGGATATGTGTGGGGACCTGTTGTTGGTGCTCTTATTAGTGTGCCACTTTTGGAACTTTCCAATGCATATTTACAGGATTTTGGAGGTGGCGTAGCTGGTTGGGCGCTATACGGGCTTTTAATAGTCCTTATGGTTTTATTTAGACCTAATGGAATAATATCTATTTGGAATGATATTAAAGAAATTATATGGAAAAGAAAAGCACGCAGAAAGGAGAAGCCGCATGGAGCAAAAGCCTAAAAAAATTATGGAACTAAAAAATGTTTATAAATCCTTTGGTGGCGTGAAAGCTATTAATGACCTTAGCTTTGATATATATGAAGGTGAAATCTTAGGGCTTATAGGTCCTAATGGATGCGGAAAATCAACAACTGTGAATCTTATTACAGGTGTATATACTCAAGATAAAGGTGAGATTATTTACCATACAAAAGATGGAAAATTAAATCTAAAAGATCAGCCTGTAACTTATCGGGCAAAGATTGGCCTAGGTAGAACATTTCAAACTCCAAAACCTTTCAGCGATCTAACAGTACTTGAAAATATATATACAGTTGCGATGTTATATAACAAGTCAATGAAGGAAGCATATAGAATTGCAGAAGAAATAGTAGAATTTGTTGGCATGTCTGATATGGCAGATAGCAAATGTGCAAAACTTCCAATTGAAAAGCGTAAATGTTTAGACATGGCAAGAGTCTTAGCAATAAATCCAAAACTTTTGATGTTAGACGAATGTTTGGCGGGACTTACTCCGGCAGAGATGGAAGATAGTCTTGAAATGATTAAAAAAATCAATAAACGTGGTATTACAATACTGTTTATTGAGCATGTTATGACCGCTGTAACCAAGCTTTGTAGCAGGGTTGTTGTTATGGAGGAGGGACGCTTTATGACAGAAGGTCATCCAAATGAAGTTATGAAGAAACCTGAGGTTATTAGGGCTTACTTGGGGGGGGACTATCAAAATGCAGATGTTTAAATTAGATAAGGTATGCGCTGGATATGGGGATTTAAAGATTCTGTTTGATATTGACCTCTCGGTAAATGAAGGCGAGGTTGTAGCCTTAGTTGGTTCTAATGGGGCAGGAAAAACAACAATACTTAGAACTATTTCTGGTGAGGTAAAGATACAATCAGGTTCTATTACGTGGTATGACGAAAGACTTGATACAAAACCAGGCTATACAAGAGCAGAAATTGGTATAGCTCATATTCCTCAAGGTCGAGGTATTTTAGGTGGTATTTCTGTAAAAGACAATCTAATTCTTGGATCATATTGCAAAAGAGTTAAAGAAAAGAGAAATGAGAATTTGGAAAAAGTGTATAATACCTTCCCAATTTTAAAAGAAAGAGAGAATTATTTAGCAAATACATTAAGTGGTGGTCAGCAACAAATGTTAGCCATTGGTAGAGCAATGATGATGGAACCAAAACTTTTGATTTTGGACGAACCTTCATTGGGACTAGCGCCCATAATAGTTGAGGAAGTGTTTAATATTCTGGCACAGATAAAAGCTCAAGGAACATCAATGTTAATTATTGAGCAAAATTTAGTTAAAGCTCTTGAGATAGCAGATAGAGGCTACGTATTGGAGACTGGGAAAATTACATTATCAGGAGATAGTAAGGATTTACTAAATAATCCTGAGGTACGGAAAGCATATCTTGGTATAGCATAAAGTGTATTTTAATAAATAGGGGGTTATATTATTAAAGCTTTAATGTATAAAGGACCAAAGCAACTAGAAATTGTTGACATGCCTCAGCCTATCCCACAAAGAGATGAACTTTTAATAAAAGTTAAGGCTTGTGGGATATGTGGAAGTGATGTCCATGGGTACTTAGGAATTACAGGTAGAAGAATTGCGCCTATGATAATGGGCCATGAGTTTTCAGGTGAGGTTGTAGGTCTTGGAGAGAATGTAAGACTTGGATACAAAGTTGGAGACCGAGTAGCAATTCAACCATGCGTGTCATGTTGGGAATGTGTTAAATGTAAAGAAGGATATAATAACGTATGCGAAAATCGTAACTTTATGGGTGCAATGGACTATAATGGGGCAATGGTAGAATATATATGTGTTCCTGAAAAACAGGTTTATAGGCTTCCACAAGATATGTCTTACAGTGTGGGAGCTTTAATTGAAGCGCTAGCAGTTGCATATTCAGGTGTAAAAAAAGCGGGTAATCTTGAGGGTAAAAATGTTGTTATAATAGGTGGCGGAACTATAGGACAGCTAGTATTAATGTGTGCTAAGGTACAAAGGCCTAAGAAAATTATATTGTCAGACTTAAGCGATAATAGATTATCCATAGCTAATACTTTAGGTGCAGATGTTACTATTAACCCTAGAGGAAAAGATTTCAGTGAGGAAGTATATAAAGCATTTGACGGGGAAAAGGCAGATGTTTCTATAGAAGCAGTAGGTATAGGAGCGACAGTTTCTCAAGCTCTAGATTCTTTAAAATCACAGGGTACATGTGTATTAATCGGAAATAGTGCAAAGGTCATTGAAGTTAACATGCAGCAAATTGTAACAAGAGAATTAAAAATCTATGGTTCGTATCTATACACTCATGAAGAATTTGGAGAAACTATAGACTTTATCCATAATAATAACTTGGATTTATCAACACTTATTTCAAAAGAGATTAGTCTTGAGGATGCTCCACAAATGTTCGAAGCTCTTACAACTCAAACGGACAAATACCTTAAGTGTATAATAAAGTTTTAGAATATCTTGGGAGGTAATTTAAATGACTTACAGTACAGAATTGCTTAATGATTTGCGAAAAAAAGCGCAGACACTAAGAAGAAATGTTATTAAAAGTGTAGGAGTAGGAATAGCTGGACATATTGGTGGTTCATGTTCTGCAGCTGATATTGTAGCAGCATTATATTTTTATAAAATGAAATATGACCCTAAAAATCCAAAAATGCCAGATAGAGATCGATTCCTCCTTAGTAAAGGACATGTTGCAATTCTTCAATATGCAGCATTAGCTGAGGCTGGATTTTTTCCAGTAGATGATTTACTACATACTAAAGAAGTAGGATTTCATCTTCAAGGTCACCCTGATGTAATAAAAACTCCAGGTATTGAAGCAGGTACTGGCTCCTTAGGGCAAGGTCTATCTATTGGAGCAGGTATGGCCATAGGGCTAAAAATGAATAAAATCGATTCTAAAGTATATGTTCTATGTGGTGACGGTGAACTTGCTGAGGGACAAATTTGGGAAGCTGCTATGTCTGCAAAGGTATATAAGTTGGATAATCTTGTTGCTATTGTGGACCATAACAAATTACAGGCTCAGGGAATAATAGAGAAAAGATTTGACATTAATCCTATACCAGAAAAGTGGAAAGCATTTGGTTGGAATGTAGTAGAGATTGACGGACACAATATGGAAGAGATTCTTGCGGCTTTAGATGGAGCGGATGAAGTTAAGGGAAAATCAACAGTTATTATATCCCATACTATCAAGGGCAAAGGCATAAGTTTTGCTGAAAATGTGGTAGGATTTCATAATGGTACACTGACTGAAGAAACATATGCACAAGCACTATCTGAGTTAGCGGAATAAAGGAGGTAGCAAAGATGAATTATACTAATCAAAGACTTGCATATGGAAGTACTTTAGTAGAGCTTGGAAAGGAAAATGAAAAAGTTGTGGTTTTAGATGCGGACTTAAGTGGTTCTACCATGGGTAAGATGTTCGAAGCAGAATACCCAGAACGCCATATTGAAATGGGGATTGCTGAGGCAGACATGTTATCAGTTTCTGCAGGCTTAGCACAAACGGGTATGATCCCATTTGCTAACTCCTTTGCAGTATTTGCAACGGGACGTGCATTTGACCAAATACGTCAAACAATTGCTATTGGTAAGCTTAATGTTAAAATAGTTGGTTCTTCAGCAGGACTTTCTGACTTTGGGGATGGAGCTACACACCAAAGTATTGAAGACATTGCAATTATGCGTGCTATACCAAATATGGTTGTAGTTTGTCCTGCTGATGCCAATGAAACTGTTCAAGCAACAAAAGCTATTGCAAACTACCATGGTCCAGTTTATATGAGATTAAATAGAAATGATTACGAAAATGTAACAGATGCGGACAAGCCATTTATAATTGGTGAGCCTACTGTACTTAGAGAAGGTAAAGATATAGTAATTTTTGCTACGGGATATATGGTGGGACTTGCACTTAAGGCAGCAGAGGAGTTAAAAGATAGCATATCTGTAAAGGTAGTAAATGTAAGTACAATAAAGCCACTTAACAATAAAAAGATTGTTGAATTAGCAAAAGACTGTAAAGCAGTTATAACAGCAGAAGAACATAGTATTATAGGTGGATTAGGAGGGGCTATTGCAGAAGCACTTTGTAAATCCTGCAAGCCTATTGAATTTATTGGGATAGAGGATGTCTTTGGTTGTAGTGCACATAATTACCTTGAACTACTTGAACATTACAAATTAACTAAAGATACAGTTGTAAATGCTATTAAAAAGATGTACGAATCATATTAAAGGCTAAATTAAAAAATTAGCTTCAAGAGGGGAATAAAAATGAGTAAAAATTCATATTTAGAGCAAATGTTTTCTTTGAAAGATAAAGTTGTTATGTTTACAGGTGCCGGGGGAGGTATTGGAAGCGAAGTTGCCCTAGGTATGGCAAAGGCTGGGGCCCATGTAGCATTGTGCGATATAAATATGGAACAGTTAAATAAAGTACAGAAGAGAATTGAGGATGAAAATGGTAAAGCTTCTAGCTTTTTATTAGATGTTACTAATATGGAAAATATCCGTAAATGTGTTGATGAGGTAGCAGGAATTAACGGTAGAATAGATGTATTAGTGAACTGCGCAGGAATCAATAAACGAGAGGGTCTTGCAGATGTTGATGAAGCGACCTATGATAGGATTATGAACGTTAATCTTAAAGGTGTATTTTTCACCTCTCAAGCCGTAGCCCATTATATGAAAAAACAAAATGCAGGAAGCATAATAAATATTGGTTCCCATAATACTGGATGGGTTTTAGGTGGTTGCTCTGTTTATGGAGCCACAAAATCTGGTGTTGTATCTCTAACAAAGTCTATGTCTGTTGAGTGGGCAAAGTATAATATTCGTGCTAACTGTGTAAGTCCGGGTCATATAAAAACAGATTTAACTAAAGTAACTTGGGAGCATCCTGAAAGGTCTAAATATTTACTTGAGCGAATAGCGTTGAATAGACCAGGATATCCTGAGGACATTGTAGGAGTTTGCCTTTTACTTGCATCGGATGCATCTTCATACATTACTGGGTGTGAATATCGTGTAGACGGTGGTTGTATAAGTGGTGGACAACCATGGCCATACGATACGAACTTCTAAATTTAATAATTATAGTAGCGTAAGTTATGCGAGTCTCTAAATCAAAGTGAAGTAGGTACGGAAGTTTATATTCAGTACCTACTTTATTTTTGATAATATATATTGTTTCCAGCGCTTTCTAAATTGATTCTATAAATTGATAATCCCTTGCATATTGCTGCAGCAAATGCATCCATTGATACACTAATCGCAATTATAAACAATTCGAATAAATTCATATGTATACCTATTTTCTTGGTGGTTATTTCAAAAAAGACCCATCTGCAGATTTTCTGCAGATAAGTCCTAGTTCCTAAGTGATCAATTTATTACATTATTAGATATATTTGGTGTGAATACTACTGAACATTTTGCTTAGCTATAGCTTCTTTTAAAGTATGCCAAGCTAGAACTGCACACTTAACCCTTGCAGGCATATTTGATATGTTCTTAAGTGCAACAGCATCTTCTAATATTTCAAGTTCATTATCATCTGTTATTTCTTTTTTTATCATCCCTATGAAGGTCTCAACTAGCTTTAGTGCTTCCTCAATAGAAATACCTTTTATTAAATCTATCATAATTGAAGTTGAGGCTTGAGATATGGCACATCCATGACCTACAAAAGAAGCATCTTCAATAATATTGTTATTAAATTTCAATTCTAAAGTTATGTCATCACCACAGCTTGGATTATGTCCCCTTTCAGCAATGTTTGGGTTATTCAAATGTCTTTTATTGTGACTGCTTTTATTATGTTCCATTATTAGTTGAGTATATATTTCATCAAGATGCATAGCCTAACCACTTCCTAATATTTTTTATAGCGTAAATCAATTGTTCTACATCTTCCATACTGTTGTATAGATAGAAGCTTATTCTAGATGTTGCAGGTAAGTTTAAGTATTTCATCAATGGTTGTGCACAATGGTGCCCTGATCTAATGGCAACACCATAGGAGTCCAATATAGTAGCAACATCATGAGGGTGTACATCATCTACCGTAAAGGATATGATTCCACCTTTATTGTCCATATTTTTAGGTCCTTGTATTTTAATGTAGGGGATGCTTAGTAATTTATCCATTGTGTATTCAGTCAATTTTCTCTCATGCTCAGTAATATTATCAATACCAATTTGTTGTATATAGTTAATAGCTGCTTTTAAGCCAATGGCTCCCTCAACATTTTGTGTTCCAGCTTCAAATTTAAATGGAAGTGGAGCAAAAGTAGCATCCTGTTCAGTTACATATTCTATCATATCTCCTCCTAATAGATAAGGAGACATCTTTTCCAATAGCTCTTTTTTACCATATAATACGCCGATACCCATTGGTCCCATAAGTTTATGGCCTGAAAATACAAAAAAGTCTGCACCAAGCTTTTGTACATCTATTTTCATATGAGGAGCGCTTTGAGCTCCATCGACTATTACAATCGCACCTATTTTATGCGCATAATCAACAATTTCCTTAATTGGATTAATAGTTCCTAAAACATTTGACATTTGGGCTATACTTACAATTTTAGTATTCTTAGAAATTTTATTTACAATTTCTTCAGGAGTTATTCTGCCTTCCGCATTTAAATAAAGGTACTTTAGTTTGGCGCCTCTAAGTCTTGCAACTCTTTGCCATGGCAGAATATTACTATGATGCTCTGAAATAGCTATTACTATTTCATCATTTTCTTTTATATTATCTAAACCATAGGACTGAGCTACTAAGTTTAAGCTTTCTGTTGCACCTTTAGTAAATATTATCTCCTCTATTGATTTAGCATTAATAAATTGACGAACAACTTCTTTTGCAAGATCATATTCTTCAGTTGCTTTAATACTTAATTGGTGAGCACCTCTATGGGGATTACCATGAGAATGCTTATTATATTCACTCATTGCATTAATAACTTGAGAAGGTTTTTGTGTAGTAGCGCCGTTATCTAAATAAGCTAGTCTCTTTCCATTAAAGTTTTGGCTTAATACTGGAAAGTCTTTTATTATCTTTTCAAGATTTAAATTAGACATTTGCAAATCTCCTCTCAACCTCTAGATTTATTTCTTCTCTAAGTTCATCAGAAGGAATACTATCAATAATAGGTCTAAATGATGCCTCCACAATTAATTTCTTAGCATCTCTTTCACTTAAACCTCTGCTCATTAAATAGAATAGTTTATTTTTATCAAGTTGTCCTGCACTGGCAGCGTGATTGCCTTCTACATCGTCCTCTTCACAGAATAAACCTGGTATTGAATCTGATTTTACCTTAGGGTCTAGTAATATTACGTATTCTTCTTCATTACCTTTAGCCCTTCTTGCTCCTTTCTTAAAGTCAAGGTTTCCTCTAAATACTTTTCTTGCCTCATTCATTAAGACTCCTTTGGTATCAATATTGCTTATACTTCGAGGGCCTCTATGGATCATTGAATAGCTAATATCCATCTTACGATTTCCATCTCCAAAATAAATTGAAGAAAGATAACCCTCGCTTGCTTCTCCATCTAAAAATGTGGTATAGTTAGCACCACTGATACTGCTTCCTAATTCAACTGAAATCCAGTTAACTTTTCCTCGTCCTTCTACAATGGCAACATTTGAGTCAAAGTTAAAAGAGCTTTCATTCATTCTTTGAATTTTAATGATGTTAACTATAGAATTTTCCTTAGCATATACTTTTGTTATACCGTTATGAAAGGCCTTAGTATCAGAAATAGTTTTATAATCTATAATAACTGTAACTTCACTATCCTCGTCTACTTTAATGATATTTTTATCAACAACAGTTGGATTTTCATCATTCATTATATATTCGACTCTTATTGGTTCTCTAATCTTATCCCTTCTTCGAACATGGAGGGTAAAGCCAGAATTATAATTGTTGTCTATATGTTCAAGAAATTCATTGCCTAGTCCAAGAAAGCCTTGGGGTGATATATCATCACTTGGTTCGTATATTTTAATATTTAAGGGTTGACCCATATCATTTATAAAGTCCTTTGTGTACTTAGGAACATTAGGAAATGTAAGGTCCATTCCAATTCTTTTCCATTTTACCATCCTAATTTCCCTCCTATCCGATAGAGCCTTCAAGCTCAATGTTTATTAAATTATTTAATTCTACAGCGTATTCTAATGGTAGTTCCTTTGTAATTGGTTCTACAAAGCCTCTTACAATCATTGCCTTAGCTTCCTCTTCGCTTATACCTCTACTCATTAGGTAGAATATTGCTTCATCGCTAATTCTACCTATCTTTGCTTCGTGTCCAATATCTATATTGTCATTATCCAAGGATATTATAGGGAGAGTGTCTGACTTTGAATCATTATCAAGCATAAGTGATTCACAGGATATAGTTGCCTTACAATTATGAGCATTAGGTGCAACCTTTAATAACCCCCTATAGAAGGCGTGTCCACCATCTTTAGAAATGGATTTAGAATTAACCGTAGATGTTGTATAAGGTGCTGCGTGGACTACCTTTGTCCCAGTGTCTAAATATTGTCCCTTGGACGCAAAGGTAATACCTGTGAATTCTGATTTAGCTCCTTCTCCTCTTAAAATACTCATAGGATATAGCATGGATACTCTAGAACCGAAGGAACCTGAAACCCATTCTATACTTCCATTTTTATCTACTACGCATCTCTTTGTATTTAAGTTATACATATTCTTAGACCAGTTTTCTATGGTACTGTATCTAAGCCTTGCATTTTCTTTAACGTATAGTTCCACACAACCTGCATGTAAGTTGTTTACCTTATATTTAGGCGCAGAGCAACCTTCGATAAAATGAAGAAAAGCTCCTTTTTCTACTATTATTAAGGTATGTTCAAATTGACCTGCGCCTGGTGCATTTAATCTAAAGTAGGATTGAAGTGGAATATCTACATTAACACCTTCTGGTACATAAACAAAGGATCCACCTGACCAAACAGCTCCGTGTAATGCCGCAAATTTATGATCAGTAGGAGGGACTAGCTTCATAAAGTATTCCTTTATTACATCTTCATAATCCCTAAGAGCAGTTTCCATATCTGTATATATAACACCTTGGTCTACAAGTTCCTGCCTTATATTATGGTATACAACTTCAGAGTCGTATTGAGCTCCAACACCAGCAAGACTTTCTCTTTCTGCTTGAGGAAGTCCCAACCTTTCAAAGGTATCTTTAATTTCCTCAGGAACATCTTCCCAACGAGTCTTCATATCTGCATTAGGTCTTATATAAGTTATGATTTCATCTAAATTTAGGTCACTTAAATCTGCACCCCATGTAGGCATTGGCTTACTATTATAAATTTCTAAGGATTTTAATCTAAAATCCGTCATCCATTGAGGCTCGTTTTTTTCCTTAGAGATTTCTATGATTATATCAGGGGTAAGACCTTTTTCTGCTTTATATTTGTAGGTGAACTCATTTTTAATATCATAAATTCCTCTATCTATATCATCTATAAAAGTCTTCTTTCTTTCCATATTCTTCACCTCTACTTATTAGCAAATTCTTGTCTAATATTTTCGTATCCTTTTTTGTCTATTTCCTTTGCTAATTCTATCCCACCAGTTTTTACTATCTTGCCATCGAGAAGAATATGAACAAAGTCTGGTTCCAAGTAATCTAATAATTTATGATAATGTGTAATAACTAGAACAGAATTGTTTTCATTGTGTAATCTTTTAACACCTTCAGCTACAATTCTAATAGCATCCACATCAAGGCCAGAATCCGTTTCATCTAAAATTGCAAGCTTTGGCTCTAGAATTGACATTTGAAGAATTTCGTTTTTCTTTTTTTCTCCTCCTGAAAATCCTAGATTTAAATATCTATTTGCATACTCTTCCTTCATTTCTAAAAGTTCCATTTTTTCCTTTAGCAACTTTCTAAAAGGTATTATTCTTTGCTGTTCTCCAGTAATAGAGGATTTGGCAGTACGAAGAAATTCTTCAACTGTAACACCAGGTATTTCCTCAGGATATTGGAAGGATAAAAAAATCCCTTTTTTAGCTTTTTTGTCAGCGCTTAAATCATTTATTAATTGATCTTCAAATTTTATTTCACCGTCTGTAATTTCATATCTAGGGTGCCCCATTAATGTATAGGCTAATGTGGACTTACCTCCACCATTAGGTCCCATTATAATGTGGATTTCCCCGTGTCCGATATTTAGGTCTAATCCCTTTAAAATTTCTTTATCTTCTATATTTACTTTTAAATTACGTATACTTAATAGTTTCTTACTCATATGGACTCCTTTATTAACATAGTTTTATGTCTTTTATGACATATGTCATTTATATTATATCCTATTATAAGAAAAATTCAATCCTACAATTTAACTAGGAATTGCTTTTTTGTTATTTTAAGAAAACCTATTAAAAAAATAATGAAATATTATTTTAATATAAAGTACTTTACAAAAACTAATTATCGTGGTAAAGTGTTAAATAATTAAATTGATATATTAATGCGATGAGAAGAAATAGTAAATATATTAATATTTTGTAGAGAGTGCATGGCTGGTGAAAATGCATAAATATCGTATATTGAACACATCTTTGAGCAATTCCTACGAAACCTATAGGGAGTAGTTGATTCGGGAGCACCCGATACAGTGCTAGGGTATGTTAGTACCTAAAGAGTTTGATGTCGCGAGGCATCAATAAATAGAGGTGGAACCACGTGAATAATACTCTCGTCCTCTAGCAAGCAATATGCTAGAAGACGGGAGTTTTTTATGACCTAACCCGATTTGCGACTTTTGCAAATCGATGGTAGGTCAGATGTCGCGAAGTCTAAATCTTGGATTTAGTTAACGGAGCCGACTTAATGAGCAACACAATTTGTTGAATGTTTTTCAACAAATTGATGGTTGATCAGATTTAGCTAACATAGCCTAGATCTTAAATTTAAAATTGTGAAAAAGGAGAGAGTATTGAAAATGAAAATATTTAATAAAAGATCTTTCAAACTATTATTACTAATGACAATTATAGCAAGTTTATTATCAGGTTGTTCATCAGAAGTAGGGACAAGCAGTGGCCAGTCACCTGAATGTGTAGAAAAAGATACTTATATTGTAGGACTTGATGATACTTTTGCACCAATGGGATTTAGGGATGACAATGGAAATCTAGTTGGATTTGACATTGACTTAGCCAATGAAGTAGCAAAGAGATGGGGAATTACATTTAAATTTCAACCTATCGATTGGTCAATGAAGGAAACTGAATTAAATACGGGAAACATAGATTTTATATGGAATGGTTATACAATAACTGAGGAAAGAAAAGAAAAAGTAAACTTTTCAGAACCATATTTAGAATATAGTCAGCTTCTTGTAACTTTAGCTAATTCAGAATTTAATTCTATTGAAGATATGGCTGGGAAAGTAGTTTCCACTCAGGGCGAATCAAGTGCAGTAGATGCAGCCTACGCCCAACCAGGATTAGTAGAATCCTTTAAGAATGGAGAACTTGTTGAGTTTCCAACATATAACGAAGTATTTAATGACCTTGAGGCAGGAAGAAGTGATATAGTTATAGCTGATGAAGTATTGGCAAGGTATTATATGAAGAATAAAGGAGAAGAAAAATACAAGATCCTAGAAGAAAATCTTGGTCTTGAAGAATTTGGAGTAGGTGTAAGAAAAGAGGATCCAGAATTATTAGAAAGATTGAACAACACACTTAAAGATATTAAAGAAGATGGAACCTATGACGAAATTTATTCAAAGTGGTTTTCAGCAAACTAGATAATTTAGAAAGAGGTCAAAGTAATGAATGTTTTTAATATGTTGATACCCATGACAATAGAAGGTTTAAGAATAACAATAGGTGTGTTTTTAGCTACATTAGTAATTTCGATACCATTATCAATCATAGTTGCAAAGTTAAGAATGTCTAAGAATAAAATTATAGCAAAGATTACAGGTATATATATTTACATAATGAGAGGAACTCCTCTTCTATTGCAATTGATGTTTATATTCTTTGGCTTTCATTATATTCCACTAATAGGATTTGCTTTTGGAAGATACCAAGCAATAATAATAGCCTTTGTACTAAATTATACTGCTTACTTAGCGGAAATATTTAGAGGAGGTATAGGTTCTATTGATATAGGACAATTTGAGGCTTGCCAAGTCCTCAGTTTAAGTAAGAGATTCACATTTATGAAGGTTATACTACCTCAAGTTGTTAAAAATGTAATGCCTTCCATTGGAAATGAAGTTATCACATTAGTTAAAGATACATCACTAGTATATATACTAGGGGTAGCAGATATACTAAAGGCTGCAAAATCAGTTTCTAATACTTATTCAACCTTTATACCTTATATTTTTGTAGGAATAGTGTATTTGCTAATTACTGCAATACTTACAAAGCTATTGGATAATTTTGAAAGTAAATTTAGTTACTATAGATAGGAGAGAATTATGACATTAGTTGTAGAGAATTTAAGCAAATCATATGGTGATACAAATGTTTTTAGTGATATATCATTTGCTTTAGAAAAAGGAGAAATTCTTTGTATAAGGGGCAAATCTGGACAAGGCAAAACAACACTACTCAGATGTTTAAACAACTTAGAAACACTAGATAAGGGTTCTATTAAAATAAATAATAGATATCTTTGTAAAGAAGTAAATGGCAAAGTAAATTATGCCTCTCAACAAGAATTAAAAGTGATTAGGCAGGACATAGGATTTGTTTTTCAAAGTTTCAATCTATTTCCTCATATGACAGTAAAAGAAAATCTATTATTAGCACCAAAATTTCTAAAAAAATTATCAAATGATGAAATTGAAAAAAAGGCTGATGAATTAATATTGAAATTGGACTTGAGTACTAAATCAGATAATTATCCATATCAACTATCAGGTGGTCAAAAACAGAGAGTAGCCATAGCTAGAGCTTGTATGTTAAGCCCATCTATCCTCTGTTTTGATGAACCAACTTCTGCTTTAGACGAAGAAACTATGGGACAGATTTCTAAGATTATTAAAGAATTAGCCGCTCAGGGTATAGCAATAATAATTGTAACCCACGACAGTGCTTTTGTTGAAGAAATAGGTGGAAAGGTAATTACATTGAAGAATTGAGATGAGAAAAAGTGGCAAGTTAAGTATCATATCATACTTAACTTGCCACTTTATTAATGTATTGAAGATAAAACGTCTGCTTTTGTAACAATGCCCTTTAGGCTTTTATCTGTTTCGTCTATTACTGCAATTGGGTATTTTGTTTTAGCAGCAATATCTATAATATCAGTTATTAGAGTGTCTGTTGTTGTAGTATCTACATCCTTTATTAGAATATCAGAAATTGATAATTTTTCTTTATTTGCTCGAATTGCATCATCAATAGTAACAACACCTTCAAACTGCATTTTCTCTCTTACCACATAAGCAGTAGAGACCTTATTTGCTCGCATCATATTAATTGCATAATTAGGCGTATCCTTAAGTCTTATAATGCTATTAGGAGTAGACATTACATTCTTAACGCTTATAACTTGGGTTTTGTCCGCACTATCTATAAATTGTCTAACATAGTCAGTTGCAGGGTTTGAACTCATTTCTTCGGGTGTAGCTACTTGTATAAGTTCTCCGTCCTTCATTATGGCAACTTTATCACCTAACTTAAAGGCCTCATTTATATCATGGGTAATAAATATTATTGTTTTATCTAACTTTCTCTGAATTGACAGCAATTCAAATTGCATATCCTTTCTAACTAAGGGATCTAGTGCCGAAAAAGGCTCATCCATAAGGAGTATTTCAGGGTCATTTGCCAATGCCCTAGCAATACCTACCCGTTGCTTCATACCTCCTGATAAGCTTGATATAGGTTCGTTTTCATAGCCTTCAAGACCGACCATTTGTATCATTTCTTTAGCCTTATTATAACGTTCTTCCTTTGATACACCCTTTACTTCCAGGCCATATTCAACATTGCTTATTACATTTCTGTGGGACATAAGTCCAAAATTTTGAAATACCATAGATATCTTATTTCTTCTATAATCTAACAGTTCATTATTGTTAAACTTATTAATACTTTTTCCTTTAAATAGTATTTGTCCCTTTGTTGGTTTGTTTAACAAGTTAAAACAACGTACTAAAGTGGATTTTCCAGAACCTGACAAACCAATAATTACAAATATTTCACCTTTCTTAATATCTAAATTAATATCCCATAGAGCTATAGTTGAACCTGTTTTCTTGTAGATTGAATTTTTATCTGCACCACTTTGTTTAAGCTTAATTGCTCTATTTTTTTCCGGTCCATAAATTTTATATAGATTTCTTACACTCAATATTGTTTCATTATTTGCCACTGTTGTTCACCTCGCTTCTCTTAACTAATCCCTGAGTTATTCTATCCAGTATTACAGCGATAATGACTACTGCAATTCCTGAAATAAGACCTCTTCCAATTTCGATACGATTTACTCCTATAAGTACTTCCATACCTAGCCCAGTAGCACCTATCATAGATGTAGTTACTACCATACTCATGGCCATCATAAGAGTTTGATTGACTCCTGCCATAATTGTTGGTAAAGCTTGGGGTATCTGTACTTTTATTAAGGATTGAAGTTTTGTTGAACCGAAAGCAATACTTGCCTCTATTAATTCTTCTTCTATCTGTCTGATTCCGTGATTTGTTAGTCTAATTATTGGAACTATGGCATAAATAGTAGTAGCTATAACAGCCGGAGGATTACCTAATCCAAAGAATAATAATGCTGGGATTAAATATACAAAGACAGGCATTGTTTGCATTGTATCTAATATTGGCCGCATGATTCTATCTGCTTTATCACTTGTCGATAAAAACACACCTATTGGGAATCCAAAAAGCAATGAAATAACAACAGAAGCTATCACGATAGATAATGTTTGAATCATGTGGCTCCAAAAGCCTACTACTCCAATTAGCAATAGTAATATTGCATATAAAATTCCTTTTCCTATACTGTTACTCATTCTCCATCCCAATAGAAATACTACAATTAAGAATATAAACCAAGGAATGAAAGCGAGAATGTTGTATATTATACTAACAAGATTGCCTAAGACCAATCTTATACTATTAAAAAATGAATCATATTTGACACTAAATGCTCTGATAGATTCATCAATTTTATTTAAATCTAGTGGTATTTTAAAAGGAATTTCATAAAGCCACGTTGCACTATCTTGTACTTCATTGCCAGCCAGGTAGGTTCTTATAATTTTAGCATCTTCTTCGTTTAACCACTCATCGATTAAATTATCATGTTCTTGTAGGAACCATTTGGCTGTTTCTTCATAATCCGCTCCTGTGTCTTGCATATATGCTAGAGCCTTTGAAGTTAAGGAGCTGGAAGTTTTATATTTGCTTAGGAAATTAACCATTTCTGGATTGTTTTTATAAAAATTATTGCTAACTGCTATTGTTACTTCAACAGGAGGCAGTTCAGTTTTACCTTCCTTAAATGCTGTATCATCAATATATGGTTCATCCTGCAAAAGTACCATATCTAGCTTACCTAATAGCCATGTTGGTTCCCAATAGTAAGCCACTATTGGCTCTCCTCTTTCATAAGCGGAAGTTATAGCTGAAGCTAAAGCAGCATCTGAACCTGGTCTAAAATATATAAAGTTATCATCTAAATCATAATGCAAATATTTGTTATAAAGTATAGTATCTACTTCCCATCCAGGTATTCCACCATAGATTCTACCCATATTAGGGTTTTCTGCATCTTGGAACACATTATGATAGTTCTTTAAATCCCAAACATATTTTAAATCTGGGGCCATTGGCTCAATCCCTCTTTCAGGATCTCCCTCTATAACATATCTTGGGACATAAAGACCTTGAAAGTTATCATCAAAATTAATACCTAGTTCAACTAACTTTCCTGATTCAAGATCACCTTCATAAGTGGCTATATTGTCAGTCCATTCTTCCATATGAATGTCAACTTCACCATTTATTAAACCTTCATGTAGTACTGCTGATGACCCTGGAACCTCTCTCCAGGTATATCCATATAGCACTTCGGCTATTAATCCTGCCACTGCATTATGAAATTTAACACTATCCCAGCCAGCGTCTGCAAAGATAATTTCATTGCCTGAGTAGTCATTTTTATTGCTGGAATGTGCAACTGTAGTACCTATAATAAGGAGAATTATCAATAATGTGCAAATAAATTTTTTCATCTAATCACCTTCCTTTATTTTTGTGTTTCCCACTTTTTTCTTTATAATGCTATTATTTCCAAAAAAGAACGCAAAAAAAGCTATGGAGTTCCATAGCTTTAATAGCATTATACAACTCCCCTTTACGCTTACGAGGTTAGCTGTCGGGTTAGGATAAAGGGTATCCTTCGTTTTGATTCACCCCAAAAAATTGGTTCCCCCGCTTCTTAAAAATAAGAATTCAGCGATAATTTGTAGTATATACTTGTATTTAGTTATTTAGTATAACACAATCTAAATTATAAAGCAAATTGCAGAATTAATGTTGAGGGCTTTTGCTAACTAAAACAGCAGCTTTAGTTATTTCTGTTATTGCATCTACCTCAAACTGTTTTCTTAGTATATGTAATTTTGAATATAATTGACCTTTTTCGCTAACAACATATTTAGTTGGCAAATTATTAAGAGCAAGAGCGGCAATATCCATCTTACACTTTTCGCATTTACATATTTCCATATCTTTAAGCACAGAATCCATTATATTTAAAACAACATCTTCCATATAATTCTTTAATATTACCATATTATTCCCCCCCTTTTGTTACTATTTTATCACTTTTAAGCCATTAACTCAAAATATTTATAAAATTTAGAAAGTTGACTAAAATGGAAACGTTTGATACCATATATATAGTAGGAAAAAAATGTATCTTTATATTGGAGAAGTGTTATGAATAACATGATTACTTTAAATATCAAAGAAACACTAATTATTAACACTATTATGAATATGTCTTACGATACAATATATTTTAAAGATATAAATTCCAGAATTATTTTGTCTAGTAAGGCTCATGCAAAGCTATGGGGACTTGATGATCCTGCTGATGCTATTGGGAAAACTGATTTTGATTTTTTTCCCGAAGAATTTGCTAGAAAAGCGTTAAAGATTGAACAAGAAATTATGGCTACTGGAGTTCCAGTGACAGATATTATAGAAGAATTAAGAAGAGAAGACGGTAAGAAAATGTGGCTATCTGCTTCAAAATATCCTTTATATGATACTAATGGAAACATTGTTGGGACATGGGGAACTTCTAAGGATATCACAACTTTAAAAGAAACTGAAGAAGAACTAAAAAAAGTAAATGCTAAATTAAAAGCTGCAAATTTAAAACTAAAGGCATTATCATCTAAGGATACCCTATCAGGATTGTATAATAAGGGGCATTATTTTGATGTAATGAAAAGTTCCTTTGAAATTTATAAAAGGAGAAGGATTAAAGGTCAAAATAATAGCTTTTCATTGATATTATTTGATATTGATAATTTTAAAGATGTAAATGATACATATGGACATCTAATGGGAGACTATATGATAAGACATATATCCAATATAATTAGAAATAGCGTTCGTTCAAGTGACACCTGCTGTAGATATGGAGGCGATGAGTTCGCAGTACTAGTATATGATACCGATTTAGACGATGCAATCGAAATAGCGGAAAAGATACGAAAAAACATAGAGAATTCAAGAGCAAATTATATGGGGATCCAAGTTAAAGTAACAGCAAGTATTGGAGTTTCTACTTTTGATGAATCCTATGATTTTATTGATATGATAGATAAAGCTGATAAAAGATTATATATTTCGAAGAGTAGAGGGAAAAATAAGGTCAGCTGTCTGAGTGCCTATTGATTAAGTTGCCTTATAAAATATTTTTCTGTATAATTTAGAGAAGACACGGAATGTTAAGATTGACAGCATTTCAAGTCTTCTTTTTTGTTTAAAATTCGAGTAAGCGCTATGCTTATAGGAGGTAAATCATGGTAAAGAGAAACGATGTTATAGAATTCATTATAGATAAGGTGGAATTTCCTAACAAGGGTAAAGGAACATACGATGGCCATATTGTTAAATTTAAGGGTGGAATTGAAGGTCAAAAGGTTAAGGCAAGAGTAAGCAAGAAGAGAAAAGGAGTAATTGAAGCAAAATTAATTGAAGTATTAGAAAAATCACCTTTAGAAGGGGAATCTAGGTGTAAACACTTTGGTATTTGCGGAGGTTGTGCATATCAGACTCTATCCTATGAGGAAGAGTTAAAGCTAAAAGAAAAGCAGGTAAGGGAACTATTTGAAAAAGAAGGCTTAGATATTAATCTCTTAGGAATAGAGCCAAGTCCTATTGAGGGTACTTATAGAAATAAGATGGAATATACCTTTGGTGATGAGGAAAAGGGTGGACCATTATCCCTTGGTCTTCATATAAAGGGAAGGTTTTATGAGACCGTAAATACCACAGATTGTAATATAGTAGATAAGGACTTTACCTTAATTAGGGAAACTATTAGAAAGTATTTTGAGGAAAAGGACTTACCTTTTTATAATACAAGACAGCATAGTGGAGTACTTAGACACTTAGTAATTCGAAAAGCTCTTTCAACAGGAGAGGTCCTAGTTAATTTGGTAACTACAAGTCAACAGGAGATAAATAGGGAAGAGTTTAAAGAAATGCTTCTTAATCTAGAAATTGATGGAGAAATAAAAGGTATTCTTCATACAATTAATGATGGATTAAGCGATGTTGTAAAGGCTGATAGAATTGATTTGCTTTATGGTAGGGATTACATTGTAGAGGAAATTCTAGGTCTTAAGTTTAAGATTTCACCATTTTCTTTCTTCCAAACTAATAGCTTGGGAGCAGAGAAGTTATACTCAATTGCTAGAGAGTTTGCTGGTGATATAGATGATAAGGTGGTATTTGACCTCTATTCTGGTACAGGTACCATAGCTCAAATTATGGCACCTGTAGCAAAAAAGGTAATTGGTATTGAAATAGTGGAAGAAGCAGTAGAAATGGCTAAAGAAAATGCTAAGTTAAACAATCTTGATAATGTTGAATTCATTGCAGGTGATGTATTAAAGGCAGTAGATGATTTACATGAAAAGCCTGATTTAATAATAATAGATCCACCAAGAGATGGCATACATCCTAAGGCTATAAATAAAATTATAGATTTTAATCCTGATACTTTTGTATATGTATCATGTAACCCAGTAACATTGGCTAGGGATTTAAAGGTATTTATAGAAAGAGGATATGAAGTAAAGAAAGCAAAGTTAATGGATATGTTCCCTAGAACAGCACATGTTGAGACGGTGGTATTGATGTCACGCACAAAAAATTGATTGGGCTGAAAACCCTTATATATCAATGCTTTTAGCACACATGGGTACAAAACCCATCGAGCGAAAAACATGATTTTTTTCGGTTCGGGGAAACAAGTCAATAAAGACGGTTTTTAATAGTCAAGTGGTCAGGTTAGATGTCAGTGTTCCGCGAGTGGTCGGGTTAGATGTCAGCGTTCGCGAGTGGTCAGGTTAGATGTTTTTTCGGAAGTTTTTGAGGTTGTGTGGTCAGGTTGGATATTTTCGGCGGATAAACATATTGAATGAGATTATTTGGTTTTATTTCTACAATCTACCTGTAGAAATCACGGGGGTTTTTATGGCATTTTATAACTATCTTTTAATTGCTTTGTTGTTTATTTTAATTGGTTTTCTGATTATACCTGTAAAACGAAAACTAATAAAAAAGGGCCGGTTAAAAAGAACTATAAATGTGTTTGCTACTATTATCATTGTTTTTATAACATGCACAGTTGTCTTGTTTCCCAATTTAAAAAGCATTCAAACCACAGGGGAATACTCTTATACTTTTAGTATACTGGAATTGACTGATAAATCACGCATTGATGAGCATAAAACCGATGGCAGTCATCGGAAAATGTCTGTGCTTGTTTATTATCCACGTGATGACGAAATTGTAAGCAATTCCTGTCCTTTGATTGTATTTTCCCACGGAGGTATTTCAACTAAAACAAGCAATCTTTCACTTTATAAAGAACTTGCAAGCCATGGCTATGTGGTTGCCAGCATCGACCATACCTATCATGCGTTCAATACGGAAATAGATCGGGAGAAAATACATATCGATTTTGAATATATTAAAGAACTTAATGAGGAAGATTCCCATTTGGACATAGAAAATTCTTATGCGTGTTTTCAAAGGTGGATGAAGCTTCGTACCGATGATATTAATTTTGTGATTGATACATTCATTGAAAAAGCCATGAATGAAAGTAATTCGTTCTATCAACTAATTGATGCAAATAGAATCGGTGTTGCTGGGCATTCCCTCGGCGGATCTGCTGCACTCGGGGTTGCGAGACAACGTAGCGAAATTAATGCGGTGATTGCGTTAGAGTCTCCCTATATGTGCGATATTACGGGTGTTGATGGAAATGAATTTACATGGAATACAGAACCCTACCGGTGTGCAGTTATGAACATCTATAGTGACAGCGGTTATCCTTTGATTACAACTGACAACAAATATGTACAGAACAAAAATCATTTGTTCAATCAAGGAAACATTGGGTATTATTACATAGAAGGCAGTAACCATTATACATTGACAGATTTAGTCAGGACATCGCCAATTTTATGTGCGTTGCTTGGCGGGGGGTATAAAAAATCAGGATACGATACTCTGAAGTTAATAAACCAAAAGAGCCTTGCCTTCTTTGATGAATATCTAAGATGATATATGAACATTTAAAATGATATACGTTCACGAAGATTGCAGCCGTTTTGTTAACACGATAAATAACAGAGCATTATGAGCGGGAGGTGCTAAAAACTATATGAAAATACTAATCGCAGACGACGAGGCTGACATTCGAAACCTGATTAAAATAAACCTTGAAGAAAACGGATACACCGTTCTATCAGCACAGAACGGCAAAGAAGCGCTCGATTTGCTATTGTCTGAGGACATACATCTGGCTATTCTCGACGTAATGATGCCGATTATGGATGGCTTCAATCTTCTGCGCAAAATACGGGAATACAACACTATTCCTGTCATCATGTTGACTGCGAGGACTGACGATATGGACAAGGTGCTTGGGTTGGGACTCGGCGCAGATGATTATCTCTCAAAGCCCTTCTCGGTCTCCGAGCTGATTGCGCGTGTAGGCGCGCAGCTGCGCCGCAGCAACGAATATCTGACGCCGAGAGAAAAATCCGTTACTACCGTTACATATGGGAATTTGTCGATGGATAGAGAAAAATGCTGCGCCTTTAAAGACGGAAAACCCATCGAGCTTGGTGCGAAGGAATATAAACTCCTTTTGTATTTCGTGGAAAATCCGGAGCGGGTTTTTACTAAGCGACAGCTATACCATGCCGTATGGGAGGAAGATTTCTATTACGATGACAATACCATCATGGTGCATATCAGTCGTATCCGCAGCCGCATTGAGGATGATCCGCAGAAGCCAAAATACCTGAAAACCATTCGCGGTATCGGATATAAACTGCATTATCTCGGTGAGAAGCCATGAAAAGTAAATTATCAAGTCAAATCTTAAGAAATTTCTGGGTAATCTTTTTACTGACAATCCTTGCTACAGTCCTTGCGTTTGTATTGTTATCCGTTGTGAGCATATTTATTTCCGGTTCTCTTGTGAAAAGTCAGTTTTCCGCGAGTGAAATCATCAAAGAAGATTATAGGCAAATCGATGCATCCGCTGTCGTGGAGAACGGCGGTGGCGTTCAAATTGTTGACAAGGAATACCGTGTTGTTTATTCGCACGGGGTCGACACCATCGGAAAAGATCAACTGACCATCCAGGATTTTACCACGTTTTTAACAGAAAGTAAGAGCAAGCCTTACCATTATGATATTATTTATCAACCAAAAGGTGAGTTTTGGTTGATTGTTACCTTCCCGACCTCAATACGCCTTGATTTTAAGCTGGTACATAATAAAGATGCTTCCACCGGCGATTTCAAACAGGCAGCCGGAGCAATTGCCTTTGTGGTGCTGAGCTATTTGCTCATTCTTGCACTTTTCACTTTTATCTATTCAAGGATTACTGCTGCAAGGATTACGGTGCCCCTGAAGAAACTCTGCGACGGCACCAGGCTTTTACGGGAGGGCGATTATTCCGCACGGGTAGATTTGCGCCTGAAAAACGAATTTGCCGAATTGCAGAATACTTTTAACGAAATGGCTGCACGTATTGAATATGAGATCGCCCTGCGCCAAAAGTCGGAGGAGGATAGGAGAAGGTTGATTCTCGACATTTCTCACGACCTTAAGAATCCCCTTTCAAGTATACAAGGTTATGCCGAGATGCTTTGTCAAAAATCAGAATCACCGGAACTGACAGTAATTCATCAAAACAGTCAGCGTGCAAACCGACTGCTCAACGAACTGTTTGAGCTATCCAAAATGGATAGCCCTGATTTTGCATTAAAGCCGGTTAAAACAGACATCTGTGAAACTCTGCGACAGATATGCGCTGAGATTGTGCCTCAGTTGGAAAGCACTAATTTTAAATATGAATTCAATATTCCTGAGGACAGTATTTACGTTATGCTGGACACCGGCCACTTTGGGCGCATCATTCAAAATCTTACGGACAACGCTGTGCGGTATAATCCAAAGGGTACAACCATTTCCGTCAGCCTGACGGTTCAAAACAAGACGGTTGTAATTTACTTCAACGATGACGGAGTCGGCATTCCCTCACATCTCGTACATGATATTTTCAAGCCCTTTGTGCGTGTGGATGATTCACGCAATTCCCAAACTGGCGGCAGCGGGCTTGGACTTTCCATTGCCAAAAAAATTTCACAGGCGCATGGAGGGAATCTGATTTTGTGTGAAGACGGCAACAAAGGCTGTAATTTCAAGATAACAATCCCAATAATTTAAGATTAATTTAAGGTTCGTTTCAGCTGTATGACAGGTTCAATTGCTATGATAGTAATGGATCTGAAATACAGCTAATTTTTTTATGAAACTTATTACAAGTACGAAATTTGAACCTAAAAATTGTTGAGGTGATATGTATGAAGCACGAACCATCTCGTTTTGAGATGTTTCTGACAAGGCTCGCATTTCTCTTTTATGGTAAGTCTGTCTACAAGATATTTGCAGACCGTCTGCCACTTAACGGAAATGAGCGGGTGCTTGATTTTGGGTGCGGCATGGGAACGGTTGCACACTATACCGCAAGAAGGCTTACTCACGGACATATAACCTGCCTTGATATTTCCGAGCGGTGGTTAAAAATCTGCCGAAAAACCCTGCGAGGGTTTTCAAACGCAGACTTTGTTCACGCAGAAACACTGATACTTCCGGCGGATAGTTTTGATTTGGTCTACTGCCACTTCGTTTTGCACGATGTTGCAGAAGACGCATTGGGGAAGGTTGTCCCTGCGCTGGCAAAGTCACTCAAATCAGGAGGCGCGCTTGTATTCCGAGAACCGTTGAATGAAGCAGAAAAGCTTGATTTTATAAAGCGGCTGATGCTTCAAAATGAATTATCCCTCAGGGACAGCCGAATCATTGATGTTCCGCTGATGGGCAACGCTCTTGAGAGCGTCTATATAAAATAGTAATTGGAGGCTAGGTTATGTTTTATATCATATTGTTTTTTATTTTGATCGTTGTAACGGTCATTACACTCGCATTTGGGTTATTTCAGTTGCTCTTTCGCATCATAGCACAGATTCGAAATAAAGCAAATCCCAAGCAGCTTACCCGACTGAAAAGGACAGCATTATTCTTTGCCGTAGTGATGGCGATAAACTTCGGGCTGATCGCAATTTCGCAGTTCACCGCATCAACACCCCGTATTATAGATGAAAGCGGAAATACACCTGCAAATAGCATCGCGGAACTGACAGAGCTTGAGCTAAATGGCAGAAAGCAATGGATAAGCATGAGAGGATGGGATAAAAATGCGCCGGTCCTGCTTTTTTTGGCAGGTGGCCCCGGCGGCACGCAGATGGCAGCAGTTCGTCATGAACTGGCAGAGCTTGAAAAGCATTTTGTGGTGGTAAACTGGGATCAGCCGGGCTCCGGCAAGTCTTACTACGCTGAAAAGATACAAAACATCACCATTGACACATACATTCAAGACGGTTACGCCCTGACAGAGTATTTAAAAGGGCGCTTTTCACAGGAAAAAATCTATTTGATCGGTGAATCTTGGGGCAGTGCGTTAGGGATTTTCTTGGTGGATAAATATCCGCAGTCTTACCATTCCTTAATTGGCACGGGACAGATGATCGATTTTGCAGAAACCGAGCGGATGGATTATACCAAGGCTATGGAAATTGCTGAAAATAATGGAGATACTGCTCTCGTAAAAAAGCTCAAGGCAAACGGTGAGCCGCCCTACTACGGTAAACATGTTACATGGAAGAGCGCGGTATATCTTAATTACCTCAGTTCGTATATGGCGAGGAATCCTGATATCCAAAACCCCGGTTACAATACCTTAAGGGATATCGGATCTTCTGAATATGGATTGCTTGATAAAATCAATTTTTTCCGCGGAGTAATAAACACTTTTAATGATGTGTATCAGCAGCTTTACGATATTGACCTAAGAGCTGATTACACAAAGCTGGATGTGCCTGTCTACTTCTTCTTGGGACGGCATGATGTTAATGCTCCTGTGGGACTCGTTGAGGAATATGAGCGGGTGCTTAACGCGCCAGATAAAGGGATTATATGGTTTGAGCATTCCGGGCACAGCCCATGGATTAATGAGCGAGATAAATTTATCGAGGAGGTCATGTCATGCTTTTTAGGAAATTAATTAATAGAAGGAGTGCGGGCAAGATGAGTATAGCCATCTTTTCAGGAGTTCTAACCTTACTGTTTATTTTTACCCTTTCGGCTTGTATCGGCGCAAAAGGCAGTATTGTGATTCTTGAGAATGGGCGAGGAACGGGCTTCACAATGGATTTAAAGGAATATAATTCTAAAAGCAAGTGTGAATTATCTCTTGTTAAGGGTGATGTGGTACAAGTGGAGATAGAATGTAAGGAGGGCGAAATTGCTCTTATGGTAAGCGGCAAAAACGGTAGCGAACCGTATACGGGAAACAACCTTAAATCAGGTATTTTCACTGTAACAGTACCAGAAACGGATGAATATATAATGCGAATAACTGGTAAAAATGCAACTGGACAGGTTATGATTAAAAACGTGGGAAGCGCAGTCGAATAGACGATTGTTATTTATCGCAAATTTAAATGCCAGCTACTGCCCTTGAATAAGAGATTACGGGAGAAAAATATAGTTAGTCTGTTGACAGATAATCCTGTAATAAATAAATCTTCCTTATATTAAGACGAGCAAGGCAACCTACGTTGTAATTTCGTAGAGTGCCTCGTTCTTTATCGGGCTTGTTCATTAACATCAACCGTCACGCCCGATTTAAATTCCACAGTAAATTTGTCCTCATATACTGTGACCTTTTCGATCAACCGCCGAATGAGCTGTTCTTCGTATTCAGCAAGGGCGGTGGACTGCTTCTTTAGGAATGTACTCATATCAGTAATGCGTTTTTTAAGTTCATCACGGTTGGCATTTTCAACCTGCAGCTTTTGCTTTTGGTCACGCAGGCGGTGAATCTCATCGCCAACCTTATCATAATCCGCGTTGGAAGTGGCCAGCTTTAATAGCTCCGTTTGAAGTTCCTCCAGACGCTTATCGATATCCGCCAAGGCTCTGTTGCTTTTGCGATTTATGACGGTGGCGATATTGTCCCGTAGAGTTGTGAGGAAAGAGTCTTTGTCGCAAAGCGTCTGATTAATGGCGGTGACCAGCACTTGCTCGATGGTGCTTTCCGGCACCGTGCGGGCATCGCAGAACAGGCCAGTGTTTTCTAAGCGACTGACGCAGCGCCAGACGACGGACTTTTTGCCACGATTGTTCCAGTGAACCCTGCGGAAAACCTCGCCGCATTTGCCGCAAATGATTATCTGAGCAAAGACGTGGTTGCTGCTGAAAGTTCTGGTCTTTCCGTTCGGGCTGGTGTGGACGACACGGCGGCGGACAAGCTCCTCCTGCACCTGCATGAAAACTTCACGCGGGATGATGGCTTCATGGCTGTTCTCTACATAGTACTGCGGAACGATACCGTTGTTCTTAACCCGCTTTTTTGTAAGAAAATCAACCGTGTAGGTTTTCTGCAAGAGCGCATCTCCGATGTATTTTTCGTTTCGTAGAATATTATTAATGTTACTGGTGTGCCAGCGCTCTTTGCCTGCACCGTTCAGAATACCGTCGGCCTCTAACCCACGGGCAATCTTCAGCATACTAGCACCCTCAAGGTATTCTCGGTAAATGCGCTTTACGATTTCGGCTTCTTCGGGTACAACCACAAGGCGCTTATTCTCATCCTTGGTGTAACCGAGGAACCGTGCGCAGTTGACTTGTATTTCACCTTGTTGGTAACGATACTGTAAACCCAGCTTCACATTCTGACTCAAGGATTGGCTTTCCTGCTGCGCAAGGGATGCCATAATTGTGAGCATGACCTCGCCCTTGGAATCCATGGTGTTTATGTTTTCTTTCTCGAAATAGACCGGTATGTTCTTGTCCTTAAGTTGGCGGATATACTTCAAACAGTCCAGCGTGTTTCGCGCAAAGCGGCTGATGGACTTTGTAATGATCATATCGATATTACCAGCCATACACTCGTCAATCATGCGGTTGAATTCTTCACGCTTCTTAGTATTGGTACCGGAAATACCGTCGTCCGCAAAAATCCCCGCCAGCATCCAGTCGGGG
>JAKELU010000003.1:181740-183074 GCA_022760735.1 Firmicutes bacterium FC7
TCGCTGTCTGTGGAAACACGGCAGTAAGCAGCAACGCGGAGTTTCGGTTTTTCCTCGTCCTTGCTCTTGCGAGTATGCTTTCTTGCCGGAATCACGGTGACATTTTTACTGACTGCCATTCTTGTTCACCTCCATTTCAATTAAACTGTAGGCGTATTCCGCCTGCCCGAAGGGGTCGTCGAGTTCATCTGTACCTTCTTTCATGCGGAAGGTGGTAGGATAGATGACCTCCTTTACTTGGTTGGACTTTTTGGTACGGCCGAGTCTTTCCGCCCGCATAATTCGTTCTGCCTCGGCAGTGTTAAAAGTGTCTTTGTCAATAATCGGCGGATAAAACGCATCACCGAGGTATCGGGTATTTCGTAGCATCCTGCCGATACCGGAATGGAAAGCTTTAATACCTGCTTTCTTAGCTGCTGTCGCCAAGGAATCGCCGCTCAGGTAAGATTGGAACAATGTTTTTATCTGCTCTGCAGCCTCTTTATCAATTACGGCTTTTCCGTTTTCAATACGGTAGCCAAATGGTATATGGCTCATTTATCTCACCAACCTTTCTTTTAGCGTAATGCCGCATTTTAGTTCGAATCCGATTTCTTCACGAGAATAAACAAGAACTTTCTCCACATAACGTTTAAACAGTTCACCGTCAAAACCCGTTAGCATTGATGCTTTGGTAGCATACTGCAGCAAAGCGCTGACCTCACTTAGGTTTTGAAAGTCATTATTCAGGAATCGCGTTATGGATTCTTTTTGGCGGCGTAGCCGTTCTGCCTCTTGCAACAATTCGTTATTGCTCTTATTGTAAACGGCAGGCTCAAGATATTTTTTGGTCATCAGCCCAACCAGAACATTTCGCTGTTCCACATTTTCTTCGAGTTTCTTGTCAATCGCCTGAATGCTCTCCAAAGTATCATCCGAATTCATCCCACGCAGACTGACTAACAATGGTTTTAGAACAACTGCATGCCCGAAAATGAGCTTGTTCATCATGGTGACAAAGGCATATTCAAAATCAGACTCCGGCACATATTTCATAGAGCATTTCTTGATGTCTGCAATATGAGTGGAGCAGCACCAAGCGATTCGATGTCTTCCGCTTGAGTGACTTCTGCGTTTAAATGTGCCACCGCACTGGCCACAGATGATTTTGCCTGAAAAGGGATAACGGTTCTGATACTTTGTGTTTTGCCTTTCTAAGCCTTTTTCCTTGCCACGCTGTTCGATAATATCCTGAGCAGCTTCATAATCTTCATGACTGATAATCGGCTCATGATGCTGTAAATGTTAAAATGAATATGAACAAAAATTAGAATCTCAAAATGTACAAATTTGTA
>JAKELU010000030.1 GCA_022760735.1 Firmicutes bacterium FC7
GTTATGATTGTCTTATAATACAGTGTTATCTGATAATGCTTTGTATTTCCTAAATTTTTCCTCGGCATGCTTTTCAGATAAATCAAACATTTCTTCAGCATACTCAGGGAATACATTAGCAAGAGATGAGTATCTAATTTCTCCGCGTAGGAAATCTTTATAATCTCCTTCTGGAGCTTTAGAATCAAGCATAAATGGATTCTTACCTTCAGCCTTAAGGCGAGGGTCATATCTATATAGATGCCAATATCCAGATTCAACGGCTTTACGCTCTTCCATGATACTTGTTCCCATACCTGTCTTTATACCGTGGCTTATACATGGAGCATAAGCTATTATTAGTGATGGACCAGGATAGCTTTCAGCTTCTCTAATGGTTCTTATTGTATGGTTCATGTCAGCACCCATTGCTATTTGAGCTACATAGATATAACCATATGTCATAGCAATTAGACCTAAGTCCTTCTTTCGAATTTTCTTTCCTGCCGCAGCAAACTTAGCTACACTTGCAGTTGGTGTTGCTTTTGAAGCTTGACCTCCAGTATTAGAATATATCTCAGTGTCCATTACAAACATATTGATGTCTTCTCCCATTGCCAATACATGGTCAAGTCCTCCGTATCCTATGTCATAAGCCCAGCCGTCTCCTCCTATTGCCCAGACGGATTTCTTAATTAAATGATCTTTCTTACTTAAAATCTCTCTAATTATCTCGTTGTCTTTATCCTCATAGCTTTCAAGTAAGCTTAACAAATTCTTTGTGGCCTTCTTTGAGCCTTCTCCATCATTTTTGTTATCTATCCATTCTTTGAAGGCATCCTTAATCTTTGGTTCAAAGGATGATTTTAGTCCTTCTTTCATTAGCTCTTCCAGTCTATCTCTTATATATTTAGTACCAAGCTGCATACCAAAGCCAAATTCTGCAGCATCCTCAAATAATGGATTTATCCATGCTGGTCCTTTACCTTCTGCATTTGTTGTATATGCTATTGAAGGTGCTGATGCTCCCCAAATTGATGAACAACCTGTAGCATTAGAAATCATCATTCTATCCCCAAATAATTGTGTAAGAAGTCTTATATATGGTGTTTCACCACATCCAGGACATGCACCGTTAAACTCTAGTAAAGGTCTTATAAACTGACTACCTTTGAGGGTCTTAGGATCAGCTGCATCTTCTTTTTGAGTTACAGTCATAGCAAATTCCCAGTTTTCTGATTCCATCTCCATTTGAGGTTCTGCTGGCTTCATAATTAGAGCCTTTCCTTTAGCTGGACAAACGTCGGCACAGCTACCGCATCCTGTACAATCAAGAGGTGATACTTGAACTTTAAATTCATATTTCTCAAGTCCTCTACCAGTAGCCTTTTTAGTTCTAAATGAATCAGGTTTTCTATTATATTCATCTTCATCAAGTAAGAATAGTCTTATAGTTGCATGAGGACATACATAAGCACATCTACCACATTGGATACATCTATCTAGCTGCCATTCAGGAAGCATTGGGGCAATTCCACGTTTTTCATAAGCTGTTGTACCAAGAGGCCATGAACCATCCTCCATCCCTTTGAATGCACTAACAGGTAGTTTGTCTCCTTCTTTTCTTGCCATAGGCCTTTGAATTCTCTTAATAAATTCAGGCTCTTCCTTAACTGGTAAATCATCTTCAGGAGCTAATTTTGCATTTGCCCAGGCTTCAGGTACATCAACCCTAATTAAAGCATCTATTGCTTTATCTACAGCAGCATGATTCTTATCTACAATATCTTGACCTTTTTTTCCATACATTTTTACTATATGATCTTTAAGGTATTCTATAGCCTTATCTATAGGAAGGACTTTAGCTAATTTGAAGAAGGCAGCCTGCATAACCATATTAATTCTATTTCCTAAGCCCACTTCGCTGGCTATCTTTAATGCATCTATTATATAGAAATCAATATTGTTTTTTGCAATATAGCTTCTTATCGGTGCTGGTATTTTTTCTTCAAGTTCATCAACGCTCCATGGACAATTAAGAACGAAAGTACCACCCTTATTTAATCCTTTAAGAAGGTCATACTGGTAAATAAATGCCTTATTATGACATGCTACATAATTCGCATTATATACTAGATATGGAGATCTTAAAGGTTTATCACCAAATCTTAAGTGTGAAACTGTAGTACCTCCTGATTTTTTACTGTCATAGGAGAAGTAAGCCTGAACATACTTATCTGTATTATCTCCAATAATTTTTATAGCTGTTTTATTAGCACCTACTGTACCATCAGAACCTAATCCCCAAATTCTGCAGCTTATTGTACCTTCAGGAGTAGTATCGACGATATCCTCTTCTGGTAAGGAAGTATATGAAACATCGTCTACTATACCTATAGTAAAACCATCCTTAGGGCTATAAGAATTTAGATTCTCATATACAGCAATAATCTGAGATGGTCTTGTATCCTTTGAAGATAACCCATATCTTCCACCAACTATAATTGGAGCATTAGAAACATTTTTAAATGCCTTAACCACATCAAGATATAGAGGTTCACCTATAGAACCAGGTTCTTTAGTTCTGTCTAGTACTGCAATTTTCTTTACGCTCTTAGGAATAGCCTCTAAAAGATGTTTATCTGAGAAAGGTCTATATAGGTGTACTCTAACGACACCAACATTTTCTCCATTATTATTTAAGTAATCAACAGTTTCGCATATGGTCTCACATACTGAGCCCATAGCTATAATAATGCTTTCTGGATTTTTAGCTCCATAATACTCAAAAAGCTTGTATTGTCTACCGGTTTCTTTGCTGAAATCATCCATATACTTTTGAACAATATTTGGAATTGCTTCATAGAATGGATTTACACTTTCTCTTAATTGGAAGTATATATCTGGTTCCTGAGCAGTTCCTTTTGCCATAGGATGTTCTGGATTTAAAGCTCTTTTTCTAAAATCGGCAAGTGCCTCATAGTCTACAAGCTTTTTAATGACATCATAATCGACAACCTCAATCTTTTGATACTCATGTGAAGTTCTAAAACCATCAAAAAAATGGATAAAAGGTATTTTTGATTTTATTGCAGCTAGATGTGAAATTATACCTAAATCCATTGCTTCTTGAACGCTAGCAGAAGCAAGCATAGCTACTCCAGTTTGTCTACACGCCATAACATCCTGATGATCTCCATAGATAGATAATGCTTGAGTTGCAATGGCTCTAGCAGCAACATGGAGAACACCAGGTAAGAGCTCTCCAGCCATTTTATATAAACTTGGTATCATTAAAAGAAGACCTTGAGATGCCGTATAAGTAGATGAAAGTACTCCTGCTTGAAGAGCACCTCTCATTGTTGAAGCTGCTCCTGCTTCTGATTGCATTTCAATTACATTTACTGTTTGATCAAAAATATTTTTCTTACCATGGGCAGACCACTCATCTACAGTCTCTGCCATAGGTGTGGAAGGTGTTATTGGAAATATTGAAGCTACTTCTGTTAATGCATAGGATGCATAAGCAGCAGCTTGATTTCCATCCATTGTTGCAAATTTTTTCATTCGAATCCTCCTTACAAAGTCTTAAAAAATTCATAAATAGTTTAACCATATTTAAATAAGTTATATAAAAAACTTTAATTTATTGAGAAATATAAGATATGTATTTTGAATATATTGTTTTTTTCCAAAACTAGGTATAAAATAAAGACAAGCTCATGATTATAATTAATATTTGTTTTTATGTTTTTAACATTGAATTAACTTTGTTCCTATATAATATAGTGAGATTAAAGTGATAGAGAGGGAATAGCATGAAGATAGGACTTTTTACTGATACTTATTATCCACAAATCAATGGAGTTGCAACTTCAGTTCTAATGTTAAAAGAAAACTTAGAGAAGTTAGGCCATAGTGTTTATGTATTTACCACAACTGACCCAAAGGCAGATAAGAACGAAAAAAACGTATTTCGAGTTGCAAGTGTTCCATTCAAAAGCTCAAGGCGTGTGGGAATGTTCTATAATCCTCTATTATCCAGAAGAATAAAGAGATTGGGGCTAGATATAATTCATACTAATACCGAATTTTCACTTGGTATTTTTGGTAGAACAATAGCTAAAGAACTAAATATTCCACTAGTTCATACTTATCATACAATTTATGAAGACTATACCCATTATATTGTAAAATTTGGAGTCTTAGATACGATTGCTAAGAAAACTGCTAGAAAATTAAGTGAAAACTTCTGTAATTCAGTAGACAGTGTTATAGTGCCTACTGAGAAGGTTAAGGACTTATTGCGTTCATATAATGTTTATAAGCCAATTAATGTTATTCCATCAGGTATTAAGTTGGATAAGTATTCAAAGGCAAACTTTGATTCTTCTGAAATACTTAAAATAAAAAACTCATTAGGAATAGATAAAGATGATAAAGTAATCTTATATATTGGAAGAATTTCAGAGGAAAAAAATATAAAAGAATTATTAATAGGAATGCAATCATATTTCAAGAAAAATGACAATATCAAATTTCTTCTAGTGGGAGATGGACCTGATAGAGAAAAACTAGAAAATCTATCCCAAGATTTAGGTATATCTAATAGAACCATATTTGCTGGAGAGAGGCCGTGGGACGAAATAGGTAAGTATTATCAATTAGGTGATGTATTTGTCAGTGCGTCACAAAGTGAAACTCAAGGTTTAACATTTATTGAGGCTTTAGCCTCAGGTTTGCCTGTAATTGCAAAAAAAGACAGATGTCTTGAGGGAGTAATAGAAGTTGGTTACAACGGATATATGTATAGTAATTTGAATGAATTTTATAAATATCTTGATATGGTTCTTAAGGATAAGGATCATATGAAAAAATTAAAGGATGCAGCAGTAAAGTCAACAGGAAAATTTTCTGCTATGAGTTTTGCTCAAAAAATAGAGGAGCAATATCAAAAAGTCATAAGAGCAAAAAAATATAGAAAAGCATCATGAAAACATTGCAAAAAGGATAAGGTTTATGAAATTCTATTAGTAAACTCTATCCTTTTATTTTGATTTCTTTTATAGAATCTATTGTTCTTAATACTCATGATAAATTATGTCTATAACTTAGTTCAAATTTATTATGAATATGGTAAAATTAAATTAAGGAACCTTTAAGGGAGGTATGTATATGTATAGTTTTCTTAACGATTACAGCGAGGGTGCACATCCTAGAATTCTGGAGATGTTAAATAAATATAATTATGAGCAGAACACAGGTTACGGTACAGATATTCATTGTGAAAATGCTAAAGGATATATAAGGAAATTACTTAATAGAGAAGATGTGGATATCCATTTTATACCTGGTGGTACACAAGCTAATACAATTGCAATATCTTCATTTTTGCGTCCACATCAAGGAGTAATATCTGCTGATACTGGACATATACACACTCATGAAACAGGGGCTATTGAAGCTGCAGGTCATAAGATTATAGCTATGCCGAACATAGATGGAAAGCTTACTCCTGATGAGATAATAAAAGCAATAGAAGCTCATACTGATGAGCATACGATTCAGCCTAAGATGGTATATATATCAAATTCAACTGAGCTAGGATCTATATATAAAAAATCAGAATTAATAGATATTCATAAGGTTTGTAAAGAAAACGATTTGATATTATTTTTAGATGGTGCAAGGCTTGGATCTGCATTGACAAGTGACACAAATGATGTAGATATTAAGGATTTAGCTGAACTATGTGATGCCTTTTATATAGGTGGTACAAAAAATGGAGCTTTACTAGGTGAGGCTTTAGTCATTGTTAATGATAATTTAAAAAAGGATTTTCGTTATTTTATTAAACAAAGAGGAGCAATGATGGCTAAAGGCTTTATCATGGGTATCCAATTTGAAGCCTTGTTTATGGATGATCTTTATTTTGAATTAGCTAGACATGCAAATAAGATGGCTAAAAAATTAGCTGATATAATTAAGAACAATGGCTATAGTTTTTTAGTAGAACCATGTTCAAATCAGTTGTTTCCAATCCTACCTAATGATATTTTGAAGGAAATGGAAAAAGAATTTAAGTTTATTATAAATGGAAAAGTGGATGATCAACATACTTCAATAAGACTTGTAACTTCATGGGCAACTAAAGAAGAAAGTATTAAGGCATTTAAAAATTTCTTTGATAATTTTGACATCAATAAAATATCTAAATAGAAAGGGAAATTAGATGAATATAGCTTTTTTCTTAACTCCAAAACGAGAAATAATTTATGCGACAATAGATTCAACTATGAGACAAGTACTTGAAAAGATGGAGTTTCATACCTATACATCAATACCGCTGATAGATAATAATGGAAAGTATGTTGGAGCAATAACTGAAGGTGACCTGCTGTGGAAGCTAAAAAATACACCTGGTCTAACCATAAATGATACAGATAAGGTACCTATAAAGGATGTAAAAAGACATACTCAGAGTAAAACTGTATCAATAAATTCAGAAATAACTGACCTAATCGAATTAGCAAAAAGTCAAAACTTTGTACCTGTTGTTGATGATGATGGTGTTTTCATAGGTATAATTAAAAGAAGTGATATTATCAACTACTGTACAAAGGTACTTTTAAATGAAAAATAAATCTATTTAAATTTAAAAAAATAAGTCCAAAATTTGGACTTATTTTTTTGATTAGGAAATATCCTCCATTTACCTGAATAGAATAGATAAGGGTAATATACATATTTAGCTATATTTAAAGGAGGATGTAAATGACTTTTAATAATTTTGTCATAGCTATTGCATTATTAACTTCTACATTAAACAATAGTCACTTAAAGAATACAATGACCGATATAATAGAAAATATTGAGGTTGTTGATATTCATGGAGGGATAATATACGAAAATATAAGCGATGAAAATCATATACCTTTAAGGGAAATAATAAAGTTCAACGAAAATGGATTATTACTTAGCGAAGGAATTGTTAGTGAAGAAGTATTTAAATTAAGAAGATTTTTGATGGGAATAGGATATTCTGATTTAGGAGATGGGTACTTCTATGATAGTAAGTTAAAGGATGCTATTGTAAACTATCAGCTAAGTAAAGGTCTGGCAGCAGATGGCATTGTAGGTAAAGAGACTTATAGTAAGATAAATGAAGATTTGGAATTATATAATATTATTTTGCCTGAGTTAAAATTAAATTTTAACATGGAAGTGCCTGAAGGAAGATGGTTAATTATAAATAAGACAAATAATACACTTTATCACCTATTTGGTAAAGATGTAATTAAAAAATACCCAGTAGCAACAGGTAAATATCTAGGATTAACACCTGAAGGTAAATTTAGGATTGTAAATAAACTAAGAGACCCTGCATGGGGAGGAGCAGGCAAATATACCCCTGTACGAGGAGGAGCACCAAATAATCCTTTGGGAAGAAGGTGGATGGGACTTAGTGTAGGGGGTGGAGGAGAGTATGGAATTCATGGAAATTCGGATCCAAGAAGTATTGGCAGATTTGTTTCATTAGGGTGTATAAGAATGTTTAATGAGGATGTTGAATTTATCTTTGAAATAGTAGAATTAGGAACTCCGGTATGGATTGGGAGGGAAGATAAACTTCAGGAATTTGGTATTACAATTGGTATTGAATAAAAAATTTTAAAATTATAAAGGGAAAAGTTTACAATTACAATTTATTGACAAGTAAAAAAATTAATATTATTATATAAATATAATCATTACAAATATGGAATCATACATACTATACTCAGGATTGAGGTGATTAGATGAACTATTCAATTAAGGATATATCAAAAATGTTATCAGAAAAGGATATACGACCTTCACATCAAAGAATAAAGATATTAGAATATTTGCTAGAAAATAAACAACATCCTACAGTAGATATGATATACAATGAATTACATGAAGAAATACCAACACTTTCAAAAACTACAGTTTATAACACTTTGAGTTTGTTTAATGAGGCAAAACTAGTTAGAATACTATCAATAGATGATAATGAAGCTAGATATGATATCGATATAGAGAACCATGGACACTTTATATGTAAAAAATGCGGAGATATTCATGATTTTGAAATAAATCTGGATAGCTTGGTTAAAGATAATCTAGATGAGTTTGAGATCAACGAAAAGCACATTTATTTTAATGGAATATGCCCAAAATGCAAAACTGATATAAGGCAATCAAATAATTAAAAAGCAAAAAATAACACAACCTATTTTAATGTAGATTGTGTTATTTTTTTAAATTTTTATAATCAGCTAATAGTAGTTTAACAACTCCGCTATAGCTTTTAATACCATCTTTTTGATTATTTATTTTAAGGTAGGTATCATTCATGGTTGTAGCGACTTTTTCAGCTTTACTTTCCTTTGAATGCCAATAATCACGACCATAATCTAAATCTCTTTTTACAGCATCGCTCAATTGAGTATATAGGAGGAAATACTCATCTTTGCTTTCTAAATAAATATCCTTCATTAAATATTTGTAAATGTCAATCCCAAAATGTATAATTTTTAGAATCTCAAAATGTACATTAATTA
>JAKELU010000031.1 GCA_022760735.1 Firmicutes bacterium FC7
AGACTCATCGCTAAAGCTCCACTGAACCCCCGGTCTAACCGGGGGTATTCTAAATACAAGAAAATGAAGGCATAAGCCTTCATTAATCTTCTGTCACACTATGGTGGTCTTCTTCTTCAAAATTAAATTCATCTAGTCCAGGAATAACTACATTATGTTTCTTAGAATAATCCAATAGAGCAGCCTTTATTGCCTGTTCAGCTAATACAGAGCAATGCATTTTTACAGGTGGAAGCCCGTCTAATGCTTCTGCTACAGCTTTGTTAGTTAATGCCATTGCTTCTTCAATTGTTTTACCTTTAATTAATTCTGTTGCCATACTAGAAGAGGCTATTGCTGAACCACAGCCAAAGGTTTTGAATTTTACATCTTCAATCTTTCCATCCTCAATTTTTAAATACATTCTCATAATATCGCCACACTTGGCATTTCCAACTTCACCAATACCACTTGCATCTTCAATTTCTCCTACGTTTCTTGGATTAGTAAAGTGATCCATAACTTTTTCTGAATACATTATTTTCCCTCCGCTATTTTATCGTATAATGGTGACATTTTTCTTAGTCTATCAACTATTTCCACAAGCTTATCTACTACATAATCTACCTCTTCTTCTGTGTTATAAATGCCCAATGACAATCTTAGTGAACCATGAGCAATTTCATGAGGTAAGCCTATAGCTAATAACACATGTGAAGGATCTAAGGAGCCTGAAGTACAAGCAGAACCACTTGATGCTGCAACTCCAACCATATCGAGACTTAATAATAATGACTCACCTTCAATAAATTCAAAACAAAAATTTACATTACCTGGTAATCTATTAGTTCTATGACCATTTAGTCTTACATATTTAATATTTTCTTCTATTTTTGAAATTAACCTATCTCTTAGCTTTATTAATTTTTCATTTTTTTCATCCAAATTCTCATAAGCTAATTCTATGGCTTTTCCTAACCCTACGATACCAGGTACATTTTCAGTACCGGCTCTTTTATTTCTTTCTTGAGCTCCACCTGCTATTAAGGAATCAATTTTTGTTCCTTTTTTAATATATAATACTCCAACTCCCTTAGGACCATAGAACTTATGCCCTGAAAGTGACAATAAATCTATGTTCATATCCTTTACATCTATTTTTAAATTTCCAACTGCTTGCACAGCATCTGTATGGAAATAGATTCCTCTTTCTCTTGCGATTTGACCTATTTCTTTAATCGGCTGTATTGTTCCTATTTCATTATTAGCAAACATTATGGTTATTAAAATAGTTTCATCCTTAATGGCATTTTTTAGATCATCTAAATTAATTAATCCATCTTGATCAACATCTAAATAAGTAACTTCAAATCCATTCTTTTCTAAGTACTCACAAGTATGTAAGACTGCATGGTGTTCTATTTTTGTAGTAATTATATGGTTTCCCTTATTCTTATTCTTTAGCGCAATACCTTTTATAGCCCAATTATCGGACTCTGAACCACCGGCAGTAAAAAATATTTCATTCTTGTCAGCATTAAGTACTTTTGCTACTTGTTCTCTAGCTTTTTCAACAGCTACCCTTGATGCAGAACCTAAAGAATAAATACTTGAAGGATTACCATATTTTTCAGTGAAATATGGTAACATCTCATCTAGTACTTCTTTTCTTACGGGAGTTGTAGCTGAATTATCCATATATATATACTTTTCCATTGTACTCCTCCTAGTTACTATTATTTTTTAGTGTTTCTACAACCATATCTTCTAATGTAATTGAGTCAATAACATTATCGATGCTATCTTTTATCTTCATTAAAACCAATTTTGTTGCACAATTATCTTCTTTTGAACAGTCAATATCATGTTGAACACACTCAGCAGGTGCTAAATGACCTTCTAAACTTCTAAGAACTTGACCTACCGTAATATCCTTAGGTTCTCTAGTAAGTAAATATCCACCTTGAGCACCTCGTACACTTTGAATTAGACCGTCTCTTTTAAGATTAGAAAATAGTTGTTCTAAATAATTTTCTGAAAGTCCTTGCTTTTCAGCTATATATTTTAATGAAATTGGTTCATCTCCAAATTCTAAGGCTAGTTGAAACATTGCCATTAGTCCATATCTACCTTTAGTTGACAACTTCATTTTTACCACCTCTTTTAATCCCAACTAATCCGGTTGGTTTTACTATTTCAGTATATTATACCCCACTAATATTGTCAACATTCAATAATTAAATTACCCAAATAAATTAATCAATAGGGTTAAAAAAGGCAAAATAAAAAGGAGCCTAAGCTCCTTTACCCAATTTGATCCTCTAATTGAGGTGGGTAAAAATCATCTGGTAAATCACAATAATCAAATGCTTCGCAGACATCTTGCGGTCTAAACTCTTCGCAATCTTCTGGTGGCGGACAATATCCTAGTGTTGGAATTAGTAGCTGTACTGTACCTACAACTTTAACTATTACAAAGACTCCAACTGTTAAGTTTAATTCATCTCCGGAAATATCTGGTGGTGACAACAATACGGATTGTGTTTCTACAACAATTCTAAAATCGAATTCATCTCTAGCATCAGGTATATAAAGAACAATATCTTTAAATATGTCAGGAAGGAAAAATTCTTTCTCTACATTACCTTTTTCATCTAGTACTTGGAATGGTATTCTCACAGTAAATCTAACTCTTCTGAAATCATCTCTTCCTTTTATATCATTTACAATTAATGTATTTGGTACTATAAACCCTGGTCTAAATCTTATCCTGCCAAAAGAACATCCATCTAATTCATACTCTAGATCTGGAAAGCATTCTCTTTGTAGACAACTAGCAAAGACTTTATCTATAATTACGCAGTCGTTTTCAAAGTACTGTAGAACATCCAATCCGTTAGCATTTATTTTGTCAACCATATAGATTCACTCCTTTATAATATTTTCTTTACTACTTACATATTATGTAGGGAGAATATTATTGTGATTATTTTGGAGGGGATAAAATGAAATTCTTATTAGAACCAGATGGAACCTTAAAATATAAAAATTCCATACTAGGGGAAAAAGTGCTAGTTTTTAATTATTCAATAGATGAAGATGATTCTAGTCATATAGTTTATCTTCAAAGTGATGGTTTGTTAATGTATAAGCACATTTACAACGAAATGATAACTGAAAAAAAATTGAGTAAATTTGATACAAAGACAAATAATTTTAATCAAATCTCTATCTTAAACATAAATGGCAAGCTAAACTTAATATATTCTTTCACTAATATAATAAATTCTAATATTTTTAACTTACAACATATAGTTTTCTCTCAGAATACTCAAGAGAAGTATAATATTATTAAATATGTGTCTAAAAGAAACGACTTACCTTTTGTAGTAGATAATGACTCTAATGGAAATATACATTTATTATATAATGCTGTTTCAGATAATTTTTCTTATATATACTATACATATTTTAATCCTTTTAAAAATTTATGGCTAAATAATCCGGTTCGGTTAACAGTTTCAGACAAGCACTGTGAATATCCTTCAATTTATATTGATCATAAAGATATTATTCATGCAACTTGGTGGGAAAAGAAGTATAACGGTTATTTACTAAAATATGCTCGAATGAGCCCTTATGGAGCTGATATGTATAAATGGAAAGAAATTAGTATACCACCAATAATTCAGAAAAAAACTGATTCAAAAATTTATGAAATAGATAGTTTTATTTGTATAGAAGGGGTAGAAGAGATAATTGTATCTAAAGATTCTGGCATCAACTGGGAAAAAGACGATAAGGAAGTTCAAGTAAATTGCGATTCAATAACAGAGGACTTAAGTCACGAAAATACCGATATTATTGAAGATAATGTACATATTGATGAATCTCAAATTGATGTTATTGAACATATAGAGCCTTTTGAAGAAATAGATTTTCGAGATTCATATGCAGAAAAATTAGAGCAAATATTATTTAACCAGGAGGAAATAATTATATTATTGAAAAAAATCCTGGATGAACAACATTTACTCGATGATAAAATTACTGAAATTGAAAATAGTGTTAAATCACAAAAAGGAGGATTAAAAAGACTATTTTCAAGCTAGTTTTATTTCTGTATATGTTAATTTCCCATTTATTCTCTGAGCATGGTATATTCTATAATTATTAATTCCTGCATTAATAGCTTCCTTCACTATATCTTTAAGAAAATTCTTGTTCAAAACTTTTAATGAATAACTACAACCGACCTTTAAGCTACAAGGCGTTGATACTAATTGAATTTCATTTATTTGCTTAGAATCTAAAATTGTATAAAGTAAAACAGCATGATTCTTAGATTGAAAAGTAATTAAATAATAACTCTGATTCCTCATAAAACATCCCTCCACTATATAATATTTTAGAGGGATTTTTATGTTACAGTTTAAAGATAATTTTTTATTTTCTCTGAGCATTTTCATAGATATCATTTAGAGAATATATATAATAACCTTCACTCTTAATATATTTAAATACGTCTAAGACGAAATTTCTTAATCCTTTACCTCTATAGGAAATATGTTGGATTTCTTTGTGAGTTAAATTATTCCATGTTTTTTGAGGAACAGCACTTTTAACCTTCCTAATATATGAATAATCAGGAGGATTAAGCGACATTAACATCGGATGAATATTAAAAACATATAACCCAGGTTTATTAAAAATATTATCTTTAATGTTAGTAAAATTTAAGCTTTTACCCTGATAAATATAGTGGTTATCATCGAAATAAACAGGGAATCTAATAAGACCAGATTTATGTAAAAAAGGTTCTTTATACTCTAAATTGGTAAATACATTAGAATCATACTTGAATCCATTATTAAACAATATTTCACAAATGTCCATGCTATCATAATATTTATGACATCTAAAACTAATAGCATTAGGTATAAATTTTATAAAATAATTCATAACTTCTTTCGGGTTTCTACCATGTTTACTATTCTTTAAAAAATCAGGATATATCCCAATATCTATCTCATTACTTTTTAAAATTTCCATTATGTATTTGCTTGAGTGAGAAATAAAAATTGAAAATTTATTAGTATATTTATTGATTAAATTTATAGTGTACTTTATTGCATCATCACTGGCCCATTCTAAATCTATTGTTATACATATTATTATTTGTCTCTCCCATAGGGATTTGTTTATCATATAAACACCTCCTATGGTTATATACTACTTAATCATTTAAAATATTACAAAAAGGCTAGGTTATCCTAGCCTTTGATGTTAAGTTTCACTTTTAATTTTTCTAACATATCCTTTGTCATAGCATCTAAATCATATTTTGGATTCCAACCCCATTCTTCTCTTGCTGCTGAATCGTCTAAAGAATTTGGCCATGAATCAGCAATTGCCTGTCTTACAGGATCAACATCATAGTCTAATTCAAATTCTGGGATGTATTTTCTAATAGATTCAGCTAATTCTTCAGGATCAAAACTCATAGCTGTAATGTTAAATGCATTTCTGTGTTTTAATTTAGATGGATCTGCCTCCATTAAATTAATTATAGCATCAAGAGCATCTGGCATATACATCATATCCATCTTTGTACCTTTAGCTATAAAGGATGTATACTTCTTATTTTTTAATGCATCATAATATATGTGGACAGCATAATCGGTAGTTCCACCACCAGGAAGTGTTTGATAAGATATTAATCCAGGGAATCTTACCCCTCTAGTATCTACTCCAAATCTTTTGAAGTAGTAATCACATAACAACTCTCCTGCTACCTTGGTTACACCATACATTGTTGTTGGTCTTTGAATAGTATCTTGAGGAGTATTATCCGGTGGAGTTGTAGGTCCAAATGCTGCTATTGAACTAGGAGTAAATACTTGTAAATTTTTTTCTCTACCTAGTTCTAAGACATTATATAGTCCATTCATATTGATATCCCAACATGCCAATGGATCTTTTTCACCTACTGCCGAAAGTATTGCAGCCAGATTGATTATTGTATTTACTTTATACTTATCAACAACTTCAGCCATTTGTTTAGGATCATTAATATTTACAATCTCAAATGGTCCACCTTCAATTAAAGCTTCGTGCCCTTCTTTTACCCTTCTATTACTAGCTATAACGTTCTCAGCACCATACACTTCTCTAAGCTTAACCGTTAGTTCTGAACCAATCTGACCTAGTGCACCAGTTACTAATATTTTTCTCATTTGTAGCACCTCCGTTATATTATCTTGTTAATATTATATCACATATTAAAAATTTTAAATATCATTTAAGAAAACTTATCGAAAAAAGCTGGATTAATTCCAGCTTTTTCTAATAAAAACATATCCCTATAGCCTTTGGTCCTAAATGTGCACCTATAACAGGTCCAAGCTCATCTATAGAGATTTCTGCTTTTGGGAATTTTCTACTTAAATTTTCTTTAACTCTTATTGCTTCATCCATGTTTAAAATTTGGCATATACTTATTTTTGTAACACTTTCAGGTATTTTGTCTATAATATAGTTTATTGCTTTATTACTTCCTCTAACCTTTTCAATTAACTTAAGTTCTCCTTCTTGAAGTTCTATGATAGGTTTTATACTTAGCATATTGCCTAATGTCGATTGAAAGCTAGACAATCTGCCTCCTCTACTCAGGTACTCTAATGTACCAGTGGTTAATAAAATGTGCATATTCTTCTTTTTTTGATTTATATATTCTATTATTTCCTCGCTAGATTTACCTTCCTTAACCATACTTAAAGCATCTTCAACTAAAAATCTTAAATTTGAAGCAGAAGTTTCTGAATCAATAATAGTAACTTTTTTATCCTCTAACATATTTTTGGCTAACACTGCACTATTATATGTTCCGCTAAGTTTAGAAGATAAAACAATTGCTATTACTTCATCATACTCCTCAAGACTTTCTTTAAAAACATCATAAAATTCTCCAGCAGATGGTTGTGACGTTTTGGGAAATAATTTAGTGCTTTCAAGTTTTTTAAAAAATTCGTCATACTCTCCTTTAAATCCTTCTTTAAATGTTACATCATCAAAAATATAGTTTAATGGTACAACTTTCACATCTTCTCTTTCTGTAAATTCTTTAGAAATATAACTAGTACTATCAGTAACTATCCTGATTTTATTCATTTACATCCCTCCTATAAGATTAAATACTCTAAACTAATCATAACCACCCGTAAAACGGGTGGTTTGCTCTAGCCCTATAAGGGCATGATGCTTG
>JAKELU010000032.1:0-1196 GCA_022760735.1 Firmicutes bacterium FC7
AAATATTAAACCTTGTTCTAAACTTGTTATAATTAAATTCATTGCTTTACCTCCATTTTTTATGCGATCATTATTTTAGAAATTTCTCCGCATCCTTAAATGCAGTATTATTAACATCTAAACCTAGTGTTTTAAGAGTCTCTTCATTATACATTTTTGAAGTGTTTTCAGCAGTTTCAGCAGGAATTTCAGAAGGAGATTTTCCGTCAACTAAGATCTCCTTAGCCATTTTTGCTGTTTGTTTTCCTAATTCATAATAGCTAATTCCATCGGTTATAAGTATGCCACCACTTAAGTGAGAGCTTTCAGCTGCTACTGTGATCATTTTGCTTTCCAAAGCCTTTTCTGCAACTACATTAATAGCTGATGCTACCATGTTATCAGTTATAGTATAAATGGCATCTACCTTGTTAATTATTGAGTCTACTGCTTGAGGTATATCATTAATTGTTGTTATACCTATTTCAACTATTTTTAACCCAAGTTCCTTTGAAAGTTCTTTTGCACTATCTACTTGAACATGCGAGTTAGGTTCACTTGTATTATAGATAATTCCAATGTTTTTAATATTTTTATCAATTTCATTAAATAATTGAAGTTGTCTGTCTATTGGTGTTGCATCAGAAGTACCTGTTACATTACCACCAGGTGCATCCATGCTTTGTATAAGTTCGGCAGATACAGGGTCTGTAACCGCACTAAATATTATTGGTATTTCATTTGTAGCCTGTTTAGCACTTTGTGCAGCTGGAGTTGCAATTGCATAGATTAAATCTACTTTATCCTTTACAAATTTCTGAGCTATGCTTACTGTATTAGGGATATCACCTTGAGCATTTTGGTATTCTATTTCTACATTTACTCCTAGTTCTTTAAGTCCATCTTCAAATCCGCGTCTTGCATCATCTAATGCTGGATGTTCTGTAAACTGTGATATGCCTATTTTATATATTTTTTCATTTGTATTATCTACTTTACTAGAACCACCTGTGCTACATCCAGTTAACACAATCAAGCCTGCTACTGCTACAGCCATTATTTTTTTCATTTTACCTTTTTTCATTTCTATTCCTCCTTTTTATTGGCGTCCATCACTTTGCAGAAATCATTGCAAAGTGAGTTAGGTCATAAGGTAATAAAAAAATCTTTCGCTCCTATGAATACAGCTTATAGCTATACTCATAGGGACGAAAGAT
>JAKELU010000032.1:1306-6454 GCA_022760735.1 Firmicutes bacterium FC7
ATTCATCTACTCAAGAATTTTTTCAATGAATCAGCTTAGGAGTGTATATATCTTATCTCGTTATTGTTGGCTTTCACCTAACCCAACTCTCTGAAAATAACTAAGGATAAGTTTCTCTCCTTCAACGCATTTAATTTAGCACTGTTATGTATTAAAATATATGATATATGTTTTTAATAAATTAGTCAAGAGTTTTTTGAAAATTATTGCAAACTTATAATAACTAATTTCTGAAAAGTTAAGAAACTTGGGATACCTTCACCTCATTATAACTATATGGTATAATTAAACATTGTACGTTGATAATATTATAGACATAAAAAATTGAAGGAAGGGAAGATAATGACAAAAAAGAAAAGTAGGGATCTAACTAAGATTCGTACACCTCACACTTATGCAATTATATTTTTAGTAGTTATTCTTTGTTGGGTATTAACATTTTTAATTCCTGCAGGGAAATTTAGTACTCAAGTAGTGGAGTATATTGATTCAAATGGAGATATTAAAACAAGAACCGTTTTAAAAGCAGATACGTTTAGGTATAGCTATAATCTAAATGATAAATTCTTAGCTTCTGAGTTACAAAAATTAGCTGATGATGAAGCGACTTTAGAAGAACTAGGTATTGATAAAGAAGCGTTAAATGAATATCTTAGTTCAACTGCTGATTTTGAACAAGGAGAGTTAGATGAATTAGGCTTAACAGATGATGTTCTTTACAGTATCTATGGTGAGGATTTTTATGATAGAAGTGAGAGACTTCATAAAACAGCTAAAATTTGGGGAACCGATGATTATGGTGGATTTGGATTCTTAAATTATCTATTCGAAGGACTTGTGACTGGAGATAAATATGGTTCTGCAGTTGGTATTGTTGCATTAATTCTTGTAGTTGGTGGAGCATTTGGAATCATAATGAAAACAGGTGCTATTGATGCTGGAATTTATGCATTTATTGCTAAAACTAAAGGACTAGAGAGATTAGCATTACCGTTATTATTCTTCTTATTTTCTTTAGGTGGAGCAACTTTCGGTATGGCTGAAGAGGTAATTCCTTTTGCAATGGTAATGGTACCTTTTGTTATAGCGCTTGGTTATGACTCTATTGTAGCAGTTACTGTAACATATGTTGCTTCACAAGTAGGTAATGCTGCTTCATGGATGAGCCCATTTAGTGTTGCTGTAGCTCAAGGTATTGCCGGTATACCTGTATTATCAGGTGCAACCTTTAGATTAATCATGTGGTTTATTGTTACTGGACTAGCTGCAGCTTATATGATGAGATATGCAGAAAAAATAAGAAAAAATCCAACTCTTTCTGTAATGTATGAATCAGATAAGCATTTTAGAGATAAATTGGAGAGGGCTAATGAAGAAAAAAGAGAGTTCAATTTAGGACATAAGTTAATACTTTTAGAAATGTTAGCAGTTTTAATTTGGATAATTTGGGGTGTTACAACTGAAGGATATTATATTCCTGAAATAGCTTCTCAATTCTTTGTAATGGGATTTGTTGCTGGTGTAACAGCTATTTTATTCAAGTTAAATGATATGACTATTAACGATATGGCATCAGCTTTTCAAGGTGGTGTAGCTGATTTAGCAGGTACTGCAGTAGTTGTCGGTATGGCTAAGGGTATTCTATTGGTATTAGGAGGATCAGATGCCAATGTGCCATCAGCCTTAAATACAATACTATATAGTATTGGAAATGTATTAGATGGAGTACCAGCATTTGTAGCTGCATGGAGTATGTATATATTCCAAAGCTTATTCAATTTAGTTGTTACATCAAATTCAGGCCAGGCAGCATTAACAATGCCAATTATGGGACCGTTAGCTGATATAGTTGGAGTTTCAAGACAAATTGCTGTACTTTGTTATCAACTAGGAGCAGGTTTTGTAGATGCATTTACACCAGTATCAGCAAGTTTGATAGGAGTACTTGGAGTTGCAAAAATTGACTGGAGCAAATGGGCTAAGTTCCAAATTAAGATGCAAGGTTTCTTCTTCTTAATCGGTACTATAATAATATTTATAGCAATATCAATTAACTTTCAGTAATTAGGGAAACCTAATTGTAGTGGGAGGATGATATAAGTTGATTACAATTATTAGAAATATAAGTGTTTATAAACCTGAATCTGTTGGTATTAAGGATGTATTACTTCTTGGAGATAAAATAGCCGCTATTGAAGATAAAATAGACATAAATCTAAATGGATTTGTGGAGGTAAAGGAAATAGACGGTACAGGAAAGATTCTAGTCCCTGGTTTTATAGATTGCCATGTTCACATATTAGGTGGAGGAGGAGAAGGTGGTTTTACAACAAGAACACCGGAGGCTACCTTGTCAAAGCTTACAACATCAGGAGTAACAACAGTTGTAGGTACTCTTGGTACTGACGGTGTTGCAAGGGATATGAATGCCTTACTAGCAAAAGCTAGGGGGCTTGATGAGGAGGGAATTACCACATTTATCTATACAGGCTCCTACAGACTCCCGCTTAGAACCTTAACCGGTGAAATTATGAAGGATATTATGACAATAGATAAAATTATTGGTATTGGAGAAGTAGCTATTTCTGATCACAGATCTTCTCAACCTTCATTTGAAGAATTTTGTAGAGCTGTTGCCGATGCTCGTGTTGCTGGAATATTATCTGGCAAAGCTGGAATAGTTAATGTTCATTTAGGCGATGGTTCTAGAAAGCTTGAATTAATAAATAGAGTTGTAGAAGAGACAGAGATACCAATCACTCAATTTTTGCCAACTCATATTAATAGGAGTCATGAACTATTTGAAGAAGGTATAAAGTACGCAAAACGTGGAGGATATATAGACTTTACGGGTAGTGAAGATCCAGATCTTTGGGAAGAACGAGACGGGGAAGTAAGGTTTAGTAAGGGTTTGAGGAGATTATTGGACGAAGGAGTATCTTTAGATAATTTCACCTTAACTTCTGATGGACAGGGAAGCCTACCATTATTTAATGAAAGGAAAGAATTCATAGGAATTGGTGTAGGTAGCTCTACTAGTTTATTAATAGGAATAAAGGAATGTGTTTTTAAAGAAAATATCCCATTAGAAATAGCAATTAGAGCAGTAACTTGTAATCCAGCGAAGATTCTAAAACTAAAAGGTAAAGGAAAGATTGAAAAGAACTTCGATGCTGACCTTTGCTTGTTAGATGAAGAGACACTAGATATTGATACAGTAATAGCCAAAGGTAAGATAATGGTTGAAAATAAAAAGGCAGTTGTATTAGGAACATTTGAAGAAAAATAAAAGGAGAAAAGGGCAAGAATCAAGCCCTTTTCTCTTATTTTTTGACTATTGTATTTATTATCTACTTGGAATATTAATAACTTGCCCAGGAAATATAATATTTGGGTTAGTTATTTGTGGATTAATCCTTAAAATTTCATTGACAGTTATTCCGAATCTGTTTGCAATTATAAATAAGGTATCACCAGGTCTTACAGTATATCTTATTATTCCAGGAGTTGATTCGCATTCTGCTCCTAAGGCTGTCCAGGTCTCAATATCTGCTATACCGGTAACCTCAAGTTCTCTTACGCTTTGTTGGAATGCTATTAATGCTGATTGTGTTCTAGGTCCAAAAATTCCATCAATAAGTCCAGGGTTAAAGCCAGCTATTCTAAGAAGTGTTTGTAAACGAGCTACTGAAGGACCTCTATCACCTTGTCTTAAGATTGGACAAAGTTGTCTGGGCGGAGCTGATGGTATAGTAATTACTTGACCAGGGAAGATTAAATTAGGATTACTAATTTGAGGATTAGCAGCTAGTATAGCATCAACCGTGGTGTTAAATCTTTGAGCAATAATAAAAAGGGTATCTCCAGGTTGGATTATATATGTCATAATTATACCTCCTAAATTATTTACTTAATCTAATATATGTTCATAAAATATTTTGGATATAAAATTAAAAAAAGGATGAGAATATAAAGTGTTCAAGAAAAATAAGATTTCATTTGTTTTGTTAATAATTTTTGAGATAATTGGAATTATTTCTGCTATCAATAATTTTCAAGAAAAGAATTGGACTGACTTTTGGTTTTCTATATTATATATAGTTACATTACTTATACCGTATATATTAGTAATTATAACGAATAGAAAGGAAATTAACTTACCAAAAAGGTTTATAGAGTTTTCTTTAATTTTCATTTTTATGTCCCAATATTTAGGGGAGTTAAGAAACTATTATCAAGGAATTTGGTGGTGGGATATACTACTACATTTTTTATCAGGCACCTATGTAGTTCTAATAGCTTTAAGAATATCTAAAAATATAATTTCCCAAGAAAAAAACATAAGCAATAAAAGATTTAAAATATTCATTCTTTTATTTGCTTTTTGCTTTTCTTTAGCTTTCGGTACCTTATGGGAGATATTTGAGTATCTTGGTGATTTACTCTTTAATACTCATATGGTAAAAGGTGGCCTTGAAGATACTGCAACAGATCTTATAGCCCATGTGCTTTCTGCACTTTTAACATCCATATTTATATACTTAAGAAAGAATCTTGAATAGTTCTTAAGATACTTCTATTAGGAGATTTGATAAAATATATCTAATCTGATAAGATAGGTTATAAAAGCTATGTAAAATTTGGAGGTGTAGATTTGTCAGGATTACCAAATTGTCCAAGCTGCAGTTCAGAATATACTTATGAAGATGGGCATATGCTTGTTTGTCCTGAATGCGCTCATGAATGGACTTTAGAGGCGGATACAATTAATGATCAAATTATCAAAGATTCTAATGGAAATATTTTAAATGATGGTGACACTATAATTGTAATCAAAGATTTAAAAGTAAAGGGTAGTTCATCATCGGTGAAGAAAGGTACAAAGGTTAAGGGAATAAGATTAATATATGATTCCAGTGATGGTCATGATATTGATTGTAAAATAGATGGATTTGGTGCAATGAAGTTAAAATATGAATTTGTAAAAAGGGCATAAAAAAGTAACAACCCGAGATGCTTCTTCGCTAAGGCGAGGAATCTCGGGGTTGTTAATAATTGTTAAGCTATTTGCTCATTTAATTTAGCCTTATAAATAGCCAACAATTCTTCTTCAGTTGTATCCTTGCTTGGCTTATCAAATACTACTTG
>JAKELU010000033.1 GCA_022760735.1 Firmicutes bacterium FC7
GCCTAGCGTTGAGATAGTTAACGAAGATTTAATACCTGAACAATTTAAAAAAGTTACTTATACAGTAGCTAAAAAAGACATATTAGAAGCTCTTAAGAATGGACAAGTTATTGAAGGAGCAGAAATTAAGCAAACTAAATCATTGAGAATCAGATAGAGGTGAAATCGTGAACATATATGAAAAATTACTCAAAATACAAACGGAATTGAAGGCGCCAAAGAGCCAATACAACAGTTTCGGCAAATATCATTATAGAAGTTGTGAAGATATCTTAGAGGGATTAAAACCTTTATTAAAAGAGGTAAAAGCCACACTCATTATAGATGATGACATGGTACAAGTAGGAGATAGGTATTACATCAAAGCAACTGTAACGCTAATAGATATTGAAAGTAATGAAAGCATATATGCTGAAGCTTATGCAAGAGAAGATGAAAAGAAAACCGGAATGGATTTATCTCAGCTTACTGGCAGCACAAGTTCATATGCTAGAAAATATGCTTTAAATGGATTGTTTGCTATAGATGATACTAAGGATGCAGATTCTACTAATACTCATGGCAAAGATGAAACTACTACTGGAAGTAAGACTGATAATAAAAAAGCAAAACCTCTATCAGATGCACAGATTAAGAGATTGTATGCTATAGCAAAATCAGTAAATATTGATGAACAAACAGTAATAGCTCAGGTTAAAACTAAGTTTAATAAAGAAGTAAAGGACCTTACAAAAGCTGAATATGATGCAGTATGTAAAGGTTATGAAGGTTTAAAGAAATAGGAGGTTCATTATGTGGATTGTAAAGATCTATTGCTATGATAAAGATGTTTTGAGAACAGTGTGTAACTTCCAAGATGATGAAATTGATAAGATGGCGGAGTTTATTGAATTACATGCAACATATTCAGATAGTTGGGATAGTTATGAAATTGAGCACGTTAAAGATTAAAGAGGGGATACTAATCCCCTTGGAGGTGAACCAATGAGCGGCTGGATAAGTATTCATAGAAAGATACAAGAACATTGGTTATGGGAAGAAAAACCATTCGATAAGCGTTCGGCTTGGATTGATTTAATACTCATGGCAAGTTATAGGGATAATAAATTTTTGTTAGGCAATGAACTTGTAGAAGTTGAGCGAGGTGGTTTTATCACATCAGAAGTAAAATTATCTGAAAAATGGGGTTGGTCCAGAACTAAGGTTAGAAGTTTTTTAGAGTTGCTTGAAAAAGACAACATGATACTAAAAAAATCAGACAACAGAAAAACATACTTGAAGATAGTAAATTACAACGATTACCAAGTTTCTGAAACAACAAAAGAACAGCCAAAAGACAACGAAGAAACAACAAAAGAACAGCCAAAAGACACAATCAATAAAGATAATAAAGATAATAAAGAAAATAATATTATTATGACTCCTTATGAAGCTGAATATATTTCCGTACTGGAAAAGATTAAAGGTTATCCTTTGGACAGGAAAAAAGACTTAGAGTATATGAAAGAGTTAGAAAAGAGATATCCTACTTTAGATTTAGTAGAAGCGATAAAGAAATTTAGTATTTGGATATTGGACAACCCATTTAAAAAGAATGCAAACCATAGAAGTCAAATTAATACATCATTTAGTAAGTATGTAGAATGGGGAGTTTGTTTGAAGAAGGAGAGCAAACCTGAAACAAAAAAAGCGGTGCCTTTGAAAATGGTGTTTATGGATGATTACTAGGGGGTGATGATACTGGACCAGATACAAGAAATTAAAGAGAAGTACGGGCAGCAAGCAGAAGATATAATTGCAAATGGACTAGGTTTAATCAAGAAAGGGAAAAAGTACCGTTGCCCTAACACATTCGCACATAGGAACGGAGACAGAGACCCTAGCATGAGTTGGGACCCAAAAGCATTACAGTTCTACTGCTTTGGATGTGGAATGAAGATAGACCTATATGGCTACTACAGAGAGCATTTGAATTACACACATCAAGAGATAGTAAGAGAACTGCTAGGAGAAACGGACTATAAGAATACATCAATACAGAAAAATAGAGACACCTTTGTAGAAGAAGCGAAAAAAGTAGGTCCTATAACTAAAGAGTGTATCGACTATATAAAGCTAAGGGGAATTACAGAAGAAACAATTAAGAAATTCAATCTAGGCACTTACGAGGGACATATAGCTTTTCCATACTACAAATATGAAGTGCCGATAGGCTATAAGATTAGAAAACCTTTGAAAAACCCTGGTAAGCCTAAAATGAGAAGTATAACAGGCTCTAAGCCATACCTTTACAACATACAAAATATCGAATTAGGTTCTGAACTAATCATATGTGAAGGTGAATTTGACTGCATGATAATAGACCAATGTGGATATCCAAATGTAGTTAGTGTAGGAGCAGGAGCCAACAGCTTAAGCAGTATGGTTGAACAGGCAAGAGAGTTCTTAGATAAATTTGAAATACTGATTATTGTCTCAGACAATGATGAAGCAGGACAAAATATGGACCAGTTCTTTGTAGAAGAGTTTGGAGACAAAGCAAAACTAATAGATAAAAAACTCTACAAGAGAAAAGACATCAATGAAGAGTATATCCTATATGGCAAAGATAAGATAGTTGAAATTATAGAAAGTGCCAGATTCAAAATTGAAGGAAGAAGAGACTTAGAAAAGCAGCCATATAAGGGCTTAAATAGTAAAACAGGCAACTATATACCTACAGGATTACCAACTATAGATTATGGTCTTAATGACTTAGCTCCAGGGTGTACTACTTTGATAACAGGAAGGTCCAACGGAGGTAAATCTACACTAGTAAGACAAGTAATAGCAAATGCAATAGACAAGGGCAATAAAGTCTACTTAATGAGTGGAGAAGGAGACCCAGACATATTCTTAAATGAAATGTATCAAAGTATAGTAGGCAGAAATGAACAATATTACAACAAAATAAAGATAAACAAAAGAACTAGAAAAGAACCTAAGAAAGATATATTAGAAAAACTTAAGAAATGGCACTATAAAAAGCTAGTAATGTTCAACAAAGGTGACAGCAAACTTAAGACAATAGAGCAGCTTACAAGTATGTTAGAGCTAGAGATAAAAATAAATAACTATAACCTAGTAGTAATAGATAACTTAATGAGTATTCTATCAGTACAGGCAAGTGAAAAGTATGAACAACAAGCAGATTTTATGCAAAGACTATGTGACTTAGCTAGAGCATATAACACACACATAATTTTAGTACTACATCCTAACAAGACATATAGAAAAGGTGCTGAGCTAGATATGGAGCAGATTAGTGGAACAAGTGACCTTTACAATAAAGCAGATAACATAATATCAGTAGTTAGGGAATACGAAGCAGAAAAGATAAATGAAGGCATAAATGGAAGAATAGAAGTTTTGAAAAATAGATACTTTTCAGACTTACCAAAGATAGATGTACATTTTGATAGTGAAACAGGGTTGCTCTTAGAAATACAAGACGGAGAAATAGTTGGATACTGTTTTAACTGGGATAAGGATATACCTAAAGGTTTCCAGCTAACAGTAACAGATGATTGTCCTTTCTAAAGGGGGTTTTTAGATGACAATAGCAGAAGCAAAGCAAGAGTACAATAAGCTACTTAAAAGATACAATAAGGCAGTTGAATACTTTGATAGAAAAGACATACCAGATTCGGAGAAAGAAAAATTTATAGAAAACTTTAGAGAGATACTCACTGGACTTAATTATTATCTATCAAAAATCGAAGTATTCACAAATCAGCAAGTGTTGGAGGGATTTTATGAATGATGTGGACATGCTAGACGAAGCAACGGACATAGTAAGAACATTGACAGATAACTGTAAAGATGAATCAATAAAAGACTTATATGAGGTAGCTGCAATATTACTAGGTTACATAAGAGAAAGGGTTGAAGAAATTAGTTAGTAAAGTTGTAGTTAGTCTGATGTTATAAAGGGGTGATTAAGTGTTACAAGTAAAGACAGAATTATACCATGACAACTTTCAAAACTATAAAAGATACAACATTCCGAAAGCACAGTTAGTTATAGCTGATATACCATACAACTTAGGAGTAAATGCTTATGCTTCTAGTACAGAGTGGTATATTGACGGAGACAATAAAAAAGGCGAGAGCAACAAAGCAGGAAAGCAATTTTTTAATAGTGATAGTAATTTCAACATAGCAGAATACATGCACTTTTGTAGCAAGTTACTTAAAAAAGAACCTAAAGAAAGAAATCAAGCTCCAGCAATGATTGTATTTTGTGCCTTTGAGCAAATGCAAACTGTAATCGAGTATGGGAAGAAGTACGGATTTAACAACAGCTACCCTCTATTCTTTATAAAAAACTACAGTTCACAAGTGCTAAAAGCAAATATGAGGATAGTAGGAGCCACAGAACATGCAGTTGTACTCTACAGAGATAAACTTCCTAAGTTTAACAACAACGGAAAAATGGTTTTTAACTGGATGGAATGGACTAAGGATAATTCAGTGCCTAAGATACATCCTACACAGAAGCCTATACCACTTTTAAAAAGGCTGATAGAGATATTCACAGATGAAGGGGATGTAGTTATTGATCCAGTAGCGGGAAGTGGAACAACATTAAAAGCAGCGGCAGAGATAAATAGAAACGCTTATGGATTTGAAGTAGATAAGAAGTTTTATAACTTAGCAAAAGAAAAAATGCTTAACAGTATTCAACTAAGTTTCACATTAGGGCAAGAGGTAATGTAAAAATTAAAAATAGGAGTGATTTTATGAATAATGTAACACTTACAGGAAGATTAACAAGAGATCCTGAATTAAGATATATACCTAATACTGGAACACCAGTAACAACATTCACACTAGCAGTAAATAAAGATTTATCTAGGGAGAAAAAAGAAGAATTAGAATCAAGAAATCAACCTACAGCTGATTTTATTAGAATAGTTGTATGGAATAAACAAGCTGAAAACTGTGCTAATTACCTTGTTAAGGGAAGATTAGTAGGAATACAAGGGAGAATTCAAACAGGCAGCTATGATGCTAATGATGGTACTAAGAGATATACGTTTGATGTAGTAGCAAGCCAAGTAGAGTTTCTTGAATTTGGTAACAAGGATAATGATGATTATGATATGTCAGGCTTCCATCCAGTGGATAATGACGACATACCATTCTAAAGGAGCTGATTAAATGAAATTCACTAAAAATATATTAAATGAAATGCTAGACAAAATTATTGATGTATATTTTGAAGAAGATGACTTAACCTTAGGAGAAGCAATAGATTATGTAAAAGGACTATATAAAGATGAAATAGATACATTGGAGTGATTAAATGAGTAAAATAAACAGCAAACAAAAAGGTAAAAAAGGCGAATTAGAATTTGCGAACCTTTGTAAAAAATATGGTTTCAACACAAGAAGAAGTCAACAATTCGCAGGAATAAACCATGATGCAGATGTAGTTGGATTACCTGATATACATGTAGAAGTTAAAAGAGTAGAGAAATTAAATATATATGATGCAATCGAACAAGCCATTAGAGATAAAAAAGATGATGAAATGGCTATAGTAGCACATAGGAAAAATCATAAACCATGGTTGATAACAATGACTTTTGAAGATTGGATGGAGATATATAAAAGATATTTGCTTACTACTAAATAGGGGGTTAGAAATGAAAACTAAAAAATGTCCTAAATGTGGTGAAGAATTACCTCTAACAAATAAATACTTTGGAATAGATAATCGTTCAAGCACAGGATTTAAAAGTTGGTGTAAAAGTTGCGTAAATAAAGCAGCAAGAGAAAAAAGGGAAAGACCTAAGAAATATGAAAAAGCAGAGTCTGATTTACCAAAACAAGGTATACCTAACCTAAATATGAAAGTGGGGAAGAAATACAGTTTTATAGTGGACAAGCAAGGTAAAGGAACAGAGAGAAGGAAGTTCACTGGCGAAGTAATTCAAATATGTAATACACATATTGTATTCAAGACTAAAAACTATGTTGAAAGTTTCTTAAAAGTAGACCTAAATAACTACAAAATATCGGAGGTGTAAAAAGTGGCTGAAGAAGTATTACAAATAGTTGAGTTAATACCCTTCAGGACATTCAAAGAAAAGTTAGCAATCACTAAAGAATTTGACCTCACAGCTAAAATGCAGATTATAGATAATAAATATGTATTTGTAGAGAGGGAGGAAAAACAATGAATGATACCTGGAAATATGCATTAGATGAAGAACCTATAACAACTATAGATTGTG
>JAKELU010000034.1 GCA_022760735.1 Firmicutes bacterium FC7
ACCAAGTGTAGAGATAGTTGACGAGGATCTAATACCTGATAAATTTAAAAAGACAGTTACTACAGTATCGGTAGTGAAAAAGGATTTATTAGAGGCCCTTAAAGCTGGACAAGTTATAGAAGGAGCAGAGATAAAACAAGGTAAGTCATTGAGAATTAGATAGTGTCAAATACTGTTTTTTATGCGAAATAAGGAGGATTAATATGGGTTATTTAATGATGAATGTTGATGAAATAGAGGAATTAAAAGCAAGAGAAAAGAGATTAACAGAGTATTTAAAGAAGATAGAAGAATGGGAAGCTGAGGTAATAATGACAGATGATTGTTGGACTCATGGTTATTGTAGCCTTACTGAAAAATTATCTAAAGACTGGCTTGTTTTGCAGAAAGAGAGGAATGAGTTGCTTTATGAGTAAATGAACATTGCAAGAATTAAACGTATTGCCGAAATAGGCTAAACGATAAGGAGTGAGGCTATGAATAAATCGGAAAGTATTAAAGAATTAGCAACAGCATTATCTAAATTTCAAGGGGAAGTAAAAAATCCAGCAAACACAGCTAACAATCCTTTTTTTAAAAGCAAATATGCTCCGTTGAATGATGTTTTAAACTTAGTTAGACCAATACTATCTAAAAATGGGTTAAGTGTTGTACAGGCACCATCAGGTGATGGAGAGAACATAATAGTTACTACTACACTATTACACGAATCAGGTGAGTATATAGAGTTTACACCATTAGTTTTAAAAGCAGACAAGCCTACAGCTCAAGGTGCTGGAAGTGCAATAACATACGCTAGAAGATATGCTTTATCAGCTATATTAGGAATCTCTAGTGAAGATGATGATGACGGAAACGGAGCAGAGCCTGGTAAAGATAAACTGGATGATAAAAAAGATGATAAAAAGGATGATAAAAATGCAAAACCATTAAGTGAAGCTCAAATTAAGAGACTATATGCAATTGGAAAAACTGCTGGATATGACGAAAACACAGTAAGAGGTCATGTAAAAGTTAGATTTAATAAGAATTTAGAAGATATGACTAAAGCTGAATATGATGCAGTTTGTAAAGGTTATGAAGGATTAAAGAAATGATAAGGGGTTATATACCCCTTCAAGGCGGTGAACAAATGAGTGAGTGGATGGATAAAACTTCATAGAACCATTATAGATAGTGATATATATTTTATGCCCCCGCTTTATTTAAGAGTGTTTGAAAGGTTAATATTAGAAGCTAACCATCAAGACAATGAAATACCATACAAAGCACCAGGTAGTACAATAACTACTAAAAAACTAATAAAGAGAGGCGAAAAGTTAACGAGTATAAGGACTATTTGTGAGTGGGTAGGTTGGTATGAGTTTGGGATATTTAAAAAACCAAATCCTAAAACAGTTAAAGAAATACTAGATTGGTTAGTAGCAAATCAGATGATCGTAATTTATCCTATCCAAAGTAACAGAGAGGGAACACACTACAAGATAGTAAATTACGACATTTATCAAAGTAAAGAAGATGAGGAAGTAACAATAAAGAAACAGTTAGGAAACAGTGAAGAAACAGTGACTGGCTCTAAACAAGAATGTAATAAGAATGATAAGAATGATAAAGAAGATATATATAGTGCATTCTTTGAAGAATTATGGAAACTTTACCCTAATAAAAAAGGCAAATCTGCTACTACTAAAAAGGCTAAAAAAGAACTTTATAAAATTGGATATGAAAAGATGGTACAAGCTATTAATAATTACAAACAAGAATTAGAGATAAATACCTGGAAGCAACCAATGAACGGGAGTACATTCTTTAATGGTAGATACGTGGATTACCTAGCCGAGAATTATGTAAAGGAGGCTAGCTATGGAAACTCTGGAACAAATGATACAGCGAGTAAAAAATACGATACAAGTAAATTCATCGCAAAATAATGAGGACAAGCATTATGAATGTAAAATCTGCAAAGACGAAGAATGGATTTATATAAAAGATGAATATGGTGTTTATAGTTCTGCAAAACCTTGTAAGTGTCGAGAAGCTAAACTTTATAAAAGGATAATAGAGAATAGTGGAATAACAGATGCATTTCTACAAAAGAGTCTTGATAACTATAAACCTACTACAAAAAATACTCATATAGCCTTAAAAACAGCTCAGGATTACATAAATAACTACGAGGCTATCAAGAGTACTAAGAATAATTCAATAGCATTTTTAGGACAAGTAGGTAGTGGTAAAACTCATTTAAGTATAGCGATAGCAAATGAGTTAATGAAACAGAATATCGGAGTTCGTTACATGCAGTATAGAGAAGATTTAACAAGAATTAAACAAGTAGCAAATAACGAACAAAATTATGCTGATGAAATAAATAAGTTTAAAAACCCAATTGTACTTTTAATAGATGATCTCTATAAAGGAGCAATAGGTAGAGGACAATACGGTCAATATCTCAATGATGCGGACAAAAGAGCAGTATTTGAGATTATAAACTACAGATATTTTAAAGGAATGCCAATAATAATTTCCTCTGAATGTGATTTAGATACATTATTAGAACTTGATGAGGGGATAGGCAGCAGAATCTTAGAAATGTGTAAAGGACACATAGTCGAGATAAAAGGAATAGAAAATAATTACAGGCTAAGAGCTTAATAGGAGGAATAAGATTATGAATAATGTAGTGCTTATAGGAAGATTAACAAGAGATCCTGAATTAAGATATATACCTGGTAATGGAACACCAGTATCAACTTTTACTTTGGCAGTGGACAAGGGGTTATCAAAAGATAAGAAAAACGAAATGGAACTTTCAGGGAAGCCTACAGCTGATTTTATAAGAATAGTAGTTTGGGGAAAGCAAGGAGAAAATTGTGCTAATTATCTTGCTAAAGGTAGATTAGTCGGTATTCAAGGAAGAATACAAACAGGCAGCTATGATGCAAATGATGGTACTAAGAGATATACCACTGACATTGTAGCGAATCAAGTGACATTCTTAGAATGGGGAGATAAGCAGAACAGTGATTATGAATATCAAGTGCCGGAAGGATTTCATCCAATAGATAATGACGATATTCCCTTCTAAGGAGGACAAGAATGAGCGAACTAAGAGAAGAGTTAATACAAGCTATAACCATAGTAGCAACTACAACTAATATGACAGTACAAGAATGTATAGATGAAGCAGTCAAGATATTAAGAACTGAACAAAGGAAATATAGAAAACATCAAATAAATAATTTGACTAAAAGTATGTTTAGGAGTTGGTAAATTGAATATAAAAGTTGAATTGTACCATGATAATTTTCAGAATTACAAAAGATACAACATACCAAAAGCGCAACTAGTAATAGCAGATATTCCTTATAACTTAGGTAAGAATGCTTACGCCTCATCAACTGAATGGTATGTAGACGGAGACAATAAAAAAGGAGAGAGTAAGAAGGCTGGCAAACAATTCTTTAATAGTGATTCTAATTTTAACATAGCAGAATATATGCACTTTTGTAGTAAGTTGCTTAAAAAAGAACCTAAAGAACGTGGACAAGCACCAGCAATGATAGTGTTCTGCGCCTTCGAGCAAATGCAAATGGTAATAGACTATGGTAAAAAATACGGATTTAACAATAGTTATCCATTATTCTTCATAAAAAACTACAGTTCACAAGTATTAAAAGCCAATATGCGAATAGTAGGAGCTACAGAACATGCAGTTGTATTGTATAGGGACAAACTACCTAAGTTTAATAATAACGGGAAAATGATATTTAATTGGATGGAGTGGGATAGGGATAATTCTGTCCCCAAAATCCATCCAACACAGAAACCTATACCTCTACTAAAGAAGTTGATAGGGATATTCACTGATGAAGGGGATGTTGTAATAGATCCGGTAGCTGGTAGCGGCTCCACATTAAAGGCAGCAGCAGAAATGAATAGACACTCTTATGGATTTGAAATAGATAAGAAGTTCTATACACTAGCTAAAAATAAAATGTTAAATCAAATACAAGTTAGTTTCTTACTAGACCAGATAGCGTTAGGAGTTGATTGATTGAAAAATTACAAAATGGCCAACAAAGGAATGGAATTTGAAGAGGAAGTAAGAAGAGCTAATGTCACTTATAAAAATAAAGGGATAGCCTTAATTCAGAAGATAAGCACTCCTTGGAAGGTAATTGGAAAGGCAAACAGATAGTATCAGCCTTTCCTGAGGGTAAGAGTACTTTGGACTTTAGAGGTACAGTGAAACCTAGTATACCAGTTAGTTTTGATTGTAAGGAAACTAAAGATGAAAGAGGTTTACCCTTAGCTAATGTACTAGAACATCAGATTGATTATATGAGAAATGCAATAGATGTAGGAGAAATATCTTTTATACTTTGCTACATTACAACTCTTGATAAAAGATATTTAATACCTGGAGCAACAGTAATTAAATATTGGGATAGATGGCAAGAAAACAAAGGCAAAAGAGGATATAACTTTATACCACTTGATGAAATGATTGAAGTTAAATCTAGAAATGGAATATTGATTGATTATCTAACGCCAATATTGAGGAGGTTGAATGATGGAAACGAAAAAGTGTACTAAGTGTAGAGGGACATATCCAGCAACAACGGAGTATTTCCCTAAAGATAAATGTTCAAAAAGTGGATTTCATAGCTGGTGTAGAACATGCTTTAACAGAACAGCAAGAGAAAAATGGCAGTCTAAAAAACCTATTAAAAAATATCAAAAAGCTGAACGTGATTTACCCAAAGTATATATACCTAATCTAAACATGAAGATTGGAAAGAAGTACAGTTTCCTAGTGGACAAGCAAGGCAAAGGAACTGAAAAAAGAAAATTCGCCGGAGAAGTGATTCAGATCTGTGATACACACATTGTTTTCAAAACTAAGAATTATATTGAAAGTTTCTTAAAGGTAGATTTGAAAAACTATAAAATGTTGGAGGTGTAAATAGTGGACAAGGTATTGGAGTATTGTACAAGGGGCATAATTCAGTACTTAAATGGAGACTATGAGAAATTCAATAATTATAAACAGAGAGCAATAAAAATAAATGAATTAATGTGTAAATGTGGTGGACATAGAATAAAAGCAAGATATGGGAAACGAGCAGCAATGTTATGTACAGAATGCGGAAGAATCTATATAGATAACAAAGTAGTTAGAAAATGTCTGAATAGTAGGAGGGTTAGCTAATGAATGATACCTGGAAATATGCATTAGATGAAGAACCTATAACAACTATAGATTGTG
>JAKELU010000035.1 GCA_022760735.1 Firmicutes bacterium FC7
ATAGCTTTTTCAGCTCTTTCCTTTTCAAGTTTCTCCCTCCTTCCTATAACAGCTAGTCCTATTATGATGAAAAATAAAACTAACTTGAAATTCCATGCTATTTTCATCAACCCAGCCATGAATATTTGTTTATCAGTCATAGTAAGCCTCCTATGCTATCTTTTGTAAATGCTTAAGTATTTCGTTAATATCAGTTTCATAAAGCTTTAGTGCAATTTTATATAAATCATCTATATAGCCAAATTTTTCAGCGTATTTAACTACTGACAGCCTGTCCTTCTTTTTCTCTTGTCTTAAGTTGTATCCCTCGCATCTAGCTTGAAGATCTATGGAATACACCTCTCTAAATCTGCTATATAGCTCATTCCATCTCTCTTTGAAATTAGCTCCTTTGTATTTAACTACTTTATTTAAGATGTTTCGCTTTGTATAAATGTCTATATCCTCTGTAACTCCCTTAATTACTTCGTTTTTGTATTCCACTTCTTTTTGCAATCTTAGTTTTTCTTCTCTTTCACTCTTTAATTCTGTTAGCAGTCTAATTCCAAATTCAGGATTATTTAACATCTGCTCTATAACGTTATCAGTCATATATGCACCATGTTTTCTTATTGTAGGCAATACTTCAGAGGTAACCCATCTTTTAAATTTTTTTGCATTAGGTAATTTGCTACCAAATATTAAAGCATATAAACCACTTTCATTTATAATTGTCATCATTTGCTTTCCACCAGGGGTGTCGATAGGTTCTACTCCCTTGTCATCCTCATGGACATGATTTATAATTGCATCTCTTGTATTGGAAAATCCAAGACATTCAGCTACATCTTTACCAACAAACCATGGTTCGTTATTTACTTTAACAACTCTTATTTCTCCAAAATTGCTATTTTTAAAAACCTGTAATTCATTCATCTTTTGTACCTCCTATATAGTTCCGTTTTCTTCGGATAATTTATCTAGCCATTCTGCAAAAGTTTTAGTGTTTATCTTTTTACTTTTTGTTCCAGACAAATTCTCTATTTCTATAAAAGGCACTTTTCTCTCCTCAACTGCCCTGTATAACTTTTGTAGAGGAAAATTAAATTTTTTTGATGCTTCTTTAATAGACACTAATCTAGTATCCATAAAACTGTCCCCCTTTTCATCTGTTAATCGCAATCAACTAAATCCTCAATGCTACATTCAAGTGCTTTGGCTAGTTTACATACAGTATCAATAGTTGGCGATTTTAAATTGTTTTCTAGTTCACTTATATAACCATGTGATACTTGTGCTTTTTCAGCTAATTCCATTTGAGATATCCCCCTTTTACGCCTTATCTCATAAAGTCTAAGTTTTGGCATAAATATTTGACATCTCCTTTGGATATAATATTTTTAATCATCGCTATTCATTTTGTATAGCTTTTCATTAAAAAAAATTTCATCAACTGTACTATCTAATACATCAGCTATATTCTTAGCTAGCTCTAAAGTTGGATTTCTCTCCCCTCTCTCAATCATTCCGTAATAAACTGGGGAGATATCCAGTATTTCCGCCATATCTTGTTGAGTTACTTTTTTCTTTTTTCTACGACGTTGTAACACTATTCTTTTGTTAGACATTTTTTCACCTCCCTTCTATACATTCTGTATATCTATATCTTAATATACATTTTGTATAGTGTCAAGAGGTAATTATACTTTTTGTATATATTATTTTAATTAACTATACAAAATGTTATAATGCAAATAGATATGGAGGTTTTATAATGTTTGGGGAAAAAATAAAAATGCTTCGAGAAGAAAAGAAAATGACACAAGCGGAATTAGCAGCTGTATTAGGCGTTACGCCTGCTGCTGTAGGTTTATACGAACAAAACAGACGTAAACTGGATCCTGAACTAATTAATAAAATTGCTGACTTTTTTGACGTAACTACTGATTACTTATATGGTAGGACCGATAAACGGAAACCTAACTATCTGACAAAAGAGGATATGATTAAGTTAGCACCTGAGTACGCTTGGCTTTTTGAAGAAGAAGGTCTGCAGTACGTCGAATTAGTAGAAGAATTACAAGGTAAAGAAATTCCTCCAGAAGTTATAAAAGAAACAATTGATTTGATTTTAAAATACAGACACTTAAACAAGTAGAATTCTCACTATTGCATTCTCGCTATAGTGAGTTTTTTTTATATCTTTTTTAATTATTGAAATATTTTCGACAATTCTCGCTATAGCAGGCAGGAAAAATGTAATCAAGGCTTGAATATTATTATACATAGAGTTATAATATTATAAACATTTATCGAACGTATGTTTTTTTAGTCAAGTTAACAGGGGGGATGACTAGATGAAATCAACATCTAAATCAATTAAATTAAAAAAAATTACTATAAAATTTACGAAACAAGGAGAAGTTATAATCGTTAAAAACAATACTGGTGAAACTACATATCAAACTATGAAGGAGAATTGAAATGGCAGTTAAAACAAATGCAAAAATCAATGGTAAGGAATACTACAGATTAAGAGTTACTATAGGAAAAGATAAAAACGGTAAGGATATAATCAAAAACTTTTATGGTAGCTCGAAAAAAGATGCTGAGAGAAAAAAAGATGAATGGCTGAAAGAAAATTACCTAGGATTAGATCATATTAGCAGTAAAGATTCTTTATCCAAATCCATGTATTCCTGGCTGTGGGATATAGAAAAAGTATCTGGAATAAAACCTTCAACTTTTGAAAGATATGAAAGTATCTATAGAAACTATATAGAAAATAGTACCATTGGACATAGCAGATTAGAAGATATTCAAAGAATTACTGTCCAAAAATTTTATAATGAGCTATTTTCTAAAGGAAAGACTTATTCATTAATAAATACAGTTAATAAAGTAATGAATAAATTTTTTAGATATGCAGTAATAGAAGGATATTTACTTAGAAATCCATGTCAAGGTGTTAAACTTGATGCGTATAAAGTTGAAGATTTTGAAGAATTAGATGAAGAAGGTAAAATAGAAACTTTTTCAGATGAAGAAATTCCTATTTTACTTAATGAAATTAAAAATAGAAAACTTCAAATAATGGTTAAGTTTGCATTAGGTACTGGATTAAGACAAGGCGAAATACTTGCACTAGAAAAGACAGATATTGTAGATATGAAAGTTCATGTCACTAAATCTTTAAGATCTATAAGAGTGTACGAAGACAACGATAAGTATCATTATGAAACGAAAGTAACTACGCCAAAAAGCAAAAAATCTAAGAGGATAGTTCCTATACCTAGCGAGCTAAAAAAAGATCTGGCTGAACTTAATACTATTAGAAATGAAGAACGTTTAAAACTAGGAGAATTGTATCAAGAAAATAATCTACTTTTCCCATCTTCAACAGGAACTTATATTGACAGTAGAAATTTAATTCGATCTTGGGAACGAGCATTTAAAAATTTAGATATACCATATAAAAAGTTTCACTCACTTAGACATACTTTTGCAACTCAACTATTGAAAAATGGTGCAGAGCTTTTAACGGTTTCAAGATTATTAGGTCATAGTTCTATTAAGACAACTGAAGTTTATGCTCACGTATTAGAAAGCACAAAGGTAAAGGATATTGAAAAGTTAAACGTACTATTTAAATAATTTAGCCAATATTTAGCCAAAAAGTTTTGAATGATATGAAACGATAAAAAACTCTGTAATCCCAAACCTATTGAAATTACTACGTTACGAAACCTGGCAAAACTTTAAAATACGGTTAGCCTCGTTCCAGTTGGTTGGGGGTTCGAGTCCCTCCGGGTGTGCCAA
>JAKELU010000036.1 GCA_022760735.1 Firmicutes bacterium FC7
TCCTAACGCCGATGGTACTTGGGTGGAGACGCCCTGGGAGAGTAGGAAGTTGCCAGGCTTTATGACCTAACAAAATGAACGAAGTGAATTGATGTAGGTCAAATGCTATGAGCACCAAATTTGCATGAGCGATAGCGAGTGGACAAATTTAAGTTGCGAAACTGCTAAATAAAGTAGAGAAAAAAACCTTATTTCAATTATGAAATAAGGTTTTTTTAACTTAATGAAAAATAAAGCACTGCATTAATATCTTTTTCCAGTATTAATATTGTAAAAAATTCATATAAATGAGTGTCAATCAAGCTTTTTCACTAAAAGGTACTTCTAATATTTCATTAGATTTTGTTCTAATTAATCTAGTTAATGAAGAATATTTATGAGAAGGAATTAACAATATTTTGTTGAATATTATATAGAGAATGTTCTAATGTAATAAAAAATTTGATATTAAGGATGTGAAAAAATGTTTAATCAAAACTTTATACTTTTTGATGAAGCAAGAAAATCTAAAGTCATTCTAAATGCTTTCTTCTCAATAATTTTATCCATATTGATGATAGTTGTAGGTCAAATAATTGGTCAATTTTTTCTATTATTATTAACTTCTTCAATATCAGTGAGCGGCATTTTCATGAGACCCTTATATTTAATATTTTCATTTTTATTCCCTTTATTGGTATGCTTTTTGTGGGTTAAGGTCATTGAAAAAAGAAGAATAAGGTCATTAGGACTTGATAGTTATAAGTTAGCTTCAAAGTTTTTAAAAGGATTCATAATTGGATTTATAATGTTTAGTGCAGTTACTCTTTTGATGTACATATTTGGTGTTATTGAAATAAATCAAAGTATTGTAGATGGTATTGAATATATTCCTGCTATAATTCTTATATTACCTGCATGGATATTACAAAGTAGTACTGAGGAGATAATTACAAGAGGTTGGTTAATGCATATTATAGGTGCTAGACATAAACCCATAACTGGATTTATAGTATCTTCAGTTTTATTTGGACTATTACATATTTTCAATCCTGGAACTACATACCTTTCTACTTTAAATATAATATTAGTTGGATTTTTATTCGGATTATATGTAATAAAGAGCCAGGATGTTTGGGGAGTATGCGGATTACATGCTGCATGGAATTTTGCTCAGGGTAATATTTTCGGATTTAGTGTAAGTGGAGGATCAGCATTATCTAGCGGGAGCTTAATTAGTTTCTATACAAGAGGTTCAGATATATTAACAGGTGGGCAGTTTGGTCCAGAGGCTAGCATTTTTTCAACGGTAGTGCTGTTAATTTCCATAATAATACTTTTATTAAAGAATAGATAGAGGTTTTAAGGCCTTTATCTTTTCTTATTTATTGGTAACTTAGTTTTTACATAATTACATAATAAAATAGAGAGAGATAAAGTGTGGCAACTTAAGTCGAAATATTCAATAAATTCAGACTAGACACAATAATCAGAGTATAATATAATAGACTCAAGTATTACCAATTTATATTTTTAGGAGGGAGAATATGGAGAAATCAGGTAACAAAAAAAGAGAAAATTGGAGCTCGCGTATTGGATTTATCTTTGCAGCAGCAGGCTCTGCAGTAGGTCTTGGCAACATTTGGAGATTTCCATACTTAACCGCTGAAAATGGTGGTGGCGCATTTATTTTTATTTATCTTGCTTTTGTTTTAGTAATCGGTTTAAGTACAATGTTAGCTGAATTTACACTTGGTAGAAGAACTAGACTTGGTGCAGTAGGAGCATATAAACATGTAGACAGGAGATGGACCTTTGCAGGAGTTCTAGGAGTATTAAGCCCATTTATGATTATGGGATTTTATCCAGTTGTAGGAGGTTGGGCAACTGCTTATATTTTCAAATCGTTAACTGGTTTATTAAGTAACCCAGCTGCAATCGGTGATGCTTTTGGTGCATTTATAACTAATCCTATAGAACCTGTATTTTGGATGGTATTATACTTAGCTATTAATATTATAATAGTTGTAAAAGGAGTAGCAAGTGGTATAGAAAAAGCAGGCAAAATTTTGATGCCAGTCCTATTTGTACTTATGATACTAATAGGAATAAGAAGTATAACATTAGAAGGAGCAGGAGCAGGTTTGCAATTTATGTTTATGCCTGATTGGTCAAAAGTGCATGGTTCTACATTCCTAGCTGCATTAGGTCAGGCGTTTTTCTCACTTAGTCTTGGAATGGGGGCCATGATTACTTATGGTAGTTACCTTGATAAACAAGAAAATCTACCATCTAGTGCTTTAACTGTAACTATTTTAGATACTAGTGTGGCTATTTTAGCTGCTATATCAATAATCCCTGCATTGTTTGCATTTGGAATGGAACCAAACCAAGGACCTGGATTGGTATTCATAGTATTACCTCAGTTATTTGCACAATTAGGTGGAATCGGTTTTTTATTCTCTGCTATATTCTTTATTGCTTTAATGATAGCTGCCTTAACATCTTCAGTTTCTCTACTTGAAGTTTGTGTTGCATACCTAATAGATGAAAGGGGCATATCTAGAAAGAAGGCAGTTAGTTTAGCTGGCGGTTCAATGGTTATAACTAGTTTACTTTCATCCTTATCTTTAGGAGTAATGTCAGGATTTACTATTTTAGGTGTAGGAGTATTTGATTTCTTTGATATATTAACAGATAAGATATTCCTAGCAATTGGTGGTATGTTAGTATGTATAGTTATTGGTTGGTTTATGAATAAAGAAGACATTAAAGATGAACTTACTAATGGTGGCTCAGTAAAATTTGGATTGTTCGATGTTTGGTATAATCTAGTTAAATATGTTATCCCTATAGCTATAGCAATCGTTGCATTCTTTGGAATAATATCAATTCCACATACTAGCCTAATGATTTTTGGTCTAGCTGTTATTGCTGTTTTAGCAATATTCTCTAAGAAGCTATAATTTATTAAACCTACGGAATCAAACTATATAGAAGTAATGATAACTTTTATGTATAGTCCTTCTTATTAAGGACTATACTTTTTTTTGTTTATGAATACCACCCGCTAAGCGGGTGGTTCTAAAGAGCTTTTAGCGGTG
>JAKELU010000037.1 GCA_022760735.1 Firmicutes bacterium FC7
TCACCGCTAAAAGCTCTTTAGAACCACCCGCTTAGCGGGTGGTATTCATAAACAAAAAAGTCTTCTTATCAATGATAAGAAGACTAATTAGTCAATTTGAAAAGTAAAATCAGTAATACTGTCAAAATTACTCTTATGTATAATGCTATATTTTAGATACTCTGGCACCAAAAATGGAACTAATTATTAAGATTTTGTTAATTTTTGTAGGAACCTTTATTCATGCTCCTCATAAACAATAATAGCTTCATTACGTAGACAATTTAAAAACGTATTTGCATTTTGGACAATTTACTTTAATTTTTCCTTTACCTTTAGGAATTCTTAATCTTGATTTACATTCAGGACAGCTAATAACTACATAATCTATCAATTCTTCTATCTTTGCTGTATTTAGACCAACTACAACATCATTTCCAATTAAAAAAGTAGGTACTCGTTGAACTCCTAGTTTAATAAACTCATTACGTGCAGCCATATCCTTATTTATGTCTTTTTCTATAAAGGAATAGCCTTTATTTCGAAGGTACACCTTCGCACTTCTACAATGTGGTCAAGTTTCAGTAGTAAATAATATTATATTTTTTATAACAGTCACCTCCTACTTCTTAAAAATATCAAATACATTTCTATTCTACAATTGGTCTTAGAAATTTTACTCTTTATCATTATTTTTAGCCTATATTAAAAATGAGACAATTGACAAACTTATTGTAGAATTAGTTTTGCCAACTTGTCTCTTTACATTTCAGGATTTAATATTATGAGAAATTAATAAGAACTGCACCTGCTAAAAGTAATATTGATACTGCCCACACAATTAACATATACTTAATAATAAATTTCAGCCACTTTGAAAATGGTATTTTTGTATAAGCCAAGAAGGCTATTAAAGCTCCCACTGTAGGGTAACATAAATTTGATAGTCCATCACCAAATTGAAACGCTAGTATTGCAATTTGTCTATTTAGTCCAATTATATCAGCTACTGGAATCATAATTGGTAATGTTACAACAGCTTGTCCACTTCCTGAAGGAATGAAAAAGTTAATTAAAGTTTGAATTACAAACATTCCAATTGCATTAAATGTTGGTGACATTCCTTGCAAAAGCGAAGCCAAATAATTAACAATTGTGTCAGTAATATGACCTTGATCCATTATTATAGAAATTGCTCTAGCTAAACCTATAGCCATAGCCCCTATAAAAATAGCTTTGCCACCCTCTAATATTTCGTTAGCAATTTTATTAGGTTTATATCCAGCAACTATACCACCAATTATGGCACCAATAATATAGAATGCAGACATTTCTGTTAAGCCCCATCCCCAATTTAAAGTACCAAAAACAATTGTAAAAATTGTTGCGGCAAATATAAGTAAAACTAATTTTAGTCTAGTTGTAAATTCTATATCTTCATCTACTTCATCAACTTTTAAATGATCAATATTAAAGCCATATACTAAACTTGATTTAGGATCTTTCTTGATTTTAGCTGCATATTTTAAAATAAATAGAATTGTTATCGCCATAAAGACAATAAAACAAATCATCCTATATCCTATACCTGAAAACATTGGCAATTGAGCTAAGCTTTGCCCTATACCAGTTGTCCATGGGTTGGTAACACCCGCTGACCAACCAGCTACAATAGGAACCAAAGCAATATATATACCTACTAAAATATCATATCCTAGGGTTAAAGCAATTCCTATACAAAGTGGCGCAAAAGGTATTGCTGCTTCAAGCATCCCCGGAAATGCTCCTAATGCACCAAAGAACAACATAATTGTCGTTAAGACTACATAAGACTTATCTTCCCCAATAGTATTTTTTAAACTTATCAATGATGCTCTGATAGCACCAGTACCATCAAAAATTCTTATAGAACCACCTATTAGCAATATCATAATTATTAGTTGAGACGCAGCTTGAATACCCTGTGGTATAGATTTGAAAAAATCAAAAGGCTTTAAAGGTGTCTGCTCAATATATTTGAAACTACTTGGATCTACTACAGTTCTTCCATCCAATTCAATTCTATTAAATTCTCCAGCAGGTATAATATAGGTTAATAAAAAAACTATCACTACCAGATAAAATAACGTAACAAAACCATCAGGCATTTCAAATTTTTTCTTTTTTTCTTTGCTGGCTACATTTATCTTACTCATATATTTCCCCCCGTATTGTTTATTTTTTTCATTAAAACCTCCTTATATCTCTACATATGTAAATGTCAATCCCAAAATGTATAATTTTTAGAATCTCAAAATGTACATTAATTAG
>JAKELU010000038.1 GCA_022760735.1 Firmicutes bacterium FC7
AAAATGGAGGTAAAGCAATGAATTTAATTATAACAAGTTTAGAACAAGGTTTAATATTTGCAATATTAGCCATGGGTGTTTTCTTGACTTATAAAGTTCTAAAGGAATCTGACTTATCTGTTGAAGGTACTTTCCCTTTAGGGGCCTTCATCTTTGCTAAGTTTGTTTCCATAGGTCTTGACCCTATCATTAGTACACTTCTAGCCTTTTGCTTTGGTACTTTAGCCGGTCTTTTGACATCTTTGCTTTTTATTAAACTTAAGATAAAACCTCTATTAGCTGGAATTTTAACTATGACTATGCTTTACTCCGTAAATCTTAGAATTAATGGAAAAGCCAATGTTCCTCTGTTTAGTTTCGACTCTGTATTTGATCTTGGTCCATCACTTTTGATTTTAGTTAGTTTAGTTATCGTCATTAAACTTCTATTAGATGTTTTTCTTAAGACTGAAACTGGATATTTACTAATTGCTACTGGTGATAATGAAACCTTAGTTAAATCCTTAGGTGCTAGTAGTAACAAGTACAAGATTATAGGCTTTATGCTGGCAAATGGTTTAATTTCTTTAAGTGGTGCACTAATGGCTCAATATCAAGGATTTGCTGATATTACTATGGGGGCTGGTGTAATAGTTGTAGCTTTAGCTTCTATTATTATAGGTGATACCATAAAGAAGAATTCTTCTTGGTTTAAGAGTACTTCTAGAGCAATAGTTGGTGCTACTATATACAAGATAATGGGTGGTATTGCCATAGATTTAGGATTAGCTCCTACTGACTTAAAGGCAATAAGTGCAATTATAGTTATAGTATTTATTGCATACAATAATTTTGCAGTAGATTTATTAGGATTAAAAAGTAAAAAGGAAAGGAGAGCACTAAATGTTAAGAATTCGAAACCTATCAAAGACTTTTAATATTGGAACTGAAAACGAGATAAATCTATTCAGCAGATTTAATCTTGAAATTGAAGAACATAAATGTACTGCAATTATAGGTTCCAATGGCTGTGGTAAAAGTACTCTCCTTAATATGATAGCTGGAAGTATTCCCATTGATAGTGGTGAAATAATATTAAATGGCAAGGATATCTCACAGTTAAGAGAAGAAAAAAGAGCGCTTCATATAGGAAGAGTATATCAGGACCCATCAATGGGGGTTTCCCCTACCCTAACAATACTAGAAAATATGTCATTGGCTGATAAAAAGGGAGAAAAATTTGGATTAAGGAAGTTAGTTAGAAAAAGCAATATTGATAAATATGTAGAAACATTAAAAACCCTAGATTTAGGCCTTGAAAACAAGCTAAACACACAGGTTAAATTTCTTTCAGGAGGTCAGAGACAGTCCCTATCACTACTAATGGCTGCTATGAAGCATCCTGATTTACTTCTCCTAGATGAGCATACAGCAGCACTTGACCCAAAGACTTCCCACGTTGTAATGAGAAAGACAAAGGAATTATTAGATAAGTATAAGATAACGACCATAATGATATCTCATAATATGAAGGATGCCATAGAATATTCAGATAGGATAGTAATGTTGGATAAAGGTCAAGTAGTATTTGATAAGCCAAGCAAGGATACAACTGAAGAAGAATTGTTGGCTATTTA
>JAKELU010000039.1 GCA_022760735.1 Firmicutes bacterium FC7
CTAATTAATGTACATTTTGAGATTCTAAAAATTATACATTTTGGGATTGACATTTACAACTATAGTGCAAATGAGATATTAAATGTGCTAGATAAAGTCATAAATGTCTTTTACAAAAGCCTCTCAAGCTATAAATGGGAGCATCCAAAGAATGATAACTTTTTATTGGATTTAAAGCTAGAAAATCAAGCACTAATTGATAAAACTAATATTATTAAAAGTATTTTAAAAGAAGATATAGATTTTAATCTCAAAAAGAAAAAATTGCTTCCTAAAGTCAAAGAGCTAGAAAAATTTGAAGATCATTATTTAAAAAAAGAAAATATTCTTTTTCCATATTTGGAAAAGGCTATGCCTAAATTTGAAGGAACTTCAATTATGTGGGCTTTACATGATTTAGTAAGAGAACAGCTAAAAAATACTATTACTCTACTAGAAGATGAATCTAGTACAGAAAAAGAAGTAAATAAGGCAATAGGTGAATTGTTTTTTGGTAAGTTAGGTATTGCTAAGAAGGAAGAACTAATACTATTTCCATCTGCCAGTGAAGTACTTTCTCATGAAGTCTGGTATAAAATGCATAAACAGAGCCTAGAGTATGAATTCCCGTTTATAGATAAGAATGTTGAACAAAAAGATAACTTATATAAGGAAAGTAGTCAGTTGGATATTAAAGAGGGCGAATATAAAATAAAGACTGAAACAGGAGAATTAAGCTTTGAAGATGTATTATTAATATTTAATACTTTACCAGTGGATATAACTTTTGTAGATGAGTACAATAAAGTAAGGTATTTTTCTAACAATAAAGATAGAATATTTCCACGATCTCCAGCTGTTATCGGTAGAGAGGTGAAAAATTGTCACCCACCAGCTAGTGTTCATGTAGTAGAGGAAATAGTTGAAAGCTTTAGATCTGGTAAGGAGGATTTAGCTAAGTTTTGGATAAATCTAAAAGGAAGAAAAATACTAATACAATACTTTGCCCTTAGAGATAAGAATGATAATTATAAAGGGACTTTAGAGGTATCACAAGATATCACTGAGATACAAGAATTAAAAGGGGAGAGAAGACTTCTTAAATTCTCTTAATTACTAATCAGATCGATTTACAAAGTCAGTAAATCGGGTTAGATCATATTAGGTCATAAAAAAGCTCTACTACGGTTCAAACGTAATAGAGCTTTTAAAAATATGTAGCCTGGCAACTTCCTACTCTCCCAGGGCGTCTCCACCCAAGTACCATCGGCGTTAGGA
>JAKELU010000004.1:0-38909 GCA_022760735.1 Firmicutes bacterium FC7
ACATCTTTATCTTATATTTGCAACTGGAAATGTAAGGTAACTTATCCTTAATTAAAGTTATAAATCTTATTAGCCTTTTTAGGCTGTTTTGTTAATATATCACGAAATCTATTCTCAAATCAATGGTTTCTTTTGGTAGTTTTCTAATTATAATTAAATATTATACATAGTTTAATTACTTTCAATTACTTATATGATAAAATACTATTATTGCTGTAAGGAAAGGATGATATTTTGAATAAATACAATACACTTTTGTTTGATGTTGATGATACAATTCTAGATTTTAAAAAGGGTGAACATCAAGCACTTAATGATTTATTCACTGAATTACAAATAAATGATATAGAAAAGATCATAAACGATTTTAAGTTTATTAATTCAGGATTATGGAAAGACCTTGAAAATGGTCTTGTAACCCGTGATTATGTATTAAACGAACGCTTTACTATTCTATTTAAGAAATATAATAAATTAGTTGATGGTAAGGAAATTGAAAAAAGATATAGGTATCATTTAAATATGCAACATGAACCTATACCAGGAGCCTACGATTTATTGGAATCTTTATATAAAAAGTACAGTCTTTATATAATCACTAATGGAGTATCTGAAACTCAACGTAAAAGGTTATCGGATTCCAAATTATATAAATATTTTGATGGACTTTTTATATCTGAAGAAATAGGTTTTGAAAAACCTTCTAAGGAGTTTTTTAATGCAGTTGCTACAAGAGTTCAAGATTTTAATATAGAATCAACTTTGGTAATTGGTGACTCTTTAACTGCAGATATATTAGGAGGAGCAAATTACAATATGGATACTTGTTGGTTCAATCCTCAAATGAAGAAAAACACAACTAAAATTGAACCAACTTATGAAATATATAATTTAATGGATTTAATAAATATTCTAAAATGACTATTTCAGAGTCAAAATCCTTATAAACTTATTAGAAAAAAGACTTATATAGATATACTCCATTTGAATGTCTATATAGGTCTTTTTATGTTTTTTATCAAAATTTAACTAAACAAAAGCTTATGTATATTAGTGGCTACAACCGTGACTTTCACAGCTACTATCTACATTAAACTCAACCAACTTATTATTTTTAATCAATTCAAGATTTTTAGAGATAGTGCCTTCGCTTGCTTTATATACTTTTATATCCTGTGCATTTAACTTCGTTAAAGCACCAGACCCTATACCTCCTACTAAAATTGCATCTACTTCTTCACCGTTAAGTGCTTTTAATGGCTGGCACATTCCATGTTCATGATGCTGATCACTATTGTTAATAATTTTTGATTCTTTTTTATCAGTATCATAAATCATAAAATATGGAGCCGATCCAAAGTGACCATATACCACACTTTCTAGACCTTCATTTTCTTTAATCGGAAAACAAACTTTCATTTATTTCTCTCCCTTCTTTAATTAGTATTTTTCTGGCAACATTTATTTTTCTTTATGGTGCATTCTGCCATACATTCTTTTGGAATATGTAAGTTTTCATAAGTTAAATCATTTATCAAAATTTCTTCTATGAAACGAGCTATGATAGAAAAAGTTTCTTCTTGGACATTATATTGTACAAAATATCCTATTTTCTCTCCTTTAATTATGTCAGCTTCTCTTAGTATCTTCAAATGTTGCGAAACAGCTGCTGGTGATATTCCGAGATGCTTGGAAATACCTTTTGCACATATATTTCTCTTAGTAAGGAAAATCAAGATTTTTAATCTAGTTTCATCACCTAACGCTTTAAAAATTTTAACGACCTTATCCATTACTCACCTCTTTTAATTAAGTATTTACTTAATCATATAATATTATGCTTAATTAGTTTTGTCAAGTATATTAAAAAGCCCTTGCTATATTACAAGGGTTTTTAAGTTCCACAGTAAGTAATATATGGAATATGTGACTGTGGAGGTAACTTTGCATATTCTTCTTGCTCTACAGAGTACTCATATGGATTCGAAAGTACGTCTAAAAGTCCCTGTAGTTTACAGTAATCATTATTTTCGACTGCAGCAGACAGAGCTTCTTCGACTCTATAATTTCTTGGGATAACGGAAGGATTGTTCATTTTCATCAAATTCTTACTTTCTTCTTTTGACTCATTTTGTTTATTTAACCTTTCCTTCCATTTTTCACTCCAATCTATAAATTCAGAAGAGTTATATATATTCGCACTAGAAAGCTTTCCAATTGTTAACTCCCTAAATGTATTAGTATAATCAGCTTTATACTTTTCCATTATATTTAATAGTTCTATTATAATGGCTTCATCCTCTGGTTCTTCTCCAAATAAGCCTAATTTCTTTCTCATTCCTTTTAGCCAATATTTATAATATATCTTTTCAAAATCTGATATAGCTTCATTTGCTATTTTCATTGCTTTTTCTTGCTCATTGTGTAATAAAGGCAAGATGGACTCAGCAAATCTTGCTAAATTCCAAGCAGCTATTTTGGGTTGATTTTTATATGCATATCTACCGTATCTGTCAATAGAGCTAAATACTGTATTCGGATTATATATATCCATGAAAGCACAAGGTCCATAATCAATTGTTTCCCCGCTTATTAACATATTATCCGTATTCATAACTCCATGAACAAATCCTACTAACTGCCATTTAGCAATTAACTTAGCTTGACGATGAACTACTCCTTTTAAAAATAGAAAATATTTGTCATCGTCTGAAATAAATTCTAGATAATGTCTAAGAATTGTGTAATCAGTTAACAGTCTTAAGTCTTCAATATTACCATAATGATATATATATTGGAATGTACCTACTCTTATATGACTCGATGCAACTCTTGTGAGTATTGCTCCTGGGAGAATTCTTTCTCTTAAAATGTTCTCACCTGTAGTCACAACAGCCAGGCTACGAGTAGTTGGAATTCCTAATTTATACATTGCTTCACTTATTATATATTCTCTAAGCATTGGACCTAAGACTGCTTTGCCATCCCCTCCTCTAGAATATGGCGTTCTTCCTGATCCTTTAAGCTGTATATCAAATCTTTCTCCCTTAGGAGTGATATGTTCTCCAATGAGAATAGCACGGCCATCTCCTAACATTGTAAAGTATCCATATTGATGACCTGCATAGGCTTGCGCTAGTGGATAAGCTCCTTCAGGAATACTATTTCCAACAAGGACATTTAGCCCAGTACTTTTAAGATACTGTACGTCAAGTCCTAGTTCTTCTGAAAGGGCTTTATTTAAAATCACCAACTTTGGATTTTCAACTGGTTCAGGAGCTTGTTTTGTAAAAAGTTTTTGAGGTAAATGAGAATAACTATTTTCAAAATTCCAACCCCTTTTTGTTTGTAAATCATCTACCATAGTTCTTCATTCCTTTAATTATTAGTTTTACTTATATGATTAGTGTCTGCATTCCCAACTAGATAAGTATAGGTAAATTTACCCTAAATCACTATTTTAAAACTAAATCATATTATATTAATATCTAACAATATGAAAGGATGAGGCAAATGAATAACTATAATAGACCTTGTTCAAATCCACATGATTACTCAGGTTATTACCGTAACTGTACTGATCTTAGAGATTATGGTCCAAATCCATTTGTAGTAAATATTGCTGAAGTAACTAAACAGAATCCAAATTTTAGACTAGCTTTATGGACAGGTAATAACATGCAATTAACTTTGATGAGTTTACATCCTGGAGAAGACATAGGGCTTGAGATTCATTATGATGTGGACCAATTTCTTCGAATTGAAGAAGGTCAAGGATATGTTATAATGGGTAATGATCCTAATAATATGTATTTCCAACGAAGAGTCTTTGATGATGATGTAATATTAGTGCCTGCAGGTACATGGCATAATTTAATAAACATTGGTTGTACTCAACTAAAACTATATTCTATTTATGCACCACCTGAACATCCTTGGGGAACAGTTCACCCTACAAAGGAAGATGCAGAAAGAGATCATAGATAATGCTATTAACAAAATAAACCCTTGATTTATAATTATCAAGGGTTTACACCATTTTATCTTTTAACTTTAAATTATTCGAATCTTTAATTGTTTTTACTTTTGGGAGATTCCATCTATAGCGAGCTGCCAAAATTCTTATAATTATTACTATACCAGCACCAACTATCATGGATATTGTTCTTCCTACAAAAGGCCATAAAACAGAGCATATGGCTGCACCTACTGTTGAAGCACTGGCATAGATATGTTTTTGAAAGACATATGGCATTTTACCTGCCATAACATCTCGAAGAATACCTCCACCAACGCCAGTAGTAACACCTAGAAAAACTAAAAGAAACAGATTGGTATTCGTAAGAGTATTTAAGCCTACATTAACTCCTACAACTGTAAAAATCCCTAGTCCTAGACTATCTAAAATAATTATTAATTTATCATTAGTCTTATTACCTAAGATATTTACTTTAGATTTACTTATAATTATAAATAAAATAATTGAAACTATAATTCCTAAAATCGCATTTGTAGGATTTCTGAAAGCATTAGGTGGATTTATGCCAAGAATTAAATCTCTTATTATACCGCCACCTACCGCTGTAGTCATCCCCAGCATTGAAACACCTAATATATCCATATCTCTTTCAATTGCTGTCATTGCACCCGAGGATGCAAAGGCAATTGTACCTATGATTTCTAATATAAGTATAAATAGCTCCATCCCTAATGCTCCTATCCAATGTCATTTCAAATTCCGTTATTTAGCTATATTAAATATAATCAAAAATGCGTAGATTGTCAATGTACTTACTATAATTATTTTACATATATTAAAAATTCATTTGACATATATAGAAATTTCTAATATATTATATAATAAATCAAAAGCTATAATGAGGAATAGTAGAAAGAAATATGCTAACAGGAAAGAAGGTCCACCGACTGAGAGGCCTTCCTAGATAAGTTCTTTTGAACCTACCCTCTAAGCTGTGGGTGATAAAGCCTGTCCGTTAACCATCGTTACTGGTTTCAAGTGGATTAGAATTTATTCTAATCAATTTGGGTGGTACCGCGATTTAACCTTCGTCCCTTATTTTGGGATGAAGGTTTTTTATTATATAAGCTTTTAACTTACTTTTAATTCAAACCTTATGATTATTAAAAATTTCTAAAAGGAGGTAATGGTTATGGAAATGAGTTTAAGCAAAACCCAAAGCTATACTAATAGCGTTATTATAAAGACTGCAGAGAAGGACAGACATGTGCCCGATGATTTCTATTCTACTACAAATCATCAAACCTTTATCTTCTTAAACAATAAATGGGTTGAAGTTAAGCACCAAAGAATGGATGCTTTAATAGTTATAAATGAATTTGGACCATATTGTAAGAAACTAAGAGATATTAAAAAAGGTGATAAAGTTGTTTGTGGAGATAGTGGAATAAAAGTAATTACTAGTTCCAATAAGGAAGATTATAATAGTTTTAACTTTATGAGTAACGATGTATCTTCAGAAAGGCGCAACGATGTTCTTATTCATAACTTAGCATCAAAATTAGTAAATGAAAATAAAAAACTCACTATAGTTGCAGGACCTGTTGTAGTTCATACTGGAGGAGACTATTATCTTTCAGAACTCATCAGAAATAATTATGTTGCAAGTCTTTTAAGTGGTAATGCCTTAGCTGTTCACGATATAGAAAAGAATCTATTTGGAACATCTTTAGGGGTATGTAGCAAAACAGGAAATGTAGTTGAGAATGGGTATAGAAATCATATGAGAGCAATAAACCAGGTAAACGGATATGGTTCTATTGAGGGAATAGTTAAAGCAGGAAAACTTAAATCAGGCATAATGTATGAATGTATAAAAAACGGTGTACCATTTGTGTTAGCAGGTAGTCTAAGAGATGATGGACCGCTACCAGATACAATAACGGATATGATTGAAGCACAAGGAGCATATGGTGAATTATTAGCAAAAGCTGAGATTGTTTTAGTCTTAAGCACGATGCTTCATGGAATAGCCGTAGGAAATATGTTACCATCGAAAATCCAGCTAATATGCGTAGATATTAATTCGGCAGTAGTTACTAAGCTAAGTGATAGAGGCAGCTCTCAAGCAACTGGCATTGTAACTGATGTAGGACTTTTCTTAAACTTACTAGTAAAAGAAATACAATTATTAAAGTCAAAAGCATAATGAAAAATTTAATAACTCTAACCAATTTAATAAGCTCTTATGTTGAATCATAAGAGCTTTTATATTTTAATTTTATCAACCACAAATACATAATAAGAATAGAGGCTTTATTCATTAAATCCTTGCTCTGAGGTATCTAGCTCATCTGTAGCTAATGAAAATTCTATATCATGTTCAACTTTAATCATAATTACAACATCGTCTGTTAACAGCAAGGTATTTCCATCCGGAACAATAATATCGCTACCTTTACGCTGCACCATTACTATAAGGTGATCAGGAGGTAATTCTAAATCCTTGATGTACTTATTCTCCCATTTATGCCCTTTAGGAATTGTGAACTCTATAAGGTCTTGGCCAGTTTCATCAAAGTGCAATTCACCACCTAGTACAATCAAATCATTTTCTTCTAGCGTTACATGCCCCCTAGGAACAATCGTTTTTCCATTACGTTCAATCTTAGCAACAATAAAATCGAATGTAAGGTTTAGATCCTTTACTTGCTTACCAATTAAGCTACTACCTGGATGGATTCTTGTTTCTAAGAAACCAATTTCCTCCTTATTTTGATAATAATTAAAAGTCTGTAATACAGTATCACTAGGATCTAGCATGTCAAATCGTTTTGATGCTGGTGGCATTAAGCTACCTTGAATCAAGGATGAGAGTACACATATTCCAAATACTATATGATATATATCTATGGAGAATGCTCCCTGGCTATTCACTGCCATAATTGCAAAGGCAATAGCTGCAGCACCTCGAATACCTGCTAATGAAATTATGTTCAATTGATTGCGTTTGAGTTGAAATGGTAACATTAAGAAATAAACAGCTACTGGACGAGCAATTAACGCCATAAATAGCATAATAGCTAGTGCTATTGGGAAAGTTCCAATGAATTTTGAGAAATTTGATAATAGACCTAATATAAAAAACAGACAAATCTGCATGATTTCAGTAAATCCGTCAAAGAAAAAGACAATTTCACGCTTACCTCTAAACTCCATATTACCAAGATAAATACCTAAAATATAAAGAGCCAAGTATCCATTGCCACCTAAAAGACTTGTCGTAGAGAACGTAATAAGCATAGCAGAAGCCATAAAGACTGAATAGAGCCCATCTGCTCCTAGTGTAAGGTTTTTTATTATCTTACCTACAATAAATGCAAAAATAAAACCCATAACTATTCCAAGTGCTACTTGAGATAATATCAAAATTGGAATGGATACTTTCGAGCCAACAATTGCAGATAAAAATACCATAGTCATTGTATAAGCAGCTGGGTCGTTTGATCCACTTTCGAGTTCAAGTAGAGATGCAGTATTGTATTTTAAATTCAAGTTTTTTGAACGTAGAATATTAGAAACACTGGCATAATCTGTGGAACCAACAATAGAACCAATCAGCATTCCTTCTAACAAGTTAAAGCCTAGGACATAGTAACAAAATAGACCTGTTATTAGTGCAGTAGCTACTACACCTAAGGAACTAAGTACAAGAGATTCTTTTGCAACAGATTTACCCATCTTCCAGTTAGTACCAAATCCACCATAAAACATGATGACCATCAGTGCAACCGTAGCAAAATTATCAGCGAATTGATAATCCTCAAAATCAATGCCCATAGCACCAAAAAGCATACCTAATACAATAAATAATAATAAAGCAGGTATTCCATGCTTATTGGAAACACGAATAGCTAAGAGTGCAAGTATAAAAATAATACCTATAATTAAGTAAATCATATATACTCCTTTCTAAAGGTACTAAACTGAGTTTCGAATAAATTAAATATTCATAATTCATTTTTCAGACTATTTATATTGCATAAATATTATATTATCATATATTAATTTTTTAGGCAATTCATATCATTTCTACAATATTTCCTATTGATTTTAAAGACACAATCATCTTTGAACATAATAATCAGTCTCTAATGAAAATAATGAAACTAATTTTAATTATAAATCCTGTTTATTCACAGCTAAATAGCATTATAATAGCTCTAATGAGTCAATTCATTAGAGCTTAATTGGCTAAATATGAAACATTATTTAGCTGCTACATATCAAATGAAAACTTATGTACAACTTTCTCTATCAAGATGTTATTTAAACCCATAAGATCTACTACATAAGGTGAAACTTTTTTTCCTCCCTCGCCATAGATTCTTACCTTAGGCCTTGTACTAAATCCATTGTTTGTTTCATATACAACACCTTCTCTTCCATCACTTAAGAGAACTAATGTTCCTCTTGTATAAATATTAATAGAATTGTAAAAAGTTCTAACAAAATTAATATCAAACTGACTGCCACCAGATGCTAGTAGATACTCCATTGCTTCATGCAATGGTAATGCTCTTCTATAAGGTCTATCTGACGTCAATGCATCAAAAACATCACATATAGATGCTACCTTACTAAATTTATGAATCTCATCACTTTTTAAACCTCTAGGATATCCTAGACCATCTTCTCTTTCATGATGACTTAATGCAATATTCCTTGAAACAGCTTCTAAGTCTGTATATGATGTTAAAAACTCATAGCCCTTTTCAGAATGACACTTTACTAATTCATATTCCTCATCTGTCAACTTCCCGGCTTTATTAATAATTTCAATCGGTAGAAATGTTTTACCTATATCATGAAATATACATCCAATGGCTAGTTTCTTTATCTGCTCCATATTGAAGCCACTTTCATTAGCGATAACTATGGATAGAAGCATCATATTTATGCTATGGGTCAATGTATAATCGTCATAGATGGATATATTCTCAAGATTAAGCAATACGTCCTTATTAAATAAGGTCTCATATATTATTTCATTTACAATCTCATTTATATCCCTAACATTCTTATTTACACCTTTAATATCTACTTTCATTCCATTGTTTGAATTCTTAATAATTTCTTGCAGGTCCTCATGTAATGCGTGAATCCTTGCCATAATTTCAGGTTTAATAATTTCCTCTATTTCCCTTTCTGTATACTTGTCCTTTATATATATAGTATAAAAACCATAATTTTTTAGCTTGCATATAATTCGTTCAGTAAGCTTAGTTCCACTACACAACAACATCCCACCAGAACTGTTGTATAAAGTTTTTCCTAAAATATCTCCTTCTCTGGCATACTCTATCGGTATTCTTCTCATCAGATACACCTCATTATTATTTCTAAATATCCTGCAATCAAAAATAAATTATCTATACAGTGACATATTATATCATAAAATCCAATAATTCTACAAACTTAGTTAATTTTTCATTAGTATTTCTTTTTTAGGTGATAAAGGGAATTATTTTATGGAATTATAAAAGCTCTAATGATTCATTCATTAGAGCTTAACTTATTTGTATATATGTATGGTGGAGGCGGTGGGAGTCGAACCCACGTCCGAAAACCCTTCCACAAAAGCTTCTCCGAGCGCAGTCAGTATTTTGACATTCCCTCCGCTCATCTCCTACTGACAGGATATGAGCTTCAGTAGCTTCATAGATTCCGTTCTTAGCTCAAAGCTTTGCTAAGCGCGGTTCCCCACTAGATTGACGCCTTAATCCAAGTCGTGGGATTCTCGGTTAAGACGATAGCAGAACTAAGCTGCTAAAGCGAAATTATTTTCGTTTGCGTTTATTTTTAGTGCCACTTTTATCGTTGCTTGGCGACAACGGCTCGCTACTCTTGCTTCCGAATCCCCGTCGAAACCTAATTCGCCCCCATAAATTTATTTGAGTATTTGATTTGTAAGTCAGCACACTAATTTAGGCAACAGAAGAAATTGCCTAGCAATTACATCACACCACCTCAATTAATTATAAGATGCATCAGCATCGTAGAATTAATTATAACAGAGGTTATTATTTATGTCAATTTTAGTCCTGAGGTATTAAATGCTTAACCTTGTTAAATATATTAAAAATAGTATCAATTGTAAATATAGCTAGTGCAATCATTCCAGAGATTTTGATAGTATCATTGAAATAATTTTGTGCCAATTGACCGTTTCCAGCAATAAAATTATAAACTGCCATATATATCCTATACCCAGGAACTAATGGGTAAAAACCAGGGATAAAAAACATCGTAACTGGTGTTTTAAATATTCTAGAAAAAATGTGTGAAAGTGTAGAAATTACCAATCCAGCTATAAAGGTTGACATTACTGGACCAAAAGAATCTAGAAAAATAAGGTATATCCCCCAACCTAATGCCCCTATAAAACCTGCCCTAAAAATTAGCTTTTTAGGTGCTTCCAATAAGATTGATGCTGCTGTAACAGCTATAAAAGCACTTACTATTTGTAAAATCATTATAAAAATCCTCCTGTAACGGCTAATCCAAGTGCTACTCCAACTGCTATTGATAGAGCTACAACTACAGCCTCTATTGCTCTAGCACCACTCGCTAGGTAATCACCTCTAAGTGTATCACGAAAGGCATTTGTAATTGCTGTTCCTGGTACCAATGGCATAATTGAACCTGTTATAGCAATATCAGGATCTAAATTATAGAATAAATATTTACATAAAAGAGTTGTCCAGACAGCAACAAAGGCAGAATACAACATGTTTTGAACAAAAAATCCCATATTTACTTTTCTTTCAAGTTTCATGCTTAGTACCAGAATTGCTCCATTTACCCATGCTAAAAGAGCTTCTAAAAAGCTTCCACCTAACAATAGGGCAAAAAAAGGTGATATTAATGAAGTAGCAATATCCTTATGCAAAGGATTATACTGTACTTCATTAATATTTACCAACCTTTCATATGCTTCTTCAACAGTTAAATTGTTTGACGTTAATCCTCTTGATATAGCATTTACTTTTGCAATATTGTTCAAGTTTATATCACGTTTAGTAATTCTCTTTACAACTGTGATGGCATTGATAGAAGGATCATCAAGGGTAATAAATAACCCAGTAGGCAGAGCTACAGCCTCGGTTTTTTCTAGATTTGATATGTCTAAAATTCTATTCATAACATCTTCTACACGATATGTTTCAGCACTGCTTTCAAGAAGTATTTGGCCTGCCAATAATGCTGTATCTACAAGTTTCTTATAATCCATATCAACCTCTATACTTTTCTGATGAATGTTGTTTTATTCTTCTTTCAGCATCTTTTTTAGCAATAGCTTCTCTCTTATCATAAAGTTTCTTACCTTTAGCTGTAGCTAGTTCTACTTTTACTCTTCCATCTTTTAAGTATAATGACAATGGTACTAATGTATATCCTTGAAGTTGAATTCCTCCATAAAGCTTTCTTATTTCTCTTTTATGCAGAAGTAATTTCCTTTTTCTAAGCGGATCTACATTGTAAATATTTCCCTGTTCATATGGGCTTATATGCATATTGTGTAAATAAACTTCTCCATTTTCAATAGTAGCATAGCTATCCTTAATATTGACTTTCCCTTGCCTAATGGATTTCACTTCTGTTCCGGTAAGAACTATCCCTGCCTCCATAGTATCCTCAATAAAATATTCATGTCTGGCCTTTTTATTTGTTGCAATTATCTTCGTTCCACTTTTCTTCATCTCTATCAATCCTTTTTATTGGTCTACTTAGAATTTAACAAATTTCAAGGCCTTAGTCAATATGGATAGCCGTTAGATACTACTCATTTATCAACTTGAAATCAATATTTCTCTTATCAATATCAGCACCTATTACCTCAATTCTGACTGAATCTCCTAATCTATAAATTCGGTTTGTTCTTTCACCAATAATATAATGATATTCCTCATCAAATCTATAGAAATCATCATCCATAGTATTGAAGTGAACTAACCCTTCGATTGTGTTTTCTAGTTGTACAAAAAGGCCAAAGTTAGTAACAGAAGACACTATACCGTCGTATTGCTCACCAATTCTCTCTGCCATATATTGAGCCATCTTTAAGTCATCAACTTCTCTTTCTGCTTCCTCAGCTCTGCGTTCAGTCATTGATGTATGATCAGCTATTTCTGGTAGTTTCTTTTCAAGCCTAGCTATCTTGTCAGCAGTTAATTTTCCCTTAAGGTAATCCTTTATTATTCTGTGGATTACTAGGTCTGGATATCTTCGTATAGGTGATGTGAAATGACAATAATATTTTGCTGCCAAGCCAAAGTGGATATCTGATGTTGCACTATAAACTGCTTTTCTTAAGGACCTTAACATTAATGTTGATATTACAGTTTCTTCTCTTTTACCCTTTATTTCCTTAGTCAACATTTGTAGATCCTTAGGATGAATTTCCTGTCCTTTAATCACATATCCAAAATTGTGAATGAATTTGTTAAATTCAGCAATTTTTTCTGGACTTGGCTCCTCATGGATTCTATATAAGAAAGGAACTTCTGCCCAATAGAATTCTTCTGCAACGGTTTCATTGCATACAAGCATAAACTCCTCAATCATTCTATTGGCAATTCTTCTCTCAGCCTTTCTTACATCTATTGGTTTACCATTATCATCTAGCTCTATATAGGTCTCTGGAAAATCAAAATCTATGCTTCCCCTTCTCTCTCTCTTTTCGTAAAGAATATGCATCAATTCTTCCAATAGCTTAAGATCTGGCAATATTTCTTTTAATTTTTCCTTAGCTCTTTCATCATCATTTTCTAAGAAATCTGATACATCATCATATATGCATCTTTTTTTACTATTGATTACACTCTCTAGGATTTGATGATCAACTACTACACCTCTCTTATCTATTTCCATAAATACGCTTAAGGTTAGTCTATCAACATTTGGCATTAATGAACATATACCATTTGATAGCTCTCTTGGTAACATTGGTATTACTCTATCAATTAAATAAACAGAATTTCCTCTTAAATAAGCTTCCTTATCTAGTACTGAATTTGGTTTTACATAGTGAGCCACATCTGCTATATGAACCCCAAGTTTGTAATTTCCATTAGGCAGTTTTTCAATTGATACTGCGTCATCATAATCCTTAGCATCTGCTCCATCTATGGTAAAAGTGGTCAGTTCCCTTAAATCTGTTCTACCTTCCAGGTCCTTGTCTGTTAGAGTCTCTGAGATATTCCTAGCCATTTCCTGCACCTTAGTAGGAAATTCTTCAGGAAGTTTAAACTGCTTAATAATTGATAATATATCTATTCCCTTATCGGTTAAATATCCAAGAATATCAACAACTTTACCTTCAGGATTTCTTCTAAATTCTGGCCATTTTGTGATTTCTACTATAACCTTTTGTTTGTCCTTTGCACCACCTGTATGAGCTTTTGGTATAAATATATCATATGCTAGTCTGTGATCGTCAGGAATAAGGAAACCAAAATGACCGTTATCCTCAAATGTACCAATTACTGTTGTATTTGCTCGATCAAGGATCCTAACGATTTCTCCTTCCATTCTCCTATCTGCTTCCTGTCTTTTTAGTATATTGGCAACTACAGTATCCCCATGCATTGCACTATTCATATTTTCTGCAGGAATAAATATATCATCTTTAGTTTTATCATGAGGAATAACAAAACCATAACCTCTCTCATGACCTTGAAGTACACCAACAACAAGATAATCAGATTTTATCAATCCATATTTATCCTTGTTGTTACGTATTATTATACCTTCTTTTTCAAGGCTATCTAGTATCTTATAAAACTCCTTTAATTCTCCCTTACCAATATCGAAATGAACTGCCAATTCTTCTTTGAGCATAGGCTTATAGTTTTTTTCTTCCATAAACTCTATAATAATCTCTCTTATACTCATAATTTCCCCTCCTAGACAAAAGTCTCTTCAATTATATTGTTTACCCCGTTTCGGTAAAAAAAATGTAAGATATAAAAATATCTTACATTATTTTAACTTGCTACCGTATTGTATCCTATTGAAAAGATTAGATTCATAACTATACATATTTTTATTCTTTTCTTTGTGTGTCTTTAATGCTATTTCTATCAACTCATTAATAAGCTTAGGGAATGGATAGCCTTTACCTTCCCATAAATAGAAGCCTATAGAGCCAGGTAATGTATTTATTTCATTCACATATACTTTATTATTTTCATCTACAAGAAAATCAATTCTTGAAGTGCCCTTTCCATCTATTGCTCTGAAAGCCTTTTTAGCCAATTCTTCTATTTCAGTTCTCAATTCATCGGATATATCAGCAGGTATAATTCTTCTTTCACCGCTTGACTTACCACCTTTAGCATTACTCTTGATATATTTATCTTCAAAGGTTAAAATCTCTTTCCAGCCTAATGGCTCTTCACATAATGAAGTAATAAGTACATTGTCATATCCTAAAACTGCGCAATTAATTTCTCTAGGGTTTTCCACAGCTTTCTCTATAATGATCTTTCTATCATAATTTACAGCAATTTCAATAGCTTTAATTAATCCTTCTCTGTCCTTTGCTTTGTTTATTCCAATACTTGATCCCAAGTTAGCCGGTTTAACAAAAGTTGGATAACCTAACTTCCCTTCTATATCAGCTATTACCTTATCCCTATTTTCTTCCCAGTCTGTTCTATAGAACCAAATATAGTCAACCACTGGAATGTTATATGCCCTATATACATCTTTCATGAGAATTTTATCCATACCAACTGAGGATGCAAGTACTCCACCACCTATATATGGAATATTCATAAGTTCAAATAAACCTTGAATCGATCCATCCTCTCCATACGTTCCATGAAGGGCTGTAAAGATTACATCTAACTTATCTAGTACCTTTTTACCAAATAATCCAGTAGATTCAGGATGTAAGTAAATATTGTGATCATTTCTATTTGGTGAAAGAATTATTTGTTTTGCATCCTTAAAATTGCCTTCTTTGTATGTTTTAAAATTTGCTAGTGAAGGACCTGTTAACCACTTTCCTTCCTTTGTAATATAAATAGGTACAACTTCATATTTTGTTTTATCTATGTTCTCAATAACCTGCATACCAGTAATTACTGACACTTCATGCTCAACACTCTGTCCTCCAAAGATAACTCCTACCTTTTTCAATTTTTAACCCCCTATTCACTGTAATTATCAGGCAAATCATTTTCAAATAGGACAACATCCTTAGGATTTGCTATCTTGCCTATTATTGCTGTCGCTTCATCTAAATTGCTTACAATAAAAATATTATCATTATTATAATTTGTTTCCATCAAACCTTCATAAATTGGTTTAGTTCTCTTTTCTCCTACAAGAATTACATAATCACAAACTTTACCAATGTTTACACCAAATTCCCTATTAGCTGCTTCTTCCATATCACCAAGTTCAATCATACCAGGAGTAACTATTATCTTTTTACCTTCTTTAAATTGACTTATTACTTCAAGTGCAGCTTTTGAGCCGATAGGGTTAGAATTAAACGCATCATCTATGACAATTACTCCTGACCCCGAATTTATTATATTCAATCTATGTTCAACCGGTTCTACCTTTGCAATACCCTTACTTATTTCTTCAAAAGACAAACCTAATGCTCTTGCCACACTTGCTCCTGCAAGTAAATTTGAAATATTATGTTTACCTAAAAGCTTAGTTGTACATTCAACACTATTACCTTGATCGTCTTTCAGAGTAAAGGATGAACCAAATTCTGATACTACAATATTATCGGCATATATATTTAATTTGTCTGTATCTTCTAAACCATATAATATCTTTTCCTTAAATGTCTTATCCGCTAACTTTTTTATATACTCATTGTCATAATTAAAAATAGCTATACCATCTGTTGGTAACTCTTCAATCAACTCATACTTAGTCTTCATAATATTTTCAATATTTTTAAAGGTTTCCATATGAGTAGGTCCTATATTAGTAAGTACACCTATTTTAGGTTGAACTAGTTGAGCAACCTCTCTAATTTCACCAATTTCCTTTGCACCTAGTTCTGCTATAAATACCTCATGATCATCATCTAATTCATTATTAATTACCTTTGACAATCCCATAGGTGTATTATAGGATTCAGGAGTATTTAGCACATTGAACTTCTGGGAAAGAATTGCTTCAACTATAAATTTTGTACTTGTTTTTCCAAAGCTCCCTGTAATACCAACAACGCGCAAGTCCTCTCTAGCTTTAACTTTTTCCTGAGCAGCAACATAAAAGCCCATATTAATTTTGTCTTCAATTGGCTTCATGATTATTGTTGAAATATACATAATTAATGCCTGAACTTTATAGAGTATAGCAGAAATTAATACTAATATTACAACAGAAATTGAAATAGTAAGTCCACCGCTTGTACTTAAAAAAAGAATTGCAGGAACTAATAATATTAATATATTTAATAATATATTAGTCCTAAATAATCTAGTTGCCCTTTGAGTGAAAACTAAAGGTTTCTTAACAGGTTGTGTATTTTTTTGTACTCCAAATGCTTTATCCTTATTTGCTTCTATCCATTTTTTATAGAGTCGAGGATCATATCCTTCAAGCTGTGCCATATGCAAATGATATTTCGACTTATCTGATATGAACTTTATTGCTACAGCTATCAGCAATAAAATTATTAATATATCCATTTTAATACCTCCAATTTCAATTACCGCTTTTATAAGAATGCATTCATTACTGCTACAAATCTATTATAGTCATCTAAATATGCATAATGACCTGCTCCTTCAAATACTACAAGACCACTATCCTTTATTTCCTTTTCCATAATCTTAGCCATATACAAAGGAGTAGCATCATCATTTTCACCCCATATTATTAGGGTTGGTGCCTTTATATCCTTTAACAATGGTCTTAAATTCTCATTTACCACCTTTACTAAAATTTTTCTCATTATTCCAGATGAATTTTGATAATCATCTGAACCAAATTTCTTATAAAACTTCTCCATTTTTTCTTCATTACTTAACCAGAAAAATAAATTTGTATATATGTACCTTAAAGTTTTAAAGCTATAAACCTTTATGTAATACTTAGGACCTCTCTTTGGTATTAAACCTGCACTATCTATTAATACTATTTTGTCCACTAGTTCAGGATATTTTGAACCCATTATAATAGATAATTTACCACCAAATGAATGTCCAATAAAAGTAGCCTTATTAATATTCATCTTATCTAAGAAATCCTTTACTATTTCGGCATACTCAAAAGAACCTATTGGTTCATTAGGTTCTTGGGATTTTCCAAAGCCGGGTAAATCTAGTGCATAAACTTTATATCTCTTATTTATAATATTTATTATAGGACGCACTGTATCAACATTACATCCCCAGCCATGTAGGACTACTATCGGAGAACCTTCGCCTTCTACTATGTAATTTAGATCTAAACCTTTTATATTTACTATCATAAAAGCCATCCTTAAATATATTCTACTATAATATTTATTAATGATACTTTAAGATTATATCATAATTAAGAAGATTTATACAGTATAAATAGAATTGAAAAAGCCCCTCTTTTGAGGGGCATTTAATTTTTAGAATAACATTCCACCGTAGTTTACGAATAGTTGTGCAAATACTACTGCAACTATTGTCATTAATTTAATAAGTATATTTAATGATGGTCCTGAAGTATCCTTAAATGGGTCACCAACAGTGTCTCCTGTAACTGCAGCCTTATGAGCTTCACTACCTTTTCCACCATGATGTCCTTCTTCTATATACTTCTTAGCATTATCCCATGTTCCACCGGCATTTGACATAAAAATAGCCAATAATACACCAGTTACAAGAGAACCTGCTAATAGTCCACCTAATGCTTCTGCACCTAATAATAGCCCAATAACTACAGGTACAATAACTGCTAGTAAACCTGGAACTATCATTTCTTTTAATGCAGCTTTTGTACTTATATCTACACAATTTGCATAGTCTGGAGTTGCTTTTCCTTCCATTATGCCTGGGATCTCTTTAAATTGTCTTCTTACTTCTTCAATCATACTAAATGCTGCGTTACCAACAGCACTCATAGTCATCGCAGAGAATAAGAATGGCAACATACCACCTACAAATAACCCTGTAATAGTTGTTGGGTTAGTTAAGTTTATTGATTCTAAACCTACTGCTTGTGTATAAGATACGAATAAAGCTAATGCTGTTAACGCAGCAGATCCTATAGCAAATCCTTTACCTACTGCAGCAGTTGTATTACCAACTGAGTCTAATTTATCAGTTATCTGTCTTACTTCTTTTGGCAATTCACACATTTCAGCGATACCACCAGCATTGTCAGCGATTGGACCGTAAGCATCAACTGCTATAGTCATACCTGCTGTTGAAAGCATACCTACTGCTGCTAGTGCTATACCAAATAATCCTTTTGTTGGATCTATTGCACCACCAGATACAAAGTAAGCTACTAAAATACCAATACCAATCACGATAATTGGAACTGCTGTTGACATCATACCAACAGATAAACCACCTATTATATTAGTAGAAGATCCAGTTTCAGATTCTTTAGCTACTTGTTTTACATATTTATAATCACCAGAAGTGTAAATTTCAGTAACTTTAGCGATAATTAGACCAACTACTATACCTGCTAAAATAGCAATAAATGGTCTATATGACTTAAGAATAATATTACTAAATATAAAAGCTCCAATCATTGTAATAACTGAACTTGCTAAAGTACCAGAATTTAGTGCTTTTTGAGGGTCCTTGTCTCCTCTTACAAAATATACAGCTATAATTGATGATAGTACACCTATTGCTGACAAAACTAATGTATATGAAACTCCAGCATTACCAAATGCTACTAAACCAAGTGTAATAGATGATACTATTGCTCCTACATATGATTCAAACAAGTCTGCTCCCATTCCAGCTACATCTCCAACGTTATCTCCAACGTTATCTGCTATAACCGCTGGGTTTCTTGGATCATCTTCTGGAATACCTGCTTCTACTTTACCTACTAGGTCTGCACCTACGTCAGCTGCTTTAGTATAAATACCTCCACCAACTCTCGCAAATAGAGCTATTGATGATGCACCTAAACCAAATCCTGTAATTATATTAGGATCTTTAAATACTATGTAGGAAATACTAACACCTAAAATACCTAAACCTACAACACACATCCCCATAACTGCTCCACCAGAGAATGCAACGTTTAGTGCTTTTGTCATTCCTGATTCCTTGGCAGCATTAGCTGTTCTTACGTTTGCTTTTGTAGCAGCCTTCATTCCTACATAACCAGCTAAAATTGAAAAAATTGCACCAAATATGAAACATATCGCTGTCTTAACATTAATTAATAGTGATAAAACAACAAATAAAACAACAACAAAAATTGCAAGTGACTTGTATTCCCTTGTTAGGAAAGCCATTGCTCCTTCGTGAATATAACTACTAATCTCTTTCATTCTGTCATTTCCTGGACTTAGCTTGCTTATCCATGAAATCTTATAGAAAGCAAATATTAAGGCCAGCGCCCCTGCAACTAGGGCAGCAATTACTGCAAAATCCATTTATCTTTCCTCCTTAGTTATTATGCTGCTAATGCAACTGCTGAAATAATAAAAATAATAGCTGACACAACTGTAACCTTTTGCAACATAGCTTGCTTACTTGTGCCTCTATTTTTTCCCCATAATGATTCAGGAGAATTTCCACCTATTGTTCCTAAACCTTCTCCATTACTTTCTTGTAATAATACACTTACTATTAATGAAACACTTGAAATTAATATTAGAATTGAAAAGAATATTGTCATTTTTACACCTCCACCTATATTTTATTCTCCCTCTAGATAACAGTAACATTTTAACACAGGCATTTTATAAAATCAATGAAATTTACATCATATGAGTTCAAGAAATATAAAAACAAAAAAGAGGGTTCAATGACCCCCTTTTTATTCAGTATCAAATTATTTGAACTTAAGATTATAGAATGATGTCTTGCCCTTATATTTTGACATAAATCCTAAGTTATCTTCTATTCTTAATAGTTGATTGTATTTTGCAACTCTGTCTGTTCTAGATGGTGCACCAGTTTTTATTTGACCAGCATTTGTTGCTACAGCTAAGTCTGCTATAGTTGAATCCTCAGTTTCACCTGATCTGTGAGAAATTACCGCTGTCATTCCATTAACCTTTGCTAATTCTATAGCATCTAACGTTTCAGTAAGAGTTCCAATTTGATTTAACTTTATTAATATTGAATTAGCTACACCTAATTCAATACCCTTTGATAGTCTTTCAGTATTAGTTACGAATAGGTCATCTCCAACTAATTGAATTCTCTTACCTAACCTATCAGTTAACAACTTCCAGCCATCCCAGTCATCTTCTGCTAATCCATCTTCAATTGAAATTATTGGATACTTGTTTACTAGATCTTCATAGAAGTCAACCATTTCGTTAACTGTTAGTACTCTACCTTCACCTTGTAAATTATATGTCTTAGACTTCTCATCATATATTTCAGAAGCTGCAACATCTAGGGCTAACATTACTTCCTCACCAGGCTTATATCCAGCTCTTTCAATTGCTGTTACTATTGTTGCAAGTGCTTCTTCGTTACTAGTTAAGTTTGGTGCAAATCCTCCTTCATCACCAACAGCTGTATTTAGACCTTTTTCTTTTAACACTGCCTTTAAGCTATGGAAAATTTCAGCACCCATTCTTAAAGCTTCTCTAAAGTTTACTGCCCCTACTGGCATTACCATGAATTCCTGAATATCAACATTATTGTCAGCGTGTTTACCACCGTTTAGTATATTCATCATTGGTACAGGTAATGTTTTTGCATTTACTCCACCAATATACTGATATAATGGCATTCCTAATTCATCTGCAGCTGCTCTTGCTACTGCAAGGGAAACACCAAGTATAGCATTCGCACCTAATTTGCCCTTATTGTGGGTTCCATCTAATTCTATAAGAGTCTCATCTATGCCTACTTGATCAAAAACATCCATGCCAATAATTTCTTCTGCTATTATATTATTGACATTGTCTACAGCATTCATAACACCTTTACCAAGATATCTTTCTTTATCACCATCTCTTAATTCAACAGCTTCAAAAGCTCCTGTTGATGCACCAGATGGTACTATTGCTCTTCCGTATCCTCCATCTTCTGTATATACTTCAACTTCTATTGTAGGATTTGCTCTAGAGTCAAGTACTTCTCTAGCATAAACATCTACTATTAAACTCATATTTACACGCTCCTCTATTAATAATTGATTGTGGTGTTTTAGTTTTTCACTATCAGCGATTCTCCTGTCATTTCTTCTGGTTTATCTAATCCTAATAGCTCTAGCAATGTTGGTGCCAAATCTGCTAATTTCCCTTCTCTTAATTTAACATCCTTTTGCCCTACTAATATTAGCGGAACTTTATTAGTAGTATGAGCAGTTATTGGGCTTCCATCTCTTTCATCTATTAGAGCCTCTGAGTTTCCATGATCAGAAGTGATAATAGCCTTACCACCTTTTTTCTCTAATACTTCTATTATTTCACCAAGACAAGTATCCACTGTTTCTACAGCCTTTACAACCGCTGGTACTACTCCAGTATGACCAACCATATCTGGATTTGCAAAATTTACTATAAACAAATCATACTTATCCATATTTAATCTGTTTATTACTTCATCCTTAAGCCCATAAGCACTCATTTCAGGTTTCAAATCATAGGTTGATACCTTTGGAGAAGGAATTAGAACTCTGTCTTCATTTTCAAAAGCTATCTCTCTTCCTCCATTAAAGAAGAAGGTTACATGAGCATATTTTTCCGTTTCGGCAGCTCTAAGTTGCTTTAATCCTTTCTTACTAATATATTCACCTAAAGTATTATCTAAGCTCTCATTTTTATATACTACATGAACATTAGGCATGGTCTTATCATACTCAGTCATAGTTACATAGAAGGTTTCCACTTTCTTTTCTCTTTCAAAACCATCAAAATCAGGGTCAACAAATGCTCTTGTAATCTGCCTTGCCCTATCTGGTCTGAAGTTAAAGAAAATAACTGAATCTCCTGAATCTACTGTACTAATAGGCTTACCATTATCAGTAATTACTGTAGGAACGACAAACTCATCATTGATTCCTTTTTTATAGGAGTTTTCCACAGCCTCAATAGGATCATCAATAACATTTCCTTTGCCTAAGGTCATTGCGTCATATGCTAGTTGTGTCCTTTCCCATCTCTTATCCCTATCCATAGCATAGTATCTTCCTGAAATAGTAGCAATTTTACCAACTCCTATTTCATCCATCTTAGATATAAGCTCTTTGATATGCTCTTTTCCTATAGTTGGGGGAACATCTCTACCGTCTAATATAGCATGAACATAAACATCTTTAACACCATTCATTTTCATCATTTCTAACAATCCATAAAGATGGGTATTATGGCTATGAACTCCTCCATCTGAAACTAAGCCAATGAGGTGAATCTTTGAATTGTTCTTTTTGACATTGTCTATCGCTTCCAATAGCTCTTTTCTCTTAAAAAATTTACCTTCCTCAATTTCCTTAGAAATTTTAGTTAATTCCTGATAAACAACTCTTCCTGAACCAATGTTTAAATGTCCAACCTCAGAATTACCCATTTGTCCTGGAGGAAGGCCTACAGCTAAACCGCTTGCATCTAAAGATGTAGTAGGATATTCTTTTGATAGCCTATCGAAGTTAGGAGTTTTCGCTAAGTAGACAGCATTGCCTTCGTAATGTTTACCAATCCCAAAACCATCTAATATAATTAACATAACCGGTTTCTTTGTCATAATATCCTCCATTAATAGTTAACCAACTTCACAAAGTCATCTGATTTAAGACTAGCCCCACCAACTAATGCACCATCTATGTCGGATTTTTCCATCAATTCCTTTATATTATTTGGCTTCACACTTCCGCCATATTGAATTCTTATATTTTCTTTTATATCACCATATAGTTCTCCTATGGTTTCTCTAATAAATTTACACATTGCATTAGCATCATCTGATGAAGCAGTTTTTCCTGTGCCTATTGCCCATATTGGTTCATATGCTATTACAATATTTTCAATGTCTTCTTCAGATATGTCCTTAAATCCTTTTACAACCTGATTCTTAACTACTTCTTCAGCCTTTTGTGCCTCTCTTTCTTCTAGTGTTTCACCTACACAAACTATTGGCTTTATACCATGCGCTAATGCTGATTTGATTTTTTTGTTTACAGTGTCATCTGTCTCATTAAAATATTGACGTCTTTCTGAATGACCAATAATACAATATTCCACTTCAAGTTCTTTTAACATTAGCGGGGATACTTCACCTGTATAAGCGCCATTTTCTTCCCAATGCATATTTTGGGCACCTAGCTTTATATTAGTTCCATCTAATGCTTCTTTAACATCTCTTATTGCAGTAAATGGCACACATACCACTGCTTCAACATCCTTATTTAGTTCCTGTGATTTTATCCCATTGACAAGCTCTAAGGCATCTTTAATTGTATTATTCATTTTCCAGTTTCCTGCGATTATAGGAGTTCGCATAACTAATCCTCCTTTTCTGAAATAGCATCTATTCCTGGTAATATTTTACCCTCTAATAATTCTAAGGAAGCACCTCCGCCTGTTGAAACATGTGTTATCTTATCTGCTAAGCCAGCTTTTTCAACCGCTGCAGCTGAATCTCCTCCACCGATTATAGTAGTTGCATTGCTTTCAGCTAAAGCTTTTGCTATTGCAAATGTACCCTTGCTAAAATTATCCATCTCAAATACTCCCGCTGGTCCATTCCAAATAATTGTTTGGGCACCATTGATAATTTCAGTGAACTGGCTAATAGTCTTTTCGCCTATATCTAAACCTTCCATATCATCTGGAATGCTGTCTATATCAACAGTATAGAACTCTGTATCATTTTTAAATTCCTTTGCAACTACAATGTCCTGAGGTAATACTAAATTCACATTATTTTTAGCCGCTTTATCCATTAACTCTTTTGCAAGATCAATTTTATCTTCCTCAAGCAATGATTTACCAACGTTATATCCTAATGCCTTTAGGAAAGTATAAGCCATTCCTCCACATATTAAAATTGTGTCAACCTTGTTAATTAAATTTTCTATTACACCAATCTTGTCAGATACTTTTGCACCACCCAAAATTGAAACAAATGGTCTATCAGGAGATTCTAAAGCCTTACCCATTATGGATATTTCCTTTTCAACAAGGAAACCTACTGCAGAAGGCAAGTAAGTAGAAACACCTACATTTGAAGCGTGTGCTCTATGAGAAGTTCCAAACGCATCATTTACATATAATTCCCCAAGTGATGCAAGATCTTTTGCAAAGCCTTCCTCATTCTTTTCCTCTTCTTTTCTATATCTTGTATTTTGTAATAAAGCAACGTCGCCTTCTTTTAGATTGAAAATAGTTTCCTTAACGCTTTCTGATACAACTCTATCGTCAGCTGCAAAGACAATATCTTTATTTAATAGTTCAGATAGTCTTTTTGCAACTGGAGCAAGACTATATTTAGGATTTGGCTCTCCTTTTGGTCTTCCAAGGTGTGACATTAAAATAACCTTTGCACCTTGTTCCAATAAATAATTAATAGTAGGTAATGAACTTCTTATCCTTCTATCATCAGTAATATTTAAATTTTCATCCATTGGCACATTAAAGTCGCATCTAACAAGAACTCTTTTTTCTCTATAATCATAATCCTTTAACGTTTTCTTATTCATATAATAACCACCTTTACTCTAAACTTAATATGTTTAGTCGGGTCAAAGGACCCGACTATGATGTTTTATTTAGTAGCTATTAATTTTGCAAGGTCAACAACTCTATTTGAATATCCCCATTCGTTGTCATACCAAGATACAACCTTAACCATATTATCTATAACCATAGTTGATAGAGCATCTACAATTGATGATCTTGGATCACCTATATAGTCTGATGATACTAGAGGTTCTTCTGAATATCCTAAGATACCTTTTAATTCTCCTTCACTTGCTTCTTTTAGATATTTATTAACCTCTTCAACAGTTGTTGGTCTGTCTACTTCAAATACTACATCCACCAATGAGCCTGTTATAACTGGTACTCTTACTGCAAATCCATTTAATTTACCCTTTAATTCAGGTAACACCAATGCTACAGCTTTAGCTGCTCCAGTAGTTGTAGGGATTATGTTTTGAGCAGCAGCTCTTGCACGACGTAAATCTTTATGTCTCTTATCTAATGTTTGTTGGTCATTTGTATATGCATGAATTGTAGTCATAAGACCTTTCTTAACTCCGAAATGTTCAAGCATTACCTTAGCAACTGGAGCTAAGCAGTTTGTTGTACAGGAAGCATTAGATATAACATTGTGTTTTTCTGGATCATAAAGATGATCGTTTACTCCCATAACTATTGTAATATCTTCGTTTTTAGCAGGAGCTGTAATTATTACCTTCTTAGCTCCAGCTTGAATGTGTTTTTCTAAGTCTGCTTTTTCTTTGAAAGCTCCAGTTGAATCTATTACTAATTCAACACCTAAGTCCTTCCAAGGAATTTCAGCAGGATCTCTGTGGTTTACTACAGGAATTTTCTTTCCATTGATAATAAATCCTTCTTCGTAAACTTCTATTTCACCTTTAAATTGTCTATAAGTTGTATCATATTTGAAAAGATGTGCTAAGTCATTTAAATTCCCCGATGCATTGATGGCAACTAACTCAAATTCTTTCACATCTTCTTCAAATATAAGTCTTAATACGTCTCTACCTATTCTTCCAAAACCACTTAAGCCTACTTTCATAGCCATATAAATTCCTCCTTATTTTTAAAAATATTTTATATGATAATTAAATTAATTCCAGTATCTTTAAGGCAGCGCTTTCATCAGTAACTATTGTCATGTCCTTCCTAATTGAAGTTATAGCTATAATTGATTCCGCTTTTTCTGGACCCCCTGCAACGCCAATTACATTTTTAGTACTTTTGAATTTTTCAATAGAAATACCTATAGTTTCATACTCCCATATTTCATTTCCATTTATATCAAAATAATGTCCAAAAGCTTCTGCAACGGCTCCTAAATTGAGGATCTCCTTAATTCTATCCCCAGGTAAGTTCCTTCTATGAGCCATTGTGTCTGCTCTTCCAATACCAAAAACAAGTAAATTTATATTGTTTATTAGTTCCATAGCCTCTTTTACTTCATCATTTTTAATGATTACTTCAAGAGCCTCTTTACCTAGGGAATCTGGAACATTTAATAATCTGTAATTCCCACCTAATTTTTTTCCTATCTTTGCAGCTATCGCATTTGCTTGAGTTTCTAATTCTCTGCCAAGACCACCCCTTGCAGGTATTACCATGACATCATTAGGAACATCACTTTCTGGCATTTCTTCTGCAACATTTGCCATAGTATTACCACCGGTAATACCGATAACATCATTAGGTTGGATAAGCTTTAGAATATTACTAGAAGTAATTTTACCCATTTCTTTTAAAATTAACTCATCTTCTGATGAATTGCCAGGTACAATAATAATCTTATTTACACCTAATTTCTTCTCTAGTTTATTTTGTAATTCAGTAATACCCTTTAAACCTTTATATACTTCATTAAGTTCATCTATAAGATGTTTCCCTTTTTTAGTAATATTCATTCCTTTAAGATCAATTTCCAACAGTCCAAGTTCCTTAAGAAAATTTACTTCATTACGTATTATCCTTTCACCTACATTAAGCTCAGTGGCTAAGGCCCTTCTCCCAATTGGTTGGTGGTAGTAAATCGTTCTCAATATTAAATATCTCTTTTCTACTATTTCAGTAATTTCAGGGGCAATAACTTTTATTGCTTCTATTAACTCTATACTATCACCTCCACTGCAATGGACCTTATTTGTCCCACTAAGCTATTTTTAGTCCCACTTTTGATAAAAAATAAAACCTTTACAATAGTATTATATATTATGTAATTTTCTAAATCAACCCTATTTTAGATTTTATGACCAAATTATTGCCAACTAAGCAACTACCACTAAAATCTATCGTGTTAGTCGCTTAGTATCTATTATGGCTTATAATCTCTTTCTTAAATTTGAAGCTGGTATGTTCATTTCTTCCCTATATTTTGCTACTGTTCTTCTAGAAATCTTTGTACCTTTTTCTTTTAATAAATTTGATATCTGCTGGTCACTTAGTGGTTTCTTAGAGTTTTCTTTTTCTATAATATCCTTTATCATCGATTTCACACTTACAGATGATACGTCTCCCTGGACACTTGAAAGTCCAGCAGAAAAGAAATACTTTAGTTCATATAACCCCCTTGGTGTTTGCACATACTTCCCATTTGTTGCTCTAGATATAGTAGACTCATGCATTCCTATATCATCAGCCACATCCTTTAAGGTAAGTGGAACTAAGGCCTTTTCTCCATTTTCAAAAAAATTATATTGGAATTTAAGTATGGACTCTACTACTTTATAAATCGTTTGCCTTCGCTGTTCTATACTTCTAATTATCCACATAGCAGAGTTAAATTTGTCCTGTAAAAATTCAGTCGTTTTAGAGTCCCCTCCATCTTTTAATATACTTCTATAGAAATTATTTATCTTTAGCCTTGGACCTGTATAATCATTTACAATAATAATATATTCGCCATCTACAAATTGTATAGTAGCATCTGGTATAATATATCTAATATCCGAATTTCCCTTAAACATTCTACCAGGTTTAGGTTCAAGAGTTCTTATAAAATCAAAGGCATTTTGAACTGCTTGAGGACTAAGATTGTATTCTTTAGAAATCTTTAATATTCTATTATTTGCAATGTCCTCAAGATGATTTTCAATTAAATTTATGATGATTTCATTTGACATTTCCCCTACTTGTAATAACAGACATTCCTTTAGATTCCTAGCGCCAACACCTGTTGGCTCAAAAGTTTGTACTAATTCTAACACTTTCTCAACTTTTTCAACACTGATATTAATTTGCTCGGCTATTTCTTCTGTTGCCATAGTCATATAGCCATTATCATCTATGTTATTAATTAAATATTCAGCTATTTTACGGTCTAAATCGCCTATCTTTAGTACACTTAGCTGAGACATTAAGTGTTCTCTTAAAGTAGGATCATAGCTTATATACGCCTCTATATTTTTATTCTCATGATTTTTATCTATTTGTTGCCTATAGCTGATATCATCATATTTTTCAGCAAAATCCTTCCAATCAAATTCCGGCTCGTTAGTATCTATTGTGACACTCTCAAAATCCCCTGTAGCTCTTTCCATCTCCAGCATGGGATTCTCTTGCAATTCTTTTGTTAGATACTCATTTAGCTCTAGACTATTATATTGGAGCAATTGAATAGCTTGCCTTAATTCTGGTGTTAGTATTAACTTTTGGGTTTGTTCTAGGTTAAGATTGTAACTAAGCTTCAATTAACTCACACTCCTCTAGTAATATTATATCAGAAGGATTTTAGTAATGAAAGCATTTGCAACAGCATAACTTATGCTAAGAAATAGAAAAGCTCGAAATTCCACACTTTGAAAATTTCGAGCTAGTAATTTTTATATTATTAGTTTCATTATAATGTATCAATAGTCACTATCTCAGCGACTTATCATATGGTATACCTTCTGCTTTAGGTGCCCTAGATTTCTTAGATGTAAATGCTAGAACTACCATAGTAGCAACATATGGCATCATCTTATAATAGGTTTGGTTAATACCTAGATTGTAAAGGAATGGAATCAATGCAACTGAATAAGCTAAAGTTCTTAAAAACGCAAAGAATATAGCTGCAAAGAATATTTTGCCAGGCCTCCACTGTCCAAATATCATAACTGCTAAAGCAAGAAATCCAAAGCCTGCAACACCTGTATGACCATTTACATTTCCATCCATAACACCAACAGAGTAGAAAAATCCTCCAATTCCACCAAGTATACCTGAGATACTAGTACCTAAATATCTCATCTTATATACATTTATGCCTACTGAATCTGCAGCGTGTGGATGTTCACCACAAGCACGTAGTCTTAGACCGAATCGAGTTTTATAAAATACAACTATTGAAATTATAAGGAATATAATACCTATTATTACAGTTAGGTATGTCTTTTGGAATAACATCTGGCCTATGATAGGTATATCACCTAAAATTGGCATTTTTCTAATATAAAAATTTACGCTTGTTGTAATACCATCACTACCAAAAAACATTTTTGAGAATAAAAGAATTGCTGCAGGTATAAGCATATTTAATGCAGTACCTGTAATAGTTTGATTTGCTTTCATGGTAACCGCTGCAAAGGATAATAAAAGTGAATAAATTAAACCTGCAACTGCTGCTACCAACATACCAAGTAATAATATAGTCTGAGGATTCATTCCAGAATCCTGAACAAAATAAACAAATAAAGCTCCAAAAAATGCACCAAAGAGCATAATACCTTCTAGAGCTAGGTTAATAACTCCACCTACTTCACTAAACATTCCTCCCAATGCCACAAGAAGCAATGGTATAGCTACAGGAAGCATATTTTGAATTAAATAAAATACTGTATCCATTATTCTGCCTCCTTTGTATTATTATCAGGTTTCTCATCATTATTTAATTGATGAGGCTCACTAGTTTGTATAGGGCCTTCAAGATTAACATTTGTAGTTAATGTATCATCTTCTTTATGTGTAATAAGTCTCTTAACAAATCTAGCAAGTGCTGCATTCATTATCATTGCAAATGCAGAGAAATATATTATTACGGCTATAACTACGTCAATTATTTCTGGCTTATATCCCACAAGACTAGCTAAGGTACCTCCACGCTGAATATGTGATATAAATATTGCTGCAAAGATTGTACCTATAGGATGTGAATTCCCCAATAGCGCTACTGCTATACCATTGAATCCTGCTTGTGCTATTATATTTATTGGTTCGTATGTCATACTACTTCCAGCAATAGCAGATGGTGCAAGTATTGCAAATGCTCCCCCTAGTCCTGATAGAGCTCCTGCTATTACCATTGTAATGATAATATTTCTCTTTCCTTTCATACCTGCATATTCACTAGCATATTTGTTGTAACCTGTTGCCTTTAATTCATACCCAAAAGTAGTTTTCTGAAGTATAATATACAAAATTACACCTATTAATATTGCAAATATTATGCCTAAATTTACATTAGAACCAGGTATACCTAAAGCAGGAATTTGCACTTCTGCTGGCAGATAATTAGTTCTAGTTTTAGTTGGCTCATACATTATAGCATTAGTTTGAATTAACATATCTACAAGGTACATTCCGATATAATTGAACATTATAGAAGTAATTACCTCATTTACATTTAGTAATGCCTTAAATACCCCTGGGATAAATCCCCAGATCATTCCACCAAGCATACCTGCTAATATAGCTACAATCCAATGAGTATTGCCAGGCAAATCCATCATAAAGCCTACATAAAGAGCAAAAAACATACCCATTGTATATTGGCCAGAGGCACCTATATTAAACAGACCCATTTTAAATGCAAAACCAACAGAAAGACCCGTCATAATAATTGGTGTGGCAAAGTAGAACACATCACCGATTCGGCGAAATCCTCCTAATAATATAAATTTAAAGCCTGCTACAGCGCTGCTAGGAATAGCAACAAACATAACTATAAAACCAAATATCAAGCCTAGAAAGATAGCCATCAGAGCAGATGTAAATGATTCAATTCCAATTTTTTTGCAAATTCTCCAATATTAAATTTATTTATTGATGATGTACTATTTTTCTCCTGCATCATTAATCTCCTTTACAGTATCTCTTTTTGCGCCTGACATATAAAGACCAAGCTCTTGTACTGTTGTTGTCTTTGGATCAAGCTCCCCAACAATTTCACCTTCATACATGACTAAAATGCGATCACTTACATCCATTACCTCATCAAGTTCCAATGACACTAACAATACTGCCTTACCTGCGTCACGTCTTGCAACAAGTTGCTTATGGATATATTCGATGGCACCTACATCTAATCCCCTTGTTGGTTGCACGGCTACAAGAAGTTCATGATCTTTGTCGATTTCTCTAGCAATTATTGCCTTCTGTTGATTTCCACCAGACATACTTCTTGTAATTGTGATTGGGCCTTGACCACTTCTAATATCGTATTCATCTATTAGTCTTTCGGCATATTTTCTCACTGCATCAAATTTTATAAATCCACCTTTTTGGAATTCAGGTTGCCAATACCTTTGAAGAACTAAATTTTCTTCCAGTTTATAATCTAAAACTAGGCCGTGTTTATGTCTATCTTCAGGTATATGACTAATTCCAGCTATTGAACGTTCTCTGATAGATGCTTTTGTTATATCCTTACCACATAAGGTTATAGTTCCTGAGCTGATTTTACTTAGTCCAGTTAAGGCTTGAACAAATTCAGTTTGTCCATTACCGTCTATTCCTGCAAGGCAAACAATCTCCCCAGCTCTTACATCAAAGGATACATTCTTAACAACTTCTTTCTTGTTATCGACTGATGGTACAGACACATTTCTAACAGATAAAACTACATCTGTAGGATTTGCTTCCTTCTTCTGCACACTAAATGTTATATCTCTTCCTACCATCATCCTTGAAAGTTCTTCTTTTGTGGTATCCTTTATATCTACAGTACCTATATATTTACCTTTTCTAAGAACTGTACATCTATCTGCAACTTCCATTATTTCATTTAGTTTATGGGTAATGAAAAGTATCGATTTTCCTTCACTAGCAAAGCCCTTCATTATCTGTAGAAGCTCTTTTATCTCCTGAGGAGTTAAAACTGCTGTAGGCTCATCAAATATAAGGATTTCATTATCTCTATATAGCATTTTTAAAATTTCAACCCTTTGCTGCATACCTACAGTTATATCTTCAATTAACGCGTCAGGGTCAACCTTAAGTCCATACTTTTCAGAAATTTCTAAAACCTTTTCTCTTGCTTCCTTTTTCTTAATAAAACCAGCTGTATTAGGTTCAACACCTAGAATAATATTTTCAAGCACTGTAAAATTCTCTACTAGCTTGAAATGCTGATGAACCATACCAATACCCAAGTCATTGGCATCATTAGGATTATTTATCTTAACTACTTTGCCGTCTTTTCTAATTTCACCACTTTCTGCCTGATAAAGTCCAAATAGTACACTCATCAGTGTGGATTTACCGGCACCATTTTCACCTAGCAGTGCGTGTATTTCACCCCTTCTTAATTGAAGGGTTATATTATCGTTAGCAATAATGCCCGGAAATTTTTTTGTAATATTGATCATTTCAATAATATAATTTTCCACAGTTTAACCTCTTCTTATTAATTTTTTTATTATAACACACCATTGGACATTTCAGGTGTTTACTATATATGAAAAATGGAGGAATAGCCTTCCTCCATCACAATTTTTACTTGCATAAGGCTTAAACCAATAGGCAGGTAAACAAACTTCTTAATTATCTAGTTGTTACTTTAACCTTTACAAGACCTAATGAATTTGTAAGCTCTTGTGCTGTAGCATATCCTGTTGCATCAGCAACTTCTATAGTTCTCTTAACTTCTATAGAACCATCTGCAAGTTTAGAAAATACTTCTTCATATTGTTCTTTTGTAAACTTTTCAAATCTGTCAAATGCATCAGCATTTTCATCGCCTATTACAGTTGTTGGAAGTCCAACACCATCATTTGCTGCATTAAAGTAAGTTGTCTTTCCACCGAAAGTATCCCAGCTGTTTGTCTTATAGATTGATTCAAGAACAGCTATAACAGATGCAGCAAGACCTTTTGTAGCTGATGTTATAACAGTTTCACTATCATATCTTTGGTCTACGTCAACACCTATAACCTTCGCGCCAGCTTCACTTGCTGCTGACATAACGCTCTTACCAACAGCTCCACCGCAAGCAAAGATTACTTCAGTACCTTCTTGATACATAGTTCTTGCTGTAGCTTTATTAGTATCATTTTCTTCAAAGTTACCAGTATAGTGGTAAGTTACTTCTACTGAACCGTCAGCTAATCCTAGCTCTTTTGCTGCATCTTCTGCTCCTTGAAGGTAACCATAACCAAACGCTTGTACTGCAGGTACAGCCATACCACCCATGAAGCCTAATTTAGTCATACCATCCATAACTGCAGCATAACCAGCTAAGTAACCAGATTGCTCTTCTGAATACATGATACTTGCAACATTTTCTTTTGTTTCAAATGTTGAGTAATCAGCTGAATGAGGAGCACCATCTAGAAGTATAAACTTAACATCTGGATATTTGTTTTGTGCTTCAAAGATTGGAACTTCAAATAAGAATCCAGGAGTAACAACTACTTTTGCTCCACCAGTTACAGCTAGGTCAATTGCAGCTAAATAACCAGCATCAGATGCTTCTTCAGGTTTAATATATTGGTGTGAAATACCTTCTGCTTCAGCAAACGCTACTACTCCTTCCCAAGATCCTTGGTTAAATGATTTGTCATCGATATTACCCTTATCTGTAATAAGTGCAATTTCGAATCCATCTGCTGCATTTCCTGAACCTTGACTTGGAGTGTTTCCTCCACTTTGATTTTCTTTAGCAGGAGCACTGCAGCCTACTAAACTCATAGCTACCATAGCAATAGCTAAAGTTAATGCTAGAATTTTCTTCATTAAAATGACCCCCTTAATTCATTTGACTTATGTCTATATGATATTATACCCCTTTGATGGCAAAATTTCAAACATAATAAAAGCAATATTTCACTTTAATTACGACATTTCATACAAGAGTTTAGCAATCTTCTGGCCGCCCTACGCTATAACCTGCATTGTCTAGAATTTTAAGGGCTTCTTTAACCTTGCTTTCATTTACCATAACAATAGGCCCAGTGCAACCCATACCCGATTCAGCGTATATACCATTCTTCCATAATACCTTAACGGCATCCTCAAGCTCCATAATATCTATTCCTTCTATGGTTCCAGTAACAACTTCTTTTTCAGGTGACGTTATTTCTTCATCTTTATCTTCCTTCTTTGCTTCTTTACTTAAACTATTTAGTAATTCTTTAAATCCAGCTGAATTTACTTTTTCAAACTCACTCTTTGCTATCTCATTAATTTTTCCTCTTACGAGAGATGCTCCGTAACTAATTGCATTAGCAACCACTGGAGAGCCTGAAGCTCTTGATAAAATTAAAATGTTCCTATTATACCCTTCGCCGATCCCAGGCCCATATCCATAACCTAACGCTTCAAAGCTACCACCTGTTGTATAAGAAGAGAAGACCTTCATTAAAATATTTCCAGTCAAGGTATCAGTTATCATAACATCAGGCGTACCTATAAGGAGGTCATTTCCTCTCATTACTGAACCACCATCTGCCCTTTTCGATTCAGAGAAATTAATCTGGTATCCATTGCTTGATAAGGTTTTAAGAGCTCTTTCCACTTGTCTAGCTCCATCTACATTTAATATTCCAACTGTTGGGTCTGCTATACCCATGGTTTTGGCTACAATTATTCCATATATGCCGTTTCTTACCATAGCTTCAACTCTATTTGGAGATGATGTTCCAGTTGTTGTGGCAATAAACATTTCTCTACCAAGTCCTGGAGTTATTACTCGCCCAACTGTTGAGACTCCAATAGGGAAGCTGTAATGCATTGTAACACATGCTCCGATTTCGTTGTTATCAAGCATTTCCTCCATCTTTTTATAGCCTTCATCTTCATTTTCTACTATTACTTGCGTTAAATTGGAATTTACTTTTGGTCCTATTAATACTACTTCAATTGATTTATCTCTTTCTGCAGCTATTTCCGCACCTTTTACTACATTTTCAACACCAAGCTCACTGCCAAAAGTCGTAATTCCAACCCGAATTTTTTCACCAAATTCACCTGTCTCCAATGCATTTGCAATATCATTAAATACTTTGCCAAGCATGGTCTTAACATCATTAGCCATTATATCACCTCTAATCCTTTAGTAGATGAGAAGCAAATTCTCTCATAGCCTCAGCTACCAGGTTTCTTACCTCAGATTCTGAAATGCCCTTTGTTTCTTCAACTTTTCCAGGATTTTTTTCAATAACAATTGAAGCACCATCAAATAGATTTGTCATTCTTCCCAGGAAAAGGCTTCCTTTACCTATTATCATTGCATTTTTAATTTCCCCAGCTAGTATGTCTTCTCTTGCAAACCCTATATATGGGATACCAGATGGAATATGTCCTTGAGTAGGTGCCCAACCTTCCATTCCATGTTTCATAATAAAGTCATTTAATTCGCTTCTCTCAATATCTCCTCTCTTAACTCCCAAAGCAGCAATCATCTTGTAGTTAGCCTGAGGTACATCTCCTGCTCCAGCAGGTTTAGTTATATCTGGATTCTGCATTTCTACTGAGTACTTATCTATATCAGTAATTTTCAAATTGCCTCTTTCTAATGGTTCTGTTACCAATGCTGTTATTACTGCTTGAGGTGAAGAACCAGTACCTACATTGTGTTTACCTACAAGGTCGTTTCTTAGAATAGGGTTAACTCCATCATTTTCTGAAACAAGCATAGCAAAACCACCGATTACATCTTCAAGAACAGGAAGTCCTTTCTTTACATGATCTTTACCGTTCATTCCTAGTTTTGCTGTGGAACCACCTGATACTACCATTACATTTTTAAAAGTACCGGATTTTACTAAGGAGGCAGCTGATATAATTGTGTGGGCTGGTGCAGCACAGAAGCCTCGTACATCAGAGCCTGATGCATTAGTAAGACCTGCTATTTCCGCAATAGCCTTGGCAAAATTACCTCCTCCACGTTGGTTCATATCACCGCATGCTTCTTCTGAGCACTCTAATACATAATCAATACTTGCTGGGTCAATATCATATTTATCAAGTAGATGCAATGCTGCCAATACTCCTGATGCCTTTGATACTAAGTTTTCAAATATAACATGAGCATTTAAGTTAACATCAACATCATGGGCTCTCTTTACACAACCAACTAATTTATCATTATATAACAATGCCTCAGCATGATGATTTTTAATAAGATCTTCTATTACAGATGAGTCGTCACCATCTTTAAGTCTAGCTACTAATGAGTCATTAATGAGTGGATGATTATTGAGCTTTTCCTTTACTGATGCAGTAAATTCTTTGTCAAGTTTAACTAAATCAAATACGTCAACTATCTTCATCAGGCCTATAAATTCATCTTCTGGCATTATTTCTCCGAATTTACCAACTCGATCTGCATTAGAAATATCCTTATCATGCCATGGCTGTGGAATATTTCTTAGCTCTTCAGGACGATGATTTCCTATATAAACTTGATTTGGAAGATAGTTTACAGCCTCTTCATAGCTTCTTAGATGATTTGGTAATTCTTTAAGATAATCTGAATCAGGATTTAAAATCTTTTCAGTTGTTTGTGTTGTACCATTATGAAGAACCATATCTGGTGCATGAACTAAAACATAGCTTGCACCTTTAACTACTGCAAATGACATAATTGCACCTCCATAATTATTTATTTTGATACAAAAGGGTGATTCTCATCACCCTTTTATATCATCTATTGACTATTATTTTTTAACCTCAAAAACAGTCTGTTCAGTAACTTCTGTTTGTAATGCTTCAAGAGCTCTTTCCACAAGTTTTCTTCTTAAAGCTTTTTCCTCTTTTGGTTCCAGTGCAGGGTTGCCAAGAGGATGTGGTATTGCTATAGTAGGAACTATTCTATTAGCACCTACAGTCAGTGAAATCGGAACTACTGTACACATGTGAACTACAGGAATTCCAGCTCTTTCTATTTCTTTAACCATTGTTGCACCGCAACGTGTACAGGTACCTCAGGTAGAAGTTAGAATAACTGCGTCCACTCCATCTGCTTTTAATTCTTTACTGAATTCTTCAGCAAATTTCTTAGCATTGGCTACAGCTGTTCCATTACCAACTGTAGCATAGAAGTATCTATGAAGTTCTCCAATCTTGCCTTCTTTTTCTAAATCTCTTAGAACATCAACTGGTAATACCCTATCTGCATCTAAATTAGCATATACAGGGTCATATCCACCATGGGCAGTTTGATGTGTTTCCTCTGTTAGGTTTTCATATCCTGAAATATCATATTTACCATATTTAGAAGCTGATGAAGATTCTATATGGTCAGGATTGCCCTTTGGAACAATTCCACCTGATGTAACTAAAGCAATTTTAGCCTTCATAATATCTTTAACGGCTGGATTTGGTTCCACTCTATCAAAATTAGGCATAGGATATTCAGTCTCAAATTCCTCGTTTTTAAGCTTTTTAACCAACATTTCAACTGCTCTTTGAGAACCTCTCTTGTCGGTAAAGTAATTTTTTCTTATACCTCTAGGTATATAGCCCTCTTCTTCTGGGGAACCTATTTCCTCTCCTCTAGCTAATTTTAAAGCTAGTGGAACCATTTTTGCTACAGCATCTCTCATTCCAACAGCACTATCTTTAGTGGATACAATATAAATGTTTTTCTTAAACATATCCACACCTGGATTTTCAATATACATACCTGTTAAAGCTGGGATTCTTAGTTCATTTTGAACAGCTTCTGTTATTGTTCCAGCAGCAACACCATATCTACCTGCATTAAATGCTGGACCAGCTATAAATAGGTCTGGTTCGTATTTCTTAACCATTTCTATTATTTCTTTTTTTGCTTCTTCAATATTTTCATTAAAATAACTATCTCCGCATATAATAGTTGCTACGATTTCTGCCTCATCCTTAAAACCTGCCTTTAGGGCCATACCCGGTCCTAATACAGCTTCTCTGACTTCAGGCTTGTAATCGGCCTTTTCTTCTCCTCCGATACCTGCGAAGAATTGATTTATATAATGAACTACTCTAATTTTTCCCATATTTTCCCCCCTCTCTATTTTTTAGGCTTGGGAATATTAATCCTTATATTGACAAAACTCTTCTCTCTTAGCACTAACTTCTGCTATTATTGAGTCTACATCTAGAACCATTTCCATCATACCTATTTGATCATCATATACATCTGGATCAACTGATTCCTTAAATTCTGGTTCTACTGCATGATATACTCTGAGTCCCAACGGAACTCCTGCCAATGGACCTGCGAATGTAGGGTCTCCAGCTGTAACAGTTTCAGCTGCTAAACCTGCTGATTCAGCCTCTGAACCTCCAATTATTACGATACAGTTCTCTGCACCGTACTTTTCAGCCATTTCCTTAACCCTTCTTTGATTTTCCAAGTCCATAGCCCCTGCAGCCGTTCAGACAAAACATTCAGTTGCTGAAAAAACGATTTCCGCAGGAGTAGTCTTTATACATTCTTCGATAGCTGGTCCTGGAATTCCATCTCTATCTCCGATAATGATTACCTTGCGGTTTTCATTAAATATTGACATACCTTATCTCCTTTCTGTATTTTTTTCTATTAAAATTAATTTATTAGAATCCTTTAGCTGACATCTTATTATAACCAATCTCATTAGTTGCTCCTGTAATTGCTTGAATTTCTACCGTAATAGTTCCATCTTCTGCTAAACTACCGTCAAATCCTCCAGCTATAATGTCTACATAGTCTAATGTACCTATTACCTTATCCATCTTTGGCAATACAATAACTTCATTTGCATTACCACCAGTTACAACTGCATTAGCCGCTGGATCTGCATCAGCTAATGATTGACTTGCACCATCTCTTCCTGCATATTCGTCTGTTATTATAACGGTCTTAACTCCTTTTGCTTCTATTTTTTT
>JAKELU010000004.1:38932-80431 GCA_022760735.1 Firmicutes bacterium FC7
TAACCCCATCCAATCCTAGATACTCACATAGTTTTGCTGTCCAGTTTGATGATCTTTCCTTATCAGCCAAGTAAACGTTTTCGTTTGTTATAATAACACCTACAAAATTCAAAGTTTTACCATGAGCTTCGTAAAGGTCATGAATTACAGGGTTATTCATATGGTGATAAGTAGTATTCTTGTCACAAGCGGATACACAGTTACCACTTACTATAGCTCCATCCATCAATTCAGTTGGGTACATTAATGTAGGAACTATTTGTTTTGCATCTACACCATATACATAAGTATCATGTAGTAACCCTTGAGTTTGAAGCATATCTACATAAGCTACCTTTGGAAGTTCAGGATATTTTCTTAATCCTTCTAGTAATGGTAGAGTTTCAAAAACCTCAACCTTATCAGGCTCTACATTCTTAGCAGTTTCAGCTAAGTATGCAGCAGCTTTAAATCCTGCCAATCTAACAGCTCTTTCATGATCATGCTGCTTCAAACCTTCTATTGGTTCGCACTTTAATACTAGGTTGATGGTCTTAGAAAATGGAGTATATTCAGCTCCAGGTCCCGTCATATCAACTATACCTTCTTGGAATCCAACTATTTTCCCAGTTGTCATGACTGTACAACCCTTTAAAACATTGGTTCTACCTGAGCCTACTACATCTACCTTTGATAATATCCCAGGAAATACTCCCCCTGGCCCCTCAACCTTTACTCTTGGTTCTACTACGTCTTTAACGGGTGTTATTCTAACACTCTCACCAGGCTTAGCAATATCAACTTCAACAGATGCAAGGTGTTGATCTTCCTTAATAAGATTTACTAACTCATCCTTATTAACATATAAAACACCTTTTTCGAATTTAGTTGTATCGCCAAATTGTACATCTTTAATTAGTACATGCCCTAATTCTAGACGCATAAATTCACCTCCCCTTATTTTTAAAAATATTTATATCTAAATCTGGCTAAAGCCAGATTTATATCAGATATATTTTTTTATAAGATCCTCTACTGATTTGGGATTAGCATCCCCAGCTACTACTGCATCAATCTTTTCTCCACCCTTATAAATAGCAACTACAGGTAATCCCATTATCTTTTGACTAATAGCAAGTCTACGTGCCTTTGATGTATCCAGAGAAGCAAACTTAATTTTATCTCCATATTTCTCTTCCAGCTTATGTATATGAGGCATCAATGCCTTACATGTCCCACATGTGGGACTCCAAAAATCCACTAGAACAACTTCATCTGCTTCTAAAACTTCATGTTCAAAATTTTCTTTATCTAAAGATATCATTATTTACCTCCATATAAAAATTATTATTGCCATATATAACATACCCAAATACATAAAATTTAAATTTAAAAAGACTTTCATTATAAGAAGTGCTGATTTAAAAGAAATGTGTTGATAAAAAACTTAATGACATAACCCCCTATTATATAACCAGAATAGAACTTCCTATTTCGGTATAAAAAAACAGAATAAATAGACACTTGCCTATCTACTCTGTTGTTAACCTTAGAGTTTCCCATTACGGTTGCTCAGTCGGTGATAAATCCTTTCCAGAGTTCCGTCAAAATACGGTCCTTTTACCTGAGAGTATCAATATAGATTGGCAATCTATATCTTACGCCTTCGGTGCCACTTAGGTGGTCTCTCCCGCAATTTTCATCCGGAATATTTGGATTGTTATAAATTTAACTTAATGTAAGTTTATTATAACTTAGTTTGGAAGAATTTTCAATAACTTATTGATATAAATTTAACTATTTTTTACTTCTTGAATTATTCGTTCAGCTATGTTCCAAGAATGATCAGATACTCTTTCTAAATTGCTTATTGCATCTAAATATACTATCCCTGCTGAAGTTACACATACATTTTTATTAAGTCGCCAAATATGATTTGCTCTATTCTCTTCTTCTAATTCATCTACCTCTTTTTCTAATACCATTACTAATTTTGCAGCATTTTTATCATTTTCATTAAATGCTTTCATAGAGTATTTAAAAGCTTCTTCACATTTATTAAACATTAACCTTAACTCTTCACAAGCATCTTGACTAAATTCTAAGTGATTTTCCTGTTTAAGTTGAGCCAACTCTGCAATATTTTCTATATGGTCACCAATTCTTTCTATATCATTAACCATATTAAAGAGTTTGTTAATATGAGCATGTTGTTCATCAGTTAAAGGAGCGTTTGATAACATTATAAGATAATCTGTAATTTCACGTTCAATTCTATTGATTAAGCTTTCTTTTTCGAAAATACTATCTAGACCATCATATTTTTCATCAACAAATACTTTCTCAACTTCTTTTAAATTTTCTTGTACTATTTCTGCCATTCTAGTAACTTCTTTATTAACCTGCCCTATTGCAATTGAAGGTGTTTCAATAATTCTTGGATCTAGATATTTCGAAGCTGTTAAATACACTGAATCATCACCAGGAACTAATATTCGAGCTGCTTTAACTAGTAAGCCAGCAAACGGTAATTGAATTACAACATTAACTAAGTTGAATAATGTGTGAGCATTTGCAATCTGTCTTTGTATATCTCCAGGTGAAATCCTTGTTACTATAGCTTGTATTGGTATTCTAAGTATTGTCATAAATATAATTGTTCCTATTAGATTAAACATAAAATGTATGACTGCCGCTCTTTTAGCAGTTTTGTTTGCACCAATACTTGATATCAAAGCCGTTGTAGTTGTTCCTATATTATCTCCAAATAATATTGGAAATGCTATATTTATATTTATAAGTCCTTGCCCAGCTAAAGCTTGTAACAGACCTATTGATGCACTACTACTTTGAACTACTGTGGTTAATCCAAGACCAACTAGCATACCTAAGATAGGATTGTTTAAGCTTGTCATTATGTCCGAAAAAGCAGGCAACTTAGCCAGTGGCTTTAAGCCAGCTCCCATCATGTCCATACCTATAAAAAGAATTCCAAAACCAATGAAAATTTCAGCTAATTCTTTTATCCTCTGCTTTTTAGCTGCTAACCATATAGCAACACCTGCAGCAACTGCTAAAGGAGCATAATCTGTCAATTTAAACGCAATTAATTGGGCAGTAATAGTAGTACCTATATTAGCACCCATTATAACCCCTGCAGCTTGTCCTAGCGTCATTAATCCTGCATTAACAAAACCTATTACCATAACTGTAGTGGCACTACTACTTTGTACAACCATAGTAACTACTGTTCCAACTAGAACTCCCATTAGACGATTATTGGTAAGGACTTCTATTAATTTTTTCAACTTTTCTCCTGCTGCCTTCTGTAAGCCGGATCCCATAAGATTCATTCCGTATAGGAACAATCCCAATCCACCCAATACTGGCAATGCAATATCCATAGATACCCTCCTCAAAGATTACATATTAAACTAGTCCTTAGATATAATACCACATTTATGACTTTATTACACCAATTTAACATAGATTTTACATTATATTAAAATTACTTAAGATTTGGAAATCCTAGCTGTCTTAAAGCTTCATATATTATTATATTAGCCGAATTTGCAAGATTTAATGATCTTCCAATGTCTAACATCGGTATTCTAATACATGTTTCCTTATATTTTTTTATAATATCTTCTGGTAACCCCTTAGTTTCCTTTCCAAATACAAAAAATGAATTATCTTTATACTGAAATTCATCGTAGCTTATATTTGTCTTAGTAGTAGCAAAATAAAATGTACCTTCAGGGTTCTTTTTAAGAACCTCATCAAAACTATCATATAGATGAATATCTACCAAATGCCAATAATCAAGACCTGCTCTTTTTAAATGTTTATCATCTATTGAAAATCCAAGAGGTCTTACAAGATGTAAGGAAACACCAGTTAAAGCACAAGTTCTTGCAATTGCTCCTGTATTATGTGGAATTTCTGGTTCAACTAGAACTATATTTAAACTCATTTATTCTTCATCTCCATCATTTATAGTATAAATTCTTCTATGACAGCTGCAACACCATCATTATTATTTGTTAATGTTATATAATCAGCTTCTTTTTTTACAACATCCTCTGCATTGCCCATTGCAACTCCCAAGCCAGCATACTTTATCATAGGAAGGTCATTTTCATTATCACCAATTGCTATTACTTCTTCCCTTAATATTTTCAAATTATTGCATAAAAATGCAAGACCAATGCCTTTAGATGTGTCCTTGGCCATTACCTCCAAGTTGTTTTTCCAAGACTTTGTTATACTAATGTCTGGTATACTTTTTAATTCATCGTGCAATTGATTTAACTTATTTAAATTGTTATCAATAAATAAAAATTTATAAGGCTTTAAATTTTCTAGTTTATAGATAGCTTTCTCATCTTGTAAAATTTTATATTCTATATTATTATCCCTAGTTGAATAATAATTAATAATTTCTTTAACTAAGGAATGACTTGAATAAAGTGTAGTGCTATCATAAAAATGATTGTAAATATTATGCTTTTTTCCTAAACTAATAATCTTTTCTGCCTTATCTAACTCAATAGGTTTACTATAAATTATATTCTCCCTCTTATCTACAATAATCGCTCCATTACATGCTATTATATAGTTATCCAGCTGTAATCTCCTAGCATATCCTAGTGCTGAACTAAGTAACCTTCCAGTAGATAGTACAATATTGACTCCCTTATCCTTTGCTCTATTAATTGCTTCTATAGTTCTTTTAGATACTTCATTTTGGCTGTTAAGCAAAGTACCATCCATATCTATGGCCATAAGCTTATATTTCATTTAAACACCTCCAAGCATATATTATATCAGATTAAAATCAAAAAGGACCAGTATATAACTGATCCTATAAGTATACTATTCCCTCTGATACAATTTCTACTTTTCCGTCGAGATGTAATGCTGTAATTTCTCCATCTTCAACATTAATCGATATTTCTAGTTCTCCCCCAGGTTGCCTAATTTTTTCCCTAATACTTTTATTCAAATTTGTGGCAAGAGCTACACCTAGTGCAGATGTACCTGATGCACAGCTTCTTTCCCAGTATTTACTATCCGTTCCCTTTACATAAACGAGAGGTTGTAAAAATCCTTTAGCATAATCATAAAACATAATTCCAAAAGCATCATATTCCTCTTTAGACATTTTGCTCTTAATTACTTTAAAAAATTCTTCCTTATCAACAATCTCATTTTCTTCGACTATGAAATGTGTAATGCCCTGGAAGTCAACTCTAGTTAAATTTATATTTTTTTCTTCAAACAAAATATTTGTCTTTGAAGTTCTATGTGGCAATGGCATATTAACTTTTGAAAAATATACATTTCCCTTATCGGTCTTTCTCACTTGACAATTTATAAGATCATCACTACCAGATACCTCCAAAATTACATTGTAGTAATCACCAACCTTAGAAATGCTATCGACATTTAAGTGCACCATTAATGCAGCTAAAGATCTGGTGGCATTACCACAAAATTCTCCACCCATCATCTGTAGTCTTAAGGTATTCAAAGATTTCCCCTTCATTGTTCTTGGATTTTCAACAAAACCTACCTGCTCACCATGTATGTTGTTATAGTTCATTAACTTGTTCGCAATCACCATATGTTGAGATGAGTCTACTGGATCCATAACAAATATTGTCATATTTTCTACTGGATTTACTTTAACATAGTTTAGCTTCATATTAGCACCCCCGTGAACAAGATACATTTATAGATAATTTAAATTACCTACTAAAAATTTCAGGATGTATAGCCTTAGCTACTAATTCAAGTGCTTGGACTATTCTTGGACCTGGTCTAGATACAAAATTTGAATCTAGAACGTAAACATTACCATTAATTATTGCATCTATGTTTTCATAACCTGGTCTTTTTAATACAGACTCTGCTGTTTTCTCTGGGAAGTCTGCTGAAGTTAAATAAACTTGAGGATTTTCTTCTACTAACTCATCAAGATCATATAATGGATAGTTTTCAGCACTATCTTTAGCAATATTTTCTCCATTTGCTAACCTTATTAACTCATCCATTAAGGAATTATGACCTGCTGCCATTAAAGGCTCATGCCAAACTTCATAGAAAACCCTCTTAGGTATAGAGCCTTCAACTCTATTTACTATTTCTTCTTTCTTTGAAGCTATATTATCTATTAAATTCTTCGCTTCTTCATTTTTTCCTGTTAACTGTCCAATTTTTTCTATTGTTTTAATAACACCATCTATTGACTCAGGCATAAAGCTTGCATATATAATTCCTTCTTCATCTAACCTTTTATTATCTATATCGTTAACTGATCCATAATACAAGATTAAATCTGGTTCCAAATCTATTATTCTTTCTATGTTATTTCCGTTAAGGTCACTGACTTTTTCTATTTCTAATACCTCTTCGGGATAATCATCAAATATAGTTACACCTACTACTTTATCACCAAGCCCAATTGCAAAAAGTATTTCTGTATGACTTGGTGATAAAGAAATGATTCTCTCAGGTACTTTATCCAAAACAACTTCCCTACCTAGATCATCTACAACCATAAGTTTTGTCTCCTCTGCAACTGTAGTACTATAATCAACTGATTCATCTACTTCTATTGAATTATCAAGAGTTTCTTCTTTAGCTTGCATGCACCCAGGTATAGATACAGCTAATACCAAAATTATAATGATTAATAATAATTTTCTAAACATACTCTAGTTCCTCCTATGGCTCTAAATCAATTACCTCAATGTTCTCATTAATTGGATCTAGAGATACTGGTGTATCTATTGGTGGTGCCGTTGTTTCTACTGATTTTGATTTAGGTAGTTCAGGACCTACCTTATAGATATAGTCTTTTTCCCTATAATAATCGAAGGTAATTTGATATCTATCAACGACCTTACCATCTTTAATTATTGATTTAAAGGTTCTAACTTTATAACCAGTTCTTCCTTCCTGTGTCATGACTCTACTACCAGGTTCTGCATTTGGATCATATATTTCTTTAACCTTATAAGGAATGGTTTCAACTATTTCTGGCTCTATTTTTATAGTATAATCTTTAGCCTTTGTATCACCATAAATGTAGAAATACAAATTGTTTCCTACAACTTTTGAAAAAGTATATATAGGAAAATCAAAATCATTTCTAAATTTTAAATCTAAATATCCTTGTGCAACTGCTCCATCAGTTCCTTTAGGAACATAGGAAGCTGCAATTGAATGAGGATGTCTTTCTACAATCGTTATATCAGCCAACAATAAAGCGTTGTATAGTGTGGTTGATGTCTGACAAACACCGCCACCCATTCCTGGAGTTAATTCTCCATTTATGATTACAGGTGCTTCCATAAATCCCGTTTCTGAATTTATAGGTCCTACCATCTCATTATAGGATATCTCATCTCCTGGAAGTATCAATAAGTCGCTTAAGCGTTTTGCAGATACTTTTATATTTTGAATTCTTCCATATGAACTTCCCTTAAATGAAGTAGAAAACTCACCAATGACTCCATTGATTCTGCTTAGTAATTCTTTAGTTACCTTAGGTTCTTTGATTTCTACTGGTAAATTTATATCCTCTAATTCATACATATTATCAACTAGTAAGTTTATAAGTTCACTTTTCTTTAACTTAATACCTATCCTCTCTTCAGTAACATTAAAATTGCCACCATTGAAATCAAAAGTTGCATCTTTACTTTCTTGATTAATATCCTTTTCTATTTTTTCAACTAATGCCAATACAAGATCTCTATTATATTCTGGTTCCAGATATATATTTTTATTATTATTCTTAAGATCCTTTATGATTTTATACCTATTTATGATATTTCCTTCTCTACCCACTGAATAGGCTTCTTCTACTGCTCCTTCATAATCATATGAAAAGCCTATATCCTCTAGATTAACATTATAGTTTAATTTATCATAGAAAAGGTTAAAAGACTTGCCCTTATCATCATTTTCCTTTTGTTTTATTAGATAATCTACGGCTTCTTCTTTAGTCATTCCACCTACATTATAACCATCTATAAATATACCATCATAAATTGTGCTTATATTGATTTCAGTAGAATATACGTAATAAATTGCTCCAAATAAGCCACCTAGTAAAACAACTATTAATGAAAGGATTATTATCGCTTTATTCATTTTTTCCCCTCCTTGCAGCTTTATAGTATTTACAGTACTCTGTTAATGAACACTCTTCGCAGAGAGGCTTTCTAGCTTTACATATTCTCCTTCCATGGAAAATCAATAAATGATGGGCTTTAGACCACATCTCTTTATCAATTATGCCCATTAGGTCTTTTTCAGTATCATTTACATTGTCACTAGAAGCCAGTCCAATTCTGTTGGACACTCTAAAAACGTGGGTATCAACTGCAATTGCTGGAGTTCCAAAAGCATTGCTTACTACCACATTTGCGGTTTTTCTTCCTACACCAGGAAGAGTCATCAAGGTCTCTTTATCTTCGGGTACTTTACAACCATACTTCTCTACTAAGATTTTACAAGTAGCTAATATATTCCTGCTTTTATTATTATAAAATCCTATAGTTTTTATTTTTTCACCTAATTCATCTGCACTCAGTTTCAAATAATCTTCTGGAGCCTTTAATTCTTTAAACAATTCTTCTGTTACCTTATTAACTTGTACATCCGTAGTTTGGGCTGACAAAATTGTTGCAATCAATAATTCAAAAGGATTAGAAAAATTCAATTCTGCTTTCGCATCAGGATATAATTTAAGTAATATATCTATTACTTCCTTAGCCTCATTCTTCTTTAGTTTTTTTGTCATTTAATCACCTACAAAATTTCTATATTATATTCAACAATCTCTACACGACTGTCGCCATCAATAAATCTCATAACATTTGAAATCACCTGATTTGCATGTTGTGTATCATTAGTTACACAAGCAAATCCTATAATAGAGGATTTCCAACTATCATTTAAATCAACTTCAGCTATGGATATATTAAATCTCGACTGTAGTTTACCTATTATACTTTTAATAATATGTCTTTTTTCCTTAAGTGAATTTGATTCATATATATTTAATTTCAAAGAACAAGCTCCTATTATCAAAGTTCTCACCTCATAATATTTTAAGACTATACTTCCTATTTTAGACTATTTTATACTAAATTAATAGTAACAAATAGTAAACAATTCACAATTCTTACCCCACTAAAATATTACACTCAAAAAGGCGACCATCGGTCGCCTTAATTGTACTTTGATTTTAGAAATCTCACTTAAAAGGTATAAGCTAATTATAGAATTCCCATTTCCTTTCCAACTTTTTCAAAAACTCTTACTGCTTCATCTAATTGTTCTTTAGTGTGAGCAGCTGTTACCATACATCTTACTCTTCCTGTGCCTCTTGGAACTGTAGGGAATACTATACCTGATACGAAAACACCATTTTCTAATAGCTTTCTACTAAATTCCATTGTCTTAGCCTCATCACCTATAATTACAGGTGTAATAGGAGTTTCACTATTTCCAGTGTTAAATCCAAGAGAGCCTAGTTTTCCCTTGAAGTATTTTGCATTTTCCCATAGTCTATCAGTGTATTCTGTTGATTCCATTAACATGGTAATAGCTTCTATAATAGCACCTACAGCAGCTGGTGGCAATGATGTTGAGAATAATACTGGTCTCGCCCTGTGGTTTAGCCATTCATACATAGTTTTAGAACCTGCAACATATCCTCCTACTACTCCTATTGCTTTGGAAAGAGTTCCAATGCTAAAATCAACTCTTCCATGTAGGCCAAAGTGGTCAACAGTACCTCTTCCACTTTCGCCAAGTACTCCTGAACCATGTGCATCATCCACATAAGTCATTGCCTCGTATTTCTCTGCTAATTCAACTATTTCAGGTAATTTTGCAATATCACCATCCATACTGAATACACCATCAGTTATAATCAATATATTCCTATATTTATCTCTGTTTTTCTTTAACACATCTTCTAGACTGTCCATATCTGAGTGTTTGTATATAGCTCTATCTGCTTTTGATAATCTTGTACCATCTATTATTGATGCGTGGTTTAACTCATCTGATACAATCAAATCGCCAGCTTCTGTGATGGCCTGAATTGTACCTGCATTACAATTAAATCCTGATTGATAAATAAAAGCAGCTTCCTCTCTCTTGAATTTTGCTAATAATTCTTCTAAGTCCTCATGAATTTTCATGTTCCCGATAATTGTTCTTACTGCACCTGCACCTGCACCATATTTTTCAACTGCTTCTATGGCAGCTTTTTTAAGCCTTGGATGGTTAGCAAAACCAAGGTAATTATTGGATGAAAGGTTTATAACCCTCTTCCCATTTAATATAACCTCTGGCTCATTTGGAGAATCTAGAATAGGTAGTTTTCTATAAACTCCTTGATCTTTTAGCTCCTGAATCTTTTCTTTTAAAAACGCTAGTTCATGTACATTTGACACGTTATACGCCTCCCCTAAGTTTTTTAAGGTATATTAATTTATTAGCTTTGAGTTTGTGGTAACATCCTTCAAACTAATTATATCACACAGGATTTGGAATAAATAACAAATTTGTGAAATATTTATTTATCCTTAAGTAACTTATTGATATAATCCATATTATTCTTATTTTTAATATTATTTAAAGCAATTTTAGCATTTCTTTTTAAAACTCCTTTACCCCTCCAACTTCCAGACATATGCCCATATTTTCCCTTAAACTCTCTATTAGATATTGTAAGCAATTCTTCTAAATCCATAGCTCCCTTTGTTATATTTGGAATAAACTCCCTGTTGGTAGATTTTTTTACATTTTTATTCTTAGGGCACACCATCTGACAAGTATCACATCCGAATATCTTTATACCCATTTTCTTCTTTAAGTCATCTTCTATTTCGGTTTTTGTTTGAGTAATGTAAGATACACATCTTCTTGGGTTTAATCTAAACGGATTATCTAAAGCACTTGTAGGACATGCCTTAAGACACAAATCGCAATCTCCACACTCACTTTCCTTAGGTGTATCATATTCTTCTATTTCAAGATCAGTTAACATATATCCTATAAATATAAAGGAGCCATATTCCTCATTTATTATGCTACAATTCTTCCCATAATATCCAATGCCAGCTTTATGTGCTAGCTCCCGATCTACTAATGGTCCTGTATCAGCAAAGTTCATATAATTAAATTCCTTAACCTTGCTAATTTCACTTGCTAACAACTCCAACTTATTCTTCATTACAATATGATAATCTATTCCCCAAGATGATCTAGATAGACTTCCTTTAAATTTATACTCAGGAGTCTCATTAAAATCCACGTTATAGGATAATGCTATAACAATAATGCTTTTACAATCGGGCATAGTTAGCTTGGGATCAATTCTTCTACTAATATCCTTTTCTTCAAATTCTGTATATCTATTGTCATCAAATCTATAATTTAAATAATCCATTATTCTCATTAATGGAGAAGCATCTGTAAAACCTATTATATCAATATTTATTTCTTTTGATTTATCAATTATATAATCTCTTATTTTCAATTATTATCATCCTTTAGTTAAATTTAAATACTACAAAGGTATCAACTATTTTTTATTCTATCATGTTATAATTATTATTAAAATATTAGTATATTTTAACCATCTACTAATGCCTATTAATCGTAACCTTTTTTTAATATTTTCAAAAATAAATTGTATGATATAATAATGCGGAGGATAACTTCTCCTCGTTATTATTTAAAAAAGGGGCAAAGGAAGCACAAATGTTTAACTTAAGAAAAAAAGCTTTTAAAAAATTTGATTTTGTACTACTTATCTCGGTAATTTTACTGTGTATTTTCGGATTAATTATATTAAAATCAGCAACTTTAAGCTATGATACAAATAGATATGTAAAAACACAAGCCATTTCAACTATAATTGGCTTTGTCGCTATTTTAGTCCTTGTTCTTCTTGATTATCAATTCTTAGGCAAAATGTATATACCAATTTATGTAGTATGCATTGGACTATTAGTTGCTGTACTTGTTGCCGGAACTGGAGACGAACAGTGGGGAGCTAAATCATGGCTTTATATTGGTTCCTTTGGATTTCAGCCTTCTGAGTTTGTAAAAATAGGTCTTGTAATATCTCTTGCTAAATATATTGATATAAATAAGGAAAATATAAATGAACCTGTAACATTAATAAAGATATTAATATTTGCTTTCTTTCCAGTTGGACTTATATTATTACAGCCAGATGCAGGAACAGCGATGGTATTTATTTTCTTTATAGCTGCTATGTTGTTCATAGCAGGTGTAAAGTGGAAATATATTGGTTATGCAGTAACACTTGGCCTTTTAAGCTTGCCTGTTCTATGGTTTAAGCTCGACAAGTATCAGAGGGATAGAATATTTAACTTTGTAGATCCCGAAAGGGATACCTCAGGTACAGGATATCAGGCAATTCAAGGTAGAATAGCTGTAGGCAGTGGTAAGATTTTTGGAAGAGGGTTATTTCAGGGAACACAAACTCAGTACAACTATATACCAGCCAAGCAAACAGACTTTATTTTCGCAGTACTGGCTGAGGAATTAGGCTTTATTGGAGGTGCATTCTTAATACTCCTTTATTATATAATGATAAGAAGATTTTTAAGAATTGCGAAGAATAGTACTGATTTGTTTGGCTCCTTAATGTGCGTAGGATTTGCGGCAATGTTTTTATTCCATATTTGGGAAAACATCGGTATGACCATAGGACTAATGCCAATAACTGGTATACCACTTCCTTTTATGAGTCATGGTGGTACCTTCCAATTAGCTAATTTAATTTGTATTGGAATAGTCCTAAGCGTGGGACTTTATAGAGAAGGATTGAGTTTTGAAGATTAAAAAGTAAGTTGAGCCATTATATATGTATGTAGGGCTCAACATTTTTATTATATTATCCATTCTTCTTCAAATGAAGTACAAGATATTCTCCCTATCCCAAATAATAAACATCCTGGGTATATTTACCAGTAAATGGTTACAAAAAAGTTACAACTTCTCCTTGTAATTAAAGTTGATATTTTGGTATACTAAAAAGGACAAGTTTAGTTAAACTTTTCACTACAAGGGGGAGTTAAATTTGCAAAAGAGAAAAACCTTAAAAGGTACAACGTTAGCATTAGCACTATCAGGTGTTTTATCATTCGCCTCATCCCCTACTTATGCTGTATTAGGAGATCAAGAATTAATGGAAGGTATGAATCACCCTGATGTGCAAGTTTTACAAGAAGAGCTTAAGAGTATTGGATTATATGATGTTGAGAGCACTTCTACATATTTCGACGAAAACACAACAAAAGCTGTGAGATCACTTCAAATTTTACAAGGTATAGAAATAAGTGGTATTTTTGACTTAAATACATATGACGCTTTAATAGCACTTAAAGATTCATCAGCAAATAATAACAAAGCAGCAAAGTTAACATTCTATAGAAATCTTAGCTTAAAAGATACTGGAGAAGATGTTAGACAGCTGCAAGAAGCCCTAAAGGTAATGGGGTATCTAGAAATTGACCAATGTACTGAATACTTTGGAGAACAAACTGAAGGCGCTTTAAAATCTTTTCAAGAAGATAATGAATTGATTCCAGACGGAATAGCTGGTTTAAGAACTATAGAAGCAATTAATAAGACTTTAGTTGGAAGAGGTATTGCTTTACCTGAGGTATCAAGAGGTACAGAACTAGGTAGTAAGGCAGCCAATATATTAGCAACGGCAAAAAAATATTTAGGAGTTCGTTACTCATACGGTGGTTCTACCCCTAATGGATTTGACTGCTCAGGGTTTACATCCTATGTGTTTAAACAGCATGGAATTACTTTACCAAGAGCTACTACTGGACAAGCTACTGTAGGTACAAAAGTAAGTAAAGCAGATTTACAACCAGGAGATTTAGTAATATTTAGTAATACATATAAAGCTGGTCCAAGTCATGTAGGAATTTATATGGGTAACGGTAAATTTATTCATTCAAGTTCAACAGGTTCTGGTGGAGTAATTATATCAGATATTAATTCAAATTATTATTCAAGTCACTTCTCATACGGAAGAAGAGTATTAAATTAATATAGGCTAAAAAATACACAGTAATATGTTCAATTTGAACACATTACTGTGTATTTCTTTATATACTTTGTTATTCTAAATCTTCAAAGCTAACCTGATTTTTATTTATTACTGCTTCCTCTTTTTTCTTTTCCTCTAGGAAGCATTTTCTGCATAATGGTTCATATTCATTTGTTGCTCCAATTACAACTCTTTCGGTTGATTTTGTCTTTCTATGACTTACCCATGCGTCAGTTCCACATTTAACACAAACAGCATGATGCTTATTTAAGTAATCTGCAAGTGGCATTAATTCCTTAATTGCTTCAAAAGGTCTCCCCGTAAAGTCCATATCAAGTCCAGCTAATATTACTGTGACTTCTCTTTCGATCATTTCCTTTATACAAACAACTATTTTTTCAATTTCACCACCTAGAAATTGTAATTCATCAATTGCTACTACATCTGGTTTATACTTTTCACAAATTTTAATTACATCATCAATGTTATCTACCAATGTTGCCTCTATAGATGTCTTATCATGGGAAATTATATCAGATGTAACATATCTTGTATCTAAAGTTGGCTTAAAAGCCAAAGTCTTATACCCTGCTATTTTAAATCTTTTAACATCCTTTTCTAGGCTAGACGTCTTACCTGAGAACATAGAACCAGTGTGTATTATTAATTTTCCTTTATACTGATGCAAGTTTATTAACCCCCTTTTATTGACCTATTAATTATACCATGTAATGTTCCTTTTTTGGATATTAATTTTCAGGCCATCACAAAAGAGCTTGATTTAGAATAATATAGATTATGAAATCATTACGGGAGTGATGTTATGGACAAAAGGTGCATTGTTGAATTAAATAATATAAATATGGTTTATCATACATTGGAAGAAGAAACCCTGGCATTAAAAGATGTTAACCTTGAAATATATGATGGTGAGCTTATAGGTATAGTTGGCCCAAGTGGTTGTGGTAAATCTACTCTCTTATCAATTATAGCTGGGTTGATAAAACCCACAAGTGGTAGTATACGAGTAAAGGGAAATTTAGTTGAAAAACCATTAAAAAATATTGGTTACATGTTTCAAAAAGACCAATTATTTGATTGGCGCAATATCATAAGTAATGTTGTTTTAGGATTAGAAATTCAAGGTCGATTAAATAATGAAACCCTGGAAGAAGCTAAAGAATTGTTAGAAAATTACGGCTTAGGTGATTTTTTATACTCATATCCTTATCAGCTTTCAGGTGGTATGAGACAAAGAGTTGCTCTAGCTAGAACAATGATATTAAAGCCTGATATTCTTCTTCTAGATGAACCTTTCTCAGCTTTGGACTATCAAACAAGACTTGCTATTTCAGATGAAGTTGGCATAATTTTAAGAGAAAACAAAAAGACAGCAATCCTTGTTACTCACGATATAGCTGAGGCAATAAGCCTTTGTGATAGAATAGTAATTATGAGCAAAAGACCAGGAACTATTAAGGACATTATAGACATCAATTTAACTTGTGAAGGGGAAAGTACACCTATAAAATTAAGAGAGGCTCCAGAGTTTAGGCATTATTTTAATAAAATATGGAAGGAGCTTGATATACATGTCCAATAATTTTTCCAAAGAGCATTTAGAATATATTAGTAAAGTTAAAAAGAAGAATAGGAAAGTATTTTTAACTCAAATAGGAGTTCTGATAGCATTCCTATTAATTTGGGAAATAGCAGCTCGGTTTAATTGGATAGATACATTCTTAACTAGTAGTCCTTCTGAAATTTGGAAACTATTCATCAATTATGTGGTAGACGGTCATTTATACTATCACCTGGGAATTTCATTATTTGAGACAATCGTTGGTTTCATACTCGGTACCTTAATAGGTGTCATTGTTGCTATTGGGCTATGGTGGTCAGATTTTTGGGCAAGAGTACTAGATCCTTATATGGTTATTTTAAACGCACTTCCTAAAACAGCACTTGCTCCTATATTCATTATTCTTTTTGGTGCTGGATATAAAGGAATAATAGCAACAGCTATATCAGTATCACTTGTAGTCACAATTTTAAACATGTTTATAAGTTACAAGTCCGTTGATGAAGATAAACTTAGACTTCTTGAAACCTTTGGAGCCACGAAGATGCAAATTCTAAGAAAGGTTATTATACCATCTTCAATTCCAGATTTGATCAGTACTTTAAAGGTTAACATTGGATTATCTTGGGTTGGAGTTATAGTAGGAGAATTCCTTGTATCAAAGGCAGGACTAGGTTATTTAATTGTATACGGAATGCAAGTATTTAAATTGGACCTAGTAATGATGAATGTTGTAGTTTTAGGATTCTTATGTGCAATAATGTACAAATTCATTGCCATAGTTGAAGAAAGATTTACCAAGTGGCAAAAATAGGTAAATATATAAATAACCCCAAAAGTTTTACTTTTGGGGTTTATTTTTAATATTTAGTTATTTCTACCTTTTCCATTATAACAGGTTTAATTGGTTTGCTATTTCTATCAACCTCTACTTGAGCTATTTTATCTACTACATCCATCCCTTCATATACATGACCAAATACAGTATGCTTGTAATCTAACCAAAAGGTTCCACCAAGTTCTTCATAAGCATCTACGACTTCCTTTGGATAACCTCTTTCTTCACCGGCAACCCTCATCTGGTCAATTATATCCTTTTCAGTTTCTTTCTTCTGAACAATGAAGAACTGACTTCCGTTAGTTCCAGGGCCTGCATTTGCCATTGAAAGAGCACCTCTTATATTTCTGTAGTAAATATTGAATTCATCTTCAAATGGCCTTCCCCAGATACTCTCTCCTCCTCTACCAGTTCCTTCGGGATCTCCTCCTTGAATCATAAAGTCATTAATTACTCTATGAAAGGTAACTCCATCATAATATCCATTTTTTGCATGAGTTTTAAAATTTTCTACTGCTTTTGGTGCAATTTCCGGGAACAACCTCAATTTAATATCACCATAATTAGTTTTTATTATAGCTACTTCTTCACCTGCTTTAGGTAAATTCAATTGTTCTAGTGTCATTTTATCCTCCTCAGATTTCTCAGTATTTTAATGATTATCATTGATATTAACTATTTTACCATCCAATACAACTTTTGTAACCATTTGGACATTATAAAGTTCATTAATTACTTCTTGCATATCCAATCCGGTAGGTGTTTTAACAGTAAAACTTATATCGATAAACTCATCATCTAATTCTTCATGTTCCAATATTGTAATCTCCTTAATTGTTATGAAGTATTTACCAAATAATGTACCTATATCCCCAACAAGTCCTGGCCTTTCCTTAGCTAGTATATGAATTACTCTAGATAAATTCTTTCTTACCCTTTTCTCTATAGATCCAAGAGCTATTAAAGAAATTAGAACTATCCCAGCTGTTATTATTCCACCTAAATAATAGCCTGAACCTATTGCTAAACCTATTCCTGCACATACCCACAAGCTTGCTGCTGTTGTAAGGCCTTTTATGTCATTCCCAGTCCTAATAATCGTTCCAGCGCCAAGAAAGCCAATACCACTTACAACTTGAGCAGCTAGTCTGCTTGGGTCTGCACCACTAAAGGCATAAACTGAAACAAGCATTATTAATGTTGAACCTACACTTACTAAAATATGTGTTCTTAACCCTGCAGGCCGATTACTAACCTCTCTCTCTGCCCCAATTGCTCCTCCTATTAAAGCAGATAATAATAACCTTAATAATAACTCAAAATTACTTATCATATCATCACACTCTCAATAGTATTATCATACTTCCCATGTCTTAACTAGTTGACTAAGTACAATTCTAAACCAGATGAATAGAATAATACCTTTAAATATTGAACTAATACTAATACTCCACCATACTCCTAAAATGCCTAATGCAGTACTACTTAGTATCATTGCCATTGGAATTCTAAGTGCATTAAACAATACACCTATAATTGTTGGTGGTAGAGTCCTTCCTATTCCGTTGAAAGCACCAGTAGTACCTATTTCTATTGTCATAAAAAATTGAGATAGCCCTAGTATTCTTAAATAGTAGATACCTTCTTTAATTGCTATTTGGTCATTTGGAACAAAGATTGTAAATAAGGGCTCTGCTGCAAATATCAAAATAAATGTAGCAAAGATACCTATTCCACCAAGCATCTGTAATCCCTTGTAATATCCTTCTTTAATTCTATTGTTTTTACCTGCCCCAAAATTTTGACCTGTAAAGGCTGCTATAGCTGCTGAAAATCCATCTGATGTCATCCATGATATGGATTCAATTTGTGAACCTATACTCTGTACTGCCACTGGTATAGGACCAAAACCTGCTATTATTCTTGTGATGATCATGCTGATAAAAGCATGTATACCTGTTTGAAAAAATGGTGGTATTCCTATCTTTGTAATGTCCATTAATATATTCTTATCTGGTTTTGTTAATAATCGTACATGGGAATATATAGTAATATTTTTCTTTCCTGTTATTATAAATACTAATGTTACTATAAATTGTGACAATATAGTTGCCAATGCAGCACCTTTTATTCCTAGGGCAGGAATTGGTCCAAAACCAAATATTAGAATTGGGTCTAATATGATATTATTAATTAAACCAAAGGTATTTATCTTAAAAGGCGTCATACTATTTCCAGTGCTATTTAGACTTGCAGAAAATATTGGATTTAGAAAATGAAAAACTATTCCCATAGCCACAACCATTAAGTATTCAACAGACATATTTATAACTATTTCGTCGTTTAGGTTAAAAAATCCTATTAACTCATATCTAAAGAACAGCAATAGTAGGGAATATAAAAGTGCAATAAAAATATTTAATTGGAAACCATTGCTAACATATCTTTTTGCTTCTTCTATATCTCCCCTTCCATAGGATTGTGCAACATTAACACCAATACCAATCTGTGTAATCATGATAAGAGCTGAACCTAACCACATAAAAAATCCAGCAGTACCTGTTGCTGCTACAGCATTTGTACTTAGTCTACCAAGCCACATTATATCTGTTAGGTTATACGCCATTTGTATAAAAGATGTACCCATTATTGGCATAGCTAATTTAATAAGTGTTATTCTTATATTTCCTTCTGTTAAAATTAGATTCTTGTTCATCGCTCATCTCCATTCAGAAAAAAATCGTCTCTAAAATGAGGCGATTTTTTATAGAAATCTAATTACCATTTGTCATAGTGAATCTTATTTTCATCATATATGTGCTTTGGATTCTTTTCTTCCACCTTATTCCCAATAACTACAAGTCCAATAGGTATAATATCTTCAGGTATTTCTAATAAACTCCTTGTTTTATCTACTAAGTCTTCTCCACCATATATACCACACCAAACTGCTCCTAATCCGATGCCATGGGCAGCTAGTAGCATATTCTGAATTGATGCCGAGCAATCCTCGATTAGAAAACCTAAACTTTTCTGTTTCTTAGTGTCTCCACATACAAGTATTGCAAATCCTGCATTATCTACCATCTGTGCATATTTGTGATATTCTTTTATTCCCTTTAGCACTTCAATATCCCTTATAACAACAAATTCCCAAGGTTGCATATTGTGTGCAGATGGAGCCTGAAAACCAGCCTTGAGGATTATATCTTCCTGTTCTTTTGAAATAGGTATTCCTGTAAACTTTCTAATACTTCTTCTAGTCATTATTGCTTCTATAATATCCATTTTATCTCCCCTTTACTAAGATAAGTAAAATACTATCCCTAAAAAATGTGTTATACTTGCTGCCAACACAAATACATGCCAAATAGCATGATTGTATGGAATCTTCCTGACCCCATAAAATACGGTTCCAATTGTATATAATAATCCACCAGCTAATATCCAATAGAAAAAGCGAATATCAGTTGCATCAATTATTGCTTTAATTGGAAAAATTGCAAGCCAACCCATTCCAATATAAAGAATTAATGATAATGCTTTATATCTATCAAACTTTCCATAGGTCCAAATTTTAAATATTACTCCAAATATAGCTATAGCCCATATACCAGTTAGCAGGGTAATTCTTAAAGTGCCTTTAAGGGTTAGTAAAACTACTGGAGTATATGTCCCTGCAATAAATAAGAAAATAGATGAATGACCAAATACTCGCAAGATCTTTTTTACTTTTTCAATTGTGAAGCTATGATATAATGTGGAAGATAAAAACATCAGTATTATACAGGTTCCATAAATACTAAATCCCACAATAGATGGTACATGACCGTCCTTAATTGCAAATACTAATAGTATTGTTAGAGCAACTATTCCAAATATTACTCCTATCCCATGAGTAACTCCGTTTAGTATTTCTTCTTTCTTTGTATATTTATTAGCCATGCACTACTCTCTCTCTTCGCCTTGATCTGTTAATATAATAGGTCCATCCTTAGTTATAGCAATAGTATGTTCATATTGTGCTGATAGCTTTCCATCAAGGGTTCTTGCAGTCCACCTATTATCATCAATTTTTAATCTGAATGTACCTACATTAACCATAGGTTCAATCGTTATGACCATACCTTCAGTTAGCCTTACACCTCTTCCAGGATTACCATAGTGTGGTACCTGAGGATCCTCATGAATCGTTCTGCCAATGCCATGACCAACGAAATCCCTTACCACTGAAAATCCATTTGCTTCTACGTATTTTTGGATTGCACTAGAAATATCTCCGATTCTATTGCCTACTACAGCCTTTTCAATACCTAAATATAGGGATTTTCTAGTTACATCTAGAAGCTTCTTTGCCTCTTCAGAGATATTGCCAACTGCATAACTCCACGCTGAATCTGCCAACCAGCCGTCATAATTCACAACCATATCTATAGTTACAATATCTCCATCTTTAAGAAGTTCCTCTCTAGGAAATCCATGGCAAATCTCATCATTAACTGAAGCACATGTAGCATATTGGTATCCATGATATCCCTTTTGCTCAGGAGTTGCACCTCTCTCAGCTAAATATTCTTCAACAAATTTATCGATATCCATTGTCGATATCCCAGGTCTAATTATCTTTGCAATTTCCTTATGGACATCTGCAAGTATTTCACCTGCTTTTTTCATTTTTTGTATTTCTTCATCAGTCTTAATAATAATCATCTAAATAAATCATTCCTTCCATTTTTTATTTTTATATTGATTCAAAATTTCATTAAATTCAATATTATTATATAGATTATAAAAATCCTTATCTCTTTCTACCCATTTAATAAGTCCAGGGTTTAAGAGCAACGCTTTTCTAATGTCCTTAATTGCTTCATCAACTCTATTTAAAATTGAATATGAACAAGCCCTATTATAATATAAATCATGGGCTTCAGGATTATGACTTATCCCCTCTGTAAGTATTTTTATAGAATCCAAATATTCCTTGTCTTCAATATAGATAGCCGATAGGTTAAGATAAGTATAATAATAATTAGGGTTACATTCCTTTGACTTATTGTAGTATTTAATAGCCTTCTCATGGTTTCCTAGTCTCTTATATACAACTCCCATGTTAAATAAAGACTTATAGTATTTTGAATTTATCTCTATACTCTTATTTATCATTTTATAGGCTTTATCATAATCTCCCATTTCCTCATACAATGATCCTATATTATTATATGTTATAAAATCCTCAGGGCTATATTCAAGAACTTTATAAAAATACTCCATAGCCTGTTTTTTAACGCCTAGATTATCATATATAGTAGCTATATTATAGTAGGCCTTACTTAAATCAGGTTTTAATTCTATAGCTTTTTTATATAGTTCGATAGCCTTTTTATTGTCATTTCTTAACTCTTCAACTAATGCCATATTAAAATAGGCTTCATAATTTTCTGGGTCTAATTCTATTACTCTTTTGTATGTATCTATGGACTCACTGAATCTATCTAATTCTTCATAGATTATTGCAATATTAAATAATAATATTATTGATTCTTCTTTTGATCCTTCATATGTAAGTGCTTTATTATAAAGCTCTATAGCCTTTTCTTTATTATCGTTTATATAAAAGTTTTCTGCCAATAAAATATAATTGTTTCTTTTATAGTTTTTCATTATGCACCTCACATTAATAGTCTACCATAAACTTTAAACTAAAGTAGGAAAAAAATTAATAAAAGTAGAGGTTACTCTACTTTTATTAGTTTTGACAGTAGCTTATATTTTTTCACATCATTTATAGCTGGAATTCAGCAATATATCTGTAATTTGCATTTCCTTCATGTAAAAATCCATCTAATAGAGACCATTTATGCTTTACACCCTGAAGTTCTTGTAATGCTTCAAAATAATACATTGCAACACCTGCATCAACAAGTGGTGGATTCTGCTCATCATCGTATTTCACCAACAAATGAACTTTGTCATCTGTTACAATAAATCTCCATGGTTGCCTGTTCTTTATAGATGGAGCATATCTTAGGTAGAAAAATGTATCTGCCAGACCTCTCTGCTCAAGATATTCTATACTGGCTGGATTATCTATATCCTTATGAAATACCATTTCCTCTACACCAATTCTCGCACTATATGGTTTTTTTAAGAGTGGGTTATTTCTCTTTGGATAACCAAAGGCTAAGATAAAGTTTATCTCATTTGAAGATTCTCCAAAAACTTCTTTTCTCTTTTTCATATCTACGTCATATACACTTATCCAGCAAGTGTCTAAATCTAACTCATTTAGCTTAGTAACAAGTTCTTCCATATAATATGCACTATAAATAATGGTTTTGTCTTCTTTTTTCTTAATATCTACTGCAATATAATGTGGGCTTTTAACCATTATTCCTGAATAGCCAGCTAACCCCTTTAAGCCATTGTAAATATTATCTCCATTTTCATATAGCTTAAATTCAAATCCACCTTCAGCATACTGGCTTTCTATTTCTCTTAAAATTTGTCTTATCTTGTCTAGTACATCAGGGTTTACCTTTTTATTTTTATAATCTCTAATCGATCTCCTGTCCATCAAGAAGTTAATTATACGCATCTATTCTCCCCCTCTCCGGTTTATTAATAATATTATACCCCTAAAATTGACTAATCTTTAAAAAAATAGAAATTTCTTCAACTAAATTTGCTAAATATATATGAACCATTATTGAACAACCCACCCCAATAATTATGCCAGCTGCAACATCTGTTGGGTAATGTACCCCAAGATATACTCTTGATACTGCAATTATAGCGGCTAATATCAGAACAATTACTAAAATTTTTGGCATATTTAACGCTAGTGTTGTTGCCAAAGAAAAGCTAGCTGTTGTATGACCAGATGGAAATGAATAATCTGGTAAATCTATTCCAAAAGTGTTTAAATGCTCTAATATTTTATATGGTCTCTCTCTACTAAGTATCATCTTTAAAGTATGAACAATTACTTGGCTAATAGCTAGAGCTAAAAGTGCTTCTATTCCAATTATTTTATTTTTAGTACTGCCAAATATAACTAGTGATAAGGTGAACACAGTTATAAATATTGCTCCACCGAGATCTGTTATTCTATACATAAAAATATCAAGGTATTTATTTTTTATTCTGGAGTTAATTAGATTTATAAAATAATCATCAAAAGCCTTTAAATGTTTCTTCATATTGTTCACCCCTAATGCTATTTAAACCCATTATATTATATTATTACCCCTAATTCTACATTTTGTTGAACATTTATTTATGATAGAATAATAATAGATTTTAATTGGAGGTAGTGCTTTGAAATTAAGTTTAGAACAAGAAAAAGCAATCAACCATATTAAAGGGCCTGCTCTTGTCTTGGCTGTACCAGGTGCTGGTAAAACAACAGTACTTATAAATAGGTTTATGAATCTGATAAGTAAATTTGGTGTTAGCCCTCAAAGAATATTATCTATAACATTTAGTAAAGCTTCTGCTCTAGATATGAAAAATCGATTTATAAGAACCTTTCCCGAATTTAATGCTGATTTAGTCAATTTTTCAACAATACATTCTTTTTGTTACGGTCTAATAAGAGACTATTCTTGTATGTATAATATTAAATATAGATTATTAGAGGATGAGAAAAATGCTCTAAATAAATATAATCTACTAAAGCAAATTTATTTGGACATCAATAAAGAATATATAACTGAAGAAAAGCTTGAATCATTGCTTAATTCAATAGGCTATATTAAGAATATGATGATATCACCAGAAGAATATAAAAAAAATAATAAAATTGATGTGTCTAACTTTATTGAGATATATAAGACCTATGAGGCATATAAAAGAAAATATAACTTGTTAGATTTTGACGACATGCTAACAATTTCCCTGGAAATATTGTCAAAAAATAGGTTCCTTCTTAACAAATATCGAAATAAATATGATTTTTACCAGCTCGATGAAGGACAAGATACTTCAAAAATTCAATTATCAATTATTAAAATGCTTGCAAGCCCAAATAATAATCTTTTTATTGTAGCAGATGATGACCAATCAATATACGGCTTTAGAGGGGCATTCCCTAAGGCATTACTAGAGTTTAATAAGGAATATAAAAACGGCAAACTATATTTTATGGAAAGAAATTATCGTTCTACTAAAAATATCGTATCTATATGCAATACATTTATTAAGGCAAATAAATTAAGATATAATAAGGAAATTACTACTGATAATGATTATTTTGAACCCATTAACATAGTAAAAGTAAAAACCATAGATGATCAATACAAGTTTATACTGGAGGATTTAAAAAAGCGTAATTTAGCTAACTCTTGTGTCCTATATAGGAATAACCTTTCTTCAATTGGACTAATGGAGTTATTTGAAAAGAATAATATAAGTTTTTACATGCGAGATACAAAGCTTAGATTCTTTAACCATTGGATGCTTCAAGATATTTTGAACTTTATGAATTTTTCACAAGATACTTCCAATATGGAATTATATGAAAATATTTATTATAAAATGAAGGGTTATATTGCAAAAAAACATATTTTATATGCAAAATCTTTAAATCAAATAACTTCAATCTTTGATAGAATAATGGAATATCCTGGTCTAAATGATTTTTATAAAAAAACTTTAAGAGAGTTAAAGTTGGATTTTAAGAAGCTATCTAAGCTTAAACCTTACGAAGCAATTCTATATATTGAAAATGATTTAGAATATAATAGTTATTTAAAAGAAAATTCGATGAAGTTCGGATATACCTACGAAAATCTAATGAATATACTTTTTTATCTAAAATTAATTGCAAAATCAACAACCAACATATCAGATTTTGTAGGTAGACTAAAACATTTGCAGCATTTAAGTGTAAATTCAAGAATTAATAAAAATACAATAACATTATCTACTATTCATTCAGCCAAGGGACTTGAATTTGAAAATGTATATATTATTGACTTAATAGATGGAGAGTTTCCAAATATATCCAGCATAGAATCTTATGAAAAGGGGAATATTGAACTCCTAGAAGAAGAAAGAAGGTTATTCTACGTAGGTATGACTAGAGCAAAGAAACATCTAACTCTAATTACTACAAAATACATTGGTGATAAATTATTAGAACCATCTAGATTTCTAATTGAATTACAAAATACGATAATATAATACTAATAAAAAATGGTAATTATGAATAATTACCATTTTTTTTGCAATAATATTAGATGCAGTAGTATTATAAATAGGAGGATAGTTTTAAGTATGGCAAAGAATAAAAGTAATAAACCAAAGAGTAGTAATAAAAAGCAAAAGAGCCAAAACGATAATGAAGAAGAAGAGTAGCATCATATGAAAAGGTCCTATACTTAGGACCTTTTCTAATTAAAATCATATTTACTTATTCCTTCTACGTCTACCTTGAAGACTTCCCCTTCAATTAATTGCTGATGTCCTGATTCATATGGTCTTCCTGCCAATGTTAAATATACTTCAGTGGTATCATAAAACCTACCCAATGTATTTACCAAGCTTCTTATAATTTCATATTCCTGGGTTGAACCAGCATTTATTTCAGTTAAAAAATTTTCTGATAAATCAACCTTTAAAATCCATTCTCCTCTATCCAAATTTATGCTGTTGATCGATGTATTGTCTGGTAGGATAGGAATGAGTTCATCACTTATCGGTTTTTTAAATTTATCTTCAATTAGTTTTTCAATACTGCTATTGGTGTTAAAAGCTATGGTGTCTTCAATAAAAATAGTATTTAATGAATCTTTTAATGGATAATATAATTCTACATCTTGTTCTAATGAAGCCTTTCTTATATCTTTGAGCAAGGTCTTTATTTCAAAATTACCATCTTTATAAATCCTAGCCACAAGACCAATGCCTTTAACATAGTATTCTTTCTGGAATTTTCCCTTGTCATTTGTTTTTGTTACCTCTAATGCATTATAGGATTTATCTAGTACGTTGATGGCAACATCTTTTCCAGTTATTTCACTTTTGTACCCATCTTCATTATTCCACGAAGTACCTACTTCAAGAGGTTCTTTCAATATTAACTCTGATTTATTAGGTTTACTTTGAAGCATATTCTCTATATGGTAAAACTCACCTTCTCTATAGATTTCTGTTAGAGCCCCTTCTTTTAATTCTAGAACTTTTACTAAATTTGTACCTGGACTTTTAATCTTGACTTGAGCTCTATTCCCATCAATAAATTCATAGAACACAGTTTGTTCTGCAAATTCGTTACCAATACCTTGGTATTCCAATATGGTATTTTCTAAAAAAGGCATATACTCTGATAATTCTGAATAACTATTTTCACTGAAAAGGGCAACTTTTTCATATTCCACATTTTCTGCACCTTGGGTAGCATTACAACCAACTAGTATAATTCCTAAAATCAAAATTGAAATTAGTATAATACGGTTTTTCATTTTATCACCTCTTAGGGGTTAATTATTGCCCTTTGGACAAATATTATACCTAAGATAATTATAATATAGAACAGAATTGAATAATTTACGAAATAATTACAACTTTACTCATCAAATTTCCTAAAATATGCAAAAAATAAACCAGCTAATGTACTGGTTTAAAGGAGTTCAATTAATGGGTTTAACTTGTATATTACATTTTTTCTTTCAACAATTATTGTTGCTTTATTTTTCAAAGTTTCATCCTGTCTAATTTCTTCAAGTAATTCTCTATTAGGATTTATAGCTACAGGATTTCCAACCATTTTCAACATTGAAAAATCACCTGTTGTATCTCCATAAGCATAGCTTTTTTCAAGGTCTACATCATACTTCTCAATTAATCCCTTTAGCTCTTTCAATTTACTTTTTGAGTCCCACATTTTAACTATATTGCCGGTAAATTTATTATTCTCATCTACTTCATATAATGTTCCTCTATATTCAGTTGCCCCATATTTTTCAGCCATCTTTGAAACTAGAAAGTCAGGGCTTCCCGATATAAAGAATACTTTATGTCCCTGCTTCTTATGCCAATCTATCTGGCTTCTAGAGTATTTATATATCATATCACCGTTTAATTTTATTACATGCTCTGCAGTATAATCAATATAGGACTTATCCACACCCTTTAATTCTTCAAGGTAAACTCCTGCAAGTATTTCTAAATACTCTTCAAAATCACCATATCTCTTTTCCCATTCTAGATATACTTTTTTTACCTTTGTATACCAAATTTCCGGGTCTATTATTTCAAAGGTAATTAGCTTTTGAAAATGTTCAATCATCAAAGAGTTTCTGAATATTGTACCATCAATATCAAAAAAAGCAGCTACATTTTTCATTCTATCACCTAACCCTTCAATATTAATACTACCTATTATATAACAATAGCTTAGGAAAGAACATACTATTTTTCTAATAATTGATATATTTTAAAAATTCCTACAAATGATTAAATTACATTTACCTTTACTAAAACCTTGTAGGCAACTAATAAAGATATAAAGTAAATCATACCAACAAACCCACTTACTTTTAATCCAATAAATATTGCAGCGAGAGTCAGTATTGGATGTAAATCAAGTGTAGTTGATACTATTTTAGGCTCTATAATCTGTCTCATAATTGTGATAAACAAGTAGAGAATAATCAGGCCAATTGCAATAAATGTTCTACCAATATAGAAGTTATAAATTATCAATGGAATATATATCATTATGGTACCTACTACTGGTAGTAGATCAAGAACGGCACATATTATACTTAAGATCAAGGAATAATTGATATTGAGTAGACTAAATCCTATGAATGTCTGTACAAATGTAATAAACAATACAATCATATATGCTTTTGCATATCCAATAGTCATAGAAATTGATGATTCTACTATGCTTTTCATCTTAATTTTACCTTCTGATGAGAAAATGGAATAAAATTTACTGCTAAATAAACTATAATCCTTAGATATAAAATAGGTTGCTATAAAGGATATGATAGCTATTATGAACATAGAAGGTAAACTTAGTACTATAGATAGGATTTTATTTAAAACTCTAATTCCAATACCTAGTAAACCTGATAACAAAGTTTGCAGGTACTCATATAATTTATTTACAACTTTAGGGTCAATCTGTCCAATTATATCAGTTATCTCTAAAAGAAATTTTTCAATATATAATGATAAATTATCTATACTTGGAATTTTAGACAATAACAAAATTGTTTCAGCAGTAGCTTTATAAACCAGCAAAATAATAACAACTCCTAAAACAGCAAAAACAATTGAAGTGGTTATAATAGAGGATAAACCTGATGATATCTTCAACTTCCTTTGTAAAAATAAATTAGCTCTTTTTGTCGATAATGCAATTATAAACCCAAGAACAAAAGGCACTGTATATTTTAAAGTTAAGAAAAATAGCACGAATAAAATTGTAAATGAAACTAGGAATATTCCGAATTTTTTAAACTTATTGATGTATAGTTTATCTAGCATAATAACCCCCTAAAGTTATATTCTACATCTATTAATAAAATAATATCATTAAAACTAAAATTAACCAACTGATATTTTTATTATTAATCTAATTTTGAAATTTTATTTTGATTTTACTTGCTTGATTGAACTATATGTGATAAACTAGTATCCTAATTGAATATTTTGTCCAAAAAGGACGAATATGATTTACCTATATAATTTAGGCGATATGGGCCTTAAGTTTCTACCGAACGACCGTAAATTGTTCGACTATAGAGTAAATACATCTAATCGTGTATTCTCTCTTTCATAAATTTACGGCCTTTAGGTAATTTAATCTAAAAGGCTCCAATAAAAAAAGAAGGGAGATTTTTTTATGGAAAAATTCTTTAAACTAAAAGAAAATGGTACAAATGTATCAACAGAAATTCTTGCAGGCTTTACCACATTTATGACTATGGCCTACATACTAGCAGTTAATCCTACTATGCTAGCTGAAACAGGTATGGATCAAGGTGGAGTATTTGCGGCATCAGCTATAGCATCGGCAATAGCATGTTTTGCAATGGCATTTATGGCTAATTATCCTTTTGCATTGGCACCTGGTATGGGATTAAATGCATTCTTTACTTATTCAGTTGTATTTGGAATGGGATACTCTTGGAAGTTTGCTCTTACAGCTGTATTAATTGAAGGTATTATTTTCTTAGTATTATCACTTTTTAATGTAAGAGAAGCTATTTTTGACTCTATACCATTTAACTTGAAAAAAGCCGTATCAGTAGGAATTGGATTATTTATCACTCTTATTGGATTAACTAGTGCGGGACTTGTAGTTGGTGATGGTGGAACAATTCTTGGATTAGGAGATTTAACTCAGCCAGCTCCTTTACTAGCATTGATAGGATTATTAATTACAGGCTTTTTACTAGCGAAAAAAGTTACAGGCGCATTGTTCTATGGTATTGTAATTACAACTATTATTGGAATTCCTATGGGAGTTAGCTATATGCCAAATGGTGATTTCCTTGGTATATTCTCTGCACCTCCATCATTATCAGAAGTTGCATTTAAATTTGAATTTAATAATATACTATCCTTTGATATGTTAATAGTAGTATTTTCATTCTTATTTGTAGATATATTTGATACTATTGGAACATTAATTGGTGTTTCTTCAAAATCTAATATGCTTGATAAAGATGGAAAATTACCTAAAGTTAAGGAAGCATTACTTGCAGATGCTATAGGTACTACTATAGGTGCTTGTTTAGGAACTTCAACAATAACCACATTTGTTGAGTCAGCATCAGGAGTAGCTGCAGGTGGTAGAACAGGTTTAACATCATTTACTACTGGAGTATTGTTTTTACTATCATTAGTTTTATCACCTTTATTTGGTATGATCCCAGGAGCTGCTACTGCACCAGCACTTATCCTTGTTGGCTTATTTATGATGAGCCCAATTAAGGAAATTGATTTAGATGATTTTACTGAAGCTATTCCAGCTTTCCTTACAATAGTAATGATGCCTTTTGCATATAGTATTGCAGAAGGAATAGTATTTGGTATGATATCATATGTTATTCTTAAGGTTTTAACAGGAAAAACCAAAGATGTTTCTGCAATTATGTATGTATTGGCTATTCTATTTGTATTAAAGGAATTATTTATTTAGCAAAAAACAGTCTCCGAATTTGGGGACTGTTTTTTATTTTATTCTTACTTATTAACTCAAAAAACTAAAAAACCTTCAAAGTATCTTTGAAAGTTGTAAGTGGTGCACCTTCAGGGACTCGAACCCTGGACCCACTGATTAAGAGTCAGTTGCTCTACCAACTGAGCTAAAGGTGCATTATTAACTAATGAAATTATTATACCACCTATCAAATAATTTGTCCAGCAGCTTTCACTATTCTAACATAAATTCTAAAATAACAGGATTATGATAGCTGCTAGCAAACCCATGATCAAGCGCTCTCACTCTAATGACATGTAAATTATCTGATACAAGAAAGCCATCAGTCACAGCCATAAAATTATATCCTTTATTAAATCCGGAATTTAGTGATCTTACAGTTGGAGTATATTTATCAACAGCCCATCTAAATCCTTCAAATTCAAACTCTTCTGGTAAATTCTTAAGCCATGATGGCCACTCTTCCTCTGCTTCAAATAAATATGGGTCTGTACCAGGTAAATTATGGTTCCAATCGCCTCCAACAATAATATACGCCCCGTTTTTATATTCTTTATGTAGATATTCATCAATATACCTTAATTCCTCAAATCTTTGCCGTCCTGTTTCATTAAAGTCAGAAAGATGCAAATTAATTATTACTAGTTCTTTGCCATTTTCAAGTTCATATCGTTTTTCTACAAAAGCCCTATCAAAGTCAAAAAACTTATGAAATCCATCCTGTTGTCCTGGCAGTGAATATCGTTTAGCTAGGTTAGCAAAGTATTTGGAGAATATTGCAAGACCTGATTCTACCTTCCCAGTAGGTCTAAGTAAAGGTTTAGGCAACCATCCAATTTTATTATTTTTTCCATAGGCATAACTGTAGTTTGGATATTTAGCGTTTAAATAGGATAGTTGATCGATATAAAAACTTCTACTTGAATTTGTATCTAGTTCCTGAAATAATATAAAATCAGGCTCTATACTATCAATAATATCCACAATATTACTAAATTTTCAAGTACCTTTTCCTTGCTCTTTGCCTTAGAACCTTTACCTCCATCTTCATAGAAATCTTGATTAATATCCAGTCCTGCAAAACCCAAATTAAAAGTTGCTATTTTTAATGGTTCATTGAAAGGAATATTTTTTACTTGATTATTGTAGATAGGTAGTACAATAATTTCTTCTGGCTTATAATCAGTTAAATTCAAGTAAATAAAATAAATTCCAAATAGAAGAATCATGCATAACAAAGGTAAATATATAATTTTTGTTTTTGCCATAGAATCCCCTCATTAGAGTGATTATTTATATAAAGTTTATTTACATAAGAAGAATAGTGCAATTGTGCCAGGTCCAGAATGTGCTCCAATTCCTGCCCCAATAGTATTAATTAAAAATTTCTTGGTTCCATAGGTTTCTTCTATTATTGATTTCAATTTTTCTGCAGCTTCTAAATCATCACCGTGACTTATAGCAATTAGTTGATCACTATAATCTTCTCCTCTACTTCTTTCTTTCATTATCTCTACCATTCGCTTTAATACCTTGCTTCTACCTCTTATTTTTTCAAAAGGAACGAGTTTTCCTTCTTTCGTCACCTCTAATATTGGTTTAATATTAAGAAGACCACCTACAAACGCAGCGGTTTTAGTCACCCTTCCCCCTCTATAAAGATATTCTAAGTTATCAACTGTAAATATTTGTTCAATATTTTCAATATATGTATTTATTGATTTAATAATTACATCTTTAGTCTCACCAGCTTTAGCTAACCTTGCTGCCTCATATACAATAAGTCCAAATCCAAGAGAAGCAGCCTTTGAATCTATTACTGTTATATCTGATTCTGGAAATCTTTCTTTTATTTCTTGTTCCGCTAATACTGCTGATTGGTATGTTCCAGATATACCAGATGACAATGATAAATATATTACAGATTTATTATTTTTAGCATATTCTTCAAATTTATTAACAAAACTAAGCAAAGAAACCTGCGCAGTTTTGAAAATTTCTCCATTGCGCATTCCATCATATACTTCCTTAGGAGTTATGGTTTCTTGGTCTAAATATTCTTTTTCATCCTTTATAACTGCAATAGGAAGAATATCTATATCATACTCATTAATAATATCTATAGGTAAATCGCATCCTGAATCACTTAATATTTTTACACTCATTTAAATACCTCCTGAGTTCTTTCATTTAAGTATCTAATAAATAATATACCATACTTTTTTAAATTTAACACATTTATCTAACTTAGTAGCATAAATTTAATAAATTGTAAATAGATTATATCGAGGAATAACAAAGGAGCGTGATTTTATGAAATTTTTCTTTATTAGTAAGCGTTTGTTTTTCACCATTATTGGCATTATAATATTAATACTAATTTTAGGATTATTATTTTTAATATTTTAATAAACATAGGATAATTTACAAAGGAGAAATGCATATGAGTACATTTATGATAGGAGTTTTAGCAAGCCTAGGGGCTGGTTTAATGACTGCTATTGGTTCAATACCAGCATTTTTTACTAAAAATGTATCTAGAAAAATGCTTGACATCCTCCTTGGTTTTGCCGCAGGTGTTATGCTTGCAGCCACATCCTTTTCACTTATTGTTCCCAGCCTTAAATACTCTGGTGATGGACTAAAGGGGGCTTTAATAACAGGAGCAGGTATATTAATAGGAGCTACATTCCTTGATATCACAGATAAATACTCACCGCATGAACACCTTATAGATAATAGAGTTGAGGGTAAGGCTAGTGAATCTTTAAAAAAAATTTGGCTATTCATTATCGCAATAACAATTCACAATTTCCCTGAAGGTCTTGCTGTAGGTGTAGGATTTGGAGATAATAATATAAGTAATGGACTTACATTAGCCATAGGAATTGGACTTCAAAATATACCTGAAGGACTTGCAGTTTCTGTATCACTTCTAAGAGAAAATTATTCTCCGAAACACGCTTTTATCATTTCACTTATAACGGGATTAGTAGAACCATTAGGAGGATTACTTGGTCTAGCATTAGTCAATGTTTTTAGACCAATATTGCCCTTTACTCTTGCGTTTGCAGCTGGAACAATGCTCTTTGTTATTTCTGACGAAATTATCCCTGAGACTCATCAGAGTGGTAATGAACGTGAGGCTACGTATGGTGTAATAGTTGGTTTTATAATAATGATGATTCTAGACGTAACTTTGGGATAAATTAAATTACACAAAAAATAGCAGTTTTACTGCTATTTTTGTTTTTGACTTAAATTGAGTAATGTATATTGAAGAATTAATTCATCTAATTCTTCGCTCAATTTTATGATTTCTTCATTTATGCCATCCTCTATTATCATGTTGTTTAGTCGCTCTCTCTTAACATTAATTATCTCCTTCAATGCAAAGGATTGATTTATATATTCCATAATTTACTCCTTAATCTTTAGCATGCTAACGTTTTAATATATTTATACCAAAAAGTTTTTTTTTCAAACACATAATTTTGTAGTCTATATATTGCCAAAACTTTGTTCACACTGTTTTATATTATAACCAATTATCTGTAATATTTTGACCTTTTTCTTTAGTCAAATTCTCTCAAATATCAACAAATATTTTGCTATATTATAGTATAATATAATGGTAAATAATACTTATATCAGGGTATTGGATACATAGGATAAAAAGAATGGAGGTTATAAATTGACAAACTTAGTTGATAGATTTTTAAAGTATGTAAAATTTGAAACTACTTCTAATGAAAGCTCAACATCTGTTCCAAGTACTGATTCTCAAATGAGATTTGCAGAGATACTTGCTGATGAGCTTAATGCTATTGGATTAACAAATGTAACTGTTGACAACAACGGTTATGTAATGGCAACTCTACCTGCAAATATAGCAAAAAAGGTTCCAACAATTGGATTTATTGCTCATATGGATACTAGCCCTGATATGTCAGGAGCAAATGTTAAACCAAATATAATAAGAGATTATCAAGGTGGAGATATAGTTTTAAATGAAGAGAAAAACATAATATTGTCTCCAAAGGACTTTCCTGAACTTCATAATCACATAGGAATGGACTTGATTACAACTGATGGCACAACACTTTTAGGAGCTGACAATAAAGCAGGAATAGCAGAAATAGTTACTGCTATGGAATACCTAATAAATAATCCTGAAATCCCACATGGAACTATAAAAATCGGATTTACTCCTGATGAAGAAATTGGGCGAGGAGCAGATTACTTCGATGTAGAAAAGTTCAATGCAGAATTTGCCTATACAGTAGATGGGGGACCAATAGGTGAGCTAGAATATGAAAACTTTAATGCCGCAGGTGCAAGAATATCAATTCAAGGAAGAAATGTTCACCCAGGTTCAGCTAAAAATAAAATGATCAACTCTATAAAAGTAGCAATGGAATTAAACAGTATGCTTCCTGTTAATGAGGCTCCTGAGTCAACAGAAGGCTATGAGGGATTTTATCATATTGTTTATTTCGATGGAAGTGTTGAAAAAACTAATATTTCTTATATCATCAGAGATCATGATAAAAACAAGTTTGAATCAAAAAAGAAACTGCTTACATCAGCCGTTGATTTCCTCAATGAAAAATATGGCCATATTTTAGAACTAGAAATTAAGGACAGCTATTATAATATGAAGGATAAGATAGAACCAGTAATGCATGTAGTAGAGATAGCAAAGAAAGCCATGGAGGAGGTTGGTGTTACCCCTATTATTAAACCTATTAGAGGTGGAACTGATGGTGCTAGACTTTCATACATGGGTTTACCATGTCCTAATATCTTTACAGGTGGTTTAAACTTCCATGGTAAATTCGAATATGTTTCTATTCAAGGAATGGAAAAAGCAGTAGAAACAATACTAAAAATTATTGAATTAGTTGCTCAATAATTCTCAATTTACTGTACAATTCACAATTTTAGATCAAAATTTTGGCCGAGACAAAACTCGGCCCTTTATATCCAGTATTCTTTGTTTTTTTCCACATAATCCCTTATCATCTTGTTATATTCATTATAAAGAAGTGTGACAACTTTATTTCCTATAGATGCAATATTCACATTATCAATTTTTGAAATCGGTAGTATTGTAACACTCGTACCACTGATAAATGCACCATCTATATTTTTAATATCATCTACATGTAAACTCTTTTCGACTAATTCTATATTTTGATTTTCAGCTATTTGCAATATATGCTTTCTTGTTATTCCTAGCAAAATTTCTTCCTTCGGTGCAGAAAAGAGCTTATCCTCTTTTACATAGAACAGATTTGACCTACTTCCTTCTGGAATAAATCCATCCTTTCTAACAAGTAAAGCTTCATAGGCGTTTTTCTCCTTCATCTGTTTTGCAACATCTTCTTTAAATGAAGTAACTAGAACCTTTACATTAGGGTTGTTCCTTTCATAATTATGCAGTATAGTATTTATCCCATTTTCGTAATATTCTTTAGGAGGATAGGTAGTTTCTACACAATATACTAAAAATATATCACCTATACCCTCTGCTTCTCCAGATATCAGCTTTATATTATAATTATCTATATCATTGTGTAAAATTGTATCTTTTATGGACTGTCTAATTCCTTTATCATCAAGAAAAATATTATGATTGATTGCATTAGCTGAAGAATACATTCTTTCTAAGTGGTCTTCCAAAAATATTGGTACACCATTAACAACTCTTATTACTTCATAAATTGGCGGCTTAGTTATTCTTCTAAATATATCTTCTTCTCTAACATACTTTATTACACCATTTAAAGCATAAAACTCCTTGACTGCTTCTGATTTCATTTGAATTCCCCCTTATTCTAATGCTTTAATGTTTTCAATCACTACGTCTTTTTTTATCATAAATAACATTTGGCTATCTTCTTCTAAGCTATCTCTAAAATCTGCTAATGCCAAAGTTATCTTTTCCACTTTTTCTTTCTCCTTTTCATCAGTAAGCTTTAATCTGATTCTATTTATGTTCTCTTCTTTATCACTCAGGACTTTTTTTGCACTATCCAAATCTCCAATTAAAGCTCTGATATATCCTTGATAAGCAGAATGTTTTAATACAGATAGATCCCCGCCGATATCATCTAGGTATAAATCATAAAAAGGTTTTAAATTAGCTATGGATTGACTTGCATAGTCATAAACTTCAATAATACTTTTAACCTCTATGGCTTTAGTCATTTTATTAAGTGCTGCTTCAAACTTTTCTCCTGCTTCCTTTGTTGCTCCCTTCTTCTGACCTTCTGCTTCAAATGAGTTCCAATGAGGGTGTATTTCATCTAATTTCTTTTGAATTTCGTCCCATTTATTTTTTATTTCTTCCTGCTTCTTCTTTTCAGGGTCTTCTTGCTGCTTAGCCTGACTTTGCTGCTGTTGCTGTCCTTCTTGACCTTGATCTTGGTCTCCATTGCTTTCTGAACCTTGTTTCTCCTCATTATCGCCTTGACCTCCTCCCTGCTGTTCTCCTCCTGCAGGTTGTTGAGGTTTTTCTTGCTTTTTATCCTCTCCTTCTGGTAAAGGAATATCTAGCATAAGTCTTTCTATTTCGCCTAAAGAACCAAGTATATCATCTATTCCTTTACTTAATTCTTTTAAGCTATTAGGCGCCTTATCTTTTGGTTTGATCTCCTGTTGACCCTTTTCCTTTCCACAACCAAATAATAGTAATAATAGTATAACATAAATTATGATTAATTTACTTTTTTTCAAAAAAATCACCTCTAGATTAGTGTAACCAGGGGTGATTTTTTTATTTTTTATTTATTATAAAATTGGTGATAAAAGTCTTGATATTGATTCCTTAATTTTAACTATTCGAGGCCTTCTTTCGTATTCTTCTAATGTTATTTCTTTGCAATCTAATAAATCCTTATTGAATTGTTCAGTAAGCTTTAAGTTTGTCATATCATCATAAATAAAAGCATTTACCTCAAAATTCAACTTAAAGCTTCTAATATCAAGGTTTGCAGTTCCTATTGAAGATATGAATTCATCCATTATAAATACCTTAGAGTGTAGAAATCCTTTTTCATAAGTATAAAATTTGACTCCAGCTTTTAGTAATTCACCAATATAGCTTAGACTTGCCCAATAGACGAATAAATGGTCAGGTTTATTTGGTATCATTACCTTAACATCTACTCCTGAAAGCCCAGCAATTCTCAGGGCTTCAAAAATACTATCATCTGGTATAAAATATGGAGTCTGAATATATACCTTCTCTCGTGCATTGGAAATCATCTTCAAGTACCCATCTTTAATGCTAGGCCATTTTGAATCAGGCCCACTGGACACAATCTGGATTCCCACCTTATTATTCGAATCCTCATTCGTTAAGAAGCTCTGACATACATTTACTTCCTGTTTTGTAGCAAAACGCCAATCTAGGTTAAACCTCCATTGTAATGAACTTATGGCTGACCCTTTAATTTTAATATGAGTATCTCGCCAATAACCAAATTTCTTCTTTAAGCCAATGTATTCATTTCCAACATTAAATCCTCCTAGAAAGGCAACTTTACCATCAATAATAGTTATTTTTCTATGATTTCTATAATTAATTCTTATATTTATTAAAGGTACTAAAGGTGGCATAAAGATTCCGACTTCTCCACCAGCATCTATAAAAGGTTTTAGAAACTTTTTCGTTAAAGTTCTTCCACCCATACCATCAATTAATAGTTTAACTTCCAATCCTTCTTTGGCCTTTTCTGTTAGTGCATCAAGTACCTTTTTACCTAATTTGTCTCTTTTAAAGATATAGTATTCCATGTAAATATAACGCTTTGCTTCTTTAATGCTTTTTAATAAAGCATCAAATTTTTTTTCACCTGAAAAATAAAGTTCTACACTATTATCCTGTGTAAAGTAAGATTTGCTACTCATAAGATGCATTTTAATCAAATCTTCATAGTACACAAAGTTTGGATCCTTATATAAAAACTCATCTCTTTCCAGTATCTGCTTTTGATCCTCTGCAATTATTTCAAAGCAATTATCCTCTTCTTCTTTTGTCTTAAATATTTTATGCTTTGATAGATCTTGACCAAGGAAAAGATAAAATATAAATCCAATCCCAGGCAAGAATACAAGCACCATTAGCCATAACCAAGTGGTTGTAGGGTTCCTTCTTTCAAAAAATACAAGCAATATCGCAAATATGATATTTATCCATATTAAATTTGAATATACCCACATATAACCTTTAATTATGGCTTCCATGAGACCCTCCTATTTACTTATTTTTTTTGGATTTATATCTCAAGTTAGAATCAAGAATTTTCTTCCTAATCCTATAATTTAAAGGAGTTACTTCAATAAGCTCATCATCCTCTATGAATTCAAGTGCTTCCTCAAGTGTCATTTCTTTTGGAGGAGATAATCTTAGTGCTTCATCGGATCCAGAAGCTCTAATGTTAGATTGCTTCTTCGTCTTGGTAACATTAACTTCAATGTCCTGCCCTTTTGGATTTGAGCCTATAACCATTCCATCATATACTTGCACACCTGGACCAACAAATAAAGTCCCTCTCTCCTGAGCTGCATGTAATCCATAGGTTGTAGTTTCTCCAGTTTCAAAGGCTATTAAGGAGCCTTCCTTCCTAGTCGGAATGTCACCTTTATATGGAGCATATCCATCAAAGATTGTATTCATAATTCCATTACCTTTGGTATCGGTTAAAAATTCCTGCCTATATCCTATTAGACCTCTAGCTGGTATGGAGAATATTATTCTTGCATAGCCATTAGTAGCTTCTGACATGCTTATAAGCTCTCCTTTTCTTTGGCCTAATTTATCTATTACTGTTCCTATAAAGTCAGTTGAAACATCGATTGTGACCTTTTCCATTGGTTCTAGTTTCTGACCATTCTCAAACTTATATAGTACTTCAGGTTTTGAAACTTGGAATTCATAGCCTTCTCTTCTCATGTTTTCTATTAAAACCGATAAGTGTAACTCTCCTCTACCTGAAACCTTAAAGGAATCAGTTGATTCTGTGTCCTCAACCCTTAGTGATACGTCTGTTTGTAACTCTCTATATAGTCTACTCCTAAGCTGTCTAGATGTTACAAATTTTCCTTCTCTTCCTGCAAAAGGGCTGTTATTAACGGAAAATGTCATTGCAAGAGTTGGCTCTGATATTTTAACAAATGGCAATGGTTCTGGGTGATCCACTGGACAAATTGTATCTCCTATATGAATATCTTCTATACCTGTAATTGCAATAATGCTTCCTATTGTAGCTTCTTCAACTTCAACTCTATTAAGTCCTTCAAATTCATAAACTTTACTTATCTTCACTTTTTCCTGTTTTTCAAGATCTAGTTTATTTACTAATACCCCCTCCTGTCCAGCCTTAATCGTACCTCGTTCTATCTTACCTATACCAATCCTTCCTACATAGTCGTTATAGTCTATAGTTGATATTAGTACTTGCAACGGAGCTTCACTATCTCCTTCTGGTGCAGGAATATAGTTAATAATTGTTTCAAATAATGATTCCATTGAATTAGATTCTACACCTAATTCCAAAGTTGCTTTACCTTCTTTAGCTGAAGCATATATAAATGGGCACTCTAATTGGTCTTCATTTGCACCTAATTCTATAAATAAGTCCAGTATTTCGTCTATTACTTCGTCTGGTCTCGCCTCAGGTCTGTCAATTTTATTAATACATACTATTACCGGTAATTCTAATTCCAATGCCTTTTTTAAAACAAATTTTGTTTGTGGCATTGGTCCTTCAAAGGCATCTACTAATAGAACAACACCATTTACCATCTTTAGCACACGTTCAACTTCTCCACCAAAATCTGCATGGCCTGGAGTATCTATGATGTTAATTTTAGTACCTTTATAATTTACGGCCGTATTCTTAGAAAGTATGGTTATTCCACGTTCTTTTTCAATATCGTTTGAATCCATAATTCTTTCTTCCACTACTTGATTAGCCCTAAAAACACCTGATTGTTTTAAAAGACTGTCTACCAATGTAGTTTTCCCATGATCAACATGGGCTATAATAGCAATATTTCTTACATCATTCCTCTTTATGTTCATAAACAAATCCCTTCTTCTTATAAATTGCCTTAACTGAAATATTTTATCATACTTTTCCCATATTACAAAATAAATATTATATCCATTGTTTTGAGCATTATGTTTATGAGCAAAAAATTGAAAGGTAGATAGCTAAGCCATCTACCTTAATTTTATATTAAGCCAATCTAATAACTGTTAGAGAGTTTCCAACTCCAGATCTTAATATAGCTGCTCCTAAAAGTCCAAATAATTCTAAAGAAATTGTATCTCCTGCTACTAAATCTGTTATAAATGAAGCCCTATATTCTGTTGCTAAAATAGGAGATATCTCTGAAGCAGGTATAGAAGATCCATTAACAGTTACTCTTGAACCTACCAATACACCAAGTGTTAAGTTGATCTCGTAGCTAATATAATATTTACCGGTTTCTGGTACCTCAAATTCAGTATTTGTACCATTTGGAACAAAGTCATCTAAGTTCTGTAAGTTTGGTAATGGAATCTGGGTTCCACCCAATACTACATCAATTGGACCTCCGCCTGTATTTGCTGCGAACATAGAATTGATGGTTGCTCCTGGACCTGCTGGTCCTGGTGGACCTTGTGGTCCTGGTTCTCCCTGTGGACCTGGCTCACCTTGTGGGCCTGGTGGACCTTGTGGTCCTGGTTCTCCCTGTGGACCTGGTTCTCCTTGCGGTCCTGTTTCTCCCTG
>JAKELU010000004.1:80582-158254 GCA_022760735.1 Firmicutes bacterium FC7
TTGCGGTCCTGGTGCTCCCTGTGGACCTGGTGGACCTGGTGGGCCTGGTGGGCCTGGTGGACCTGTATAAATATATAGGACTCCTGGCCAACTATAGCATGGTACAGGTATACAATTCCTTCTTGAACATCTTCTCGGATAATAACCATATTCTGCCCCATAGCCATATGAGTAAATATTATTATTAAATACCCTTGGTATAATATTTTCATTCATGCTTCTATAATTCATAAATTTTCCTCCTTAAATTATAGTCCTTCTTGTCATTAGACATCAATGCTTTAAAAATATTTTCTTTAGTTTACTAATAGTATATTAAAAATGTAAAATATTGTGATATTTTGGTAAAAAATAAAACGGTCAGCCTGACCGTTTTTTAGTTAAACATGTAATTATAGATTATACTTGCTGCATCTTCTCTCTTTAATTCTGCCTTCGGATTAATGTTTCCTGTACCGTCTCCATTTATTATCCCTAAACCATATGCAATATTCATATATCCTTTAAGGCTTGAAGTTATATCATTGCTATCTTTAAATAAATCAGAGAATATATTTGGAATTTCTGCTATCTTATCGTAATGCATAGCCCTAATAACAAATTTTACAGCTTCTTCCTTAGTTACTAGGTTTTCAGGGGATTTTTCCCCGTCCCTTATTATTCTTGTTAGAACAAGTTCTTCATATATTTTATCTATATCTTTCTCAGTTTCTGTTCTATATGAATTCATTGATTTGAATAATAGATATATGAAATCCTTTTGAAGGATTTTATCCTTTGGCTTAAATTCACTAGAATTAAATCCTACTCCATGTTCTGCTAAAGTATATATTATTTCCTTAGCATAAGTACCGTCTAAATCCTTATACTCAATTCCTTTTTTATCCTTATATGGTTCACCGGAATAATCTAAAATTTCACCGGTATTTGCATGAATAATTACTGGAATTTCTGGATTGATTGCATATACTAATTTTACTACTTTTTTACTATCATCAATTTTTTCATAATCATATATAGTTGCATATTTTAATTCATATCCAATTTTATCAAATAAAATTTCATATGCTTTATCATACCCTATTACTTCACCTTTATCTGGAAATTGATCATTAAACCACTCAAAGTTATAGGACGTTATTTCTTTTTTGACAGTATCAACTGTCACTGAAATGGAATCTGACTCCACATAAGTATCATCTATTTTTCTCATAAATCTAAAGTAATATGATAGTTGATTATCCTTTAAATCCTCTTTGATTAGTTCAACTTCATTTATCCTATTTGGCTGTACCTCTCTTATAAATTCCTCTGCAAGTACAAGAGCCTGAGCTTTATTTATTCTAGCTTTTGCCTTTGAATCATAGCTATCATATTTATAGAAACTTACTAACTCAGATGTCTTTGCATTTATTGATATATTTGCACTTAAGCTAACCTCATCTGCATTCTTCACAAAATATAGTGACCATAGGTACTCTCCAGGATTTTTGTGACTTGAATATAGATTTTTACTCTGAAGCTCATATTCTGAATTAAGTTTTAGTATGTCTCTAGCTCTTTTTTCAATTTTTTCAATATCAAGTATACCAGTTAATTTGTCTATCTCAGCTCTTTCTTCAGGAGTTAAAGCAAGACCTTCACCTGCTGCTATATCCATTGATTTTTCATTAGCATAAATAGGTCCGTAGAAACCTAAGCTAATAGGTTCTCCTGTTATTGCATCGATGGCCTTATTCTTATCAAAATTTGAATACGCTAAGTAGTATCCATCTTCATTATTTAAATCGCTCATTCTATATAATCTACTGGTTGATTTGTACATGAGGTTGAGTCCGATCTTATCCATATAAGCTTCTTTTCCCTCATCTAGTGATATTATATTTTCCGGCTTTGGAAATACAATATCTCTATCCCAATTAGCATAGTAATTGCTTACTTCCCCAGTATATTTATTTACGCTGATACTTACAGTATTATCAGGATATTCAATATTATTTACAACTCGATTAAAATTAAAGCCATAATAAATATCATTAGAATTTATTGGGTGTTTGTTTTCAACAAGCTTAATTTCATTGTATATGTACTTATCAATTTTTCCAACAAACTCCATAGCTAATTTTAATGCCTGTTCTCTTGTGTAATTTGGCTTCTTTGATCCTGGTTCTATATAGTTAACATTATATTTTGAGTAGGAAATAATATTGCCTGAAGAGTCAGTAGATATATTTAAGTTATCAAGTTTATTTTGTGTGTCTGACCAATTCATATAGAAGTAAAATTTATTCCCACTTGAACTTACGTGTGAGTTGAAGGTGTCATATTGGTTAGAAATAGCAAAAAGGTCCTTGACTTTAAGAATTGCTGCCTCAAGTTCCTTATCAATAGCCGATTGACCAAAAGAATCTAGTGGCATTGTACCTATTAGTAACATTACCACTAGACAAATAATAAAACGTTTTCTCATTATTCAGCCTCCTATTGTATATTCTTTATTGAGATAACTCTGTTCTTCTCTACATGAAACTCATCAGATAAACCGTTTACTAAAACCAGTCCCCTACCCCAGGTTTTTAAATCATTTGGATCATAGGAACAGATGTCAAAATTTATTCCCTTTCCTTCATCCTCTACTTCTATTTTCAACTTATTGTCAACCATCTCTAATGTCAGGCTAACACATTTCGATAACATACATTGATTTCCATGAAGTGCTCCATTTACGATAAGCTCATTTAAAATTAATCTAATATCGAACATTATATCTTTATCATTTATTTGTGTTTCTAAGTTTTTTAAAATTTTATCTATAAATTTTTTAATTGTTTTCAAATCACTACATACTGTACCTTTGTATACATACGCCATGTCAATCACATCCAATACTATTTTGTTTAGTTATAATGATTTTACCCAAATTTCTATACTATTAATCTATAGCTAAAGTAATAATTTCTGAATACTTCATAAAATATTAGAATAATAATATTTTAGAGGTTTGAAATAATAATATTTGGGTAAAATTATGGTAGCTATAATAATGAAAGGAGAATGCTCATGGATAAATATGTTTGTGACCCATGTGGATATGTTTACGACCCAGCTGAAGGAGACCCAGATGGAGATATAGCTCCAGGAACTGCTTTTGAAGATCTTCCTGAGGATTGGGTATGCCCAGTATGTGGAGCTAGTAAGGATCAATTCTCAAAACTATAAAAGTGCAATATGTACTACATAAAGACCAGTATGAGTAATTACTGGTCTTTTGTCTTGTCTAAAACTGGCTCCAGTACTTTCCATACCTTATCAACATTTATTTTCTTTTCTGAAGAAAATGGTATGACTAAATCCATATCTTTAATTTCTAATTTTTGACGTATTATTTTAGTATGCTTCTGCCAGTTAGCCTTACTTATCTTATCCGCTTTTGTAGCTATAACCAATCCTCTGAATCCAAAGGATTTTATCCATTCATACATCATTTTATCCAAATTTGTTGGCTCATGCCTCATATCAACAACCAAAATTACCTCTTTTAAATTCTTTCTAGTAGTTAAATATGTTTCTATAAATTTTGCCCACTTCTCTCTTTCAGACATTGAAACTTGAGCATACCCATATCCAGGTAAGTCTACAAACCTGAAAGATTCATTTATTATATAGAAATTAATTGTTCTAGTCTTTCCAGGTTTGCTACTTGTCCTAGCAAGATTTACCCTATTTATCATTGCATTGATAAATGAAGATTTACCCACATTTGACCTGCCGGCAAAAGCAATTTCCGGCAAGTCATCTTTAGGATATTGACTCGGTAGAGCTGCTATGGCATGAAGGTCTGATTTAATTATCTTCATTATTATCCACCTTCCTTACAAGAGCATGCTCTAATACCTCATCCATCTTTTTAACTAATACAAACTCCATTTTTTTCTTTACCCTATCAGGTATTTCGTCCAAGTCCTTGCTATTCTCGTATGGCAATAATACTTTCTTTATCCCCATTCTATGAGCAGCAAGTACTTTTTCTTTTATTCCTCCCACAGGTAAAACTCTTCCTCTTAATGTTATTTCTCCAGTCATTGCTATATCTCTATATATAGGAGTATTGGATAACGCTGATACCACTGCTGTCGTAATTGTAATCCCAGCAGATGGTCCATCCTTAGGTATTGCACCTTCTGGAACGTGAATATGAATATCCATATCCTTATAGAAGTCTTCCTCTATATTCAAAATTGTAGAATTTGCTCTAATATAGCTGATACCAGCCATGGCAGATTCCTTCATGACATCTCCTAGCTTACCTGTAAGCTGTATTTTACCTGTACCCTTCATTGTAGTTACTTCAACTGAAAGGGTTTCGCCTCCAACAGCTGTCCAAGCTAAACCATTAGCAACTCCTATTTGATTTTGCTCTTCAACTTCATCAAATCTAAATTTCTTAGCTCCTAGATAATTTTCTAAATTTCCTGCATTTATTCTTACTACCTTAAGGTTTTCTTCAACAATTCTCTTAGCTGCCTTTCTACAAATGTTAGCAATATTTCTCTCGAGATTTCTAACTCCAGCTTCCCTAGTATAATAATTTACTATACCTCTTATTGCTGATTCAGAAACTATAAGCTGGTCTTCCTTTAATCCATGTTCCTTCATTTGCTTTGGAAGCAAGTATTTTAATGATATTTGTAGTTTTTCTTCATCTGTATATCCACTTATTCTAATAACTTCCATTCTGTCTAGTAGTGGTGCAGGTATACTTGATGTAGTATTAGCAGTAGTTATAAAGAATATCTTAGATAAATCAAAAGGTACATCTAAGAAATGGTCTGTAAATGTAGTATTTTGCTCAGGGTCTAATACCTCAAGTAATGCACTTGCTGGGTCTCCTCTAAAGTCGCTACTTAATTTATCTATCTCATCAAATAAGAAAAGTGGATTCTTGCTTCCTGCCTTTCTTATTGAGCTTATTATTCTTCCAGGCATACTTCCAACATAGGTCCTTCTGTGTCCACGAATTTCTGCTTCATCTCTAACACCACCAAGAGACATTCTAACAAAATTTCTATTTAAGGATCGGGCTATAGACCTTGCAATGGATGTTTTCCCAACTCCTGGTGGACCAACTAAGCATAGAATAGGCCCTTTCATGCTATTTGTTAGTTTTCGTATAGCAATAAATTCTAATATTCTTTCCTTAACATCCTCGAGACCATAATGATCTTCGTCTAAAATTTCTCTAGCTTTCTTAATATCAATCTTTTCCTTAGTTTCTTTATTCCATGGAAGTTCAACTATCCAGTCTAAATATGTTCTAATAACTCCTACCTCCGCAGAATGAGGTGACATTTTAGTCAATCGATTTAATTCTTTTAATGCCTTCTCCTTTACTTCTTTAGGCATTTTCAGCTTTTCTATCTTTTCTCTGTACTCTTCTATATCTGCAGAAAGCTCATCATCTTCACCTAGTTCTTTCTGAATAGCTTTTAGTTGCTCTTTAAGATAATACTCTTTTTGTACTTTGTTAATTTGCTTTTTTACTCTTTGATTTATCTTGTCTTCTATTTTTAAAAGCTCAATTTCTTTTTGTAGTATTCCATGAAGAACTTCTAGTCGCTCGTAAAAGTCGAAGGTTTCTAATATTTTCTGGTTGTCTTCTTGCTTTAAGAAGATATATGAAGATATTACATCAGCTAGTCTTCCTGGATCCTCAATATCAGAAATTGATACAATTACTTCAGATGAAACCCTACTATTTAAGGATATATACTCCTCTAAATCCTCAACAACCAATCTCATTGCTGCCTCTAAATTTTGTGTGATTTCAATATCATTTGGATTATAAATCATATCCTCTATTAAAGCTTCAAAATAAGGGTCTTCCTGGGTAACATCTATTATTTTTCCTCTACTTATACCTTCTACTAATACTCTGATACTTCCACCAGGTAGCTTTAGCATTTGCTTTACCCTTGCTACAGTTCCTACATGATAAAAGTCGTTTTTATTAGGATCATCAATTTTTGGGTTTATCTGAGTACATAAAAGTATAAGAGAATCATTCATCATTGACTTTTCTAGTGCTTCTATTGACTTATCCCTTCCAACATCAAAATGAATCACCATATGTGGAAATATGGATATCCCTCTTAAAGGTATAAGTGGAAGAGTTTTATTTTCAGGTTTATATATGTTCACTATTACACCTCCTCGTTATAAAAAAGAAAGCTCACTAACGTGAGCCTTTAAGATGCAGATTCTTTGTTGCCTGATTTCTTTGACCTACTCTTCTTTTTTCTATCAGAAAGTACCAAAGTAGGCTCTCCCTTTCTTTCTATTGTTTCCTTTGTTATTATACACTTTTCTATATCATCTCTATTCGGGATCTCATACATTATCTCAAGCATTGATTCTTCTATAATACTTCTTAGACCTCTTGCACCTGTTTTTCTTTCAATTGCTTTCTGAGCTACCAATTCTAATGCAGCATCTTCAAATTCTAATTCTACATCATCCATTCGGAATAATTCTTTGTATTGTTTTACTAATGCATTCTTAGGTTCAGTCAATATTTTAACTAAAGCATCACAATCTAATTCTTCCAGTGTAACTATTACTGGAAGTCTTCCAACAAATTCAGGAATTAATCCATATTTTAGCAAGTCCTCAGGTTGTAGCTCTTTAAGCAATTCTCCCATTGTATTCTCAGTACTTGATTTAATATCAGCACCAAAGCCCATGGACTTCTTACCAATTCTAGATTGGATTATCTTATCTAGACCATCAAAAGCTCCACCTACTATAAATAATATATTTGTTGTATCTACTTGTATGAACTCTTGATGAGGATGCTTTCTTCCACCTTGTGGAGGTACATTTGCTATTGTACCTTCAAGAATTTTTAATAAAGCCTGCTGAACACCTTCACCACTAACATCTCTAGTTATTGAAGGATTTTCAGTCTTTCTAGCAATTTTATCAATCTCATCTATATAAACTATTCCTTTTTCAGCTCTTTCAATATCATAATCTGCAGCTTGAATTAGTTTTAGAATTATATTTTCAACGTCCTCACCAACATATCCTGCTTCTGTTAAAGAAGTAGCATCTGCTATGGCAAAAGGAACATTTAAAATCTTTGCTAATGTTTGAGCTAACAGAGTTTTACCAGAACCTGTTGGCCCTATCATTACTATATTGCTTTTTTGCAATTCTACATCATTATTTTTTGATGGTTTCTTGTTAATTCTTTTATAATGGTTATAAACAGCCACAGCAAGGGCTTTTTTTGCTTTTTCCTGTTTAATTACATATTCATCTAAAGTATCCTTGATTTTAGCAGGTTTTGGTACTTCTTCTAAATCATAATCGTAAGATTCAATAAATTCCTCCTCGATTATTTCCTGACAGAGTTCAATACACTCATTGCAAATATATACATTTGGTCCAGCAATAAGCCTTCTTACCTGATCTTGTGGTTTCCCGCAAAAAGAACAACGTAGCTGCTTATCATCAATTTTTGCCATGGACTCACCTCTCATAAATATTCGTAGCAATTAATTTCTGCTCTTAATTACCTCATCTATAATACCATATGCTACAGCTTCTTCAGCAGTCATATAGTAATCTCTATCGGTGTCCTTAGTTATTCTTTCAATTGGTTGACCTGTTCTTTCTGATAAGATTTTATTGATTCTTTCTCTTATTTCGATAATTTTCTCAGCCTGAATTCTTATATCTTCAGCTTGACCTTGAGTACCTCCAAGAGGTTGGTGAATCATAATATCAGAATTTGGCAGTGCTAATCTCTTACCCTTCGCACCAGCAGCAAGTAAGAACGCACCCATACTTGCAGCTCTTCCTATACAGATAGTTGAAATATCTGGTTTTATATACTGCATAGTGTCATATATAGCAAATCCAGCACTAACTGAACCACCAGGGCTATTTATATATAAAATTATATCCTTATCAGGATCTTCCGCCTCAAGGAACAACAATTGAGCAACAACTAAATCCGCTGTAGTATCATTTATTTCTCCACCTAAAAATATAATCCTCTCTTTTAAAAGTCTAGAATAAATGTCATAAGATCTCTCGCCTCGGTTTGTTTGCTCTACTACCATTGGTACTAATGCCATATCAATACCTCCTATTATATTATACCATATGCGGAAACACTAAATAAATTTAACCTTTGTCATTAGAAGGTCAATTACCTTATTGTTTGTTATACCCGCCTTAAGGAATGATAAATCACCCTTCTTCATGTCAGCTATGAACTTCTCTTTATTATCTTTATTATATTGCTCAGCCAATTTTTCTAATTCTGCATCAATATCTTCGTCTGTCACTTCAATATTTTCCGCTTTAGCGATAGCTTCTAGCACTAAATCTGATTTAACTCTTTTTTCTGCCATAGGTCTAACTTGTTCTCTTAGTGCTTCCATATTGCTTCCAGTAAACTCAAAGTATTGGTTTAAGTCTAAGCCTTGCATTCTGATTCTGTACTCAAATTCAGATATTTCATTATCTATTTGAGTATTTATCATACCTTCTGGAATTTCCATTTCAGCTAATTCTACAACTTTATCTACAACTTTATTCTCTAGGTCTATTTTCTCTTGTCTCTCATATGTTTCTTCTAATTTTCTTCTGATGTCATTTTTATATTCTTCTAAAGTATCAAATTCACTAACATCCTTAGCAAATTCATCATCCAATTCCGGAAGTTCTCTAGTCTTGATTTCATGAATAGTTACTTTGAATGTAGCATCTTTGCCTTCTAATTCTTTTGAATGATACTCTTCAGGGAATGTTACGTTAACTTCAACTTCCTCACCCTTTTTCTTACCAATTAATTGGTCCTCAAATCCTGGTATAAATCTATTTGAACCTATTTCTAATTGCTGTTTTTCTGCAGTACCACCTTCGAATTGAACTCCATCAACGAAACCAGCATAATCAATAGTTAGAATATCACCCTTTTGAACTTCTCTATCACCAGCATCAACGACTCTTCCATTCATCTCTTGAGCTCTTCTTAGCTCATCTTCAACCATTTCGTCTGTAACATTATACTCTACTTTTTCTATTTCTATACTTTCATAATCGCCTAACTTAACTTCTGGCTTTACATCAACATGAATTTCTACTTTTATAGGTTCACCTTTATTAATTTCATCAATATGAACATGTGGCATATCAACAGGCTCTAAGTTTAATTCCTTAATTGCAGCCTCATATGCATCTGGTAATAAAGCATTTATAGCATCTTCATAGAAGAAATCTTCACCATAGAATTGATCTATAATTTTTTTAGGTGCCTTTCCTTTTCTAAAACCCGGAATATTAAATCTTGATCTATTCTTTAAGTAAGCTTGATTAACTGCTTTCTCAAAATCTTCTACGCTTAATTCAAAATTAAAGTAAACTGTATTTTTTTCTCTTTTCTCAAATACTGCCATGTGTAATGGACCCCCTAAATATATTTAATTATTTTTTTTCGAATTTAACTATAACATTATACCATATTATTGTAACTTAACAAACAATATCTGTACACATAGTAAAAAAACCAATGGTATAACCACTGGTTTCATCTGGTGCGGGATAGAGGACTTGAACCCCCACGTCAATGACACTAGATCCTAAGTCTAGCGCGTCTGCCAATTCCGCCAATCCCGCATAGAAATTAACAATTAAACTGCTCACTATTTAATTATAGCATCCAGATGAAATTTGTCAAATATTTTTTTGTTATTTTTTAATCCATAATTTCTCTAATAATACCACCACCAATAACAAGGTCACCCTTATAGAATACTACTGCCTGGCCCTTAGTTATAGCTCGCTGCGGTTCGTCAAATTCAACTAATACTCCTTTATTATATGGCCTAATAACAGCTTTTGACTCTTTCATTGTGTGTCTTATTTTAGCTGTTACTTCCATTTCTCCATAAAAGGAATCAAAGGGTATTAGATTTATTTCTTCTGCATATAATTTCTTATTATATAAACCATCTTCTAATCCTACCACAATCTCATTTCTCTCTGCATCTATTTTTTGTACAAATACTCTATGCCCAGTGGCTAAGCCTAATCCCTTCCTCTGACCAATTGTATAATATACTATACCTTTATGCTGACCAAGGATATTTCCTTCAGTATCAACAAAATTTCCCGGTTTAACCTCATTTGGAACTCTTTTTTCTATAAATCTTCCATGGTCATTATCTGGTATAAAGCATATCTCCTCACTATCCGGTTTATTGTGAGTCAATAATCCTATTTCTTCTGCAATCTTTCTTACCTTATCCTTAGTAAGCCCACCAAGAGGAAAAAGTACATGTGATAATTGATGTTGATTAAGTGTATGTAAAAAATAGGTTTGGTCTTTTCTATTATCTGCACTTTTTTTCATTAAATACCTATTTGTATCACAATCTTTTTCAACTATCGCATAATGACCTGTAGCTAGATAATCAGCCCCTAAACTAATGGCTTTATCTAGGAACTTGTCGAATCTTATATATTTGTTGCACATTAAACAGGGGTTTGGTGTTCGCCCCTGTAAGTATTCTTCCACAAAGTAAGTTATGACCTTTTTATCGAATATATCTCTAAAGTTAATAACATAATGAGGTATCCCTAATGTATGTGCAACTATTTTTGCATCTAGAACAGAGGATAATGAACAACATCCACCTGCATTTTCATCAGCTTCTTCATCATGAGGAACTTGACTTAGGGTAACTCCTATTACATCATATCCCTGCTCCCTTAGTAAATATGCTGCAACAGATGAGTCTACACCTCCACTCATCCCTAATACTACCTTTTTCTTCATTTAATCAACCTTTCTAGAAAGCAACTATTATGCCGCCGTCATTTACATACCCAGTACTTAAGCCTTTTGTCTGCACAATAATAATATCCTTAAAATTAAGCTTTTTTAGTTCTTCCTTCAAATCCAACGCCTTTTGTAGAGCATTTGCATGGGAGATTGCTAAAATTCTCTCCTCAAAATTTACACCTGAGTTAGCTATTATATCAACAAGCTTTTTAAATGCCTTCTTACTTCCTCGTGCTTTATCTACTAATCCTATATTACCATCCTCAGTAGCACACATTACTGGCACAATATTTAAAGCATTAATGATCAAGCCTTTAGCTTTAGATATTCTACCATTCTTTACTAGATTATCTAAATTCTCTGATATAAAATATGTCTTCATACTATCTATAAATTTTTCTACTTTCTCAACAATTTGTGAATTAGATAATCTTTCATCTATACATTCCTTAATCTTAATGGCTGTAAGAGTTTCACCAACACTTGCTGATTTAGAATTAAATACATGTATGAATTTACTAGGGGATTTCTCCATTACCATATCCTTAGCTAAAAGTGCACTATTATAAGTTCCAGATAGCTGCTCTGAAATAGTGACTACAAATACACTGTCGGCGCCAACATATTCTGATGCAAAATCTCCCGGAGAAGGACAAGATGTCTTTATTGGGTTTGGACTCTTATTCATAACATCGATTAACTTTGCTACATCTAAATTTTTATCATCTACAAATGAATAATTATCTACATCTATTTTAAATGGTACAAGCTTTACATCTATTTTTCTTTCTAAATCTTCATTTAAGTCACAGCTGCTATCTGCAACAATTTTAAACTGCATTTCTTCACCCCTATTAGTTTCCTATTCTTTTTTCTATGAAATCTGCTAAATCCTGTGCTATTTTAGTTATTTCTGCTTGATCTTTTCCTTCTATCATTACTCGAACTAAAGGTTCAGTTCCAGAAGGTCTAATTACTACTCTGCCTTCGCCTTTGAATAGATTTTCAATTCTTTCAATCTCCGCTTTGATTTCAACATTTTCCAAATACTTGTACTTTAAATTATTATCAACTTTTGCATTTATCAAAACTTGTGGATAACTCTTCATCAACTGGTTAAGCTCTGACATTTTTTTCTTTGTAGATAACATTACATCTAATAAATGTAATCCTGTAGCAAGTCCATCTCCTGTAGTATTGTAATCGAGGAAAATTATATGCCCTGACTGTTCCCCACCTAAGGAATAATCATTCTTTAACATTTCCTCAAGAATATATCTGTCACCTACCGTAGTCTTTACGATATTTATATCGTTTTCTTTTAGATAAAGATCTAAACCTATATTTGTCATAACAGTTCCTACTACAGTATTATTTTTTAATTTACCCTTATTTTTTAAATCTGTACCACAAATAGCTAGTATATGATCCCCATCTAAAAGTTCACCTTTTTCATCAACAGCTATAATTCTATCTGCATCTCCATCAAAGGAAATTCCTACATCAGCCTTTGTGTCTAATACTAATTTTTGAATAATCTCTGGATTTGTTGAGCCACAATTGTCATTAATATTCATCCCATTAGGAGAAGTGTTTATTGCAATAACATTTGCCCCTAATTCCTTCATTATCTCTGGCCCAATTTTATAAAGTGCCCCATTACCACAATCCATGGCAATAGTCAAACCGTGTAAGTCTACATTTATTGAGGACTTTAAGAATTCCTTGTAATCCTTTGCTCCATTTACTTCGTTATATACCCTTCCAATATAATTTTTAATTGGTCTAATTTCTATTTCTTTATTATTTAATATTATATCTTCAATTTGATTTTCAACCTCATCAGGCAACTTTAACCCTTCATGATTAAAAAATTTAATACCATTGTATTCGCCTGGATTATGTGAAGCAGATATCACAACGCCAGCTAAAGCTCCATATTTACGTGTAAGATAAGCTACTGCAGGTGTTGGTATTATACCTAGGGAAACTACATCAATACCCATAGAACAAAAACCGGCAGTTAAAGCAGCCTCAAGCATATCTCCAGAAGCTCTAGTATCCTTACCTATTAAAATCTTTCCTCTCTTTTCTTTAGCCAGGATGTAGGCACCAGCTCTACCAATCGTATATGCTAATTCCGGGGTCAATTCCTGGTTAGCAATACCTCTTACACCATCTGTACCAAATAATTTACCCATATATTTTTCCCCCTTATATTGAGAATTACGAAATGTCATTTATATTTGTTTCTTATCAGTTCAATCAATTTTTCCTTATTATTATATTCTGGATGTTCAATAACCTTTTCTACCAAATAATTCAATATTTCTCCAATTAGCTTCCCTTTAGGAAAACCTAAAGCTATTATATCATTTCCATTTATTTTTAAGTGACTTTTATTATAAGGTTCATTATTTTCCAGAATTTCCTTAATTTGATTAATTCTTTTGTCTATAAGACTTAGGTCCTTGTTGGTCCCTTTGCATATCATATCTGCTCTCTTTAGCTCGTAAAGGTCAAATATATTTTCTTCTCCTACACGTGCGAGCTCTTTTTTTAACCCTTTTTTCTTAGTGTTTCTTTGATACATGTGATTGCTTATATAAACAGAAACCTTTTCTATAAAATCATTAGAACATTTTAACCTAGTCAATATGGTTTTTGAGACTTTAGCACCCAGTTTATCGTGACCATAATAATGACCTACTCCTTTTTCATCAACACTATAGGTAATCGGTTTTGCTATATCATGCAATAAAGCCGCCATTCTTAAATCTAACTTGGGTGGAGTATTATCTAGAACACATAAAATATGATCTCCTAATGTTTTACTATGATGAGGATTTTTTTGATCGTAACCTATAGTTTGAATTAGTTCTGGAATTACATGCTTTAAAATCCCCAAGTCGTACATTAGTCTAATTCCTTTTGAAGGTTTATTGGATAGAAGAATTTTGAATAGCTCATCCCTTATTCTTTCAGCACTTATATATTTTAAAGAATCACTTAGTTCTTTGCAAGCATTATAGGTATTTTCTTCAATTGTGAAATCAAGTTGAGTTGCAAATCGAACTGCTCTCATTATTCTTAAATGATCCTCATTAAATCTATCTAAAGGAGGACCAACCGTTTTTATTATTTTATTTTTAATATCGATAACTCCATTAAACGGATCCAATATACCTCTATTCTCGTTATATGCAATGGAATTAACGGTAAAATCTCGACGACTTAAATCTTCTAATATATTATTAGAGAAAGAAACTTCACTAGGTCTTCTTCCATCTTTATATTCTCCATCAGATCTATAGGTTGTAACCTCGACGCATCCTTCCTTTTGCACGATTACAATTGTTCCAAATTCCTTGCCAATTTCAATCGTTTTATAATTTTTGAATATTGACTGTATTTCATCAGGGGGAGCAGAAGTGGTTACATCATAATCTGAAGGTTCTCGTCCCAAGATTAAATCCCTTACACATCCACCAACTATAAAAGCTTCGTATCCTTCTTTATCTAAACTTTTCAAAATTTTATTAACATAATCGGGTATATTAATTTTCATAATACTCCTCCATAATTATAAACTTAGTATAACATAGTATAAGCAAATTGGAATATAAAATAACAAAGGACTCTGAAGCAAAACTTCAAAGTCCTATAACCCTAATATTTTTTTAATAAAATACTTGCGTTATGACCACCAAATCCAAGTGAATTAGACATTGCATATTTAATATCTTTTTTTACCATTATATTTGGAGTATAGTTAAGGTCACATTCCTCATCAGGAATTTCGTAGTTTACAGTTGGTGGAATATTTCCCGTATTTAAAGCCAATGCTGTTGCAATAGCTTCAATGCCACCAGCAGCTCCGAGCAAATGACCTGTCATGGATTTAGTCGAACTAATATTTAATTCATATGCGTATTCCTTAAATACATTTTTAATCGCTAAAGTCTCTAACTTATCATTAAAATAAGTTGAAGTACCATGTGCATTAATATAACCTACTTCTTTATAGTCAACTTTTCCATCCTCTAAAGCTAAAGAAATAGCTCTTGAAGCACCCTTTGCATCTGGATCAGGTTGAGTAATATGGAATGCATCTGAAGTGGACCCATATCCTACTACTTCTGCATAAATGGTAGCCCCTCTTTTTACTGCATGTTCGAACTCTTCTAAAATAAGTATCCCTGCACCTTCACCCATTATAAACCCGTCTCTCTCCTTATCAAAAGGACGGCATGCTTTAGATGGGTCATCATTTCTTGTAGAAAGCGCCTTCATAGAAGTAAATCCAGCAACAGATACAGGAGTTATAGAGGCTTCAGCCCCACCTGTAACTACCATATCTAAATATCCATGTTTAATCATTCTAAAGGATTCACCAATAGCATGAGTTGCTGATGCACAGGCAGTGGTTAATGTCATTGATGCACCTGTTAATCCGAATGTCATGGATACTTGACCAGCAGCCATATTTGATATCATCATAGGTATAAACAGCGGGCTAACTCTTTTAGCCCCCTTGTCAGTATATCTATTAACTTCAGCTTCTAAAGTTTCTATCCCACCTATTCCAGAACCAATGATAGCACCAATTCTATCCTTGTTTAGGTCATCAAGATTTATATTTCCATCTTCAATAGCTAGCTTAGTAGCTGCAACTGCAAATTGAGCAAATCTATCCATTCTCTTAGCTTCTTTTTTATCCAAGAAATCAGTTGGATTAAAATCCTTTACTTCCGCACCTATTTTGACATCATGGTCTTTAGTATCAAATCTAGTTATATAACCAATGCCGGAATTCCCTTTTAAAAGGGAATTCCAATAGTTTTCTTTTCCTATACCAATTGGTGTAATTGCTCCAATCCCTGTTATAACAACTCTTTTCAATTTTATTCTCCTCTCTTAGGAGATTTTATCTTGTAGATAATTCACTATATCTCCGATATTTTTTAAGTTTTCTGCATCTTCATCAGGAATACTTACACCAAATTCGTCTTCTAAAGCCATCATTATTTCTACAGCATCTAATGAGTCTGCCTCTAAATCCTTCATCATTGATGTTTCCATTGTAATTCCTTCTGCTTCTACATCTAATTGTTCTGCTATTATATCTCTAACTTTTTCAAATAACATACTTATTTCCTCCTAAAATTTAAATTAATATAAAATTTTGGGTTAGAGCATCACATAGCCATTCCGCCGTCTACTCTAATTACCTCACCTGTAATATAATCTGATTCTTCACTTGCTAAAAAGTTCACTAAATTGCTTATATCCTTTGGAGAACCTAAGCTTCCTAGTGGGATATTTCTAACTAATTCTTCTTTTACTTCATCTTTTAAAACATCTGTCATATCTGTTTGAATAAAGCCTGGCGCTATGGCATTTACTCTGATTCCACGAGAAGCTAATTCCTTAGCCATAGTTTTTGTAAAGCCTATAACTCCAGCTTTAGATGCCGAATAGTTCGCTTGACCAGCATTACCATTGATACCAACAACAGATGCTATATTAATTATCTTTCCATATTTCTTCTTCATCATACCTCGGACTACTGCCTTGGTACAAAGAAATACTCCCTTTAAATTTACGTTCAATACGTCATCCCAATCCTCAGATTTCATTCTAATCAAAAGATTGTCTTTAGTGATACCTGCATTGTTTACTAAAATATCAATAGTTCCTAATTTTTCTTCAACGGTCTTTACAATATGGTTTACGTCCTCTTCTATACTTGAATTTCCCTTTATCGCAATAGCATTAACACCATTTTTCTTTATTTCTTCAACTACTTCTTCGGCCTTAGCTTGATTTGAATTATAGGTAATAGCCACATTTACACCTTTTCTTGACAAGCCTAAGGCTATTTCTCTTCCAATTCCTCTGCTACCGCCAGTAACTAATGCAACTTTATTTTCCATTACTAAGCCTCCCTTTTTAAAATACTTAATGCATTCTTGTATGACTCTAAATCAGAGATGCTTAGTGATTGAACCTTTTTATTCATATGTTTTCCGATTCTTTTTACAAAGCCTGATAATGATTTACCTGGACCAATCTCAACAAAAGTATCTACTCCCTGGTTAATCATAAATTCAACAGACTGTTGCCAAAGTACTGAGTGACTGACTTGGTCAACAAGCTTTGGAACCAACTCATCCTTATTAGCTATTACGTTGCCGTCAACATTCGATACCACTTTTTTGTCTAAATCATTGATTTTAACCTTCTCAAATTCCTTAGAAAGTCTCTCTCCTGCTTTAGATAAAAGACTAGTATGGAATGGTGCACTTACAGGAAGTTCTACAACTTTTCTAGCTCCAAGTTCCAAAGCCTTTTCACCAGCAATTCTGATTCCCTTTAATTCTCCAGAAATAACTATTTGTTCAGGACTATTGTAGTTAGCAACTTCTACTATTCCATAAGCCTTAGATGCTTCAATTACTAGAGGAAGGTTTAGTCGGTCCAGCCCAAGTATAGCTGCCATTCCGCCAATTCCTTGTGGAACTGCTTCCTGCATGAATCTTCCTCTTTTCCTTACTAAATCTAAAGCATCGCTAAATTCAATAGCTTTACTCATAACTATAGAGCTATACTCACCAAGGCTAAGGCCAGCAGTATAGTCACAGTCAATCCCCTCTTTTTGTAAAGCTCTTAGAATAGCTATACAGGTTGTTAAAATAGCTGGTTGAGTATTTTCCGTCTTCTTTAAATCCTCTTCTTCTCCATCAAATATTAGCCCACTTAAGTCCATATTTAAAACATCATTTGCCTCATCAAAAACTTCCCTAGCTTCTCTAATGTTTTCATAGAAGTCCTGACCCATACCTATATATTGAGCCCCTTGACCTGGAAATATAAAGGCTAGCTTATTCATTATCTTCACCTCCTTTCAGTGAAGATAACCTGTGTAAAACTACCTCCGCTTCTTTAAACATATCGTCGATTATATCCTTACAGCTTTTAATTTCAGTGATTAGTCCAGCAATTTGTCCGCACATTACTGAACCATTATCAACATCTCCATCAACAACTGCAAGCTTTAATCTTCCAGTACCCATGCCTTCTAAAGCTTCAGGCCCTTGAGTTTTTTCTACTTCTAGATATTGTCTTGTAAACTTATTTTTCAAAACCCTTACTGGATGCCCAGTACTTCTCCCAGTTACTATGGCATCTCTATCCTTGGCTTTTATTATTTGATCTTTGTAATTAACATGAACCTTTGCCTCTTTTGAGCAAACAAATCTCGTACCTACCTGCACTCCATCCGCACCTAGTGCCAAAGCAGCTACAAGTCCTCTGCTGTCAGCTATTCCACCGGCAGCTATTACTGGTATCTTAACCGCATCACAAACTTGAGGTACCAACGCCATGGTTGTTAACTCTCCAATATGACCACCAGCTTCTGTACCTTCAACAATTACCGCATCTACTCCTAATTTTTCTAATCTCTGCGCTAAGGACACTGTAGGTACTACAGGAATGACTTTAATGCCTAATTTCTTAAATCTTTCAATATATTTCCCAGGATTTCCTGCTCCTGTAGTTACAACAGGAATCCTCTCGTCACATATTATATCTACAATATCCTCAGCATAAGAAGACATTAACATTATATTTACACCAAACGGTTTATCTGTCTTATCCCTAAGCTTTCTAATCTCTTCCCTTACATATTCTCCAGACGCATTACCTGCTGCAATAATTCCTAAACCACCTGCCTCAGAAACAGCTGCTGCAAGTTCATGTGTTGCAATCCAGGCCATACCTCCTTGAATAATAGGGTACTTTATGTTCAATAATTCTGTAATTCTTGTATTAATCATCTATGCCCTCCTTATTCCATCTTATTACTAGTGACCCCCAGGTCAAACCAGCACCAAATGCAACCATAACTAGGTTATCTCCCTTTTGAATTCTTCCATCTCTTACCGCTTCATCAAGTGCAACTGGAATAGATGCAGAAGACATATTTCCATATTTATTTAGATTAATACAAGCTTTATCTCTGCTTAAATTTAATTTCTTAAGAGCAGCATCAATAATTCTTATATTAGCCTGATGAGGTACAAGAAAATCTAATTCTTCAACTTTAAGCCCTGCTTTCTCTGTGGCACTTATGGATGCTTTTTCCATAATCCTTACGGCAAATTTAAATACATCTCTTCCTTCCATTTGAATTGCGTGAAGCTTATTTTTAACAGTATCCTCTGATGCAGGTAGTTTTGATCCCCCCGCTGGTACTATTAAGCAATCCCTGTCCTTTCCGTCTGAACCCAATTCATATGAAAGAATTCCATAACCATCCTTACACTGTTCCAATACAACTGCTCCTGCACCATCTCCAAATAATACACAGGTATTTCTATCCTCCCAGTTTACAATCTTGGACAAAACCTCTGAGCCGATTACAAGTACCTTTTTATAAATTCCTGAAGATATAAAGTTTGCTCCTGTGGCTACAGCATATACAAATCCAGTACACCCAACACTCATATCAAAAGCTGCTGCCTTTTTAGCATTGAGATTTGCCTGAACTACACAAGCAGTAGAAGGAAATAAATGATCTGGAGTAGCAGTTGCAACAATAATTAAATCAATTTCATCTGGAGTAGCATTAGCACTTTCTAAGGCCTTAATTGCAGCCCGAGTAGCTAAATCTGATGCAGCCTGATCTTTATCTGCGATTCTTCTAGTTTCAATTCCTGTTCTTTCTACGATCCACTCGTTGCTAGTCTCTACCATTTGAGATAGATCGTAATTGGTAAGAATCTTATCAGGTACATAGCTGCCTATTCCAGAAATGCCTACAGAAATTTTCTTCAATTCTTCACCTCCAATATTCAGTTGTGATAGAAACTTAAACTAACACCTCCAAAAATTTATTTGCATAATATTTAGCTTTCAATTATCATTTTAATAAGATAATCAAAAACTTATGATTAGTATATATTAATTTTTTTATTTTATCAATCATTAGTTTTCGATTAAATTTAAATGAAGAGGTGATAACATGAGTAAAATAGTGAATATTGATGAAATTATGGAGATAATTCCCCATAGGTCCCCATTTCTCTTCGTTGATAAAGTTATCGTTGAAGAAGATGGAGTAAGAGGTACAGGTTTTAAAAATGTTACAGTCAACGAATACTTTTTCCAGGGTCACTTCCCAGGTAATCCGGTCCTACCAGGTGTAATCATAGTTGAAACTATGGCTCAGGTTGGTTCTGTAATTTTACTTCTTAGAGAGGATTTCAAGGGAAAAACACCTTACTTTGCAGGAATTAACAAATTTAGATTTAAAAAAGTTGTGAAACCTGGTGATACTCTAAGAATAGAAGTAGAAATTACAAAGCTAAGAGGTAAAATTGGTATAGGCCAAGGAAAAGCTTATGTAGGTGAAGATGTGGCAGCTGAAGGTGAATTTATGTTTGCAATTGACTAGAAAGAGGTGTTTAAATGAACCTACCCCAATTATATATAGGTAGTAAAGTGACAAAAATTCCTATTATCCAAGGAGGAATGGGAATTGGAGTTTCATTGTCCAGATTAGCTTCTACAGTGGCTAACTTAGGTGGAATAGGAGTCATCTCAGGAGTACAGATAGGATTTAGAGAAGAAGATTTTGAAAAAAATACGTCAAAAGCCAACGAAAGAGCTCTTGCTAAAGAAATAAAAAAGTCAAGAAGTTTAAGCCCAAATGGAATCCTAGGTGTAAATTTAATGGTAGCTATGAAAAACTATAAGGAAATGGTTAAAATTGCTGTAAATGAAAATATAGATTTGATAATTTCTGGAGCAGGTTTACCTAGTGAATTACCTTCTCTTGTAAAGGGAAGCAATACAAAGATTGCCCCAATTGTTTCTTCAGGGAAGGCTGCTGCAGTAATTATCAAACTATGGAAAAAGAGATATGATTATCTACCTGATCTTGTTATAGTTGAAGGCCCAAAAGCTGGTGGTCATTTAGGGTTTTCCCTAGATGAGTTAAACGAAAAAGATCTACCAAGTTTAAGTAAAATAGTGAAAGATGTGATAAAAGTAATCAGGCCATACGAAGAAGAAAGTGACAAGGAGATACCTATAATAGCAGCAGGTGGTATATATGATAGTAAAGATGTAAAAGAAATGCTGGATATAGGTGCTAAAGGTGTTCAGATTGGTACTAGATTTGTCGCAACTCACGAATGTGATGCTTCCACTGAATTTAAAGAAGCATATTTAAACTCTAAGAAAGAGGATATAGATATAGTACTAAGCCCTGTTGGAATGCCAGGCCAGGCAATTATTAACCCCTTTATAAAGAAAATGAAGCTGATTCAGGAAAAAGTTACTAAATGCTATAATTGTCTAACTCCATGTAATCCATCAAATACTCCTTATTGTATTTCAAAGGCTTTAATCAATGCAGTTAGCGGCGATGTAGACAATGGCCTTATATTTATCGGCAAAAACGGACATAGAATTAATAAAATCGTTAGTGTAAAGGATGTTATTGCCGAATTATTAGATTTTTAGTTATTTATTCACCTAATTTAGTTCCTCTGAATATATTGTACTAGGGATGAGGACAAATATATTGTTCTTTATCAACAAACATCAACAACAATATGATTGGAGGAACAAAGATGAGTAAATATTTAGGGAACTCTAGAATAACTAATGTCAGAGTTATTGATAACAGCGTAAAAGAAAATTCATCATTTTCAAAATCTATAGTTTGTGATAAATGTGTAGATGTTAATGCTACAACTTTAGACAGCACGACAAATACACCTATAACACCTATAGGAATTCCAGGTGGTGTTGTAGTTAAAGTACCTGTAGTCTTAGCTGAATTAACTGTCAGATTCAATGTATCAGCTTTAATAAAACTTCCTGAACCAGCTTTAGATGTAAAGAATATTAAAAAGAGGTTGAAAATTACTCAATGCACACTACTTCAACCTACTAATATTTTATTTGTAAAAGGTTTTGTTCGTAAGAATATTGACTATACTACAAAGAAATGTTCAAATATAACTGGTATATGTGGAGAAGTTCATCATTGTACAGTGGATGTACCGTTTGAGTTTACAACTCCAGTAAACTTCACTGTTTCTCCAGCTCCACTCAGAACAAATTCTACAACTGAATTTGAATACTTCAAGGTATCAGATCTACCAAATAAATACTTTGCAGAGAAAGATGGCTTACGTGCAGGTGACTTATCAGAATTTAATCAATTTACTACTGAAAACTTTAATGAGCTTCCATTCTGCGAGCTAATAACTGCAAGAATATATGAATTTGATGAATTTATAGATAGAAGCAGTGTAAATTATACAGAATTACCTGTTGAAGAAAAGATATTTAAGAGAATTGAAGAGAAAATGGTTATTGAACTTACTCTTAAGGTACTTCAAAACAGACAAGTTTCTATACCTGCGTTTGCAGGAGAAACAGACGATGACAATTATTGTTAAGAATGAAAATAGGCGCCAATGGGCGCCTATATTTATAAGCCTTTAAACTGTATCTGTTTGAACTTGTTTAACAGTCTCCATACCTTTTTCAAGAGCTTCTTTATTAAGAGGTAGCAAATGTGCCTTTGATTCACCAAAGACCTTACCAAAGGCTTCAAGAATTGATTCAACTTCAACGGTATTTGAAACTTCTAGATAGGCACCAAGCATTACCATATTTGCAACTCTTGGATTGCCCAACTCATTTGCTATTTCAGTTGCTGGCACATAATAAACATCTATATCATCTCTAGTAGATTTTCTATCGATAAGTGATGAGTTTATAAATAATTTCCCACCAGGTACTACTGCAGATTCAAATTTGTCGAGGGATGGTTTATTTAAAACTATTGCTGTTGATGCTTCTACTACAACTGGTGAACCTACTGGCTCTGTTGATATTATAACATTACAGTTTGCAGTACCACCTCTCATTTCTGGTCCGTATGAAGGTAACCATGATACTTTTTTCCCTTCGATCATCCCCGAATAGGTTATGAGTTGACCCATGGCCATTACCCCTTGGCCTCCAAATCCAGCTATTATTATACGTTCTTCCATGATTATTTCCCCTCCTCTGGCTTTTTAAAGTTACCTAGTGGATAATAAGGTATCATGTTCTTTTCAAGCCATCTAAGTGCTTCAACTGGTGTTAATCCCCAGTTAGTAGGACATGTTGATAATACTTCTACGATTCCAAAACCTTTACCTTCAATCTGAACTTTGAAGCATTCTTTTATGGCCTTTTTAGCTTTTCTAATATGTGCAGGTGTAGTAACCGTTACTCTTTCAACAAATTTTGCTCCATCAATTGTAGCTAACATTTCACTCATTCTAATTGGCTTACCAGCTAGAGCTTCATCTCTACCATAAGGAGCTGTGGTTGCCTTTTGTCCTACTAAAGTAGTAGGAGCCATTTGACCTCCAGTCATTCCATATATGGCATTGTTTACAAATATTGTTGAAATTTTTTCGCCTCTGTGAGCCGCGTGTACTATTTCAGCTGTACCAATTGAAGCTAAGTCTCCATCACCTTGATAGGTAAAGACAAAATTGTCCGGGTGAACTCTTTTTATTCCAGTTGCGACTGCCGGTGCTCTTCCGTGAGCAGCTTCATGCATATCACAGTTAAAGTATTTATATGCTAAAACTGAACATCCAACCGGTGCAACACCGATAGCTTTATCTAATACTCCTAATTCTTCCATCGATTCTGCTACTAATCTATGGATTATACCATGTGTGCAACCTGGACAATAATGAGTTGGTATATCTGTTAAACCTCTTGTTTTTTCAAATGCTATAGCCATTACTTTGCACCTCCATAGATTTCTTTTACTTTATTTACAATCTCCTCAGGAGTTGGCACCATTCCACCAGTTCTTCCATAGAAATATGTAGGAACTCGACCATTTAATGCAATTCTTACATCATCTAGCATCTGGCCTGTATTCATTTCAACTGTTAGAACTCCTTTACAGTCGTCTTTAATTTTATTGAATTCGTCATATGGATAAGGGAATAATGATATAGGTCTTATAAGCCCTACCTTATATCCTTCTTTTTCTAATTTTGATATTGCAGTTTTAGCTATTCTTGCTGTTGTTCCATAAGCAGAAATTACTACATCTGCATCTTCAACATTGTAAGACTCTACTCTTACTTCTTTTTCCCTCATTTTGTTATATTTATTTTGCAAATAAGTATTGTGTTTCTCCAAGTCTTCAGCATTTAAGTAAAGTGAATTAATAATATTAGGTTTTCTCTTACCATTTGTTCCAGTAGTTGCCCAATCCTTTGGTGGCAGTTCTCTTTTTTCTCTTTCCTTGAACTCTACTGGCTCCATCATCTGTCCAATCATTCCATCTCCAAGTATCATTACTGGATTTCTATATTCATCAGCTAAATCAAAGCCTTCTATTACTAAATCCACTAGTTCCTGAACATCAGAAGGTGCTAATACTAATACTCTATAATCACCATTACCTCCACCTCTAGTAGCTTGGAAATAATCAGTCTGAGATGGTTGAATTCCTCCTAATCCAGGACCTCCTCTCATCATGTTCACAATGACACAAGGAAGCTCAGCGCCAGCAAGATAGGAAATTCCCTCTTGTTTCAGAGATATACCTGGGCTCGATGAAGAAGTCATTACTCTTGCTCCAGCACCTGCAGCTCCATAAACCATATTTATAGCAGCAATCTCAGATTCAGCTTGTACAAACATTCCTCCTACCTTTGGCAACTCTCTTGACATATATTCTGGTATTTCATTTTGTGGAGTAATAGGATACCCAAAGAAAAACCTACAACCAGCTTCAATAGCCGCTGCTCCTACTGCTTCATTCCCTTTCATGAGAACTTTCGCCATATTAAAACCCCCTTATTCTAAAAATTAAAGAGCAAGTGCCTCTTTATTTTCTTCTAGTTTTTCAACTGTAATTACTAGATCTGGACAAATAAGTGCACAGCTAATACATGCAATACATTTATCCATTTCTGTGACACCTACGGGATGATAACCCTTAGAATTTAACCTATCTGGGTCTTGATATAAGATTTTTGTAGGACATACATTTACACAAAGTCCACAACCTTTACAAAGGTCTTCACTGAATGTAACAATACCTTTTTGCTTTGCCATTTTCTTCTCCTCCTTTTTTTGTTATAGCATCCACTCTTCTCTCATATACAAGTTTATCGGGAAAATATTTCCATCGAGTCCTAATGGAAGCTGCGATGCTATGGATTCTAAAGCTGAATTATATTTAATTGGAATATCTGTTTCCATAGAAACCTTTTTAGCAAGGTCATATCCTTTTAAAACATCCTCTACTGTTGTCCTTTTTAGAAGATGAGTATTGTTAATGATCCCTGTAACCTTTGCTCTAGCTACATCCTGTATTTTTAGTATATACTCTTTTGCTTTCTCAACTGTTTGAGTTTCGGGTCTATTTGCATTTAATACAAAGAACATGTCATAATTCCCTTCAATAAAAAAGCTTTTATATCTACCAAGTGTTCTTGCACCAGCAGGATCTCCACCTACATCTAATACTGTTTCATATGATTCATCCTGTAATGGAGTTAAAACCTCACTAGAAATACTAGGTATATCTACTGCAGATGCTTTTATAGCTCCCCCAATGACTTTTATTCCGTTTCCCTCAAGGAATTTAGCCTTTTCCCTACTTCTAAAGTATAGATTTACCACATCTAAATCTACTAAGGCAACTTTTTTGCCTAAGGAAGCAAGCTTTACTGCATAATTTACACTAAATTCAGTTTTTCCACTGCCATAATGCCCAATAATAATTCTTATTCTTTTATCCGTTAACATATGTCATCTCCTTATTAAGCCAAAGCCTCTTCTTCAAAATATCTTTTAGCTTCTTCTTCACCTCTAAGTACTCTTAGTCCTCCTTCGCATAAAGCTAATAATTCATCCTCACCCGGGAATATCTCAACTGGTGCTAGAAATTCGACCATATCTCTAATCCATCCCGTTAACAATTTATCATGAGCCATACCACCTGTAAGAAGAATAGCATCTATTTTACCTTCTAAAACAACTGAGACAGCACCTATTTCCTTTGCTATCTGATAAGCCATAGCTCTATATATTAATTTTGCATATTCATCGCCTTCTTCAATTCTCTTTAAGACTTCTTTTGCGTTGTTTGTACCAAGATAGGAAACTATACCTCCCAAGCCAGTCAAAAGTTTTTTCATTTCTGGATAGGTATATTTTCCTGAATAACATAACTTTATTAGAGATCCTACAGGAAGAGAGCCAGATCTTTCTGGAGAGAAAGGTCCTTCACCATCAAGTGCATTAGCACAATCAATTACCTTGCCGTATTCATGAGCACCAACTGAAACGCCTCCTCCAAGATGCACAACAACAAGTCTTAAATCTTCGTATCTTTTATTAATTTTCTTTGCATATTTCCTAGCAATTGCTTTGTGGTTAAGAGCATGGAAAATGCTTACTCTTTCTATTTCTTTTAATCCAGAAATCCTTGCTACTGGTTGCAACTCATCTACTACAACAGGGTCTACTATATATGCTCTACAGCCAATATCCTTAGCTAACTCATGAGCTAGAAGACCACCTAAATTAGATGCATGTTCTCCCATATATCCACACTTCAAATGCTCTAGCATTAGTTCATTAACTTCATATGTACCGCTTTCTATTGGTTTTACAAGTCCACCTCTACCTATTACTGCATCTATATTTACAACATCAATTTCGTTATATTTAAAGGTCTCTAGTATAATTCTTTTTCTAAAATCTAATTGGTCATAAACATATTTATAATTCTTCAATTCCTCAACGGAATGCCTTATGGTTTTTTCAAATACCAACTTATCATCTTCAAATACCCCTATTTTCGTTGAAGTAGAGCCTGGATTGATTATAATTTGCCTAAACATTATCCTTTCCTCCTTTTGCTGCCATTAATGCCGCTAGTGCAATTGAGTTTAGTTTAGCTTCATCGCTGTCTGCTCTAGAAGTTAATACTATTGGTGCCTTTGTACCAACTATTAAACCGGCATTCTTTGCATTTGCTAGAAATGCCAATGCCTTGTACAATACATTCCCCGCTTCTATATCCGGTGCTAGGAGAATATCTGCATCACCTGCTACAATACTATCTATCCCTTTTATTCGAGCAGATTCTTTGCTTACAGCATTATCCAAAGCAAAAGGTCCATCCACAATACAGTTCTTTATTTCACCATTTTTGTTCATATCACTTAATTCTTTTGCATGTACAGTAGCTTCCATTTTAGGATTTACCTTTTCCTTTGCAGCAAGAACTGCCACCTTAGGGTTTTCAATATCTAATGAAAGAGCCAACTCTACTGCGTTTTTAATAATTTCCTTTTTCTGCATTAAATCAGGAGCAACTACCATTGCTGCATCAGTTACTAATAAGATTTTGTGGTAAGTTGGAACTTCAAAAACTGCTACATGGCTGATAACGTTTTCACCTCTTAAACCAATTTCCTTATCTAATACTTGTTTCATAATAATTGATGTATCTACCAAGCCCTTCATTAAGATGTGCGCTTCATTTTTACTAACTAATTCTGTAGCTTTTCTAGCAGCAAGCACTATATCTCTTTCGTCAATTACTTCAATATCAGTAAGATCTAAGCCAATACTCGCTGCAATCTCTATAATCTTGTCACTATTTCCTACTAGAATTGGCTCTATGATGTTGTGCTCAATAGCAGCCTTAATTGATAAGAGTACTTCTTCGTCTTCTGCTACTGCTACAGATATTTTTCTCTTCCCCTTTGCTTTAGCAAGTTTAAGCAAATCATCAAAACTTTTTGCCACATTACCACCTCTTTTATATTTTTTATATTTATAGAGCTAGTCCAAAAACTAAGTAGGTTGTGAAATCGATTTCCTGTATTATAGACTTTTCCCTCTATATAAGACCCGTACAGGGTAAGTGTAGTGATACTGCTTGCCACTACACTTAGGGAAAGATAGTAAAATATCTTAGCTGTTAATGATTGATTAAATTTAATACTAAATTCTGTGGATTTATATCAACTTGAGTGATTCCTTCAATTTTATTAATTTCGACACTTACCTCATGTCTTCCTTCTGTTAATCTATTTAAATCTATAGATAACCCTAAATCTTTATTTTCTAAGTTATCAATAATTGACTTATATCCAGTTAAGGTTACTTTAATTAGAGTATTTAAATCATCCTCATGTATCTCAAGTTTATTATCTAGGTTCTGAATATTTAAATCTCTAACAGGTATTGCAAATTCTCTAGTTGCAGCCTCTTCTATATTATAGATGATTGTTATCTTTTCATCAGGATTTAAAAGTTGTACTCCGATTGGAAGTTGAAGTTCTACTTCCATTGCTGATTTTCCTAGTAAAGAATTGATATCTATTGGTTTTGTATCTATTTTTTGAAGATTTACTATATCATTTTTGCCCTTTACTGCTATTCTGCTTGGTGTTATTGATATGTCGGTAATTGTATAATTCTCAGGTAGTTCATTTATTGTTTGAAGTTCTATTGGCAATATAACCGTTCTGTATACAGGTACAGTTATATCCACTATATTAGGTTCTTTACCTACTCCTCTAACCTCATTGCCTTTATCATCTAATATAACTGTCGCAACCCTTTCTGAAGCTGTGGAAGTCCTATCATTCAAGTTGATTTCTGCTACTACCTGACTAACTTCATTAACCCAAGTTCTAGGTCCACTAATTAAAACGGATTTTGTCCTACTAATAATATCACCTAAAACGTAATTTTCAGGTAAATCACCAGTAGTCTTAATGGTAACTGGCATTTCCTTTGTAATTAGTTTATCAAATCTAAATAATATCTCTCTTGGTTCAACATTTGTAATTCTTATTCCATTTACTTGATCCATTAAACTAACTGTAACAGGTATTTTTACCTGGCCCTCATTGTAACCACTTAAATCAACTTGTGCTAGAATATTAGATGCAGAAAACTTATCCATATCAGATTTTTTACCTGTAACCCTCACATTTATAGTAGCATCTTGAGGTTCCATGACAACTAGTCCTTGTCTATCAAGGGCAGAAATATTGCTCAAATTTACGTTTATGTTTCTATATTCCCTTGTTATTTCAGGATTTACATCACTCATAACAAAGCTCCACAAAAATATTGCTATTATTAATACTGAAATCTTTGCTGGTATATCATTCTTCTTCATCATTTTGCCTCCATTTAGAAAGGAATGACTGATTACTAGACTTTGGTTTATACATGTCAAGCAATATTTGTTTTAAGGTCTTTGAATCCAGGTATCTAGATATGGTTCCATTTTCAGCAATTGAAATTGCACCAGTTTCTTCAGAAACAATAATAGCAAGACAATCGGATCTTTCAGATATTCCGAGAGCTGCTCTATGCCTTGTTCCAAGCTCCTTACTAAGAGTATTATTGTCAGTTAATGGTAGAAAACATGCAGCTGCTTTTATCTTATCATCCTTAATAATTACTGCCCCATCATGAAGTGGTGTATTAGGAATAAATATATTAATCAGTAAATCGCTGGAAACCCTACCGTCGATTCTAGTTCCAGTTTCAACTACCTCATTTAAACCTGTCTGCCTTTCCATTACTATTAGTGCGCCGATTTTCTGTCTAGATAAGCTTGCCACAGCCTCTACAATTTCATCTACTACGTTTGAAAGGCTTTCTCCTCTAATTTCGATAAATGATTTAGTAAAAAATCTACTTCTTCCTATGTATTCAAGTCCACGCCTTAACTCAGGCTGGAATACAATAAGTAAAGCTATTGCCCCTACGGTCATTGCACCATTAAGTATCCAATTTATTGTATATAATTGCATCCACTCACTGACTTTAGTAAGAATCATTAAAATTACAATACCCTTTGCGAGCTGTTCAGCTCTTGTTTCCCTTAAGAGTACAAATATTTTATATAAAACTACCGCAACTATTACAATATCTAGGACATCCCTAACTCTAATATTAACAAAAATATCTATAAAAGATTGCAAGGTTACCACACTTTCTAATTTATTTAGAACTTAATCTATCAATATATATTATATAACAATTCAATTGTTAAATGAACATAATAACTGCAATTAGAGAAAAGATTAAATATTCATACTATTCTGCCACCTGAATTTCAAGATCAAAAGAAATTTTATTGATAGTATCATTGTATGACTTTTCCATTCTAACTATTGTATCATTAGATAAATTGTAGTTTTCTAAGTTACTTAATATTTCTTCTATAGGTAATATTTCATATTTCAGTTTATTTTGATTTCTATATCTATGAACCCAAGTTGGGATATAAGTTACATTTTCTATTCTCATAGTATCATCAAATGAATTCTTACTAAGAGTAATTTCTACCATTACTCCATCTTCTGTATAGGAATTTCCCATGGTTTCATATCTTTGGTTTGACAAAAAATTTCCCATGGAATATACAATTAGCTTGTCCCTACCGTCAATATTTAGTAATTCAGACTTTTGAATTACATGAGGGTGACTACCAAGTATAATATCTACACCCCACTCTAACAATTTTCTACCAAATTCTACTTGTGCTTCAGTTGGCTCTCTATAGTATTCAAAGCCCCAATGTAGATAAGCAATTATAACATCTACACCTTCTTTTTTTAAGGCATTTATATCTTCAATCATATTATTTTCATTAAATTTATTTACCATGTAGGAATCTTCTGTAGATAACAAACTATCTAATCCATTTAACGATGAAGTATATGAAATAAAACCTATTTTTATATCGTTGATCTCCTCAATAACTAGAGGTCTTGTATTATCTTTAAATGTCCCAATATTTATTAATCCTTGCTTGTTTATTTCGTTAATTGTATTTATAATTCCTTCTTTATTTTTATCAAGACTATGATTATTAGCAGTAACTAGAATATCAAATCCTGTATTCTTTAAAGCAGATATGGTTTCAATAGGACTATTAAACCTTGGAAAGCCACTAAATCCATATTCATTTCCTAAAGTTACTGTTTCAAAATTTCCAATTGCCAAATCTGCTGACTCTATATATTTTTTCACATGTTCAAATACAGGATTGAAATCATAACCCCCCATATCTGTTTTCGCTGCATTTATTTGTGGCATATGAAACATAATATCCCCAACTGCGATAAGTTTTGCTTTTGCTTCTATAGGAACAATACGCTCAGCTGGTATGGCTACAGGCTCAGGTATTTCAACAGGTTCATTAACAACAATAACTTCTTCTTCCATCTTATATCCATGAGGAATAAATGACATTGCTGTTAACCCAAATACAGCTGAGATAAATAACAATAAAGTAAAAAGTAATAGACTCTTTCTCATTTAATCACCCTTCTCTTAGTCTATTACCATTTTACCCTTTATATGGTTGTTTAACAAGCTATTCTATTCTCTAGTTTTATTACCAAATCTAGTTTTAGAATCATATAAAAAAACTGATAGTTTCCTATGGTTCAACCACCATAAAAACAGCACGTATGGTACAAAGAAAATCGTTAACTCTGGTATATTTGCCATAAGTATAAAGTCAAATACACCATGTAATAACACAGGATAAAATAAAGACTTTAGCATATTCTTTCGCTTTCTATTCTCATCTTTCTCGAATTTTGCAAGTGAAATATAATATCCCATAGTTACACCAAAAATTGCGTGTGCTGGTACTGAAAATATGCCCCTATAAAGCCCTACAAAAGGGTTGTTAGTATAGGTAAATACTACATAAATAATATTTTCTACTGCTGCAAATCCAAGTGCAGTAAATACCCCATATACTATACCATCTAATTTTTCATTGAAGTGATTTGTTCTTAATGGCAGTTTCAATATCATATATCTCTTAAAATATTCCTCCGTTAAGCCAGCAACTATAAACGCATTATAAAATGCACCTAATACACCTGGGAATATATTAAACAATATTAATATTTCTTCTACAATTATAGAAGGAATTACAGATATACAACCTAATAAAAAGGTAACCACTAGCAATTTAGCAGGTTCTCTATCATGCCTATCACTTAAGTATATAGCTGACAAACCAATTATGGCTGGTGTAATAGCTATAATAAATAATCTTATGTTCATCCATAATCCTCCTTATTTTAAAATTATGAGATACAGGATGAACTTATTATTCCATTAATAAAAAAATTTAACCTATAAAAATTTCTAATATATAATATGTATCTGCCATTGAAGAAAAATATAGCGATAAAATGACGATACGGAATTAAGGTTTAATAAACAGAATTAAATATGAATTTTAAAAAGCCTATATCTTAATCTAGTTTGTAGAATAAGATATAGGCTTATTTTCTGCTAATGAGTTGAACAATATATTATTTATTAATTAATACTCTATAAATTTCTCTTTTTTAACACCACATAATGGGCAAGCTTCCTCTTCCCCAGTTATGGATACAAATCCACATACTGGACATAAATAAATTTTATCTACTTCTAGATCTTTGCCTTGATCAACTAGTTCTTTTGCGTGAGTAAATAGCTTAGCATGAGTTTTTTCTGCTTCTATGGCATATTTATATGCACGTAAAGCTGTTTTCTCGCCTTGCATTTCAGCAACCGCTATGTAAGCAGGATACATTTGTTCAACTTCGAACATCTCACCATTTATACCACCTTGAAGGTTTTCAGATGTACTTCCTAATCCAAAACCAGCTCCTGAAGTTACTGAAAAATCACCAGAAACATCCCCTAAAGCTTTGAAGTGATGAGTAGCATGTACTTGTTCAGCATCTGATATAGCCATGAATAATCTCTGAACATTTGGATATCCTTCTTCTTTAGCTTTTTCACCCCATATTCTGTATCTCATATGGGCTTGACTTTCACCACCAAAAGCCGATCTTAAATTATCTTGCGTCATTGCATTCATGTTTTTTCCTCCCTTACCAATTTTTCTTATATTGTCTTATACCCCAAAAAAATTTAGTCTAACAAGAAATATTATATTACACTTTATAAAATATATACCATATTTTTGATATTTTTGTTATTATTTCTTACGTTTCCTGTTTATTAACATTTTTATTAAATAGAGCTCTTATTAGATTAATAACTTCCTCATTTTTTATACTATAGTAAATCTCTGTGCCTTTTCTCTCATACTCAATAATATGTGCCATTCTTAACTTTGCCAGATGTTGTGATAATGTGGACTGAGGTAAGTCCAAGCACTTTTGAATATAAGATACATTATTTTTACCATATTCTATCAAACCACTTACTATACAAAGTCTGATTGGATGACCTAATATTTTTAATAGCTCTGCCTTTTCATTTAATATATTTTTATCTACATTCATGCTTATCCTCCAAATATATATATTTATATATTAGACTATAGCGATATAGCGATATTTAAGTTTAAAATTTCAGCGGCTAAGTCCCGCTGAAATTAGATAAATTATTAATAGTATTTTTTAGTCTCCAGCTGTTCCTGAACTATTCTCAATGCTTCACCAAATCTTTGGAAGTGTACAATTTCTCTTTCTCTTAAGAACCTTAATGTATCAGTAACACCTGGGTCATCGCTTATGTTTATTAACCATTCATATGTTGCTCGCGCTTTCTCCTCTGCCGCCATGTCTTCGTGTAAATCTGCTATTGGGTCGCCCTTAACATTGTAATAAGCTGCAATCCACGGATTACCAGACGCATCATGGGTATATAATCCCTTTCCATGATTTACATAATGTGCTTCAAATGGTGTACCTTTAACTTGATCGATTGTTGCATCCTTAGTTAATTTATAAACTAAGGTTCCTATTATTTCCCAATGTGCAAGCTCTTCAGTACCAATATCATTCAATGTTGCAATTGCCCTATTATTTGGCATAGACCATCTCTGAGTAAGATACCTTATTCCAGCAGATAGCTCACCATCTGCTCCGCCAAATTGCTCAATTATCATTGCAGCTAACCTTGGGTTAGTAGTATCAACTCTTACTGGGTATTGTAATTTCTTTTCATATATCCACATAACTATCCTCCTATACATTATTAAAGTCCATATCCCATGGCCAAGGGTCATTTATATAAGACCAAGGATATCTACTCATTCCTTGATTTGTAAGAGGACCATAGCGAGCCTGATACATTTCCTTTAACTGTGCATATTGACTTGAAGTATTATTGTGTAATCTTAATGCTCTTTCATCATTTGGATGAGTATTTAAATATAAAGCTGTCTCGAGTAAGACAAAAGAAACTTCCATTAATTCTTTTATCATCCTCATTTGTTCTCTATCAACGATTATTTCTCTAGTCATAATATCTACCTCCAGATCTGTCTCTTTCTTTTTTTATATAAGGCATATCTAATTCTGGAAATAGCGTGCCTCTACTTAGAGCTTCTTTTTGAGTATAAACTTGATTCATTATTTGAAAAGGTACATAAGCTTTAGCTAATTCTTTATTTCTATTTTTTTCTTCATATTCTCTCATAACTTTCCTCCTTAATTTGTACTGTAATATATCATACGTAAAATTTAAAAAAACGTGTCTAATAAAAGGCTCAATTGGATATAGTAATGTTTAGATTTAAACAATTTTTTAATTCTTTTAATGAATTCAAAAGTTTTACAAATTTAGAAAACATCACTATCACTTCATTTTTTTACATGATTAATCTAATAAGTTTTACACATAATACTACTAGACAAACCAAATAACAAAAATTTTGAAAGGAGATATTTAAATGGCAACTAACAATAACAATAATAATAGAATAGTAGTTCCAGCTGCTCGTCAAGCATTAGATCAAATGAAATTAGAAATAGCATCTGAATTAGGTATGGCAAACTATGACGCACTAGACAAAGGAAATCTTCCATCAAGACAAAATGGTTATGTTGGTGGATATATGACTAAAAGATTAGTAGAAATGGCTCAACAAAGCATGAGCGGAGGAACTCCTACTAAATAGTAAGCAAAAAAAGATAGGTCTTATGACCTATCTTTTTTTGCTTATTTAAACTATTTAAACTATCTTTGTCCCAATTCTTTATCGTATAAATATAATCCATTAAAGTTGCCATCTATTCCTTTTAATACAAAGATAATGTCCTTTATACTGTTTTCTTCTTCTAATTGTTCTTCAATGAACCATTGTAAGAAGTGAGCTGTTGCATGACATTTTTCTTCCAAAGCCATATCCAATAGTTCATAAATTTTAGCAGTAATCTTCTTCTCATGGGCTAATGCTTCTTCAAAAGCTTCAAGGAAAGAGCTATAATCATTCTTAGGTGCCTCTAATGCTTGAGGTAATACTCTTCCATCCATATCATTTATAAATTTATAAAACTTCATTGCATGCTCATATTCTTCCTTTGCCTGTTCATTCATAAAATGTGCAAATCCATTCATGTTTTCAGATGAAAAGTAAGCAGCCATACCTAAGTAAATATAAGCTGATTGTAATTCATTGTTAAATTGTTCATTTAGTTTTTCTAATAATTTATCTGTTGCCATTTTTTACCTCCTAATATCAATATAAAATTTTATAATTTTAATAATTATACCCAATTCATAAAAGCACCTATTCAATTAAAACTATACCTAGACTCTCATAAATATCTATAGCAATCTCATCAGTCAGTTGTAAGTTGTTATCAAGCAAATACTCTATAAGACTTTTCTTCATTCCTTCACCATAGATTCCATCTAACTCACCATCATAATACCCTAATAAAGCTAATCTCTTCTGAACTTCTAAAACATCTGAACCTCTATCACCAGGTCTTAAATTTCTATATCCATAACCGAAAGGACCATAATACCCATTGGTTATTACAACAATAGTACCTATACCAACCCTGTCAAATAAATCCTCCACATCGCTATTTCTCATTCTTATGCAACCAGCCGATGCATTAAATCCTATTGATCCAGGTTTATTTGTACCATGAATCCCATATCTACCCCAAGGAACGCTCAATCCCAACCATCTAGATCCAAAACCTTCACCCCATTTACCCATGTCAGTAATTTTAAATGTGCCAAGAGGAGTTGGTGAATCAGGCTTCCCAGTTGCTACAGGATACTTTTTTAAGATCTCCTTACTATCTTTGTCAATTAAATAAAGAACTTTATTATCAACTTCGATATGGATTATATAATCATCGCTTTTTGATTTATAATAAACATTTAAGTGTTTTCTTTTAATATACCCACTGTTTAAAATTAAATTACCAATTAAAATGAAAATAATAACTAATAAAAATAGTACAAATATATGTGTATGACGTTTCATAATTTCACCCCTCCATAATTTATATGCTGAAGAGTTTATATTTAATCTAAAATTAGATATAATTGATGTTAATACGGAGGTGGTATTGTGTTTAGAGAAATAAAATATAATGAAGATTTGGATATAGTTTTAGACCAAATTAGAAAAGGGGCATTCTTAACTGTAAAATCTGGAGATAAATTGAACACTATGACAATTGGATGGGCAACCTTCGGTATAATTTGGAACAAGCCAATTCTAATGGTCCTCGTTAGAAAATCAAGACATACGCACGAGATTATTGAAAATGCATCAGACTTTACTGTTAGTGTTCCAGTGAACAAGGATTTGAAAAAAGCATTATCATTTTGTGGATCTTATTCAGGAAGGGATATCGATAAGATTAAAGAGGCTAAATTAACAACAAAAAAAGCAGTATCTGTAGATACTCCTATAATCAAAGAATGCAATTATCACTATGAATGTAAGATTCTATTTAAACTGCATATGAATGAAGAAAATTTACATGAAGATATAGTTAAAAGTTCATATCCGATTGGAGATTATCATACTCTATATTTTGGCCAAATCCTTAAAAGTTATAAAACAGATTGAAATAGGGGTAGATATTACCCCTATAAAATTTTATATAAGAGAAATCTAGATTGAGAATAATTTGCTAATTATAACTCAGGCTCGTAAATTTCATATACACTATAAATCGATATGTCTGCAAGTGATAGTAACTTAATAATCTTAGGAATCATTTGAGCATCCATATTTATCTCAACGCCGTTGTATTTATAAATTATATCATCAATATCTAATAAATCAGATGAACTTAGAACTTCAACCAATCTTTCTTCAACCTTTGGCACATTCATATCTCCAATTAAGAAGAACATTTTCTTTTTTTGTTTAGTGAAATCCTGTGGATTAATTCTATTTATTAGTAATGTCTTATTCATAATTAGAGCTCCTTGTTTAATTTAATATACCCTTATAAATCTACCCATTTTTTTTAATATCAAACTTATTTTTTAAATGTTTGATAAATAATTTTTATTGGTACTAATATATAGATAAGCAAAGTTACATGGAGGTATATATGGAAGCATATTTAGATAGTTTGCTTAAATGCGTTTTATTTAAAAATATGGATAAAGAAGATATCAGTAAAGTTCTTAAAAATATTCCTAATAATATTCATAATTATAATATAGGTGACGTTATTGCCATTGAAGGAGAAAGTTGTGAGAGCGTAGGAATAATTTTAAGTGGAAATATCGAAATTCATAAATCCTTTGCATCTGGTAAATTGGTAACCATAAACTATTTTGAAGCAGGAAATATTTTTGGAGAGGCATTGGTCTTTTCTGGAAAACACCAATATCCAGCTACAATTATATCAACTACAATCTCAACTCTCATGTTTATCGCTAGAGAAGATATTGTTAAACTTATGACATTAGATACTAGAGTTCTTAATAATTTTATGGGTGTGTTGTCCGATAGAATACTAATGTTAAATCAGAGGTTGAGTAACTTAACACTTGATACAATTAGAAAAAAAATCGCTAATATCATATTAATTGAATACAATAAGCAAAAAACAAATTATATTACCTTGCCTTATAGTCGTAAAAAAATGGCTGAAATGCTTAATATTCCTCGACCCTCTCTCTCTAGAGAATTATCTAAAATGAAGGAAGAAGGGCTAATAGATTTTTATAAGAACAAGATTAAACTAATTAATGTTCAGGCATTAGAGGATACACTTTCAAAATAGCTTAATCAAATTTAACTGAAAGATAAGCCTATATTAGGATTATTAATTCTATCTATACTAAATTTACCAGTATTGAATAATTCTATTTCAATAAATCTCCTTTATTGTATATACTTTAACTAGATTAGCAAATTTTTAACAATGAAGGAGGTTTTATTATGGGAAGTAAACGAAAAATGTTTATCTTCGGAGGAATTATTGGAATTATAGCAGCAATTCTAATGAAGCTGGGAAACCCAGGTAATATGGGTATGTGTATAGCCTGCTTCTGGAGAGATATCGCTGGTGCTTTAGGTCTTCATAAGGCTGGGGTTGTTCAATACATAAGGCCAGAAATAATAGGGATTATATTTGGTGCTTTTTCTATCTCATATTTAACTGGTGATTTTAAAGTAAAAGGTGGTTCTTCACCTCTAATTAGATTTATTTTGGGTTTTTTCTTAATGATTGGTGGTTTAGTATTTTTAGGTTGCCCTTTAAGAATGATTTTAAGACTAGCAAATGGAGACTTAAACGCATTAGTTGGATTAATGGGTTACATAGCAGGTATATTTATAGGAGTTCAATTTCTAAAGAAAGGATATTCACTTGGAAAAAATTACGATCAACCTAAGATTGCAGGATACCTATTCCCTATCTTTGCAGTAGTTCTTTTAATTTTCCTAGTAGTTAAACCAGCATTTATTCTATTTAGTACTGAAGGTCCTGGTTCTATGGCTGCTCCAGTAATTATTTCCTTATTAGCAGGTGCAATTGTAGGCATATGTCTGCAAAGAAGTAGAATTTGTACAGCTGGTGGTTTTAGAGACTTGATTCTAATTAGAGATACTCATTTCTTATGGGGAATATTAGGAATATTTATATTTACTCTTATAGGTAATTTAGTTCTAAACTTTGAGAAATTTAACTTTGGATTTACAGGACAACCAATTGCCCACAATGACTTTTTATTCAATTTCCTAGGCATGACACTTGTAGGTCTATGTTCTATATTACTAGGTGGTTGCCCAATTAGACAAACTATTCTTGCTAGTCAAGGGGATACTGATGCTGGAATTACTGTTATAGGATTAATAGTAGGAGCAGCTTTTGCTCATAACTTTGGACTTGCTGCCAGTGGAAATGGTGTGCCTACTAATGGAAAAATAGCAGTTATTATAGGTATTGTCTTTGTTTTAATCCTTGCTAGTTCGATAGTCTTAAATAACGTTAAAAAAGTAAGTAAAGATTCAAAGGGGGTTTCTGCTAATGTGTAAAATAGTAGATGCAAGAGGAAGATCCTGTCCAGAACCAGTAATAATGACAAAGAAAGCATTAGAATCAAATAGTGAAGGTGTTAATGTTATAGTTGACACTAATGTTGCTGTTGAAAATATAACTCGTTTTGCTAAAAGTAAGGGTTATGATGTTGAAGTTAAGGAAAATAACGATGACTTTGAATTAAATATCAGAAGGTAGTTAAAAAATGGAAAATTCTTGTTGTGTTGTTACTTTTGAAATTACTCAGCATTCTTTAATATTTGAAAAGAAATTAAGAGATAATGGCTTTGAAGTTAAGCTTATGCCTGTACCTAGGGAACTTAGCTCTAGTTGTGGAATAGCAGCTTATATAAACTGTGATGATAAAGCAAATATTCTATCTTTGTGTGAGGATGAAAATGTCATCTTTGAGAAATTTCATGAAGTAAACCTTAATAAAAGTAAATCTTGGTTTTTTAAACATCTAAAAAAGTAAGACTTTTGTCTTACTTTTTTCTTTATTTAACTAGATTTATTCAATTTATTAGTGTATCATATTCATTGGTTAAAAATAAGGAGGGGCTTTAAATGAAATATGATGTAATTATTATAGGGGCTGGGCCTTGTGGAATATTTACAGCACTAGAAATGAAGAAAGCTAATTCTGATACTTCAATTCTACTACTTGAAAAGGGAAATTCCATTAAAAAGAGAATTTGCCCAAAAAGAAAAACCGGTGTATGTGTTGGCTGTAAGCCATGTAATATAACAACAGGTTTTGCTGGTGCGGGAGCTTATTCTGATGGCAAATTATCTCTATCGCCTGATGTCGGTGGCAATCTTCCACAGTACTTAGGATATGAAGAAACCCAAAGACTTATAAATTACGTTGATGATATATATTTACAATTTGGTGCAGACGAAACTATATATGGTGTTGATAAGAAGGAAGAAATTAGAAATATAAGAAGAAAAGCAATTAATGCAAACCTAAAATTGGTAGAATGTCCTATTAGACATATGGGGACCGAAGAAGGTTACAATATTTATTCCAGAATCCAGGAGTACTTGGAAGATCTTGGAGTAGAAATGAAGTTCAGAAACCCAGTAAAGGACATAATTGTGGATGAAAATAACACAATCAAAGGTGTAATAGCTGACAAAGAGTATTTCTCAGATAAAGTTGTTTTAGCAGTAGGTCGTGAAGGCTCAGACTGGTTAAAAGACATATGTACTAAGCATAATATCCTAACTACTACTGGTGATGTAGATATAGGTGTTAGAGTAGAAACTAGAAATGAAATAATGGAAGAATTAAACAATGCCATGTATGAAAGCAAGCTAATTTATTATAGTGATACCTTCGATGATAAGGTTAGAACCTTCTGCTCAAATCCAGGTGGAGAAGTTTCAACTGAATATTATGAAGGAAATCTTGCTGTTGTTAATGGTCATAGCTATAAATCAGAAGAATTAAAATCTGATAATACAAATTTTGCAATTTTAGTAACTAAGCACTTTACTAAACCATTTAACTCTCCTATTGAATATGGTATGCATATTGCACAACTTGGGAATATGCTATCAGGAAATAAAGTATTAGTTCAAAGATATGGTGACTTTAAGAGAGGAAGAAGAACTACTGAAGAGAGACTAATGAGAAACAACATAATACCTACCCTTAAAGATGCAGTTCCAGGAGATTTGAGCCTAGTTTTACCATATAGAATATTAAAGAGTATTGATGAGATGATAATTGCCCATGACCAAGTAACTCCAGGTCTAGCAAGTGATGAAACGTTGCTTTACGGTGTAGAGGTTAAGTTCTACTCTAACAAGGTCATTGTAGATAATAACTTCCAAACAAATATTAAAGGATTGTATGTTGGAGGAGACGGAGCTGGCCTTACAAGAGGTTTAATGCAGGCCAGTGTAAATGGACTAGTTTTGGCTAATATTCTAATAAATGGAAAATAATTGTTGACAAATAAAAATAAACTTAATAAAATTAAAGTGTTGAATATTAAAAAGGAGGTCGTGAGAATGTTAATGAATAATAAATTTAGATTAAGTTATGTTATAAATAATGATTCACGGCCTATGATTAATGTTCAATAAATAAGCTAAACATTACCATAGGCTCATACTGCCTATGGTTTTCGTCTCTTTTTTCTATACGCTAAAATTGACTATATTTTTATACTATATAAAACCATAGGTGTTTAAACCTATGGTTTTTTTATTATGTTGACAGGAGGGGATATTGTGAAGGAGTTTAAAAAATTGTTGCAATTTGCAGATGGTTATAAGCTAATGTACCTACTTGGAATGATATCTATTATAATATCACAGGTCTTTAACACAATTGGACCATTGATTATAAGCAATACTATTGATTCCATTGTTGGAAATAAACCAATAACATCTAACTTTTTTCAATTATTAGTGAATGTTATAGGCGGAAGAGAATTTCTAGCTGCAAATTTATGGATTATGGGAATTATAATTGTTTTAAATACTGGATTAAGGGGTGTTTTCTTATATTTGAAGAATACTTTATCAAGTAAGTCTTCTGAGAATATTGCAATGAGAATAAGAAATAAGCTTTATGATCATATTCAAAGACTGCCATATGAATATCATGTAAAGGCAGACACTGGTGAACTAATTCAAAAATGTACTTCAGATGTAGAAACAATAAGAAAATTTTTAGCCATACAGCTAGTTGAAGTAGCAGGTTCATTGTTTATGCTATTCTTTATTCTTTATATAATGTTGACACTAAACAAAACTATGGTGCTTATATCCTTTATTTTGGTACCTTTCATATTTAGCTTTGCGTTTATATTTTTTAAAAGAGTTCAAAGGGATTTTGAAAAGGCAGATGAATCTGAAGCTAAACTATCGACTACACTTCAAGAAAATCTGACTGGCATAAGAGTTGTTAAGGCATTTGCAAGAGAAAAATATGAAATGGATAAATTCAAATTAAGAAATACTGACTATAGAAATAAGGTCAATAAGTTAATTATAAATCTTGCAATGTACTGGTCAATTTCAGATTTCTTTAGCATTATCCAGGTAGCCCTTGTAGTAATCCTTGGAAGCTATTTTGTAATCTTAGATAAAATGTCTCTAGGAACTTTGATAGCGTTTGTGAGCTATGTGAATATGATGATTTGGCCTATACGACAGATGGGAAGAACCCTTACAGACATGGGCAAGGCCACTGTATCAATAAAAAGAATAGATGAAATATTGGTAGAACCTATAGAAATATTAAAGGTAACTGGCGAAACTCCTAAGATTAATGGAAATATAGAATTTAATAGTGTGTCATTCAGCTATGATGATGGTATTCCGGTATTAAAGGGTATTTCCTTTAGTGTGAAGGCTGGTGAAACTATAGCTATTATAGGCTCAACAGGATCTGGTAAAAGTTCCTTGGTTCATCTTTTACCAAGATTATACGAGTATGATAGTGGTTCTATAAAAATAGATGGAATGGAGTTAAACACAATAGACAAATATTGGATTAGAAAAAATGTCGGTCTTGTGCTTCAAGAACCATTTCTATATGCCAAGACAATTAAGGAGAATATTAAATTATCCGATCCATCAATGGCTGATGAAAGGGTATTTGAAGCTGCAAAGATAGCATCTATACATGATGATATAATTTCCTTTGAAAATCAGTATGAAACCCTAGTTGGTGAAAGAGGCGTTTCCTTATCAGGAGGCCAAAAACAAAGAATGGCTATAGCTAGAACAATAATAAATGAGTGCCCTATAGTTATATTTGATGACTCTCTTTCAGCAGTAGATACTGAAACAGATCTAGCAATTAGAAAATCCTTAAATTCAAGAAAGAATAAAGCAACAACAATCATTATTTCACACAGAATTTCTACTGTTTCTGAAGCAGATAAAATTCTAGTAATGGATAAAGGAAAAATAGTTCAAAGTGGTACTCACGATGAACTGATAAATGAAGAAGGACTTTATAAGCGTATATATACAATTCAATCTTCTTTCGAGGAAGATGTAGAATTTGAATAGGCGGTGATAACATGGAACAGAATGAAAAAATAAATTATAGTATGAACCTAAACATATGGAAGGATTTTTTTAAGCTATTAAAACCCTATAAAGTAGATTTTATTAAACTAACTACACTAAACGTATCACTTGGTATATTAGATAGCTCCTTTCCTATGTTCTCAAAATATGCCATAGATAACTTTGTTGCTAAAAAAAGCCTAGATGGACTTGGAGTATATATTGCATTATATTTATTGGCAATAATTCTTATAAGTATTGTAATTTATGGTTTTATTGTCATGGCTGGAAAATTAGAAACAAAGATGGCTTATGATATAAGAGAAAAGGGCTTTAGAAAGCTTCAGGAACTTCCACTCTCCTTTTACGATAATAAGGCTGTTGGTTGGTTGTTGGCAAGAATGACTTCTGATATCAGTAGGTTATCTGAGACCATTTCCTGGGGTCTAGTAGATTTTTCCTGGGGACTAACTATGATGATAGGAGTAACAATCTACATGGTATTTTTAAATTGGAAATTAGCATTGATAACTTTATCAGTAATTCCAATTTTAGCCGTAATAAGCGTATATTTTCAAAAGAAAATACTTATCGCACAAAGAGGCGTGAGGAAGATAAACTCACAAATTACTGGAGCTTATAATGAAGATATTCAAGGTGCAAAGACTACTAAAACACTTGTTAGAGAAGACATAAACCTTGAAGAGTTTTCAGCCCTAACAAATTCCCTAAAGGAAAAAGCAATTAGGGCTACAATTCTTTCTTCAATATATCTGCCTCTTGTTATAGGATTAGGCAGTGTTGGCACAGCTTTGGCCATTACCTTTGGTGGGAAATTTATAATGCTGGAGATAATATCCTATGGTACTTTAGTTGCATTTATATCCTATACTGCACAGTTCTTTGAACCTGTTAGACAGATGGCAGTTATCTTTGCTGAAGTACAAGCAGCACAGGCTTCTGCTGAGAGGGTATTTTCACTCCTTAATGAAGAGGTTACTATTCAAGATAGTGAAGAAGTAATTGGAAAATATGGTGACATATTTAATCCTAAGAGGGAAAATTGGCCAGAAGTTATAGGCAAGGTTGAATTCAAGAACGTATCCTTCTCCTATAATAATGGAGAACAGGTACTGGACAATTTTAATTTAAGTGTAGAACCAGGCCAGACAGTAGCATTAGTAGGAGAAACTGGCTCTGGAAAATCAACAATAGTAAACTTGTTCTGTAGGTTTTATGAGCCTACGAGTGGCGAGATTTTAATAGATGGAAAGAATTACAAAGAAATGCCTCAGACTTGGATTCATGAAAATTTAGGTTACGTCCTTCAATCTCCTCATCTTTTTAGCGGCACCATAAGCGAAAATATAAGATACGGTAAACTTGATGCTACTGATGATGAAATTGTAGAAGCAGCAAAGTTGGTAGATGCTCATGACTTTATAATGAATATGGAAAAGGGATATGATACAGAAGTAGGTGAAGGTGGTAGTCTTCTATCTACAGGACAAAAGCAGCTAATTTCCTTTGCTAGGGCAATTATTAGAAAGCCAAAGCTTTTCGTACTAGATGAAGCTACTTCTTCTATTGATACTGAAACTGAAAAAATAATACAAGATGCAATACAGAAGGTATTAGAAGGAAGGACTAGTTTTGTCATAGCTCATAGACTTTCTACCATAAAAAATGCGGATAAAATATTAGTTATTAGAGATGGTAAGATAACTGAAGCAGGAAATCATAAAGAACTAATTAAGAAAAAGGGTTATTACTATAACCTATATACCAATCAGTTTATAGATGAACAGAGCAAGAATGTTCTAGGTTAAAAAAGTATGCTTCACTTGTGGCAAAAACCTGCTACAAATGAAGCATTATTTTTAATTATTCCTTTGCAATTTCTACTGCCCTACTTGCTAAAATATCCGTTGAAGATATAAATTTAAAATCCTTAAACTCATCTACTCTTGGACAAAATACTAAAGGTAGTTCAGTACAACCTAGAATTACTGTATTTATTCCCTTCTCTATAAATTCACTTAAAAGATAATAAAGCTCTTCAGTTTTAAAATTGTAATTACCAGCTTTCACCTCATAGATTAAATTCAAAACCGCTTTTTTTATTTCATCTTTAGGAACTATGACATCAATTCCTAAAGAATTAAGGTATTTTTCATAAACTCTACCCTCATAGGTACCAGTTGTTGCCAATAACCCAATTTTACATTTTCCATAATTTTTTAAAATGTGTTTGCCTACTTCTTCTATCATATTTATTATTGGAATATCTGCCATTTCAGTCAATTCATCATAGAAATAATGAGCAGTATTACATGGAATTACTATAAAATCTGCTCCTGCCGCTTTTAACCTTGTAACTCCCTCTATTAAAGCACTTATTGGGCTCTCACCATTACCTAATATATAAGCGGTTCTATCTGGAATTTTAGGATTATTGTCAATTAATATATGGATATGATCTTGATCCTTTTCTGCTGGTGTTAAATCAATTATCTTATTAAATAAATCTACAGTAGCTTTTGGTCCCATCCCACCTAATATACCTATTATCTTTTTCATATCACATTCTCCAATCAACAAATTATAAATTAGCAGCTTTACTTGCTTTTTTATTACCTATTAAAACAGCTGCATTATCATAATCTATTTCTCCTTCTGTTCCTGCAACTACAATTGATGCTGATAGATTTCCTGCTACGTTTACCGTTGTTCTACCCATATCTAATATTCTTTCTATACCAGCTATTAATGCCATTCCTTCAACAGGAAGTCCGACTGAAGATAGTACCATAGTTAGCATTATAAATCCTGCACCTGGTACGCCTGCTGTTCCTACAGATGCTAGAGTCGCTGTTAAAATTATAGTTAACTGCTGACTCAATGTAAGATCTATTCCATAAACTTGGGCTATAAACACAGCACATGCACCTTGGAAAATAGCAGTTCCATCCATATTTACTGTGGTTCCTAAAGGTAGTACAAAGCTAGAGATGGATTCTGATACACCAAAGTCTTCTTGGGCTATCTTCATTCCTAAAGGCAATGTTGCTGCACCACTACTTGTACTAAATGCCATGGCAAAAGCAGGAGCGCCACCTTTAAAAAATTGTAATATTGAAAACCTTGACCATATTTTGATAGTCGTTGAATATGTTATCAATACATGTAATAAGTATGCAGAATAGCAAACAAATATTAACCTTATTAGAGGTAATAATACATGAGGACCATTGTTTGCAACAACTGGTGTCATCAATGCAAATACACCATATGGAGCTAAATTCATTATCTTCTCAGTAAGTTTATACATAATTTCTGCTAAACTGTAACAGAAATTTAAGTATGCTTGTCCCTTTTCGCCTATAAATGTTGCTCCTATTCCAGTTAAAATTGCAAAGAATATTATCTGAAGCATATTTCCATTAACCAATGCATCAAATGGATTTGTAGGCACTATATTTATAATTGTATCAACCAATGATGGAGCTTCTGCAGCTTCCTGAACCACAGGTTCTGATAAGGATAATGTAATCCCTATGCCAGGTTTTAATACATTTGAAACAAATAAACCAATAAATACAGCAAAAGCAGTTGTTACGAAAAAGTATATCATTGTCTTGCCGCCAACTCTACCTAATTTTTTCACATCACCTATACTTGCAGCTCCTACAACTAATGAAGCAAATACTAAAGGTACTATTGTCATTTTTACTAAGTTCAAGAATAGTGTTCCAAAAGGTTTTATATAATTATCCGGTATTGATGGGTTAGAAAGAAATAGTATACCTACTGCAACCCCTAAAACTAAACCTATCATAATTTTTGAGACTAGGCTCATTTTTTTCTTTTCCATGTGTTTTCCCCCTTATGATTAAAGTGTCTGGTTTCTTCCGATGTGACTCTTACCACTCCAGTTTTTCGCAGCATCTTTAACTGCTTTTGCACATCAGACATTAAGTCTGGAACAGTTAGCATAGCAAATATAATAGAATCATTATTCATTGATTTTACCATATCAGCGCTTAATACACCAGCGTAAGATATATCTATAAATACATCACCACCAATTAAAACATCTTCCAATGAATCATAATCTCACATGTACCAAAAAAGATAAGACAATTGACAAACTCTAATAAAATATAATCACAAAACTATATTTTAAAAGAAGCTTGTCATTGTCTCATCATGATTTTACACAAATTAGCTTAGTTATAAAGAATAAATATCGAAATTATCTTAATATCATATTTTAAATGACCTAGTGTGAAAATTTAACAACATTAATTTATATTAAGAACATAGCTACAATTGTAGTTACTGCTAATCCTATAACTACAGGCTTGAAATTTCTTCTTGTTAATTCAAAAGGATCCACTCCACAAATTGCTGCAACTGGAATTACAGCCCATGGAATTAAAGTTCCGCCTCCTACCCAATAACAACCACTGGGACTTTGTGATGATTAAAGGACCTAATTAAAGGTCCTTTTTAATTAATAAATAGTTACGTAATGGTAACAAATATGAGAAACTATGAAATTTCAACTAAAAGAGCTATTTTTATCGTATATAATAATTTTCTCGATATGAATAAATGCAAATAATTGTGAATAAATTTTTGACGTTTTTTTGCCGTCAAAAGAATAAGGACCAATTAAGGTCCTTTTCTATTTTATAGGTTTAGGTAATTTAGTTATAAACTTTGCCCAACCTTTTTCATACTTAATCAGATTAAGGCTATGGTATCTCTTTAGATTCAATAGATCTTCTACCTCATAAGGATATAATTCGTCCTTTAATTCTTTATAATTGTCTTTATCGCATCCACTAATTAACATATAAGAACTATTAGCAGCCTTTAATTCATCCCTTATAATACCTATCTGACCTAAGTAATGACAACTGATTATAGGCTTACAAGTGAATTTAGCAATTTGAGATAACTTACTTCTTAAAAATTCCTGACAATTTGGTACCTGGTATAATTCATCAAATACTATATTAACTTTCACCCTTTTATCTTCCTCTGGTATATCCCATTTTCTCTTTTGCAATGCTCCCCATATTTTAGTTAACCAATAAGTTGCATATATATCTTTCTCTGTTTCTGTATTAAACATTATTTCAGGCATTTTAATACAGATTAATTGACCTTTTTGCATTTCATCAATCAAGTTAATATTATTACTACAGTCTTTTTTTAGCATAAGCTCCATGTATGTATTTTGCTTTAGTTTATTAACCCTGTTTAATATTCCTTGTACATAGCTTAGTTTAGTCCCGATTATTTCTGATGGAGTATCTTTAGTGGCTTTAGACCATTCGTCAAGTTCTTGTAAAGCTAATATATATTCTTTCAAGTTATCCTTTTGGTTTTCGGGAATATTATCTATATAGTATTTTCTCGATAAATGATTTTGCAGGATTTCAAATACATCTTTAATAGGCCCATCTTGAATAAATACTACTACAGCTGCAGCTTCTAAATATCTTTCCATTCTAGCGCGAAGTTCTCCGTCATCGCTGTTTATAGAATTTATCAACGTCATTAATTGACTTGTTTTTGCTTTTGCACACCTATATACTTCAAATACATTATTGTTCATAGGTGTAACCTCATTATATCCTAATCCTTGTAGGTTATTAAAATCACTACAATCAATATTTAATACCTTATCTGGATTAATTACACTAGCTACTTCTTCAGATAGCTCTGCATTGCCACAAAAGTCAAATAAAATCGTACATTCTCCATGTTTAATACTATCATTTGATAAGTTAGCAATTAGCTTTGTTTTACCAGCTCTTGTAGGGCCTATAATAGTTAAAGTTAAGTTTCTTAAATCTTTATCCTCAGTTAAATATGATTTCGTCACTTGCCCTTTAAACGTATTGTCACCTATACACATTACACCTTGTTGGAGTTCCTCAGGAACTTGACTTTCAAAAGTATCTATTTTATCAATAAAGTTATATTGTTCTAATAGTTCTCTACCAGGTAGTGCTATAAAGTTTTGACATTCAAGTGTACTGACTTTAATTGAATCAGTATTTTGCCATCTATAATCGTTTATTTGGAAACTTTTCTTTTGTTTCTTATGTATTAGTTCGTTATCCTCTGAAATGCTTTTAAAACTCTGTATAACTGCCATAGCGTTATTATCTTTTCTATTCTTATCTGTACTCTCTGAAATAATTGCTATTTGAGTATCTAGTACAGTTTGCTCCTTTTTATTTCTAGTTGCAGAACTTAGTTCTTTAGAGTTTAGCCTTGCAGCTAATAGATCTACTAAACTATCTTCTTTTACGTTTGTATTTGCTACTACCCCTAATACATCATTTGCTGTATCGGTTATTATACTCATTACTGCAATTACAAGATTTAATAGCATTTTCCCAATATATGCAGCATTAAATTTTTCTCTATCTATTGGTTTGTTTTCTTTTAATTTCTTCATGGTATTATCATAATTCGCTCTCCAGGTAAATTGAGTGGTAGGCATAAAATTATACAGTATTCCAACTTTATCCCCTTCTTCCATTACATCAATTACATTCATTGAAGATGTTAATAAAGTATTGGTCCTTCTATCTACTGCCAAAGATAAAGCATCTTCATTCTTATATGTTAGATAGTATTTAACTGCTTCGTCAGAAAAAGTAGGTAACTGATCAACCTCTGTAATTGTTATTCCCTTCCAGGTATCTCCTATTTTATCTTTGATTAATCCTAAATGTTGTTTTGGTATAATAAAGTAAAACTCAACTCGCTTTTTCTCAATATACATAAAGTAAACTACTTTAGATGGTTTATAAATAAGTCTCTGTTTATCTACTTTTCTTATTCTGGCTCTAAGATTCATATAAAGTGAGCTAATTGCCTTTGCTATTTTATCCGAATTGTAATTTCTAATAGAGTTGTTTGGAGTAAGTTTTAGATAAACATATTCAGGATTAATTATCTTATAATATTCCGTTAGTTTTAAGGTTTTCAATCATATCACCACCGATATAGCTTTTATAAGAACATAAGTTATTATGGTAAAATTCATTATTCTTAATGGCTTACGTGATTTAGTGCCTATATAGTAAATTAAACAAGCTATAGATATTAAAACTGCTAACCAATAACTTACATCTACTAACCAATTGAATATAACTATAGGATGTGTTATAACATAAAAGAACTTACTAATCGGTGCTAATGTTTCTTGTAGGCTTTGGAATATTTCTTGCAATCTACCAACCATCTAAAACACTCCTTCCACTAATCGTAATAACCATGGAATCATGAATAAAGCTCCATACATCAATAGATACTTTGTGATTATTCCACCTAATGAATGAGTATCACCTGACATTGCAGCTTTCATAATGTCTTGTATAGCTTTAATTAAGATAACCCAGTAAGCAATCCTTCTAAAGATAGAAAGTATTCTATTTCCGGCAGAATCTAATTTATCTAAATTGCCTGCAAAAGAAACTGTATAAAAAGAAAACAGAATGCTCATAATAATCATAAGAACCAATATCTTTTTCAAATTGACAACCTCCTTCTTAATAATTAAACCGAAAGGAATGAACTAAATGGAATGGGCAGCATTTGGAGTTATAGTTTTAATAGATATAGTTGAATTTTTTATGAGAATTTCATGATGTACTAGCATTTTTTTCAGTTTCATTTCATATGCTGGGAGTAAAGGCTTTGAAGCATAGCGAAGAGACTTACTCCTAGCTACCTGGCATACTTATTGTCTATTATTATCGGTGTTCTTTGCACCGATATTTTTTATTTGTTCTGCTGTTTCTCTAAGATATTTATTAACCTCTTTTCTTACAATCTCGCTAATATCAACGTTTTTCATATCTTTTCTTATCAGTTCTTTTATATAATTAGTTTGATTCCCTTTAGTTTCTAAGAACTCTAACAAATCTTTATCCTCTTTAATGTCAAAGTAAAAACCTTTTAACTTTTTCATATAGACCTCCTTTAACATTTTTTAACTTTTAATAATTTGTATGCTATATAGCATACAATATGTCTGTCCTAGCTGAAATAAAAATAAAAAAATACCTAGAAAATTAATTCTAGGTAGAATATTTCATTTACAGACCTATTTAGTTTGTCAGATATTTTTAATGCTATTTCTAAAGAAGGTACAGTATCAATTTCATATTTTATATATTGTTTATAATTTATATCTAACATATCAGCAAATTGTGTTTTATTCATCATATACTCTCTCATTCTAATTTCTTTTAACCTATTTTTAACCATTTTATCCCCTCCGTATGAGGAATTATTCTACTTCAATACTAAAATATCCTTCTTTATGTATAAATTAATTTATGACCTCTTATTTGCCATTGTGGCACGATTTTATATGTTAGTATAGCAATTAATCATTAAATATATAAAGCCTCTTGTATACCCTTGTTTTTTAAGTTAATTTAATCTGCATTTGTAATTACATTATCAAAAAATAAAAAAGACCAGGATGGTTAGTCCTGGTATCTATTATTGGATTATTTTATCTAGATTACAAAATCAAATTCTACTGGTATTGTTTCCTTTAATTTCAATTTATTTCTAGTAGAATAATATAAAATTTCGACACCGATTAAATTGTCTGTGATTTCATCTCTTATAAAATAAACACCCTTACACTCTTCATTTGAATATATTTTTTCAGCCCTACCTAAATAAAGATTCAAACTATCAGCGATAGGATCATAATAATAGGATATATTATTTTTTTGAACTATCATATATAATCCTACCTCCTTTCCTTACACCTCTAATCCTACCATTCATTTTATGTGTGGTTACTATGTCGCCGTTATTTTTTTGATCAAAATCCACTATTGTTTTAATAATACCCAATTTATCTTCCTTATCAAAGAAAAATCTATAATATTCTTCTCTTTTCTCATTAGGTATTTCGATTTCATTACCATAGTCATCACATACTAACTTAGTATCCTGCAAAATATAATGTGGATGTTCAACACTATTCTCTACTTCATTATAATAGTTAGACATTTCGGGATGGCTGTTACCACACTCTCCATTATTATTAGTATTGTGATAATTACATATTTTATACTCCCAAGTTGATTTTTTCAACTTAATTTCCCTATTAAAAGGGTCTTTCTTAATAAACATCATATGTATGCACTCCTAAAAGAATTACAATTATTTTTACTCCATATGTTCTTGAGTATTTGGTTCTATATTTATTTCACCAAAAGTATCTTCGTAGTCTTTAAGAGCAGAATTTAATAACTCTATTAATGATTTTGCATACTGTGGACTCATTACAACCTTTGCCTGCTCTTGTGTAGCATCAGAAATTCTCATGAAAAAGTTAATAATTAAGTCATATGTACTCATATTTACTACAGCATAATTTGCATAATATGTTGGCATGTCCTTAATTATAACATCATCTAATTCTAATTCCAAATTTTCTCTTACTTCAGACATAATACATCCCCCTAGTTGTATAATATTTTGTTTTAATACTTCAATATCTTTTTTCAATATCCTTCTTTTTTTGTAAAAACTGTGGATAAGTATTTATCGACTTTATTCGACATTTGGTTTATTATTATGCCTTTACCTATATTATCATGCCGCACGCCAAAAATAAAAAAAGCCCTGGTTTTATTCCAGGGCATCTTCTTCATCTTCTATTCTCTTTTTAGTAGTTTGTATTTTTAGTTGATGGACATATACTGCCATTCCAGCTGCAAGTATTCCTTGTAGGATTCCAGTTACTATTACTGGGGCATAGAATCCTTCAGCAAAGCCAAGAATTAATACTGCAAATAAAATACCTAACACTCCAAGAATAATAGGTATGGTCCAATCTTTAATAAAAGTAATCTTCTTTAGCACTAGCCCTAGTATTATGAGCACTGGGATTAATATCAGGATCTCTGGCCTTATAAAACTTAATATTTCATTACCTATCATTTATTTCACACTCCCTAAATAATTTAATAAACCTTCAGCTATATGATCTGCACAAAGTTGTCTAAAATTATTGTCTTTCAGTTTTTCTGCAGCTTCTTTATTAGTATAGAATTCATGCTCTACTAATACCGCAGGCATCTTTGTGTTAGTTAGTACAACAAAATTTGCTTCTTTGATGCCTCTATTCTTTATCTCAGTACCTATACCTAGAATATTTCTTCCAGCTTCTAATACACATTTAGCAATCTCATGAGCTTCACTTCCATGCTTGTACACAAATATTTCATAACCTGAAGCATTAGGATTAGTTGCTGCATTAGCATGAATAGATACAAATATTACTTTACCTTTTATTTTATTTGCGATATTACACCGTTCTAATAAATTTAACCTTCTTCCTTTTTCGGTGTATTCTGAATAAGGATGATTTTCAGTAGTTATTGTAAATACTACATTTACATAAGGTTCTAGTAATTTTGCAAGTCTATGAGCTACATCATCATTGAACTCATATTCTCTTAACCCATTACCTTGCTTACCAGGAGTATCTTCCCTATGGCCTGGATCTATTACGACTGTAATATCGCTTTTTACTTTTTTCCTAATAAGGCCTTTACCTCATCCATTATAGTTTCTCTTAATACAACTGCTATTTTAGAAACTTCTTCTCTAGTAATTGGATCAGTTGGGCGGATATTTCCTTTTCCATCTCCACTTAATATTCCTAATTCTGCTAACTTATTATTAAATTGTTCACTCCATCTGCCATTATCATCTTTAAAGTAATCTTTTCCTGACATATTATCATCCCCTTCTTTTGGTTCTTCAATAGGTTCATCTGGTGTCGGTACATCATTTATTTCTATTGGCGGAATTTCTTTAGGTAATACAAATAATCCATAACCTGATTTGTAATCGTGTCCTTTTTGAAGTACATCAATACAATTGTCATGTATGAATTTTCTTATTTCTTCTCTGCCTAATCGTGGTAAATTGTTCGCTTTTCTCCATGATAGATAACAAGCCAACATACTTGATGCAAATATTGTTGCTCCACTTGTATCAGAAATTGCAAACAAACTACCATTAGCTTTTTTAATATTTACATTAGTATAGGCTATTGCATCCACCTCAGGACCGCCATTGCTTATAGGTGTAGGTAAATCATTACTTGCTGAAGCAGCACCAATAGCTATAGTATAATCATACCTAGCAGGTCTATGAATACTATCTACTTTATAATCATTGCCGGTAGCACATAAAATAGGAATATCAAAATCTTTTAATCTTTCAAATTCCTCTTTACCCGTTGTTCCTCCCCAACTGCAACTAATAATATCTATTTCATCTTTATGTTCCTCTATCCAGTCAATAGCAATTTTTCTATTTGGAGTAGTTAAACCATTCCAAGGTATAGTTATAATCCTAACTTTAGATACTGCTTCCCTTGCTACTGCACACATATAAGTATTATGGTCGGTATCATTTTTATGAAACTCTCTAAATGGAGTTTCTACATTAGTCGAATCAAAAGGCATCCCTTTATCATCTAATATTAAAATAGTTACGTTTTGCCCCTCATATCCTTTATCAAGAAATACTTTTAGATTAGATTTTTTAAAAATACTTTCGTTTTGTTTTAGCACTGAATTCACCGCCTATTTAATTCGGTTTTAATATCACTAACATCTTTTTGAATATCCTCAACTATCCCAAACTTGTCTGATAAATCATTAATAATTTTTTGATAATTCGCTTCTCTTCTTCTACTGTCATATATTGTGTATAAAAATAATACTACAAATAATAATGCCCATATCCCATTAGCTGCCCCCAATTCAACTAGTTTTTGTTCCATATCCTACCTCCAAAAGTATTAAAGCAGGGCATAAAAAATACACCCTGCTTAGGTGTTATTGATGCTGCATACTTGAAACCTATTGTACATCTAATAAATCTACTAGCTCATTATACTGCTCTTGTGTGATTCTATTGTTCAATAGAAAAACATCTAATTTCAACAACATCTCTTCCTTAGTTCCATAAGTTTTATTCTGTATCACCTTTTTACATAATGTATAAGTTGTCATTTATATTCTCCTTTCTAAAACCCTAATTCTATCATTGATACTCTGAAATCTAAGTCTAGTAAATAATCTTCTTGAGTAGGAGTGGGCAACTGCTTATCAACATACGCATAATATACTCTTTCTTCTAATTTGTTTGCTCTTAATAATGGAATTTTACCCTCAACCTGTTCGGGTTCTGGTAAACTACTCACTACCACAGCCCGAGATTTTTCTTCTTCGGTAAGGGTGCTTACATCATATACTATTGCCCCATTTTCAAATACACATAGCATTTAAACCACCTTCTTCCCAAATATTTTTTTCAAGACCTCAAACTCATGGACACCTGAGTAATCCGACGCATAGAGTTTGTCATTGTTTATTGTCACCCTCGATGCCTCTACTTCTTGTGACCTAAATAATAAGGATAAATCACTTAGATTGAATATGCCTAAGCCATTTAATGAACTAACGTAAAGTAAATCCTGATAAATCACCATATCAGTTATTGTATTTTTGAAATCATATTGACTCACTATTTGTCTTGTGTTTTTATTGTATTTTACAATAACCCCCAATGCACTACCAGCATAAACGTAATTGTTATCAGTTATTATTGCCCTAGCTTCCATACTAGTGCTTGATGGAAATTGGTTATAATACTCTAGAGTGTTTTTATTAAACATTTGTATACACTTATTCGTAGCACCACTAGTATATACATATTCACTATCAACGGCTATTCCTTTTAGATTTCCAACGTTTGTATCGAGTTGCACTGATGCCGATAAAGCTAAATTAGATTTACTATATTTTTCGATATATCTTTGCGTAGTTGTAACTATATAAATAAAATTTGCATCTTGACACATATCATTGGCTCTAATTGTAAGGGCAGGTGATGTTGATGCTACACTTAAATTCGATTTATTTAGTTTTCTTATACATGGAATAGGTGTGCTTGTAGATGCAAATAGTGATATATATAAATAGTTATCATCACTAATTAATTGCCCTATAGTATATCTGCTATCATCGGTAAAAGTAGCAACAATTGTAAAGTCATCAATGTTTATTTTATAAACTTTATTTCTATCACTCATATATAAAAAATTACCGTCGTATACTAGCCCATTTTTTTGTGTATCACCAAAATAATATGAATTTGTTAATACTAGATCTGGATTTGTAAATGTTAAGTTTTGCTTATCTTTCGCATAATCTGCCTTATGTGCAACTAAAGCTTGATTTATTTCATTTATTGCTGCTACTAAACTTAATTTTGTATCTGTATCTAATTCTTCTATATTGCCTATTTCAGTTTCTATCTCTTCAAATTTTTCTGATATTGTTTTACCATCTGGTAGAGTTATGCCATCTGCATCCAAATCCTTTATTGCATCGTTCAATTTTTTCAATTCAGCATCAATAATATCAGCATTATCGTTAAAATCCTCGATATTGACCGTATCTGTTCCCTCAGGCTTTTTTAAGTTATAATTACCTGTATATTTCAATGTCTATCACTCTCCTTCATATACTCTTAGGTCATCCCAAGTCATTTTATTAGCTTGTTCCCATGTAAAATCTGTTAAGTGGTTCCATATAGTATAGGTATACTTGAAAGAATAAGCTAAATGTGCAGGCTTAATCTGTTCTAACATTTCAATAAAACCTTGCATATTTCTAGGAATACCTAGAACCCCAATGAATTTGACTACGAACCTGTATTCCTCAGGATGTTCTATTACATCAACTTCACCCCCCGAAAAGGCTTCGGCAGTATTTTTAATCATCTCTTTAGTTGTAGTTCCATACCCTCTTAATTTAGCTTTTATAATCTCTCGCCTTTCCTCATAAGTTAGACTCATATTTGTTTGTAGTCCTAATTCTTTTTCATAGATTGATAATCCCCAAGTTGCAGAATCAATAAAGAACTGTTTTTCTAAATCAATTATATTGTAATTTAGTACTCCAAATTCTCTAGCTATTGCATCTTGGATTTCTTTGGTTGTGCTAGAATTTTGATAATATATAGGCAAATACTTCATCAAATTAGGTATAAACTCTTCTATTTCTTGCCCACTTGGTAAATCTTCTTCACCATATCTATACTCACCATATTGATATTGCCCATACATAGCTTACACCCCCTTTAAGTCATTCCAGGTTAGAGGGCCTTTTTCCATCTTATTGTCTAAAGCATTTTGTAGCCCGGTAACATTTGATATTGAATGAGTGTGACTTGAAGGTGTAAATGTGTTTGGTTTATTAGTTACTCCATTCCATGGTACTTTATCAGCTAGTTCTGCTATATCCACTTTACCATTATTGTTGGTGTCATATATGCTTTTTAACATATCACCATATCCAGCACTACCTAAGTCATCCTGTGTTACATAGTTTTTGTCATTAGTTAATTGAGATATTTTTGTTGGAATATCTGATAATTCTGCCTTGCTCTCAACTGTATTCCATTTATCTCTTTCCGCCTCTGTTATATGCCTAATATTATCCTCTATATGTTCTACTGCATCATTCCATTCAGCCTTTTCTACATCAGATACAAACCTTTTGCTGGAGGTTTCTACAATCATATTTGCACTATGAGTAGTAGGGTGAGTGTATTTATTAGCTTCTTTTTCTATTCCCGCTAATTTTTGTTTTTCTTCATTAGTATAATCATTGGTACTTAGCCCTTTCCCAGCAACCTTGTCTACTTTTGCAGACAATAAATTAATTATATTAGTAGCGAAATTTGGGTCATTATCTAATGCTTCTGCCAATTTACCTAAGGTGTCCAATGCTTCAGGTGCAGCATCTATTATTTCCTCTATTTTCTGTAATACTTCCTCTTTCGTGAATACTTCATCTTTGTTGTATTTTTTGTTTAGTTCGGTATCTACATAAGTTTTATCAGCCTTTGTTTCTTTTAAATCTTCTACTTCTTCATTTAATTTTTCATCTTCTGTAATAGCCCTCACTATTTCATTATCTAATTTTTTATCTATTCTATTTTCTTCTGATATAGCTCTGTCTATTTCTTCTACTAAACTGTCTTGCAATAAGTTTATATCTTCTGCCTCTACCTGATCGCCTGTGGTTTCGTAGGTGATATAGATTTTTTCGCTATTAGAAAAGACTTTTAAGTGCGTTTTCCATGGCGTTTCAGACGGTGTAGAAATAAAATAATTTTCTACTTTTTCTCCCGTTAGTTTAGGTCCTGTATAGATGTATATAGTTTCATGATTTACATTGTCATGATTTAAATATCCTTCCCATATTCCATTTGCTACATCTTTTTCTTCCTCTATTACATATACACCTTCCTGTTTCTTATTTAATTTCTCCACAAACAATCTATATCACCTCCAGGGCAACAGTATCAAATATGGGTATTTCCTCTGTTCCTAATGCTATATTTTTCATCTCCCCATTTAGTTTCAAATCTGTATAGTCAAGTACTCCATCTACAGTAAATAAAATATTTCCTATAGCTGCATAACTTATATAGCTATCTTTAAAGACTACATCTTTTCTGTATTGCTCTAAATCGGATTTAAACTTATCTAGCACCAGTTGAATTGTATAGCCTTCTGCTAGACTTACCTTAGCTGTTATTTCTACATTCTTAGCTACAGCACTTACAACCGTTACTGTAGCCCCTATCGGCCTTTCTTCTTCTATATGTTGAAATACATTAGTGATTAAATCCTCTGTAGCTGGATTTTTATTGCTATCGACTATAACCACCTTTACAGTTCCAGGCCCATTCCAAAGGGGGATTACTTTTGCATCTCCAACGCCTGTTACCTCTTTTGTCCAGTTCAAGTAATGATACTTATTTCCTGATGTCGCAGGTGTGCGAATCCTCTCATAATACCTTTCTCTTAATTCTTCGTCACTTTCAGCATCATAGCCATTTACCACAGGCTCTAAATTAGTCACAGAAGTTAATCCAGGTATTGATGCTGGAAAATATTTTATAGCTCCTGCGGGTACATTGCCTATAGTTCCAGCTACTTCACACTCAACTAATACAGTCGCTTCACCAGTAGAGCCTATAGTTCTATCTTCAAGCGATACAAATTTTATTGTATCTGAAGCTACAAGATCACCTTTAGAAATTCTTGCTCCTTCTTGTCCTGCTATTAGAACTGTTGTAGTCGCTTTAGTTGCAAGTTTTCTTACTATACCAGTTCTTTGATTAACATATCTTTCAAGTTCTTCACCTTCAAGGTTTTCTACATCCATTTTGTCTTTAAGTTCCTCTAACTGTAGAGTAAAATTAGCAAATTCCATTGCAGCTGGAGCTAAAGCATCATGAACTAGTGAATTTTGGCTTTTATCTATTGTATTCTGAATATTTTCCAACATTTCTTGTAGTATCTCTTCTTGGCTTCTAAACACTTATTTCCACCTCCCCATAAGGGGTAATAGCAATAAATTCTATTGTTAAAGTTCCTTCATCAAAGCTAACATTTACATTTCTTACATCTGTTACATAGTCTTTTAGGTTATATTCTATTGCCTCCCTAACATATCTTTCTGCTTCACTGTTTAGGTACCCTTGAGTATATCCTTGCCCTATAAGATTTTCTAATTCATTGCCATAATCCCAATTAAATATAACTTCTCTGTATCTTGTAGTCATAAATAATTTCCATATCCATATCTTTACTGCTTCCTTCCCTTCTACTAAATACATTTTCCCATCTTTAATTTTAAAGTCCATTTTTTCAAAATCCCAAGCCCATTCTTTAGCTATAGGTAGTTCACTAGGTTGTACTTCTATCTCTTGAGGGTCTATGAAAGGAAATATGCTATCCATTAGAGGCTCACCACCCTTGCCAGGATTATATAGGTTTGTTTATCCTCTGTAGGTAACACTGTCAATCTGTCACCCTGTCTTATGGTGTCCAAAAAAGTTATTTCGACTTCATCTATGCCAATACTATCTACACTATGCTTGTGTTCATTATCAACTCCTGTTTCTCCTATTGCTGCTACTTTGGGAATTTTAATTTTACGTTTATATCCCTCTAATAAATAATCAGCGACAAGAATATTATCTTTATCTACTTGTAAATCACCAATTTTTATTACTAAAGGATTAGAAGAAACTACTGTACCTATCTGAGCAGAAGGAGGATTTAAACTTGCTCCTTGTCTTTTCATTATTTCAATCATCTTACTATATGGATTTTCTTTCATCTACTCCCCTCCTTCTTGTCTGTCCATCATATTCTTAAAACTCAAACCTAACCGCATTGTGTGTTGTCCATTGCTAAAAGTATGCTCATCATTATCAATGTAAAACAAACCATTAAGACCTGTATATGGTTCTTTAATTACTACTGCATTCCCAGTTATGCACTCTACATCTCCTATCGCTTCTATCTCCGCCGTCCTTTCAATTCCTCTTAACATTCCTCTCGCCTGTACCTGTGCATCTTGACCTTTCTCAGTTTTGTAAATGTCTTGCAATATTCCAGGGATACCATCTAATGTTACTTGGCCTTTATAATTGCCATTTTCGTCATATATCTTAACTACATTTATTGCATTTTCCATGCTTTCACTGTAAGTTGAATTTATTATTGTAGTCTTTGCATCTAATACAAATTTAGTTATTATACTTCCTTTTTCTATTACATTTAGCTTTCCTTTATCCATCCTAGGCATATATAATTTACCTGATTTATTGCTTTCAATAGTGTAAGTTGTCATTATTATGGTATATATGGTTTCAGCATCAAATATCCTATTTAAAGGACTACCACTTGCTAAATTCCCTATAGGTATTCCAAAATCACTACATACTTTTTGTGTTATTGCTTGTGGTGTCATATTTTTAAAATTATATGTTCCTTTAGATTTAAGCAAATAAATAAGTCCATCATAAGCAGTAACTGTCATTTCGTTACTGTTGATAGACTTTTCTTTAAAGAATACATATCCTTGGAATAATTCTTTGCCCTCATCATCTACTAATCCAACCATATCACCCATTTTTATTGTTATTTTTGGTAAGTAATAATCATTAGGAGATACTGCAATTCCAAACTCAAGTATTCTTGCTGCTTGCTTGTAACCTCCACTCCACGTTACAGAAGTTACTATTTCAGTTATATCCTTACCACTGCAATATAGTTTCATATTGTACGCCCTCTCTGAACTTGTTTAGGTTTAGGTGGGGTGTTATGAAGTTGAAGAATTGCACTTATAGTGCTTCCAGCTTCAGGTTTTACAATTGTATTCTTTTTTACTACGGATTGATTTCTTTCAGCTATAATTTTAGCATTGGCACTATTCCCAGTCGTCTTTTTAGCAACAGTAATCAAAGTGTCATTAGGTTTTGGAACATATGTCTTTGGGATTTCTTTTGCTGGTCTAATGTGATTTTGTACATACCCATACGACTTACTGTCTTGCTTCACTCCAACAAATACATACTCTGCTAATTCCAATGAGTAATATACATCCCCAGTGCCATCCTTTTCTCTGTATGAAAAGTTTTCTATGGCTATCGGTAGATTTATATTTGTTTCAGTTATAATTAGCCTTATAGGCCTCCCTGACTTCCTCCAAGCCTCTATTATTTCTACACATTCATAAGGTCTAGGAAATCCAGTATATTCTACAAAATAATATTCTTGTGCTGGGAAAAATGATTCTATAACTATTTCTTTTAAATTAGATTTCCCAATTAAATTGATATTTCCTATCTCATTAATATTTACTCTTGTATTGAGATTGCCAACTTCTACTTGAAAACTAGAAGGTAGAATAGGCAATCTAAGTCTTTGTTCATTGTTATTAAAACTTAACCATAATTCCATTATCCTACCTCCTATGCCATATTAAGGCCGGCTTTTTCTAGTTTTCTTACAAACGCATTTGCTAATTTGTCTATATCAGCCTCTTCTCTTATTACAACCGTATCAGCTAATTTTGATAGGGTTATATTAGTTACTTTACTACCTTCTTTTCTTCCTTGTTCTCTCGCCATTTGTACTGACTTATCATGCGGAAATACTCTAGAGCCACGAGGTAAATCTATTATTTCTCCGCCACGTTCATGGACTTGTACTATTCCACCCTTCCAAAAGTCCGTACCTTTAGCCAGTTTAGGGATTAAAGGTATATTAATACCCTTTCCGCCTATACCTGGTATCCACTTAGGAAGTTTTATTTTATTAAGTCCACCTATCAAGCCATTTATTAGACCGATTAGTCCATTTATTGTAGCCTTTCCTACTGCCAAAGGTACTCCCAAAAACCCACTAAGTATATCCGATAATCCCTTCCAAGCACGTTCCCAATCTCCAGTAAATATACCAACTATATAATCTATAATCCCACTTAGCACTTTTATTATATTTGCTACAACACTACCTATAAGCTCTAATCCAACCCAGAATATATTCTTAATTGTCTCCCATCCTATGCTCAATGCTGTTATAACTGGTAAAAGTGCTATCGATAAGACTTTAGATGTAGCATCAAAGATATTCCGTACGTGCTCCATAGTAGTTGCAATGTTCTGTGCTATATTTGGGAATACCTCTATAACCTTAGCCTTAATCTTATCCCAATTTTTATATAGTAGTATCCCTGCTGCAATCAATGCTAATATTATACCGACTACTATCACGCCTGGACTGAATATCGCTTTTATTAACCCTAGCTTTTTAACTGTTCCGGCAAATTTACCAAAATTAAATATTAACTTGCCTACACCTGTTGTCATTTTGCCTACAACCATTAATGACGGTCCTACTACTGCTGCTATCATTGCAAATCTTACAATAGTTTCCTTTGTTTCTTGATCTAGTTCACCAAATACTTTTACTGTATCTCTTACACTTTGAATTATTGGAGTTATTGTAGGCGACAATACTTCACCTATATCTGTTGCAAGATTTTTAATCTCTGTTCCTAATCCTCTAAGAGTACCACTTGCTCCGTTTGCTTCTCTTGCTGCTTGTCCTTGTGCATCTGCTGTCTGTTCCATTATTAAAGCTAATGTAGCCGCTTGTTTAGCTGCAAGGCTCAACTCTTCTTTTTCTTTAACCAGTCCCATTTCTAAAGCCTTTGACTTGATAACTGCTTCATTTACACCCATTCCATAATTATCAAGCATGGAGTTATTGCCCTTTAATGCACCTGTCAAAGCTCTAATAGCATCATCCGTTGTACCACCAAACATAGCGGTCAGGTCACCAGCTAATTCTATTAATGTTTGAGCTTGTTTTGCAGCTTCTTTTTCTGTTAATCCTCCAATATTTTTTAACATTGCTCCCATAGTATTTGCATAGGTTAACGCTTCAGTTTCTGCTATACCATATGCACTATCAAGAGTAGCAGCCCATTTTTGTATATCTCCAGCAGCACTCTTAAAAATTTGCTCACTAGCTCCTATTGCGTCTTCTAAATCAGCTGCAAAATTATAGGATGCGGTGCCAGCTGCTACTAAAGGTAGAGTTAATCCTACAGTTAGTGTACTCCCTAATTTATCTACCTCTTTACCTACACTTTGTATTTCTTTTCCCATCCTCTTAGCTGTTCTGGAGAATCCACCAATGTTTTTCTCTACAGTTCGGAGTGTATCTGAGAAATTATCTTTAAGTTGTATCACTGCATCTAATATATGCGCTATAGTTCTCACCTGCCTTTTTGGCAATAATAAAAGCACCCTATATCAGAGTGCTCAGTTTACTTATCTAGTTTTTGATTTATTTCACTTAGTAGTTTTATTATTAACCAATTTTGGTCTATTAATGTTGACATCATTTCCAATTGGGCAACCTCACCTTCGGATGCTCTTGTTGTAAATCTTTGCAATTGCTCCAAATTTTCATTAACTTTAAAGGCATATTCTTTATCTTCTTCTTTTAATGCTTGTAAATTAGTATTATTTATAAAGTTGTCGAACCATTGTTGTTGACGTTCCTCTTTTACTTGTTTTCTTTCTTCTTTACTCTTAAATAATGCCATTATATCCCCTCCCATATTTTACCTATCATTATATCATATGGAAAAGGGTTATTTAATATTATTTAGGACCTCTGTTTCTTTATTTCTATCTTCTATTTCTTTTTTCATGAATGCTCTAACTATTTTGCGTTCTCCCGCAGGCATCCAATAATATTTACTAGGTTCCCAATCCTTAAATCTAAATAACAGATACATCATTTGCGTTTCTGCATCTGTTTCAATTAGTTTTTTATATCATCCTCATCCTCATCTTCATCTTTTTCATAACCTGATAATTCATTTATTATGTTATATAAATCAGCAATCTCTCCAGGTAATAACATCTTTTTAATGAGCTCTTTTGGTGTTGGTACACTGTAATGTTCCATTAACCTTTTATCCTTCATATTAGGCTCTATTATACCCTCTAAACATGTCATTACTTGCATTTCAAATATTTTCATATCTCTTATATTGCCTTTTTTAGATATATCTATTGCTTTTCTTTGTATATCTGCATAGGTTTCTCCATCTAGTGCCTTGCACTTAAATATTACCTTTTCTCCAAGTAAATTTGAAAGTCTTTCAATTTCAAACTCCTTGGTTGGCTTTTCTATAACTTTATTCGCATCTAATTGCAATAATTTATCTACTAAACTCATAAGATTCCCTCCTTAAAACTAAAGAGGACTATTGCTAGTCCTCAATTAAATCCAATGGTTCCCAATCGTCAAATGAGAAGTTTACTTCTTCTTCACCTTTTGTCTTAGCTTCCCAATTAGCCAAACTTAGATTCTCAAATGTAGCATTTTTTATAACAATTCTTTCAGCACCTACAGCATCAGGATCATCTAGTTTAGAAATTATATCAACCGATGTTTGTCTACCATTTTTCAAATTATCACTTAATAATTTTATAAATCTAGAAGTAACCTTGTTTAGTTTTACGCTTCCAGTACCACTATATCCCATCATTTTCTTAGCTGTACCTAATTTTCTAGGTCTATTTACATCTTCGTATTCTATTTCTAATGTAGCAGTTAACCCTGTTACTTCTGCTACATAATCTCCATCAATCCAAACTTCTCCCCAGCTACCATTAATGACTTGTTCAGGTCTTATTTCTCTCATCAACTATCCCTCCTTTAAATAGTGATAGGTAAGTCTATTTCCTCTATAGCATCAAGTATCTTACACTTAGCATATAAGAATACCTTGTCCCTTGTATCAGCTTGTTTAATTTCTAATTCTTTCATTTCTTCTACTGTTCTACCATCATTTGTTTTATAGCCAGTAGACTTCAAATAATTAGCCTGTGTTTCTAGGTTTATTCCTACTTCAGTCTTACCTCTGCTTAGAATACCATCTATTTCTAGACCTTCTAAATATCCTTGTATAGCAACAATAAGTAGGCATTTATTGTCATAACTGTTAGAATATTTACCTAGATAGTTGTCCTCTGCGGTTTTCTTTATATCATCATGCATAAGGTCCATAGCTTCTATAATTTTGATTTTCTTAAAGCTATCTAATTTACCTTCAGTAGTAGTTTTAAGCGAGTTTACACCTCTTGCAACTTTAATCTTTTCGCCATCATTATAAAGGACTAATTTGCCTTCATCTATAGCAGTGTCTAATTCTTCTATAGTCATTTTATCGCAGTCTATAACCTCCGGAAGTGGAGCAAATGTGCAAGATATTGTCAATGGTGTTCCAGCAATAAGCCCTGCAATTCGTGAGCAATACTCAGCTGTTGTGTATTCCTTATTAGCTGTAACTATCCTATTTGTAGCAAAGTTTATAATTCCTTCGTGGTCTGCTGGTGTATTTGGTAATACTGCTTTGACTTTTTTCTTCTTAGTATCTCTTAGAGCTTTTATCCAGGTTGCAAATGAGTTTACTTCTGTATCTTTTATTTCTGGTACTGCAACATAGTCCCATCTAATAGTTTCAAGGTAGTTTTGTACCTCTGAATAATCCTCTGCATCTTTTGGTATTACATATACAATCACCTTTTTAGGTGGTGTTTGATACCCTTTTAAAGCTAATTCTATTTGTTCTTTATTAAAATCATTTAAAGTCTTTGGAATATCAGCTGGAGTTAAAACTGTTACTGGGTTTTCTTCAGGTACAGTATCTTTTAAAATCAAAGCAACTATTCCTCTTTGACTTCTACTAATAGCTGTTATACCGTGTTCCCGAAAGGTAATATTGATATTAGGTAGTCCCATTCTCTTATTCCTCCTTAATAATTTCTGTATTTAATTCTTGCATAATTTCATGTTCGTCTATCTTTTCTATATCAACAAAGTAATTTAAGTCAAATCGAAACTGCAGCACTTCGTCTACTATCTCACTTCTAATATTCTTTAATAATAAAGACCTTTGGTTGACTTTTAATGTCATTTTAAAGGCTTTTCTTAGCTCATCATCCATCTTTAAATTTTCTATCTCTGTTCCATTCTTACTGAAATAATTAATTACTATCATTACTATGTTAGAACTGAAATTTACTGTTTCATATTCTGTAGTAACTGGAATTACTTGTGTAAAAAAGGCTGGTCTTTGAAAACCTTCTTTAGTTTCACTAGGATAGATTTTTATATTAGGAAAGTTATCTTTTAAGACTTGATTTATTGATTTTTTTAAATCTATTAAAGTTGTCATTAACTCAACTCCTTAAAGAGTTCATCTAGCCAATTTTGCAACTCTTCCATCATTGGCTCTTCCTCTTGTTTTACTGTTTTCTCTACCATAAATAGTCCGTCTGTCCAGCCTAACTCTTCCCCACTTGGAGATACTTTTCTGTGCCCTTTTTCTACAAGATGAAAGTGAGGTGCTTTATTGTATAGTCCTTTTTGGTATCCGCCTTGTATTTTCTCAACTTCAGTTAATCTATAACTTTTTCTAAGCTTCCCAGTTACTTTAGGTGTATTATTTCTAGTAGCAACTCTAAGTTTCTTGCCTTCTTCGTCTAATTTATCTAATATTCTATCAGGTGCTCTTCTTTCAACTAATCTGAGCTTCTCTTGAAATTCTTCTATGCCTTCAACCTTGAAATCAGCCATTAGTTTTCACTCTTTTCTCTACACAGTTTAACTCTAGGTAGGTTTTTCTACTGGCAATATCAATTACTGATTCTATTTCTAACTCCTTATCCTCAAACCTTATTATCATAGCCGGATGAATATCTTTTCTGTATCTAATTGTCACTCTATAGTTGAGTTCTGGTCTTAGTTTCTGCATTTCAAGGTATTCTTTACCTCTGATAGGTATTACTTTAGCCCATACAGTAGCTACCTCCACAAGAGAAGGAACAATTTCCCCTAGTTCATTTTCTTCTTCTCCACAAGGATCTAATATAGTTATTCTATTTCTTAATTCTCCAGGGTTCATTATTTATCACCCTTTTTCTTTTCCTCTTTAATCACTAATTCAGGACCTAAAAAACCACCTTTTATGAGCTCTTCGGCTCTCTTTTTCTTTTCTGTATTATATATTGAATCTATTCCATACATTTTCTTTGTTTCCTTATCTATAAAGGCTTCTTTGACTAAATACATCATATATTTTCACCTCCATAGCAATACTTAAGTTGTGTAATTATGCTGTCTAAACTAAACCCTAGTTTTGCGACACTCGTACCTATTTTCTCTACTTCTCTATTTTCATACCAGTGTGACACTAATATTTTAACTGCCAATTTTGCAAGATTGTTAGCTTTTTCATCAGGACCTAATAATACACATCCAGCGTTTGTTAAATAAATTTCAGCAGTTTCTATAAAATTGGCTATTTCTAAATCATTATCATCGCTATCAATCCTCAGGTATTCTTTCATTTCATCAATTTCAACTATCATTATATCCCTCCCTTAAAAGGGGAAAGAGGGGTTACTCCCCCTCTATTAAACCTCTGGTACTACTGTTAAATCAATTTCACCAACAACTACAGCCTTCTTATCTACTGCTTTTATGTCTAATCTTTCCCTAGCTTTCATTGCTATTAAATCTTTATTCCAAGTACTGTCACTCTTATCGTTGAATTCTAGCCCTAAAGCTTCTCTATCAAATATTGTTATACCTTCATTCAAGTCTCCACAGTAAATAGTAGCCTTATTTGTATCTGTGTCTGTCGGTAAAGTCTTATTTGAAACTTTTACAATTGGATACTTACCAAATAATAGTTTTCTAGTTGCTTGTGTTGGATCTGGTTGCAGAACATATTTACCGTCATTATCTTTCATCTTGTCAAAGTGATTAAAAGTATCTTGGTTCATAATTACTATAGAAGTTAATTCAAATGCTGGATCTAATTCAACATTGAAAATGTCTTTTAAATCATCTAATGATGTTACTGGAACTTTTTCAACACCAAATACTTCGTCTAGCACTTTCAGAATTAAGGCATTTCTTGTTACTTTCCCTTTTTTAGCTGTCCATTTTTCAATGTATCTTAGTATGTTCTCCGCTGTATCTTGAAGCAATTCTCTTGAGAATTTCAGGATTCCACCTTTTTTCTTTACTTTGTATTCGATTTGCTCGAATTGTGGACCTTCCATTTCTGGGAAATCCGCTGCTTCATCTACGTTATCAAAAGGTATATAATCTGCTTCCTTCTCAATTACTCTAGAACCACTTAAAGTAGTTACTGTTTCAACGTTTACGTAGTTCTCTAATGCATCAGGATAACTTCTTCTTAATTCTTTAATCCTAGTTCTTATGTCTTGAGGTACAGTTAAACCACCATCTTCAGGAACACCTTCAGTCATAGTAGTAGCATTAAGTATTTCTTTTTCCTCAGCTGATACTTTTGCATAGCCACCCACAGATTTTATTGCATTTACAAAAGCACCTTCTTTAGTTGCTTCTACTTCTTCATTAACATTGTTTACTTGAGCACCATCATCGAAGTTTTTTTCGTCTTCAATTTCTTTTAATGCTTCAATTTTAGCTTTTATAGTTGCAATTTCTTCTTTAGCTGCATCTATCTCTTCTTTTGTTACTCCTTCTTTGTTTAGTAATTCTTTAGCTGTATTTTGCTTATTTTTTAATTGGTTTAGTAATTCCCTCATTTCTTTACTCATTTAAAATTCCTCCTCTAAATTAAAATAACTAGCCTCTATTTCAAGAGCTAGTTTTGCTTTTGATAACTCTATTTCATTTTCTACTTCATTTGTCTCTGTCTCGTCTTCGTTGCTAGTATTTTCTTTAGCTATTATATTTAGCACTTTATTAATAACTTCAGGTGGTAGTAATTCTGAATTATTTAAGTTAGCGACATACTGATTACTGTCCTCAAACATGATCTCGTCAATAAAATTTAATTCGAGTGCCTTATTAGCTGACATCCATGTTTCATTATCCATTAACTCAAGCAATTCTTCTTTGGTCTTACCTGTCTTAAGTCTATAGGCATTTGCAATGGTTTCATTGATAGTTTTTAGGACTTCAGCTGTATGTTGCATCTCTCTATAGTCACCCTCTGTCCATGTGCTACTATTATGAATCATTAATTGTCCAGTAGGTGACATCATTATTTTTTTACCTGCCATGGCGATAACAGATGCTGCGCTTGCTGCTAAACCTACTATTTTTACTGTTACATTGCCTTTATAAGATTTTAAAGCTGTGTAAATTTCACTTCCGGCAAATACACTTCCACCGCCTGAGTTAATTTCTACTTCTAGATCATCACCATCCGCCTCATCTATCAGCTCATTAATTCTTTTGGGACTGGTTGCTTCTATACCAAACCAGTCATAGACACGTTGATAACTACTAGGTATGATTGGCCCTTTAATGTTTATCTTTTTTGGCATCTATTCACCACCTTTCCTCTTATAAGCAACTCCAGCTTCCGTTATAGGAACCATATTGCCATTTATAAGCAATACATCTCCACCTTCAACAGATTCCATTTCCTCTTTTGCTCTAACCTCATTTGGCTGTAGGAATCCACCTTGTATACCAATTCTATAAGCTTCATATCTAGATTTAATATCTGCTCTAGTGATCGCATCAACATTAAACTTGCAGTAATATCCACTATTTAACTCACTATCTAATAGCAATTTATAAGTTAATTCCTGTTCATACATTGTCAAAATGGCCATTAAAGTATCAATATAAAATTGTCTTTGCTGTTCTGATATATTTGTATGTGTGGCTCTCTCAAGGTCATTAAGTTGATGCATTTTTATACCAAAGGCTGCTGCTATTTGTCTTATAGTAAGCTCGGTATTCTCTAAAAATTGAGCATCTGCCATTGACAAGCTAATAGGTTGAAACTGATATCCTAAAGGCAACAAGCTAATTCTGTGTGCATTTTTAAGTCCATTACTCATTTGCTCAAACTTTTCTCTAAAAGTTGCTTCTGCTTCTTTATTTAAGTCTCCAACATATTGAACAATACCTTTCGTTTGCATACCATTTTGAAAAAACTTATTAATGTATTCCTCTGATGCTTTCCCATTTTCAATTAGGGTCCTTAAATAAGTTAACGGGGTAATGCCTACAATCCCATCTAAAGTAAAACCTTTGAAATGTAATATTTCATCTGACTTTAGCTTTACTTTATCTCCATTTGGTAGATTAATTACATACCAAAGTTTATTTTTAGTATTAAAAAGACCCTTGTCATCTACCCATATTTCAACTCTTTCACTATCAATAGGCCATATAGCTTTTATATTTCCGTATCTGTCATATTCTATACTAGCATAACTATTGCCTCTTAGATTTCTTTGAGCTTCTAGACAGTTGAAAAAGTTGAAGCTGGTCATATAAGGGTTAGGCCTTGTTTTTAATAATGAATAAAGAGGATGATCTGTTGCTTTTTTTATTCCATTTATGTCTTGATAAACCTTTATAGGCAATTTGGCTACCGCTTCACTTAAAATTCTTATACAGGCAAATACTGTAGCCTCTTTCAATGCATTTTTACCTTTAACATTTATAGTCCCTACATCAATGCCAAGCCACTCTAATAATTCTTTGTCTTGCAACGAAACTGTACTGATTTCTTTTGATACGCTATTTCTAAATAACAATTATTGATCACCTCTCTTTATCTTTATTACTTCTTATTGGTGGATGCCTTGAGAAAAATATCCCTAAACCAAATAATATTAAACCTAAAACATATAAACCTATTATTTTAGACAATAAAAAAGTAGCTATAACTATTAAAATTAAGCCACTAAATATGAGAATATCTTCAATATATTTTAAAATGTACTTGATTATCTTATTCACCCCCAGAGCTTGTCTAAAGTTTCTTCATCTGAATATTTATTAATATCAAATATAACTTCACCTCTTGCAAATATTGCTCTTGATAAACCCATTAACATTGCAATAATCCCATCTATTTTGTTTTTAGCTTTAGACTTGTCATATTTTATATTGCCTGCTGGGTCCTCTGTTGCTACAACGTTTTGAGCCATCCATGTTAATACTTCGTTTTTTGCAATAATTAATCTACCATCTAATAACAAAATTTCTAAGTCTCTTATTACTGGCGACATAGATTTATAACCTTGTCCAAACCCAAATACTGTATATTTCTTTTCTAATCTACTTCTTATGTCACCACTTCCCCATCTATCAAATGCTATTTCTTCAACATTTATTTGATAAGTATTTATAATATGATCAATAGTATTAAATAACTCTTCATTATCAACATAATATCCATTCAACTCAATTAATTGCTTGTTTTTCACCCAAATGTCATATCTAACGCCATCTCTTTCAGACCTTTCAAACAATGTTTCTTTAGGTGTAAATAGTAATGGATATATAATGTATTTATCTCTATCGCTATCATAAAATGTCATTACAAATGCTATAATATCTTGAATATATGCCATATCTAGACCACACCAAGAAGACTTTCCTCTTAAATCTTCTAAATCTACTTCTTGTAGACAAGCTCTCCAGCGTTCCATATCAATAGCACCTTCGCCATCTAATGCAACATGCTGGTTTAAATATAACCTCCTAGCCTTTGGTTCTAATGTCTTTATTCTACTAGCTTTAAGCATAAAGTCCTTTAAGTCCACAAATTTTCTAAATATAGATAATGCTGGATTCGATTTATACCATTGTTCCTCGTCCATTAAATCGCAATCTTTATCTGCTTCATAAATTGCAGAATAAAAAGCATCGTCTTCAACTTCTCCGTTTTCAATGTCCTTAGCATAGTTATACATTTGCATTTCTAAATTATGAGGGTCTTCTCCAGAGCTTGCTGTTGTAGTCATAAATAATAAAGGATCATCCCATAGTCCCATACCAGTACGAAGTTTGGTATAGGCATCACTGTTCTTGTATTCATGGATTTCATCAAGTATAACTATATAACTGGCATATGAGTCAAGGTTTGCTCCATCATTAGCTAATACTCTTAGATAACTATTCGTGGCCTTCCTATACATCTGCCTTTGTGATTCTGTTATTTTTACATGTTTTGAAAGAGTAGAATTTCTTTCAATCATTAATTTCATAGTATTAAATAGGTTTGTAGCCTGTTTTTTGTCATTAGCCACTATAATATACTCAGCACCAAATGTTGGGTTAGTAAAATACTCATATACCCCTATCCAAGATACTAAAGAACCTTTACCATTCTTTCTAGGTATATCTAATAAGGCTTCTCTATGCTTTCTTTTCTTTGTTTCCTTATCTTTTACACATAATATTTCTGATGCATGAATGAATTGGAATTTTAAAGGTTGTATCTTTTGACCTTTAATACCTTTATCAAGTTCTAGCTTGGTTATAAATTTATAAAACTTTCTAGCTTCTTCCTCGTCATAATAGTATTTATCAGATTCCCATTTTTCTTTTAGTTCTTCTATTAATTCGTCTAAGCAATATTGGGTTTGCTCTCTAATATGCTTTTCTTTTAATTGATTCACATCACCACCTACTTAACAATCATAGCTTCCATCTCAGGGTCTTCTATATTTTGTATAATATATTCTTTTAATTTAGCTCGTTCTCTAGGAGTGAGAGCAAACTCTTTTATATAACTTAGCATATTAGACATAGCATTGTTTGCAATAGAGATTTCAGGAATCTGTTGTCTATATCCACTATCTGTTTGGAACGTCAGCTCCTTGAATTTCTTTATCTCTTTTTCTGCTTGTATCCACCTTTGATAATTCATGCATAAAGCTAATAATGCTATCTCGTCTCCAGCTTTCCATTTTCCTTCTTCAATTAACATCTTAGCAATTGAATAATATTTTTCTTTTCCTGCTTTTAATAAAATAGATGGTGGTTTAGGTATATCAATTTTTTTATCATCACTCATTTAAACCCCCCCTCCTCAAAAATTACAAAAATTCTCACGCGTGATTGGGGCGGCGGTCTTGAGCTATGTGCTGAAAAATTATTGGCCTCCCCCTACCCCTCGTACTCCTTGTTCCATCTATCTAATAAGCTGAATAACAGCCTTTGTGTGCCTTCTTTATCCTTCTCATACATGTTGTGTATCTTATTGTGATTACTACTACTTAATGGTATTAGATTACTTATTTCTAATCTTCTATTCCATTTCTCTTTCAACTCTTCTATGTGATGAACAGTATCAGCATATATAATTTTCCTCTCAATAAAAAAAGCATAAAGATCTAATCCTTTATACTTTGCTAATACATATTCTCTTGTCTTTATCCACTCTGGACTATTATAAAATGTGGCTGACTGCCTATCTCTTATATGCTTATCATAGTATCTATAGTACTCTGCTCTTTCTTGCTTGTGTTTTATGCTACACTGTTCGCAATATTTTTGCTTATAATCTATTACTTTCCCACATTTACATAACTTTTTTAAAGCCATTAAATCACTCCAAATAAAAAGACACCCTAATGAGGATGTCTTAACAACTATAAACTTAATGCTTTCATAATTAATTCGTTTACTACTTTCTCTATTTTTTGATCCGATATGTCTTCTGTTATTTTGCCCTTCCAACAGGTCTAATCATTCCATCACACTTATAGCATTTTAGACTGTCAATCCCATTTTCAATAAACATCTCTCCACCACATTCAAGACATTCAAATACTAATATATCAGTTGCATTTTTATTTAGCTTGAATGTTGGTTTTCCGTTCTTGTTATAAGTTACAATCATAATCACTCACTCCTTATCAAATCCCCATTCTCATCAAATCCAAATCCTTCTCTTAATGGACTATACTTCTCATTATGTTCGATGGAATGGCATGATGAACAAAGAAGTTCCAAGTTTTCAAATGATAAAGTAATGTAAGGATCATTTATATTTTCTGGAGTTAAATATATCTTATGGTGTACTTCATCTCCTGGTTGTCCGCATCTCTCACATAATCCATATACTGATTGCTTATATGCTTCTCTACACTTCTTCCATGCTTTACTGTTATAAAACTTCCTTGCAAATTCTCTTGCCATCTACATCATTCCTTTTTACTGCAAGAAAAAAGAGCCTCTATAGCTCCTTTTCAAATTTCTATCCCCACTTTATCTGCCTAATTCTTCTGCCTATCCTCTTATAACTTCTATGCTTCATAAGATTCTCTGGCCTATCCCCTAGTTTAATCTTTTTCCTCTGCTGTTTCTCCCCTATCTTTTTAAGTTTCTTGTAAGTATCTATATCATTTTTCCTTAAATATTCTCCTATTTTCATTCCTCTTCACCCCAATCAAGCCTTAATCCTTCTTTCTTGCAACTAGGACAAATATTCTTTCCTACATGGCCACCCTGCTTTCGTACAGTGTAAATTATATGTTCCCATCTAGGTTTCTCCACTTTATAACCACAATATTTGCATTTTACTTTAATCATAGTTACCCCCCAAATAAAAAATCTCACCTGAAAGGGGAAAGGTGAGATTCCAACAACCGATTTTGATAAGTCCTTGTCTATTTATACACTTCTACATTTTAATTATATCACACTATTTTATGCTATGTTAAGGACATCAAACGGACATTTCTAATACTTCTTCACCATACAAGCCTACTGCTAATTTTCCTATTGCTTCCGCCCTTATTCTTCTGCAATGTCTTTCACTATATTTCACTTCATAAGCTATTTGCCACCATTGCTTACCCTCTATGTAGTACATTCTTATTATCTCTCTTTCTACTTCATTAAGTCCTTCTGTTAGTTTATTTAGCATATCTAGTTTACTTTGTAGCTTTTCTTTTTTCTTATTAATCAGTTCTTCTAGTTCAATGTTATTTATAGCTGTATCTTCTGTTTGACTATGAAATTTATTTGTTTCACTTATCTTCACATCATCATAAGCAACCCCCTTCATTCCTTCTTCCTCTTTAAGTTCTTCTAGTTGCTGATTTAATATCTCTATATTGATTTTAAGCATATTGTAATTGTAAAGTAGCTTTTCAACGCTTTTATAATACTTGTCCTTAATCTTCATATTACACCTCTTGTTGCATTCTCAGTATGCTCTGCAACGCATTTATCTGTGCCTGTATGGCTTTCATAGCTTCCTTCGCTGCTATATATGTCTCTCTTGCCAAATCCCTCTCAAATCGTAAATCTGCTAGATTTCCCCTCGCTACATCATCGATCATGCCTACTGCCATTCCTTCGTCTCTTAATTTAAGCTTTTCTACCGCTAATGCTTTTCTATAGTCTCTTTCCTTTTCTGCCATAGCCTTAGCTAAATTAAATATTTCTTTGCTACTTTCTTCTAGCCTTTTACTACCATGATATAGCTCTCTAGTTATATCCCTTAATTCCATTCAATCCCTCCTAATACAGTTTTCCTCCCATCATTTCCCTAATGCTTTCCCAGCTATAGCCTTGTTTCCAATATTCGTGTTGTAGTTTTCTTTTTAATTCTAAATCTAATTCCCTTCCTTCTCTGCCATGTACTCCATATGTCCCTCTATGGCAATCCCAGCATAGTAATGCTACACTCTCTACAGTTTCATGTTGTTTCCTCTTACCTTTGCCATAAATGATGTGATGTAGTTCAGCCCCAGGGGCATAGCATACCTCACATAGCCCCTTTGACCTTTCTAATACTGCTTGTACTATCTTTTTATCCAATTTTACCTCCTGTGCATAATACTTGGAATGTTCATCACTTTTGCTTAATTGGTATGGTTTTTTCTTTAGGTTTAAATTGTTCTAAATATGCTATTCTTTCTTTCAAGTCATTTATCTCATTGTCTTTACCTCTAAGTTCTGATTTTAGCTTTTCATTTTCTTTTTGTAATAGATTATTTTTAGCTAATAATACATCGTTTTTTATTTGCAATTTTCCTATATCTTTATTTAACTGGTTGTTTAAGTTTATAATCTTTTCTATTTGCATTTTGTCTAGCATCATTTGACATCATCTCCTTTCCTCAATAAAAAAAGGATACAGACTACACTTTAATGTTCATTATTTATTTTTAAGCATATCTTGTACTATTAATTGGTTGCATAAATAGGTGAATTCTAGATTGTTTTTTTCTATTTTGGTTAACTGGCGATATACGAGATTGCATCCTATTACCATAGCAGTGAAAAATTCAGTAGCGTCTATATCCTCTAATTTGTAATGAAAATTTGGATTCCCGCCATCTTCTTCATCTCTGAATAATGATAATATTCCATCTGCTACTGCTATTGCCATTTCTACTTGTTTATTCATCTTAACTCCCCTTTCCTTCTTTCACATAAATAATCATATTGCGTCACTATCTAACTCAATCAAAGTCATTATTGTATAGTTAGCCAAATCTTTTAATGTATCAATAATACTTTCATCCTTAACTTTATTTTCTTTAGTGCATAAACTCTGTAATCTATTTACTTTATCAGTTATCCTTGTAACTGCCGATATTATCCCTAGTTTTTCAAATGTTTCTCCAAAGCTATCCCCATAGTCATGGTTTTTATCTCTGTATATTTGATTAAGCTGTTTGCATATCTCCATATGTTTTTCATATTTATTCATTACGTTTAACACTCCTTTCGGTTTCAAACCCGTTAGGATACCTCTTTTTTAACTTTTCTATATTCCTTATCGCCACTTCTTCCATTGTTACCCCAATACCTTCGCAAGTTTCTGCTATATACCAAAGTACATCCCCCAGCTCATCTATGAGTTTTCCCTTGTCCAATTCATGCCCTTGAAAGAAATATTTTTTTAATATATCTATACACTCTCCAGCTTCACCATTTAACCCCATGAGCCCATTTAAAATGTGGTCTATATTATCCGCTTTTTTATTGCTTGTTCTTTGTGCTAGTCTTTGATATTCGTTTAAATTCATTGTATAATCTCCTTTCACTGTTGCATATAATACTTGTA
>JAKELU010000004.1:158264-160363 GCA_022760735.1 Firmicutes bacterium FC7
TTAGTTAATCATCCATTCCCTCCACTTATTTTAATCCCAGTATAATCTTCAAATTCTTTACTATTAAACAACCTCATTCTTGCACAAGTATATATTTTGTCCCCTAAGCACTTGCCGAATGTAGGCTTATCTCCAGTGTATTGTTTGCATTTTTTACAAGTCCCTTCAAAGAATCTTTTTTTATCTATTCTCATAGTTTCCCATCCCTTCTTACTTCACATAAAAAACATTATGTTCATTAATAGCTTTGCATTAAACATATAGAACAATGACAACCAATACAATCCTTATATTCTCCGTTAGAGTCCATTTCAACACATTCATCCATATCTCTTTTCATTAACTCATTTATTTTAATTACTTTGAACCCTTCACCTTCCAGGAACTTTTTAGCTTTTATTATTTCTTCTAACTTTTTATCCATTTTTTTCATCCTCCCATTTCTTTGTAGAGTAAATAACCTTTGGCTTGTCCAACACTTCAACATGTCTGTTCTTCTTTAATTCCTGATTTACTAACCTACATCGTTCTTTGAAATTCTTATAAGGTATAGCTTCAGCTACGTTTATACTAACACTATCAAGAGCATTCATAATCCCACTCTCCCAGGTAATAATCAATTTTATTTAAAGTGAATTTATTTTCCTTGGAGTCTATAAATAGATAATGATATGGATAAGAAGCTTTAAGTGTCAAAGTTTTAATTATTGTCTTATGTTGTCTTCCCTTTTCTTTTTTATATGGAATTATAATTTTGTATTCTTTTCCTACTTCTAGTAGATCATCTTGTATTTGCTTTTTTGACAAAGCTGTTTTTGGTGCTTTTTCATAAGGTACTTCCATAACTTTTTTCATTGGTTCTATTTTGTAATTTCCAATTTTATCAGCTTTTACTTCAACCCCTGCTGGCATTACCATTTAATCTACTCCTTTCCCCATTTTTCTAACAATGCTAGTTTTTCTCTATCTGTCATGGTATCTATGCCTAGTTCTTTAGCTTGCGATACTATTTCTTCGAGTAGTAAAGACATTTCTTTTGTATCGTATACACTTGATCCATAGTAATTAATAGTGTTTGTATATCCTTCTATTTTGCTATCTCCCATTATCTCTGTTTGCCAACCTAGACCTCTGCTTTCCCATGCTTGAATCCATTTCTCAACCGCTTCATCTTTTATTGGAACTATCTCAAATTGACCTACTTGCTTAATAGCTTGCTTATATACATATTCTTTAGTGCTGCCTACTACCTCAGCAATCTTTTGGCATAGTACAAAACAATAAGCATTTGCATCTAGGCTTCGTCTTTTTCTATATTGTTTTATGTCTACAGATAACAATTTACCTTTTTCTATTATTTCTTTTAGCTTTATTACCTCTTGTATGGTCTGCTGGCTCTTAGGTGTAGTTAATACTATCTCCATTGAATTAAAGTCCTCAGGATATTGAATTTTTATAGAACTAGCTTTCATTTAATCACCTACTTAGTCCATAGATAATCTAAATGTTCCACTAACTCTCTTAAACTTTCTTCATCTTGTGATTCTATTTCTTTATCAGTTAGTTCTGTTCCATAAAAATCTTTATATGAATTTTTAATAAAGTCTCTTAATGTTTCTTTTCCATTGACCTTTTTATCTAATGAGTCATGGCATATCGCTAATTCATAAAACTCACAATCTATTTCTATATCCTCAACTTCTTGGAATACTGCTCCAAACTCACTAAATTCTATTGAACCTATTAAACATTCTGCATAAGGTCCTTGGCTAGTGTCATAAATATCAAAATCTAAATTTTCTTTATAATGAATACAATCTATACACTTTTTCATTCACTCATTCCTCCAAATAATTCTTATTTCCCATCAACCTGAATATAGCTGCATCCTTCTTAATCCCTTTTACTGTAACTAACTTCTTAAATGCCTTATTAGCTTGTCTCTCTTTAAGTCCCAGAATCTCAATCAATTCCTCTATGGTGTAATATTTATGTGTAAGTATGTTCTCTAGTTGTGCTTGCATTTCTCTTTTATATTTTAGATCTGTTTTCTTGTTCTGATGAGGTCCGTTGATACCTCTATGCTCCTCTGATGTAAG
>JAKELU010000040.1 GCA_022760735.1 Firmicutes bacterium FC7
TTATTATTCAATAACCTTAGTAACAACTCCTGAACCTACAGTTCTTCCACCTTCACGAATAGCGAATCTTAATCCTTCTTCTATAGCGATTGGTGTGATTAGTTCAATTGTGAATCTTGCGTTATCTCCTGGCATTACCATTTCTACGCCTTCTTCTAATTGAATGTTTCCTGTTACGTCAGTTGTTCTGAAGTAGAATTGTGGTCTATATCCATTGAAGAATGGTGTATGTCTTCCACCTTCTTCTTTTGTTAGTACGTATACTTCTGCTGCAAATTTTGTATGTGGTTTTATTGTCTTTGGTTGTGCTAATACTTGACCTCTTTCGATTTCGCTTCTTTGAACTCCTCTTAGAAGTGCTCCTATGTTATCTCCTGCTTGTGCTTCGTCAAGTAGCTTTCTGAACATTTCTACTCCTGTTACTACTACTGTTCTTGCTTCGTCTGTCATTCCAACGATTTCTACGTTGTCTCCTACTTTAACTACTCCTCTTTCTACTCTACCTGTAGCTACTGTACCTCTACCTGTAATTGAGAATACGTCCTCTACTGGCATTAGGAATGGTTTGTCTGTATCTCTTTCTGGTTGTGGAATGTACTCATCTACTGCTTCCATTAGTTTTACTATTTTGTCTCCCCATACTCCGTCTGGATCTTCTAATGCTTTTAATGCTGATCCTACTATAATTGGTGTATTGTCTCCATCAAATTCATATTCGCTTAGTAATTCTCTTACTTCCATTTCTACTAATTCGATTAGTTCTGGATCGTCAACTTGGTCTTCTTTGTTTAAGAATACTACTATCTTTGGTACACCTACTTGTCTTGATAGCAGAATATGCTCTCTTGTTTGTGGCATTGGACCATCTGCTGCTGATACTACTAAGATAGCACCATCCATTTGTGCAGCTCCTGTGATCATGTTCTTTACGTAGTCGGCGTGGCCTGGACAGTCTACGTGTGCGTAGTGTCTGTTAGCTGTTTCGTATTCTACGTGAGATGTTGATATTGTAATTCCTCTTTCTCTTTCTTCTGGAGCCTTGTCTATGTGTGCATAGTCAACGAATTCACCAGTTCCAAATCTCTTGTTTAATACGAATGTAATTGCTGCTGTTAAAGTAGTTTTACCGTGGTCAACGTGTCCTATTGTTCCAATATTAACGTGTGGCTTAGTTCTATCAAA
>JAKELU010000041.1 GCA_022760735.1 Firmicutes bacterium FC7
CTTTTCAATAGATGCTGGATTTGAAATAATAACCTGTAGACCATATAGACCAGAGACTAAAGGTAAGGTAGAGACCTTGGCAAAGTTAGTAGATAGATTAACCCCTTACAACGAAGAATTTGATACATTTGAAGAGTTAGAAGCAATAGTAAATACATTTAATATGGAGATAAATAATGAGATATCACAAGCAACTAATGAAGTTCCTTTATTACGATTTCAAAAAGAGAAAGAGTATTTAAACCCTTTACCTAAAATGGATGTGCTTCTATCATATTTCCACCACGAAAAAGAGTACAAGGTATCCAAAGAATCTATGATCAGGTATAAAGGGAAAAAATACTCTGTACCTACCAAATATATTGGTAAATATACAACAATTTCAGAAATTGATTCTGAAATATATATCTATTATACAAAAGATTTAATTGCTTGTCATAGGATATCTGATAAAATTCTTCATTACAAAAAAGAACATGTAAAAGAAATACTTCGTTCAGATGCTCTGAAGCATTATTCAGATGAAAGGATTGAGGAATTCATTGAAAACAACTTAAAGAGTATGGATATTTTTCTTGAGGAGTGATTAATATGACAAGCTATACAAAACTACTTAATAATCTAGAGACTTTAAAGTTAGAGAAATTTAGAAGTTACTTGCCTAACTATATAGAGGAAATAACTAAAAATCAAATTCCATTTACGGAAGCATTATTACACTTGACTGAAAAAGAATTAGATTTTAGAAATGATAGAGCTTCAAAGATTCAAATAGCAGTATCTGCTTTCCCATTTGAAAAGACACTAGAAGATTTTGATTTTGATTT
>JAKELU010000042.1 GCA_022760735.1 Firmicutes bacterium FC7
AATGAATGATACCTGGAAATATGCATTAGATGAAGAACCTATAACAACTATAGATTGTGAAGATGAAATAAAAAATAATATTGAAGTGCCATTTGATGATGAACCAGTTGATGGTTGTGTATATTATTGTCCAGAGGTAGCAGGATGGAAAAAAGCATATGACGAGTTACAAGAAGAATTAAAACGTAAACAAAGGACAATAGATAAGCTACTTGAAACTGTTCAGTTAAAACAAGACACTATAGACGAAATAATGAGAGAAAACGGAGCATATAGAACAGCAATAGCAAGGTGGGAGAAGGCAAATGTTGATTAGAGGTGATTCTATTGAAATTAGATGTGCAAACATATGCGAAGATAAAAACCACGTTTAATAGGCTGCAGATGGAGGAATACCTAAACAATATATATCATCAAGGATTTCAAGCTGGAGTTGAAGCTGGTAATAATGCTGATTTTAAAATAAAGCTAGTACAAGTGTTAAGCCAAACCAAAGGTGTAGGAGATAAGACCATAAGCAAAGTATTAACAACTCTAAAGGAAATGGACAAAGGAGGAATTACATGATAGAACGTCACCATTGTGTTTTCCGTTCACAAGGAGGATTAGACTTTGAGCTAAACTATAGATACCTTACATCAGAGGAGCATAGAGGTATCAACGGACCTCATCAGAACAAGAAAACAGATCT
>JAKELU010000043.1 GCA_022760735.1 Firmicutes bacterium FC7
TTTGATATAATAAAGTTAGGTCTGACCAACCAAACTTAATCAAAGGAGGTATCCAATGTGGATAATAATAGTTTATCACATACAAAATGGGATTGTAAATATCACATAGTATTTGCACCGAAGTATAGAAGACAAATAATTTATGGAAAGATAAAAGTAGATATAGGTAAGATATTAAGACAATTATGTGAATATAAGGGAGTAGAAATTATAGAAGCAGAAGCATGTAAAGATCACATACATATGCTAGTGTCTATACCACCAAAGCTTAGTGTGTCAAGTTTCATGGGGTACTTGAAAGGGAAAAGTAGTTTAATGATATTTGATAGACATGCTAATTTAAAATATAAGTATGGTAATAGGCATTTTTGGTGTAAAGGATATTATGTAAGTACAGTAGGTAGAAATAAAAAAGTTATAGAAGAATATATAAAGAAACAATTACAAGAAGATATAGCATATGACCAATTAAGCATGAAAGAGTTTGTGGACCCATTTACCGGGGAGAAAATAAAAAAGTAAATATTAGGAGGGCCCCTTTAGGGGCGGCTTGAGAGAATAAAGCGGTTGGCAGACCTTTCAGTGTGTCTTGAGACATTGCAAGCATCATGCCCTTATAGGGCTAGAGCAAACCACCCGTTTTACGGG
>JAKELU010000044.1 GCA_022760735.1 Firmicutes bacterium FC7
GGACTAGCTGTTATAGGAAGGAGGGAGAAACTTGAAAAGGAAAGAGCTGAAAAAGCTATTAAAAGGCTTAACACTCAAAGAATGTATTATCAAAAGCATTCTTTGGACAGGCACTAAAACCTTAATTTAAAGGAGGACAAGCTGATGTCAAGAGAAAACCCTGGATGCTATAGCGTTGATGCAGTAAATGCACAACATGACCAATTAATGGCGGAATTTGGGTTGTTAGGTGAAGAAATTGAACAATTAAAAGCAGAAAACAGCAAATTAAAACAAGAGAAGGCTGAATTAATAGAAATAATAAACAGCATAAAAAAAGCCTATCATGAGCTGCCACTCAATCAAGGCTTAAACAATATTAATCAAGATAATTGTACCACAAAAGAAAAGATAAAAAAAGTACGTTTGATATCCAATGAGGACTATAAGGAACTGATCAGATTTCTAGATGGGGTTCAAGTATTAGTAATAAACGAAAAATATCAATTAGTAATAGATATGTTAGAGCATAAGAAAAAAGTACTACAAGAAAAAATCGAGGAGGTAGAATAATGAGTTTTAAATTATATGAGTTAACGGAAATGTATAAAAACATCTGGGATTTAGTAGA
>JAKELU010000005.1:0-44659 GCA_022760735.1 Firmicutes bacterium FC7
AGCATCATGCCCTTATAGGGCTAGAGCAAACCACCCGTTTTACGGGTGGTTATGATTGTAACAGTTTAAAATTAACCCAAATTATGTTATACTAAAGTCATCATAAGAAGGAGGATATTTAATGGATTTTATTATTACAATTTTAATTATGCTTCTTATATCTAGCTTACTAGGCTATATATTAGTAGTTTTAAAAGAAAAATTTTACTTGAAAAACAACATTATTTTAATAGATAATAAATATGTTACACAGGAAGACTTAGATGGAACTGATTTGAAAGAATTCTTACTAGATGGTGAGAGATTGAAAGCTGGAGATGAAATAAAGGTAATTACAAAAGATAAGGAAAGATTCATTGGTATATTAATTGGTGCAGTTAAAAAAGAAAACTCTATATTACTAGTTACTTATAGTAATAAGGTATTAAAATTCAATATTGATAATATATTACAATTCAAAGTAATTAGCAAATATGGAAAGTTTTTTGCTTAAAAGGTGAAAACATGTCTCAAACAGATAAAAAGAATAAACTGATAAAAAAGAATAGATTTATAATTGGTATGTTTATTTTCATTTCAATTTATTTTTTAATAAACCTTGTACCTACTATGTTTAGCAAGACTGATGATACTATGTTACCCCAAGTAGGTAGTATTTTGAGTAAGACAAATGCTCAAGGGTTTGTAATCAAAAAAGAAACATTATATTTTTCAGATGGTAGTGGGAAATTAGATACTAAAATCGAAGAAGGTACAAGGGTTCCTGCTGGAATAGAGATAGCTTCTTTAAGCATGGCTAATAGTAATTCAAATATAAGTTATGAAATTAATCAAATTAATGAAAAAATAAATAAGTTAAAGGAAACTAATGAAAGATCTTTAATAAAGACAGAAAATAAAGATGATAATTCAATAGAGAGTTTTGTAGATAGCATTCAAGCTAATATCAAGGATGGTAATTATGAAGATTTATCAAATAATTTGAATAAAATAAATAACGATAGTTCTAATGAAGACTCAACTCTAATTAATCAAAGTCTTGATTCTCTTAATCAACAAAAAGATAGATTATTAGAATTATATAATAGCAATATTGTAAAATATTTTTCTAGGGAAGCAGGTATTGTATCATATGAAATTGATGGTTTTGAGGACGTTTTTATACCAAAGGAATTTGAAAATTATACATATGATAAGTTGATTGTAGGAAAAAACATAAATAAAACTGAAAACAATGTTGAAAATGTGAAAAATACATCTTTCGATGTATCTTCAGGACAAGCCATATTTAAAATAATTAACAATTTTGAATGGTACATGGCTTTAAAAATTGATGATTTTACCGATATAAATCAATATGAGGTTGGCAATTCCATACTAGTGGAACTTTTAGATAGTAATGCTGAATTAGAAGGTAGGATAATTAAAATAAATACAAGTGGAAATAAGGCAGTTATTATTGTGAAATTTAACGATTATCTCCATAATAATTATAATTTGAGATTTCCTATTGTTAATATAATACATTATAGAAAAGAAGGCTTAAAAATTCCTACTAAAGTAATTATTGAAAAAGACGGAAAAAAAGGAGTATTAGTAAAGGATATAAGTGGTATTGTTATATTTAAACAAATATCCATACTAGGAGAAGTAGATGAATATACAATAATTGATAAAGGAAATAATAATGGTTATATTGAAGATAATAATGGTAAATCATATAAAACTGTAACATTATATGATGAAATTTTTCTTGATCCTTCAAGTGTCTTAGAAGGAGAAATATTAAGATAAGGGAGTGTTTCAAAATTAGCATTAGAGATAATTTGCTTATAATAAATGAAAATATTGAGAAAGCAAAGTTAAAATCAGGAAGGAATGATGACGTAAAGTTAATAGCAGTTACCAAGACTATAGATGTAGAAAGAATTAAAGAAGCAATTGCTCTAGGAGTTAAAGATATTGGGGAAAATAAAGTACAAGAATTGCAAACAAAAATACCTTTATTAGGTGATAATATAAATTATCATATGATTGGGTATCTTCAGACAAATAAGGTAAAATACATATTTGATAAAATAAGCTTAATACATTCACTAGATAGAATATCTTTGGCAAAAGAAATTGATAAAAGAGCTAAGTCAAAAAATATAATTGTCGATACTCTTGTGCAAGTTAACGTAGCTGAGGAAGATACTAAGTCAGGGTTAAAGGTAGAGGAGGTTATTCCTTTTATTGAAGAGGTGTTAAAACTTGAAAACATTAAAGTTAGAGGCTTAATGACTATAGCACCTTTTACAGATGACAAGAAATTACTACGTAATATCTTTCGGACAATGTCAAAAATTAAAGATGACATAATAAGCAGAAATTACGAAAGAATATCGATGGATTTTTTATCTATGGGTATGACAAATGATTATGAAATTGCTATTGAAGAAGGAGCAAATTTAGTAAGAATAGGTACTGGAATCTTTGGAAAAAGAAATTATTAGGAGGGGTTAATGTGAGTAATTTTATGGACAAGTTTAAATATTTTATTGGAATTGATGACTATGAGGAAGAGTTTGTTGAAGAGCAAGAAGAGGAGGAGGTATTAGATATCCCTCCAGCAACTACAACAAAAAGATTTAATAATAAGGTGGTAAATATCCATACTAATAGTAATATGAAAATAGCTGTTCATGAACCATTAAGTTATGAGGAAGCTCCTGAAATTGTAGACGATTTAAAATCAAGAAAGGCTGTAGTTGTAAACTTCGAACAACTAGATGCAGGTGTTAAAAGACAGATTTTTGATTTCATAAATGGAGGATTATATGCAATTGAAGGAAAAATACAGAAGGTAAATAAGGATATTTTCATTCTTGCACCAAGCAACGTTGAAATAGATGGATTAAAAGATGAGTTAAAAAGCAGGGGTATTTTCCCTTGGTAATTTCTTAAAGGAGTAGTAGATGACTATATTATTTAGAACATTAGAAATATTTTTTGAGCTTATTGAAATTTTGATTTTAGTTAGAGTTATCATGAATATTTTTAGAATTTCCTATAACAATTCAATTGTAAGAATTGTATATGAACTAACAGAACCGATAATGATGCCATCAAAAATAATTTTACACAAACTTGGACTGGACAGGGGTATGTTTGATTTTTCTCCATGGATAGCGATTATTTTGTTGCAAATAGTAGAGTCGATAATTTTTAATATATTGAGGTAACTATGAAGCTAAACAAAGAAGAGTATATCTCTCATATTAAGGATATAAATAAGCAAATTATAATGAGAAAACTATTGGATAAAATCGAAATTTCTATAAATCAACATACTATAGAATATACTGACTTTCTAGATCCTTTTGAAAGATTCTTGGCCAAATCAATTTTAAATAGATTTAATAACTTGAAATATTTGGAATTTGGAGGGACAAGTAACAGCGAAAGAAAAATTATCATCATCTATCCATTTTATTATATTGAAAATGATCTAGATAATAAATTGAAATTTCTCCGTATAATTGGCGATATTAATAGCTTGTTACATAAGGATTTTTTAGGAGCTATTTTAGGTTTGGGAATAAATAGACCAAAAATAGGAGATATTCAAATACATGATGATCATGTGGATGTAATAGTTAAGGAAGAAATTGGAGATTTCATACTCTATAATCTTGAAAAGATTGGAAATAAGAATGTTAAAGTAATTGAAGTTGCTCAAGAAGATCTTAAAGAACCTAAAATTGAGTATGAAGTGATAAATAAATTTGTTCAATCTCTTAGATTGGATGTTGTTTTAAGTACAACTTATAATCTTTCAAGACAGGATAGTATTAATATGATAAAATCTGGGAAAGTTAAAGTAAATTGGGAGGAAATTACTAAACCTTCTAGAGAATTAAAAACAGGTGATATAATATCAGCTAAAGGGTATGGAAGGTCAATTTTGCATTCAATTGATGGTGTGAGTAAAAAAGGAAGGCTTCTAGTAACCGTTCGAATATTAATATAATTGGAGTGATTTGATGATAACGCCATTGGATATTCAAAATAAGGAGTTTAAGAGATCTATATTTGGTTATAATGCAAAATCAGTAGATACATTTTTAGATGAGATAATAATTGATTATGAAAGAATTTATAAGGAAAATATTGAATTGAAAGATAAGGTTAATATGTTATCCGATCAAATTAGACAATATAATACTATGGAAGAAACATTAAAAAATACATTAGTTGTGGCACAATCAACTGCTGATGATGTAATTTCATCAGCTAGGCAGAAGGCAGAAAATATTATAAATGACGCAGAACTTTCTGGTAAAAAATTGATTGATCAAGCTCATGAGGATGTAAGAAATATTAAGAAAGAGTATGAAAGTTTAAAAAGAGAAATATATATGTTTAAAGCAAGATATCAATCATTCCTTCAATCTCAACTTATTGCTTTAGACGACTTTTATAAGACAAATGAAGATGAGGCAATTGCAGAGGAGATAATAGTTGAAGAAGTTGATAATATGGGAGCTTAATGCTCCTTTATTTGTTGTAGAATTAATTATTTTCTATGGGGAATATTAAAAATGACACAATTTAATATGGAGGATATACCCATGGAAAAATCAAAATTACAACATTTTAAAGAAATATTAATAGATGAGAAGAAAAAGGTGTTAAAAACTTTAAATAATCTAACAAATATGGAGGAATATGGTTCCATGGATAATTATTATAATGAATTATCCAAGTATGATAATCATCCTGCCGATATTGGGACCGAAGTTTTTATGAAGGAGCAAGATGAGGGGTTCAAAAATAATTTAAAGATTCAATTACAGGAAATAGAAGAATCTTTAAAGGATATTAAAAGTGGAGAATATGGAGTTTGTAAATATTGCAATAAGGAAATAAATGAAAGTAGGCTAGAAGCAATTCCATATGTAAAAACCTGCTTAGAATGTTCTGAGGAGATTGCTAGTTCGACTAACATGTTTGAATCTATTGATGATGATTATTTGACTGCATATAGTCAAAATAAAGAAGAATTAATTTATGATAGAGAAGATGCTTATCAGGACCTTGCGCAGTATGAAATGGTGCCAGGTGATCCATCTTTCTCGACTGGTGATTATATAGGTATTGTAGACGAACAGAATGAAAGTGCTGAGTTAGATGTAGAAAATATATCTCAAGAGTATTATGATGAAACCTTAAAATAATAACCTCTTTTACTAAAGAGGTTATTATCATTCTAAACTATTGAAATACCTAAAATTTTAATATATTATAGTAATAGATTGAAATAGGGGGATGAATAATTGTTATACATTTTATTAACAGCAATAATAATTGCTGTAGACCAGATAACTAAATTTGTTGCAATAAATCAATTAAAAGGACAAGAGCCATATGTTATTATAAAAAATTATTTTGAATTAAGATATGTTGAAAATTATGGAGCTGCTTTTGGAATATTACAGCAGAGAAGAATTTTGTTTATAATTATTACTTCTATTGTTTTGTTATTTTTAGTATTTTTCCTATACAAGAATTATAAAACTCTTTCAGAAATTTCAAAGTTTTCTATTGCATTATTTCTTGGTGGGGCTATTGGCAACTTTATTGATAGAATAAGACTAGGATATGTTGTAGATTTCTTTAGAGTAAATATTTTTAATATCTATGATTTCCCTGTCTTTAACATTGCAGATATTTTTATAGTTTGCGGTACGATATTGATTATATATATTGTGCTATTTGAGAAATATGAGATATAAGAGGTTATATATGAGACTAATTGAACTATATGTAGATGAAGAATCTAATGAAAGGTTAGATTATTATATTTCTTCTGAGTTAGATGAAATTTCGAGAACATATGTACAAAAATTGATAAAGGACAAAAGGGTCAACGTTAATGGGCTTTATAAGAAGGCAAGTTATATTGTAAAAGAAGGGGATTATATTTATATAGATTTACCAGAGCCAAAAACACTCGAACTTGCCCCTGAGAATATTCCATTAGATATAGTATATGATGATTCTGATGTTGTAGTTATAAATAAACCTCAAGATATGGTTGTACATCCTGCTCCTGGTAATTATAGTGGGACTTTGGTAAATGCTTTGCTCTATCATGTTGATAGTCTGTCTACAATTAATGGAATTATAAGGCCAGGTATAGTACATAGACTGGATAAGGACACCTCAGGTTTACTAGTAGTAGCTAAAAATGATAACGCTCATAGGGAGCTATCAAATCAGTTAAAGGATAGGAAAGTATACAGAGAATATATAGCTTTAGTTCATGGTGTTATTAACAATGATTCTGGTGAAATCAACAAGCCAATAGGAAGAGATCCTAAAGATAGAAAGAAAATGACGGTAATTTATACTAATAGTAAAGAAGCGATTACAAACTACTGGGTAATAAAAAGATATTCCAAATACACTTTAGTTAGGGTAAGACTTCAAACTGGTAGAACACATCAAATCAGAGTTCATTTTTCAGATATGCGTCACCCAGTAGTGGGGGATCCAATATATTCTAATGGGAAGAATGAGTTTAATTTAAACAAGCAATTGTTACATGCGAGAAAAATTGGATTTATACATCCGAGTACTAAAGAAAGAATGGAATTTGAATGTGATATTCCAAATACATTTAAAGAAGTTTTAGAAAAACTTGATAAAAGAGGGTGATTAGTTGAAAACTAAGGCTGTAATTATGGATGAAAAAGCAATATCTAGAGCTATTACAAGAATAGCTAATGAAATCCTTGAGAGAAATAAGGGAATAGAAGATATAGTTCTAGTTGGTATTAAGACAAGGGGGATACCTTTGGCCAATAGAATTGGTAAAAAGATTGAAGAAATAGAAGGTCGTTCTGTACCCGTATATACATTAGATATATCCTTATATAGAGATGATTTACAGGAGATTGACAAAGTTCCTCGAGTAAATGAAGAGTTTAATGGAATTATAAGTAATAAAATTGTTGTTTTAGTTGATGATGTTATTTATACGGGTAGAACAGTTAGAGCTGCACTTGATGCCATTATGGATAAGGGTAGACCAAAAAAAGTACAGCTTGCAGTTCTTGTTGATAGAGGACATCGAGAATTACCTATAAGACCCGATTTTGTAGGAAAGAATCTGCCTACTTCCAAAAACGAAATTGTAGGTGTTGAGTTTATTGAAACAGATGGAATAGATGAAGTAGTAATAAAGGAAAGGTAGAAGAGTAATTAATCTTCTACTTTATTTAATTTTTGTATAGCTTCCAAAGAAGGATTTACTATTAGTGTTTTGTAATTGTCGTATATTACCATTCCGGTTTTGGCATTTTTTGGTTTTCTAACATTTTTCCTTTTTGTATAATCAACTGGAACATGGTTGCTATTTTTGCCCTTACTAAAGTAAGCAGCAAGCATAGCAGCTTCTTCAATAGTTGAATCCGGTATTGCTTTTTCTTCAGATTTTATAATAACATGACTGCCAGGCATATTTTGAACATGTAACCATAAATCTTCTTTATGAGCAAATTTTAGAGTTAAGTAGTCATTTTGGCGGTTGTTTTTACCTACGTAAATATTAAATCCATCTGAAGAAATATAATGCTGAGGTGAAGAAACACTTTCTTTCTTTTTCTTTATTTTCTTTTCATTTCCCTTTATATAGCCTTCGCTAATTAGCTCTTCTTTTATTTCATCCAGTTCCTCAACTTTTGTTGCATTTTCCATACTTAACAATACATTCTCTAAATATTCAATTTCTGCTTGAGTTTCAGGTATTTGTTCTAATAACAACTTATTTGCATGTTTTAATTTAGAATATTTTTTATAATATTTTTGTGCATTTTCAACAGCTGAAATTTTCACATCTAAGGGTATTTCTATAGTACCAAGGTTTTCATCGTAGAAGTTTTCCAATTCAATTTTGTCTACACCTCTTGGTATTTTATATATGTTTGCAGATATTAAATCAGCATAGATCTTGTATTTTTCCCTATCTTTGCTTTCCAACAGTTCTTCCATTTGTTTTCCTAACTTACTTTTTGCTCTATCTAGCTTTATTTGTACAGTTTTTTTAATAGATATAGATTTTTGACTTATTCTATCTAGAATATCTTTTTTACTATAGTACATGTCTAGCACTTTAGAAATGCTTTTAATATATACTTTGTTCTTATTTCCAAATTGATTGATATCTATACTATGAAAAGCTACAATTTCCATCGTGTTATTAGTAGTTATAAACATAGGTGTATAAGAACCGTTATTTACTTTTTCCATAATGTTTATGAAATTTTTGTAAATGACTAATAAATCCTCATCACTTAAACTATTAATAGTTCTATCAATTTCAATATTTGATAAAAAACATATTTCTTTACTTATAAGTGGACTCAGGCCTAAATAGTTGAAATAGATAAATTTATAAATAGGAGTATTTTTACTTTCATTTTTTATTAAATCTATAAATTCATTATAATTAGTATATCTTGGATTTACTTTATCCTTAATAGGTGGATATTCATATATTAAACCAGGTAAAATTTGTCTAACTCTAGACATATCCTCTGTTACTCTTTTAATTGAATCTATAATCCTAAGATTTTTTTTATCTATTAATACAATATTGCTGTGTTTACCCATAATTTCAATTATTAGCCTTTTCTCGGTAGGTTGCCCAAGTTCATCATTTGCTGATACATCGATAAAAACAACTCTATCCATCTCATATTGCTCTATATTAAGTACAATACCGCCGGTTAAATGTTTTCTTAATAGCATGCAGAACATTGGTGGATTTATAGGGTTTTTTTTGCTAATATTAGTAATATATATCCTTGGATTATTGCTACTTGCTGAAAGTACAATTTTGTAATTTTCACCTTTATTATGAACTGTAAACATAATTTCATCTTTTTCTGGTTGGTAGATTTTATCAATTCTACCACCATTTATTGAATCAGCTAATTCCCTAATAACTGCGTTAGTTACAATACCATCAAAAGACATCATCCAATCCTCCATTAGTTAGAATATTTACAGTATACCATTAACTTAAAGAATTATAAAGCCATTGACTAATATCTTAAAATTTAAGCAAATATTAATTATTTTTAATAAATTATAGAATATTTATATAATCGCCATTATAATAAATAATTAAACAAAACTTAGAGGTGAAACCAATTGATAAAAAGCATGACAGGGTACGGTAAAGGTGAATCATCAAATGATTCTTATAGGTTTAAAGTTGAGATAAAAGCTGTTAACCATAGGTATAGTGATATATCGATTAAAATTCCAAGACATATATCTTATTTAGAAGAAAAGATTAAAAAGACAATTAAAGATATAATAAGCAGAGGAAAAGTTGACGTTTACATAAATCTAGAGTATATTAATGAATCTGCTATTGATGTTAAAGTGGATATACCACTTGCTAAAGCATACAAAGAAGCTTTAGATAATTTAACTAAGGAGTTAAATATTGATGATGATATAAAACTAGGCAATATTCTTAATATGTCAGAAGTTATTAAGACAGAAAAAAAGGATTTAGATGAAGATATTATATGGAATACTTTAAAAGAAGCTTTAGATATTGCATTAGATAATATAATAGAGATGAGAATAGCAGAAGGGACAGAATTAAAGAATGATATCCTTCTTAAATTAGATAAAATTGAATCAGATGTTAAATTTATTGAAGAAAGAGCACCAGAGGTTGTTTTAGAGTATAAAGAAAAGTTAAGAGAAAGAATAAAGAACTTACTTGATGATAATATTTCATTAGATGAGGAAAGACTATGTAATGAAATTGTTTTTTTTGCCGATAAAAGCAGCATAGATGAAGAGATTGTAAGGTTATATAGTCACATAAAGCAATTTAGAGCAATCTTAAATGAAGATGTTTCAGTAGGTAGAAAATTAGACTTTTTAATTCAGGAATTGAATAGGGAGATAAATACTATTGGAAGCAAAGCAAATGATATTATAATAGCTAAGTATGTAGTTAATATAAAATCTGAAATAGAAAAAATTCGTGAGCAAATTCAAAATGTTGAGTAATAGGAGGGAAGGATGGAAATCAAACTAATCAATATAGGATTTGGGAATATTGTGTCAGCTAATAGAATTATCTCGATTGTAAGTCCTGAGTCTGCTCCAATAAAAAGGCTCATCCAGGAGTCAAGAGATAAAGGATTACTCATTGATGCAACTTATGGTAGAAGAACCAGGGCTGTTATTATAACAGATAGTGATCATATCATTTTAACAGCTGTACAACCTGAGACTATAGCAAATAGGATTAATGGTAAAACAAATGAATAATATAGAAAGATGGTGGAGTAAATTGTCAAAAGGTTTCTTACTAGTATTATCAGGACCGTCCGGTAGTGGAAAGGGTACTGTTAGTCAAGCACTATTAAAAAAACGTAAAGATATTAAATTTTCTATTTCTGCAACTACTAGAAAACCAAGACCAAATGAAGTAAATGGTGAAAATTATTTCTTCTTATCGGAGGAAGAATTTAAATCAATGCAGGAAAAAGGAGAATTTTTAGAATCTGCATTTGTACATGCTAACTATTATGGTACACCAAAACAATTTGTATTAGATGAAATTGAAAAAGGAGAAATTGTTTTACTTGAAATAGACGTTCAAGGAGCTTTACAAATAAAGAAAAATTATAAAGAAGCAGTATTTATATTTTTATTACCTCCTACTATGGATGAATTAAAGAATCGAATTATAAAGAGAGGTACAGAAACAGAAGAAGACATAAATCGAAGATTTGCAAATGCGTTTAAAGAGTTGGATTTTGTCGGGGAATATGACTTCTTCGTAGTTAATGATAAAGTCGAAAACGCAGTTAAAGATATTGAGGCTATAATTCATTCTGAAAAATTAAGAGTAAAAAGGCATAAGGACATAAAATTAAATGTTTTAAAACAAGGAGGAAAATAAATGTTAAATCCATCTTTGAAAAATTTATTAGCAAAAGGTGAAAGCAAATATACATTAGTAATGGTAACATCTAAGAGAGCAAGACAATTAATAGATGGAGCAAAACCATTAGTCGAGACAAATTCTAAAAAACCTGTTACCATAGCACTTGAAGAATTACTTGAAGGCAAATTAGAGTATGAAAGCCCAAACATAAATAGCATAAAGTAGGTGTAATGATGTTAAAAGGTAAAAATATAATTTTGGGAGTTACTGGAGGCATTGCTGTGTATAAATCTGCTGATTTAGTTAGTAGACTAGTGAAACAGCATGCAAATGTTGAGGTCATAATGACTGAAGCTGCTACTAAATTTGTAACCCCGTTAACCTTTCAGACTATGTCTGTAAATAAGGTCCATACTGAAATGTTTGGATTGGTTTCTGATTTTGATGTAGAACATGTTTCGCTTGCTCAAAAAGCCGATATAATACTAATTGCACCAGCGACTGCTAATACTATAGGGAAAATAGCAAATGGAATTGCAGATAATTTACTTACAACTACCGTCATGGCTTCTAAGGCTAAAGTTATTTATGCACCTGCAATGAATACAAATATGTATAACAATCCAATATTTCAGGAAAATATGAATAAATTAAAGAATTTAGGCCATGAATTTATTAAGACTGGAGTGGGAAGACTTGCTTGTGGAGATTATGGAGAAGGAAAAATGGCCGAGCCAAGTGAAATTGTAGAATATGTTATTAATAGTTTTATAAGAAAAGATTTATTGGGCAAAAAAGTAGTAATAACAGCTGGACCTACTATAGAGCCAGTTGATCCAGTAAGATACATGACCAATCATTCAAGTGGAAAGATGGGCTATAATTTGGCTAAAGAGGCTGTTGATAGAGGAGCTAATGTAGTTCTTATATCAGGCCCTACAACATTGACACCTCCGGATGGAGTTGAGCTTGTCAAAGTCAATACCACTGAGGAAATGTTTAATGCAGTTGGACAGTATTTTGACAATTGTGATGTATTGATAAAATCTGCTGCTCCTTTAGATTATAAACCGATAACTGTAAGTCCTGTAAAAATAAAGAAAAGTGATGGGGGAAATGACATTTTGGATTTAAAATTTATAAGAAATCCTGATATAGCAGCTCATTATGGCAGTTTGAAGAAGAATCAAATAATAGTTGGTTTTGCAGCAGAGACAAATAATTTGATTGAATATGCGCTAAGTAAATTAAAGAAAAAGAATTTTGATTTTATTGTTGCAAATGATGTTACTAAGCCAGGAGCAGGATTCAAAAATGATACAAACATAGCAACAATTATAGATAAAAAAGGTAATATAGAAGAACATCCTTTAATGGATAAAAAACATTTATCAAAGATAATTCTGGATAAGGTTTATAATATTTTAGAAGAGAAGGCTAGATAAATTATCTAGCCTTTAATAACTTAAGTGTATGTAGAAAGGCATGATTAGATGAAGTATGCAGAGATAATAGTAGATAACAGGGCTTCAAAGGTTGATAGACCATTTACATACAGTTTAGGTAATTTTAGCTGCATTGCAAAAGAAGGAATGAGGGTTATAGTTCCCTTTGGCCGTGGTAATAAGCCAATTAAAGGATTTATAATAAGAATCCTTGATAATTTTACTGAAGACTATGAAGTAAAGGTTATAATCGACCTTATTGATACAGAACCTTTGGTGTCAAAAGAAATGATCCAGTTAGGATTATGGATGAAGGACAAGTATCTTTCACCATATCTTGATGCGCTGCAACAGGTACTTCCACCAGGTGACTATAAAGAAATAAATGTTTTTATTGAATTAAATTATATCGATAAAGAGTATAAATTAAATTCTGATGAGAATAAAATAATTGAATATCTATTAACAAGTAAAACCATCTTGCTGGATGAATTAAAAAAGAACCTTAGAATAGCAAATATAAACGAAATATTAATAGGTTTGAAAAATAAAAATATCATTGATATTTACATGGATGTAAAAACTACTATACAAAAAAAGTATATTAAATATATTAAGCTTGATGATTCTATTGCCTATGATAAAGCTATAGAATTAATTGGTAAAAGAAGTACTAAACAGTTGGAAATATATGAATATTTAACAAAGGTTAGTGAAATTGAACTAAGTAGGCTATTAGAAATTTTAAACACTACACTTAGTACTGTGCGTTCTATGGAGAAGAAAAACCTAGTAACAATATTTCAAAAGGAAGTAACAAGAAATCCGATAAAAAAAGAAATAAGCCCATATCAGAAGTTTGTTTTTAATGAAGAACAAAATAGTGTTTTTTATAATATAATAGAGTCAATTGAAAGTAATAAAAGTAGCAATTTTTTAATTCATGGAGTTACAGGAAGTGGGAAAACAGAAATATATCTACAGTTGGTAGAAGAAATGTTAAAGCGCAATAAGGATTCAATTATTCTTGTACCTGAGATATCCTTGACACCTCAGACTATTGAAAGATTTGTTGGAAGATTTGGCGATGAGGTAGCTGTGATTCATAGTAAACTTAGTCAAGGAGAAAGGTTTGATCAATGGAGAAGTATTAAAGAGGGCAAAGTAAAAATTGCAGTTGGAGCTAGGTCTGCAATATTTGCACCTTTTAGTAATCTTGGTCTTATAGTAATAGATGAGGAACATGAAGATACCTATAAGTCATCACAAAATCCAAAATATGATACTATAGAAGTGGCATTAAAACGTAATGAATTAGAAAATTCAATAGTTGTTTTAGGTTCTGCAACTCCATCAGTTGAGACCTATTATCGTGCAATTAATAAAAAGTTTGTGCTATTAGAATTAAGAGAACGAGCTACTAAAAGTGATTTACCAAAAGTCTCCTTAGTTGATATGAGAAAGGAGTTAGAAGTAGGAAATAAATCTATTTTTAGCCTTGAGCTTTATAATGAATTAAGAAAAAATCTTGATAGTGGCAAGCAATCTATCTTGTTCTTAAATAGAAGAGGATTTTCATCTTTTGTTTCATGTAGAAAATGTGGTTATGTAATAAAATGTACAAACTGTGAAATTTCAATGACCTATCACCGTAATATAAACAGATTAAGATGTCATTACTGTGGTAAGACTGAAGAAATACCCAATACTTGTCCTGAATGTGGAAGTAAATACATTAAGTACTTTGGAATCGGTACAGAAAGAGTTGAGGAGGAGACTAGAAAGTTATTTCCTACCGCTAGAATAGAGAGAATGGATGGCGACACTACAGTAGCTAAAGGAAGTTTCGAGAAGATATTAGAGTCTATGAAAAGCAAAAAAATTGATATTTTGATAGGAACTCAGATGATTTCAAAAGGCTTGGATTTTCCAGATGTAACTTTAGTAGGGATAATTGCAGCAGATACTACACTTAACTTACCTGATTATAGGTCCCCGGAAAAAGCATTCCAATTAATAACCCAAGTAGCTGGTAGATCAGGGCGAGGTGATACCCCTGGGAAAGTAATACTACAAACTTACAATCCAGATCATTACAGTATAATTTGTTCTAAGAAACAAGACTATATTAGCTTTTTTAACACTGAAATTGCTTTAAGAAAAGAATTTTTATACCCACCTTTTATAAATCTTATTAGTATATTAATATATGGTGAAAATAATTATTTGGTTAAACTTATGAGCATTAGGATTTATGATATAATTAAAGAGCATACTATAGAAAAATACAAAGAGTTATATATGAATTATTTGATAGGTCCAAATCCAGCTCCAATTGAAAAGATTAAGAATAATTATAGATGGCAGATAATTATAAAAGCCAGCGATAGTGAGATGGAAGGTTTAAAAAACCTACTAAATAGGGTATGTATATCTGATGAATACAAAATAAAAGAAAACGGGGTTAAAATCAGTATAGATATTAATCCAAATACAATATTATAGGAGGTTACTATGGCATTAAGAGAAATAAGGCTTGATGGAGATCCAATACTAAGAAAAAAATCAAAAGAGATTACTGAAATAAATGATAGAATAAAGATACTCTTAGATGACATGGTTGAAACTATGAGAGCGGCAAATGGACTAGGTCTTGCAGCTCCGCAAGTAGGAATTCTAAGAAGGGCAGTGGTAATTGATGTTGGTGAGGAAGTATTAAAAATAATTAATCCTGTGATAATAGAAGCAAGTGGTTCAATTGTAGATTTCGAAGGTTGTCTTTCAATCCCTGATTTGAGTGGAAAAGTAGAGAGACCTGAGAAGGTTAAGATTAAGTATCTAGACGAAAATGGAGAGTCAAAGGTATATGAAGCTACTGGTTATACAGCTAGAGCATTCTGCCATGAAATTGATCACTTGGATGGCATATTATATACTGATAAAGCATTAGAAACATTTGAGCTTAATAAAGATGATAATTCTGAAGAGGAGTAGTAATAATATGAATATTGTTTATATGGGTACACCTGAATTTGCTGTTCCGACATTGGAATATTTGTATAATGCAGGTCATAATATAAAATTGGTTATAACTCAAAAAGATAAACCAAAGGGTAGAGGTAAAAAGTTGCAAAATACTCCAGTCAAGGCTAAAGCTTTAGAGCTTGGCCTTGAGGTTTATCAGCCTGAAAGTGTAAATGATACGGAATCTATTGATAAAATAAAGAACTGTGAGCCTGACTTTATAATAGTAGCTGCCTATGGCCAAATTTTAAAGAAGGATATTCTTTATATGCCTAAATATCATTGCTTAAATGTTCATGCGTCACTATTACCAAAATATAGAGGTGCTGCACCTATTAATTGGGCTATTATAAATGGAGAAGTTGAAACAGGTATAGCTATTATGAAGATGGAAGAAGGTTTAGACACTGGAGATGTTATATTAAGTAAATCAATAAAAATAAATGATGAAGATGATTATGTGACCATTCATGATAAGTTAGCTACTATTGGAGGTGAATTGATAATACAAGCTATAAATAAAATTGTTGAAGGAAATGCAAATTTTATACCACAAGATGATAGTAAGTCAAGCTATGCTCCAATGATTTTTAAAGATACTGGTCATATCGATTGGGGAAAATCAGGTAGAGAAATATTTAATTTAGTAAGGGGACTTAAGCCATGGCCAGTTGCATATACAAAATACAAAGGTGAAACCGTAAAAATTCATAAAGTCGAATATATCGGAGATGACAATAACGGTACATATGGTCAGATAAAAAAGGTTAATAAGAACGGAATATATGTAAATGTTAAAGATGGATATATTATAATTAAGGAATTGCAATTTCCTGGCAAGAAAGTACTTACTGTAAGTCAGTATTTAGCAGGCAACAGCATTGACGAAGGAGTAATTCTAGAATAGAAAGGGGAGTTAGTATGTTTTATTATGGTTATGGATATAGTGGTGAATATTATCTTTCGTACTTCATATTTGTACTTCCAGCACTTCTATTGGCAATGTATGCACAGGCAAAAATTAATACAGCTTTTAATAAATATTTAAGGGTACCAAGCAATACTGGTTTAACTGGAGCACAAATTGCACGACTTATCTTAGATAGAAATGGTTTATATGATGTTTATGTTGAACAGGTAAATGGAAAATTAACAGATCATTATGATCCAAGAAAGAAAATAGTTAGGTTATCAAATAACGTTTATGGAGGAAGCAGTATAGCAGCTATGAGTGTCGCTGCTCATGAAGTTGGTCATGCTTTGCAACATGCTGAGGGATATATGCCTCTTATATTAAGAAATAATATTGCACCTATAGCTAATTTTGGATCTAGAATGGTTTGGATTTTTATAATGCTTGGATTTATTCTTAATGCATTTTTTATAGATTTAGGAATAATATTATTCCTAGCTGTGGTTTTATTTCAGGTTATAACCTTGCCTGTTGAATTCAATGCCAGTAAAAGAGCACTTGTTCAGTTAGAAAATGGAATTTCTCCAGTTGAGAACATTAGACCAGCCAAAGAAGTATTAAGTGCTGCTGCATTGACATATGTAGCAGCTACATTAACTGCAATTGGTGAATTAGCTAGAATATTTTTTCTTACTAGAAATAGAAGGGATTAAAGGGGAGATAAACCCCTTTTTTTAATGTATAGGAGGAGAGGAGTTATGAATTCTAGAGAAGTAGCTTTAAATATATTACAGGACGTCCACAAGAACTTTAGTTATTCAAATTTATCAATTTCAAAACATGTTGCTCATAATAAATTATCTGAGCAAGATGAAAGCTTTATTCGAGAGTTAGTTTATGGAGTACTAGAAAATAGAATATACTTAGATTATGTTTTATCAAAAGCCTCAAAGATCAAATTAAAGAGAATTCATCCTGTTATTTTAGATGTTTTAAGATTAGGAATATATCAACTTGTTTTTATGGACAGGGTTCCTACGAGTGCTGCTGTTAATGAATCGGTTAAATTAGCAAAGAAATATGGTCATAAGGGTACAATTGGCTTTGTAAATGGTGTATTAAGAGGAATAAGTAGAAATAAAGAAAGCTATATGAAAATTGAATTGGAAGATAAGTTGGAGTATTTAAGCACTAAATACTCTCATCCTACCTTCTTAGTAAAAAAATTTATAAATGATTTTGGTTATGAATTTACAGAAAGTCTTTTAATTGCTAATAATTCAACACCAAAGCTAAATATAAGAGTAAACACATTGAAAGTAACAAAGAGTGAATTAATAGAAAAACTTTCAGATAAAGGATTTATTATAAATGAAGGGAAATATGCAAAAGATGCTCTGATTATAGAAAATCCTAGTGGAATTATTAGCAGTGAAGAATTTAAGAAAGGATATTTTATTATTCAAGATGAAAGTAGCATGCTTGTAGGTCAGATTATGGCTCCAAAAGAAAACTCTTTAGTTTTAGACATCTGTAGTGCTCCTGGTGGGAAATCTACTCATTTAGCGCAATATATGGAAAATAAAGGGAAAATTATATCTAGAGACTTGTTTGAGCATAAAATTAAACTAATCAATGAAAATAAGAAAAGACTTGGAGCAGATATTATAGATGCTCAAGTTTATAATGCCCTTGAATTAGATGAGGAATTAGTAGATAAAGTAGATTATTGTCTTGTAGATGCTCCTTGTTCAGGATTAGGCCTTATTAGACGAAAACCTGAGATTAAATGGACTAGAACACTAAATGACATTAAAGAATTATCAGACTTACAATTTAAAATATTAGAAGTTGCAAAAAAATATGTTAAAAATAATGGGGTTTTATTGTATAGTACTTGTACAATAGTAGATGAAGAGAATATTAACATAGTACAGAAATTTTTGGCACAAAATCCAGAATTTAAATTGGTATCAATAGAAAATGAACTGTATAATTCTGAAAAAATAAATACATGTAGCAAAGGATATATACAATTATACCCTAATGTACATGGTACAGATGGCTTTTTTATAGCTAAAATGGTAAAACTAGGATAGATTAATTCAATCTTTTTATGTATAATATTTAGATAAGGATTGGTGTTATAATGAGCAAATTTGAATTAAATAGTATGACTTTAGAAGAGCTTAAAAATTATATGGTGAGCATTGGTGAAAAGTCATATAGGGGAGAACAAGTTTTTACTTATTTTAATCGACATAAAAATCTTGAACTTGACTCCTTAAATCAGCTGCCAAAAGAGCTTAAGATTAAAATTAAAGAAAAAGCAAAAGTAAATACAATTGAAATATATAAGAGATTTGACTCAAAAATAGATAGCACAAAGAAATATTTATTTCTGTTAGAGGACAAAAATATTATAGAAAGTGTTTTTATGCAATATAAACATGGAAACTCTGTATGTATCTCAACACAAGTTGGTTGTAAAATGGGATGTATGTTTTGTGCTTCTACAAAAGAAGGACTCATTAGAAATTTAACACCTGCTGAAATGCTAAATCAAGTATATATGATAGAAAAGGATACTAATGAGACAATTTCAAATATAGTACTTATGGGGAGTGGAGAGCCTCTAGATAATTATGATAATGTTTTAAAGTTCATTAATATAATACATGATGAAAAAGGTCATAATCTTAGTCTAAGGAATATTACATTATCAACTTGTGGAGTTGTGCCTAAAATATATGATTTGGCAAAGGAAAATCTTCCTATTACTCTGTCTATTTCACTCCATTCACCATTTGATGATGAAAGATCTAAGATAATGCCAATAGCGAGAAGATATAGTTTAGAAGAACTAATGAGAGCTTGCAAATTTTACGGAGATTCTACAAATAGGAGACTTACATTTGAATATACTTTAATAGAGAATGTAAATGACGGAGAAAAAGAATTAAATGAGCTTTCACGGCTATTAAAAGGCATAAATGCACATGTTAACCTAATACCTCTAAATCCCATTGAGGAATATAAAGAGGAAAGACCTAATAGAGAGCATATTGAAAGATTTCAAAAAGGTTTGTTAAAAAGAAATATACCTGCTACAATTAGGAGAGAAATGGGAAGTGATATCAGTGCTTCCTGTGGTCAGTTAAGAAGAAGTATTACTGATAAAGAATAATCCTTGGGGTGATACTATGATTGTTGGTGCAATTAGTGATATTGGGCTAAAAAGAGAGAATAACCAAGATAGTATGTTTGCATCTTTAGAGAAAGATTTTCCCTTATTTATAGTAGCTGATGGAATGGGTGGCCATAAGGCTGGTGATATTGCTAGCAGTATGGCAGTTGAAGGCATTATAAATACTTTGAAAAATAATAAAGAAAAATTGGATTCAGAAAATACCATTAAATCTTTTATTAAGGAAGCAGTTTCCTCAGTTAATGATAAAATATATTTAAGGTCATTTGAAAAATCTGAATGTTTCGGTATGGGAACTACAATAACCTTGGCCTATATATATAAGTCAAAAATATTTATAGGACATGTAGGAGATAGTAGGGCTTACCTAGTAAGAAACAATAAGATACTTCAAATTACAGAAGATCATACTTTAGTTAATGAATTGATTAAAAACGGTAGTATAACTCCTGATGAGGCGGTTAATCACCCACAAAGAAATATGATTACTCGTGCCTTAGGGACAAGCAGTAGTATTAATATGGATTTTTATACCATTGAATATCATAAAGATGATATATTAATATTGTGTAGTGATGGTCTGACTAATATGATAGATGAGAATACTATATTAGAAGTAATAAATCAAAACAAGGAGAAGGATATGAATTTAATTTGTAACTCACTCGTTACTTTAGCTAAAGAGAATGGCGGGAGAGATAACATAACTGTTATAGTAATTAAATTTAGCGACGAGGTGTTAAAATGATTGGTAAAATATTAAACAATCGTTATGAAATAATTGAGAAAATTGGAGAGGGTGGTATGGCAATAGTATATAAAGCAAAATGCCATCTACTCAATAGATTCGTAGCAATAAAAGTGCTTAGAGATGAATTTACTGAAGATGAACAGTTTATTGGAAAGTTTAGAAGAGAGTCTCAAGCAGCTGCAAGCTTGTCTCATCCTAATATACTCAATATTTATGATGTTGGTACTGAGGAAGTTGATAATAAAAAAGTACATTATATAGTTATGGAGTATATAAACGGTATCACTCTTAAGGAAGTTATTAGAAATAAGGGAAAATTACCTGCTGATGATGTTATTAGATACTCATTACAAATTGCTGAAGCTTTAGATCATGCCCATAAAAATCATATAGTACACAGAGATATAAAGCCTCATAATATTATGATAACGAAGGATAATAGAATAAAAGTAACTGATTTTGGCATCGCAAGAGCAGTTACATCTTCTACAGTTACTACAACATCAAATGTTCTAGGATCAGTTCATTATTTTTCTCCTGAGCAAGCTAGAGGTGGGTATACAGATGAAAAATCTGATATCTATTCATTGGGTATAGTTATGTATGAGATGATAACTGGTAAGGTTCCATATGATGGTGAAAGTCCGATTACTGTTGCCTTAAAGCATATTCAGGAAGACATTATACCACCAAGTAAGCTAGATATCAATATACCTTCTAACTTAGAAAATATTATTATGAAGTGTGTTCAAAAAAGACAAAGTGATAGATATAACAATATTTCAGAATTAATATCTGATTTGAAAAATATTAAGAGTATAGATATTAAACCATTGATTGATGATGATATGGAATCAGCAACTCGAATAATTCCTGCAATAGATATTAAAGAGGATGATATAATGGAGAGTAAGTCAGAAAGAAGTAAGAAAAACATTAACCATAAAAAGAAAAAAAGTAAGAAAGATGGTGGTGGAGTAGTATTTTTGGGAATATTACTGGCATTTGTCTTGGTTACTAGTTTGTTTCTAGGTTATGCTAAGCTTAAGGAATTTCTGTCGATTGATGAGGTTATAGTACCTAATATTGTAGGTATGAAAGAAGATGAAGCAAGGGCTAAAATTGAAGGGCTTAATTTAGCATTTAATGTTGTAGATAGAGTGAAGAATGACGAGTTTGAAGCTGGAGAAGTAATACATCAATCTGTAGAACCAAATACTACTGTTAAGACAGGATATCCGATAAATGTGACTATAAGTGAAGGTCCTGATTTAGTAAGTGTACCTCCAATTTTAAATAAGACTCTTGCTGAGGCAGAAGAAATACTTAAGAACAGTGGATTAAGAATAGGAACAATAGATCCAGGATTTTCTGAAACAGTTCCTAAAGGTTCTATTATGGAACAAAAACCTGAACCGTTTACTGAATTAGCTCCAGGATCAAGAATAAATATTGTAATAAGTGAGGGACCTGAAATTGTAAATGTTCAAATGCCTAACGTTGTAAATAAGCCTATTGAAGAGGCAAAGAGTATGATTATAGCTGCAGGATTAGAAGTAGGTGATATAACACCTCAACCAAGCAATAATGTTCCAAAAGAATTAGTCACATGGCAATCATATGAACCTGGAACAACACTTGAATCAGGTACATCAGTTGATCTATATATTAGCTCAGGTCCAGAGGAAATTAACGAGCCTGGAAATAATGAGCCAGGAGATAATTCTGATGTAGAGGTTCCTACAACATTTACATTAACACCATTTCCTGATAAAGAAGATACTGAAATTAAAATTATTAGAGTTCAAGACGGAGAAACAAAAGTTGTATTCCATGAAACACGTAAGCTAAGCGATGGTATCTTTACAATTACATTGTATGGAAAAGTTGGAGCTAGATATGATATATTCTTTGATGATATATTCCAAGGTAGTCAAACATCAGTAGCACCATAAGGAGTGTAATATGTTAGAAGGAAAAATTATTAAGGGTATTGGCGGATTTTACTATGTAAAGACAGATATGGGAATAATTGAAAGCAGAGCAAGGGGAATATTTAGAGAAGAAAATCTTATTCCTCTTGTTGGTGATAATGTTAAAGTTCGTATTAGTGAAGAAGACAAGAGTGGATATATTGAAGAAATACTTGAAAGACAAAATGAACTAATAAGACCACCTGTCGCTAATATAACTCAAGCCATTATTGTGATGAGCATCAAAAAGCCTAACATCAATACACTACTTCTAGATAAGTTCTTATTGATGATTGAGAATTTAAAGCTCAATATAGTTATTGCTTTTAACAAGGTAGATTTGTCAAAAGAAGAAGTAAACGAACTTAGGAATATCTACGAACAAGCTGGTTATAAAGTTATTATGACTAGCAATAAATTAGATATAGGCATTGAAGAACTTAAGGAAGTATTAAAAGGCCATATAACGGTATTTGCAGGGCCATCAGGAGTTGGAAAATCATCATTACTTAACAAGATTAATCCTAACTTTAATCGTGCAACTGGAGATATAAGTTCGAAATCGAAACGAGGTAAACATACTACTAGAAGCGTTGAATTGTTAGATGTTGATGAAGATACTTACGTGCTTGATACTCCTGGTTTTAGCTCACTTGACTTAAGTTTCTTAGAGGAACCAATTGATGTTAGAAAATATTTTAGGGAAATTAATAAATATGGTAGAGAGTGTAGATTTCTAAGCTGTTTACATGACAAAGAACCAGATTGTGCTGTTAAGGATAAAGTAGAAAGTGGTACTATAAATAAGGGCAGATACGAAAATTATTTAATGATATTAAACGAGATTAGAAACAAGAGGAGGTACTAGGAATGACAGATATAGCACCGTCATTATTGTCTGCAGACTTTGCATTTTTATCCGACGAGATTAAAAAGGTGGAAAAAGGAGGAGCTGATTACTTACATTTAGATGTTATGGATGGTATCTTCGTACCAAATATTACCTTTGGTCCACCAGTAATAAAAAAGTTAAAAAAAATAACATCAATTCCTTTTGATGTACATCTTATGATAGATAAACCTGAACGATATATAAAGGACTTTGTTGATGCGGGAGCAGATATACTAACTGTACATGCTGAAGCAACGACACACCTTCATAGGACCATTCAAGAGATAAAGTCCCACGGAATAAAAGCTGGTGTTTCACTTAATCCCGCTACTCCATTAAGTTCGATAGAGTATATACTTGAAGATTTAGATTTAATTCTTATTATGACAGTAAATCCAGGCTTTGGTGGACAATCCTTTATTAAATCAATGGTTGATAAAATTATAGATACAAGAAGGCTTATTGATGAAAGAAATTCAAAAATTCTACTTGAGATTGATGGCGGTGTTAAGTTGGATAATGCATTAGAACTATCTAAATTAGGAGTTGACATTTTAGTAGCTGGTTCTGCAATATTTGGAGCTGAAGATGTTGTGAAGAGAACAAAGGAGTTTAAAAATCTATTTGTAAAGTAATTAATATTATGATATATTAAAGTAAATGAATAAATAAAAAACACTAGGGGAGCGTAAGCTGAGAAAGTTTTATACTTGACCCTTATAACCTGAACTAGGTAATGCTAGCGGAGGGAAGTGTGAGTATTAATTGTTACTATGATTATTGATACCCATTCCCAATGCGGAATGGGTATTTATTTTTTAAGGAGGTTGTGTTATGATAAAAAAATTTAACGTTAAAATGCTTGCTGAAGGTGGGATGATGCTTGCATTAGCTGTGCTACTTAATACTATCAAAATTTATCAGGCTCCTAATGGTGGTAGTATATCTGCTGGAAGCATGATTCCTATCCTTCTATATGCAATAAGATGGGGGTTAGGACCAGGATTAGTAGTTGGATCTGTATATGGGTTGCTTGATTTTATTTTTAATCCATATTTTTATCACCCATTTCAATTCTTATTAGATTATATTTTTGCATATGGGGTATTAGGAATTGCAGGCATAGCCTATACTAAAGAAAATAAGGAAAATAGTGTGACAAAGATGATTATTGGTATTATAATAGCAATTAGTGGTAGAATGCTATCTCATATCTTGTCGGGAGTTATTTTCTTTGCTGAATATGCGGGAGATCAAAATCCTTGGGTATATTCGATAGGGTATAATGCTACTTATTTAGTTCCTGAATTAATAATTTCTGTAGCAGTTATATCATTTATTTGGAAACCAATAAGAAAGGCATTTAATAAATAATTTTATGGAAGTGGATGTTAATTGTGAAGGGATTAATTATTTCAAGTGGTTATATTGAAGACTTTAGAACTTTAACAGAGCAAGCTAAAAATATGGATTATATATTAGCTGCCGACGGAGGAATAAGATATTTGATAGAAGCAGGTATCAAGCCTGATGCAGTAATTGGAGATTTCGATTCGATAGACGAAGCATCTAGAGAATTTATTCTAAAAGAAAATATTCAAACTTTTAAATTTCCCATCGAAAAAGATGAAACTGATACAGAGTTAGCAATAAGACATCTATTAAAAATTGGATGTGATGATATAACTTTAGTTGGGGTTACTGGTAGTAGATTAGACCATACATTAGCTAATATATATCTACTTAAACAACTATTAGATGTAGGTGTGAAAGGGAAGATTTTCAATAATAACAATACAATATATTTAGTAAATAGAGAGCTTATATTGATGAAAAAAGAAAATTATTATATATCTTTAATTCCTATATCAACAGAAGGCATTGTTGTTACCTTGAAAGGATTCTATTATCCATTAGAAAATTTTAAAATTGAATTTGGAAGTACTTTAGGAATTAGTAATAAAATTGTAGATGAATTTGGAAAAATTGAAATTCATAAAGGGGAAGCTTTGATTATTGAATCAAGAGATTAATTTTTAGTAACTAAATTTATTCCTTTGAATACAATGTAACAAAGGGATAAGGAGTGATAATTATGAAAAGGTATGTTCATAAATATCGTACAAAGTACAAAAATATAATAGGTATTACCCTTGGGATAATAGGATTTATTATACTTGTAAGTGTCATGCCTATAGAATTTCTCTTATCCCTAATAGGAATTGCACTTTTGATTATGGGCTTCTTAATAATAAAGATAAAATAAGGCTTGCCATTTAAAACAATGGAAGCCTTTTTTAGTATTTCAATTTAACAAGATAATTATAATGCTCTCTCAACATAACCTGATCTTAAACATCTTGTACATACATTAACTCTTTTTACAGAACCGTTAACAACCGCTTTTACTTTTCTAATATTAGGTGCCCAACTTCTTGAGCTTTTCTTATTTGAGAAAGTAACCTTGTTACCGAATACTTTTCCTTTTCCACAAACTTCGCAAACTTTTGACACTATAATACACCTCCTTAGGTTATTACTGAATATACAATTACGTATTATTCCTTTATGGCAACACATTATATTCTAACATAATTATGTACAAAAATGCAACTATAATGTATGATAATCTTAGGTTTTATAAAGTATTTAGTTGAACTATTAAAACTAATATTGTAAAATATTGATAATGGGATTAAATGCAAGGAGGCGAATTTATATGGCAGCCAAGATCAATACTGAATTAGGAGTAATCAGTATAGATGAAAATGTAATAGCGACAATAGCCGGGATATCAGCAATGGAATGCTATGGAATAGTTGGAATGGCATCTAAAAATGCAACTGATGGATTATTTGAGCTTTTAAAATCAGATTATTTAACTAAAGGAATCAAGGTCTATACAAAAGACAATAAGTTGATTATAGATTTACATGTTATATTAGAATATGGTGTTAAAATTTCAGTCGTTGCAGAAAATATTATAGACAAGGTTAAATTTAGTGTTGAAAAATATACTGGAATTCAAGTTGAACATATAAATGTAAATGTTCAGGGGATAAGAGTAGAAAAGTAATTTAGGGAGGTACTATACTTGAATATAGACGTTATAGATGGAGTATTGCTAAAAAGAGCACTTGCTAGTGCTGCAAAGCTCCTTGAGATAAATAAAGAGGAGGTAAACTCCTTAAATGTTTTTCCTGTGCCTGATGGCGATACAGGTACAAACATGTTATTGACTGTAAAATCAGCTGTAAAACAAGGTCTAAGCGTAGAAGATAACGATGCATATAAAATTGCATTAGCATCTAGCCAAGGTTCCTTAATGGGTGCTAGAGGCAATTCTGGTGTAATTCTTTCGCAACTTTTTAGAGGATTTGCAACAGGGATTAAAGGTAAGGAATCAATTGATGTTAAAACACTTGCTACTGCATTAAAGCAAGCTGCGGATACTGCTTATAAGGCAGTTATGAAACCTACTGAAGGTACTATTCTAACAGTTGCAAGAGAATGTGGTGAATTTGCAATTAAGATTTGCAAGGAAGAAAATGATATTGCTAAGTTTTTGTATAGAGTAATCGAACATGGAAACGCAACTTTACAAAGAACACCAGAAATGTTACCAGTTCTAAAACAAGCTGGCGTTGTTGATGCAGGTGGAAAGGGACTTATATATTTATATACTGGATTTTATAATGCACTAATTGGCAAAGATCAATATGTTGATGATAATCTAGGGAGTTTAGAAAGTAAGCCGGAGGGAATTAGTAAACAAAGAGAACACATTGAAACTGATGATATAAAGTTTGCTTATTGTACTGAATTTATGATAAATACAGATTCTAATGATATAGAATCTTTTAGAAATGAGTTAGCTTCATTGGGAGATTCATTATTGGTTGTTGGTGGAGATGGAATGATAAAGGTTCATGTCCATACAAATAATCCAGGCATTGCTTTGGAAAAGGGCCTAAAACTTGGTAGCCTTAAGGATATAAAAATTGACAATATGAGATTCCAACATGAAGAAGTATTATTAAAGGAAGAACTGAAAGAACAGAGAGAAGTATCAAAAAAAGTAGAAATCAGTAAAGAATACTCTTTTGTATCAGTTTCAATAGGTGAGGGCTTAGATAAGGTATTTAAAGATTTAAATGTTGATGAAATAGTGTCAGGTGGTCAGACAATGAATCCAAGTACTGAAGACCTGATAAATGCAATAAATAGGACCAATGGGAATAATGTAATATTATTACCTAATAACAGCAACATAATTTTAGCTGCAGAGCAAACTAAGAAGGTAAGTGACAGAAACATCACTGTCATTCCTACTAAGAATATACCTCAAGGAATTGCTGCTTTACTTGCATTTAGTGAAGATGCTTCATTAGAAGAAAATATTGAGACTATGATGAATAATATTGAAAATGTAATTACTGGACAAGTAACTTATGCTGTAAGAGATACAGAAATTAATGATAAAAAGATTTATAAAGATGATATTATAGGTTTATCAGATAAAAGCATTTTATCATCTGGCAAAGATATAAATGAAGTTTCTGTAGAACTTATAGAAAAAATAATTAACGAGGATATATCAATTATTACAATTTTCTATGGTGAAGATGTAGATGAGGAAACTGCAAATAATCTTGCAGATAGTTTAAGTAACAAATATGAAGATATTGATATAGAGGTTATATTTGGTGGGCAACCATTATATTACTATATATTTTCAATAGAATAACCCTACAAGCTTGTAGGGTTTTATTATATCTAATGTCACATATGGAGGAGATATGGATATTTTAAACACTAACATACAGTATTTAAAAGGAGTTGGTCCGAAGAAATCTTACAGATTAAGGCGCTTAAATATTGAGACTATAAAAGACCTTATTTATTTTATACCTCGAGATTATGAAGATAGAGCTAGTATTAATACTTTGAGGGAAGGTATAAAAAATGAAAAACTTACCTTAGAGGTAGAAATAATAGGTTCAGGAACATTAAGTAGACCCCGTAGGAATTTATCTATTCTTAAAATACCTTTTAGAGAATCTAGCGGTTTTGGTAATCTTGTATGGTTTAATCAGGACTATTTAAAAGATAAATTTAAAGTAGGAGAACGTTATATAGTAAATGGCAAGTTTAACAAAATAGGAATGGAATATCAAATAATGAATCCTGTATTTGAAAAACCAGGCAGATCACAAAAAATTGGAAGAATAATCCCTATATATCCTCTAACTGAAGGGATAACCAATACCGATATGTTAAAATTAGTTAATAATGTTCTTAAAGAATATTTAAAATTTATTCCTGAAGTTCTTCCTCAATATCTCATAAGTAAACATAATCTTATGAATGTGCATGAAGCTCTAATTAATATACACTTTCCTAATTCTATGGAAATTATGAAAAGAGCTAGAGTTAGACTTGCATATGAGGAACTATTAACTTTGCAATTAGGATTATTAAATATCAAAAACAAGACTATTAACAATAGCGATGGTATCAATTTTCCTTATAAAGAGGATGTTTATAAATTCATTGAAGATCTACCTTTTAAGCTTACAAAGGCACAGAAAAAAGTCCTTAAAGAAATATTTGATGATATGGAAAGTAATAAACAAATGAATAGGTTAGTACAAGGTGATGTTGGTTCAGGAAAGACAATTGTTGGTATAATAGCTATATATAAAGCAGTTATCAGTGGTTATCAAGCTGCTATGATGGCTCCTACTGAAATTCTTGCCACTCAACATTATGAATATATAATTAAAATATTAGAAAAGTATAATATTAGATGTGAACTATTAGTTGGAAGTTTATCTAAGAAAAGAAAAGAGGAAATATTAGAAGATCTTAAAGAAGGTAAAATTGATGTACTTGTAGGTACCCATGCATTAATTCAGGATAATGTAGAGTTTCTTAGATTAGGGCTTGCTATTACAGATGAACAGCATAGATTTGGTGTTAAGCAAAGGGCAGCGTTGAATCATAAGGGCTTGAATCCCGATGTAATAGTAATGACAGCAACACCAATTCCAAGGACCTTAGCCTTAATACTCTACGGAGATCTTGATATATCAATAATTGATGAATTGCCACCTGGTAGAAAAGAGATAGAAACCTATGCTGTTGATAAAAATATGAAGGAGAGAATCTACAATTTCATAGAAAAACAGGTTAAACAAGGTAGACAAGCATATATAGTATGTCCTTTAATAGAAGAATCTGAATCTATAGATATAAACTCTGCCGAAGAATTATATTTTTATCTAAGTGAAGACAGGTTTTCGGACTTCAAAGTTGGGTTACTTCATGGTAAGATGTCTCCTAAAGAAAAAGATGAAATTATGGAGAAATTTAAGAACAATGAAATAAATATTCTCGTTTCCACTACTGTTATTGAAGTTGGTGTAAATGTACCAAATGCTAATATTATGGTGGTATTTAATGCAGAACGATTTGGACTTGCCCAATTACATCAATTAAGAGGTAGAGTTGGTAGAGGTGAATATCAATCTTATTGTATATTAATTAATGAAAGTATGAATGATATATCTAGAGAAAGAATGAGGATACTACAATCTTCTTCTGATGGATTTGTAATTTCTGAGAAGGACTTAGAGTTGAGGGGACCTGGTGAATTTTTTGGTACAAGACAACACGGGTTACCGGAATTAAAGGTAGCCAATTTATTTACTGATATGAATATTTTAAAAATTGCACAGTCAGATGCACAAGAGATAATAAAAGCTGATCCAGAGTTAAAAAATCATGAATTAAAACTTCTAAGAGCTAAAATAGAAGAAATGTTTGATAAAATCAAAGATGATTTAGATTATTAAGTTTAATATTTGTGAAAAATATGATAAAATATTTTTCATCTAGGAGAGGGAGATAATATTGAGAGTTATATCTGGTACTAGAAAGGGTCATAGATTAAAAGCTCCAAAGGGTAAAGATGTTAGACCTACAGAGGATAAAATAAAAGAGTCTTTATTCAATATTCTAAGTCCAATTAAAATGGAATCAAATGTTCTGGATTTATTTAGTGGTACTGGACAAATTGGGATTGAATTCTTAAGCAGGGGAGCAGCTAAAGCATATTTTGTTGATATTTCAAGCTATAATATTACCATTATCAAAGAAAATTTGAATCATACAAAGTTTATAGATCAAAGTGAAATTATTAACTCAGATGCTATAAAAGCTCTAAAAATATTACAAAGGAAGAATATTAAGTTTGATTACATATTTATTGATCCGCCTTATAAAGAGCATAAATTGATATTAGATACATTAAACGAGATAGTTAGAAGTAACCTTTTAACTATAGATGGATTCATAATCATTGAACATGAAAAGGCTTTTGTTTTAGATGATAATTATAAAAATCTAGTTAAACTTGATTTTAGAAATTATGGAAGTAAATCAATATCATTTTATAGAATTGGAGAGTAAATAAATGAAAGCAATTTATCCAGGTAGTTTTGACCCAGTTACTTATGGTCATATTGATATTATAAGAAGAAGTGCAAGCAAATTTGATAAAGTAATAGTTGCTGTATTAAATAATAGTTCTAAAAATGGTTTTTTCACTATAGAAGAAAGATTAGATTTATTGAGAAAAACAACTAAGGACATAAAGAATGTAGAAATAGATTCTTTTAGTGGTCTTCTTATAGATTATACAAAAATGAAAGATGTTAATATTGTTATCAAAGGGTTAAGAGCTGTTTCTGATTTTGAATATGAGATGCAAATGGCTCTTGCAAATAAGAAATTATATCCTGAACTAGAAACTCTATTTATGGTTTCAAGTACAAAGTATTCTTTTTTAAGCTCTAGTATAGTAAAGGAGGTAGCTTTTCTAGGGGGAGATGTTTCTTGTTTTGTTCCAAAAATTGTAGAAGATGCTTTAAAAAATAAAGTTAAAGGGGGACTTTAAATTATGGATGTTCTTAATCTTATTGATGAGGTAGAGGATATAGTAGAAGCTGGGACAAGCGTTCCTTTTAGTAATAAAGTTATGGTGGATAAAGGAGAGCTGCTTGAGATCATTAAAGAGATCAGAATTAAGCTACCAGATGAAATAAAACAAGCAGCATGGATAAAAGATGAAAGACAGAGAATATTAGCTGAAGCACAAAAAGATGCAGATACCATTATCAATGAAGCTAATTATAAATTAAAGGAAATGATCGATGAAGAAGAAATTATTAAGATTGCAAATGCAAGAGCTGAAGAAATAATAACAAGAGCACAAAATAATGCAAAAGAAATAAGGCTAGGTGCACTTGAATATGCAGATAGCCTTTTATTAGAAACTCAAGAGAGTTTAAAAGAACTTATCCAATTATTAAACGAAAACAGAAAAGAGCTTAGGGGCAACGACTAAGCTTCTTTTCTTTGTACTTTTAATCTAAAAAACTTCTTTGTAATTCTCTTACAAATACACATATTAGAGTTATAAAAATTATTGCAGATAGTACAATAAATGAAGAGCTTGTAAGTAATTTTATCCAAATATGCATATTATATGAATTAAAAACAGGTATAGGCTCTATAAATGTCTGAACTAGAATGTCCTTATACATGATTAAGTATAAAATATATGTATATATGGATGCTAATAATCCGTGTAAAGCCTTTGATATTAAATATATTTTTGAACTTATATCTGTTGAATTTATAAAGCTTAAAGCTTGACTATGAATAGAGAATCCACCCCAACCTATTATAAAATTCAAGATAATTATTTTTGAAAGTAGATCAATATTTAGTTTTGCAATTATCTCACATCCATTAGTAATTTCAATTATTCCTGCTATAATTCCCTTAATTATATCTGAATTAATTGAGGTTAATCTAGAAATTAAATTTATAAAAGAATCAAATAGAGGAGATAACAATAAAATATCGATAATTACAGAATAAATTATTACAAAACCGCCTATTAAAATAATCGATTCCATACTATCCTTGATTGATTTTGCAATTAAGGAACCTATGGAACTTTTTTTAGCTTTAAACAAATCACTTTCGTTTTCGTATAATATTTTATCATTTTTATTATTGATATTTTTACCTTTGTAGAATCTAAAAATCAAGCCAATAGTTATTGCACCTAAATAATGTGGTATAATCATTAAACCTGCTAATTTAGGTGCTCCCACCATACCGATTAGAACTGTACCAAGAATAAATAGAGGTCCAGAGGTTGAAGAAAAACTAATAAGCCTATTTCCATCTGCTTTTGAAATTAAATTCATTTGCCTTAACTTTGCTGTTAATCTTGCACCTACAGGATATCCTGACATTATGCTCATAGAAAAAGGGAATACTCCTATTCCTGGAACGTTAAACGCAGGTCTAATTATTGGTTCCAGATACTTGGAAATAAGATTTATAAATCCTAAAGAAACAAGTAAATCTGTAATAAAAATAAAAGGAAATAGTGAAGGCAATAAGAGATTAAACCATAAATATAAGCCTTCACTAGCACTATTGATGCTTTGGGAAGGATTTTTAATAACTTGAACCATTATAATTAGCAATGCAAATGTCATTAATAAATTATGTATATTTATATTTTTCTTTAACATAAATAACACCTTCTTTCTATATCTTAATTTAACTATATGAAAGAAGGTTGTAATTTATTTCGCTACTTCATAATATATGGGGATGTAAAATAATCCATATTGACAACCGGTTTTGCTTTTTCTATTCCTAGATAATAAAGATTAGTCGCTAGTTCTTCATATTCTAGCATTAATTTAATGCTATCATTTTTTATGCTTTTATAGTCAGCAAATTTAGTTATAATATTTAAATCTGAATTTCTTTTTATTTCTCGTAACAACTCTATACCTTTCTTATTACTTCCAAGAACTCTTATATACGTAACTGGTAATTCGTATGCTTTTTGAATGGTCTCTTTGTCTAAATTTGCAAGTAAATGTATAAGTATTCTTTTTATTCTTGTAGAAGGATATCTTTTAGTTGTAACTGCACTAACAATGGCCTCTATATCAAGTTCTTCACTGGCAGATTTTATTAATCTATTTTCTAATCCTTTTTCAATATCCATTATTCTTTTATATTTGCATTTTTCTGTAGTTCTAAGTATGTATTGGAATATATGATTATAGTTACTTAAGAAATTAAAAGTTTCATGCTTTTTATAAAATTCATAAAGATAATTAAATGTAATTTTAGGTACATTATCTTTTATAGAATCAATTCCTTCTAGGTGTATTTTTTTTCTTATTGCAGATGCAGATGCAAAATTAGTCGTAATTTCTAAATCATTATAATTATTTCCTTTTCGCTTTATTGATATTGGAATAATGTCGGAATTTAGATTGTCTAAAGATTTAAGATATTCTATAGCCAATATATTATTAGATTGCTTTAATATAAACTCATAGGGAGTATTATCATTCGGATTAAGTGATGTAATATGTTTACTTAATGCTTTACTTCTAGAAGAAGAAAAAGAGTAACCCATATTTAAATATTCCTTCAACAAATTTCTATATTCTATTGGCTCTTCATTTAATATCCCCGCTATAAGTTTTAATGGTTTAAGGGACTCGATTTCGCTACCAAAGGCCATATAGTTAACAATATTTAATGAATCTAGAATTTTAACACCACCATACGCAAAAAGTTCTGCACTTTGAACTGAATATATAAATGGTAATTCTATTACTAAATCGATGCCACTATCAATAGCAATTTTGGCTTTTGTCCATTTATCAACTAATGATGGCTCACCTCTTTGCACGAATGAACCACTCATAACTGCAATTGAATGTGTGGAGCCGGTTAATTCCTTTGAGAGCTTAAAATGATGTAAGTGTCCAAAATGAAAAGGATTATATTCTGTTATGAAACCTACTACTTTCATATTATCCTCCAAATTAAATAGTTAGTTGTATTTATTATCTCATTTATAGACATAAAAACAACATTTATATTGTTGATTTTTTAAAGAATTTGTAATACTATTGTTATAGATTAAGTTAATGGAGGTAAAATGATGAATATTTTGGTTATTAACTGTGGAAGTTCTTCCTTAAAATATCAATTAATTGATATGAATGGAGAGAATGTTTTAGCAAAAGGTTTAGTAGAGAGAATAGGTATCGATGGTTCAAGAATTAAACATGATACCACTGGTAAAGAAAGACTTATAATAGAAGAACCTATGAAAGATCACAAAAGAGCTTTAGAATTAGTTCTAAATGCCATTGTAGACAAGGAATATGGTGCTATTAATTCCTTAGATGAAATTAGCGCTGTTGGACATAGAGTTGTACATGGTGGTGAAGATTTTGCTGAATCAACAATAATTGATACTGCAGTGATGGAGGCTCTTGAAAAAAATATAGAATTAGCACCATTACATAATCCACCAAATATTATTGGTATTAATGCTTGTAAAGAATTAATGCCTAATACACCAATGGTAGCAGTGTTTGATACAGCATTCCATCAAACAATTCCAGCAGAAAATTATATTTATGCTATACCATATGACTACTATGAAAAATATAAGATAAGAAGATATGGTTTCCATGGAACATCCCATAAATATGTTTCAAGAAGAGCAGCAGAAATATTAGGAAAAGACATAAAAGACTTAAACATTGTTACATGCCACTTAGGAAATGGATCAAGTGTTACAGCAGTACAAGGCGGAGTATCAATTGACACAAGTATGGGATTCACTCCGTTAGAAGGTCTAGCAATGGGAACTAGATCAGGAGATATAGACCCTGCAATAATTCCATTTATAATGGAAAAAGAGAATATGTCATTTGATGAAGTAAATAATATGTTAAACAAGAAATCTGGAGTTTTAGGTATTTCAGGAGTAAGTAGTGATTTTAGAGATTTAGAAGAAGCTGAAGCACAAGGCAATGAGAGAGCTAAATTAGCATTAGATGTTTTTGCTAATAGAGTAAGAAAATATATAGCAGCATACGCAGCGCAAATGTGCCGTATAGACGTTCTAGTATTTACTGCTGGATTAGGAGAAAATAGTCCAGAAATGCGTGAAAGAATCTGCGAAGGTCTAGAATGCTTAAATATTAGAATAGATAAGGATTTAAATAATGTAAGGGGTAAAGAAGCTATTGTAAGTAAAGATTTAGCAGGAACTACTGTTATGGTTATTCCTACAAATGAAGAGTTAATGATTGCAAGAGATACTCTTGAATTAGTTAGCAACAGATAATTCTTGACAAATGAAAACCTCCTTTATATAATAATGGGTGGTAGTTTTAAGAGGTGAAATTGATGATATTTGATTTATCAAGTTTTCTTGGTAAACATGAACATTCCTATCATTTAGAAGGCGAGATTGAAGGAAAGTCACTGTCAAATGATATCAGTATAAAAATCATCAATCCTATAAAATTTGATGGGGATATTTTCAAGGTTAATGGTGATTATCACATTCATGTAAACATATGGTATACATATGAAAGTAATTGTGATAGATGCTTGAAACCCACTGCAAAAGAAATCAAGACAGTTTTGTCAGGAAAGCTTAAGGAAAGTACAGGGGATTTTAATGACGAAGATGAAGATGAAGAGATAATCTATTATGACACTAATAATCTTCTAAAATTGGATGATTATATTTGGAGTCAAGTTGTTAGTTCCCTACCTATGAAAGTTTTGTGTAGTACAGACTGTAAAGGCCTATGCACACAGTGCGGAATAGACCTGAATGTCCAATCCTGTAATTGTATAGAAGATACAATTGATCCGAGATTGGAAAAGTTAAAGGAACTTTTTCCTAAGAAATAAGGAGGTGTTTTTAGTGGCAGTACCAAAAAGAAAAACTTCTAAACAAAGAAAAAACAAGAGAAGAGCTTCTTCTTATAGACTAAATAAAGCTACTGTAGTTGAATGTCCACAATGTCATGAGCCAAAACAACCACATAGAGTTTGTCCAAACTGTGGCTATTACAAAAACAGAGAAGTTATTGTTGTTGAATAATATAAAAAGATAGTGAGTAGCTTCACTATCTTTTTTTATCTCTTAATTTAAGAAATATTTATTCATACTACAATAATTATTGATTTTTCCTATATAGTTATATATATTTAAGTCAGTAGAATTATTTTGGAGGTATATGATGAAAATAATTATTGATGGTATGGGTGGAGACAATGCGCCTTCTGAAATTGTAAAAGGATGTGTAGATGCCGTTATTGAATATGATATCGATGCAATTATTGTTGGTAAAGAACAGTTGATAAAACAGGAATTAAGTAAATATAAGTATCCTAGTTCGAGAATCCAAATATTAAATGCTGATGATATTATTACTAACGATGATGATCCTGCAATTGCAATCAGAAGGAAAAAGAATAGTTCATTAGTAGTAGGACTGAATGCGCTAAAAAATGGCTTGGGTGATGGCTTTATTTCTGCTGGTAGTACTGGGGCTTTGTTAGCTGGTGGACTATTTATAGTAAAAAGAATTCCTGGTATAGATAGGGCTGCTCTTACGTCTGTATATCCAACTACTAAAGGAATGTCATTACTAGTAGACGCAGGAGCTAATGTGGATTGTAAACCTGAATATCTTAAACAGTTTGCAATAATGGGCTCAATTTATGTTGAAAATGTTCTAGGTAAAAAAAATCCAAGAGTTGGTCTTGTAAATATAGGAACTGAAGAAGGTAAAGGAAATTCACTAGCAAAAGAAGCATATAATTTACTTAAGAATGAAAATATCAATTTCATTGGAAATGTTGAGGCAAGAGATCTACCAACAGGTGAAGCAGATGTAATTGTTGCTGATGGTTTTGTAGGTAATGTAGTTTTAAAATTAACTGAAGGAATGGCAATTTCAATTTTTTCAATACTAAAAGAGTCATTATTGGAAAATACCAAGTCTAAGTTTGCTGCTATGCTATTGAAACCACAGCTAAGTGAAATTAAAAAGAAGATGGATTATAGAGAATATGGTGGTGCACCACTTTTAGGAACTAAATTACCTATAGTTAAGGCTCACGGAAGCTCGGATGCGTATGCAATTAAAAATGGGATAAAGCAATTAGTTCAGTTTATAAAAAATGACATTATACAAACTATCGAGAAAAATATAAATGAAGATTTAAGAAATCAGGAGGGGTAATATGACTGAGAAAAAATTAATAGATATAATTGCTACTCAATTTAATATAGATGAAGATGAAATAACATTAGAAACATCATTTAAGGATGATTTAAATGCGGATTCACTGGATTTAGTTGAGCTTGTAATGGCTTTAGAAGATGAATTTGATATGGAAATAGAAGATGATGATGTTGATATGATAAAAACTGTTGGTGATGCAATTAATTATATAAAGAACGTTTTAGGTGATGATGATATTTAATCAGGTATTAATTATTTGGGGGAATACTATTGAAAAACGATAGGATAAAAGAGTTAGAATCTCTTCAAGAAAAGTTAAATTATTATTTTCATGATATAGAGCTTCTTGACACTGCCTTAACCCATAGCTCGTATGCTAATGAACATAATTTGCATATTAGTAAGTGTAATGAAAGATTAGAATTCTTAGGAGATACTGTTATTAATTTAGTAGTAAGTCAGTATTTATATAATAAATATCCATTTTATCCAGAAGGCGAATTAACAAAAATTAGGGCAAAGGTTGTTTGCGAACCATCGTTAGCATATGTGGCAAGAAAGATTGAGCTTGGCAAATATTTGTTATTAGGCAAAGGCGAAGAAGCTACAGGTGGAAGAGACAGAGAATCTATACTCGCTGATGCCTGTGAAGCAATAGTAGGAGCTATATTTATAGATAGTAATTTTGAGACTGTCAACTATTTGCTTTTATCAAACTTTGAAGCTGATATAGTTCATGCGGTTGCTAAAGGAGATTTGTTTGTTGACTATAAAACAGAACTCCAAGAGAAATTACAAAAAGTAACTAAGGCTAAAATTGAATATATTGTTACTAAAGAAGAGGGACCAGATCATAATAAATTGTTTTATATTGATGTAACCATAAATAAAGAAGTTATAGGTTCAGGTGTAGGGAGAAATAAAAAAGAAGCTGAGCAAATGGCTGCGAAAGAAGCTTTAATTTTAATGGGCGATGATTATGAGTAAGCATTATATAATACCTATTTTTGTTCCTCATTTCGGGTGCCCTCATGATTGTATTTTCTGTAATCAAAAAAAAATCACTGGTTTATCTACTAATGTAACTCAGTATGATGTTGAAGAGATTATTTTAAAGTATTTAAGTTACTTTAAAGAGGATGCATTTATTGAAGTAGCCTTCTATGGAGGAAGCTTTACTGCAATTAATTTACAGACTCAGAGCGATTTGTTAGAAATACCCTATAAGTATAAGAAAAAAGGTATAATTAATGAAATTAGATTATCTACAAGACCGGATGCAATAGATGATTTAATTTTAAATAATCTAAAGAGATACGAAGTTGATACTATTGAGTTAGGTGTGCAATCTTTAGATAATGAAGTTTTACAAGTTAGTGAAAGAGGACATACACCTCATGTGGTATATTCATCAAGCAAGTTAATAAGAGATTATGGTTTTAAGTTAGGACTGCAAATGATGGTTGGCTTACCCAGGGATACATTTGAAAAGTCACTTTATACCTGTAGAGAATTTATAAAGTTAAGTCCAGATTGTGTAAGGATTTATCCTACTTTAGTTGTTAAAGATACTTTTTTGGAAAAGCAATATAGTCAAGGTATATATAAACCTTTGTCTATAGATGAAGCTATTAAGCAAGTAGCTATTTTTTTAATGTTGTTCTATACTAATAACATTAATGTTATAAGAGTAGGCCTTCAACCCACTGATAATATTCAGATGGGGAAGGATGTAGTTGCGGGACCATTTCATCCTTCTTTTAGACAGTTAGTAGAAGCATATATTATTAGATTTCTTTTTGATTTATATTTAAGAAAGAAAAATATTGCTACTAGGGGAAAAAATTTGATCATTGAAGCTAATAGTAGCTTAATATCAATAATAGCTGGACAGAAAGCAGCAAATATTGATTATTGGAAAAGTAATTATTTGTTTAGAAGTATAAAAATTTTTAAAAAGAATATAAATAGAAATTATATTTCTTTATATATTAATGATTTTTGTGATAATATAAATTTGAATAAATTAATGGAAGAATTCTTAGAAAGTTACCCATTAAAGACAAAATAGGAAGCAATTGCGTAGCAATTGCTTTAATACTTAAAATGGAGTGGTTGCATGTATTTAAAAAAGCTTGAAATACAGGGATTTAAGTCTTTCGCTGACAAAACAGAAATAGAATTCAAAAATAATATAACAGCTATCGTAGGTCCAAATGGTAGCGGAAAGAGCAATATTTCCGATGCAATTAGATGGGTTTTGGGAGAACAAAGTATTAAAAGTTTAAGAGGAACCAAAATGGAGGATGTTATCTTCTCTGGTACTGATAAAAGAAAAGCATTGGGGTATGCAGAAGTTACTATTACATTCGATAATAGTAGTGGGAAAATACCTATTGATTATTCTGAAGTTGCTGTTACTAGAAGAATGTTTAGGTCCGGCGAAAGTGAATACTATATAAATAAAAATTCCTGCAGACTTAAAGATATAAGGGAACTTTTTATGGATTCAGGAATTGGTAAAGACGGATATTCAATTATTGGACAAGGTAGAATTGATGAAATTCTTTCAAACAGACCTGAAGACAGACGTAGCATATTCGAGGAAGCAGCAGGTATAATTAAATATAAAACTAAGAAAGAACAGGCTGAAAGAAAGTTAGAAAAAACAGATAATAATTTAACTAGAATAAAAGATTTAATTTATGAGGTGTCAAATCAGAAAGAATCCTTGGAAATTGAAGCAGAAAAAGCAGCAAAGTTTACAAAACATTACTCAAGACTTAGAGAGTTAGAAGTTAATTTATTTATAAAGAACATTAGGAAATTAGAAAATCAAATTAATGAAATCAAAGCTGAAAAAGAAAAATTAAAAAATGATTTATCTATGATAGAAGAAGAAAGGTTATTGATTGAAACAAAGTATAATGAGTATAAATCAAGCATTCAAAAATTAGAGAATGAAATTGAGGGAAAAAGAACTATTAGATTTGATACTTTGCAATTTTTTGAAAAAAACAAGAATCAAATTATTTTACTTGACGAAAAGGAAAATTTTCTTAATAAAGATTTAGAAAGGTTAGAAAAAGAAAAAGACGAATTAAAGATAAAAATTTATGAGCTAGAAACATCTAAAGAAGATTTAAAAATTGAATTAGAAAATGTTAATAAGGAATTAACCGGTATAAATGATAAGTATATTATAAAAAGCTCAGAGCAAAATGAAAGAGAAAGTAAAATACATAGATATGAAGTTGAATTGGACAACAGCAAAAATTTAATGCATAATTACTACAGTCTCGCTTCTGATAAAAGAAGTGAAATAAATTCCATAGATACCTTCAAAAATAATATAAACATTAGAATATCTAAAATTAGAGAGGATATTGAAATTTACTCTAATAGTAAGGAGTTAAAATTAACTGAGTTAAATGAACTTGAATCAGAAATTATACAATTAAAGAAAAAAGTAACTATTGAAAAAAACAGAATAAAATCCTTAATAGAAAAAAAATCTTCATATGAAAATGAACAGAAGTTTTTAGAAAATAGAATTAAAGAATTACAGATTAAATTAAATGGATTAAATACAAGTTTAAAATTGATGCAAAACATGGAAGCTGGTTATGAAGGATATTATAAAAGCGTAAAAGGATTATTAATAGATGCTAATAGAAATTCCGAATTAAAAAATGGATTAGTTGGAGTAGTTGCAGATCTGTTAAGAGTTGATGTCAAATTTGAAAGGGCTATTGATATAAGCTTAGGTTCAAACATACAGAATATAGTTGTAGAATCTGAATCTGATGCTAAAAAGTTTGTAAATTATTTAAAAGAAAAAAAATTAGGGAGAGCTACTTTTTTGCCGTTAAATATCATTAAAGGTAAGACTATAAAGCTTGATGATAATTTGAAGGAAGAATTTAATATTTTAGGACTAGCTCATGAGCTTATAGAATATGATGAAAGATTTGAGAATATATTTGAATTTCTTTTAGGTAGAACAATAGTAGTAAAACATATTGATGATGGAATAAAACTTTCGAATAAATTGAACCATATGTATAAGATAGTAACCCTTGATGGAGATGTATTTAATACAGGGGGTTCGATTACAGGAGGTAGCTCTGGAAAGGAATCTATAAGCATTATAAATAGAAAAAATAAAATTTCCAAACTAAATCAGGAAATATCATTTATTAATAATGAGATTTTAAAACTTGAGGATGTAAGATTTACCATAATTAATACATTGAATGATATAGCTGAAGAAATAATTTCTGTTGAATCTTATACTAAAACTTTAGAAGTAAAAATTATGGAAGATATGAACAAGAAAAGTAGTTTACAGTATGAAATAGACAGAATTGCTGAAGATATTAAGAAAAAAGAAATAGAAATAATTAATTTAGACGAGGAAAATAGAAACTTTCAAGAGAATAGAAAGGAATTAGAAGACACATTAAAGGACATTGAATCTAAAATTGTGAATCTAAATAATAACATAGAGAAAATTAACAATACACTACAAATTCTTAAATCTGAACGCTATGAACTTGATGAAGTTATAACAAATTTAAGAATAGATTTAAATAAATTAGAGGGTCACAGAGAATCCTTACTTAGTAGAATTCAAAATTATTCATTAAGTTATGAGCAATATATAAAATCTATTTCTGATAAAGAACATGGTATTGAAACAATTAGGAATAATTTAAAAGAGTTACAAGATCAAAGAGAAAATCTAAAGACTGAGATAGATAGGTTTGGTAATTCCGAAGATGAGATCACTCAACAACTAAACAATCTAATAAAAGAAAAAGATGATTTAATGAAGAAATTTTATGATGAACAGGATAGATTGAAGTTATTGAATAAGAAGATTTCAGATTATGAAAAACAGAACAGTAATATGGATGTTAAGCTTACAAGATATGAAATGCAATATGAAAATTATCATAATAAATTGATGGATGACTATGAATTGACATTAGATGAAGCACTTAAGTATGAGAAGGAAATTACAGATGTCCCAAATGTTCAAAATGAAATTAAGCAATTAAAGGAATGTATTAAAGAACTAGGCAATGTAAATATATCTGCAATTGAGGAGTTTAAGAATATATCTGAGAGATATGAATTTTTAACTTTACAACAAAAGGATTTACTTAAAGCTAAAGAAGATTTAAAAGAAGTAATTAAAGATATGGAAAGAAAGATGAAAGTTCAATTTATTAATTCCTTTGAAGAAATAAATACTAACTTTAGTGAAGTGTTTTCTATATTATTTAATGGGGGTAAGGCAAGATTAGAATTAGAAGATGACGAAAATATTTTAACTTCTGGTATAGAAATAAAAGTACAACCTCCAGGTAAGAAATTACAGAGTTTATCTCTATTGTCTGGAGGAGAAAAATCTTTAACCGCTGTTGCTTTATTATTTTCTATATTAAGAATGAAACCTTCTCCATTTTGTATACTGGATGAAATTGACGCTGCATTGGATGAAGCAAATATATATAGGTATACAAATTATCTAAAAAGTTTTGTAGGTATGACTCAATTTGTTATGATAACACATAGAAAGTCGACAATGGAGATAGCAGACATACTATATGGAGTTACAATGGAAGAAGAAGGGGTAAGTAAATTAATATCGGTGAAATTAAAAGATAATTTAGTAGAAGCTTGTTAGGAGGAATATGATGTTAAATTGGTTTAAGAAAAAATTTACTAAAAAGGAAGTAGAAGATGATCCTAAAGTTGAAGAAATTTCTAAAGTAGAAGATTTACAAGATGATATATTAGAAGAAGATATAGAGGAAGAAAATATTGAGTTAGAAGAAAATATAATGCTTGATGATTATATCTCTGATAATGATCATGCCTTAGAAGAGGAAGAAAAAGTTCTTGAAGAAATAATGGATACTCGTCAAGAAACAGAAGAAATAAAAAACACAATAGAACTTGAGAAAGTATCTGATGAATTACCACCTGAAAAACCTAAAGAAAAGAAATTCAGTTTATTTGAAAAGCTAAAAAATGGCTTAACAAAAACTAGAAAAGATATGTCTAGTAAAATTGAAAGCATATTGAACTCATATAAAAGAGTTGACGAAGAATTATATGAGGAACTTGAGGAAGTGTTGGTAACAGCAGATGTTGGTGCTACGACTACTATGGAGATAATTGACAGATTAAAAGATAGGGTTAAGAAGGAAAAGATAAACGATCCTCTAGCTGTTAAGGAATTGTTAAAAGATGAAATTAAGAAATTAATGAAGGAATCTGTAGCAGATAATACACTAACTATAGAACCACTACCAGCTGTTATCCTTGTTGTAGGAGTAAATGGAGTAGGTAAAACAACTACCATAGGTAAGCTATCTCATAAGTTTAGGGAAGAAGGCAAAAAGGTCTTAATAGCTGCAGGTGACACTTTTAGAGCAGCTGCAATAGAACAGTTAGAGGAATGGGCTAACAGGTCGAAAGCTGAAATAATTTCACATTCTGAAGGTGCTGATCCTGCTGCAGTAATCTATGATGGGATACAAGCTGCTAAAGCAAGAAAATCTGATATTTTAATATGTGATACTGCAGGCCGTTTACACAATAAATCCAACTTGATGAATGAGTTGAATAAAATATTTAGGGTTGTAGAAAGAGAATACTCAGATGCAACTAAAGAAGTACTATTAGTACTTGATGCAACTACTGGCCAAAATGCTATTAGTCAGGCGAAAACATTTAAAGAAGTTGCCAATATTACAGGGGTTGCCCTTACTAAATTAGATGGAACAGCAAAAGGTGGAGTAATTATAGCTCTTCAATCAGAGTTAGGGTTACCAGTTAAATTAGTTGGTGTTGGAGAGGGAATTGATGATTTACAGCCATTTATAGTAGATGATTTTGTTGAAGCAATTTTTGATTAATTGTTGACAAAAGAATATTTATAAACTAAAATAATAGTGTCAAGTTTATTGCTTGACACTATTATTTTGTGGTGATATAATGGAGAAGTTAGTTGAGATAGGAATACTATTTGATTTTTATGGCAAACTCTTAAGTGATAAGCAATATCAGGCTGTTGAACTATATTATATTTATGATCTATCCCTAGCAGAGATAGGTGAAGAGATGAATATTACGAGACAGGGAGTTTATGATACACTTAAAAGGTCTGAACAAAAGCTTTATCACTATGAAGAGACACTTGGTTTGATAAAAAAGTTTAAAAAAAGCCAAGAAGCTATAAAAGAGGTAATTGCTATCTCTAAGGAGCTACAAGAATATGGAAAAAAAAA
>JAKELU010000005.1:44729-85119 GCA_022760735.1 Firmicutes bacterium FC7
TTCAAATATTGGACTAGGCAGGAGGTCGTTGTTATGGTTTTTGAAAGTTTATCTGAAAAGCTACAAAATGCTTTAGGTAAATTAAGAGGCAAGGGTAAACTATCTGAAAAAGATTTGGATTTAGCCATGAGAGAAGTAAGACTTGCTCTCCTAGAAGCTGATGTTAACTTTAAAGTAGTTAAAGATTTTATAAAAACCGTAAAAGAAAGAGCAATTGGTACAGAGGTTATGGAAAGCCTTACTCCTGGCCAACAGGTTATAAAAATAGTAAATGACGAATTATCAAAGTTAATGGGTGATAAAGAATCTAAATTAGAATTTGCACCATCACCACCAACTGTAATACTAATGTGTGGCCTTCAAGGTGCAGGTAAAACTACAACAACTGGTAAATTAGCTTTTAATTTAAAAAAACAAAACAAAAGACCTTTACTTGTAGCTTGTGATATATATAGACCTGCTGCAATAAAACAGCTTGAGGTAGTTGGTGAAAAAGTAGGAGTTCCTGTTTTTTCTATGGGTGATAAACACAATCCAGTGGATATTGCTAAAGCTTCATTAGAGCATGGAAAGAAACATGGTAATGATGTGATTTTAATAGATACTGCAGGTAGATTACACATTGACGAAGAGTTGATGGATGAAATAAAGAATATATACGACGCAGTAAATCCTAAAGAAGTTTTATTAGTTTTAGATGCAATGACAGGGCAGGATGCTGTCAATGTAGCACAGTCATTTAATGAAAAATTAGGAATTACAGGTGTAATCCTAACTAAGTTAGATGGAGATGCTAGAGGTGGTGCTGCACTATCACTTAGAGCTGTGACTAACAAACCAATTAAATTTGTTGGTATGGGTGAAAAATTAGACCAATTAGAACCCTTTTATCCAGATAGAATGGCATCAAGAATCCTAGGCATGGGTGACGTATTAAGCTTAATAGAAAAAGCTCAAGCTAGTATTGATGAAAAGAAAGCACTTGAACTAGAGAAGAAAATTAAAACAGCACAATTTACCTTTGATGATTTCTTGGATCAGTTAGAACAAATGAAAAACATGGGACCCCTTGATCAAATATTAGGGATGTTGCCAGGAGTAAATACAAAAGCCTTAAAAGGACTTGATGTCAATGATAAGGATATTGGTAGGATTGAAGCAATTATAAAATCTATGACTAAAAAAGAAAGAGAAAATCCTGATATCATTGATAGTAGTAGAAGAAAAAGAATAGCAATGGGTAGTGGCACCAATGTACAAGATGTCAATAGACTTTTAAAACAATTTAAAGAAACTAAGAAGATGATGAAGAAATTTTCAGACATGGAAAAAACGATGAAGAAAAAAGGAAAATTTGGATTTCCCTTTTTCTAATAGATATTAATTTTTTAGGAGGTGAAAATAAATGGCAGTTAAAATTAGATTAAAAAGAATGGGTGCTAAGAAAAACCCTTTTTATAGAATAGTTGTTGCTGATTCTCGTTCTCCAAGAGATGGTAGATTTATTGAGGAAATAGGATACTATAATCCACTAACAGAACCTAAGACTGTTAAATTTGATAATGAGAAAGCAATTAAATGGATAAAAAATGGCGCTAAACCTACAGAAACAGTAGAAAGATTATTTAAAGAAAGTGGTTTGTTTGAAAATGCCGAATCCAATACAGAGGAATAATTCACGGAGGTGCGTTCAATGGGAGAATTAGTAGAGTTTATTGCAAAAGCTCTTGTAGATTATCCTGAACAGGTAAGCGTCAATGAAGTTGAAGGTTCCCAATCTGTTATTATTGAACTAAAAGTAGCTCAAGAGGATATGGGTAAAATTATAGGAAAACAAGGTAGAATTGCAAAAGCAATTAGAACTGTTGTAAAGGCAGCAGCAATAAAAGATAATAAAAGAGTAGTTGTTGAGATTATTCAATAAATTTGAATATTGGTGAGGAAATGGATTATACAATAATAGGTAAAATAATCAACACACATGGGATAAGAGGAGAAGTTAAGGTTTATCCATTAACTGATGATATCAATAGATTTGATTTTCTATATGAAGCATTTATAGGGGATGATAAATTTCCAGTAAATGTAGAGAAAGCAAGATATCATAAAGACACAGTTATACTTAAATTTAAAGAGTTTGATAACATAAATGATATTATAAAATTTAAGGATATGTATATTTTTGTCAGTGATGAAAATAGGATTATTTTACCAGAAGATCACTATTTCATTTATGATTTAGTTGGTTGTAAGGTTGTTAATACAAATAATCAACCAATTGGATATATAAAGGATGTATTACAAGGCTATAGTAATGATGTCTATTTGATTGAAGATAAGAACAACAATAAAGAATATCTTATTCCTGCTGTCAAAGAATTTATTAAACATGTAAATATTAATGATAAAATAATCATAATTGACCCTATTGAAGGAATGATAGAATGAAGATAGATATCTTAACATTATTTCCAGATTTTTTTGATAATCTATCAAATTATAGTGTAATAGGTAGGGCAATTAAAGAAAAAAAGATTAATATTAATTGTATAGATATTAGAGATTTTTCTAATAACAAGCATAGGAAGGTTGATGATTATCCATTTGGCGGAGGGCATGGTATGGTTATGATGCCTGGTCCCATTTATGGTGCTATAAGTCATGTTAAGACAGAAAAATCTAAAGTTATTTATCTCTCACCTCAAGGGAAAAAACTTAATCAGGATATTGTAAACTCCTTATCTAATGAAGAGCATTTAATTCTGCTTTGTGGACATTATGAAGGTATAGACAACAGGATTATTGAAAATTATATTGATGAGGAGATATCAATAGGTGATTATGTTTTAACTGGTGGAGAAATTCCTGCTTTAGTATTGATTGACTGTGTAACAAGGCTTATACCAGGTGTTTTAAGTAGTGCAGAATCATATACTGATGAGTCCCATTATGATGGACTACTTGAATATCCACAATATACTAGGCCACGAGAATTTAATGGTTTAAAAGTACCTGAAATTCTATTGAGTGGTGATCATAAAAGAATTGCTGAATGGAGAAAAAGTGAAGCCATAAGAGTCACCTTAGAAAAGAGACCTGATTTACTTGATAACCAGAAGTAATAAAAGCTGTATTTTTAAATTAAAATTAATTGTATAAAAATAATAATTATGCTATAATACGTAAGTATTTAATAAGGACGGTCCTCTGTAATATGCATGAACGTCTATGGAGAAGGGAGGAAGAACTAATGGATATAATAAGAATGATAGAAGATGAACAATTAAGAAAAGATTTACCAAGCTTTAACGTAGGTGATACTGTTCAAGTTCATTATAAAGTTGTTGAAGGTTCTCGTGAAAGAATCCAAGTATATGAAGGTACAGTAATTAAGGTTCAAGGTGAAGGAGCTAGAAAGACTTTTACTGTTAGAAGATTATCTTATGGTGTAGGAGTAGAAAGAACATTCCCTATTCATTCTCCAAGAATAGAAAAGCTTGTAGTTACTAGAAAGGGTAAAGTAAGAAGAGCTAGACTTTACTACTTAAGAGAAAGACAAGGAAAATCAGCAAAAGTTAAAGAGAAGAAATTTTATTAATGGGACTGTAAGGTCCCATTTTTATTGTAACATATTAAATGATAGCCCTTTAGCAAGGTGGTGATTTTATGAACATGAATATAAATTGGTACCCAGGTCACATGAAAAAAACAAGGGAGTCTATACAAAAAAATCTATCATTAGTTGATGTAGTATTTGAGTTGCTAGATGCTAGAATTCCTTATAGCAGTCAAAATCCAGTTATAGATAGTATTGTTTCAAATAAGCCAAGAGTAATAATAATGAACAAATCAGATTTGGCAGATCATAACGCTAATATCTTATGGCAGAATCATTTTAATAAAGAACAAATACCTTCAATACTTTTTGATGCTATTAGTGGTAAAGGTGTTGAAAGACTCTTAAAACTTGCAGCTGAAGTAACTGAAGAAAAAAGAAAGTCATATGAAAGCAGAGGAGTTATAAATAGACCTATTCGTGCAATGATATTAGGCATACCTAATGTAGGAAAATCCACATTAATAAATACTCTATCAGGTAAGAAGGGTGCAAAAACAGGAAATAGACCGGGTATAACTAAATCAAATCAATGGATAAAAATAAGAGGACAGTTAGAGCTTCTAGATACTCCAGGGATATTATGGCCTAAATTTGAAGAAGAAAAGGTTGGATTGAATTTGGCATTTACTGGTGCAATTAAAGATGAAATTTTGGATACTGATACTTTAGCGCTTAAATTGTTAGAGGTTTTAATTGAAATTGCACCCGACCACTTAATGAATAGATATAATGTTGAATTAGATAATAAAACAGCTTTAGAAGTTATGGAGTTAATAGGTGTTCGTAGAGGTTGTATAGTCAAAGGTGGAGAAATTGATTATTCCAAAACTAGTAATATTATTTTAGATGAATTCAGAAAAGGAAAAATCGGGAAAATAACCCTTGAATTACCAAGAGAATAGGAGAGCATATGATAGATTTAGAAAATCAACTATATGCAAATGGATATAAATATATTGCATGTATAGATGAAGTTGGAAGAGGATGTTTGCTAGGCGATGTTGTAGCTTGTGCTATAATAATGCCTAAAGATGTTATAATCGAAGGTGTGAAGGATTCAAAAAAACTTTCGCCAAAAAAGAGAGAAAAATTATATGATATAATATTGGAAAAATGCATTGCATATGGTATAGGTAGAATAGATGCTAAACAAATCGACGAAATTAATATAAAGGAAAGTACAAGACTAGCCATGAAAATGGCTGTCGATAATTTAATGGACAAGTCTGGCAAAAAGATAACACCAGATTATCTGTTAGTAGATGCTGAAAAGATTAATATAAATATTCCACAGAACGGAATTATTAAAGGCGATGAAAAATGTCATGGGATCTCATGTGCATCTATAATAGCGAAGGTATATAGAGATAGATTATGTATGGAATGGGCAGAAATATTTCCAGGATATAATATTGAAAAACATAAAGGATATGGGACAAAGGCACATGTAGAAGCTATTCATAAGCTCGGTGTTACCCCAATTCATAGGAATACGTTTTTAAAAAAAATATTGGATGGTAATAACAATGATTAATAACGTTGTTAGAGGTCGAACGGGTGAAGAAATAGCAAAAGAATATCTTATATCAAAAGGATACTCTATACTTGAGATGAATTATAGAAATACAATAGGTGAAATTGATATAATAGCAAAAATTGATGATATATTGGTTTTTATAGAAGTTAAAACAAGAAGTAATTATAATTATGGATTTGCATTCGAGGCAGTGGATTTAAGGAAACAGAAAAAAATTGTTAATACATCTTTAGTTTATATTAGTTACAAAAAATTAGCTAATATGCAATTAAGATATGATATAATAGAAATCTATTTGACAAAATCACCGAAAATTAATCATTTAGAAAACGCATTTTGTCTTTAAATATAAAAATATTGTGAAATTTAGTTATTACCTTGGTAATATAATATATTTCAAAGGGGGATAACATGTATTCTAAAGTAAAAACTTGTGTATTACAAGGATTAGATGGACATGTTGTAGAGGTAGAGACTGATTTGTCAAGAGGTTTACCAGTTTTTTCTATCGTTGGCCTACCTGATGCTGCAATTAGAGAATCAAAAGACCGTGTAAGAACAGCTATAAAAAACAGTGGCTATGAGTTTCCTTTAAGTAGAATTACAATTAATTTAGCTCCAGCTAATTTAAGGAAAGATGGTTCTCAAATGGATTTGGCCATAGCAATAGGAATATTAGTAGCTGGTTCATTAGTTAAAGAAGAAAATGCAAAAGATGCAGTATTTATTGGGGAATTGTCTCTAGATGGGAAAATTAATCCCATAAATGGTGCATTACCAATGATTATATCTATGAGAGAGCAAAAAATTAAAAAGTGTATTATTCCATTTGATAATAAAGAAGAATGCGGTATAGTATCTGATATGGAAATTATTCCAGTGAAGAGTTTAAAAGAGGTTGTAAATTATTTAAATGAAGAATTAATAATTGATTCATATAATTGTGATAATTATAGATTTGATGAGGATGAAGGATATTTAGAAGATTTTTCTGATATAAAAGGCCAAGAAGGTCTAAAAAGAGCATTAGAGATAGCAGCTGCTGGAAGTCATAACATGCTTATCATTGGTCCTCCTGGATCAGGTAAGACAATGGCTGCAAAGAGATTACCTACAATACTTCCAAAGTTAACTTTTGAAGAGTCAATTGAAGTTACTAAAATATACAGCATTTCTGGTATTTTAAATACAAGAGGTTTGATTAAAGAAAGACCATTTAGATCACCTCATCATACTACTTCAAATATATCACTGATTGGTGGAGGTAGAGTTCCAAAACCAGGCGAAGTTTCCCTTGCTCATAATGGAGTACTCTTTCTAGATGAACTACCTGAGTTTTCTAAACAAGTATTGGAAGTATTAAGACAACCTTTAGAAGATGGTGTTGTAAATATATCTAGGGTAAATGGAACCTTAATATATCCGGCTAATTTTATGTTTATTGCAAGTATGAATCCATGTCCGTGTGGATACTATGGTGATCCCACTCACGAGTGTACATGCAATCAAAGTAGTATTGATAGATATTTAGGAAAGATAAGTCATCCACTTTTAGATAGAATTGATATACACATTGAAGTATTGCCTGTTCAATACCAAGATTTGCATAGTGAATATAAAGGCGAATCTTCAGATTTGGTTAGAGAAAGAGTTCAAAGAGCTCGAGAAATTCAGATGAATAGATTAGGCAGTGAAAAAATTTATAGTAATTCTCAAATCCCAAATAAATTTATAAAAAAATATTGTAAATTATCTCCAAGTTCTGAAAATATTTTAAAGAACGCATTTTTAAAGTATAAATTTAGTGCTAGAACTTATAACAAAATAATAAAAGTTGCGAGAACTATTGCTGACTTAGATAATAAAGAAATAATAGAAGATAATCATGTACTTGAAGCTATTAGATATAGAACTTTGGGTAGCAAATATTGGGGGTAATTTGATGATTACTGAATCTAATATACTAATTTGGCTAAATAGCATTGGATTTAGCAATACCACAATATATAATATTATGAAATTCTATGATGATTTGACCGAATTATGGTATTGTAACCTAAAAGATTTAAAAAACTTAGGTTTAATAAAAGAAAATGCTATTGATAAAATGAACAGACATAGAAATACTAATTATTTAGAGGAATTGCTTGATGATTTAAATAAACATGAAATTAAAACTATTACTATCTTGGATAAGGATTATCCTAATAGTTTAATGAACATATATGATAAACCAGCAGTTTTATATACAAAAGGTAATTATAAACTTGATAGCAACCTATCAATTGGAATTGTTGGATCTAGAAAAGCAACAGCTTACGGCAAATGGGCATGTGAGAAATTTACAAAAGAACTTGTAAATTTAGGAGTAACTATTGTGAGTGGCTTAGCGACAGGAATAGATTCAATTGCTCATAAAACTGTTGTAGAAAATGGCGGGAAAACTGTTGGTGTATTAGGTAATGGTATTGATAAAATATATCCAAAAAATAATTCTGAATTATATAAGGACGTATCCAACAACGGACTTTTGATCTCAGAATTTCCTTTAGGTACAGAACCATTAAGTTTTAATTTCCCAAGGAGAAATAGAATAATTGCTGGTTTATCCTATGGTATTATAGTAATTGAAGCAAAAGAGAAGTCTGGATCTTTAATTACTGCTCATCATGCTTTAGAACAAGGTAAAGAAATATTTGCATTACCAGGTAATATAAACAGTATATATAGTAAAGGTACAAACAAATTAATTAAAGATGGAGCAAAACCTTTATTAAGTATTGATGACATAATTGAAGAAATACATGATTTACAAATTAAAGTAAGTAACACTAAAACCAGTGGAATTGATTTTTCAATTTTAAGTGAAGACGAAGCAAATATAATAAGGATAATACAGGATGGACCTGTACACACTGATATTATCGCTTTAAAATCTGGAATGGACATATCAAATGTAGTAAGCATATTAACAATTTTAGAACTAAAAGGATACATTAAGGAGCTTTCGGGAAGAATCTTTACAGTTTGCTAGAAAGTCTGGGGGTGTTATATTTGACAAAAAATTTATTGATTGTAGAATCACCTGCTAAATCAAAAACAATAGGAAAGATCTTGGGTAGAAATTATAAAGTTCTAGCTTCAGTTGGACATATAAGAGATTTACCTAAAAGTACACTTGGAATAGATATTGAAAATAACTTTGAGCCTAAATATATAAATATAAGAGGTAAAGGTCCCTTAATAAAAGAATTAAAAAAAGAAGCTAAGGATGCTAAGAAAGTTTTTCTAGCAACTGACCCTGATAGAGAAGGAGAAGCTATCTCATGGCATTTAGCTAATATATTGAATTTGGATGCTAATGATAATATAAGAGTTGAGTTTAATGAAATTACAAAAGATGCCATTAAATCTGCTATAAAAAAGCCAAGACCAATTGATATAAATTTAGTTGATGCTCAACAGGCTAGAAGGGTTCTAGATAGATTAGTAGGTTATAAAATAAGTCCTTTACTTTGGAAGAAAATTAGAAAGGGGCTTAGTGCAGGAAGAGTTCAGTCAGTAGCAGTAAAATTAATTTGCGATCGAGAAGAAGAAATTGATACTTTTATACCAAAAGAATATTGGTCGCTAAAGGCAATTCTTAATAAAGATGATGAAAAATTTGAGGCAAATTTTGTTGGAAAGTTAATAAACCATAAGGAAACAAAAATTGAAATAAATAGCGAAGATGAGTTGAAAGAAATACTCAATTCTTTAGATAAAAATAATTTTGTGGTTAAAGATGTTAAAAAAGGACAAAGAAAAAGAAAGCCATATCCACCATATACAACAAGTACCCTTCAACAGGATGCCTCCAAAAAATTAGGCTTTGCTACTAAGAAAACAATGAGTATTGCTCAGCAGTTGTACGAAGGTATAGATCTTAAAAAAGGCGGAACAACTGGTTTAATAACATATATGAGAACTGATTCCACAAGGGTATCAAAAGAAGCAATGAATCTTGCTAAGGATTTTATAATTGAAAACTACGGAAGTGAATATTCCAATGGTGGAAAAGATTATGGGAATAAATCAAAAAAGGAAACACAAGATGCTCATGAAGGCATAAGACCAACAAATGTAAATTATGTTCCTGACGAAATTAAAGAGTATTTAACAAAAGATCAATATAAATTATATAAATTAATTTGGGATAGATTTATTGGGTCTCAAATGAAAGAAGCATTATACGATACATTAAATGCCAATATAATTAGTAACAATAATATATTTAGGGCGACAGGGTCAAAGTTAGTTTTTCCAGGATTTCTTAAGGTATATATTACTGCTGATGAAGAAATCAAGGATATGAATATACCAGATTTAGATGAAGGTGACAAACTTAAAGTTGATGATATTGTTGAAAAGCAGAATTTTACTCAACCACCAGCTAGGTATACAGAAGCTTCTTTGATAAAGTCATTAGAAGAGTTAGGAATTGGTAGACCAAGTACCTATGCTCCAACTATAGCAACGATTTTAGCAAGAAATTACGTAGTTCTTGAAAAAAAGCAATTTTACCCAACAGATTTAGGAAAATTGGTAAATGAAATTTTGATTGAGTATTTTGAAAACATTGTAAATGAGGAATTTACGGCAGAACTAGAAGAGAAATTAGATATGATAGCTGAAGGTAAAGTTTCATGGAAGAAGGTTGTTTCTGATTTTTATGGAGATTTTCACAAGTATCTTGCAAAAGCTGAAGAAGAAGTAGATAAAATTGAAATAAAAGATGAAGTTAGTGATGTGCTTTGTGAAAATTGTGGTAGAAACATGGTTATTAAGAATGGCCGTTTTGGTAAGTTCTTAGCTTGTCCTGGTTTTCCTGAATGTAAAAATACAAAACCTATATTAGATGAAATTAATGTGAAATGTCCTAAATGTGAGGGGTCGATTGTTAGGAAAAGATCAAAAAAGGGTAGAACTTTTTATGGTTGTACAAATTATCCTGATTGTGAATTCGTATCTTGGGATGAACCCATAAATGAAAAATGTCCTAATTGTGGTGAATATATGATTATCAAAAGAAATAAGAACAATGATATTATTAAATGTAGCAATAAGGAATGTGGTTACAATAAAGCTAAAGATTAAAAATGTTAAAAATATTCTGTACATTTTGTTGATTTTGTAGTATGCTATAAAGTGATGAAATATTCAGAATTATATTGATAATATTGATAAATATAATTAATATATGAGGGGGATATATATGGAAAGTCTTTTACAGAAGACAAGAAGAGTTAATAAAACTCTTCAAAGTTATGGTACGAAACCTGTCTCTTTTACGGAATTGAGCAAGATATTAAGCGATATACTTGAGGCTAATGTATATATAGCTAGTAAGAAAGGAAGAGTACTAGGATATGAACTATTAGATGGATATAACTGTGACATAGTTAACTCAGAGGTAGTTAAGGAAAGAAGATTCCCAAAAAAATATAATGATGAATTATTACTTATTACAGAAACTAATGAGAACATTGTTAACACACCTGAATGTGTCTTTGATAATGTTACAAAGTGCGCATATCCTAATAAGATTACAACAGTTATTCCTATAAATAGTGGTGGAAATAGATTAGGAACTTTAGTATTGGCTAGAAACGGTAAAGAATTCAATGAGGATGATTTAATATTAGCTGAGTATTGTGCCACCGTTGTAGGTATGGAAATATTAAGGGCAACAAATGAGGAAATTGAAGAAGAGGCTAGAAAAAAATCAGTAGTTCAAATGGCTATCGGTACTTTATCTTATTCTGAATTAGAGGCAATGGAGCACATTTTCAACGAATTAGATGGAAATGAAGGTTTGCTAGTTGCAAGTAAGGTAGCAGATAGGGTTGGAATAACTAGGTCTGTTATTGTAAATGCACTAAGAAAATTTGAAAGTGCCGGTGTAATTGAATCAAGATCCCTTGGAATGAAAGGCACACACATTAAAATACTTAATGATAAGCTAATTGATGAGTTAAAAAAAGTGAAAGGATAGAATTTTTCTATCCTTTTGATTTTATTGAAAAAATTAGTATTAAATTATTGCTAAAGGGAAATCATTATGTTATAATGCTATAGTGATTACACACACTCTTTGATATCGAGGGTAGTGCTCTAATGAGTCCCTTAGATAAATGAGAGGAGTGGAGGAAAATAACTTGGAGGTGAATATAATGTCAGTAATTACTATGAAAGGCTTATTAGAAGCGGGAGTTCATTTTGGACATCAAACAAGAAGATGGAACCCTAAAATGGCTCAATATATTTTTACTGAAAGAAATGGTATCTACATTATTGATTTGCAAAAGACAGTTAAAAAGGTTGAAGAAGCATATGACTTTATTAAGGAAGTTGTTGCAGACGGAGGCGAAGTGCTATTTGTAGGCACAAAAAAACAAGCTCAAGAAGCTATCGAATCAGAAGCTAAGAGATGTAATATGCATTACATCAACCAAAGATGGCTTGGTGGAATGTTAACAAACTATAAAACTATTAGAAAGAGAATTGATAGACTTCATGAGTTAGCTAGAATGGAAGAAGATGGAACATTTGATGTGCTTCCTAAGAAAGAAGTTATTAAATTAAGACATGAGGCTGAAAGACTTGAAAAATTCCTTGGTGGAATTAAAAATATGGATAGAATTCCAGATGTTCTTTTCGTTGTAGATCCAAGAAAAGAAAGAATAGCCGTAAAAGAAGCTCAAATATTAGGAATTCCTGTAGTTGCTATAGTTGATACTAATTGTGATCCTGATGAGGTAGACTTCGTTATACCAGGTAATGATGATGCAATTAGAGCAGTTAAATTATTAACTGAAACTATTGCTAATGCAGTACTTGAAGCTAAACAAGGCGAACAAATAGAATCTAACGAAGAATAATTAACAGGTAAGAGTATTAAGGTTTTCCTTAATCTCTTACCATTTTTATACAAAGCGAAGTTATAACCCAAACATGCTTTCATTAGCTAAAAATTACTTAGGTGGAGGGATATTATGAATATAAGCGCTTCCTTAGTTAAAGAACTTAGAGAAAGAAGTGGAGCTGGAATGCTCGACTGTAAAAATGCACTTGTAAAAGCAAATGGAGATATTGAAAAAGCTATAGACTTATTAAGAGAAAAAGGTCTAGCTTCTGCTGCGAAAAAAGCAGGTAGACTAGCCTCAGAGGGACTAGTTGATGCATATATTCATGGTGGAAGAATCGGTGTATTAGTAGAAGTTAACTCAGAAACTGATTTCGTTGCTAAAACAGATGAATTTAAAGAATTTGTAAAAGATATTGCAATGCAAGTTGCAGCAGCAAATCCAAAATATGTTAGTAGAGAAGAAGTTCCTGAAGAAGAAATTGCTCATGAAAGAGAAGTTTTAACAGTTCAGGCTAAAAATGAAGGTAAACCTGACCATATTGCAGCAAAGATTGTAGAAGGCAGATTAGAAAAATATTATGAACAAGTATGCCTATTAGATCAAGATTTTATTAAAGATCCAGACAAAAAAATCAAAGACCTTCTAAGTGAAAAAATAGCCAAAATTGGAGAAAATATTAAAATTAGAAGATTTGTTAGATTTGAGGTTGGAGAAGGTTTAGAAAAGAAAGAAGAAAACTTTGCAGAAGAAGTTGCAAAGCAAATGAACATGTAAGGAGAACACTAGTTGTTCTCCTTTTAAATAATCTTAGGCTAAAGGAGTGTTATAATGGAGCCTATATATAAGAGAATAATTCTCAAGCTAAGCGGTGAAGCATTAGCTGGAGGAAAAGGTGTAGGCATAGATACAGAAACAGTAACAAATATTGCAAGACAAGTAAAGGAAATACATAATTTAGGTGTAGAGGTTGCAATAGTTGTAGGTGGGGGAAACTTCTGGAGAGGTAGAACTTCTAAGGATATGGATAGAGCAACTTCAGATTATATGGGTATGCTTGGAACTGTAATGAATGCATTAGCATTGCAGGATGCTCTTGAAAATTTAGACGTAATTACTAGAGTTCAAACAGCTATAGAAATGCGACAAGTGGCTGAGCCTTATATCAGAAGAAGAGCTATTAGACATTTAGAGAAGGGTAGAGTCGTCATTTTTGGTGCTGGAACAGGAAATCCATATTTTTCAACAGATACAACTGCTGCGTTAAGAGCAGCTGAAATAGAAGCAGAAGTAATTCTCTTAGCTAAGAAGGGTGTGGACGGAGTATATGATTCTGACCCTAAATTCAATATTAATGCGAAAAAGTTTGACACTTTAAAATATATTGATATACTAAACTTAGGACTAGGTATTATGGATTCTACTGCCACTTCTCTATGCATGGATAATAAAATTCCATTAATAGTATTTGGCATAGACGAACCTAATAATATTGTAAATGTTATTTTAGGTAAAAAAATCGGAACACATGTAAAGGAGGATTAAGTATGTATTCAGACCATCTAAAAGAAGCTGAAGTAAAGATGAACAAGACGATTTCGGTTTACAAGGAGGAACTGCTTTCAATAAGGGCTGGAAGAGCTAATCCAGCTTTGCTAGACAAAATAGTTGTTGATTATTATGGACAACCAACTCCTTTAAAACAAGTAGGTAATGTTTCAGCGCCAGAACCACGACTTTTGGCAATTCAACCTTGGGATCCAAAATTAATTCCTCAAATTGAAAAAGCAATACTTAAATCTGATTTAGGATTAACTCCATCAAATGATGGAAAATTAATTCGCTTAGTAATACCTCAATTAACGGAAGAAAGAAGAAAAGATCTTACTAAATTAGTTAAAAAGAATGGGGAAAATGCTAAGGTAGCAATCAGGAATACTCGTAGAGATACATTGGATAAAATAAAGAAAATGGAAAAGAATAAAGAGATATCAGAAGATGATTTTAAAAAGGCAGAAGATGAATTACAAAAATTAACTGACAAATATATCGATCAAATTGACATTATAACAAAGAAAAAAGAAGACGAGCTAATGGAAATATAAAAATGTGTAACCCCTTCTGTTGAAGGGGTTTTCATGATGGAGGACGGTATGACAAGATTAGATGATTTGAAAGCTAAAGTCAATTTAGATAATCTTCCTAAACATGTTGCAATTATAATGGATGGAAATGGTAGATGGGCACAAAAAAGATCATTGCCAAGAAATTTTGGACATCAAGAAGGAATGGAACGAGTTATTGAAATAGTTGAATGTGCATCTCAACTTGGAATAAAATATTTGACGTTGTACGCTTTTTCTACTGAAAATTGGAAGAGACCTAAAACTGAAATTGATGGTTTAATGAAAATATTAGTCTTGTATATAAGAAGGGAATTAGATAGGCTACATAAAAATAATATAAAACTTAATATATTAGGTGATATTTCTAAATTGCCGGAATTACCTAGAAAAGAGGTTATTAAAGCTATAGACAAGACAAAGAATAATACAAAGATGGTTTTAAATATTGCTTTGAATTATGGCGGTAGAGATGAAATAATTAATGGTATAAAAGATCTTTATAAAGATATAGAAGTGGGTAAAATTAATTATGATGAAATAGATGCAAACTTATTTTCTAACTATTTATACACTAAAGGACAGCCTGATCCTGATTTGGTTATAAGGCCAAGTGGTGAGTTGAGAATAAGTAACTTTTTACTTTATCAGATAGCATATTCAGAATTTTGGTTTTCAGATATATTATGGCCTGATTTTAAGGAAAATAATTTATACGAGGCAATAATCGATTATCAAAACAGAAATAGAAGATTTGGGGGAATATAGGTGAAAGATTTTGGGAAAAGAGTATCTTCTGGGGTGCTAGGAATACTTTTATTGATATATATAGTTAATAAAGGAGGCATTTCTTTATCAATATCATTATTAATTATTTCGATCATTGGTCTTAGTGAATTTTATAAAGCAGCAAAAAATATTAAGCTTCAACCACTAGAATTAGTAGGATATCTAAGTTGTATTCTATTATTCCTTCCAGATTTCTTTGAAGCAATTCAATTAGACTTAATACTTACAATAATAATATTGATATTACTGATAGCGCTATTATTTATGAAAGAGAAGAATATTTCAAGTATTGGCGTTACATTAGTAGGCATTATTTACATACCCTTTTTGCTATTTCATATAAAATTATTAGAGAATACGAAGTACATATGGTTAATTTTTATTATTGCATTTAGTACCGACACGTTTGCATACCTTGTAGGTTGCTCATGTGGTAGAAAGAAATTGTGTCCAACAATTAGTCCTAATAAAACCGTAGAAGGTTCTATTGGAGGAATTTTAGGAAGTATTGCTTTGACAGTGATTTACTCTCTATTTGTTAAAATTGAACCAATATGGAAAATAATAATTTTAACTATGTTTACTTCTATTATGTCTCAATTAGGTGATTTGGTGGCCTCCAGAATGAAGAGGATTACTGGCATAAAAGATTTTGGGAACATTATTCCTGGGCATGGAGGTATTATAGATAGATTTGATAGTATAATTTTTACTGCACCAGTAATATATTATTTTGTCAGATATTTATTTTAATAGGGTGGTGTTTTAATGCAAACTGCTATTTCTGCAATATTCGTATTCTTATTAGTAATATTATTACATGAACTTGGTCACTTTTCTGTTGCTAAATTTGTAGGTATTAAAGTCAATGAGTTTGCAATAGGAATGGGCCCAAAATTATTACAAAAAACTAAAGGAGAGACGCTGTATACATTAAGATTATTTCCAATTGGTGGCTATTGCAAAATGGAAGGTGAAGATGAAAATTCAGATGATCCTAGAAGTTTTAATAAGGTATCGCCTTTAGCAAGAATTGCAGTAGTGGCTGCTGGAGCCATTATGAATTTTGTGTTAGCGATTATTGTGTTTACTATTGTATCTTATAGTATAGGAACACCTTCAACTACTATTAGTCAAATAATTGAAAATTCACCTGCTGAAAAGGTAGGAATTTTACCTGGTGATAGAATTACATGGATCAATGGTATGAAGATAAAAAATTGGGATGATATAACTGAAACAATTAGTAAATCAGATCCTTCAGAGGAGATGAATATAGTTCTAAATCGAAATAATATAGAGAAAAGCTTTTATTTAAAACCTATTGTTGATGAAGGTAGAACTTTAATAGGGATAATTCCTAAATATGATAAGTCTGTTATTTCAGCAATACAAGGTGGGCTAGATAATACAATTTTTTTTACTAAGGTTATGTTTGATTTTGTAAAGAGCATATTCAAAGGAGAAGTCTCTACCAGTGATTTGTCAGGTCCTATTGGAGTTATAAATGAGATTGGTAAAGCTGCCGATACGGGGTTTACTAACTTACTATTTCTATTAGGATTTATAAGTATAAATTTGGGATTCTTTAATTTACTACCTATTCCAGCGTTAGATGGTAGTAGAATTGTTTTTTTATTAATTGAATTGGTTAGGGGGAAACCAATTGATCCTGATAAAGAAGGATTTATCCATATGATTGGATTTTTCCTATTAATTGCCTTAATGCTTGTTGTAACTTATAAGGACTTAATAAGGATAAATATATTATAGCAGGTGATAAAGTGGACAGAAGAAAAACTAGAGTTATAAAAGTTGGCGATGTGTTGATTGGGGGAGATAATCCAATTAGTATTCAGTCTATGACAAATACAAAGACAACTGATATAAAAAGTACAGTTGATCAAATTCATAAATTAGAAGCAGCTGGATGTGATATAATAAGGTCAGCTGTAACTTCATTAGATGATGCAAAAGCAATTGCTAAGATTAAAGAACAAATAAATATTCCTATAATTGCTGATATACAATATGATTATAGACTTGCATTAGAATCAATTAAACATGGAATAGATGGTTTAAGAATAAATCCTGGTAATATAGGTAGTCTAAATAATGTGAAGGAAGTTGTAAAAGCATGTAAAGATAGCAATTTATCTATCAGAATAGGTGTAAATTCTGGCTCGATTAAAAAAGAGTTTTTAGAAAAGTATAAAGGTGTTAATGCTAAATCTATGGTTTATAGCGCCTTAGAACAAGTTAAATTACTTGAAGATCTTGATTTTAGAGACATAAAGATTTCACTTAAGGCAAGTAGTGTATCGTTGACAATAGAATCATATAAGATGATGTCTGAAGTTTGTGACTATCCATTACATCTAGGGATTACTGAAGCTGGAACACCTGGACGAGGAACTATCAAATCCTCCGTAGGTATTGGTGCATTATTGGCTATGGGAATTGGCGATACAATACGTGTTTCATTAACAGGTGATCCAGTTGAAGAGGTTTATGTTGGTAGAGAAATTCTTAAATCATTAGGTCTATTAAAAAAAGGTTTGGAGCTAATTTCATGCCCTACTTGTGGTAGAACGAACATAGATTTAGTAAGAATTGCTTCTGAAGCTGAGAAAGAACTTTCTGATATTGATAAACATATTAAGGTTGCTATAATGGGGTGTGCAGTAAATGGACCTGGTGAAGCAAGAGAAGCAGATATAGGTATAGCAGGTGGAAATGGAGAAGGACTTATATTTAGAAAAGGTGAAATTATTAAAAAGGTAAGAGAAGAAGATTTGCTACAGGAGCTTATTAAAGAAATTAAGAAATTGTAAAAATATGTTACAAGTATCCTATTTGCTTATGGTTTTAGATGTTTTTGGGAATAATATTATAACAGTAAATGTTATATACAAGATATAACTTATAAAAGGAATTTGACATAAGTAAAAGCGCTATATTTTGTATTTAATGCCCGAAAAACATCAATCATAAATATATCACAATTAAGGTATAATCAATTTATTGTAATTTGATTTATTCTAATTTTGTGGTATAATATTATAGACAATGAAAGGTTTTTCTGGCAAAGAGTGGGTTTTCCCACTCTTGATTTTTATTGTAGGATAAAATATCAAAAGTACGGAGGTGTACTATGAATAAAAAGGAAATTCTAAACAAGGTAAGTATAATTTGTGAACATATTGCTTCTGATTTAAAGTACGAATTAGTAGATGTGGAATTTGTTAAGGAATTTGGCAGCTATTATCTAAGAGTATATATAGACAAACCTGGTGGAGTTACTTTAGATGATTGTCAAAACATGAGTGAAATATTAAGTGATAAACTAGATCAAGAAGATCCAATAGACGCTGCATATTTCTTAGAAGTGTCATCTCCTGGTTTAGATAGACCTTTAAAAACAGATAAAGACCTTAACAGAAACATTGGAAAAGATGTTGAAATAAGCCTTTATAGACCTTTTGAAGGGAAAAAAACTTACGAAGGGAAATTAAATAACTTTAATGATGAGTTTATAACAATAGATATAAGAACAGACGAGTTGATTAATATACCAAGGAATATCATTTCCAATATTAAATTAGCTTTGAAATTTTAAGGAGGTCCATGTTAAATGAATGGGGATTTTATAGAAGCCCTTTATGAAATAGAAAGGGAGAAAGGTATATCAAGGGAGATAATTTTTGATGCTTTAGAATCAGCTCTTATCTCCAGCTATAAGAAAAATTTTGGAACAGCACAAAATGTATTAGTAGAGATGAACAGAGAAACTGGAGATGTTAAGGTATATGCTACTAAAGAAGTAGTAAATAATGTAGAGGATGAACTACAGGAGATTTCCTTGGAAGAAGCTAAATCAATGGATGAAAAGCTTGAAATAGGGGATTTAGTGAAAATTGAAATAACACCAAAAAACTTTGGAAGAATTGCAGCTCAAACTGCTAAACAAGTAGTTATTCAACGAATAAAAGATGCAGAGAGAGATGTAATTTATGATGAATTTATAAATAGAGAGAATGAAATTATTACGGGTCAAATTCAACGTATTTCGAAAAATAATGTATATATTGATCTAGGAAAAACTGAAGGGATTTTACCTCCTTCTGAACAGATTGAAGGAGAAGAGTACAATCAAGGTGATAGACTCAAATTAATTATATTAGAGGTTAAGAAAACAACTAAAGGGCCTCAAATTATACTATCTAGAGCACATACTGGTTTAGTCAAGAGATTATTTGAATTAGAAGTACCTGAAATAAGCGAAGGTATCGTTGAAATTTTCTCAATTTCTAGAGAGGCTGGATCAAGAACTAAAATAGCGGTTTACTCCAAAGATCCAGATGTTGATCCGTTAGGAGCATGTGTCGGCTTTAAAGGAAGTAGGGTTAAAGCAATTGTTGATGAACTTAATGGGGAAAAAATTGACATAGTTATTTGGAGTAAGAATATAGAAGAATTTATTGCAAATAGTTTAAGTCCATCAAAGGTTATTAAGGTAGTGGCTAATGAAAAAGAAAAATCTGCTTTGGTGGTAGTACCTGATTATCAATTATCTTTAGCAATTGGGAAAGAAGGACAAAATGCTCGATTGGCAGCAAAGTTGACAAACTGGAAAATAGATATTAAGTCAGAAAGTCAATACCAAGAAATTAATGAATAGGGGTGAGTTTATGAAAATAAAAAAAATTCCTCTTAGAAAGTGTATTGCTTGCGGACAAAGTAAACCTAAAAAAGAACTTATTAGAGTTGTAAAAAATAATAGTGGAGAGGTATTTGTTGATCCTACTGGTAAAGCCAATGGACGTGGAGCTTACATCTGTCCTTCTAAAGAATGTTTTGAATTAGCATATAAAACGAAAAAGATTTCGAGAAGCCTTGATACTGAAATTACTGAAGAAGTATATGATAAATTGAAAGATATTATAAAAGAGTAGAGATATCACCTTAAATAAAATAGGGGGTGTAATATATGACAAAAATTCGTATTTATGAATTAGCTAAAGAATTAAAATTATCGAGTAAGGATTTAATGAAAAAAATTGAAGATTTGGAGCTAAATATTAATAGTCACATGAGTTCTATTAGTAGTGAAGAAGCAGAGATGATAAAAGAACTACTCACTGAATCACCTAAAGAAGTAGTAATTGATGAAGTAGAATTAATTGAAGAAGAATTTGAGGAAAAATTAAAAAACACTTCAAAAAACAAGAAAAAAAAGAAAACAAAGCATAGTAATAAAAATAATGAAGAAAGTATTAAGGGAGATGGTTTTATAATAGAAATTGAAAACAACATTATTGTAAGAGAATTAGCTGAAAAAATTGGAGTTAACTCTTCTCAAGTTATATCCAAACTTATAAGTCTTGGTGTAATGGCTACTCAAAATGAGATGATAGATGCCGACATAGCTGCAATTGTTGCAGACGAATTTGGTGTTAAAGTAAAAGTTGTAGAGTCAAAAGAAGAAGAGGATGAATTTGAATTAGATTTTGAAGATAAACCTGAAGATTTACAACCTAGACCACCTGTTATAACAGTAATGGGACATGTTGACCATGGTAAAACATCATTATTGGATGCTATAAGAGATACAAATGTAACTAAAGGTGAGGCTGGTGGAATTACTCAACATATAGGAGCATCAACAGTAAATATTAATGGAAAGAAAGTTGTTTTCTTGGATACTCCTGGTCATGAGGCTTTTACAGCTATGAGAGCTAGAGGTGCACAAGTAACTGATATTGCTATATTAGTAGTTGCAGCTGATGACGGAGTAATGCCACAAACCATTGAGGCAATTGCCCATGCTAAAGCGGCTAATGTACCTATAATCGTTGCTATAAATAAAATAGATAAACCAACCGCGAATTTAGATAGGATAAAGCAAGATTTAGTAGAACATGGCTTGGTTCCAGAGGACTGGGGTGGAGATACAATTACAGTACCTGTATCTGCAAAAAATAAAATTGGTATTGACGATTTGCTAGAAATGGTTCTTTTAGTAGCAGAAATGCAAGAATTGAAGGCAAATCCTAATAGAAAAGCTGTAGGTACAATTATAGAAGCTCAGCTAGATAAGGGAAAAGGACCTGTTGCAACAGTGCTTGTTCAAAAAGGTACCTTAAAGATCGGTGATATAGTGGTTACTGGTACAGCTTCAGGAAGAATTAGAGCAATGTTTGATGACAAAGGTAAAAAGGTTAAAAAAGCAACTCCTTCAATCCCGGTTATGATTTTAGGTCTATCAGAGGTTCCGAATTCAGGAGACTTGTTACATGTTGTTGATGATGAAAAGACTGCAAGACAAATAGCAGAATCAAGAAAAGATCAATTGAGAGAGCAAATGAAGTCGACATATAAGGTTTCTTTAGATGATTTATTTGAAAGAATTAAAGAAGGAGAAGTTAAAGACCTAAATATAATAATTAAAGCTGATGGAAGAGGTTCAATTGAAGCACTAGCTCATTCACTTGAAAAACTAGATACTGAAGAAGTCCGTATATCAATTATTCATAGTGGAGTTGGCGGGATTACTGAAAGTGATATTATGTTAGCATCTGCTTCAAATGCAATTGTAATAGGTTTTAATGTAAGACCTAATTTAAATGCAATAGATGTTGCTAAGAAGGAAGAAGTAGATATAAGGACTTATAGAGTTATTTATGAAGCAATAGAAGATATTCAGGCTGCTGTTAAAGGAATGCATGCTCCGAAAATTGTTGAAGAAGTGTTAGGTAGATGTGAAGTTAGAGCAACATTTAGATTACCTAATGGAAATACAATAGCTGGTATTTATGTTCTAGATGGAAAAATTACAAGAAATTCAAAAATTCGGCTATTAAGAAATGATGTTGTTATATATGATGGTTCAGTTTCATCGCTAAAGAGATTCAAGGATGATGTAAGAGAAGTTATGGCTGGCTATGAAGCAGGACTTGGATTAGAAAATTATAATGATATTAAAGAAGGAGATTTACTAGAAGCATATATTCTTAAAGAAGTAGAAAACAAATAGAGGTGTAATTTATGAATATAAAGAGAATCAACAGAATCTCTGAAGAGGTAAAAAAGGTTGTATCTGACTTGATTTTTAATGGGTTAAAAGACCCACGAATTAGTACAATGACTACAATTACAAGAGTAGAAGTTACAAAAGATCTTAGATTTGCTAAGATATATGTATCTGTACTAGGAGATGAATATGAGAAGTTAGATACAATAAAAGGATTAAATAGTGCAAAAGGCTTTATTAGGAAAGAGATTGGCAGCAGACTAGATTTAAGATATGCACCTGAACCAGTATTTAATTTAGATGAGTCTATTGAAAGTGCTATTAAAATGTCAAAACTAATTGAAGAAGTTAACAAGGGAATCTCAACCAACAAGGATGAAGATAATGAATGATTTATTCAAATTAGCTATAGACAAGATATTAGCGTCAGATGAAATATTTATAGCTTCACATGTTAACCCTGATGGTGATAATATAGGTTCTATTATCGCATTAGGGTTAGCATTGAAGAAATTAAAAAAGAATGTAAGAGTAATAAAAACAGACGAGATTCCTACGGATTATTTATTTTTACCTTTTATAGATATTATTCAACCTTATGAAGCATCAGACATTGATTTACTTATCGTTTTAGATTGTGGTGATATAGATAGATTAGGTAAGTACAAATCATTACTTAATAAAGCTAAGACCATTATTAATATTGATCACCATATTAGTAATACAAAATTTGGAACATTAAATATTGTTGATGATAAGGCTGCTGCTACAGGGGAGTTAATATATGATTTACTAAAAAATATGAGCATAGAAATTGATAAAGACATTGCTACATGTTTATATGCTGCAATAAGTACTGATACTGGTAGTTTTATGTATGATAGCGTAACTTCAAGAACTCACAAAATAATCGCTTCTCTTATAGAAACTGGTATAGATAAATCAAATATTAATATTAAACTATATCAAAGCAGGAGTATAGAAAGAACAAATTTATTTATTAAATCTTTTTCTACTCTTAAAACCTATCATAATAATAGAATTGCAGTAGTAAAGGTAACTCAAAGCATGCTTAATAAATCTAATGCGAAGATGGAAGATACAGAAGGTATTATTTCTTTTATAAGAGATATTGATACTGTTGAAGTAGCATGCTTACTTAAGGAGTATAAGGAGAATGAAATTAAAGTTAGTTTACGTAGCAAAAGGACAGTAGATGTGTCTAAAATTTGCTCTAAATTTAATGGTGGTGGCCATATTAGAGCTGCAGGCTGTACTATCTATGACAATATATTTAATGCGGAAAATAAAATAGTTGAGAAAATCATAGACATGTGGTGATTATATGGATGGTGTGATTAATTTATTTAAACCAAGGGGTATGACTTCTCATGATGCTGTGTATGCAATTAGGAAAATATTTAATACTAAAAAGGTTGGACATACAGGAACCTTAGATCCTAATGCTACTGGAGTCTTACCTATTTGCATTGGTAAAGCAACAAGAATATCTGAGTACTTGTTAAATGTGGATAAAGAATATATTGGCGAATTAACTTTAGGATTTTCAACTGATACTCAGGATAGTGATGGTTGTATTGTTGATTCATCTGATAAATTGGTTACAATTGACGAAATTAATGATTCTTTTAATAAATTCAGAGGATTAATTAAGCAAACTCCGCCAATGTATTCCGCTATTAAGGTAAAAGGTAAGAAATTATATGAAATTGCTAGAGAAGGGAAAACAATTGATAGACCTACTAGAGAAGTAAATATAAAGGATTTAAGAATTATAAATAATTATATAAATAAGGAAATAATATTTTATACCAAATGTTCTAGAGGAACATATATTAGAACACTATGCGATGATATTGGAAAGGAACTAGGAACATATGGTTATATGTCATTTCTAATGAGAGTAGGGGTTGGAAATTTTAAAATCCAAGATTCTCTTAGTATAGATTCTTTAAAAAAAATGTCTAAAACAGAATTATCGAACTCATTAACACCAATAGACATAGCAGTAAATCATCTAGAAAGTCTTGTGTTGAGTGATAATTTATATAAGAAATTGATTAATGGAGTATCTATAAATCTTGAAAATAGTTATTCTGAATTTATTGGTTTAAATATTAGAGTATATTGTAGAGATAAATTTATTGGAATAGGAAAAATCCACAAATTAAATAATCGAAACTATCTAAAAATGGATAAGGTATTTACAGGTGAGTAAATGGAAATATTACATGTTGAGAATTATACAGAAAAAAGGTTTCAAACAGCAATTGCATTAGGAAATTTTGATGGTGTTCATATTGGTCATCAAAGATTAATAAAAAAAATGGTTGATATTGCAAATGATAGGGGCTTAAACAGTTCAGTGCTACTATTTGAGAATCATACTAAATCACTTATAGAAGGGGCAGGTCCTTTGTTAATAAGTTCTACCGAGCAAAAAAATGGGCTAATTAAAAGTCTAGGAGTAGAAACTATTTATACTATTAAGTTTGATGAAAAACTTATGAAGTTAACACCGGAGGAATTTATTGATGAAATTTTAGTAAAAAGATTAAATGTGAAAGCAATTGTTGTTGGATATGATTATAGATTTGGTTATAAAGCATCAGGAAATAGTGATTTGTTAAGAGAGCTTGGTAGAAAATACAACATTCAAGTGGAAATTCTACCTCCTGTACTTATTAATGAAATGGTAGTAAGCAGCACTAGAATAAGAGATCTAATTAAAGATGGAAATTTAGAAGATGCTAAAATTCTATTAAATAGAAATTTCTCAATACAAGGTAAAGTTGTATCTGGAAAAAACATAGGAAAGAAATTAGGATTTCCAACTGCTAATATTGAACCTATTGCCAACTATATTATGCCTAGAATTGGGGTATATAGTACCGAAACAATTGTTGATGGAAATAAGTATTTAAGCGCAACAAGTATAGGATATAATCCAACTTTTGGAGATGGTTCAATAAAAATCGAATCTCATATTATTGATTTTAATGAGGAAATTTATAATAAAAAAATTGAACTTATTTTTATAGAATTTATAAGAGATGAGATTAAATTCGATAGCGTAGATTCTTTAATTGAACAAATTAAGAAAGATGTATCTTATGTGAAAACAAAACGACAAAATTGTTTACAAATGTAGTTGTTTATGATAATATAATCATATTAAGTTTACCTAAAGCTTTGTATTACGTTCCTCAGCGAATTCAAAGCTTTAGGCGAATAAAAAAATATGGAGGGTAAGATTATGTTAACAAAAGAAATTAAAGATCAAATTATTGAAGATTATAAGCTTCATGAAGGTGATACAGGTTCACCAGAAGTCCAAATAGCACTATTAACTTATAGAATTAACTCTTTAAACGAGCATTTAAAAGAACATAAAAAAGACCATCACTCAAGAAGAGGTCTATTAAAAATGGTAGGTCAAAGAAGAGGTCTGCTAAAATATTTAGAAAATAAAGATATTGAAAGATATCGTTCTTTAATTGAAAAATTAGGTATCAGGGGATAATAGGAGCGGGTTTACCCGCTCCATTAGTTTATCCCATTGTTTCCAAAATTAGCTATTATAGTAAATTTGTTTTCTTAAATTAGCAGCTTATTTAGTTAATTTAAGATAAAAGGTTATAATATATATATAATTTATAAAGGAGGTATTCTATGGAAAGTATTTTCACATATAGTCTCGCTGGAAGGGAGCTAAAAGTTACTATAGGAAAAGTTGCTGAACAAGCTAATGGAGCATGTTTGGTTCAATATGGAGATACTGTGGTATTAGCAACAGCAACTGCTTCAAAACAACCTAGGGATGGAATAGACTTTTTCCCATTAAGTGTTGATTATGAAGAAAAACTATATTCTGTAGGAAAAATTCCAGGGGGATTTATTAAAAGGGAAGGCAGACCAAGTGAGAAAGCAATTCTAACATCTCGATTAATAGATAGACCATTAAGGCCATTATTTCCAGATGGATATAGAAACGATGTACAAATAATAGCTACAGTCTTATCAGTAGATCAGGACAGCAGTCCAGAGATAACTGCAATGATAGGTTCGTCAATTGCACTATCAATTTCAGATATACCATTTAATGGACCAACAGGTGCAGTAAATGTAGGTCTTGTTGATGGAAAATTCATTATTAATCCAAAAGCTGAAGATAGAGAAAAATCTGAAATAAATTTAACTGTATCTGGTACAAAAGATGCTATCATGATGGTTGAGGCAGGAGCTAATGAAGTTTCAGAAAAAACCATGCTTGAAGCAATTTTAACAGCACATGAAGAAATTAAAAATATCTGTGATTTTATAAATGAAATTGTTAAGGAATGTGGTAAAGAAAAAGCTGAATTCAAATTATTTGAACCAAATCCTGAAATTGCTCATGAAATTAGAGAATTTGGAACAGATAAATTAATTGCTGCAATTAATACTGTAGAGAAACAAGAGAGAGAAGACAAAATTGCAGAGGTATCTGAAGAAATTACTCAAATATTCTTAGAAAAATATCCTGAATCAGAACAGGATATAATTGAAACAATAGACAACATTATAAAATCTGAGGTTAGAAGGTTGATTTTGGAAGAAGGCATAAGACCTGATAATAGAAAACCAGATGAAATCAGAAAAATTACATCTGAAGTAGGGATTCTTCCTAGAACTCATGGCTCTGGATTATTTACAAGAGGTCAAACTCAGGTATTAACTATAGCAACTCTTGGTGCAAAAAGTGATGTTCAAATAATTGATGGACTCGGAGAAGACGAATCAAAGAGGTACATGCATCATTATAACTTCCCACCTTATTCTGTTGGTGAAGCTAGACCATTAAGAGGACCAGGTAGAAGAGAAATAGGACATGGTGCACTAGCAGAGCGAGCTCTAGAACCAGTTATACCATCTGTAGATGTGTTTCCTTACACTATTAGATTAGTATCTGAGGTGCTTAGTTCAAATGGTTCCACTTCACAAGCTAGTGTTTGTGGTAGTACTTTAGCTCTTTTAGATGCAGGAGTACCTATTAAAGCTTCTGTTGCTGGAATTGCAATGGGATTAATAAAAGAAAATGACAAAGTAGCAATTTTATCCGATATCCAAGGGATGGAAGACCATCTAGGTGATATGGATTTTAAAGTTGCCGGTACAAGAGATGGTATTACTGCAATACAAATGGATATAAAGATAGCTGGTATTGATAGAGCTATTCTAGAAGAAGCATTGGAAAGAGCAAGACAAGGAAGACTTTTCATACTTGATAAAATGGAAGAAACTATATCTTCCCCAAGAAAAGAACTTTCACCTTATGCTCCAAAGATATATACAATGCAGATTGATCCAGATAAAATAAGAGATATAATAGGGCCAGGTGGAAAGGTAATTAACAAAATCATTGATGAAACTGGAGTTAAAATTGATATTGATGATGATGGTAAAATTCTAATAGCAGCAGTTGATCAGTTAGGTGGAGAAAAGGCTGTAGATATGATTAATAACATAGTTAAAGAAATTGAAGTTGGTGAAATCTATTTAGGAAAAGTTACTAGAATAACCAATTTTGGAGCATTTGTAGATGTATTTAATGGTAAAGAAGGATTAGTTCACATATCCCAACTTGGTAAGGAAAGAGTAAATAAAGTAGAAGATGTAGTTTCAGTTGGAGATCAAATAATGGTTAAAGTAATTGAAATAGATAATCAAGGGAGAATTAATTTATCCAGAAAAGCTTGTCTACCGGAAGAGCCAAAAACAGAAGAATAAGCATACTAATTCATGGACCGATAGGTTCATGTTTTTATTTTTTTGTATATTATTACTTAAAATGAATATATATAGGTAAGAAGATATTTGGGGGGGATATAATATGCGATTATTAATTATAAGTAAAAAACTTGCTGCTTTTATATCGATAATCATAGTAGTATTAGTTATTTTTTCTATTTTTTTAACTATACAAAATAAAAGCAGAGAAGTGTTTTATGAAGATATCTATTATAAAGGAACAAAGGATGAGAAAATAGTAGCATTTGTTTGCAATATAGACTGGGGAAATGAATACATCGATGATATGTTAAAAATATTCCAAGAGAATAACATACGTATTTCATTTTTTCCAACTGGTAGATGGGCTAAGGAAAATCCAGAACTGTTAAAAAAAATATGTAATTATAACCATGAAATAGGCAATCATGGTTATAATCATTTAGATTATAGTAAATTATCCTATGACAAAAATAAAGAAGAAATTTTAAAAGCTAGCGATGTTATTGAAGAAATTACTGGTGTTAGACCTATTTACTTCGGGCCTCCTGCAGGAGCTTTTAATGAACATACTTTAAAAGCTGCAAGGGATTTAAACAATATAGTTATTATGTGGAGTGTTGATACAATAGATTGGAGAAAAGATAGTACAAAAGAATTAATCTATAAAAGAGTCGTTAGTAAAGTAGAGAATTCCTCAATTGTGTTAATGCATCCAACAGAGAACACTGTTAAGGCGTTGCCAGAAATAATTAAATATCTATTTGAAAATGGATTCAAAATTGGTACAATAAGTGATGTAATATAATATACATTGGAGGAAATGATGTACTTTATTGATAAATTAGATAATGGCATAAAGGTAGTTATGGAAACAATTGAATATGTTAATTCAGTTACAATAGGTATTATTGTAGATAATGGTTCTATAAATGAAGACAAAGAAAACAATGGAATTTCACATTTTATTGAACATATGCTTTTTAAAGGGACAAAGAACAGAACTCCTAAGCAAATTGCAGAATCAATCGATGACATAGGAGGCCAATTAAATGCATTTACTGGGAAAGAGCAGACATGTTTTTATGCAAAAGTATTAGATCAGCATTTACCAATAGCTATAGATGTTCTTGGTGATATGTTTAATAATTCTCTGTTTTTAAAAGAAGATATAGAAAAAGAAAAAGGAGTCATCTTAGAAGAAATAAATATGTATGAGGATTCACCTGAAGACCTAGTCTTTGAGGTACTAAATGACATAATGTTTGAAGGGACTAGTCTTGAACTTCCAATTTTAGGTACACAAAATAGCATTAGGAATATAAATAGAGAAAATTTATTAGATTATTTTTATAGAAATTATAATCCCGAGGATATAATTGTATCAATTGCTGGGAAGTTTAATCCAAAAGAAGTAATTAAGTTACTAAATATGAATTTTGGTAGTTTTAATAATACAATTAAGGCAAAACCTTCTAATTTTGAACATACTTATCAATATTCAAATAAAATTAAAGGGATTAATAAAAAAATTGAACAGTTAAATATATGTATTGGACTAGAAGGCGTTAACAATACTTCAGAGGATATACATCCAATACTAGTACTAAACAATATCTTTGGGGGAAGCATGAGTTCAAGATTATTTCAAGAGATTAGAGAAAATAGGGGATTAGTGTATACAATTGATTCTCACCTTTCAACTTATAATAATACCGGAGTATATAGCATATACGCAGGTTTGAATCCGGACTGTATTTTAGATGTAATGGAATTGATAAATAAAGAGATTAAAGAAATGAAAAAAAATCTTATAACTAAAGATGAGCTAAGAAAATCAAAGGAGCAATTGAAAGGAAATTTCATACTGGGGATGGAAGGAACTTTTAGCAGGATGTTTGAAAATGCAAAATCTATATTACAATATAATAGAATTGAAACTCCGAAAGAAATACTAGAAAAAATAGATAGGGTTAATTTAGAAGATATAGAACGTGTTTCTAAGATAATATTTAATAAAGACACTTTAAATATTGCTTATGTTGGCGACTTGGAAAACGAATGGGAAATTAAAGAAAAACTAATAAATATATTTGATATGAGGTGTACAAATGAAAATAAAAATAATAAATAAAAGTCATAATCCACTACCAGAATATAAGACTATAGGATCATCCGGAATGGACTTAAAGGCTAGCTTAGAAGCTCCAATCCTATTAAAACCATTTGATAGAGCATTAATACCTACAGGACTTTATATGGCAATTCCTGAAGGTTATGAGGGCCAGATAAGGGGAAGAAGTGGCCTGGCCTTGAAAAACGGAATAACATTAGCTAATGGTATTGGTACCATCGATAGTGACTACAGAGGAGAAATTAAAGTAATTTTAATTAATTTAGGTAACGAAGATTTTATTGTAAATAATGGAGATAGAATAGCACAATTTGTCTTAATAAAATATGATAGAGCAGATCTAGAAGAAGTGGATACGCTAGATATTACCGATAGAGGAGAAGGTGGCTTCGGGCATACCGGCATATGATAACAAAATAAATATTATCATAAATGATAAGCATAATTATTTATATATTTCATATATTTAGTACAAGTATCAAATTATGCTTATGAGGTGATAATATGAGATTAAGCGAGCTGGGATTAAAAGAAGTAGTTAATTTAAACAATGGAGGCAGATTAGGTATACTTGCTGATGCCGATTTAGTCATTGACGAGGGTTCCGGAAAAATAATTAGTATACTAGTTCCGGATAGGAGATTATCTTTGAGAATTTTTGGAGTTGAAAAGAATTCTATGGATATACCATGGGAAGCAATAAGAAAAATTGGGTATGATATGATAATTGTAGAATTAGATTATTAGTAATACTTCTCAAATAAATATAAATTATGCTTCATCATTGTAACAACACTTATGTAATTTTTATATGATTTTAAAATGCTTCTGGATAAGAAGCTTTTTATTTTTTAACTCAGTCATTAGTATAATAAATTTAAATTAATCATATTATATTTACCTACTACTATTTATACTTTAGTTCTTTTATCAAGCATAATTTATCAAATACAGTAAAAGCTAATTATGAATAACTATAGGAGGATCATAGTATGGACTATAAGTTTAATTATTATATTAATGATGAACAATTTAATGAAAATAACACAAATAAGAATAAATCTAATTCAGAAGAAAACAAAGAAAATAATGAAAATCAAAATGATAATATTAAAGAATTCGGTATCCCTCAAAACACTGGAAAGAATAATATACAATTTATATCCCTAATTGGTGAAATTGAAGGTCATTATGTAGCTCCATCAGATAAAAAAACAACAAAGTATGAGCATATAATTCCTATTTTAATAAATTGCCAACAGGATCCTGCAATTGAAGGTTTGTTTATTATTTTAAATACTATGGGTGGAGATGTTGAAGCAGGTCTTGCTTTATCAGAGTTAATTCATGGAATAAAGAAACCAAAAGTATCTTTAGTTCTAGGAGGAGGTCATAGTATAGGAGTTCCTCTAGCTACTTCAACAGATTTTTCCGTTATAGTCCCTTCAGCTACAATGACAATACACCCTATCAGAACAACAGGGTTAGTTATAAATGGACCACAAACTTATAGATATTTTCAAAAAATGCAGCAAAGAATAAATGAGTTTATTCTACGAACATCAAATATAAGTGAAAAGACATTATTAGAATTGATGTATGCAACAGATCAATTAGCAAATGATATCGGAACTATAATTGTAGGAAATGAAGCAGTAGAATATGGTTTAATAGATGCAGTTGGGGATTTCTCCTTTGCATTAGCAAAATTGAAGGAGCTGATTAAAACAAATAATGAAAATCAATAGCATATATGCTATAATGAGGTTAATGATATTTAGACTATAGAATCATTATTGTTATTGATATATCAACACTTATAAAGCATCTGTACCAATCTTAAAAGCTTTGTTGAGAAATTACTTAGCAAATTTTATCTGTTGCTATATAACAGTTTAATTTATAAAGGGGGATATATTTTAAGATATAAAAATAAATAGAGGTGTTATTATTGGGTGTAAAGAAAAAGAAATCATATAAAACAAAAAGTAGAAAACAGAAGAAATATGAAATTAATAATGATATTTTAGGAATTATATTAATAGCTTCAGGGATTATAACTTTATTTAGTTTGTTTAGTACTAAAATGGGAATAGTTGGACAGATTATAAATGGAACTACCTTCTCGTTAATGGGCTTTGGTGGTTATTTTTTCCCTATATTAATATTTTGGACAGGCTTGATAATTATACTAGATAAGTTTAAATTTTATGAACATAAAAATATTATTTCTCTAGTAATTATATTTTTATGTTTCCTTGTAATTCTTGACGGAGCTAATATAGAAAGTGGAAGCATAATTGAAAGAATAGAAAATGGAATTATTCTTTCAAGAGTTAACAAGGGCGGAGGTCTATTAGGAAGCTTTTTTGGTTTCTTTTTTTATAAACTATTCGGATCTATTGGAACATATATTGTATTATCTGTGTTAATTTCTATTAGCATACTTATTATATCTAATCTAAATGTAAAAGAACTTATCTCAAAAGCAAATGAAATAAAGCCTGATATTATATATAAAGAAAAAATTCAAAATAAACCCATAAAAAACGAAAGGATTTCGCCTAATGAAATATTAGAATTAAATCAAAATGAGACAAAATCTGATATAGGTGTTGTAATAAATGATTATTCCAATAACGTGGATAAAACAACTCAAAAAGAGCAGTATAAGATTAAGGTGGATAACCAACAAGTTAACGAAGGAACTAATAACATAGACAGCGAAATAAAGGAAAAACAAGTTAAATTAAACAACCTTGATTACAAGCTTCCTCCTTTAAATTTACTAGCTAATCAATCCTTCAAGCAAGATGGAAATGATAAAAAAGATATTTTAAAAAATGCTAAAATTATTGAGGAAACTATGAAAAATTTTGGCATAGAGGCTACTATTTCAAATATAAATAAAGGTCCGACGATAACTTGTTATGAACTATCGCCTGCACCTGGAATTAAACTCAGCAAAATAGTATCACTTTCTGATAATATTGCTTTAAGTCTTGCTTCATCAGATATAAGAATAGAGGCGCCAATACCTGGTAAATCAGCTGTTGGAATAGAAGTCCCTAATAAAGTAAAAGATGATGTTTTGCTTAAAGAAATATTACTATCTGAAGAATTTATAAAAATAAACTCTAATGTTCCATTAGCATTAGGTAAAGACGTATCTGGTAAACCTATAGTATCAACTATCGATAAAATGCCACATTTATTAATAGCTGGTGCTACTGGTTCAGGTAAAAGTGTATGTATAAATACAATTATTATGAGCATATTATACAAATCTTCCCCTGATGATGTAAAATTAATGTTGATAGACCCTAAGGTTGTTGAATTGAGTATTTATAATGGTATACCACATCTTTTAATACCTGTAGTAACAGATGCAAAAAAAGCTGCATATGCTCTTAATTGGGCAGTCACAGAAATGGAAAGAAGATACAAGCTATTTGCACAAAATAGTGTTAGGGACATAACTTCTTATAATTCAAAGCAAAGTAATAAGGAAGATGAAAAGTTACCAAAGATAGTAATTATAATTGATGAGTTAGCTGACTTAATGATGGTTGCAGCACAAGAAATTGAAGATTATATCTGTAGACTTGCTCAAATGGCTAGAGCTGCAGGTATGTACCTAATAGTAGCTACTCAACGACCTTCAGTGGATGTAATAACTGGAACGATAAAGGCTAATATCCCTTCCAGAATATCGTTCGCAGTTTCTTCCCAAGTAGATTCTAGGACAATCTTAGATATGACTGGAGCAGAAAAATTGCTAGGAAAAGGAGATATGTTATTCTATCCTTCATTTTTATCAAAACCTGTTAGAATACAAGGTGCTTTTATAAGCGATGATGAAGTAGAAAGAGTAGTTGATTATCTAAAAGAGCAAAATGACGCTAATTATGATGATAACATAATTGAAGAGATCCAAAATGCTAAGGAGATAAGTTATCAAGATAGTGATGAACTACTCCCTGATGCAATAAAACTAGTAGTGGAAGAAGGACAAGCATCTATCTCTTTAATTCAAAGAAGATTAAGAGTTGGTTATGCTAGAGCTGCAAGAATTGTCGATGAGATGGAAGAAAGAGGAGTCATCGGTGGTTATGAAGGAAGTAAACCAAGAAAAGTACTAATGACTAAAGAGGAATTACAAGAACTTGAAGAAGATATATGAGGAGAGAATATATGAAAAAGAGAAGTGTTTATATTGTTACTTTAGGATGTTCAAAAAATGAGGTTGATTCTGAATTAATGTTAAGTATATTGGATAAAGATAAATATGATATAGCTGAAGATATAGATGAAGCTAATATAATAATAGTTAATACATGTGGTTTTATTGAATCAGCAAAAGAAGAATCGATTGAAACTATTTGGGAAATGACAAAATACAAACATGAAGGGAACTGTGAGTATCTACTACTTGCTGGCTGTTTGGCTCAGAGATATTCAAAAGAGCTAATTGATGAAATCGAAGATATAGATGCTATCATAGGAACAGGCAATATAAGGGAGTTGAATAAAACAATTGAAGAGCTTGACTCTAGTAAAAATAAAATTGTAAAAATTGATAATATTGATAGCGCTTATGTTGAAAATGTAGAAAGAATAAATTTTAGTGGAACAGCTTATGTAAGAATCTCAGAGGGATGCGATAACCATTGTACTTATTGCATTATTCCAAAATTACGTGGAAAACATAGAAGTAGAAAAATAGAGGATATTCTTGAAGAAGTTAGTTACCTTGTAAGCAATGGTGTTAAAGAAATTATTTTAATTGCACAGAATACATCAGATTATGGTATTGATTTATATGGTGAATATTCCCTTTATAAGTTATTAGACAAATTAAATACTATTAGTGAACTAAAATGGATTAGAATTCTATATCTATATCCTGATAATTTTGACGAAAAATTAATTTACTCAATAAAAGAAAATGACAAAATAGTTAAGTATGTTGATATACCTCTACAACACGTTAGTAATTCTGTTTTAAAAAGAATGAATAGAAGAACTTCAAAAGAAAGTATTAAAGAACTAGTTGCTAGATTAAGAAGTGAAATACCCGATATAGTTATTAGGACAACATTTATAGTAGGATTCCCTGGTGAAACAGAAGATGATTTTAATGAGTTGTTTGATTTTATTAAGGAAGTCAAATTTGATAGACTCGGTGTCTTTACATATTCCCAAGAGGAAGATACGCCAGCCTATTCAATGCCAAACCAAATTGATGATAATATAAAGGAAGAGCGTAGAGATAAATTAATGGAGCTACAGAAAAATATATCCGAAGAAATAATGATGTCTAAAGTAGGAAATACTTATGATGTTATTATAGAAGAATTTGCTGCAGATAATACTTATGTTGGACGCTCATATATGGATAGCCCAGAGATTGATGGTGTAGTTTATGTAAATACGGATAAAGAATTAGAAATTGATGAATTTGCTAAGGTAAAAATAACAGATTATTTGGAATATGATCTTATAGGAGTGTTGGTAGATGAATCTGGCAAATAAAATAACCGTCTTCAGAGTTTTATTAGTTCCTGTTTTTATTATAGCGCTATATTCAAGTTCCATGTATAACAAATATATTGCTGCGGCCTTGTTTATATTTGCATCATTAACAGATACTTTAGATGGATATATTGCAAGGAGTAGGAGTCTAGTTACAAACTTTGGTAAGTTTGTTGATCCTTTAGCTGACAAAATACTTGTATCTGCTGCTTTAATCTGTCTAGTAGATTTAGGTAAGGTTCCTGCATGGGTAGTAATAATTATTTTAGCAAGGGAATTTACTATAACTGGATTTAGGACAATTGCTGCTTCTGAGGGGCTTACAATAGCTGCTAGTCCACTAGGTAAGTTTAAAACAATTACGCAATTAGTCTCTATACCTTTATTATTATTAGATAATTTTCCGTTTCATAATACAAATATACCAGTTGATAGGTTTATGCTTTATATATCTTTATTCTTTACAGTTTTATCTGGTTTAGATTACTTATATAAGAACAAACATGTCTTAAAACTAGATGATTTATAAAAACGGAGATGAAAAAATGATAGCTGAAATAATTACTGTTGGAACCGAAATCATTATTGGAAGTATATTAAATACTAATTCTAAGTATCTTTCAAACAAACTTATAGAAATGGGAATTAATCCTTATTATCATACATCGGTAGATGATAATGAAGAAAGATTAAAAGATGTTTTAAAAATAGCTTTAAAAAGAGCAGATTTAATTATAACTACTGGAGGGTTAGGACCAACTCAAGACGATATGACGAAAGAAGTTGTATCTAAAGTATTAGGATTAGAGTTGGAATTAGATACAGGGGTAGAGAAAGAAATTGCAGAAAAATTTAAGAAACTACATCGACATATGACAGAAAATAACCGTAAACAAGCTTATAAGCCAAAAAACTCATTATTTATTAAAAATGATAATGGTACAGCACCTGGTATTCTTATAAACACAAAAAGTAATAAAATAATTTTGCTACCTGGTCCTCCTAGTGAATTGATTCCAATGTTTGAAAAGTATGTTGTTAATCATCTTAGTGACGATAATAATATTATAGTTAGATCAATTAACACCATTGGTATAGGTGAATCAGCATTGGAAGAAGAACTAAGGTCTCTAGATATATATGAGGAAAATTTTGAAATTGCAACTTTTGCTAAAGATGGCACTGTAGAAATTAAAATAATTGCAAGGGGAAGCAACTTAAATATAATTGAAAAGAAGTTATACGAAAAAATAAATAAAATAAAGGATAAATTAGGTAATTATATATATGGATATGATAATAAACATATATCAGAAATTTTGATTGAGTTATTAAAAGAGAAAAAGTTAAAACTATCTCTATGTGAATCTTGTACTGGTGGACTTATATCAAGTATAATTACAAAAGTCCCTGGCGCTTCAGCTGTTTTTGATAGATGTATAGTTACCTATAGTAATGAAGCAAAAATTCAGGAACTTGGTGTAAATCCAAAAACGCTTGCTGAGTCTGGAGCAGTTAGTGAGCAAACTGCATATGAAATGGCAAGTGGTTTATTAAATAAAAGTAATTCTGATATAGTCCTTTCAATTACAGGTATTGCTGGCCCCGATGGCGGTACAGGAGAAAAGCCAGTGGGTTTAGTTTATATGTGTGTTATGAACAAGGATAAACATAAAATTATAAAAGATATTTTTTCAGGAAATAGAACTTCTATTCAAAATAGAGCTGCTTTAAGGGCTATGTTTGAAATAAAAGAATTTGTATAAAATTTTAATTGACTTATCTTGAACGCTAATGTAAGATTAATATAGCGGAACTAGCGTTCGAATTATGAGAAAGGGGTGAATCCAGTTTAACTGGAATATTATGATTGATAATATCGAAAAGAAAAAAGCATTGGACTTAGCTTTAAGTCAAATAGAAAAACAGTTTGGTAAAGGCTCCATAATGCGTTTAGGTGAGGGAGCTAAATTAAATTTAGAAGTTATTCCAACAGGTTCTTTAGACTTAGATTTAGCTTTAGGTATTGGAGGTGTACCTAGAGGTAGAATCATTGAAATATATGGTCCTGAATCATCAGGTAAAACTACGGTTGCTCTTCACATTATTGCGGAAGCACAAAGGATGGGAGGAACAGCTGCATTTATAGATGCAGAGCATGCTTTAGATCCAGCCTATGCTGAAAATTTAGGTGTGGATATAGAAAACCTTGTTATATCCCAACCTGATACTGGAGAACAAGCTTTAGAGATTACTGAAGCTTTAGTTAGAAGTGGTGCAATTGATGTAATTATAGTAGACTCTGTTGCAGCACTAGTTCCAAAAGCTGAAATTGAAGGAGAAATGGGAGATAGTCATATGGGTCTCCAAGCAAGACTGATGTCACAAGCTTTACGTAAAATTGCAGGAGCTGTTAATAAATCAAAATCGATTATAATATTTATTAATCAATTAAGAGAAAAAATTGGTGTTATGTTTGGAAACCCTGAAACTACAACTGGAGGTAGAGCATTAAAATTCTATTCAAGTATTAGACTAGATATAAGAAGAGTAGATGCAATAAAACAAGGTGAAGATATAATTGGTAATAGAACTAGGGTTAAAGTTGTTAAAAATAAGGTTGCTCCACCATTTAAACAAGCAGAATTTGACATAATGTATGGCACAGGAATTTCTAAAATTGGTAGTATATTAGATGTAGGTGTTACTGCAGGTATAGTTAATAAATCAGGATCCTGGTATAGTTATAATGACCAAAAACTTGGACAAGGTAGAGAAAATTCCAAAGCATTTTTGACAGAGAATCCAGAAATTGCAGATGAAATTGAGAAAAAAATTAGAGCATTATATAAATTATCTCCAAATGCTTCAAATAGTACTGAAGATAATCTAAATAAATCTGAAGAATAGATAATATAATAGATAATTCGTGAAACCTCCTTTTTAGGAGGTTTTCATATAGGAGTGTTAGTGGTGAAAATATTATATTTTACAGACACACATATAAGAGGAACTAATCCAAAGAATCGTAAAGATGATTTTGTTCAAACATTAGAAAATAAATTAAATGAAATAGTTAATATAGTTTATAGAGAAGATATTGATTATGTAATCCATGGTGGGGATTTATTCGATAGACCTGATATATCTCTATCAATTGTTAGTAAATTTGCTAAAATATTTAAAAAAATAAGTGTTCCCTTTTATATTGTTAGCGGAAACCATGATATATTTGGACATAATCCTGCAACTATAAATCGATCAATTCTTGGATTACTTGGTGAGTTAGACTTTATAAGAGTAATAAATGAAGGTGAAAAAATATATTTAACTGATGATAAAATAAGAGTACAGATTACAGGACAACCTTATATATATGATTTAGATAACGATATAAATAAGGAAAAATATATACTTAAAGAAGTTCCTCAGGATATAGATTATGCAATTCATATAGTTCATGGTATGTTGCTAGATAAGCCATTTGTAAAAGGAATTCCCTACACACTTATTGATGATATTAAAGACACTAAGGCTGATATCACTCTTTCTGGTCATTACCATTCTGGCTTCAAAACAACTTTAATAAATAATAAGTATTTTATAAATCCAGGAAGTGTAGTAAGAATTACTAATAGCTTAAGAGAAATTGAGCGAAAACCCCAAGTAGTAATTATAGAATTGGATGATAAAATAACTATTAATTACAGAAAACTTGAAACAGCTTTAGATGGTGAGCTAGTACTGGATAGAAGAGAAGTTGAAAAGTCGATATTTAAGAGTGAAAGATTATATGAATTTAAACAAACAATTGACTCAACCCTAGAATTTGATAAGATGGATATCAATGATATACTTATAGAAGTTTCTATTTCTCAAGGGGTACCCCGTGATGTCAAAGAAGAAGCTTTAAGAAGAATAGCTAGAGTTCAAATGAAAGGTTTATAGGTGATTATATGAAGTGTATTAAGCGTATTACCTTAGAGAACTTTCAATCCCATAGATACTCCATTATTGATTTTGATGAGGGACTTAATGTTATTGTTGGGCCTTCCGATTCAGGTAAATCAGCAATAATTAGAGGAATAAAGTGGGTATTATATAATGAACCTTCTGGAGATTATTTTTTAAGAGAAGGTGAAAAGGAATGTAGTGTTACATTAGAGTTTAGTGACAATACAACCCTAAAAAGATACAGAAGTAAGACAAAAAATCAATATATTTTAATTGATAATAGCGGTAATGAAATAAAATTCGAAGGTTTTGGTTCAAATATTCCTGAGCAAATAATTGAAACTATAGGGATTAAGAAAATACATCTTGATAGTGATGAATCTAATTCGATAAATATTGGAGAACAACTCGATGGAGCATTTTTACTATCTGAGAAAACAAGCACTAGAGCTAGTGCAATAGGAAGATTAGTTGGAGTTAATATAATAGATGATGCCTTAAAAGATGTTTTAAAAGATAATAGAAACTTAAATATTACAAAAAGAAATCTTGAAGATAGTATAGAAAATTTAAATGAGGAATTAAAAACATATGATTACCTTAAGGAATTAAAAGAAAAAGTAAAGATATTATCAAGTATTAAAAATAAAATTAAAGAAGATAGAGAAAAATTAGAAAGATTAAAAGAATTAAGAAAAAAAATTAACGAATTAAGAATTGAAACAGATTATTTAGCTGAAGTATTATCTAAATTGGAGTTTTTTACCGATTTAAGCAATTATGTAAGTGAATTAGAAAGCAAGTTAGTAATGTATAAGTATTTTGTTAGATATAATACCAGCTTAACAAAAATAAAAAGTAACATTGAAGAATGCAATATGATAAAAAACAAATTAATTGGTATATATATCATAGAAAACAATATATCAAATTTAGAAAATATATATAATAAATATAATATTTTAATAAAG
>JAKELU010000005.1:85139-108018 GCA_022760735.1 Firmicutes bacterium FC7
AAAAATTGCGTTATCTAACTATGAAATAAATAATATAAATAGAATACTAAAGCAAGTGAAAGAATTAGATGTATTAGCACTAAATATTTCTAAAATTAATGATAAACTTGTAACCCAAAAGAAGCTTATTTCTTATAATGAAACTTATAATAAGATAAAAAATAGCCTTTTAAAAGGACATATTTATATTGATAATTTAAGGAATGTGGATAAAATTTCATCTATAATTGATGTTATTGACGAAAAGCTTAATTTACTAAATAAATTAACTAACCTTTGTAATTTGTATATGTCAATTAACAAAATGAAAAAAAATGAAATAATATGTTTAAGTAATAGTAAGATTAATATTAATAATAAATTAAGAGAATATCAAAATTTATTGAAAAATATTGAAGTATGTCCTTATTGTTTAAGTTCTATTGATGAAGAAAAAATTGATCATATAATAAGTCATTATATTGGAGGTTAATATGGATTACGAAAAAGAATTGAGTCAATTAAAAGAAAACCTTGAGAAAGCAAAATCATTAAAATATAGAGCTGAAGCAAGACTTGAACAATTGAAACAACAAGAAGATGAAATTATAAAAGAACTAAATAGTTTAGGAGTGAAACCTGAAGATTTAGATCAAGAGATAATGAAATTATCATATGAAATAGAGAAGCTTTTTAAAGATGCAAATGAATTATTACCAAAAGATTTACTTGAAAAGTAGGGATAAGAATGAATGATCAATTTAATCAGCTAGAATCAAAAATAAATTTGCTTAGAGATTATCTAGCAAGAGAGGAAGGTAAGAAAGAGAAAATAATAGAGCAAATAAATAAAACTAGTGCACTTTTGGAAGATGTTAATAGCCAAATTGATCTTCTAGAAAAAGTAGCACTAGTGTTTAAAAAAACATCAGAGTTTGCTAGAGAACAAGCAAAAAGACAAATTGAAACCATAGTTACTAAATGTCTACAATATGTTTTTGAATCAAACATTGAGTTTGAGATTGATCTTAATGAACTTAGGAATAAGGCTAACGCAGAGTTTTATGTAACCAATGATGTTGATGGGATTTCTCTAAAAACTAAGCCAGAAATATCAAGAGGTGGGGGAGTAGTTGATATTGTTTCATTAGCACTAAGAATAGCCTTTCTACAAACCCATAAACCACCAATAGAAGGACCTTTAATCTTAGACGAACCTGCAAAACATGTTAGTGAAGATTATATATATAATGTCGGAGAATTTTTAAAACAAACTTCTGAAATGTTTAATAGACAAATAATAATGGTAACACATAATCAGCATCTTTCTGCTATTGGTGACAAATCTTATAAAGTCGAATTAATTGGAACAGAAAGTAAATGTACTCTTATAAATGAAAAATAAAATATTTTGAAAGTTTTATAGTAATTATCTAATGAAACCTCCATAATACTTTGTTTATCTTGACATAATTATGTAAAAGTAATAAAATAAAGTTGTGTGTAACCATACAATGATAAATAATATAAAATAAGCTAGATAAATTCTGCTTAGTTTTTTATTTGAATGAAAATGCACTTTGGAACTTGAAAATTTAATACAATGGGGGTGTTCGTTATTGACAATTTGATTTTTATAATTCTTAGCTTGATTATTGGAATTATCGCTGGATATTTCGTTAGAAGATATATAGGCGAAGGGAAAATAAAAAATGCTGAAGAGTTAGCTAAAAAAATAACCGAAGAAGCTGAAAAAAATGGAGAAGCACGAAAGAAAGAACTTCTATTAGAGGCTAAAGAAGAAATTCATAAGTCTAGAACAGAAGCAGAAAGAGAAATAAGAGAAAGAAGAAACGAGGTTCAAAAACAAGAAAGAAGGATTCTTCATAAAGAAGAAACTCTTGAAAGAAAAGCTGAAGCTATTGAAAAGAAAGAAGAACAATTAGCTAAAAAAAGTAAGTATTTGGAAGAAAAGGAAGAAGCAATTAACGAATTGTATGAAAAGCAAACCTTAGAGTTGGAGAGATTATCTGGGTTAACATCAGAAGAAGCTAAAGAGATATTATTGAATGACATCAAAAAAGAAATTTCACATGAATCAGCAATTATGATTAAAGATATGGAAGCAAAAGCCCGAGAGGAAGCAGAAAAGAGGGCTAGGGAGATAATTACAACCGCAATTCAAAGATGTGCAGCAGATCACGTTGCTGAAACTACAGTGACAGTCGTTGCATTACCAAATGATGAAATGAAAGGTCGAATTATTGGACGTGAAGGTCGAAATATTAGGACACTTGAAACATTAACCGGCATCGATTTAATTATCGATGATACCCCAGAAGCTGTGGTTTTATCCGGATTTGATCCTATAAGAAGAGAAATAGCTAGAATAGCTTTAGAGAAGCTTATTGTAGATGGTAGAATTCACCCAGCAAGGATAGAAGAAATGGTTGAAAAAGCAAAAAAAGAAGTGGAAAACACGATTCGAGAAGAGGGTGAAAAAGCCGCTTTTGATGCCGGCGTCCATGGATTACATCCAGAAATTATTAAATTATTAGGTAGATTAAAATATAGAACAAGTTATGGACAAAATGTTTTAAATCATTCAATCGAAGTATCACAATTAGCAGGAATTATGGCTTCTGAACTTGGTGCTGATGTTAAGATAGCTAAAAGGGCTGGACTACTACATGACCTTGGAAAGGCCGTAGATCATGAAATAGAAGGACCACACGTGGAAATAGGCGCAGATATAGCTCGTAGATTTAAGGAATCTAAGGAAGTTGTTCATGGAATTGCTGCACATCATGGAGATATTGAACCTCAAACAGTTGAAGCAGTACTTGTTCAGGCAGCAGATGCAATTTCAGCTGCTAGACCAGGTGCAAGAAGGGAAAGTCTTGAATCATATATTAGACGACTTGAAAAACTTGAAGAAATTGCAAATTCTTTTGAGGGAGTAGAGCGTTCATTTGCTATTCAAGCTGGTAGAGAAATTAGAATTTTGGTTAAACCTGAAGAAATTAGTGAAAGTCAAATAGTTCATACCGCGAGAGATATCGTAAAGAAAATAGAATCCGAACTTGATTATCCAGGCCAAATAAAAGTAAATGTAATTAGAGAAACTCGAGCCATTGAATATGCAAAATAAAACTTTGATATTTGATATATAAATTAATATGTTTAAAGTTCATAGAGGGGGGCTATAATAATGGATGTATTAAAAGTATCATCAAAATCAATACCAAATTCTGTAGCAGGGGCTTTAGCAGGAGTTATAAGAGAAAATGGCTCTGCTGAAATTCAAGCGATTGGTGCTGGAGCACTAAATCAGGCAATAAAAGCAGTTGCAATAGCTAGAGGATTTGTTGCACCTAGTGGTATGGATTTAATTTGTATACCTGCGTTCACTGACATTTTAGTTGATGGTGAAGAAAGAACCGCAATAAAATTGATTGTTGAACCAAGATAAAAACCTGCCTTTTGGCGGGTTTTTTTGTGACTTTTGTACCGTAGAGGAGGAATTAATGTGAAATTTGACCTACATGTGCATTCAAATTACTCTGATGGAAAATACAGCCCTGAAATAGTTGTAGAAAAAGCATTTAACGAGAGATTAGATGGAATTGCAATTACAGATCATGATACAGTAGATGGAATAGAAGAAGCGATAAGACAAAGTAAGAAATATAATAATTTTTATGTTATTCCAGGTATCGAATTTGGATGCATTCATAACGATGAGGAAGTTCATATATTAGGTTATTTTATCGATTATAAGAATATTGAAATTATAAATATTACTAATGAATTAAAAGCTTCCAGATTTGAAAGATCAAAAAAAATAGTTAAAAAATTAAATAAGCTTGGTATTAACATAAATATAAAAGATGTTCTAGATTTCTCTGATGAAAACAATATAGGTAGACCACATATTGCTAGAGCTATGATGAAGTTAAAATACGTAAAAAGTATTGAGGAAGCTTTTAACCTATTTTTAAATCGTGGCAAACCTGCCTATATTGAACGATTACATCTATCGATTGAAGATACCATTAAATTAATACATTTATCAGGCGGTCTTGCTGTTTTAGCACATCCTGGCTTATTAAATGACAAATCAATAGTCAATTACACAATATCAAAAGGTATCGATGGATTAGAATGTATTCATTCGAAACATACTGAATTAGATAGAGAATACTTTTCAAGAATCGCTTCATATAACAACCTAATTATTACTGGGGGATCAGATTACCATGGAGATTTAGAAATACTAGGTAAATTTACTGTAGATATTGAAAAAATACCAATCATGAAAGAGAGGATTTTAAATGTTTAAAGGAGAAAGGCAAAGACAGTTTCCCACAACATTGAGTACTACTCAATTTGTAAAACTTTATATACTTCATTTATTAAATGAAAAGAACTATTACGGAAATAGGTTAAAGGATGAAATTGGTAGAAGATTAAAAGGTAAATGGAGTCCTTCTTATGGAATGATTTATCCACTATTAAGAGAATTAGAAAAAGAAGGTTACATAGAAGGTTGGTGGGATGATCCAAGTAAAAGATCTATAAGAAGATATAAAATAACAGATGCGGGTATTGAACACTATAAAGTGATAAAAAGACAGAATAAGGAATATTTAGACGATTCATTGATTATTATAAAAAGTGTATTAAATGATATTTATAACCTTATAGAATAAACTACCTCTTAAAATCCGATATAAACGTTTTTTCAGGCATTGGTCATGGTTTTATATGACTAATGCCTGAATTTTATTTATACAAGCTATTTCAGATGTGCAATTTGATTTAATATCTTTCTAAAAATTTATATCATTATATCCATAACTTTTAGTAGATTAATAAACTGTACATGAAAAATAATTTAAGATCATAAAATATTTTAATTTAAAAATATAAAAATTTTAACTAATATTGGTATAAATTAATTGAGAAATACTGGACTTTTTACCAATATTATTTTAAAATATAATTAGTCACAAAATAACTATTTTGTGACTAATTATATACAGAAAAGGGGGATATTTTGAAAGAAATGCCATTAATATTGGAAGATTATTTAAATTATATGGAAACCATTAAAGGAACCTCTTCAAATACTGTTAAAGAATATTACTTTGATCTAAGAACTTTTCTAAGATACATGAAAATTAGATTTAAAATAGTCGATAAAGAAACTGCTTTTGACGATATCGACATTTCAGATATTGACATTGATTTTATAAAAATGATAAAAATACAGGATCTTCACGCTTACATATCTTATGTTGATAGAACTCGTGGAAACGGCAATTTTGCTAAATCAAGAAAAGTTGCTTCTATTAGGTCTTTCTTTCAATATCTATATTTAAGAGTAAACCTTATAGATAAAAACCCTGCAGAAGCTTTAGAATTCCCAAAAACTGATGATAGACATCCCGTCTATCTCACATTAGATCAAGTAGAACTATTACTAAACGCTGTATTAGAAAATAAAAATGAGGAATATAGAAAAAGAGATTACGCAATAATTATGCTGTTCTTAAATTGCGGACTTAGACTATCAGAGCTTGCTAGCATTGACATAGATAAAATTAGAGACAATGATACCTTATCAGTTATTGGTAAAGGAAACAAAGAACGAACTATATTTTTGAACGAATCTTGTGTAGAAGCCATTAATGAATATTTAAAGGTGCGCCCTACTGTTCAAAATACAGATAAAAAAGCACTGTTTTTAAGTAAAAGAAAACAAAGAATGAGCAACCGTGCTATACAGCATATGATTGATAGATACCTAGAAAAAGCAGGTTTAGATACCACCCTATATTCTACTCATAAGTTAAGACATACAGCTGCAACATTGATGTACAAATATGGTAATGTTGACATCAGAGCTCTAAAGGAAATATTAGGGCATGAATCAGTTTCAACCACTCAAATTTACACTCATATTGATGACGATAGACTAAGAAGCGCAGTTAAAAGTAATCCTCTTGCTAATAGAAAAATTAAAAAAACTGAAGTATAACTCCTTCAGTTTTTTATTTCAAATTATCATATACCGGTATTTTTATTATATCCCCATGAAATATCTCACTAGTATCCATATCGTTTATTTTCTTTATTTCATATATCATCTTTCTTACATCGTAACCTTCTGGCATATATTTTAATGAAATATCCCATAAACTATCTCCAGTAACTACATGGTATATTTTATATTCTTGACTATATATACTCCCATGCGCCTTTGATACATTGAATACTAACGTTAAGATAAATGAAAAAATTAAAAATATAAAAGTAATAAAAGCAAAGAATCTTTTTCCATTTACTATTACATATTTTTTATCTTTCATATCCTACACCTCACACACTTGTTCTAAACATTCGTTCGATATTTCTATTTTACACAAACATTCGTTCTATGTCAATACAATTTATTAAAAAATCAGAACTCTTGTTTGATTTATTTCAATTAATATGGTATAATCTTCTAAAGTGTTGGGTTATTTAAATTGCGAGGTGTTAAACAATATGTATGAAGATTTATCACAAAAACAAATTGAAATATTACTATATATAAAAAACGAGCTACAAAGACGTGGTTATCCACCTGCTGTAAGAGAAATTTGTAAAGGCGTAGGATTAAAATCCACCTCCACTGTACATGGACATTTAGAAAAACTTGAGGCTAAAGGATATATTAGAAGGGACCCAACTAAACCTAGAGCTATAGAAATATTGGACAAAGATGAGGATTTTTTATTTTCCACGAAAAAGACCATAGATATACCTATAGTTGGAAAAGTAACAGCAGGTACACCAATTTTAGCTGTAGAAAATATAGAAGACACATATCCTGTTCCATTAGATCTAGTTGAAGGTCACAATGTATTCATGTTAAAGGTTCAAGGTGAAAGTATGATAGAAGCCGGAATATTAGATGGGGATTTAGTTTTAGTTAAAGAACAAAGCCAAGCTCATAACGGAGAAATAGTTGTAGCTTTGATAGAAGATACTGCCACCGTTAAAAGATTCTACAAGGATAAGGATGTTATAAGATTGCAACCAGAGAATCAATTTATGGAACCTATTTATACAAAAGACGTAGCCATATTAGGCAAAGTTATAGGTTTATTTAGAAAGATGTAATAAAAAAGAGCTGCAACTAGCATATACAATAAAGCTAAGTCGCAGCTCTTTTTAAATTTGACAGATTTCTTGATTATATTATAAATTTATTAAATTTTTAATGTATAAATTATTTAAAGACATTAAAACACCCAATTTACAATGTTCGTAAGTCAAGCCCCCCTGATAATATACGTAATAAGGCTCCCTCATAGGTCCATCAGCGCTAAGTTCAATTGACGACCCTTCAACAAATCCACCAGCAGCCATTATAACTCTATCTTCATAACCAGGCATATCCCATGCTTCAGGAATAACATAAGAATCAACAGTTGAAGCTGCCTGTATACCTTTGCAAAATTCGCTAACTCTTTCAGGGCTAAGCAATTCTATACCTTGAATAATATCGCTTCTTTCATCATTTAAATCAGGGACAACTTTAAATCCAAGATCTTTGTATGTTTTTGCAAATAATAAAGCACCCTTTACAGCTTCTGCAACAATATGTGGTGCTAAAAATAATCCTTGCATAGTAGTTCTAGATGTTCCAAAGGTTAAACCACATTCTTTCCCCAATCCAGGTGCTGTTAACCTGTTCGCAACTTGTTCCACAAGTTTCTTTTTTCCCACCACATATCCACCAGATAAAGCTAATCCGCCTCCTGGATTCTTTATTAGAGAACCTGCTATAATATCAGCTCCCACATCTGTTGGCTCTCTCAGCTCTAAAAATTCACCATAGCAGTTGTCAACCATAATTATAACTTCAGAGTTGTATTCTCGTATCGATTTAATCGCTTCCTCAATTTCATCAATTGTTAAAGCTCTTCTATCACTATATCCTGTAGACCTCTGTATCATTACCATTTTTGTTTCACTAGATATGGAATTCTTAACTCGATTCAAATCAATCTTGTTATTAAGTAAAGGAATTTCTTTATATTTTATGCCATACTCCAAAAGAGTACCAGAAGCAGCCCCTTTTACTCCTATTACCTTTTGAAGCGTGTCATAAGGTGCTCCTGAGATTGCTATTAATTCATCTCCAGGTCTTAATATACCTGATAAAGTAAGTGTTATCGCATGAGTCCCTGAAGCTATAGTTGGCCTAACAAGTGCATCCTCCGTATTAAAAACAGAAGCATAGATACTTTCTACTTTATCTCTTCCTATATCACCGTATCCATATCCTGTGGTCCAATAAAAATCAGTAGAACTCAATCTGTTATCCTGCATCGCCTTTATAACCTTGTATTGATTATACTCTTTTATCAAATCTATTTCTTTAAATTTCTCTAATATGTTATTTTCTTTTTCATTTACATAATCAATAATTTTACCTTCTAAATTAAAATTCTTATATAAGTATTCTTTTGTTTTATCGTACATTGTCACCAATCCTTTACGCATAAAAGTCTCTGCTTGCAGAGACTTTTTTCTTGTATTTACTTACACATCCAAACTAATTGTCCTACTTGGTATAATAGTTGAAATTGCATGTTTATAAATCATTTGTTGCTTATCCTCGTTTTCCAATATTAAAATATAATTATCAAAACCTTTCACATTACCTTTTATTTGATAACCATTTACTAAGAAAACTGTAAGATTAATATTTTCTCTTCTAGCCTTATTCAAGAATACATCTTGTAGGTTTATTCCTTGTTTCATATAGAACCCCTCCTATTTAATATAAAGGTTTTTAATAACTATGTCTTGAATTACATCGGATAAGTCATTTACTCCACTATAGCAATCAACATCAATCCATTTTATTCTATTATCTCTCCTGAACCATGTCAATTGCCTTTTTGCATAATTTCTGCTACCTTGCTTAATCTTATCGATTGCTTCATCCAAAGTACATTTGTTTTCAAGATACATTATAATTTCTTTATACCCAATTCCTTGCAATGAAACTAAATTTTTCTCATATCCCAAATTTAGGATATCTCTCACTTCATCAATTAAACCTTCTTTAATCATTAAATCGACTCTTAGATTGATTCTTTCATATAATTTTTCTCTGCTCATATTAAGACATATCATCACAAGTTCATAATCATCATTTGGGTTTCTAAAATTTTTATTGTACTCAGTTGCAGTCTTTCCTGTTAACTCGTAAATTTCTAAAGCTCTGATAATTCTTTTTGTGTCATTTATACTTATTCTTTCTGCACTTTCTTTATCGACTTTCTGCAGCATATTATGCAAATAATTATTTCCCTTATCATTTCTTATCTTCTCTAGCTTTTCTCGAAATTCTTGATTTGGTTCAACTCTGGCAAAATCTAATTTATATACTAATGAATTTATATAGAGTCCAGTACCGCCTACTACAATAGGTAATTTCCCCTTTTTATTTATATCAGAAATATATTGAGATGCTAATTCTTTATAATTCGAAACAGTAAAACTTTCATCTGGATAGACTATATCTATAAGATAATGTGGGATTCCCTCCATTTCTGCTGGCTTAATTTTAGCAGTACCAATATCCATATATTTGTAAATTTGCATGGAATCAGCTGATATAATCTCACCATTTAGTCTTTTGGCTAATTCAATTGATACTGAAGTTTTACCGACAGCTGTTGGCCCAATTAAGATAAAAAGTTTTTCTTTCATTTTATCACCTAAATAATCCTCAAAAATTGTTTTTCTAAATCCTTTTTAGTTAATTCTATTAAAGTTGGTCTACCATGAGGACAGGTATATGGATTTTCACATTTAGCTAAATCCTTTAATAAAGATTTAATTTCTATTTCATCTATTCTGTCTCCACTTTTAATTGCATTGGTACATGCTAATTTCATCAATTTATCAAGTTTAATATCATAACTACTTTTGATATCCTTTTCCATATTATCTAATAAATCCATAAAAAGATTTTTTACATTAGGTTTACCAAATACAATAGGAACACCTCTTATAGCAATGCTATTCGGCCCAAATTCTTCAGTGATAAATCCAAGATTATAAAAATAATCTTTATTACTAGTAAAGATACTATACTCACTATTGGTTAAATCAATTATAACAGGTGCTATGAGCTGCTGAGTATTTATACTCTCATTTTTATATTCATTTCTATATCTCTCATACATAACCCTTTCGTGAGCTGCGTGTTGATCAATAAAGAATACCTTATTTAGTTTGTGATTTTTAGCAATAATATATGTGTTAAATACAACTCCCATAGGAGTTAAATCGGATAATTCATTGTTCATATCAGGGTCATTATCAAATAAACTGGATTGCTTTTTAAATACATGAAAATCATTGGAGTTGTATTCACTCTTTAGTTCAAAATTCGTCCCTATTTTAGTTCCTATTTCATTTAAAGTTTTTTTTCTTATATTATTATCATTAAGAGTATTTGTTGATATATCATTTTCAGTATAATCTCTTATAACAATATTGGTATGTTTTTCGATATATGGTTCAGACATATTTTCTGCTGATTCTCTAAAAAGTTCGACAAATGGCTTTTCTTCATCTTCATTTCTATTATTTACATTGAATATAGGTATACTTACAGACTTATTTAAAGCTTTTTTTATGATATTATCTAAAATCCCATATACATCTGTATCTCCAGTAAATTTTACTTCCTGTTTTGTAGGATGTATATTAACATCCAACTCGTTAGGGTTCATATTTATATACATAATAAACACAGGATATCTGTTAAGTGGAATTAAAGATTTATAACTTTGTTCTATTGCATTGGTTAATCCATAATTAACAATATATCGTCCATTTAAGTAGATATATTGGTGACTTCTATTACTTCTATATAGATTATTATCTGATATAAAACCTTTTATTTCTATATCCTCAGACTTAAATTCCACAGGATATAAGCCTCTAGCAATATCTTTGCCTAGTATAGTATATATGTTTTCCTTCATATCACCATTTTTATTAGTTTTAAGAACAATTCTATTATCTTTAATGAATTTAAAGGTAACCTTATAATTTCCTAACGCCAATTTATTAACCATATCACTAACTTTATTGCTTTCTGTTAGATTACTCTTCAAAAACTTTTTTCTAACAGGCAGATTATAAAATAAATCCCTTATTATCATGGTAGTTCCTTTTGGCGTTCCCACTTTATCTATTGTCTTAATATTCCCTTCTTCTATAAAGGCATGTAAACCTGCCGCTGTCTTACTAGTTTTGGTCAATATTTCTACTTTTGAAACAGCAGAAATACTTGATAAAGCTTCACCTCTAAATCCTAATGTATATATATTATATAAATCGTCTATATTCCTCAACTTAGAAGTGGAATGTCTTTTAAATGCTAACTGCAAATCATCTTCATCAATACCATCACCATCATCTGTTACCCTAATAAAGTTTTTTCCTCCATCGGTAATTTCTATAACTATATTCTGACAATTTGCATCTAAAGAATTTTCAACTAACTCTTTTACAATAGAGGCTGGTCGCTCTATAACCTCTCCAGCTGCAATTTTCTGAATTGTCGATTCATCTAGTAATCTAATTTTACCCATCAGGCTCACTCCTTTAAGCCTCTAGCATCTTCTACTAAATTATACAGCGTATTAATAGCTTCTATAGGTGTCAAATTCTGAATATCGATATTCTTTATTCTTTCTATAAAGTAATCTTTTTTATAATCCAGCATATTCAGCTGCTTAGTATTACCCTGGTTATCTTTATTGAGACTTACACCATGACTACTTTCAATTTGTGTTAAAATTTCATTTGCTCTATCAATTATTTTTTTATTAATTCCTGCTAATTTAGCAACTTGAATCCCATAACTTCTATTTGTACTACCCCTCGTAATTTTTCTTAAGAAAACAATATCGTCACCTTTTTCTTCTGCTAAAATTGTCAAATTAACTATACCCTTAAATTTTTCTTCAAGTTCCGTCAACTCATGGTAATGTGTTGCAAACAGAGTTTTAGCGGAAATTTCAGTTAAAATATATTCAACTACAGCCCAAGCAATGCTAAGTCCATCAAAGGTGCTTGTCCCTCTTCCCACCTCATCCAGTATAATTAAACTTTTAGAAGTAGCAGATTTTATTATATTTGATACTTCATTCATCTCTACCATAAAGGTACTTTCCCCTTGGGATAGGTTATCCGAAGCACCTATTCTCGTAAAAATTCTATCCACTATCCCAATATTAGCTTTTTTTGCAGGAACAAAGGAACCTATTTGAGCTAGCAATGTAATTATAGCTACTTGTCTCATATAAGTAGATTTTCCAGCCATATTTGGACCAGTAATTATTTGCACCATATTAGAATCTACATCTAGATATGTGTCATTAGGAATAAATAAATTATTATCTATGGTTGCTTCAACAACAGGATGTCTACCTTCCTCTATTTCAATTATACCATTATTATTAAATTCAGGTTTAACATAGTTATTATGATTCGCAACATAAGCAAAGCTGCACAAAACATCTAATATAGCAATAAATTTACTAACCTCTTGTATTCTTCTTATCTCATTCTTTAATTTATTCCTAATTTCTACAAATATTTCATATTCCAAATCAAGAGATTTTTCTTCTGAACCTAGAATCTTAGCTTCCATATTCTTAAGTTCCTCAGTATAATATCTTTCTGAGTTTGCTAATGTTTGCTTTCTGATAAAGTAATCAGGTACTAGGTTAAGATATGATTTAGTGACTTCTAAGTAATAGCCATATATTCTGTTATAACCTATTTTTAGATTTTTGATTCCAGTCTTATTTCTTTCATCTAATTCTAAATTACTAAGCCATTCTTTACCTTTCAAGCTACTTTCTCTTAGATAATCTAACTCTTTACTATATCCACTCTTAATAAGACCACCTTCCTTAATCGTAACAGGTGCATTTTCATCAATAGATGATTCTATTAGCGAGTAGATATCTTGTAAGTCATCAATATTGTCACTTAATTTAACTAGATGTTTATTGTCACATCTTATAAGTAATTTCTTAATTTCAGGAAGTACTCTAATAGAGTTTTTTAATGAAAGAAAATCCCTACCATTACAATTAGAGGTAGATATTTTACTAGATAGCCTTTCTATATCATATATTTCTCTTAAAAGTGCCCTTAAATCATCTAAAATAATCAAATTATTAGTAAAGAATTCTACTATTTCTAACCTTTTATTAATTTGCTTAATATCGAGTAAAGGTTGTTCTAACCACTTTTTTAGTAGCCTTCCACCCATTGAAGTTTGAGTTTTATCTAATATACCTATTAAAGCCCCCTTTTTTTCTTTAGATCTTATAGTCTCATTAATCTCTAGATTTGTTCTTGTATTAATGTCCATAATCATATAGTTAGTAGGCTCATAATATGAAATCGTAGTAATGTGGTCTAGTGCATTCTTCTGAGTATCATAAAGATACTCAATTAATTTAGAAGTTGATATTGCAGAATAAATTTTTTCCTTAAGTCCAATTTTATTCAGATCGTCAATTTTAAATAGATTAAGAATATGAGACTTTAATTTATCATCGAATTCTTTTATGTCTTCATATATATTTATATAAGGATTTAATCTATTCTTAATAATCTTGAGATATTTCTTATTTAATGTGAATTTTCGATTGCATATAATTTCTGAGGGATTTGTTTTGCCCAATTCATCTATTATAAACCTATAGCAATTCTCCTCATCATTTAAATACTCTGTTGTATACATTTCACCTGTTGAATTATCAACATAGGTTATACCAATACCGAAATCATCAAAATAGATAGAAACTAGGAAATTATTAGATTTATCGTCTAACATACTTGAATCAATAATAGTTCCAGGAGTAATAATTTTAACAACATCTCTTTTTACAATCCCTTTTGCTAATGAGGGATCTTCTAATTGATCACAAATAGCTACTTTATACCCCTTATCAACTAATTTGGATATATACGTATCAGCAACATGATGAGGTACACCACACATTGGAGCTTTTTTATCTTGTCCGCAATCTCTTTGTGTTAAGGTGATTTCTAATTCCTTTGATGCTATTAGAGCATCATCAAAAAACATTTCATAAAAGTCACCTAATCTAAAGAAAAGTATAGAGTCTTTATACTTTTCTTTTATATCAATATATTGTTTCATCATAGGAGTTAGATTTTCCATAAATTCCTCCGTCCTAATTCTAAACTAATGTACCTTCCATTGTAAATGTCTTAACCGTGTCTATTTTTACATTTGCTATCTTACCAATTAACTCTTTACTACCAGGAAAATGAACTAATTTCCCACTAGTGGTTCTACCATTCAACACATTTTCATCATTTTTACTTACTTCTTCAACTAAAACCTGAACAGTTTGTCCTAAGTACTTTTTATTTTTCTCAAGTCCAATTTCATATAATGTATCTAGTAGTCTTTGGAATCTTTCATGCTTTACTTCCTCAGGCACTTGATTCTCCATGGTAGCTGCTTTAGTACCTTCTCTTATAGAATATAGGAAGGTAAATGCCGAATCGTATTTAACCTCCTTAACTAAGTTGATAGTTTCTTGGAAATCTTCTTCAGTCTCACCTGGGAATCCTACTATTATATCTGTCGTTATTGCTATATCTGGATTTGCTTTTCTAACTTTTTCAATTTTACTAATATAGTCTTCTCTAGAATATTTTCTGTTCATTGCCTTAAGTATCTTATTACTACCAGATTGAACTGGAAGATGTAAATGATCACAAAGTTTATCCAGTTTACTGAAACAATTAATTAGATCATCGGATATGTCCTTTGGATGTGATGTCATAAATCTAATTCTTTCAATACCATCAATTTTATTTACTTCTTTTAATAAATCAGCAAATGAAAAATCCCTTTCTAAAGTTTTTCCATAGGAATTTACATTTTGGCCTAATAATGTTATTTCTTTACAACCATTTTCAGCTAATAATTTTACCTCTTCTAGAATTTTTTCTGGCTCTCTACTTCTTTCCCTACCTCTAGTATAAGGTACTATGCAGTAAGTACAGAAATTGTTGCATCCATACATGATATTGACAAAAGCTTTATATGAATATTTCCTATTGGCATCAATGTTTTCTTCGATTTCCCTATTTTCCTCATTAATATCTACTATGATATTACCTGTTTCAAGATGTCTACTTATTAGTTGGGGTAACTTGTGGATATTATTAGTTCCAAATATTATATCTACATGTTTATGTTTCTTTAAAACAACCTCTCTAATTTCTTCCCTTTGCATCATACAGCCACATACAGAAAGTATTAAATTCGGCTTTCTTCTCTTTAATTCTTTTAGCTCTCCTAATTGGCCTAATACTCTTTCTTCAGCACTTTTTCTCACAGCACATGTATTAAATATTATCAAATCACTTTCTTCTCTATTGTTAGCAATCTCATAACCCATACCGTCAAGAATCCATGATATTTTTTCGGAATCATGCTCATTCATTTGACAACCATAGGTTTGAATCATATACTTCTTCATATATTAAAAACTCTCCTTTAATTCATAATTAATGATATAGCTTAACCTCCATTATACCATAAAAAAAGAGTGGTAATCCACTCTATAAATAATTATTTAATGTTTGTAGCACGAAACAGTCTCTTAAAGAATCCTATCTGATTATCTTCAAGTCGACGAATTTTTTCCTTTAATTCCATAATTTCATATGTTTTTTCTTTTATCTTCATCTTAAGCTTAGCATTTTCACAGATTAAAACATCACGTTCCTTAGAATTAATTTCTTTTCTTAATTCAGTAATTTCTTCCTTTAAATCGTTTATTATATCAATACTGTCTTGATTACTCTTGTTAATTATGTCATTTAAGCGTGAAAAAAACATTTCCTCTAGTGACTTACTTATTTCAATTGCAATAGACGATGCATCCAGTTCCTTAACAGAATCATTATTTATGACCTCTAAAGATGTTTCGTTAGAATTTGATACAACTAACTCTGGCGAAGAGATAATAAGTTTTATCTGCTTATTACTAAACCCCTTTTCTTGAAGTAATTTTATATACTGTATTAATTCAATTTCCTTGTTGGTATAATACCTATGATTAGATTCAGTTCTCGGAACATCAATATCAAATTCTTTTTCATAATACCTTAGAACGTGCGGGGCATAGCCTGTTATCTCAGCTACTTCTGAAATAGTATATTCTACTCCGTATTCCATCATATGTCCCCCTTTTTAAAGTCAACTAGCTTATATTTCTTTATTAAGAATCAAAACTCCTTCTTTTAGAGTAATTTTTTTTCATACAAATTCTACTATATTTTTTCACTAAAATGTTGAAATTTGTAAAAAGTGACCTCCCAACTTAATTTATACATTGAATTCATAATTTAAGAATCCTACCAATAAATCAATACAATTTTTTATATCATTTTTTGATGCCATTTCCATTGTAGAATGCACATATCTTGTAGGTATGGATATAACTCCCGAAGGGATTCCACTCTTAGTTAACTGTATAGCTCCAGAATCAGTACCACCAGCATCTAATACTTCTAACTGATATGGGATATTACTCTCTTTAGCTATTTTAATTAGTGTATCTCTCACCTTAGGATGACAAATCAAAGAGTTATCTTTAATCTTAATCGCAGCACCTTTATTTAAACCCACTGCAAATCTTTTTGCCTTAGGTGTATCACCATGTATTGTTACATCTAGAGATATACCAATATCCGGATTTATCTTATATGCAGCTGTTTTTGCTCCTCTAAGTCCAACCTCTTCTTGAACTGAAAACACAAAATATAAATCATTTTTAGCTTCTTTTAAAGTTTTAATAGCTTCAATTGAAACAAAACAACCTACTCTGTCATCAAGATATGATGAAAACACAACATTTTCATTTTCATCTAGATTTGTATTATATATACATATATCTCCTATTTGTACATACTTTTCTGCTTCCTCCTTACTAAAAGCACCAATATCGATATACATGTTTTCTAGCTTCAATTTAGACATATCCTCTACAGGTTCGCTAAAGACTCCACCAACTGTACCATTTTCAAATATTACTCTTTGACTAAGTGTTATTTGTGGTGATATTCCTCCAACATTAGTAAATCTCAAAAACCCATTTTTATCTATATCTATTACCATTAAACCAATCTGGTCCATGTGAGAAGATATCATTATTTTTTTACCTGGACCTTTTTTATGTGCAATTAGATTTCCCATTGAATCTATTTCAATTTCATCTACATAAGTTTTAATTTCTTCAATAATAAATTCACGCACTAAGTTTTCATTGCTAGAGGGTCCATAAATTTTAACTAATTTTCTTAACAACTCACTATTAAAAGCCATTAAAATTCCTCCTTATATAAGTTACATACTATCTCTTTTAAAATTTATAATTTTTTATTGTTCAATGCTTTAATTACAATTCGAACAATGAATATATTTAAAAGAAAACTAAAAGTTTCTTGTACTATTAATATTATGAATACAAAAGTGGGGTTATAATACATATGCATCATAACCCCTTGAAATTATTCCTCTTTTAATACATCACCAATTGTGGTATTAACATCTTCATTTATAAATTCTGTAGATTCTTCATTAGCTTCATCTAATTCCTTTGAGCTTAAGCTAATTCTTCTTTCATCTTCATTTATTTCGATTACTTTAACTTTAATGACTTGACCAATCTTTAATACGTCAGAAGGTTTATTTACGTGTTCTTTAGAAATTTGTGAAACATGTAATAGACCATCAACACCTTCTTTTAATCTAACAAAGGCTCCAAAATCTAATAGATTTACAACTTCACCTTCTACAATATCTCCAACTTTTACATTCCTCATAAACACTTCCCAAGGTTCTTCAACTGTTTGCTTTAATCCTAACGAAATTCTATTTTTATCTTTATCTAAAGAAAGCACCTTTACTTCAACAATTTGTCCAGGTTTTAGTACTTCTGATGGATGTTTGACTCTATTCCATGATAAATCTGAAATATGAATTAAACCATCTACTCCACCTAAGTCAACAAATGCTCCAAAATCCGTTAATCTTTGTACTTTTCCTTGCACAGTAGAACCTACTTCTATACTTTCCCATAATTGAGTAATTTTCTTTTCAATTTCCTCTTTTTCTACTTCTTTTCTTGAAACAACTACTCTTCTCTTATCTTTATCAAAATCTATTATTCTAACTTTAAAAACTTGACCTTTAAATTGGTTTAAATCTGTTACATAGTTTACTGAAACATGAGATGCAGGCATAAATGCATTAATTCCTGAAACTAGGACACTTAGTCCTCCTTTTATTGCATTAATAACTTTACAATCTAGTGAAGTCTTATTCTTAAAAGCTTCTTCTAGAACTTCCCAATTTTTAACATCCTCAACTCTTTTGGTTGAAAGAACTACATTTCCTTCTCCATCATCAAGCTTTAAGACATATACATTAATTTCATCTCCAACATTAAATAAATCTTTAGGCTTAACGTCTGGGTCTCTAGATAATTCATCTCTAGGGATTATACCATCTGCCCTATAATTTATATTTACCATTACCTCATTATCAGTAACATAAAGAACTGTACCTTTTAATACTTCACCTCTATGAATTTTCTTGAAGGAACTTTCAATTGCTTCCATCATTTCTTCTTTGTTCAAATTATCCATTGCTTCAACAGCCTCCTTAATTATCCAATCAGGTGTAGATGCACCTGCTGTTATTCCTATTGTATTAAATCTTTGTATATCTTGTAAAGATAAATCTTCAATTGTTTCTATGTGGTATACGTTTTTACAATATTTTTTACTAATTTCAACAAGTTTTCTAGTATTAGAGCTATTTTTGCCACCTATTACTATCATCGCATCAACTACTTTAGCTACCTCAGCAGCAGATTCTTGTCTTACTTTTGTTGCATTACATATTGTATTATGAATATGGATATTATTAGATCTCTCCTTAATAATCTTTGAAATTATATCAAATTTTTCAAATGTATTAGTAGTTTGAGAAACAACACACACATTATCAAAATTAGGAAGTTTATTAGCTTCTTCTTCTGAATTTACAATATACGCTTTATTATCACACCATCCGTTAATACCAATAACTTCAGGGTGATTTTTATCGCCAATTATTATTATATCATAACCTTTATTATAATACTCTTCTACTTTTTTATGAATCTTTGAAACATAAGGGCATGTACAATCTACTAAATTCAAATTATTATCAATGATTTTATTAATTATGTCTTTTGGAACTCCATGTGATCTTATTATGATATTTGAATCTTTAGACAAATCTATATTATCTACAGGATAAACGCCTTTACTTTCAAGCTTTGATACAAGTTGAGGATTATGAACAATTGGACCATATGAGAATACTTTTCCTGAAGATATTTCTGATTGTGCATAAGCCATATTAACAGCCCTTTTTACTCCAAAACAAAAACCAGCGTTTTTTGCTATTATAATATTCAAAATTATCCCCTCTTTAATCCGTAAATTGTTCTTAAAATGTTCTCACTAATTTCATTATAATTATTAGTTTGTCCATCATTACAGGTAAAATCAGTAGGTTTCCCAATTGTTATTTTTACTTTACTAAATAATTTATAATTACTATCAATGTTTACAGGCAATATTAAAGAATTTGATTTTGCGGAAAGTAAAGCAACACCAGGTTTTGCATTTAAAATATCAAATCCTTTAACTCTTGTGCCCTCTGGAAAAATCCCTAAAATATTATTCCCTTTTAGTACTTTTAAAGCGTTTCTAATCGCTGATAAATCTGAACCATCTCTATCTACAGGAAAGGCACCGAGTTTCTTTAGAAAAAAAGATAAAATTTTTGAACTAAATAATTCTTTTTTTGCCATCCATGAAACTTGTCTAGATATAGCTATGGATATAAATATAGGGTCCAAATTACTGGCATGGTTTGCACATAGTATTAATTTGCCTTCTGATGGAAAATTTTCTCTTCCTATAACTTCTATCCTATATAATAACCTAAAAATAAAACTGGCAATAGATCTTACCACTCTATAGAACAATTCTAATTCCTCCCTCTCACTATCGATACGATAAAATCAACGCACTCATCGATAGACTTATCTGTAGTATCTAATAAATATGAATCAGATGTCCTTTTTAATGGTGCCACTTCTCTTGTACTATCTATTTCATCTCTTTTTCTTATCTCGTCCATAATTACATTTAGAGTTATATCCTTTTCGCCTTTTTCGACTAATTCCCTATATCGCCTAGTACCTCTTTCCTCTACAGATGCAGTAATGAAAAATTTATAATCAGCATTAGGTAAGACTACTGATGATATATCTCTACCATCCATTATAACCGATTTTTTTCTCGCTAATTTCTGTTGAATAGAAACCATTATTTCCCTTACTTCTTTTATAGAAGCAATATATGATACATTTTGATTTATTCTATTTTCTCTTATTTCGTCATCTACTAAACTACCATCTAAGTAAATATGATTATTGTTAAAATCAATATCGGTATTCTTTAATATTTCTATTATTTCTAATTTGTTAGCAGGATCGATATCATTTCTTAGAACCTTTAATGTCAATGCTCTATACATAGCACCTGTATCTACATATTCAATACCTAATTCTTTAGCAACCTTTTTTGCAATTGTACTTTTTCCTGCACCAGCTGGTCCATCAATAGCAATTGAAAAAAAATCTTTTTTCATGCTATACCTCCTATAATTAAAATAACCACATAATGTGGTTGTTTTACTCACTTATACAATTATATATCAAATATATATAGTAAACAAGTTATTTAACGATTTTAAACGCTCATTCCCGCTAGATAGCCTGTCGAATATGCAATTTGTAAATTAAAGCCACCTGTTAAAGCATCTACATCTATTAATTCACCTGCAAAAAATAAATTCGGCATTATTTTTGATTCCATAGTGGAGGGATTTATCTCCTTAGTAGAAATTCCACCTGACGTTACTATTGCTTCCTCAACTGGTCTAAACGATTTAAACTTCATTCGAAAATCTTTTATAACAGAAACTAGCCTATTTCTTTCTTCTTTTGTTATCTGATTAATTACTTTATTTGAATCAATTTCTGATTTTCTAATAACTACTGGTATAAGTCTCTGAGGGAGTAGATCATTTAGAGAATTTTTTAGTTGTTTATTATTGTATAATTTAAAATCTCTTAAAATTCTTTCATCCAATTTTTCATAATTCAAAGCTGGTTTTAAATCAACAGACAACTCTAGATTATTATAATTCCCATGAAGATAGTTATTTGTAGATAAAACAATTGGTCCTGATATACCATAATGAGTAAATACCATTTCTCCAAATTCTTCATGTATCAATTTGTTATTAGAATATGATCTCAAACTTACATTCTTTAATGATAACCCTTGTAAGTCTTTAATCCAATCTGCTTCAATCTCTATTGGGACTAAGGAAGGTTTTATCGGAACAATTGTATGGCCAAATCTTTTTGCAAATTTATATCCATCACCAGTAGAACCTGTTGTCGGATATGATTTGCCACCTGTAGCTAGAATTAACTTATCAAATACCAAATTCTGATCTCCTATTGATACAATAAAACTTCCATTTGAAAAAAATATATTCTTTACTTCAGAATTTAACATTAAATTAACATTGTTATCATCTAAGAACTTTTTTAACGCCTTAATAACATCGCTAGACTTATCGCTTTCAGGAAAAACTCTATTTCCTCTTTCTATTTTGGTTTTTAAACCATATTTATTTAAAAGAGCTAATATATCATCGTTAGTAAAAGAATAAAGACTACTATATAAAAAATTCTTATTTGTAACGATATAGTCAAAAAATTCATCTATAGATGAAGCATTGGTAATATTACATCTACCTTTGCCAGTAATAAATAATTTTTTTCCAATCCTATCATTTTTTTCAATTAATGTTACATTTAAATTTCTAGAGCCTGCTATTCCAGCTGCTATTATACCAGCAGGTCCTGCTCCAATTACGCCAATTTTAGTTTTCATAAGCACCTCATTATAGATTTATTTATATTATTATACCAAAATAGGATTATTATATGTTATCAATTATGATAACATTTGTTTTGATATTCACAATATATTTATTTTCTAAGACTCAATATTGTTATTGCCATCATAAATATTATAAGTTTTCCAAATATTTTCTAGCTCTTCAAAATACGTTGTTATATCTTTTTTCTTTTCATTACTTAAGGCGATAATGAATGCATTTATTAGACTCATAGGTGCAACAAGAGAATCTATGAATGATATCATATCACTCCTTGCAACTAAATTTACATCTGAGAGACTTGCAGCAGGTGATAATAAACTATCTGTTATACTAATTATTGAACATCTCCTTCTTCTTGCATAATCCAAAGCCTCTATTGTCTTTTTAGAGTATCTAGGGAAAGTTAAACCTATTACTACATCACCTTTTTCAGCCTTTACTAGTTGTTCAAACACATCATTTGGACCAGCAGAAATTAGCTTTACATTCGAAAACAGGAAGTTTAAATAGAAACATAAATAGCCTGCTAAAAAAGCGGAACTTCTTAACCCAATAACATAAATTTGATTTCCGTTTATTAACAATTCAGTTGCTTTCCGAATACTACTTAGATCAATCTCATTCATTGTTTTTTTGATGTTATCGATATCACTTTGCATTATTTTTACTAGGCTGTTACTTCCTTTAACATAATCTTCAGCCAATGAT
>JAKELU010000005.1:108068-133208 GCA_022760735.1 Firmicutes bacterium FC7
CCTAATGCATTTGCAAATCTCACAACTGTTGACTCGCTAACATTTATATTTGAACCTAATGCTGCAGCAGTCATAAATGCGGCTTTATCATAGTTATTTATAATATATTCAGCAATTATCTTATGCCCCTTACTCATCTTTGCATAGTTACTTTGAATAATATTTATAATATTTGGATTTCTACTCATCGTTCGTCCTTCCTAACTAAATCATATTTTATAATTATCTAGCTAAAATAAATCCTTCCTTTAAGGCTTTTATATTTAATTCTTCTGTTCCTTTTGGGACTCTAGATAATACTGCCTTTTCTAGAGATTCCTTAGATACAATTTTTGTTATCTGATTTATTATCCCAAGAGCTATTATATTTGCAACCATTGGTTTATTTAATGTTGTAACTGCGGTTTTTAAAATGGGTAAACTATATGTAATAATGTCATCTCGTTCTGGTTTCTCTATTGATTCATCTATAATTAAAATTCCACCTGCTCTTAAACCACTTATATATTTATCGCATGACAATTTAGTCAATGATAATAAGACATCACAGTCAGTAACTTTAGGAAAGTCGATTTCTTCTTCACTTATTATTACTTCAGCTTTACTAGCACCACCTCTAGCTTCAGGACCATATGATTGGGATTGTACTGCGTTTAAACCATCAAACAAGGCAGCTTCAGCTAAAATTATTCCTGCCGTTATTAGTCCCTGTCCACCAGAACCAGATAATCTAAATTCCTTACGTTTCATTATAACCCTCCTTCTTTTCTATATTGAGCTATAATCTTATCGTATTGTTCTGTATACTCAGGTCGAGGTTCATTATAGAATTCACCCACTATGAATTTACCTTGTTTTTGCTCATCAGATAATTTCTCCCATGCATTATTTACTACTGCACTATCTCGTACTAATTCCATCATATTTACAACTGAACCCTTTTTGTTCTTTCTACCATAATATGTTGGACATGCAGTTATAGCTTCAATAAATGAGAACCCTTTATTTTTCAAACCGTTCTCTATTAATTTTTGTAATTGAACAGCACCATAAGCTGTTCCTCTCGCTACATAAGACGCACCTGCAGCTTTAGCTAATGAACAAAGATCAAAATTAGGATCAATATTACCATATGGAGCTGTTGTACCTTTTTCTCCAGTAGGGGTAGTAGGAGAATATTGCCCACCTGTCATGCCATATATATTATTATTAAATACGATAGTAGTGATATCGATATTTCTTCTACAAGCATGGATTAGATGATTGCCACCAATTGCCGATGAGTCACCGTCGCCAGTTATAACAATTACATGAAGCTTTGGATTAGCCAACTTTACACCTGTAGCAAAAGCCAAAGCTCTACCATGAGTAGTATGTAAAGTATTAAAATCTAAATAACCCGATGCTCTTGAAGAGCATCCAATGCCCGATACAACACACACATCATTCTTATCAAGACCTAGTGCATCAATAGCTTTTACTATACATCTAGTAACAATCCCATTCCCACAACCATGGCACCAAATATGGGGTAATGTATTACTTCTATAATATTTCTTTACTATATTACTAGGCATTGTGTCCCTCCTTAATAACAGAGATTATTTCATCAGGTGTAATAATCTCACCATTTAATCTCCCATATTTCTCTACTTGTGTATTTTTACCAGCTATTCGATCCACTTCTAAGAAATATTGTCCAGCATTCATTTCTACAACAACAATTCTATTTACTTTCTTAGAAAGTTCTATTAATTTTTTCTCTGGAGAAGGCCATATAGTAATAGGTCTAAACATACCAATTTTATATCCTTCTTTTCTTAGATTTTTTATAGCAGCTATAGCTGAACGTGATGTACAGCCAAAAGAAACGATTGCAGTATCAGCATCTTCCAGCATGTATTCGTCATATGTACATATGTCATCGACATTATCTTCAATTTTCCTAATCAATCTATTTAACAAACTTTCAGACTTATCAGATCCAGCTGGAAATCCAGTTTCTCCATGTACCAAGCCTGTTACATGAAATCTATAACCTGACCCAAAAGGAGCCATTTCAGGTACCATATCGCCATCTTTAACCTTGTAAGCTTTATATTCTTTAGGAGAACATGTTGGTTTCTTTCTATTTATAATTTCTATCTCACTATCATCAGGTATTTCAATTTTTTCTCTCATATGTCCAATTATTTCATCAAGTAAGAGAATAACAGGTGTTCTATATTTTTCAGCCAAATTAAAAGCTCTTATTGTAGTATCATAAATCTCTCTAACTGAATTTGGATACAATGCTATTATTGAATGATCACCATGGGTTCCCCATCTAGCCTGCATAATATCTCCTTGTGAAGGAGCAGTTGGTAAACCAGTGCTTGGCCCACCTCTTTGTACATTAACAACTACACATGGAATCTCACCAATTATTGCAAATCCTAAATTTTCTTGTTTCAAACTAAATCCAGGTCCAGATGTAGCTGTCATTGACTTTATCCCTGTTAGTGATGCACCAATAGCAGCTGCCATTCCGCTTATTTCATCTTCCATTTGAATAAATTTTCCACCATATTTAGGTAATTCTACAGATGCAATTTCCGCAATTTCAGTAGAAGGTGTAATAGGATAACCAGCATAGAATCTCATGCCTGCTCTCAGAGCACCTTCTACGCAAGCTTCATTACCTTGCATTAACTTTATAGTCATTTCTATTCACCCCCTAGCCAAATAGCATAATCCGGACATCTTAATTCACAAAGCCCGCATTTAATACAAGAGTCAAGATTCTTAATGACTATTTTTCCATTTTCCAAATCAAGGACATTTTTGGGACAAAAAGCTACACAAATACCACAGCCCTTACACCAATTTATTTCAAGATTAAGAGACTTAACTTTTTCAGATGGCATTTTTGTACCCCCCTTAGTTTATTATGTATATATATAAAAATAATAGCAGATTTGATTATGCATTACAAGAAAAGTGCCATTTTTTTGTCATTTGTAAAAGTTTTTAAAGAATCTTTAAATATTTATTACATATTTTATATAATTTAAAACTGGCTATTTTATGTAGCCAGTTTTTTTATCAACATTGATTATTCGCATTCTCAACTTTTTATCTTTTTTCCAAACAATATAAAATTGGCGGATTATTGATTTGATTAATGAAATCAAATTTTAGAACATTAAATAATCTTTGGTCTAATTTTTTTAAAAACTCTTCTATTGCTTCCTTTTCTTCTATTCCACCATTATGACCTGTATAAACCGTTATAACAATTAGACCATTTTTATTTAGTAATTGCAAAGCTTTATTTAAACTTATTATAGTACTTATTTTATTAGTCTTAATATTCTTATCACCTTTGGGTAAATATCCAAGATTATATACGATAAAATCGACTTTTTCATTTATATAAAGATCAATGTTTTCATGACTATCCTTGATTAGATTAACCCTATCATTAAATCCATGTTCATTTAACAAATTCCTGGTGTTTTCTATAGCCAAATTTTGAATATCAAATCCATAAACCTTCCCTGAACTACCAACTAATTTTGCCAATAGTAGAGTATCGTTTCCATTTCCAACTGTACAATCAAGAGCTATTGACCCATCAGATATACAATTTTTCATGAAATTTTTAACTATCTCTAAAGTGTTGATAATAATCCTATATTTCATAGTCCCCCTCTAATTCTAATTTTTATATTGATTTTAAATAATTAATTTCTTCAGGGTTTAAATATCTCCAATTCCCTAATAGGAGTCCACCAAGCTCTAATTCTCCTATCGAAATTCTTTTTAGCTTTTTTACTGGATGATTAACAAATTCACACATTTTTTTGACCTGTCTATTCCTACCTTCGTGTATTTCAATGTCAAGTATAGCTTCATCATCAAATTTTTTTACTATTTTCACCTTGGCAGGTGCAGTTTTCTTTCCCTCCAAAACAATTCCTCTTCTAAGTTTTTCTAATTCCTGCTTGTTTGGAACTCCTTCTACTATGGCTATATACCTTTTTGGTATCTGTTTACTTGGATGCATCAGCTTATACGCTAACTCACCATCATTTGTTAATAAAAGTAGTCCTGTAGTATCTGCATCTAGCCTTCCAACAGGATATATTCTTTCACGAACTCCCTCTATTAAATCAGTTACAACCTTCCTTCCTTTTTCATCTTTTAATGTAGAATAATAACCTATAGGCTTATTTAGCATAATATAGATTTTTTTACTCTCCAATTTAATTTTCTTTCCATCTACCAATACTATATCTTTATTTGGATCAACTACTGTTCCTAATTTTGTTATAACTTTATTATTTACTTTAACTCTACCTTCTAATATCATCTCTTCTGACTTTCTTCTAGATGCAACTCCACATAAAGCCATATATTTTTGTAACCTCATTTTATCTCCCCTTATCTAAACTACCTATAGTCATATTCTACCTTAGTTAGTTTGGTTTGTAAATGAAATACCTTAGTTGTACTTAGACCTAATTTCATTTAAAAACCTATTTATAAATGGTATTCTATCAACATCATATTTAGCTATCAAATTATCTTTTCTTATTAAAACACCATCTAGATATACTTCAACATATCCTAATATATCACCTTTCTTTATAGGCGCCTTAATTATTTCTTTATACTTAGTAATTAGTTTTATTTTTTTTATTTCATCTTCTTTTAAAGGATAAAACAAATCATTTTCTGATACTAAAGGAATCTTATCCTTTAAACCTTCAATTACATCTGCTTGTGTAATTAGTTGGTCTTTCTCATAAATTTTATATAATTTAAAATTATCAAATCCATAATCCATTAGTTTATAATTATCATTAAACCAGTTAGGAGCTCTTAGAGAAACTGCTATTAATCTCATATTTTCCCTTGTTGCGCTGGATACTAGACATCTACCTGAAGCCATCGTATAGCCTATTTTAACTCCATCACCGCCTTCATATTCCCAAAGAGTTTTGTTTTTGTTTACAAAATAATTTTCAATTTCCCTAGAGCTTTTAAATGTTTTCGCTTTGGATATTTCCTCAAATTCCTTATATTTAAATGCTTCTCTAGTAATTAATGCTAAATCAAAAGCAGTTGAATAATGATTTTCGTGATGTAAGCCATGAGGATTCATAAAATTTGTGTTTTTAGCTCCTATTTCTTTAGCTCTTTTGTTCATAAGTGAAACAAATTCTTTTTCAGATTTACCTATATGGTTTGCAATGGCAACTGCTGAGTCATTACCAGAGCGAAGCATTAATCCATATAAAAGATCTTTAAGTTTTACTTTTTCTCCAACTTTTAGGTAGATACTTGAACCTTCAATATTTACACTATCTTCACTAATTTCAACTACATCTTCTATATTACCTTTTTCTATTGCAAGTAAAGCAGTCATTATTTTAGTTGTACTTGCCATAGGCATCTTTATATACGCATCTTTTTCTAGCAATACACGACCAGAATTTTCTTCAATTAAAACATAACTCTGAGCACTTATGTTAAGAGAATCTCCATAAACAGAATCAGTAATAGTTAATATAAAGCAAATTATTAATAGTAATCCTTTTTTCATCAATTTATACCTCCTTCTATAATATATTTTCAAAAAAAATAGAAATAATACTTAAATGTATTATTTCTACATTAATAACTTTTACTATTCTACTTCAGAACCATCAAATTGAAAGTCCTCTATTGGAGGCAAGTCATCAAGCGACTCTAACCCAAAATATTTTAAGAACTCCTCTGTAGTACCATATAGTATCGGTCTTCCAGTTCTCTCCAATCTTCCAACTTCTTTTACTAACCTTCTTTCTATAAGTGTTTCTATAGCTTTATCACTTCTTACTCCTCTAATTGCCTCTATCTCAGATTTTATAATAGGTTGCTTATATGCAATTATAGATAATGTTTCCAAAGAAGCATTAGATAAATTTTTAGTATTTTTCATATTATTTAATTTTTTAATCCATTCATAATGCTCAGGTCGTGTACTTATTTGATAATAATTATTAAACTTAATAATTCTTAATCCCCTTCTATTATAATCAAAATCATCTATTAATTCTTTCATAATAGAAGTTAGCTCTCTCTCTTCTATCTCTAAGATAGCTGACATATCCTTTATACTTAGTGGGTCACCCCATGCAAAAAGTAATCCTTCCAATATGGATTTTATCTCTCTATTATCCATTTAACTCCTCATCCATTCTCTTAATTATAATAATATCACTAAAGCTTTCATTCTGTTCAATACGAATTTCTTTTACCTTTACAAGTTCTAATATAGATAAAAAATATGTAATAATTTCTTCCTTAGTTGTTCTAATTGATAATAATTCAGAAAATAAAAATTTATTTTTGAATTTTAATTTTGATTTTAAATTATTTATACAACCATCAAGAGTAAATTCTTCCCTTTGTAATTCTTCTACATCGATTAAATTACTTTGTTGTATTCTTCTTCTTAATAAAGAATTTATTGCCTTTAATAATTTTTCCAAGTCAAGATTTCCTAATTCCTCCAACGGATCATCAAACATAGATAGGTCTTCCCTTGGTTTATAATATACCTTTGACTCTTTTAGTTCAGATTCTTTTAATTTTTCAGCAACAGCTTTATAGGCTTTATATTCAATTAGTTGTTGAACTAATTCATCTCTCGGGTCCTCTTCAATTTCTATCCCATCTTCAACAACTTTTTCCTTTGGTAATAGCATCCTTGATTTTATCTCTAATAAAGTCGCTGCCATAATAAGAAAATCACTTGTTACTTCTAGATTAAATTCTTCTAATTTATAAATATATTCTAAAAACTGTTCAGTTATAACATTGATTGGAATGTCATAAATATCAATTTCATTTTTCTGAATTAATGCCAATAACAAATCTAAAGGTCCTTCATAAACTTCTATAGCTACTCTATATCCCATATAAAAACTCCATTTAATTAATTAATTTTATTATACTATACAATGCAAAATTGATAATTGGACTCATTATTTTATCTGTTAAGTCTGTCGCAATTAATATTAGCAATACAATATAAAAATATCTCTCATATTTATAAAAATAATATTCCCATTTCCTTGGCAAGAAACTGGCAACTATTTTTGATCCGTCCAATGGAGGAAATGGTAATAAATTAAATACCCCCAGCATTAAATTATACCACAAGGTTATAAAGATAATATTAAACATAATTTCACTTTTAATTGGAGCATATTCGAGAATAAAGGCAGATATAATCGCTATGATAAAATTAGTAACAACTCCAGCAACGGAAACTAAAAAGGTATCTCTCTTTCTTTTTTTGAATTTAGCTGGATTAATTGGAACAGGCTTGGCCCATCCAAAACGAAATAAAAGCATAAATATAAATCCCATTAGATCAATATGTTTTACAGGATTTAATGTTAGTCTACCAGCTCTCTTGGCTGTATCATCACCTAGTATATATGCTGTAAATCCATGAGCCAGTTCATGAAATACAATTGCTATAAGCAAACCTGGTAAATTTAATAATATATCCATATAAACCCCTACTTTCTCGTACCTATAGACATTATACAACCTCGACAAAATAAAGTCGAGGTTAATAAGATTATTTTCCTGTTAAAAAACTTTGTACTGTTCGTTTTAATAAAAGGACAAAACCAGCACTTTCAACATCATTTTTTGCTACTAAATTAACTCTATCTATTTCATTTCCATCTAATAAAATTACTAATTCACCCAATACTTCTCCTTTTTGAATTGGAGATTTAATAAACTCTTTGCAACTTACTTCTTTATTTATATTCCCTTTATTTCCCTTAGGTAACAAAGCAAATGCATCTCTCTCCAATACTAAATCAACGGATAACTGTTTAGATTTTTCAATAGGCACACTTGTAATAACTTCTCCTTTTTTTCCAATTTTTATAGAATCATAATTAGCAAAGCCATAATCTAAAAGTTTTTTGGCCTCGTTAAACCTAATTGCACTTGTCTGAGCACCTAGTATTACAGCAATTAATTGTAAATCTCCTCTTTTTGCAGATGCTGACAGACAATAACCAGCTGCGTTTGTTGAGCCTGTTTTTATTCCAGTGGTACCATCATAATCCCTTATTAATTTATTGGTATTAACCATAACTTGTGTATCATCTTTATTCTTACCTACAACAATTTCTTCCATATAAGTGGTTAAATACTTTTGTAAACCTTCATATTTTAATAGTTCTCTTGACATCAATGCAATGTCATATGCTGTTGTGTAATGATTTTCTGATGGCAAACCACTTGCATTACTAAAATGTGTATTGTTCATACCTAATGATTTAGCTCTTTCATTCATAAGTTTAATAAAGCCCTCATTTGTTCCGCTAATAGCTTCACCAAGGGCAACTGCAGCGTCATTAGCTGATCTTATAGAGACTGCCTTTATTAAATTCTCTACCGTTTGGGTTTCGCCAGGTTCAAGATATACTTGGGTACCACCCATGCTTGCTGCGTATTCACTAATAACAACCTTATCATCCAAGTTTAATTTACCATTTTCTATAGCTTCCATGGTTAATAGTAAAGTCATAATTTTGGTTATGCTAGCTGGTGGTAATTTTTCATGTTCATTGTATGAAAATATTACTTCACCAGTACTATAATCCATTAGTAAAGCAGCCTTACTTGTAACATTTAGTTCTCCAAATGAAACCAGTGGATTAAGAATTATAATCATTACAAGAAAAATGGATATACATTTCTTTTTCAAAATTTTCCCTCCAATACTAACTTCAATTATTGTTGACATAATTTATGTTAACCATAAATAGTATTGTTATTCTAAGAAATGTATATTTAAAAAAAGGAGTTTATACTCCTTTTTAAACTTTACATAATTATATCATATATAAATTTATCAACCTTAGGCTGGATATTATCTATATTATATGATTGTAAAACTTTTTTAGCAGCTTCTTCAATATCATCTTTGTTAGTATGCAAGATACAAATTGTATCTCCTTTTGATACCTTATCACCTATTTTTTTATTAAGGGTAATGCCCGCTGCATAATCAATTTTGTCCTCTTTAGTTCTACGTCCAGCACCTAATAACATTGCTGCAATTCCAATACCTTCAGCATCAATATAATTTACATAACCTGAAACATCTGATTTAATTTCTATGCTATACTTAGCCTTAGGTAACTTATCAGGATTATCAACTATTTCTGAATCGCCACCTTGTATTCTTATTAGCTCTTTAAATTTACTAATAGCTTCTCCGGATTTTATTATGTTTTCTAAATGGTTATATGCTGTTTCAAAATCCTTAAATGAACCACCGAGCACTGTCATATATGAGGCAATAGTAAGAGCTACAGTAGTTTCATCTTCTTCCCCCATTCCCTTTAATACTTTAATAGCTTCTTTAATTTCGTTTGCATTACCAACTTCCTTTCCTAAAGGTTGATTCATGTTACTTAGCACCGCCACAGTTTTTCTGTTTAATGATTTACCTATCTCAACCATAGTTTTAGCCAATTCTCTAGCTTCTTCCACTGTCTTCATAAAGGCACCAGAACCAACCTTAACATCTAAAACAATTGCATCTGCTCCAGAAGCTATCTTTTTACTCATAATTGAACTCGCAATTAAAGGAACACTATTCACTGTTGCAGTTACATCTCTAAGTGCATATATTTTTTTATCTGCTGGGACTAAATTAGCTGATTGACCTGTGATAGCCATCTTATATTTATTTACATTATGAATAAATTCTTTCTCAGATAGTTCAACTCTAAATCCTTCAATAGATTCTAGCTTATCAATAGTACCGCCAGTATGACCTAACCCCCTACCACTCATTTTAGCAACAGGGACACCAACTGACGATACTAAAGGAATTACTATTAAACTTATCTTATCACCTACACCACCTGTTGAATGCTTATCCACCTTTATACCTTCAATTGCAGACAAATCTACTTTATCACCTGAATCAACAAATGCTAAAGTAAAGTTTGAAGTTTCCTCTTTATTCATACCTTGAAAATATATAGCCATAAGAAAAGCAGACATTTGATAATCTGGAATTAACCCCCTAGTATATGAGTCAACCATAAAATATATTTCTTCTTTTGATAAAGCTAATCCATTTTTCTTTTTTTCAATTATTTCGATTGCCAACATATAGATTCTCCTTTTAAAAAAATATTACAATTTATAAAGTTTAATATATCATCTTTAAAAAAATTGGAGATATGAACCCTTCATAAAAAGTACCAATTAAAATTATAAGACTAAAAATCAAAACAAATATGGTATAATCGATAAAATCAAGTCTTTTAACTTTTATTACTTTTCTCTTAGTAGATATTTTGTATTTAGAAGCCATAGTCATGGCAAAGGCACCTATGGTTATAAAACATGGAATAAATATTAAGTACTGCGGATAGTAACTAAAGATTGATATAATAAAACCTTTTAATCCATATGAATTAATTAAATAGCCAACATTAAAACCTAATATCCCACCTTGTAAAAATATCAAGAACGGAATTATAATCCCTATATTAAATAATCCAACAAAGTATGTAATAAAAATAAATAAAAGCCTAAACAAGACACTAGTTTTAAAATTACTAAAAGTTGAGTTTTTCCCATGATTAATATTATAAAAATATGTACAGCTATAGTTTAGCAAAAAATCTTGAAGATCTAAGCTAATTGCCTTTATTAATAGTGAACCAATAATTATTCCAATAAAAAATATTAGGAACAATGAAAAATAGAATATAAAGCCATTTTCTATATGATTTCTAAGTAATTTCTTAAATTTAATAATATTCAAAGTTAATCCTCCTTTGTATTTGCTATATAATTTTTATGCATTGGAGGAGGATTTTATAACTTTATTATTGGTGTTCTTGTATATAATTCTTAGCGGCATATATGCCTATTATAGTTTTACTATCTATTATTTCACCTCTATCAATCATTTTTAATAAATCATCAATGCTATATTTAACAATTTCGCAATATTCTCCATCTTCTAGTTCTTGCTTTCCTTCAATTAATCCCCTTGCCAAAAATAGGTATATTTTTTCATTGCAATACCCTGGAGAAGTATAAAATTCTAATAAATATTTAAATTCCTTAGCATCATAACCCGTTTCTTCTTTTAACTCTCTAATAGCTGTTTCTCTTGGCTCCTCATTTACCTCAATTTTACCTGCTGGTATTTCTAATAACGTTTTATTTACAGCTTTTCTATATTGCTTAACCAATATAACACAATTATCATCTGTAACAGTGACAATACCTACTCCACCAGGATGTTCAACTATCTCTCTTTTTGAGTATTTTTTTTCTGGTAACTCTACTGTATCTATTCTTAAATTTAAAATCTTACCTTCGTATATCCTCTCACATTTCATGGTCTTTTCTTCATAAACCATTTTAATCCTCCCAAAAAATATTTATATTTAATATTATAACACATTAAATATAGAAAAACATTCTCCAACAGGAGAATGCTGGAGAATTTCTATAATGCCTTATCTAATGATTCTTGTTCTAACCTTAATTTGTCAGCAATCAGTGCGATAAATTCACTGTTGGTTGGTTTACCTTTATTATTGTTTACAGTGTAACCAAATATCCTTTCTATGGTATCAATTTTACCTCTATTCCAAGCAACTTCAATTGCATGTCTAATAGCCCTTTCAACTCTGCTAGGAGTAGTATTGAATTTTTCAGCAACACATGGATATAGTTCCTTAGTTACAGCACCTAAATAATCCATATCTTCAATTACCATTGTTATAGCTTCTCTAAGATATAAGTATCCTTTTATATGTGCAGGAACACCTATTTCCTGAATAATTTTAGTTATTTTTGTTTCTAAATTCTTTTCATAGCTAGTAGCTTTCTTAGTTTCAGAAACCGCTCTGTTCATAGACCCATTTTCTTCTATATGTAAATCTTCATTACTTATTCCTGCTGTCTCTTTTAACCTCTTTATAAATATTTTAAAATCAAAAGGTTTAACAACATAATATGATGCACCTAATTCTATAGCTTTCTGTGTTATTTTATCTTGCCCAACTGCTGATAATATTATAACTTTAGGGAAATACTCATCATCTGATTCATGTAACTTTTCTAACACCCCTAAACCATCTAAATGTGGCATTATTATATATAGAACTACAACATTAGGCTTTTCTTTTTCTATTATATCCAAAGCCTCTATCCCATCTCTAGCCATTCCCACAACTTCAAATTCATCTTGAGCCGAAATAAACTGTGCAATAATCTGACAAAACTCTTTATTATCGTCTGCAATTGCAACTTTTATCTTCTTCATAAAAATCCCCCCTGGCTTATTCTATATATCTTTTTAATATTGTATTCGACATTTTACAAAAAACTCCTTCTTTATTTATGAAAATTTTTACATTAAAATTAAAACAAAATTATCATAATTTTACTATAAATAAATTGTGGTAGGCCTTTAAGACTTACCACAATTTTCTAGCATCCATTCTATATATAAACCATATCCTTTTGTTGGATCATTAACAAACACATGGGTAATAGCTCCTATTAATCTACCATTCTGTATAATTGGGCTTCCACTCATTCCTTGGACTATACCACCGGTCCTTTTTAACAAATCTTCGTCGGTTATTTTAATAATCATACTTTTTTGTTCTGGAATTTGTTGATTTTCTAACTTAATTATTTCTATTTCAAATTTTTCAATTTTATTATCCTCTAAAGTTGTGAAAATATATGCTTTACCTAATTCTACTTCTTCTTTAAAACCAATAGGAATTTTTTCTTTATTTCTTATCTCACCTTTATTATCAATTAAATTACCATAAATACCAAATTCAGTATTATCCTTTATCTCTCCAAGAACTTCATCGGTTTTATAAAAAACACCTCTTATTTCCCCAGGTGTTCCTCTTTTTCCTTGTTCAACATCAGATATTTTAGCACTCATTATAAGACCTTTTTCAACAGTTAATAATTTACCTGTATCCATATCTGTAATTCCGTGTCCTAAGGCACCAAAGGTATTTGTTTCTTCATCATAAAATGTCATTGTTCCTATTCCAGATGTCTTGTCTCTCACCCAAATACCTAATCTATATGCATTATCCTGTAAGCACTTAACAGGTTTACTTTTAGTCTTAAATTCACTTTTATTTCTTAAAACTAAGATTTCTACTTCTTTATCTTTATTTTCGTTAAGAATATTTACAACTTGTTCTGAACTTACTATTTTTTCTCCATTTATTTCTAAAATACTATCTCCAACCTTTAGACCCGCGTCTCTCGCAGGACTAACTCTATCCCCATTTATATCCATAATGTCAGTTACTGCAACTACTAAAACACCTTTTGTATTCATTCTAACCCCAATAGCGTTGCCACCAGGGATAACCATTGGTCTTTCTACTACATCTATATTGTAATTTTTTACTGGAATTAAACCTAATAATTTTATTTTTAGGTTAGCATTACCTTCATCTATAGCATTTAAAGTCAAAGATTTATTTAAACCTTTACTTCCTTCATTATAAATTGTTTTAACAACGCTTAAATCACTATCGCTTTCTAATGAAAAAGGAAAGGATATATTTAAATTTTTATTTTCCCCTTTAATAATTTTAAAGTTAGAAGGATAAAATAGTATTTGACTTAACTGCAAAGTAAAACCTAAAACTAAAATGATAATAAATAACAAGAGATACTTGGTTTTAAGTTTAAATCTTTCCAAATAGCAACACTCTCCTTGTTAATTTTTAAATCTCACCTCCAATTTTGTAATGCAATTATAATTTAGCCTTTTTAGACTTTATTTATTCTCATCAATTATTAAGAAAATTGTTAACAAAAATCTAATATACCAAAAAAATAAAAGGCAACTTTTAAAGTTGCCCTTTAATAATAATTTATTTTTTTTGACATCTCTATCATTTCTCTTGCATGATTTAATGTTGTTTCTGTTACATTAACTCCACCTAACAATCTAGCCATTTCTACTATTCTTTCATCATCCGTAAGTTTTTTAATGCTAGTTTGGGTTTTGCCATTTACTGTCTTTTTATCTATAACAAAATGACTATCTGCTAAAGCTGCAATTTGAGGTAAATGAGAAATAGAAATGACTTGATGTTTTTTTGAAATTCTTTTAATTTTTTCACCTACAATTTGAGCTGTTCTTCCACTTATTCCTGTATCAATTTCGTCAAATATCATGGTTGGAATCTTATCATTATCAGCAAGAATGCTTTTAAAACCTAGCATAATTCTAGACATTTCCCCACCAGAAACAATTTTTGAAATAGGTTTAAGTGGCTCACCTGGATTTGTTGAAATTAAAAATTCGATATTATCTAACCCTGAAGAAGATAGCTTATCCTTCTTCTCAAAATTAACTTTAAACTTTACATTATTCATGTTTAACTCTGATAATTCATTTGAGATTAGCTCTTCTAGTTTATTTGATATTTCAAGTCTTTTCTTACTTAATATTTCTGAATTTTTTCTTAATCTTACTTCGATTTCTAAAATATTATTCTCAATAATTTCAATTTCTTTTTCATAATTAATCAATTTTTCATACTGTTTAAGTATTCTATTCTTATAATCTAATATCTGATCAACTGTTTGTCCATATTTTTTCTTTAATTTATTAACCAGGTCTAACCTGTCCTTTAAAAAATTTAACCTTTCCTCATCAATCTCTAAACCTTCTGAGTAATAAATAAGTTCTCTTGAAATATCCTGAACCTCATATCTAATATTCTGCAATCTACTAAAATATTCTTCTAAGCTTTTGTCAAATTTATATATGCTGTTTAATATTGAAATTGTCCGATCTAGTAAATCTAAAACGGAAAAGTTGTCATAGCTACTATCGTTTATAATATTTTTAATATGATTTAACCCAGTTATAATATTTACAATATTTGATACTTTATTATATTCATCCTCTAACTTTACATCATCATCTTTTGTTAAATTAGCAACCTCAATTTCATCGATTTGAAATTTCAATAAATCTATTTCACGTTCTCTTTCATGTGATGAAATATTAAGCTCTTCAAGTTTTCTTATTTCATTTTTATATAAATTATAGTCACAATTTATTTTATCTAATAAATCCCGAAATTCATGATCACCAAAGCTATCTATTAATGTTTGGTGATTTGCAACATTCAAAAGTGATTGGTGCTCATGTTGACCGAATATATCAACTAATTTAGACGTAATACTACTTAGTATGTTTATAGTTATAGGCCGGCCATTTATTCTTGATACGCTAGGATAGTGTTTAGAAATTTCCTTAGTTAAAATTAAAATATTTTCTTCAGTTTCGTAACCATTTTGCTTAAGGAGCTCTTTTATATCATCATTTACAAAAAATAAAGCTTCTATAATTGCTTTTTCTTCACCAGCTCTTATCATGTCCTTACTACTTCTGCCACCTAAGACTATCTCGAGAGCTTCGATTATAATAGATTTGCCAGAGCCTGTCTCACCTGCTAACAAATTTAGCCCCTTAGTAAATTCTACTTTTATATCATCTATAATTGCAAAATTCTTAATGCTTAATTCTTTAAGCATATTATACCTCCATTATATAAATGTTTCATGGGCTAGTTCTATAGTATCTAAAATTAGAGCCTCATCTAATTGTTGTCCCTCAAGTGTCAAATATATTAAAAATTCAATATTTCCTGTTGCTCCAGTAACAGGTGAAAAAGTTAATGCTTTTGCGATTAGACCAATAGAGTTAGAAAACTCAATTATACTTTTTATAACTTCTAAATGTGTATCCATACTTCTAACTATTCCTTTTTTCCCAACCTTTTCTCTACCAGCTTCAAATTGTGGTTTTATCAATGCTACAATTTCACCACTTCCATTTAGAAGACTTTTAGCAACTGGTAATACAAGCTTTAAAGAAATAAAAGAAACATCTATGGAAATAAAATCAAGATCATCATCTATATCTTCTCTTTTAACATTTCTAATATTTGTCCTCTCCATAACAACAACCCTAGAGTCACTTCTTATTTTCCAGTCTAGCTGATTGTACCCTACGTCAACAGCATATACTTTACGAGCACCTGATTTTAACATACAATCTGTAAATCCACCTGTGGATGCGCCTATGTCCATTGCTACTTTATCAACTAAGTTAAGATTGAATTCCCTAATAGCCTTTTCTAACTTTAGGCCACCTCGACTTACATAGATAAGTGGATTAGTTTTTATTATAATTTCCTCCTGTTCATCTATGTAATCACCAGGCTTATCTATTCTCTGTGTACCTATAAATACAGCACCTTCCATTATTAATCTTTTGCCTTTTTCCCTTGAATCCACAAGACCTTTTTCATATAATAAAACATCTGCTCTCTTTTTTACCATAATATCTCCTTTTTATACTACTCTATTAATTAAATAATTAGCCAAATTTTTTAAGAAAGATATATCTCTATTATCTAAGGACTCTAATGCATTTATAGCATTTCTACTATATTCTTTTACTTGTTCTTCAGCTTCATCTAAGCTATGGAATTTTAAATATGTAAATTTATCAATACTTTGATCTTGTTTATAATCTAATAAATCATCTTTAATTTGATATGCTAAACCTAAGTACAATCCAAAATCTTTGACTTTATTTATTTCATCTTCACTAGCACCAGATACTATAGCACCTGAAACTAAACTAGCCATAATTAGAGCAGCGGTTTTTGAACTATACATATATATTAATTTTTCTTCATCCATATTATCAGAGGAGCCCATTAAATCAAGGACTTGGCCACCTATCATACCTCGACATCCTGAATATGCACTTATTTCTTTCATTGCTCTAATATTTCTTCTAAAGTCTTCTACGGATTCAGAATTACTGTAAATGAAATTAGACATTGTTTCAAATGCTAAATTTAAAAGCCCATCACCTGCTAGTATTGCCATTGCTTCACCGTATACTCTATGACTTGTAGGCTTTCCTCTTCTAAAATCATCATTATCCATACAAGGCAGATCATCATGTATTAAAGAGTATGTATGTATCATTTCAATTGCAAGGGCAAATGGAAGAACTTTTTCTATTTTATTGCTAAACAATTCAAATGACTTAATAGTCATAATTGGTCTAAGCCTTTTCCCACCAGTAAATAAACTATACTTCATTGCTTCATAAATTTGAGATGTATAGTCATCTTTATTATTTATTATATCCATTAACTTATTATCTACAAGATTAGAGTATAGTTCTATTTCTTCAATAATATTCATCTTCTACCTCCCTTATAGTTTCAAAATCTTCTAGTTTGTTTTTTTCTTCATCTAATATAATTTTAATTTCTCCTTCAGCCTTATTTAATAGTTTATTGCAGTAATTATAAAGTTCCATGCCTTCCCTAAATTTTATTATTGACTCCTCTAAAGGACAATTATCATTCTCAAGCTCTTTTAACAATAACTCTAACCTCGATAAAGCTTCTTCATATGATAAATTACTTATGTCCAAAATGAACTCCTCCTTCTTCTATATAAGTAATTTTTGTTCTTATTTTTCCGTCCTTAAGCATTATGTTTATTTCCTGATTAATAGTTAAATCATCAATAGATTTAATTATTACTCCATTCTCATCATACAATATCCCATATCCTTTTTCTAAATGAATATTGGGATTTAAATTTATAAGCTTATTTTCAATAACTACTAATTTCTTAAATTCATTACTTATTTTTTTGTCGATTAAGTAATTTAAATCTTTAAATATACCATCCATTTCTTGTTTTTTGAGAATTACATTATGAATTGGATTATTATAATTAAGACTACTTTCGATGACTTTAAGTGAATTTTTTATTGAGTGAATTTTCTTACTATATAAATTTAGAAGCATGCTTCTTTTGCTATTTAGTTTATCAACTAAATAGCAAATATCAGGTACAGCTAACTCTGCAGCTGCTGAAGGTGTTGGGGCTCTTAAATCAGCTACAAAATCTGCTATTGTAAAATCCGTTTCATGTCCTACAGCTGAAATAACAGGGGTTTTCAAATTATATATGGTTCTTGCCAATTCTTCATCATTAAAGGCAAATAGCTCCTCTATTGAACCACCACCTCTTCCAGTTATTATAAGGTCTATGTCACTTAAATTATCTAAATATCTTAACCCTTTACATATTTCTTTAGGAGCATCGGGTCCCTGTACTAAAGCTGGGTATATTAATATATTTGTTGGAGGATATCTTCTCTTTATAATACTAACAATATCTCGAATAGCTGCTCCTGTTGATGACGTTACTACTCCAATTTTTTTTGGCATGGAGGGTATTTCCTTCTTATTTGATTTATCAAATAAGCCTTCTTTTTCTAGTTTGCTTTTTAGTCTTTCATAAGCTCGATATAAATCGCCAAGTCCCTTTTCCTCAATTTTTCTTACATATAATTGATAATCCCCTTCCCGATCATAAACTGAAATATATCCTGTAACAGTAACTTTTATGCCATCGTCTAATTTTATCCTTAAATTTTCATTGTCGTTTTTAAACATTACACATTTTATTTTGCTTTTTTCATCCTTTAAAGAAAAATACATATGGCCACTATAATGGTGCTTAAAATTTGAAATCTCACCTTCTACCTGTAAATTAGAAAGAATAATATCCCCACTAATTATTCTTTTAATATATCCATTTACCTCGCTAACTTTAAGAGGCTTCATCCTACACCTCCAACGGTTTTGTATTAATACTAAAAAATAAATGCCAGTTTCATTTAAGAACAGGCAATTAACAAAATTATTCCGCTATTTCTTCAATGATCTAACAAATCCTCCCAATACTCCATTTACGAATTTAAAAGAATCTTCCTTACTATATTTTTTCACTGTCTCAATTGCTTCGTTTATGGAAACTTCTATTGGTATATCATCTCTATACAAAATTTCATATATAGCTAGTCTCAATACAGATAAATCAACTTTTGCTAGTCTATGAATACTCCAGCCTTCTAAATTAGAAATGATATTCCTATCTATTTCTTCAACATTTTTTCTTATTGTATATATTGCATCTTTAATATATTCGGTTTCTTTTTCATCATATTGGAAATTTTCTAAATAAAAATTTAAAGCATCATCTGAAAAATCATTGTTGCTTTCCATTTGAAATAAAAGTTTCATCGCACCTTCTCTTGCTTGTTTCCTACCCATCTTTTCCTCCTTAGAGTTCATTTACTCTACTAGTTAATTTTGTAATCTTATTATATGTATTTCTATTAAAACAAAACTATCCTTTTTAAATATAATTACCCTCTTTAATCAGAGGGTAATTAAAATTATTTTGTTTTTGTTTCACTTTCGGTTTTTTGCTCTTTCGGCATGCTTATACCTTGAATATTAACATTTACATTAACAACATTTAACCCAGTCATATTTTCAACACTAGCTTTAACATTCTCCTGAACTTCTTTACCAATTTTAGCTAAGTTAGCTCCATATTCAACAACTAAATATATATCAATATTTGCTTCTTTATCTTCAACTTTTACATTTACTCCCTTTGATAGATTTTTCATTCCCAATAATTCGGTAATTCCACCGGTAATTCCACCACTCATGCCAACAACGCCTTTAACCTCTGTTGCAGCTACTCCTGCTATAATTGCAACAACATCATTGGATATTCTAACGCTGCCAACATTGTTGTTTATTGTATCTTCGTTCATTAAATACCCCTCCTACCTTAATCTAAAGCTATTATATCAAAGGTATTATTGCATTACAACATGTCTATTGCTTTTTCATTATTTTAATATTTGAGACATCAAAGGTAGTTTCGGATTTTACTATGTCCAAAATCTTAATCATGTCTTGTTCTGTCAACTCTTCTTTAGAAACTACTACTTTTATATCAGTATCTGTAATAAAAACTATAGCATCTTCAAAACCTTTAGATTTAACAAGTCCTTCTATTTGCAATTCCTTTTCAGAAATATTACCAATTTTAATTATTTCCTCCTGAGCTTTTGTCCTAACTTCTTCAGTAGTTTGTGCATTATCGATTATTTCATCTAGTCTATCTATCATATTTGCTCGAAGTTTATCTCTAGAAAGTCTATACTCTACAAAATAGTCTATATTCCCTGTAACACCTGCATTCAAAGCTTCACTTATCTCAGTATTACTAGTTGAAATCACTTCAGAAACAGCTTCATCCAAATTTGAATCAACAATTGTTATATCATCAATTTTTTCCTCTGATATATTATCAACTTCTTCATAAATATTATAGTTATCAGAAAAATAATTTGCCATTTCTAATTCTTCATGTTCTTTATATTCACTTGATGTCTTTAGTAATGCCTGCTGAGTTAGTTGATAATTTAAATACCCTGTAAAAACTAATAATACTAACAATAAACCTATAATAGCTGGTCTTTTTATCTTAAACATTAAAATCCCCTCCTACTTACTAGAAAATACCTGAACCTTATTTCCACTTATTCCTAATACCGTCTTTACTGCTTCATATATTTTCTCTAATACTTCTGGATTTTCTGCTCCATCTGCAACTACAATAACACCTTTTACTGTTGGATTAATGCTCTTAATTACTACTAGAGAACCATTATTTTCATTACTAAGTAATTGAATATTTGTATCCTCCCTATTAATTTCTCGCGTACCACCTTCTGCATCAATTTCTTTGGTAGTCTCAATCGTTTTTGTTGTATTTGATGCAGGGATGCTCTCTACACTTTCTTCTAAGGTAATCATTACATCTACTTCACCTACTCCCTTTAATTTTCCTAAGATGGATTCCAGCTTATTTTCCAAATATTCGCTGTAATCCCCAGTAGATTTACTTTCCTCTACTACCGGCCTTGTTGGTACTTCAACTATTTTTTTATCTTTAGAATAAATACTCACCCCTAATAAAACTATGATAGATGCAATTAATATTATGAATAAATTATTAATAAACTTATTACTTCCAATTTCCTCTAGATGTTTTTTTATCTTGTTAATTAACTCTTCCATGTTTATCCCCCTCATTAAAAATAGATACATGAATCTTTATTTCTTCTATTTGTAGAAATTCTTGTAAAAGTTTATTTACCTCAGGATCCGACTTTGCATACACCGGAGTAACTCCATTACCTATAGTAATTTTATCTACTTTTATTTTAGAATTTTGAATTTCTTCACCTTCTTTTAAACTTATGAAAATCTCTTCTATGGTAAATATATTTTCTTTATCAGGACTGGTTTTTATCTCGATATTATCCACAACATATTGGGTTTTTTCTTCTATAAGTTTTTTTATTTCATTGCTTATATTATTAAGATATATCTTTCTAATCTGCATATCCTGTTCAGCTAGTGATTCCCTATAAAACCTATCATAGTCAAAATTACTAACCTCTTTTTCAAGACTCATATTTATTTTGAATAAATTTAAAAAAGGATTAATTATTGTAAATATAATTAAAAGACCTACAACAAAGTTTACATATCTTTTCATTTTGCCCTTAGACATTACAATATCTACCATGCTTATAATTATTAATAGAATAACAAGGTTTCTAATCCAATCGCTTAAAAATTCTTTTATGATACTAACCACCTACCTTAGCATTAGCAAATTATTTCCTGTATCTACTATAACTGTTATTGTTATGAAAAACATAATTGCAACTGATACCATACTTATTAATACCAATAACAGTGTTTTACTTATATCTCCAAAAAAATTTGATATGTTAGAAGAAACTATAGGTTCAATTACAGCTCCTACTATTTTATATATAAGTAACAAGGCAGCTATCTTAATAATAGGGAAAATCGTAACTATGATTAGAACAAATAAACCTATAATCCCAATTCCATTTTTTAGGATAGCTGAAGATCCAATAACTGTCTCTACTGCATCCGATAGGAACCCTCCTACTATTGGTACAAAAGTGTCAATTGCAAACTTAGCAGTTCTAATTGATATACCATCAATTTTAGTGGACAAACCATATATCGTTATTATCCCAATAAATACAGTAAATGCAGCTGATATTATAAATATTATTATTTGCCTTCCTAAATCTGATAATTTTCTAAATTCTCTCCTGTTTGATATATTTGATAAAATACTAATTATGAAGGAGAAGTATATCAAAGGGAAAATAACATTTTTAATTAACTCACCAATTATATTTACTATTCCTATAATCATAGGATGGAATAATACTTTTGTATTTGGCCCACCAGCTAATACTAAAAATGTTAGTAAAATAGGTAAAATAATCTCCATAAAATTTACTAGTAAATGTACTGTATCTTTGACCACATTAATCAATTGATGAAAGCTCCCAACAACTAAAATTGCAATAACTACGTATGTTATATAATTTGCAAGCTCACTAACAGAAGAATTTTCAAATGTTCCTTGTAAATTGGTTAAAATTGCTGAAATTATAGCAATAACTAGAATCTTAGCTAAGAATGATAGATTTGTCTTTATCTCACTTAAGAATATATCCCCTAAGGATTTGTAGATAGAATTCCAATTAATCGCATTCTCACCTTTAACAAACTTTAGCAATATCTCTTTAAAATCTACCTTCTGTATATAATTATTGCTTGTTAATACATCATTAATTAGATTCTCAAATTCTGATGTATCTAATAAGTTTAATTGTTCCTCTATTACAAACTCATCGAGATTTTCCATAGAATATGCAATTCCAGGTATTAAAATCAATATTAAAATCATAAAAATAATTCTCTTCATCTTCTCACCCTAGGGTAGTATTTTAATAATAAGATCCAGTAAAGCCAGTAATATCGGTATGGCTAAAACCATTATTAAAACCTTTCCTCCTAATTCTATCTTCATAGCTATGGACTCCTGACCAGCATCTCTAGAAACCTGAGAAGCAAACTCAACTATATATGCCATTCCTATAATTTTTATTAGTGTCCCGAAATAGCTAAAGTCAACATTAACTCTACTCGATAAACTGCTAATCGTATCAATAATATAGGCTAAATGTGGTAATATTAATGTGAATATAATAACTCCAGTTACTATGGATACTAAAACTGCAAATTCAGGTCTTGTCTGCTTTAAAATCACTATTATAATGGTTGCTACAATTCCTAATCCTATTATTTGAAATATTTCCATACTACTCACCTAATAAAGTCTAAATAATACTTTAACATCAGTAAATAACTGACTTACAAGATTTACTACTATACCCAGAACTATTACAATGCCTACCAAAGTTGTAAGATAAGCGTATTCTTCTTTACCTGATTTTTGCAATACAGTATGTAATATTGAAGTTAAAATTCCAATACCAGCAATTTTAAAAATTAGATCTATATCCATTTATCTCTCTCCCTATATTAGAATAATTATCATACCTAATCCCATTAGAATACCTAGGAACCTGTACATTTTTTCATTTTTGTTCTTATCCTCTTTTGCTTCAATTATTAACTGACTAATTTCACTTATTATAAATTTAAAATGTTGCTGCTGATCTTCTCTATTTGTCTTCCCTATTGACTTACCTAATGATAAAAATACATTAATATCTTCCGGTTTAAGACAACATGAGCTTCTCAAAAAATCTGTAGTCTTTAAAAAGCTATTATAAAGATCTCCACCATCATTACTGTGCATGTCCTTTTCAATAATTTTAAATGCATTAAATATTTCGTCAGTAATACGGTTACTTATATTTTTAATTGCTATAGGTAGTGGATTTGCAAATACTATAACCTCCGTTTCTAATAATCTTACAGCTTGGTGAAGATCAATAAGACTTTTAACTCTTTTTCTATATCTTCCTCCATAGGCAAATCCCATAAGAGTACAGCTCGTAAAGATTGTTAGTAAAAGTAAAATTTTAATAATAGTCATGAGACTCCCTCACTTCTAACAAATTTCTTAAGGTTTCTGAATCAATTATTTCTCTTACTGTTCCTACTCCCTTTGAATTATCTAATAAAATATATCTCTTAAAAATATTTTCGGAAAATAAATCCTTTAAAGCTTTTCTATTTCTTATATCATCAATTGAAAATCCATGTATAGTTGCAATAAGCTTTGTTCCAGCTCTAGTAGCATCTTCTATTGCATGAACATCATTTACACTTCCTATTTCATCTACTGCAATGATTTCGGGAGACATAGCCCTAATTAGTATCATTATCCCAATGGATTTAACACAGGAATCTAGAATATCCGTTCTTATTCCTATATCTTTCTGAGGAATTCCATTATATACACCTGCTATCTCTGACCTTTCATCAATTAATCCAATTTTATATCCTCTAAAATTATATTCACTCATACCATTGCTTAAATTTCTTATTATGTCTCTTAGCAAGGTTGTTTTCCCACATTGTGGAGGTGAGATAATTAAAGTATTTAAAAATTCTCCGTCCTTTATTAAATATTTTATTATCTTATTTGAAACTCCTTTTTTCTCTCTAGCAATTCTAAAGTTTAAGGAGGATATATTTTTAATGCTTTCAATTCCCATATTTCCATATATAATCTTGCCCCCAATACCAACTCTGTGCCCTCCTTTTATTGTGATAAAACCATTTCTGATTTCCTCAGAAAGAGCATAGACAGAATAGTTGCATATTATTTGAAATGTCTTATTTAATTCTTCTAAATTGATAATTAGTCCTTCTTTTGGATTATCAACTACCCTTCCTTCCTTGGTTATAAAATAGTCCCTACCCTTCATGAAAATAGATAAAGGAGAATTTACCCTTAATCTTACTTCTTCGATATTTTCTTTGAAGCTTTGTGGTATCTTTGATATAGCATTTTTTATATCGAAACTTAAGTTTTCGATTACACTATCAAATATTTCATCTGCCATAACCTGTCCTCCTTTAATCTAATTCTATGAATATGTTATTTAATTATTACTACAAATTTAAAAAATAAGATTTGATTTCATCACTAACCAAATCTTAATAAAAACTAACTTGTTTATCTAAGGACAAAATCATAACCACCCGTAAAACGGGTGGTTTGCTCTAGCCCTATAAGGGCATGATG
>JAKELU010000006.1:0-15640 GCA_022760735.1 Firmicutes bacterium FC7
TAATTAATGTACATTTTGAGATTCTAAAAATTATACATTTTGGGATTGACATTTACAAACAGTGTATTCTCCGATAGTAAGTGTTGCTCCAAAGTTCAATTGTTTAACTTGATTTTTAATTCTTTGCAGTAGGGGTAAAATTCTTTCTGAATTTGCTTTAAGTGTTCTTATATATTGTTCCAATGCTTTACCTTCCTCTGTAAGTGAAAAGTTCTTTCCTTTCTCTGCAATCAATGCCACTTGGTAATAATTCTCTAAATACTGGATATGCTGTGAAACAGCAGGTTGTGTCATATTTAATTTTTCAGCAGTCTTTGTATAATTACAAGTTTCACAAAGAGTAAGGAAAGTCTGTAATCTATGGTCTAACATTTATACCCTCCATATAAGTTTTATTTATATAAATATAAAAAATTATAATTTCATTTTATATTAATAACATGGTATATTCAACATATGATTTATTTTTTGGAGGTGTATTATGTTAAAGAAATTAAACAACATAGCACCTGGTTTGTTACTTAGTACTTGTGTTGCTATTATTGCAATGTTTTTAAGTAGTTTAATTCCAGGTGATATTATTGGAGCTACTGTTATGGCTCTACTAGTTGGTATGGCATTTAATCCCATGCTAAATAAATATAAACAATTAAATGACGGAGTAAGTTTTGCTGGAAAGATAATACTTCGTATAGGTATTATTCTTATGGGTGTCAACATGAACTTTTCTGAAGTAGTAAATGTGGGTAAATACTCACTTTTTGTAATGATATTTACTATGGCAACTGCATTTGGTGCAGGTAACTTAATAGGAAAAATGTTTGGAATGAACTGGAAACTTACCAATCTGTTGTCAGTTAGTACAGCAATATGTGGTGGTTCTGCAGTGGCTGCAGTAGGACCTGTTATCAAAGCAAAAGATGAAGATGTGGCCTATGCAATATCATCAAAATTTATATTTGATGTTCTTACGGTTGTTGTAATTCCATGGATCGGTATGGCCATGGGTATGTCCAATGAGGGTTATGGTTTGTGGGTTGGTACTGCTGTTAATGATACATCATCAGTTGTAGCAGCGGGCTATGCTTTTTCAGATATTGCAGGACATACATCAGTTATAGTAAAGCTTACTAGAACATTATTTATAATTCCATACGTATTAATTTTCTCTTTTATAACAGAAAGGTTAGAAGCAAAATCAGAGGTTAAGCATGGGCGTACGCCTATTAACTTTAAGAAGATTTTCCCATACTTTATTATATTGTTCCTTGTTGTTGTAGCATTGCGTAGCATAGGAATTATACCTCATAATTTAGTACCAGCTCTTTCAAAGACGTCAAAATTTTGCATGGTAATGGCCTTATCAGCTATTGGACTTAAAACAAGCTTTGGAGATATCAGAGATATTGGATTTAAGCCAATGATTCTCGGATTTATAGTGGATACTTTAGTAGTTTTTGTATCTATAGGTGTTCAGGTAGCAACTGGAAGATTTTAATGCGTAATTTCATTTAAGACTAGCGATATCAATTTAGATTATTATATTAGTATAATAGAGGCTGTGGTACTAGCTTATAATTAAAAGCTAGTGCGACAGCCTCTTTTATTTATTAATGTAAATATTTAGAGTATATGATATTATATAAACAATAAAAGGTTTAAAAGTCTACAACGTAGATTTTTAAAGATAAAGAAATAATGATAAAGGAGACAAAGAATTAAAATATGAAGATAACATATCCGAAAGATTGTGGAAACGCACCTAAAAAAATTACATTAGTAAATTTATATGAAGCTTTTGCATATTGTGATGAAAAATATATATTAGAGAACACATCAAATGAAATTGTTTGGGATATAATTGGAAAGAAAATAATTCGTGGGAATAATAATGTAATTTCAACTTTAAATAAATATAGAGATAAAGGAATTAAAGAAATTGACATAATAAATGTGATAACCCATGGGAATATAGCCTCAGTAAATGGAAATATTATCTTTGATGATAAAACGAGTTACTCCTTTTGCGATATCTACAAGTTTACTGGATTTGGGAAAAATGCAAAAATAAAAGAAGTAAGCTCATATGTAATAAAGACTATATAGGCAACATATTTAGGAGGAAAATTTTATGAGGAGAAGTATTATTAGTATATTTTTGTTATTCATTATTACATTCGGTTCCACTGCTATATTTGCAGATGCAGCTGTTGGAGATGTTATAATTTCATTAGGTGCTGACTTGACAGAAATCGAAAAAGAATCAATACTAAAAGAATTTAATGCGCCAGATAATGCATATATTATTGAAACTACTAATCAAGAAGAACACGAATACTTAGGTGATGTTATTCCTACAGGTAAAATAGGGAATAAAGCCATTTCTTCCATTATGATTACTTATACTGAGAAAGGTAGTGGATTAAAAGTAAATACAAGTGATAAAATAACATACATTACAGAAAGAAATTATGCAAATGCTTTAATTACTGCAGGAGTTGAAGATGCAGATATTAAAATTACTGCCCCAAAAAATGCAACCGGAACAGCAGCTTTAACTGGTATTATGAAAGCTTATGAAGTATCTACTGGAGAAGTAATAGATGATGACATAAAAAAGGTTGCTAATGAGGAAATGATCCGCACAGCGGAGCTAGGTGAACTAGTAGGAAATGATGTAGCTACTGAATTAATCAATAAAATTAAACAAGAAATTGCTAAAAAGAAACCGAAAACCAAGGAGGAAGTAAGAGATATAATTATTAATATAGTAGATAATAATTTTAATGTAAAGTTATCAGATGAGCAAATAGAAAAGTTAGTCGCTTTATTTGATAAAATGAAAAATTTGGATATTAATTGGAATCAGGTATATAATCAAATCGAGAATATTGCAAAGAAGACAACAGAATATTTATCATCTGAACAGGGACAGAGTTTTCTGCAAAGTTTAAAGTCATTTTTAAATGCATTAATAGATTGGATAGCTTCTTTATTTAAATCATAATACCTTTAAAATACTGGGTGAAGTATTAAATCTGCTTACGATTTAGGCTTCGCCATTTTTTATGCGCGTTAAATCCCAAGCCATCTTTATCTTTCTTTTCCAGGGAAATCATCTGAATAACCCTTTCTAATACGTTTGCTTTTATAAATGCAATGTGGCGTTTCAAATAATGAAATATGGTAAAGCAACATAAATTATAAAAAATTAACATTATAATAGAGTGGACTACATAGATAACATATGTTAATTTTAACATATGTTATAGTTACAAGGAATGGGGATATTATGTCCATTGATTTTGCAATACTTGGGATATTAAGTTATAAATCAATGACGGGATATGATATAAAAAAGGTTATCCAAGGATCAACTTCTTTAGAAACAACAATTTGGAATTTTATTAGAGAAATATTTGCAGAACATATGAAAATGAGCTGAAGTGGGTTCAAGATTTAAGAAAGGCTATATCAAATATTACTAATAAAAATGATGTAAAAGAAAATGTAAATTTAGATGTTATTATTCAAGAAGAACAAAGCTCTGGACTATCAAAATATACTGTATACAGTAATAATGAAACAACTTACATTAAAAGGAAATTAAAGAAATTATTTCAGCGAGCCAGAAACGTGATGTAATTAGTGTATTTAATGATATTTCAGATGCAGAAAAGTGGTTCATGACAATAGATTATTAAATCTTACCTAAATTATTAAAATTAAATAAAGAGGGAATTAAATAATGAAATACACTATTCTAGGTAAAAATAATAAAATTGTTTATATAGAGGTCGAGGATGTACTCATAACGGATGGGCAGTCTGCTTTAGACCTTATAGCGAATGTACAATATGAAAAAGATTGTAATAGAATTATATTAGATAAAAAGGCTATTAGTGAGGATTTTTTCAGATTAAGTACTGGAATTGCCGGTGAAGTGCTGCAAAAATTTATTAACTTCCATACTAAACTGGCTATTATTGGTGATTTTTCAAAATGTACTGGTAAGTCCTTACAAGATTTTATCTATGAGTGCAACAAAGGCAAGGACATTTTCTTTGTTGATAGTCTAGAGCAAGCACTAGAAAGGTTGGCTTAATATTGTTACACTATGACTATAGGATAACTTTGAAATGTAAACATCTTTCATGATAAGGAGACTTGAGGGAACAGAAAGATTTACTGTGAGGGGATAATATGTGTACAGGTATTAAAATAGACTATGATGATGGTTGTGTAATGGGGAGGACAATGGATTATGAAATTCCATTAAACTATAATGCTATTTATTTGCCAAGGAACTATAATTTCTGTAATGATTTAATGGGAAAGCCACTTTATTCAAAATATAAGACATTAGGAATGTGTTTTGAAAATCGTGATCCATTAAAAGATGGAGTAAATGAATATGGACTCATCGGAATTACTAATGAGTTTTCAGGGTTCAATCTTTACTCAAAAGAAGTAAAGCCTGAAAAAGTTAATATTTCTAGCTTAGATTACTTTACCTATGCTCTTGCAAATTATAAGTCTGTGGATGAATTAGTTAAGGATTTGCCAAATATTAATTTATCCTCTAAGAATCATAAGGGGGAAAATGTAATATGTCCAGATTTTCATTTTATGTTTGCTGATTGTACTAAGAGATGTATTGTTGTTGAGCCTAATGGTAAAGAATTAGTTTATTATGAAAATCCATATAATGTAATGACTAACTCTCCAGGTTTTAATTCACATATTAGGAGACTAAATAAACTTATAGATATTGATAATCTCGAAGATTTTAATGCAGCAAAAGATTTGCCAGGAGGGTATGACCCCGTATCTAGATTTATAAAAGCATTCTATTTGACAAAAACTAATATTAAATCAAATAACTATAAAGAAGCACTATCAAATTCCTATAGTATATTATCCGCAATGGCTATGCCAAATGGATTTGTTAGAAATAACAAGTATAATTATATAACCTATACTAGGTATATATGTTCATATGATACTAAACATAAGCTGTTAACAGTAAAATCTAATACTAATCCCACAGTTTACCGATTGAGCTTTGAAGATATAAGAGAAGAAGATAAAAGGCAATCATTTTTTCTAAAATTAGAATTTACATCAAAAAAGCTAGATATACTTCCAATTAGTTAAACTTCCAGTGGCTCTTGGTTACAGTTTTTGAATCATATCTTAAGGCACGAATTTATAACCGATTCCCCATACTGTGACAATATGTTTTGGGGATTTCGGGTCTTCTTCAATTTTCTTTCTAAGTTGATGTATATAAACCATAATTGAATTATCATCTACTATTGTATGACTCCATATACTTTCATAAAGCTGTTCTTTTGTAAAAACTTGCTAAGGATTTTCCATGAACAGCTTCATTAACATGTTCTCTTTATATGTTAAATCAATAAATCTTTCATTTTTATACAACTTATGGGATTTTAGATCAAATTTAAAGTGACTGCTAATAATAAAATTTGTTGAGATTACTTTATCTATGGTATGTTCTTTATAGTTTCTTAACTGAGCTTTTACATGAGCGCATAAAACTGCGGGGCTAAATGGTTTTGTTATATAATTGCTTGCACCAAGACCTAGTCCTAAAATTTTGTCATAATCTTCACTTCTTCCACTTACGAATATAATAGGTGCTTTAAAACCTATACTTTTAATATCTTTAATCAATTCAAAACCATCTTCATTTTCTAGCATAACATCCAATATAACTAAATCAAATACATTATTCTTTAGTAATGAAAGTGCTTCTGACCCATTGGAAGCCTCATAGATAATATAGTTCTCTTTTACCAAGCTTTTTTTAATTAATTTTCTCATATAATCTTCATCATCAACAATAAGTATTCTTTCCTTTGCCATAAAACTCTTCACCTAAATCTTACTTTTATATATAATATATATTTAATCTAGTTTGTTATAATAAATATAACAAAACTAGATTGGAAGTTCAATGACGATATTCTTCGGAAATTGGGGGAGATAAATATAAAATTTGGTAGATTATCAAAAACTTTTTTATTTATATTAATAGTATTTCTTATACTATTATCCATGATAATTGTAATCGGATATAAAAATTATATTAATCATAAGAATACTGCCATAAGGCAGCAACAAGAGAATTTGATGACAATAGCGAAGACCATATCTAGAAGTTTGGACGTGTTTTTAAATTATAAAACCAATGGTTTAGCTATGTTAGCTAAAGAACCAATTATTTTAGAAGCACTTATGATGTATGAGAATAATGAAATCAAGTATCAGAATGAAGAGAAAATATTAGAAATTTTTGAAAGATACATCGATGATATAGATAGTCTAAAGCTGTATAATGTTAAAGGAGATTTAATATATGAATCTCTATCTGAAAATCTAATGATGGAAACACATACGTATAATTCTCTGATAAATAAAGTTTTGAGTGATAAGAGCCACATTAGAACTAAAGAGTATTTATCAAAGCCTGGACAATTTTCTATAGACATTGCATATCCTGTTATAGATGATGGAGAGGTTTATGGTATATTAATTGAAACCATTAATTTAAATAGAGTATACGATTACCTAATTCATATAGTTCAGCCTGGGGAAAAAGGCTATGCTATGGTAAAAAACAGAGAAGGCTTTATTGTAATGCATCCAGTTCCAGATCAAGTAGGAATAGAATCAATTAAAGTAAGGAAAGCAATGTATCCTGATTATGATTGGAGTGAACTAGAAGAGTTATATGGGAGGCAATTAGAAGAAGGTGAAGGCTATTTTGTATATAATTCTAAATGGTGGCAGGATATTGACAAGAAGGCGACAAAAAAATTGAGTTCATATACTACCTTTTATAAGGAGGATATTTCTTGGATTATATCTGTTCAAATGGATTATAAAGAAATAGAGGGGCCTATTAAAGGGACGTTTGTTAATATATCCTTGATTTCATTAATTCTTATATCCATGGTAGTAAGCGGGTTATATATCATTTTCAAGATAGAAAAAAGGAAAAATGCATTGGAAATTGAAACTAAATATCTTAAGGAATTAAATAAAACATGGGAAGAATTAATCAAAAGTGAAGCAAGATTGAGACACTCGCAAAAACTTCTAACTATTGGAGTTTTAACTAGTGGTATTGCTCATGAAATTAATAATTTACTTTCTCCTATACTAGGATATTCAGAGATGATATTAGAGAATACAGTTAGTACAAGCTCTATTCATGAGGATGCATTAGAAATTTATAAGAGTTCAATTAAGGCTAAAGAAATAATAAATCAAATATTAACCTTTAGCAAACCTGATATAACCACTAAAGACTTTAAGTGTGTTGAAATAAGTACCATTATAAATGAAAGTATTAATCTAATTAAGCCCATATTGCCTAAAAATATTAAATTAATATCTAATATTAATAGCAACGTTCAAATTCTATGTAATTCAACTCAAATACATCAAGTTCTAATTAACTTATATACAAATTCATATCATGCAATGAGAAAGACAGGTGGGGTTATACAGATTAATGTTGAGAATGTAAACATTAGCCAGGAAGAGAATAATATTCTATGTTTATCTCCAGGAGCATATGTGAAAATACAAGTCAGAGATAATGGAGTTGGAATGGATGAGGACACCTTAAAGCAAATATTTGAGTATTTTTTCACAACAAAAGAAGCAGGCCAGGGTACTGGTCTGGGACTAGGTGTTGTACGTAGTATCGTAGAAAATCATAAAGGAAAAATATTTGTACAAAGTCAAGTTGGCGTAGGAACAATAGTGGAGACCTATTTTCCTGCAATAAAATAAAATGCTAAATCTTAATAAATTTTAAGAATTAATAAGATTTATTTAAGATTTAACAATTATACTTTACCTTAGTTAAATATATAACTAACATACTTAAGGTAAAGGAGAGTGCATATGAAAAAATTTAAAAAATCCTTGGCTATAGTACTTTTTCTAGCAATAGTATTATCCCTAGGAGCTTGTCAAACAACTAAAGCTGATAATAGCAGAGAAGAAAAAGAACTTGTTACTGGCATATTTGTAGAAGAAAGTAAAGGCAAAGGAGGACTTTTGAAATTAGAAGTTGCTTTTGAAAACTCTGAAATTAAAGACATAAAAGTCTTAGAACACAATGAGTCTGAATATACAAAACCAGTAATAGAAGATTTAACTAAAAAAATTATAAATACAAACTCTATTGATGTTGACATTGTTTCTGGTGCTACACTTACTAGTCACGCAATAATTAACGCAGTAAGAGATGTTATAAAGAAAGCTGAAGTTACTTTAATAGCAAAAGAAGTTGCTCAAGAAACTGAAAAACCAGCAGATGTTTCAACAGACATAGTAATTATTGGAGCTGGAGGAGCAGGATTAACAGCAGCTATAGAGGCTACATATGAAGGTGCAGAAGTAATAGTTGTAGAAAAAAATGCATTCATGGGAGGAAATACAAATTATGCAACAGGTGGAATGAATGCTGCTGGTACAAAGTATCAAAAAGCTAAAGGTATAGAAGATAGTCCAGAATTACACTTTAAAGATACAATGAAGGGTGGACATGATAAAAACGATCCAGCTTTACTAAAGGTATTTACAGAAAAGGCCGCAGAGACTCTTTATTGGCTTGAAGAGCTAGGAGCACAATTAAGTGAAATTGGAAGATCTGGTGGACAGAGTGTAGATAGAATTCATAAAGGTCCTGATGGTATGCCTATCGGTCCTCACCTAATGGATGTATTTGCTAAGCAAGTAGAAAAGCTTAATATTGATGTTAGACTAAATACTAAAGCAATAGAAATTCTTTCTGAAAATAATAAAGTATTAGGAATTAAAGTAGAGAATTTAGATGGACATACTTATAATATAAATGCAAAAGCTGTTATAATAGCATCGGGAGGATTTGGAGCTAATCCAGAGTTAGTAACAAAATATAAACCAGAATTAGAAGGATTTGGAACAACAAATCAGCCTGGAGCGACAGGAGATATATTCAGTATGCTAGAAAAATTAGATATAGCCCTAATTGATATGGATCAAATTCAAACTCACCCTACAGTAGTACCTAGAATTAATGAGATGATTACTGAAGGGGTAAGAGGTGACGGAGCAATATTAGTAAATAGAGATGGTAAGAGATTTGTTAATGAGCTTGAAACTAGAGATACAGTATCTAAGGCAATACTATCTCAAGAAGGTAAAAGCGCATTTTTAATCTTTGATCAGCAAGTTGTTGACCAAGCTAGTGCTATAAAAAAATATAAAGATGCTGGATTATTGACAGAAGCAAACTCCCTAAAAGAGTTAGGTGAAAAGCTTAATATAAATGCTACTGAGCTTGAAAGTACTGTAGAATCTTACAATGAGTACTTTAAAGATCAAAATGATAAGGAATTTGGCAGAAGATTACTAAATGTTGAATTAATTGAAGCACCATATTATGGTGTAGAAGTATCTCCAGCTATTCACCATACAATGGGTGGAATTAAAATTAATACTAATGCTGAAGTAATTAACAATTCGGGAGATGTTGTAGAAGGGCTATATGCTGCAGGAGAAGTAACAGGCGGAATACACGGTGGAAATAGAATCGGTGGAAATGCGATAACTGATATAACGGTATTTGGTAAAATTGCAGGAAGAAATGCAGCAGAAGCCATTAAATATAAATAATCATATAGAAGCAATAGGTACTGATTATACCTATTGCTTTTTATATTATTAGCTAATGCAAATTATATAGACTTTTCATTGAGAGCTGTAACAGATTAACTATGGTCGAATATATTACTATTGAAAAAAGTTAATATATTCGAAAGGATGTGTCTTTATGGCCATAATTACCGTTACACCCCTTATGGATATAACCGCCCTTATAGCCTCAGAACAAGTCTCTCCTGGCGATGTTCTCTTATTAGAAGAAGGTATTTATTTTCAAACAGTAAATGTTACAAAGGATTTTTTGCGGATTATAGCAAAAGGAGAACATGTAATCTTTGATGGAAGAAGTACATTACTAAATGCTTTTATGTTATCGAATGTAACTGGTGTTGAGATAAATGGTATTACAATTAATCATTATCGCTCTAATGGTATTGTTATAAATTCAGGAAATGGTAATAGAATTGTTAATAATAAAATAAGTGATATCTTTGTAGATGGCATAAGGATTGTAGCGTCTAGCGCTAACCTTATTTGGAAAAATGAAATCTGTAATGTTTTTGATGCTGTATTTCTAATTTTAGGTAGTACAAACAACAGAATAATAGAAAATATTGCAAAAGATTGTTTAGAAGATGGTTTTGAAACCTTTTTAGAGCCTGATAGCAACAATGTATTTATTTCTAATACGATTATGAGAGCTAGAAGATATGGCATTCTTATTTGGGGTCATAACAATTTATTACTATACAATAATATAATAGATAATGGCCAAGGATCAGTTAATATTAACGTAGGTAGCAATTCAATTGCATTAGATAATATATTAATTGATAACAAGCAAAATGGGTTGGTTGTCGAAGATTTCTTAAATGCATTTGCTGGAGAAAACCAAATAGAATGTAACCGTGAAGAAGGAGTATTAGTCCAAGGTCAATATGGAATATATCAAGATAATGAAATTGCATATAATAGCGATACTGGTATAACTATCGGAACTAATTCAATCAGCAATACTATCTATAAAAATAAAGTTATATGTAATATACCTACAAACATAATTGATAGTGGTACAGATAATGTACTTATTGAAAACATAGATAAACCATGTGAGTCATGTGAAAATCCAGGTCACAACTGTGAACCTTTAACCTCATTTCTTCTTGATGAAAGCCTGTAACACAATAATAATGGAGGAATATATTACTATTGAAATTTGAAAGGATGTGTCTTTATGGCAGTAATTACCGTTACACCCCTTATGGATATAACTGCTCTTATCGCCTCAGATCAAGTCTCTCCTGGGGATGTTCTCCTTCTTGAGGAAGGTGTATATTTTCAGACCGTTATTATAAATAAGAATTATATACGAATTTTAGCAAAAGGCAATTCTGTTGTTTTTGATGGAAAGAGCACATTGATTACTGCTTTTATGCTATCGAACGTAACGGGAGTTGAGATAGATGGTATAACAATTAGATATTACCGTGGTAATGGAATAGTTATAGATTCTGGCAATGGTAATAGAATTGTAAAGAATAAGATTTATAATACTTTTAATAATGGTATTTTTCTAGAAACATCTAGCGCTAACCTTATTTGGAATAATGAAATCTACAATGCAAATTTCGGTATGTTATTCACTCAAGGTAGTGCAAACAATAGAATAATTGAAAATAAGGTAAAAGATTGTTTGATGGATGGCTTTGCAACTTTTGATGACCGAGATAGTAACAATGTATTTGTATCAAATACTGCTATTAGAAATGAATTAAATGGTTTTTATCTAGTGAGTAATAATAATCTGCTGCTAGACAACTTTATAGTAAATAATGCTACCGGTGGGATAGATATGACCCAAGGTAATAACTCAATTGCAATAGGTAATATAATTAAGGGTACTAAGTTTAATGCATGGTTTGTATTTAATTACTCCAATTTATTTGCAGGTGAAAATATAATAGAATGTAATAGCCAAGATGGTATTTTAGTTTTGGGTCAAAATGGAACATTTCAAAATAACGAAATTGCATATAACGGAGATACTGGTATAACTTTTGAAACTACATCGTTTGGCAATCTAGTACTTAATAATAAACTTATATGTAATATTCCAAATAATATAATAAATAGAGGTATCGATAATGTCTTAATTGATAACATAGATAAGCTATGTGAACCATGTGAAACTCCAGATGACAACTGTGATAGATGCTTAAGTGATGTTAAGAATATCGAATGAAACATAAAAAATATTTGAAAGGAGATTACTTATGGACCAAAACGATAGAATTCAATGTGAAATTAAACGTCAAAGAAAATTAATTGAAGATTGTGAATTAATAATGGATCAGGTTCCTAGTCACTTAAGAGAATATCAAAAAGTTGCACTAAATTACCATAAAGAGATATTAGCAAAACTAGAAAATATGCAAACAAAGAAAGAACTAGAAAATAAGGAAATAGAGCAAAAACATGAAAATAATCAAATAAAAAAAGAAAATATAATAAATCAAATGGAAAGAAAGAAGTATGAATATATAAAAAAATAATGAAAGTTGACTTAGCATTTAAATAATATTATAATATTGTTAATTTAATACATTAAGTTCCTAGGTGCCCGGTAGGGAGAATAGGGAAACCGGTGAGAATCCGGTACGTACCCAACACTGTGATGATTAGTCCTATACTATACCACTGGCTTATGCTGGGAAGGAGTATTAGGATGCTCGAGTCTAAGTCAGGAGACCTGCCTAAGAATGAAAAGTCTTTCTATGGAAAGCATCGGTGATGACGGTAAAGTCCCGACCATGATAATTTTTTTATTATGGTCGGACTTTTTTTGTTGGGTAAAATTCTTAACTAATAATTATATTAAATGGAGGAATGTAAAATGAACGAAGTAAACTTCAAAAATTTAGACATTAAAGGGGCAAGTGAAACGGAACTAGAGATAGTCTTAAATGAAATTATTAAAGGAATAGAAAAAATCGATTTAGATTCAGCCAAAGGGATGGAGGATAGACTAGATGCCAAGATTAAACCATTAAAAAGTTTAGGGGTATTAGAAGATATTGCTATTCAACTGGCTGGAGTGCAGCGTACTGCATATCCTAAAATTTTAGGGAAAGCAGTTTTATTAATGGCTGGAGATCATGGTGTTGTAAAGGAAGGGGTAAGTGCAGCTCCACAAGAAGTAACTGCTCAATTGTATTATAGTTATCTAAATGGAGGAGGCGGAATAAATGTATTAACAAATCATGCAGGTGGAAAAGTTATCTGTAACAATATCGGTATAGCTAGTCCAATCGAAATACCTGAGCATATGGTTAATCATATAAAATTTGGAACAGATAATATTGCAGAAGGGCCAGCAATGACTAGAAAAGAGGCTCTTCAAGCTATATTGACTGGTGCTAAAATTGCTTCAGAAGCAATTGAGTCAGGAATCAATATATTAGCATCAGGAGAAGTTGGGATAGGAAATACTACTCCAAGTGCAGCTATAATTTCAGCAATTACAGGCTGTAGTGTTGAAGAAGTTACAGGTAGTGGAACTGGTTTAAAGGGCGATGCTTTAAAAAACAAACAGGAAGTGATAAAAAGGGCAATAAAAATTAATAACCCTGACCTAAATGATCCAATTGATATTTTAGCTAAAATTGGAGGTCTAGAAATAGCTGCAATGGTGGGGGCAATATTACAAGCTTCTCATCAAAGTGTGCCGACTATATTAGATGGTATTATATCTTCTGCTGCAGCGCTTGTTGCATCAAAATTTAATCCATTAACAGTTGATTATATGATAACCTCCCATTCATCAGAAGAAAAAGGTGAATTATTTGCATTGGAACACATGGGGTTAAAACCAAGATTATTTTTCAACATGAGATTAGGAGAAGGTACTGGTGCAGCACTTATGTTTCCAATAGTTGAAGCTGCATTAAAGGTTGCAGATGAAATGGCTACCTTTGAAACATCAGGGGTAATGGAGGGAGAATTTAGTCGTAAATAAGTGAAAAGTTAAACCTCAGTATGTTTAAGCATATTGAGGTTTTTTAATAGGGAAATTTTTGGGAATTGGGGTATATAAGTAAATAGTTTATTGATATGGTCTTCTTAATATGCTAGAATAGCAACTATCAAATAATGGATTGTTTAGGAGGAGGTTTATGAGCAAAGTATATTTTATAAGAAATTCAGAGTCAGATTATGAAAAGCTTGGCAAAGAGGCTTTAAAACTATTAAAGAAAGTTGTATCAGAAAATGAACATAAATTTGAGAAAGAGGTACCTATAAAAGTTCATTTTGGGGAAAAGGGAAACAAGACCTTTATTCCTGCAAAATGCTACGATGAAATAATAGATTATTTAAAAGAAAATCAAGTATCTCCAGTATATATCGAAACTAATGTACTATATAGAGGGTCAAGAACCACTACTGATTTACATATAAAAACGGCAAAAGAACATGGCTTTACACAAATTCCGATTGTTATAGCAGATGGTGAAATTGGAACCGAGTATGATGAAATAGAAATAAATAAAGAGTTTATAAGTAAATGTAAAATAGGCAAGGGGTATGGGAAGTATAAGCAATTCATCGTTATGAGCCATTTCAAGGGACACGTAGAAGCTGGATTCGGTGGTGCTTTAAAACAGCTTGCAATGGGTTTTGCTGCAAGAAGTGGAAAGCTAGAGCAACACTCCGGAATATCCCCTATTGTAAATGCTGAGAAATGTATTTCATGTGGAATATGTGTTGAAAAATGCAATTTTAATGCCATAGAAATTCCAGATGCTGCAGTTATTGATAGCAGCAAATGTATTGGTTGTGCTGGATGTATAGCTGTTTGTCCTAAAGGTGCAATTAGAAATACTTGGGGAGGATCTAACTTCCTTGAGAAGCTCTCAGAATATGCCTATGGAGCATCTAAAGATAAGGATATTATATTTATTACTTTCGTTCATAACATTACTGAGGACTGTGACTGTTCAGGTAGACATATGAAACCAATTGCAGATAATATTGGAATTCTTGCAGGAAAAGATCCTGTGGCTTTGGATACAGCATGTCTTGATCTAGTTCAGCAAAATAGTGGACAAAAACTCTTTGAAAAAGGTAGAGTTTCTCTTAGACATGCAGAAAAAATAGGATTAGGTTCAATGAAGTATGAGCTTATACAAATAGATTAAGTAAAATCTAGCCTATTTAGTTTTTTCAAATAAGGATAGTTGCAAATGATTTTAGGAGAGATAAAGTTGATTGATATTAAGATAAGAAGACCAATTCATGAAGATAAAGCAAAATTACATGAATTCTTCAAATTAGTTATTACAGATACCTTTAAAAAAGAAGGAATTGAAGAGAAGATAGCTGACCTAGAAGAGGAAATTGAAACCAAGAAGAAGTATTTGCAATTAGATTTAGATAGTAATGGTACATTAAGGTATTTCTTAATAGCTGAACATAATGAAGATATAATTGGCACAATAGAATATGGTAAATCAAGCGACTTGATTAGTAAATGTACCAATGGAGAACTAAAACATCTTGTGGAGGTAGGAACTATATTTGTTAGTCCTCCTTATCAAAATCAAGGCATAGGTAGCTTGCTTTTAAATTCCATATATGAAGTTATGGAAACTAAGGGTATAAAAGAGTTTTGTCTAGATAGTGGCTATTCTATATCTCAAAAAATTTGGACTAAGAAATTTGGTGTTCCTGATTATTTTATTGAAAATTATTGGGGAGAGGGTATGCATCACATGATTTGGCGTATCAATATTATTTAGTCATTAAACGTGATAAGAACCATTAATAACCTTGGTTCTAAACCGATATAATAAATAACTGATTAATTTGGATGTTTATTAGTGTTTTATAAAATATATAGGCATATTTGGAGGTTGTAAGAACTGTTTTATAAGTGTTATTGAATTATGGCAGG
>JAKELU010000006.1:15715-18321 GCA_022760735.1 Firmicutes bacterium FC7
TGCCGAAGGGAATATTCAAGTACAAATTAGTGGTAAGACTCCGATTGATAATGCATTGACTAAATTAATTGGTAATCTTAAAGAATTTTATGGTGAAACCTTAAGAAATTCCGTAGACTTTGCTAAAAGAACCGAAGAGCTAAGAAGAGCTTCTGTCGAAGGTGGGAAAGCCTCAGAACATATCGCTGAGAATGTAAAGACTATCACTGCTCAAAATAGAGCAAATCTCAACTCAATAAAAAGTGCAGAAGAGTTGATTTCTCAAATTGTAACTGGTGTCCAAGATGTTGCTAAGATAGCCAAAGATACTGAAAGTAACGCTAGAGAGTCTCAGGACAAAGTTATTATAGGAGCTCAGATTGCTGAACAAACTGCTATATGCATGCAAGAAACTTCTGCTATAGCAATACAAACACAGAAAGAAGTTCATGACCTTTCGGTTAAATCAGGAGAGATTGAAAATATTGTTGTTGCAATAAAAGCAATAGCAGATCAAACTAATTTACTGGCTTTAAATGCGGCGATAGAGGCTGCAAGAGCTGGAGAAGCAGGAAGAGGATTTGCCGTCGTAGCTGATGAAGTCAGAAAATTAGCAGAGCAATCTGCTAACTCTGCAGTGGAAGTTGGCATGATAGTAAGAGAGATTCAAGATAGTATGGCAGGTTTTGAGGAAGCCTTTAAGAATATGGTTGCTCAAATTACTCAGGGAGATGAGGCAGCTAGTAGAACTAAAGACCTACTTCAAGAGCTAGTTTTGTCCTTTGAAGATTCTGTGAATAGCATGAAATCTTTACAGTATAAAATGGTAGATATGGAAGCCGATAGTGAGAGCGCCTTAAGATTTATAACTAAAACTGAAGAAGGGGCTACAAAAACAACCGAAGCAATTGAGAAAACAGCAGCTGAAACCCAAGCTTTATATGCAACAATGTCTGAAATAGACAAGATGGCTAACAGCATTGCAGTAGCATCAGAAAATAGCAAACAAAATATTGCAACTAAGGTAATGGATCGATTACTTTATAAAAAAGTCATGCTATTAAGAGAGATGACTAAAGGTTTATTAGAACAAGATTTATTGACTGATTCAAAAATAGAGCAATTTGCTAAAGAACTAGATGTTGATAGCGCTAGCATTATTGATCGTAGTGGAGTATTTATATATTCTAGTGACATTTTTCAACGGGGACTTAATTTATTTGAATTTGACCATTCTGCTTATTTAGGGAATAGAAAAATTGAGGAGGTTCTCCTTTCAGGTGGAGATCAAATTATTATAACACCCATAAAAGAAAGTGCAGAAGATGGTAGTTTATTTAAATATGTAATGCTTGGTAGTGATTTACCATGGATATTTCAAGTTTCTGTATCATTTGACACACTAAAAAATCTTCTAAATATAAGTGAGGATACAACCATTTAAATGGGGAATTAAATTTTATTTTAACTAACTAGACTATAGCCCTTGAAGATTACATCTTCAAGGGTTATTTTAATATCAAGAAAAGTTATAAAGAATACATAAATGTTAGTAGGAAACAATAATTTTGGAGGTGTTTCCGCTATTCTATGACTAATAAGCTAATAGAATATAATGAGAAAAGAGATTTTGACAAAACCATTGAGCCAGAGGGTATAATTAAAGATTCTGATGAAGGTTTAAGATTTGTTGTACAACATCATTTAGCACGTAGAGATCACTATGATTTTCGTCTAGAATGGAGAGGAGTTCTCTTAAGTTGGGCTGTACCTAAGGGGCCTTCCTATAATACCAGTGACAAGAGACTAGCCGTTAAGGTGGAGGATCATCCTCTAGAATATAGGAACTTCGAAGGTACTATTCCTAAGGGTGAGTACGGTGGTGGTGTAGTCATGCTCTGGGATGAAGGGTTTTGGGAACCTCAAGGAAATGTAGAGGAAGGTCTCAGAAATGGCATTCTTAAATTTGTATTAAAGGGAATACGGCTTAAGGGAAAGTGGGCTTTAATTAGGTTAAAAGGGAAATCTGATGAATTGAAGGATAACTGGCTTTTATTAAAGGAGAAAGATGAATATTCCAAAACTACTGAAGGAATTTCACACTTTAACACAAGTATCAGAACTGGACGTACTATGGAGGAAATTGAAAGAGGAGAAGATGAAAAAGTCATTAGAAACCCTTTTGATAATATAGAGGTACAGCTTGCTAAATTAGTTAATGAAATTCCGGAAGGTGACGATTGGCTCTTTGAAATGAAATATGATGGATACAGAATAATTGCTTATGTGGAAGGCAATAGTGTTCGGTTAATGACTAGAAATGGGAATGATTATACAAGGTACTTCCATGATATTGCTTTGGCTTTGAGTGACTGGTCAGCAGGAAGGGCAATGGTCTTAGATGGTGAACTAGTAATCACTGATGAATTTGGAAGGACAGATTTCCAGGCTTTGCAGAACTATATGAAAAATCAAAAGGCTCAAAATTTGACATATATTATCTTTGACATCCTTGCACTAGATGGTGTTGATCTTCGGGGTTATCCTTTGATTGAAAGAAAGGAAAAGCTTGAAATTTTGATGAAAGATGCTCCAAATAATCTCTACTATAGCCGTTATGTCAGAGG
>JAKELU010000006.1:18410-132267 GCA_022760735.1 Firmicutes bacterium FC7
TGATAAAAGACAGGAATTTGTAATCGGTGGCTATACCCTTTCTGACAAAAGAATAAGTGGTGTAAGTTCGCTTCTTCTTGGCATATATGAGGGCGATGATTTAGTTTATGTAGGACGTGCAGGTACTGGAATAAGCGAAACTGAAATGAGGTTGCTTGAAGAGAAATTTGAAAAAATTGAGAGAGCAAATTCTCCTTTTAAAATTCCACCCATACCTAGACCGAATGAAAAAATTATATGGCTTGAACCAGAATTAATTGCAGAAATAAAATTTGCCGATTGGACTAAGGATAATCTATTGAGACAAGCAAGCTATAAAGGATTACGGACAGACAAAAATCCTAAGGAAATAAGAAAAGAAGAAGTAGTAGAAGTAGAGATACAGAACAATTCAATTGGTTCTAATAGCATAGTTATTCAGGGAATTAAAATTACAAATCCAGATAAGGTAATATTCGATCAACCTGAAATTACAAAATTAGATATAGTTAGGTATTACGAAAAAGTTTCACAGCGTATGCTACCATTTTTAAGCCATAGAATTCTTAGTATTGTACGTTGTCCAAAAGGAGTATCACAGACTTGTTTCTATAAGAAGCATCCTGGGCCAGGTAGTAAAGGGATTATAACAACTTCTATTTCGACAAATAGTTCAGAAACAGAAGAGTACTTTTATATTGATGATGTAACAGGGCTCATTTCTGAAGCACAGATGGGTACACTGGAATTTCATACCTGGGGTAGTAGGGTAGAAAATATTGAAACTCCTGATATTATGGTATTTGATCTTGACCCAGATGAAGGAATGGACCTAAGTATGGTTAGACAGGGAGTGAGAGATTTAAAAGACATCCTAGACCAACTTTCGCTAAGCTCATACCTCAAAACAAGTGGTGGTAAAGGCTACCATGTGGTTGTACCTTTAAAACCTACCGTTAATTGGGATATTTTTTATGATTTTGCAAGACGAGTTGTGGAAGTTATGGAACAGAAATGGCCAGACCGTTATACAAGCAATATTAGAAAGACTAGTCGCACAGGTAAAATATTTATCGACTGGATTAGAAATGGCAGGGGAGCCACAAGCATTGCTCCATATTCATTAAGAGCAAGAAAGGGAGCAAAAGTATCGATGCCAATTTTATGGAATGAACTTGATACAATAGCTCCAGATGGGATAAATATGTGGGATGTTTTAAAGAGGGTTGATGAAAAAGATCCTTGGCAGGACTTTTTCGAAAGAAACCAAACTCTCAAAAAAATATAAAAATAAATGTAAATTTACGAAGCATTTTCTTAGAAGGAGAATGCTTCTATTTGTTATTGATGTATTATCAATAAAATTCATATAATATAACATAAAATATTTATTTATAAACGATAAATGCTTTGTTATAATTAAGTTGTTGAATTATTATGCGTGAGGTGTTTTGATGAAAAAAGAAACAAACTTTTTAAGGCTTGCAGTTTTCTTTATTGGATTTCCAATACTTATTTTATGCATTTTTCTTTTTCCCATAATATCAAAAGAAGCGGCAGAAAGTAGTGCAAAAATGGCTTATATACTATATACTATTTTATTAGTCATGTATATTACTGCAATACCTTTTTATACTGCATTGTATCAAGCATTTAAACTTTTAAATTATATCGATGAAAATAAAGCCTTTTCAGATTTATCGGTTAAAGCATTAAGTAAAATAAAAAAATGTGCAACTATTATTTGTTTGTTGTATTTACTTATTTTACCACTTTTTTATATCATAGGTGAAGTAGACGATGCCCCAGGTGTCATAATTATTGGTATGATCTTCGTGTTTGCACCAATGGTTGTAGCAGTTTTTGCTGCTGTATTGCAGAAACTACTAAAAAATGCCGTAGATATAAAAAATGATAATGACTTGACAATATGAGGTGAAAACCATGGCAATTATAATTAATATTGATGTAATGTTGGCTAAAAGAAAAATGAGTGTCACAGAATTATCTGAAAAAGTCGGTATAACTATGGCAAATATTTCCATACTAAAAAATGGAAAGGCAAAAGCTATCAGATTTTCAACTTTGGATGCAATTTGTAAGGCCTTAGATTGTCAACCAGGAGATATTTTAGAGTATAAATCAGATGAAGAATTGTAGTACTAATATATTAGTCCTTTTTGCTATTGTTGCAAATAGGACTTTTTAATTATTACATAATTATTAATGATGTTTATTTATGGGTAAAAGTAACATAAAAGATCCATAATAAAATTATTATGAGTAACTTAATGTAACTTAAGGAGGAGCTTATGACAAACTCAGATCTGCTTAGAATATTGAAAAAACGTTTTGAAGATAATATGGAACGTCACATAGCAATTGAGTGGGAGAAAGTACAAGCAAAGTTAGAAAATAGCAAGGAAAAACTCTGGGTTCTAAGTGAGATGGAAAAAACTGGTGGAGAACCAGATGTTGTTGGCTATGATAAAGTTACAGGAGAATTTATTTTTTGTGACTGTTCACCGGAAACTCCAATAGGTCGCAGAAACACTTGCTACGATCAAGAAGCTCTGGAGTCAAGGAAGAAAAACAAGCCTGAAAGAAGTGCTTTAGGTATGGCTGCTTCTATAGGAATTGAAATTTTAACTGAAGAACAGTATCGAGAACTACAGAAAATAGGTAATTTTGATACAAAAACTTCAAGCTGGATCAAAACACCTGAAAAAATAAGAAAACTGGGTGGAGCACTTTTTTGTGACCGTCGCTACGATACTGTCTTTGTGTATCACAATAGCGCAGAATCATATTATTCTTCTAGGGGTTTTCGGGGGTTTCTAAGAGTGTGATGTATCTAATAAAACTATTATTTGTATTAAATAGGAGGCTATAAATGCTAAATATACTTGATAAAGTGAAATCTATAGAAGATTATATTATTAGTTTTAGAAGAGAGCTACATGAAAATCCAGAACTAAGCGGACAGGAATATAAAACTCAAGAGAAGATAATGAAGGAATTAGATAAACTTGGAATTCCATATGTAAAAGCAGGCAATACTTCCTTGATAGCAACGTTGAAGGGGGCTAATAGCGGCAAGACAATAGCTTTAAGAGCTGATATTGATGCTCTACCAATAACTGAGGAAACAGATATAGATTTTAAATCTAAAACTCCTGGAGTAATGCATGCATGTGGCCATGATGCCCATACAGCTATGCTTATAGGTGCAGCCAAAATCTTATCTGAAATGAAGAATGAAATACAGGGAGAAGTAAGATTTTTTTCCAGGAAGCAGAAGAGACTTTTACTGGAGCAAAAAAAATTATAGAAGCAGGTGGAATGGAAGGAGTAGATGCTTGTTTCGGTATGCACGGAATGCCAGAAATTGATACTGGATATTTTAATATATCACCAGGTTATAGAATGGCAGGCTGTGACACAATCTATGTTAAATTTGAAGGAGTATCTGGTCATGGTTCATCACCTCATCTGGCAAAGGACACTATACATCCTGCTTGTATTTTTGTTACGGATCTTCAAGACATAGTTACAAAAAATATCGATGCAAGAGAACCACTAGTACTTTCTGTTGGTAAGTTCATTGGTGGTACAAAGGCAAATGTTATTTCTAAATACACTGAAATTGAAATCTCAATGAGATATTTTAATCCAAAGGTTAGAGAAATAACACATGCTGCAATAAAAAGGCATGCGAAGGCCATAGCAGAAGCATATGAGTTAAATGTAGATGTAAAGATAGAAGAAAGTGCACTTAGTCTTTATAATGATGATGAATTATCAATTATTGCAGTTGAAAGTGCTAAAAAAGTCTTTGGAGAAGGAAAAAATGTAGAATTGCCTAGTTACATGGGCTCAGAGGATATGCCGTACTATTTTCAACATGCTAAAGGCGTGTATGCTTTCCTTGGATATAAAAATGAAGAAAAAGAAGCTATATATTTTCCTCACCATGATAGATTTAAAATCGATGAAGATTATATGAAATATGGTACTGCGCTTCATGTACAATTTGCTTTAGATTATTTGAGGGGGTGATCCCCCTCTTAGTCTTTTTTGTATAGCTTGAAAAATTGTTAGTATTATAATAATATATACAGATATAGTATAAAAATTTAAATGAGAAGAGGTGGTTTTAATTTATGTTCAAAAGAGTATTAGTAGCAAATAGGGGTGAAATTGCAGTTAGGATAATTAGTGCTCTAAGAGAAATGGGCATTGAGTCCGTGGCAGTTTACTCCCATGCAGACAGGGACTCGCTTCATACGACCTTGGCTGATTATGCATTTTGTCTCGATGGAAACAGGGTTCAGGAAACATATGCAAACATAGAAAAAATAATCAACATTGCAAAGATTACTAATTCTGACGCTATACACCCTGGTTATGGGTTTTTATCTGAAAATCCTAAATTTGCTGAGGCAGTAGAAAAGTCTGGTATAACTTTTATTGGACCTAGAAGTGATGTAATAAGGCTTATGGGATATAAAATTGAAGCCAGGAAATTAATGGCATCTTTAGGTGTACCACTTGTTAAGGGAACTAATACTGCAATTCATAATTATGAAGAAGCTGTTGAAATAGCTGAGGAAATAGGATATCCTGTCTTGGTAAAAGCTGCTGCCGGCGGTGGTGGAATGGGTATGAGAATTGCTTCTGATGCCGATGATTTGAAACAAGTATTTGAAGCTGTTAAAAATACAGCACTCTCCTTATATGCAGATGATTCGGTTTTCTTAGAAAAATATCTATCTAAACCTAGACATATTGAGGTTCAAATAATTGGTGACAATTATGGTAATTTTATTCATTTAGGGGAAAGAGAGTGCTCAATACAAAGAAGACATATGAAAATTATAGAAGAAACTCCTTCTATAGCCATAAGTCCTCAAGTAAGGGAAGAAATGTACAAAACAGCTGTTTTAATTGCTAAATCAGTAGGATATAACTCAGTTGGGACAGTGGAATTTATTTATGAAAATGGAGAGTATTACTTCCTTGAGATGAATACAAGAATTCAAGTGGAACACACTATAACAGAAATGGTAACTTCTGTAGATATAGTTAAGGAGCAAATTTCCATAGCAGCAGGTAAAGAATTAAGTTTAAAACAGAAAGATATAAAATTTAATGGTCATGCAATAGAATGTCGTATATATGCAGAAAATCCAGCTAAATCTTTTATACCATCTCCAGGGAAAATAATAAACTATATAACACCAGGTGGACCTGGTATTAGATTAGACTCAGGAGTAAAAACAGGCTATACAGTAAGTACCTATTATGATTCTATGCTATCTAAATTAATTGTTTTAGGTAAGGATAGAGATGAAGCTATATTAAGAATGTACAGAGCTCTAAGTGAGTTTTATGTAGAAGGTATTCATACAAATATCCCTCTGTTGATATCAATCTTAGAGTGTGATGATTTCAAAAAAAATAATATAAACACAAAATATTTAGAAAAACATATACAAAACATAAAAGAGTATTGTCAAAAAAGAAAGACTACCTATTTAGCTATAGATAATCTAAACAATTAATAACTAATAAAAATTATAAATAATAAAGTTTTCAAATGAGTCTGAATTTGAGGATTTTATTAGTTATAATTTCGGTTTAATTTAGCCCCTAGAGATCTATTTCTAGGGGTAATTATTTTGACTAAACTTTAATGCTTAAATATTTTGACATTCATTTTTACTAGTGCTATTATAAGTTAGTAAACTCCGAATACCATTGTGGCAGTGGGGGAACCATATTATGGGGTGAATCTTAATTTTAAGAAGGGCGACTTGGGAGCCCTAACCCGACAGCTAACCCCATAGGAGTAAACCAAGCGTATGACGAAACTCAATTGAGTTAGTGATGCGCTTTCTTTATTTCCATTAATAAATATAAGGAGGGTAGTAGCAGAGGATTTAATAGAGTCAATGGGAATGGAAGTACATCTATCGTCATAATGATTAAAAATTATGATGTGGAGGTATTAAAATTGAATTTATTGTTTAAAATTTGTATTGTATTAATTATTGGAGCTATAGGAGGTAAGATTGCGAAATACTTTAGACTCCCTAATGTATCGGGATTTTTAGTGGCAGGTCTATTACTTGGACCCTCTTTTATTAAATATATAAGTTCAGGAGATATTGAGTCATTTTCAATAATAAGTGAGCTAGCTTTATCCATAATAGCTTTTAGTATTGGTAGTGAGTTTATTATTAAAGATATGTTAAAGCTAGGAAAATCAATTGTAATTATAACTCTAGCAGAAGTTTTGGGAGCTATTGTTCTAGTATTTAGCTTCATGTACTTTTTGTTTGAGCAACCATTTGCTTTTAGTATTGTAATAGCATCAATGTCAGCTTCTACTGCACCTGCAGCTACCTTATTAGTAATAAAGCAATTTAATGCTAAGGGACCTTTAACAAAAACTATCTTACCTGTAGTTGCACTAGATGATGTATTTGGAATTATTTCCTTTGGGATTGCAATGTCATTAGCTAAGTTATCTGTTGGAAATCATGATGTATCAATATTTGAAATGTTCAGCGGGCCTTTTATTGAAATTGGAGGTTCCTTATTATTAGGCTTAGGATTAGGTGTTTTGTTATCATTTGTTGCTAAAAAGTCAAGCAGCCGTGACGAATTGCAATCAATGTCTTTAGCAGCTATTGGAATTGCAACAGGGTTATCAACTATGTTGGGATTTTCATCTTTGTTAACTTGCATTATGATGGGTACGACTTTAGTTAATATGTTACATAAAGCTAAAAGGGTATTTGACTCAGTATCTGATTTTGCTTCACCTGTTTATGTATTGTTTTTTACATTAGCTGGAGCAAGTTTAGATTTAAGTATATTAGCTAAGGTAGGTTTAATGGGAGTAGCTTATTTATTTGCAAGAGCCGGTGGTAAAGCTTTAGGAGCTTGGATTGGTGCAAGATCCGTTCAAGCAAGCGAAGTGGTCAAAAAATATTTATCCCTAGCTTTACTTCCTCAAGGTGGTGTATCTATTGGACTTATTGTATTGGTACGTCAACAATTACCTGAATATTCGATGGCTATTAGTACTATTATTATGTTTAGTGTATTAATTTATGAAGTATCTGGTCCAATATTTGCCAAAATAGCAATAGAAAAAGCAGGAGAAATAGATGGTGGCGTTAAGAGTAAAGACAAGAAGATGAATAAAGTCGATGAAGTAGAGGCAATCTAATAAAATCATTTAGAAAGTAGGTGGGTAATATCCAAGCTTTGTTTATAGTATTAAATGAAGTTGATTATTTAAATGATATTCTATCAAGGTTTGTTGAAGTAGGAGTAGGTGGTGCTACTGTTTTTGATAGTCAAGGGATGGCAAGCTTAATTGTGAATAGCAGTAATAAAGGAGTTCCGTTATTTGGGTATCTAAAATCACTTTTAGAAGATTCTTTACCCTACAATAAAACCATCTTTACTGTTCTACAAAATGAGGAGTTAGTTCAAAAAGCAGTAACTGTCGTTCAAGAGGTTTTAAGTGATACTTCTAATCAAAATGTAGGCTTCATGTTTACAATTCCAATTGCTAAAACATATCCCATGAGATTACCAGTGTAGAATAATTACTCTTGTTCATTAAGAACAGATATTTATAAATGATCATGTGACTTTGTTATTAGTGTTAACGATCAGAAATAGTTATGATTTAAACAATCGTTGATTCAAGATTCATATTTATATATAATCATAATATTGAAAGTGCTTATTTCTAGGGATGCAACTGCTATTCAGTTGCATCCTAATGTTTTAATTTAGAAAAGGATGAGTTTTTAAATGAGAAATACTGAATACCTAAAACAAGAGGCAAATAGATGCATGTTATGTAAAAATGCGAGATGTAGATTAAAGTGCCCAGTTGATACTCCTATTCCTGAAGTTATTAAATTATATAGAGAAGGAAATATTGATAAGGCGGGAGAAATATTATTTGAGAACAATCCATTGTCTGCAGTTTGTTCCGTTATATGTCCGCATGAAAATCAATGTTTGGGGAATTGTATTAAAGGTATCAAAGATGAACCAATTGAATTCTATGAAATCGAAGAATATATCTCAAAAGAATACTTAAATAAAATTGATTTAAAACCAGTTAAGCAAATAGATGACAGAATTGCAATTGTTGGTTCAGGGCCAGCAGGAATTACTATTGCAACGATATTAGCTAAAAAAGGATATAAAGTTACACTATTTGAGAAAAATGAAAAAATTGGTGGAGTTTTAAGATACGGAATTCCTGAATTTAGATTATCAAAAGACATATTGGATAGGATTCAAGATATTTTAGTTGAGCTAGGTGTTAAAATTAGACCTAATACATTAATTGGACCAGTATTAACTATAGATAAATTATTTGAAGACGGATATAAGGCTATTTTTATAGGTACTGGGGTATGGAATCCAAAAAAATTAAATATTAAAGGGGAAACTTTAGGTAATGCTCACTATGCTATAGATTATCTAAAATCTCCTTCTGTATATAATTTAGGAAAGAAGGTAGCGGTTATTGGAGCAGGGAATACAGCAATGGACTCAGCAAGAACTGCTTTAAGAAATGGAGCTGAAGAAGTGACTATATTATATAGAAAAGACTTTGAAGACATGACTGCTACGAGACATGAAATTCATGAAGCAAAAGACGAGGGAGTAAAATTCAAATTATACAGAACACCTATAGAAATTATAGATGAAGGAATAATTTGTAGAGAAACTAGGAAGATATCAAATGAAAACGGAGAAGAAAAACTAATTGAAATAGAGGGTTCTGAAACATTACATGAATGTGATTCTGTAATAATTGCAATAAGTCAATTACCTAAGAATAATATTGTAATTAACAACAAAGGATTTGCTACTGGATGTAGCGGATTACTAGTGACGCATAATACAGGTGAAACATCTAGAGTTGGAGTCTATGCTTCAGGAGATGTTGTAACAGGACCTAAAACTGTTGTTCAAGCAGTAGCTGATGCAAAGTTAGTAGCTGAGGCAATGGATGAATATTGTAAAAGTTTAAAGGGTAATAAAAGTGTATCATAAACTAATATAACTAGGGGGTAAGTTATGGGATATGAAGTATTAGAAATCTTAAAAAAAAGAAGGTCTGTAAGAAAGTTTAAGGAAGAAAAACTAGATAAAGAAGTAATTAACAAAGTTCTAAGAGCAGGACTATTGTCTCCATCATCAAAAAATAAAAAACCAGTAGAATTTATAGTAGTGGATGATAAAGAAACATTACTTAAGTTAAAGGAATGTAAAAGCAAAGGAGCCGATGCTTTAAATACAGCGTCATGCGCAATAGTAGTTATTGCAGACAGCCAGTTAAGTGATGTATGGATAGAGGATGCATCAATTGCAACAATTTTGCTTCAACTAGCTGCGGAAGACCTTGGATTAGGTTCCGTTTGGATTCAAATGAGAAACCGTCAAAGCAATTTAGGTTGCTCAGAAGAACAAGTTAGAAAAGTACTAAATATACCAGAAAAATATGGAGTTTTAAGTATTGTTGCAATTGGATATAAAGACGAGAGCACCAAACCTTATGATGAGAGTTCTTTGGATTTTTCGAAAGTTCATTATGATAATTATCTTTGATAGTCATCAGGTTGTTTAAAACAAAGATAGTTAATTAAAAATACTTATTTGAAATGATATAGCTAGTTGGAATTAAAGATATAATCCAACTAGCTTTTTACTTGGAGTTTTGGAATCCTTAAAGGTTTATTAATTACTATGATTAAAATTAAAAACTTCTATGATATAATTTAATAATGTAAGAATTTCGTAAGAATTATATAAACTTATTTGAAAGATTAAATACCTAGAATAAGTATATAGGCTTTGATATGGAGGTACGTTATGGAGCAGGCGAGAATATTAGTAGTAGATGATGATAAGGAAATAGCAAATGCAATAGATAAGCTATTAACTATGGAAGGCTATGAGGTAATAAAGGCATATAACGGAATGGAGGCACTAGATGCCTTAGTTGCTAATAATGTACAATTAATTATATTAGATGTTATGATGCCAAAACTCGATGGATTATCAACAACACTAAAGATTAGGGAGAAGAAGAATATACCCATAATTATATTATCAGCTAAATCAGAAGATAGCGATAAGATATTAGGTCTATCAATGGGTGCAGATGATTATGTAACTAAGCCTTTTAATCCTCAAGAATTGGTGGCCAGGGTAAAAAGTCAGCTTCGAAGATATATGTATTTAGGAGACATGGGAAATATCAACCATAGTTCTCAGATAGTTGTAGGTAGTATATGCTTAAATAAAGATGCTAAGGAATTATTAGTTGATGGTGAACCAGTTAAACTAACCCCTACGGAATATAAAATAATGGAGCTACTAATGACTCATGCTGGTGTGGTATTTTCCGCTGAACAGATTTATGAAAGAGTATGGCAAGAGCCTGCCTATTCAGTAGAAAATACAGTAATGGTCCATATAAGACGTATCCGTGAAAAAATTGAAATTAATCCTAAAGAGCCTAAATACTTAAAGGTGGTGTGGGGTATTGGATATAAAATTGAGAAATATTAGTAGAAATAAAATATCTAAATTTATTGCATTTATACTTGTAGTCTTATTGATAGCATCTTCAATGGTTCAGTTACTTTATATTGCTTATACAGGTATAAACCCTGAATCTATAATTGTTAAAAAATATAAGGATAGTAAGACTAAATTTGCCTATGAGTTTAACTATGCAATTCAGCAGGCATATGAAATTATAAGCAATTTTCCTAGAGTTCCTGATAATATAGAATTTTTATATTATATAAAAACTGATGGAATAGAAACTACAAACAGTAAAACATATACAAAGGAATTCTTCTCTAGTCATAAGGATGCTTTTTATGCATATGAAAATGGAACAATCACTATTGGAAAGAATACAAATCCTTCAATACTAGAGTGGAATCCATATCCAAAATTTGATGACTTGATAATGTACATCGCATTTCCAGATGATTATATGCAAGAACAACAGAGGATATGGGAGGCTGGAAGAGATAAAATACTTCCATTAGCAATTTCAATAACATCTAGTTTATTAGTTTCTTTAGTTCTAATTATATATTTAATAGCAGTAACAGGTAGAAATCCTGATGATGACGAGCTACATTTTTCAAGATTTGATAATGTCTATTCTGAATTTTTAATTTTAGCCTATATACCTACAATTGCATTATGGTGCTATGTGATGTCTAGATTATCATATTATTCAAGATATTATAATACTCTTTCATTAAGCAGTACTCAGATTTATAACTTTATAATTACTGGGCTAGTAACTGCATTTGTAACAATTATTTCGGGAATTTTGTTGTTATCCATTGTACGTAAGATTAAGGGGAAAATACTAATCAAACACAGCTTAAGTTATAAGATACTTTATACTATTAATGATTTTATTAAGAGCTTATTTGATGGAAGAAGATTTGGTGTAAATCCATTAACAAAAACCTTACACAAAAGGCAAGTAATATTTATTGTGGTAAGCTTTATATTAGTATTCTTAACTTTTTTATTCATAATGGTACCGCCATTCATGGTAATACCGCCAATACTTGAAGTAGTATTAATATACTGGTATGTAAAATATAACAACGAAACATATGAAGAGATTAACAAGGGATTTAACGAGAGCTTAGAGGAACAGATGAAATCTGAGAGAATGAAGATAGAACTTATAACTAATGTTTCACATGATTTAAAGACTCCACTTACATCAATAATTAGTTATGTAGACTTATTGTCAAAGGAAGAAGATCTATCAGAAACTGCAAGGGACTACGTAAATATATTAGTTGAAAAATCCAATAGACTTAAGAATATTGTATCGGATTTATTCGATTTAGCTAAAAGTACAAGTGGTGATATTAACTTAGATTTTGAAAATATCGACATGAAAAAACTTATTGAACAAACTCTAGGGGATATGGAGGATAATATAGTAAACTCCGGATTACAAATAAAGACTTATCTACCTGATTCACCTTTATTTATCAGATCCGATGGAAAAAAACTATATAGAGTATTTCAAAATATAATTGATAATGCGCTTAAATATTCACTTCAAGGTACACGTGTATTTGTTGAATTAGAAGAGAAGGATGGAAAAGCTATTGCTACAATTAAAAATATTTCAGGATATGAAATGGATTTTACCGCTGAAGAAATATTACAAAGGTTTAACAGAGGCGATAAATCTAGGACAACTGATGGTAGTGGCCTTGGACTTTCAATAGCAGAAAGCTTTACGAAAGTCTGCGGAGGTAAATTTAAAATAGATATAGACGGAGATATGTTTAAAGTGATGATAAGCTTTGATTTAGTGTAACCTAAAGACACGAATTTGATTTCGTGTCTTTTTTGTGATAATTTTATATTATTATCTACTATATATGTTAGACTCTTACAGACTTATTTAGCTTATTTTATATCAGGTAAAAAAATAAAATTATAAGGATAATGTTAAAAATCTTTAATAAACATGATTGGCATATTCACATACTGTGTAGTATACACTATAATGTAATTAACAATATAATGTTAAGGAGGATATATATTGGTTAAAGATGAGGTTTTATCTGGTTTAATTTTAGAATTACGCCGTGGCACGATAGTTCTTTGTGTTTTAAGCCAATTAAATGAGCCGACATATGGCTACAATCTAGTTAATATATTGGCTGAAAAAGGAATAAATATTGAGGCGAATACTTTATATCCTTTGTTAAGAAGATTGGAAAGTCAAGGCTTACTTGAAAGCTCATGGGTTACAAGTGAAGCAAAGCCAAGAAAATACTATGTTAAAACACAAAAAGGAAATGAGATTTGTAATGCCTTGAAACAACATTGGGATAGCATGGTAAGAAATATTGATAGACTTTGGGAGGTTGATATTAATGAAAAGTGATTTAATTGATCGTTACGTTTATGCAGTTACAAAAAATTTACCTTCTAAAATAAGAAATGACATAAGCAGTGAACTATATACTTTGATAGAGGATATGATTGAAAGTAGATGTGGCGATATGCCTCCTAGTGAAACTGATATTAAGGTTGTTTTAACAGAATTAGGCACACCATCTGAACTTGCAGGCAAATACAGCCCAGATGAAGAGAAATACTTAATCGGCCCACAATACTACTGGAAATATAAGTTTTTATTATCAATAATATTAGCTACTACTGCATTTGGTTTAACTATAGCATCCATTGTTACAGCTATTATTGATCCAGAAGTCAATTGGTATTTTGCAATTCCATCATGGTTTGCAATGATGATAATGGGCCTGCTTAATGCATTCGCATTTGTTACTTTACTATTTGTTATATTTCAACGAAAAGGTATTGATGTTAAGATAAACTCTGATAGCTTGGATAATTTACCGCCAGTACCTAAAAAGAAGGCATTAATAAGTAAACACGAATCAATTATGGGAATATTTTTTTCTATTATATTTGCTACCTTATTTTTAATAGTCCCTGAGATATTTGTAGTTCATTTTTTAGATGATACTAGAATTATTCCTATCTTCAATACTGATATTATAAAGTCTGTATGGTATATAATAATTGCATTTGCTGTATTAGGAATTATTCGTGAATGCTATAAGTTATATGAAGGAAGATATACTAAGAGATTAGCAGTAGTTACTGTAGTAGTAGATATATTATCAGCATTACTATCTTTTGCTTTTTTATTAGATAATAATATCATTAATAGAGATTTTTCATCAGCAATCATTAAATTATTCCAGGATGAGGCAGAATTTATAATGAATATATTTTCTCGTTTTAACCTATTCTTCCTTTCTGTGATTCTATTTGCACTAGCTCTTGATATGGGAGTGACTGTCTTTAAAGCTTTAAAATATGATAATTAAAAAAGGATACCTTATTTGTGGTATCCTATTAATTTTAATTGCTTTCTAAACATACTTTGTCACGTCTAAAACAACTGACTAAATGATCATTGATTATTCCAGTAGCCTGTAGATGAGAATATATAATAGTAGTACCTAAAAATTTGAAACCTCTTTTTTTCAAATCCTTGCTAATCATATCAGATAGCTCTGAGTTAGCAGGAACTTCTGATAAGTCATTCCATTTATTAATCACTGGCTTATTATCTACGAAACTCCAAATATATTTATCGAAACTTCCGAATTCTTCTTGGATTTCTAAAAAACATTTTGCATTGTTAACTGAAGCTTCTATTTTTTTTCTATTCCTAACTATTCCAGGATTTTGCATTAGCTGGTTAATTTTATTTTCATCATATAATGCTACTTTATTAGGGTCAAAGTTGTCATATGCTTTTCTGTAATTTTCTCTTTTTTTCAAAATAGTTATCCAGCTTAATCCAGCTTGAGCTGATTCAAGGACCAGGAATTCAAAATGTTTATTATCATCGTGTACAGGTACTCCCCATTCTTCATCGTGATACTTCACGTATAACACATCATTACCACACCAAGGACACCTATTCAATTATTATCCCTCCGTTTACTTGATATATTAAATTCTATCAAATTATAATATTTATACAAATTTTTTTCTAAATATTGGACATATTAAAAAAGGAAAATATTAATTAATATTTTGGAGGTTATATATGTCTGAAAAGGTAAGAGAAAGATTAGAAGGAAGAGTAAGTTATCATGACTCTGTAGAAGAAATGCTAAAAAGAATACGGGATGATGGCTTATCTAGTGTATTTTCAAGATGGGAAGATCAAGAAAAAATACGATGTAACTTTTGTCTTGAAGGATTAAGCTGTCAGCTTTGTACACAGGGTCCATGTAGAATAAGTGAAAAGGCTAAGGCTTTTAGAGGAGTATGTGGTATAGGACCAGATGCAATGGCAATGAGAAACTTCCTTATGAGAAATATAATGGGTGCTGCTACATACAGTCATCATGCCTTTGAAGCTTTTAGAACATTAAAGGCTACAGGAGAGGGTAAGACACCTTTTAAAATTACCGATGTTGATAAATTAAAATGGATGTGTGAAAAATTAGGTATCGATACTAACCAAGATATTAATAAAATGGCTATCGAACTAGCAGAGTTTCTTGATCGTGAGATGAAGACAAATCCAGATCATGAAAGCAAAATGGTTGAAGCTTTTGCACCAAAGAAGAGAAAGGAAGTATGGAAAAAGTTAAATATTTATCCTACTGGAGTAGAGCATGAGGTTCAAAATTGCATAGCAAGCTGCTTAACCAATGTTGATGGAGATCATGTTTCTCTTGCTAAGAAGGCTCTTCGTCTAGGTTTATCTACTATATATACTGCTCAAATAGGTTTGGAAATGACGCAGGACATATTGTTTGGAACACCAATGCCGCATGAAGTTGATGTGGACTTAGGGATTATGGATCCAGACTACGTAAATATTGCATTCAATGGTCATCAACCATGGATTGGTGTGGCTACATTGCAAAAAGCTAAACAGGAAAAATACCAAGAGATGGCTAGAAAAGCAGGGGCAAAAGGTATTCGTATAGTAGGCTCCATAGAAACTGGTCAGGAACTATTGCAAAGATTTCCTGTTGATGATGTCTTCGTAGGACTTATGGGTAACTGGTTAGCAATTGAACCATTTTTGGCGACGGGTACTGTAGATGCATTGGTAATGGAGGAAAATTGTTCACCGCCGCATATTGACCAATATGCTGAGAAGTATCAGGTATCCTTAATCAGTGTAAGTACTATAATTGGTGTACCTGGAACTGACCACAATATGCCATATTATCCAGCTAAAGCAGATGAAATGGCAGAAAAATGCATAAATATTGCTATAGAAAACTTCAAAAAGAGACATGGAAAGATTAAACCTATGGTTCCAAAATATAAACAAAAAGCTATAGCTGGCTTCTCTACTGAGGCAATACTTAAAACCATAAATCATGACTTAAATGCATTAGTCGATGTAATAGCAAATGGGCAGATAAAGGGAGTAGTTGCATTGGCAAACTGTGCAACCCTTAGAAATGGACCACATGATTGGAATACTGTAAATATTACAAAAGAACTTATTAAGAGAGATATTTTAGTTGTAGCTGGTGGCTGTGGAAACCACGGTTTAGAAGTAGCAGGGTTATGTAATCATGATGCAGTAGAATTAGCTGGTGAAGGATTAAAGGGAGTGTGTAAGGCATTGGGAATTCCTCCTGTTCTTAGTTTCGGTACTTGTACTGATACAGGGAGAATTTCAATGCTTGTAACAGCATTGGCAGATCACTTAGATGTTGATGTATCAGATTTACCTATAGCTGTCACAGCTCCAGAGTGGATGGAACAAAAGGCAACAATTGATGGTATATTTGCTGTAGCATATGGAGCCTATACTCATTTATCTCCAACTCCATTTATAACTGGGGCACCAGAATTAGTTAAGCTTTTGACAGAAGATATAGAAGCATTAACAGGTGGAAAGGTTGCATTAGGTGATGACCCAGAACGGGCTGCTAAGGATATTGAAGCTCATATTATTAGAAAGCGTCAGAAGATGGGACTTAAATAGCAAAAAGCTAGAGTTTACTCTCTAGCTTTTATTGTAATGTGTTTGTAATATTTTGACTACCATCTATTTTTACTGAAGTATTTATTTTTATTCTTACACTTTTAACAATATCATCTTTAAATTCCATATCTGGATACTTTCGTTGAAGCATTAATTTTACATTAAGTATATCAATTCCCTTATCCTGAAACTTTTTAAAAAAATCTTCACATCTCTTAGAGAAGGTCTCTTCTGCAGCTTTTATAACGCCATTTCTTACGTCTGAATCTAAGAGTTCTAATTCTCCAACTACTGATTGTATATTACATCTTAATTTAATATCATAGATGAGAGTCAATTCATCATTTATATATTCTAATTTTTCCTTTATCTTTGAAAAATGTACTGTTAAGGCAATACGTGTTCCTGTATCAGGATATACTGTATCAAGAGTTCCTTTTAATTTTTTCTCTTTATCACATAAAATTTTATATATAGGTATTTCATCTTTTTCTAATTTAGCAATCATTATATTATCCTTCATAACTGCTGCTCCAGTAATATCTAGTCTGTTTTCTGTAGGCATTTTAACAATATCTATTGTAGGAATAATGCTTATTCTATCTCCCTTTAATCTTTCGTTTAGATACTCATTGGCTCTTATAGAATAAACTCGAGATTGTTTCTTTTGAAACACAAACAAATCCTCTAACCAAATGCCTATAAACTTTTCATCTTCCATTTGAGTATTTAATAAATCAACAGGGTCAGCTTCACAAATGAATATAAAAACTTTATTTGTTAAATTTTGTGCTCTTTCAATGAAATCAAGATCTTCCTCAATTCCGTTTCTAGCCATTCTTTCAGTAAATCCGATGGCTCTAGTGATGTCATACCTTATTGGATAGGTTGCAGTACCTTGCAGATTTAAAAATGCTTCATTAGGAGAACGTCCTTTTCCTTTTAGTACAATTCTAGTGACAATTCCTCCTTGCTCGGAATTACCTCGATCTGAGGCAAAACATTCTCCATATAATGCAGCATTTACATCTTCTTCTATATCCACAATTTCCAAAGTAGAAAAGTAAGCTCTATTTAAATCTGAATATGAAAAACAGCCAGTCAAAAAAATAGTCATAGAAATTAAAAAAAGTAGTATTTTTTTTCTCATTACTTATCGTCCTTTTGCAACATATTTTTTGAAATTTTAGATAAATGTCCTCTATAGGTATAATCTTTAAATTTGTAGCTTTTCTTAGTTCCCATTGGATATAAAAAAGGATATCCACAACTATCTAGATTTGCTATATGTGCTACAAACAGAACGAATCCTGTATAAAATCCTGGCAATCCTAACACAGCTGAGAAAATTATCAATATTATATTCCAGGTAAATACACCTATATAGATTTTAGGTATTAGATAGGAGCTTATGGAAGTTATTCCAACTACTACGACAGTCATCTGGGATGCAAGACCTGATCGTACAGCTGCATCACCTAATATTAATGCACCTACAATACTCAATGTGGAACCTAGGGGCTGTGGAAGCCTCACTGCAGCTTCTCTTATAATTTGAAAGAGGAAGAGCATAAATATCAGCTCAATAAATGTTGGAACGGGTACGCCAGCCCTTAAAATTGCCAATTTGAATAAAAATATTGATGGGATTAACCTAAAATGGTGGGTAACCAAAGCTAAATAAAATCATGGTAATAATGTTGAGCTAGCAAACGCTAAGAATCTAAGGGCTCTTCCTATATTCCCCATAAAAATGTTTAAGGTATAATCATCAGGTGCCATAAAATTTTCAACAAAGAAATAAGGTGCTGACACTGCAAAAGGAGTTCCATTAAACATTACCACAACTTTGCCCTCGGAAATTTTTGATGCTGCAATATCAGGCTTTTCAGTATATCCGATAGTATCAAATGGAGACCATTTAGTCTTTAGCTTTTCTTCAAGGGCATTAGAATAAAATACAAAATTCCTTTTATCAATTTCTAATAATCTTTCTTTAACATAATCTATAAGTTCTTCTGGAGTAGTTCCTTTTAAGTAAAACATAGCAACATCTGTTTTTGTTGATTGACCAATAGAAAAGATTTCTATTTTTAAATCAGGTGATATTATTCTTCTTCTGATAGAGGATATATTTGTCTGTAGATTCTCTACAAAACCTTCTCTTGGCCCTTTAATTACAGTTTCAGTTTCGGATTTTTCTACGTTTCTAATGTTATAATCTTTTACTTCACAGCTAATTACTTCACTAAAGGCTGAGAAAAATATTAATATATTCCCACTTAGAACTTGAATTACTGCTTCATTTAAATCATTAGTTTTAGTAGCAGAACTTAATGGAATAACATCTCTTATAACTTGATTAGCATTTAAAATTTCTCCTCCACCATATGATAGGAGGGGCTTTACTACGAATTCACTTATCTGGTCTATATCCGTAATACTCTCTACATAGACCAAAGTAAATAATTGACTCCCACATTTATATTCCTTGTAGATAACATCGTCCATTTTTTCTAATACATTTTTAATTGATTCTAAATTTAAATCTGACATATAATTCACCCAATATTATTTTTTTCATTTAATCCTATAATATCCAATAAAAAAATACATATTTAAAATTTTTTTTCTATATTGGTAATAATCATTAATAATCTTAATAGAAAGAAATTTTGGATTATGTAAGGATGATAATTATGGATATGTTTAATACAGGTCATTTTATCTTTATAATATTGGGTGTTAGCATTGTGTCATTAAAAACGTATCCCAAGGTTTTTCTAGAGCATGGATTAAGGGATAGTTGGATAGCTGTTATAATTTCATCTATTATTATTTTTTTCTTTTATTTGTTCATTGTTAAAATATGGAAGAATTCAAAAGAGAAGAATTTTGTTAGAATATACAAATATGCTTTAGGGAACAAGCTAGGTAATGTATTTATATTTTTATTTTTAATAACATTATTAATGACACTAGTAGAATGTGCTGCAGTAGAAGCTGATTCAATGCATCAGAACATGCTACTCACTACACCAAAATGGTTTTTATATTATTCTTAATAGGATCCGCAATTTTTGTAGTAAACAAGCACATTGTTGCAATTAGCATAATATCAATAATAGGAATAATTTTAATTATGCTAGCGGGAATTAACTTAGGTATACTTACTATTGGATATAAGGATATTAATATGTTAACTCCTATTTTAAAAGATGGTATAACCTGGGACTTTATATTGGCAATAATAGAGAGTTTAGGATTATATGGATTTATCTCAATATCACTTCCATACTTATCCAGGATTCAAGATGAAAGAAATAAAATTATAAGGGACAGTATAATCGCATTAATAATATTAATTCAGATGGAAATAGTCTCAACAGCAGGAATACTCATGACATTTACTCCTAAAAGGGCTGTTTCTATGAATTATCCTAAACTACTTCAAACTCAGATGGTAAGTTATTTCCAATTCTTGGATTTTGGTGAACTGTATGTAATGTTACAGATTGTGGGTGGTTGGTTATTAAAATATATACTTACCTTTTACGCTATGTTGATTATTTTAAGAGATTATGGTATAGAAAAGAAAACAGAGAAAGTTCTCATAATTGCAATAAGTATACTTGCATACATAGGTTCAATCTGCGCTTCTAAGAATTCATTTAAATTGTTTGAGTTATTAAATATATTTCAATATATTAGCCTAGTCAATTATATAGTATTACCTCTAATAGTGTTTTCAATATTAGCAGTTAAGAACTCGAAAGCAAAAGAAGATAATAGCAGCTCCTAGATAAGCTGCTATTAAATTTATTTACTTTTTCTTTATTTGCCAAGTTCCATCACTTGAACATTCATATTCTCTACCATTTTCATTTAATATAGTGGACCCAACACCATGGTTTTGTCCGTTATAAATACATGAAACATCGTTGCTTTTTTCAGTCGTTCTTTTTGAACTTATAATATTACCAGGTGCAGAAATTCTATTTATGTCTCTAACTTTTTCCATATTTTTATCAGTTATGTTCTTTTTCATATTGTTCACCTCAATAAATATTTTCACTAAATAAAATTATGCTCAAAAAAATTAATTTAATTTGCTTAATATATTTTGCTTATTAAATAATCTGAGTATAATTACTAAATATTTATAAACAATATATAAAAGAGGTGAGTATTTTGTTGAGAGTTCAAAGATATGTTAATGAAATAAATAATATAATTTATAAAACTGAAAGATATGGTAAAGAAATAAATTTAATTGGAAAGTATTTACGACAAAATATAAATAGCAATATTAAGAATTATTTAGAAATGATTATTGATAGAAAAGAACTTACAATTGAAGAGTTAAAGATTATTATTAATGAGTTTAGTCAATATATAGATGATAGTTTAATATTGGAGTATTTTGGTAATAACACAAAATAATTGAGGAATATTTTAATTAATTATCGTAGATAATAATCTTAAAATACTAGAAGAAAAAGGTGACCATATGAAAAAAGTATTAGCGATTTTATTGGCAGTTATATTAGTAATGACATTAATAGTTGGTTGTGCTCCTAGAAATCAAGAAGAAACTCCAAATGAGACTCCAACTGAAGACGATATGAATGCTCCAGGGGATATGGAGGACCCAGGAGAAATTGAAGGTCCTGGAGATAATCAACCTAGTGGAAATGATCAGGACTTAGATAATCCAACTGATACTGAAGGAACACCTTCGGGGAATTTAAAATTAGATTACTTAGCATAAAAATAATGACCTTCTCAAATTGAGAAGGTTATTATTTTTAAGAGTTTATATTAGAGGATATTCTAAAATGCTGGAGTTTAAACATCCAGCATTTTATACTTTGTTAATGTCATTGTAAAATAATAAAAATACACCAGCTGTAGTTCGCTTAGCAAGAGGTAAAGTACATTTTAGAATTCTATAAAATCTACAATCATCTTCTTTAATATTCTTAAATCTCCTATAAACTTTTAATGATACTCTTGAATTAAATCTAATATAATCTCTAATTGAGCCTAAGATATAAGGCTTTTTTTCTTCATTAAAACCAATTAAACTTTTATAAGTTTTTTTAACAAAACTTTCATATTGATAATGGTCATCTAACAACTTAATATTAGCATGTTGAGGTACAGTCATATCCTGTACAATATGCACAGCTGCACCTAAATAAAACATTGATTTATGCTTATTTCCGTATCTCCATTGATTTATGGCTTTTGTATAATACTCAATACATAAATCTATTGCATTCTTTCTTCCATATAATCCTCTTTTCTTGTCTGGATTATAGAAGTGACTTGAGCTTTTGAAATCTTGATCTGCCCATACTACTCCTTCATCAATGGTGTTAAGATAAGATTTAAAAAAATTATATTCTTTTAAATATTTATTTTCAAATAAAATCTCAAGACCATAATAGTTTAAAAATATGTGAACCTTACACTCGGTCTTTTTTACCGACTTTTTTATAGGATTGACTAAATTAAATATTCTGTTTAAAACAAGATTATAAGTTGTTTCTAGCCTATCTATTTTAATCACCTCATTGTTCCTGCTATTTATTTATTATTTGTAAAATTTATATAATTACACTGATTTTTAAAAATTAAGATTAAATAAAGTTAAGAATTAAATTGTATAGTAAAAATAGAAAATTCTGCTAAATTCAAAAAATTCAACTAATTTGTAAACTTTAAAAACGGCATGGCTGCTATGGTTGACAATAGATAATTCGGAATTTAGTACTTTAAAACGGTAGTGCAAAAACTTGCGCTACTACTAGGTTACTTGATACCATTAAAATGCAACTAATATTGATTAAGCATGAGGAGGAAAGAACTAATGACAAAAAAGTCAAACAAAAAAGAAGTAAATGGTTTTCTCAAAAACATTGAGAAAATCGGAAATGCTTTACCGCACCCCGCAATCATATTTGTTATTCTATGCGCAGTTATTGTAGTAGTATCTGCAATAGTAGCAGCGATGGGAGTAACTGTTACTTACTATGATGCTAGAGCTGGTAAAGAGGCAACAGTACAAGCGGTATCATTGTTAAATGCAGAAGGACTAAGGCATATCTTCAATTCGGCAGTTAAAAACTTTACAGGTTTTGCTCCTTTAGGAACAGTACTAGTAGCCATGCTTGGTGTTGGAGTTGCTGAGTATTCAGGATTAATAAATGCTTCTCTTAAGAAATTATTAACTGGTGTTCATCCAAGACTGTTAACCGCAGTAGTTGTATTTGCAGGAATTATGTCTAATATTGCATCTGATGCGGGATACGTAGTTGTAATTCCACTAGGAGCAGCAATTTTTGCAGGAGCAGGAAGACATCCTATCGCAGGTCTTGCGGCAGCTTTTGCTGGTGTATCAGGAGGTTTCTCAGCGAACTTAATTATCGGTACAACAGATCCTCTATTACAAGGTATTACTAATCAAGCATTAACTAGTGCAGGTTTAGATGCTTTACACATAGATGCAACTGCTAACTGGTACTTTATGATGGCATCTACTGTATTATTAACTTTCTTAGGTACATTTGTAACTGAAAAAATAGTTGAAAAAAACCTTGGACCTTACACAGGTAGTTATGTTCCAGAAAAAGAAGTAATAACTGATGTTGAAAATAGAGGGTTAAGAAATGCAGGAATTGCTCTTTTAGTATTTGTTATAATTATGGCTATCTTAATGGTTCCAAGCAATGCAATATTAAGAAGCCCTAATGCAGAAGGTAAACTAGTATTAAATGACTTCATGGGTTCTGGTTTATTGCTTGCTATAATGTTAGTATTCTTGATACCAGGTTATGCTTATGGTAAGACCATTGGAAAAATTAATAATTCTAACGACTTAATAAAAGCTATGACAGAAGCTATGAAAAGTATGGGATCATATTTAGTATTAGCATTTTTTGCAGCACAATTTGTAGATTATTTTGGATACACTAATTTAGGAACAATCATATCTGTAAAAGGTGCAGAATTCTTAAAAAGTATAGGTTTTACTGGACTTCCATTAGTTATAGCATTTATATTTATTTCAGCGTTCTTAAACTTATTTATGGGATCCGCATCTGCAAAATGGGCAATTATGGCTCCAATTTTTGTACCTATGATGGCTGAATTAGGTCTGTCACCAGCTTTAACTCAAACTGCTTACAGAATTGGAGATTCATCTACAAATATCATAACTCCACTTATGAGTTATTTTGCAATGATTGTAGTATTTGCTAAAAAATACGATGAAGACAGTGGTTTAGGAACATTGATATCTACAATGTTGCCATATTCAGGAACATTCTTAGTGGGTTGGTCATTGTTAATGATACTTTGGTATATATTAGGTCTTCCGCTTGGACCAGGAGCATTCATAGGCATAATGTAATTAGAAATTCTTAATGGGGCTGATAGCCCCATTTTATGTATTTTAAATTTTTAGAAAGGAGAGAGCTTAGGTTTATGATAAATGAAAAAAGATTATTAGATAGATTTCTTAGATATATTCAGATTGACAGTCCGACAAAGTTTGAAAGAGATTTTGCAGAATATTTAAAAGAAGAAATGGAAAAGATGGGACTAACTGTTTATATGGATAATGCAGGGGAAAGTATTGGTAGTAATTCTGGAAATCTAATAGCAAAATTAAATGGAAATGCTAAAGGGGAAACAATTCTATTTAGTGCTCATATGGATACAGTATCACCAGGAACTGGAATAAAGCCCATTATCAAAGACGGAGTAATATTTAGCGATGGAACTACTGTACTTGGTGGAGATGATAAAGCTGGCATTGCTGCGATTCTAGAGGCCATAGAAACTATTATCGAAAACGATATACCACATCCAAATATTGAGGTTGTATTTTCAATATTTGAAGAGGGTGGTTTATATGGTGCTAAAAATTTAGAATATGATAAATTAAATGCAAAGAGGGGTTTTGTACTTGATAGTGGCGGAGATCCAGGTCAGATAATAATTCAAGGACCTGCTCAAAATAAGATAAATGCAAGATTTATTGGGAAAGAAGCCCATGCTGGTGTTGCACCAGAGAATGGAATAAGCGCAATACAAATAGCTGCTGAAGCAATTATTAACATGAAATTATTGAGAGTAGATGAAGAGACAACTGCTAATGTAGGATATATTTCTGGTGGAGAAGTAACTAATATAGTAACAAAAGAAGTAGAAATTAAAGCAGAAGCTCGAAGCTTATCAGATAATAAGCTAAAGGAACAAACAGACCATATGGTTAAATGCTGCAAAGATGCTGCACAAAAATATGGTGGGGAAGCTATAGTTGAAGTAAGTCATTCTTATGGAGCATTTAAAGTAAATGAAGAAGATGAAATTGTTGAAAAAGTAAAGCAAGCATGCAACAATATAGGAATAAAACCATTTACAGCTGCTTCAGGAGGGGGGAGCGATACAAATATTCTAAATGCCAATGGAATTACAGCTGTTAACTTGGGAATAGGTGAAAGAAAACCTCATACTCTTGAAGAACACCTTTATATTAAAGACTTAGAAAATGCAGCAAAGTTAGTATTAGAAATAGTTAAAGTTCATACCTTATAATCAATTTTCTAAGAAGGCTATTAAATTGTTTAGATTAGTTATATTAATGATGATATGCTCCATTTAGAGTAGGCAGATAATCAAAAAATGTTTACTAAAGGGGAGCATATTTTTATGTCTGATAAATATTTTATGAGACTTGACAAAAAATAAAAAAAAGTATATATTAAAAATATAATAATTAGCACTCACTGATTGCGAGTGCTAACAAAACCATTTTGAAAGGAGTTGTTATAATGGCATTAGTTCCTTTTAACAGAAGAAATAGTTTATTTAATGCTGGTTTTGAGGATTTCTATAACATGCTTGACAACTTTTTCAATGATGATAGGTTTCTAACTAGAGGTATTACAATGGGTTCATTTAAGGTTGATATACAGGAAAACGAAAATGAGTATGTAGTAGAAGCCCAACTGCCAGGAGTTAAAAAGGAAGAAATCAATTTAATTTTAGAAGACGAAAGACTAACTATTGCAGTAGAAAGACGCGATGAAGTAAATGAAGAGAAGAAAAATTATATTCACAGAGAGAGCAAATTCAGTTCAATGAGTCGTAGCATTTATCTAAGGGACGCGTTGCCTGAAGGGGTAAAAGCTAAATTAGATAATGGTGTACTTTATGTATCAGTACCAAAACAAGGAAATACAAGACATACAAAACGAATAGAAATAGAATAAGATTTTAGGGATTGGGTCTAGCTTAGGACTCAATCCTTTTTGTATTTTAATTATTTTTATAAATTAATTTGGGTATAATACTAGAAAAATATCACAAGGGAGGAAAATATATGGCTATAGAGGCGTATATTAGATTTGATGGCAATTGTCGTGAGGCAGTAGAATATTATTCTGAGGTTTTTAAAACAGAGAAACCTCAAATAATGACTTTTAAAGAAGGTCATGGTGAAGCAGATGGGGAACTCCCAAAAGAAGTTGAAAATAAAGTTATGCATACTGAGTTAGTGATAAATGGCTCAAGGGTCATGTTCTCGGATGCGTTTCCTGGAATGGAATTTAATAAGGGGAATAATATAACATTAACTTTCATAAGTACAAATCCTGAAGAAATAAAAAGAATATTTATAGAGATGGAAAAGGAAGGCAAAGTTGGTATGGAGCTTCAGGAAACATTTTGGAGTAAATTGTATGGAAATTTGACTGATAAATACGGAATAGAGTGGCAGTTTAGCCTTGAGAATGAATAATTAAAGCCCAATCATATGGGCTTTAATTAATAATATACTTCATCAAGAAATAAACCATGGGGTGGAACTGTAAAACCAGCTTTATCTCTGATTTTACTTTCAAAAATCTCATCTATACAGTCTAGATCTTTTAAGCCAGATCCTATTTCCAATAAAGTACCTGTAATTATTCTAACCATATTGTATAAGAAACCATCTCCTATAAATATGAACTTTAACATGTAACCTTCTCTAACTATTGTAATTTCATCTATCGTTCTAACTGTTGATTTTTTAGTTTTTTTAAGCGATGAAAATCCTAAAAAATCATGAGTACCAACTATTTTCTTAATAGCCTGCTCCATTATATCTAAATCTAATTTTTCAGGATATTGATAGGAGTACTTTCTTTCAAAAGTATTAGGTATCCAGTGATTCCAGATATTATATACATATTTTTTACCCTTTACATTATATCTACTATGAAATCTTTCAGGCACTTCTTCAATTTCCTTTATTACGATATCCTGAGGTAGATAATTATTTATATATCTATGAATTTCATCAAGAGTTAAATTCGTATCCACCTTAAAATTGGCAACTTGACCTCTTGCATGTGCACCTGCATCTGTTCTTCCAGAACCAATTATTTCTACTGGTTCTCCAACCATTTTTGAAATTACACTTTCTATTTTTCCCTGAATTGTATTATTAGTATTTCCTAATCTTTGCCACCCATTATATCTACTTCCATCGTATTCTATAATTATTTTTATATTTCTCATTTCACCACTCCTCTTTAATATCTTACCAATATTTTTTAGGATTACAATATTAACCTCTGTAGTTCAATTAACTTATGTTGGAAAATCTTCTAAAATTACTCCTATTGCAAAAGAGGAAGAGGAGCTATATAAATTATGTGAAAAGAAATATCTTGATAATAAAAATAAGTAAAGTAAATAAATGTAGTGTTATTGATTCAACGACTTTGATTCTAAGTGTAAAAGGAAATGTAAATGAAAATGGAATGCCCAGGTTCTTTAGGAGAATTCATGAGGGAGTTTTTGATGAAGAGGATTTATTATTTAGAACCAATGAATTAAATGATTTCATAGATAAAGTTGCAAGGGATTATAATTTCGATAGAGATAATGTAAGAGATAATGTAGTTGCTATAGGCTATTCAAATGGAGCCAATATTGCAGCCAGCCTCTTATTGTTATGCCAAAATTCCCTAAAGGGAGCGATTATTCACCATCCAATGTTACCGATAAGAGATATAACAGTAAAATCACTTAAAGGAGTTCCAATATTCATTGGTGCGGGATATAATGATACAATTTGCAAGCCCGAAGATACCAAGGGATTAATTTCAGTGTTTAAAGATTTTGGAGCAGACCTTTCAGTAGATTGGGAATATAATGGGCATTCTTTAATTAATACAGAAATTCAAGTGGCAAGAAAGTGGTATAATAAAAAGTTTTGTAAAATCTCATCCTACTTCTGGGATGAGATTTAATTTTATAAGAATAAATATGTATAATTGGGTATTATAATTGACAAATAATTTAATATTAAATAATCGTAATATATATTGACATATATTTCAATATGACATACTATATTATTTGTGTTATATAATTGTGCTATACTAATGGGGTGTTGTAATGTTATCAAGTACTAAATGCGTATCTATTTACATAATTTCTGATTCTCTTGGTGAAACAGGGGAACATGTGGTAAGAGCAGCAATTTCACAGTTTGATATTGATAAGTATGAAATAAAAAGAATTCCTTATATTACTGATATGAACTCATTAAAAGAAACATTAAGTTCAATATGTATGAAAGAATGTTGTGCGATTTTTTATACTTTAGTTGACAATGGGTTGCTTAAATATTTAAAGGATTTTGCAACAGAAAATAAACTTATAGCTGTTGATTTGTTAAGTCCAGTTATAGAAACAATAAGTAATTTTACAGGGCTTGAACCAATACGAGAGCCAGGTACAATTCGAAGACTAGATGTAGATTATTTTAAAAGGGTAGAAGCTATAGATTTTGCGGTTAAATATGATGATGGTAAAGATCCTAAGGGACTTTTGGAAGCCGACTTGATATTACTAGGAGTTTCAAGAACATCCAAAACACCTTTATCCATGTATTTGGCAAATAGAAAGATTAAGGTAGCTAACGTTCCACTAGTTCCTGAGACTAACCCGCCCGAAGAGTTATTTCAGGTTCCATCGCGAAAAATTGTTGGTTTAACAAATTCACCTGAAAAACTGAACGAAATTAGAGAAGAAAGATTAAAAGCACTAGGACTTCCAAGAGGTTCAAGTTATGCAAGCATGGAAAGAATATTATTTGAGATTGATTATGCTGAAAATATAATGAGAAAAATAGGTTGTCCAATCATTGATGTATCAAACAAAGCAGTAGAAGAAACTGCTGAGATAATTTTTACATATCTTAAGAAAAATAGAGTTAATATATTTAAAGACTAAGATCCGATTAAAAGATTTAGGGGGCATATGTTATGGAAAAGTATGTTTATAGTTTTTTTGAAGGTTCAAAGGATATGAGGTCCTTATTAGGTGGTAAAGGTGCTAATTTAGCCGAGATGACTAATATAGGCTTGCCCGTACCTCCTGGATTTACAATTACTACTAAGGCTTGTGCTAGATTCTATGACGAAGGAAAAACTCTTTGGCCAGAATTAAAGGAAGAAATAAAAGAACACTTAAGAAATGTTGAAGAAAAACTTGGTAAGACTTTTTCAAATGAAGATAATCCATTGCTGTTTTCGGTTAGATCTGGAGCTGTATTTTCTATGCCTGGTATGATGGATACAATACTAAATTTAGGACTTAATGATACAGCTGTTAAAGGACTAGCAAAATCAACAAGTAATGAAAGATTTGCATATGACAGCTATAGGCGATTTATCCAAATGTTTTCTGATGTTGCTATGGGTATTCCTAAAGCTAGATTTGATTCTTTACTAGAAGATATGAAGTCTAAAAAAGGAGTAACTCTAGATACGGATTTAGATGCTGATGACCTAAAAAGGCTTGTAGAACAATATAAAGATGTATATAAGGATGAAATGTACGAGGAATTTCCCCAAGACCCTATGAAACAGTTGGAACTTGCGATTCAAGCGGTATTTTTGTCCTGGAATAACCCAAGAGCTGTAGTTTACAGGAAACTGAATGATATCCCTCATGATTTAGGAACAGCTGTTAATGTACAATCAATGGTTTTTGGAAATATGGGCAATACTTCTGGTACAGGTGTAGCTTTTACAAGAAATCCAGCAAATGGTGAGAATAAGTTATTCGGAGAATTTTTAATAAATGCTCAAGGTGAAGACGTTGTAGCTGGAATTAGGACACCATCTCATATTGATGAACTAAAAAACATTATGCCAGAGGTTTATGAGGAATTCTTAGAAATTACAAAAAAACTAGAAAAACATTATAGAGATATGCAAGACATTGAATTTACAATAGAAAATAAAAAGCTATTCCTACTACAAACGAGAAATGGGAAAAGAACAGCTGAAGCAGCTATAAATATTGCTGTTGATTTAGTAGAAGAAGGCTTAATAACTAGGGAAGAAGCAATACTTAGAATTGAACCAAATCAATTAAATCAGCTACTACACCCAACATTTAATGAAAAGAGCATAAATAATGCACAAATAATAGCAAAAGGTTTACCTGCTTCCCCAGGGGCAGCATCTGGTAGAGTATATTTTACAGCTGAAGATGCAGTAAATGCAAAGAGTAGAGGAGAGAGATGTATACTAGTTAGACAAGAAACATCACCTGAAGATATAGAAGGAATGGTCTCCGCTGAAGGTATTTTGACAGCAAGAGGTGGTATGACGTCACATGCTGCTGTTGTAGCAAGAGGTATGGGAAAATGCTGCGTTGCTGGTTGTAACGATATAAGAGTGGACGAGGAAAGTAAAGTAATCAAAGCTAAGGATATAATAATTAAAGAAGGAGACTATATATCTCTAGATGGTAGTACAGGAACTGTATATCTTGGTGATATTGACAAGGTTCTTCCAGAGCTATCAGGTAATTTTGGGAAATTCATGGACTGGGTTGATAGTACTAGAAGATTGAAAGTAAGAACAAATGCAGATACTCCTAGAGATGCAGCGCAGGCTTTAGCTTTTGGAGCAGAAGGTATAGGACTATGTAGAACTGAGCATATGTTCTTTGATGAGATTAGAATCCCTGCAGTAAGAAAAATGATTCTTTCCAAAACACTTGAGGATAGGAAAAAAGCATTAGATGAATTATTGCCAATGCAGAGAAAGGATTTCTATGAGATTTACAAGGTTATGGGAGAAAGATCTGTTACAATAAGACTATTAGATCCACCACTTCACGAGTTCTTACCTACTAAAGAAGAAGATATTAGAGCTTTAGCTAAATCGATGAATGTTGATTATGATGAACTTAAAGATAGGGTAGAAGGTCTTGCAGAATTTAATCCGATGCTTGGACATAGAGGGTGTAGGCTTGCAGTTACTTATCCTGAAATTTACAGGATGCAAACGAGAGCAATAATTGAGGCTGCATTAGATGCGAAGAAAGATGGAGTAGAAAATATTAAACCAGAAATAATGATTCCTCTTGTAGGACATAAAAATGAGTTGAAATATGTTAAAGGTGAAATTGTAGAAGAAATAAATCAGGTGTTTGAAGAACGAGGAGAAAGTATTGATTACTATATAGGTACAATGATTGAAGTTCCTAGAGCATGTGTTACAGCTGATGAAATTGCAGAAGAAGCTGAGTTCTTTAGCTTTGGAACTAACGATTTAACTCAGATGGGATATGGATTTTCAAGAGATGATGCTGGTAAATTCTTAAATGATTATGAAGAGAAGAACATCTTTGAAAAGAGCCCATTTGAAGTTCTAGACAGAGATGGTGTAGGTAAGTTAATGAAGATCGCCATTGAACTAGGTACTAAAACAAGACCAGATATTCACCTTGGAATATGTGGTGAGGTTGGTGGAGAACCAAGTTCAGTAGAATTCTGCCATTCAATAGGATTAGATTATGTATCCTGTTCACCATATAGAGTGCCAATAGCAAAATTAGCAGCTGCTCAAGCAGTAATAAAAAGTAAATAATTATAGATTATAATTACCTGATAACATAGTAAAACTCCGAGGCTCTATTGCATGCCTCGGAGTTTTAAACGGTTATCGAAATTAAGCAGTAGCCTGAAATATAAACCAGCCATCATTAACTGAGAACTGGCATACTCCCCCATGCTTTTCAACGATATGGATCATACTTTTAGTTCCAAAACCATGACCTCGTACTTTTGATACAGGTAGACCTCCATTAAAAATTGGCTCAATCTGGTATCTGTTACGAATGTCAATACACAGTTTATTATTCTTGATAAATACCCGTAGCTTGATAAAACGCTCTTTAATGTTTGTTATATTTTCACAAGCATGTATAGCATTTTCTAAAGCATTTGAAAATAGGGAGCAGAGTTCTGTGTCACTAAAGGCAATCGAGTTAGGCAAATTTGCCTCTATTGCAAATTCAATTTCTGATTGCTTAGCTTTTGTTACGAAAGAAGATAAAATTAAATTGACAGTTTCGTTTTCGCAGTATCGTATAGGTGTAATACCATCAATGTCAGATTGAGCTGTTCTTAGATACTCTTTAATTTCATCTAATCGTCCCTCAAATGCCATGCCTTGTAAGAGAGTAAAATGGTGGCGCATATCATGCCTATATTCTAAAGCATTTTGTTGCATTTGACGTAAAGAACCAAGTTCTGTTTGTGCCTGTTTAAATTGTGTATCGAGTATATCACGCTCTCTTTCGACCCTAGCTTGTTTCTGTATTTCCTCATGATAAAAAATAACAAAGATAAAGTAAAAGGCAGATATTATAAAAGGCATAAATTGCACTGCCACCCGTGTTCCGCGGTATAGAAAATCTGTGTAAACAGTGGTGGTCCAGTCCGCAAAATAATAGAAAGCAGGAACCGCACCAAATATCAGACAGGATTTAGTTGAACGCTCCATCAAATGTTGTACTGATTTGCTTACATATTTTTTTAGAATATAGTACATCAAAAATACGGATATATTATACCACAAATGGTTCATAGTCACACTGTTAAAGACCTCTCCTGCCATACTGCCAATCCAACGTGGAGGTTGGCAACACAAAAATGCAGCAAACATACTAGTAAACGAAATAAGCCATGAGCGTTTTAAATACACTGCTATAAAAACAGCAACTGGAATATGAGCATGCTGTTTTATCAAAAGCACGGATTTCTCTTGCAACATCTATGCCTGTGAAACCAGGCATAATGATATCCAGACAGTATATATCAAATCGTTTACCTTTTTCTAATACTGAGAGTAAATCAAATCCATTTGGAAAAATGGCATATTCGCAGTTAAAATTCTTTGACGTTCTATAAAGATTAATGAGCTGAACCATATTGGAGAGTTCTTCAATATTGTCATCACAGACCGCGATATGCAGCATAAGTATTCCCCCGTTTCCCTAATTCATCCATAAGTTATATTTTTATACATATAAAGTTTATCATAAAAATCTGTAAATCGACAATCTAAAAGATGTTTCATGTCAAAAAATTTATGTTTCATGCATGGGATGATTTTTTTGATTATATTTTGATAGATTAAGCGCAAGGGATTTCATGTATGCTACCACAAACCTTAAAAATATCATTTACTGTTTTATTCAATTCGATAGAACCTTATAATAACTGGAGGTAATAATAATGATACCATCTTTCATCGCAATCATCGCAGTTGCCGTGGTAATTTCTCTATGGGTAATATCTACACAACGAAAATTAGTTGTGCTTGATGAGAATATCAGCAATGCTATGAGTCAAATCGGGGTCCAACTGTCATGTCGTTTTGATGCTTTGATGGCTTTATTGGATTTAACAAAGAACTATGCAAAGCATGAGAGTGAAACATTGATTGATACAATTAAATCCAGTAGAAGCATGATTACTGCAAAGTCTACATCTGATGATGTGCTTCATCAAGAAGGGATCATTTCTGAATCCTTAAGAAAAGTTGCAATTATAACAGAACAATATCCAGAATTAAAATCAAACCTAACCTTCATAAAAACAATGGATGCTGTACAAACCTATGAAAACATGGTAAGAACTAGCCGTTTAATTTACAATGATAGCGTTTCAAAATTGAATCGTGAAATCCGAATATTTCCAATCTCAATGATTGCTAGGCTATTGGGTTTTAGACAACGAGATTATCTTTAGGATACATCCAATGGGAATATGACAAATATGAGGGTAGGTGCTGAGGGAGTGGTAGTTCTATAGACGGTGTTACTGTAGGGGAGAGGTCATAATAAGCATAAACAATGGGAGGTACTAAGTATGGGTTTATTTTCTAAAAAACCACCTTGTCCAATCTGTGGAGGTAAAATTTCATGGTTTTTGCCTTCAAAAATCGAGGGTAAATACGTTTGTGACACTTCCTATAGCAAGATTGATATGGAGACAGACAAGGCAATAAAACTGACAATGGAAGGATTTATAGAATATCTTAAATTACTGCAGGAGTTCGATTCAAAGAAAAAACAGCTACTTGGAATATAGGAGGCAAAGATGAATAAGATGCATATAATTTTATATGTTGTTTCAATTTATGGGGTGTCGGTATTGGTATTGCTGACACCTGTTTTCTAAAAATAAGGTGCTTATTTTTATTACAGCTTAGGTTATTATTAATTACGCAGAATAGGAAATATTTTATACATGAGGTGTTATTATGAACATCACAGCTTCTATATGTACAGATATATATGCAATATTTTTGCTCATGACAATAATATGGCTAGCTAATATGAATCCAATTGGAGATAAATATATTAATAAAATATACATTTCTGTGTCGAAATTAACCATAATTTTATTAGTTCTGGAAATATTCACGGTTTTAATTGGTCATTCTAACAATTCCAAGCTCGTAATACCTCATCGAATAGCTAACGTCATGGGTTTTTCTTTTAGTCCGGTAGTACCATATTTGTTATCTAATTTCTTGAATGGTAAAAAGAAAGGAATTAAGGATATATTATTTTCAATTCTATTATATTTTAATATCATTATGTGTATTATTAGCTATAGTACAGGTTGGATATTTTTTGTTGATGACCATAATCAATATTATAGAGGTAAATTATTTTTGATACCTATGATTATTAGTGTATTTTTTTATGTAAGACTCTTGATGAAAGTTAAAAAAATTATTAATGATAATAAAAATGAAGTTAATAAGTTTATAGTTCTAATAATTTTTTTGCCAATGCTGGGAGCAATTCTTCAAATTTTGTTTAAAGATATATTATTAATTTGGGGGAATATGGCTGTATCTCTAGTACTGTATTATATACTTATGAGAGAGTTACAATTCAGATATGATTCTCAAACCGGAATTAAAAATCGTCTTGCATTTGAAAAAGCAATGAAAAAATATATCGAGGCAGATAAAAACGCTGCAATTGTTGTGTTAGACATCAATTTCTTAAAAAGAATTAACGATAAATACGGACATAAAGTAGGAGACGATGTTATTATTAATGCTGCTAGAATAATACAGAATAGCTTTACAAATATAGGAGAAGCCTTTAGGATTGGTGGAGATGAATTTTGTGTTATATGTGAAGAAATTACACAAGAAAAACTGGATGTTGCGCTAACTAAATTAGATGAACTAATAAATAGAGCAAATAAAGATCGTATTGTTAAAATTGAAATGGCATATGGATATGACTTTTACGACAAGAATGAGAATGAAAATATATATTCTATATTTTCAAAAGCGGATCATGCAATGTATGAACATAAATCAATATTAAAAGGATTATACGGCAGAAGGAGTACAGATAATTAAAAATGTAAAAAAGACTGTACACTACATATTTATATGTTAGTGATACAGTCTTTTTTAAGTTATATAAGTCCTATATTTTAAATTTTGACACCATATTGCTTAATTTCATAGCAAGTACAGCCTGCGACTCAGCAGTTCCTGTTACTTCTCCAAGGGCTTTAGTTGCCTCCTGTGATTTATTATTTATCTCGAAAGAAGTGGCAGTTGCCTCTTCTACAGTCGAGGCTACTTCTTCAATTGATTTCTTAACTTCTTCAATAGATGATGCAATATGAGATGTTGCAGTAGCAAATTCGTTTGTTAAAGTTTTTACATAACGTGCATCTTCGGCGTACTGTTCTCCAGTTTTCTCAAGCATATCGTAGTCTGGTGTAACTTTCTCATCTATAAATTTAAGAATGTCTTCTGCATTAGTTGTAAGCTTTTCAACGGCTACATTAACTTGCCTAATTACTTTTTGAATATCTTCAACGGTGCTTGACGAATTTTCGGCTAATTTACGAACTTCATCTGCAACTACTGCAAAGCCTTTACCATGTTCTCCTGCACGAGCTGCTTCTATAGCTGCATTTAAAGCTAAAAGATTAGTTTGGGCAGCTATTTCAGATATTACATCAGCCATTTTGATAATTTCATCTACAACTGCTACTTCTTCAATTGCTACCTTAATTTCTTTCTCTTTAATGTAGTAGATGTTAGTTGCAGTTTCTTTTGAAAGACGAGCTGTTTCCTTCATTTCCTCTGCTCTTATTTTAATTTCCTCTACTTTTTCTTCGCTCATTAGAACTCTTTCTTCCATTTTTTGAGACATAATTCTTATTTCTGAACTAGCTGCAACTACTTCTTCAACCGAAGCGCTTATTTCTTCCATACCAGAAGCTATCTCTTGTACAGATGCGGTTATATTTTCTTCCTGTGCACTTACCTCTTCCACAGTAGCAGAAAGTTCTTCACTAGAAGCACTAGTTTCTTCTACAGAATTAATTACTTCTTTAAGCATATCACGAATGCTCATTTTCATATTACTAAAGGCGTTTGACATAATTCCTATTTCATCTTTTCTACGCAATAATATGTTTGGCACATCTTTTGTAAAATCACCTTCAGACATTTCATTAGATTGTTCAACCAATGCCTTAATAGGTCTAGCGATGGATCTAGATAGAATTATAGTAAGACCAATACCTATCAAAAGAGCAATTACCAATGTGATTAAAGCCGTCTTTGTTGTTGTTAGGAATTTTGAATTAGCATCATTCATCTTTTTATAGGCATTACTGTCGTTTGCTGAAGCCATTTGGCCTAGTACTTCATAGCTTTCTTCACGTAAAGGTCTTGCCTTTTCATCGTTTAATTCAATAGCAAGCTCAAAATTTCCATTTTTTGCTGCTTCTATAACCTCTGCTCTAGCAGCACGGTAACCAGTAATAATAGATTTAAGCTTATCATACAGCTCAAATTCTTCAGTTGAAAGATTTAATGCTTCATATTGAGCAAGAAGGCTATTATTTTTTTCAACTATATCATTAATAGCTTTTTCAGATTCAATAATTACATTTTGATCATGCATGGCTTCGGATTTATAGATAACTCTTTGCATTTCAGTGGTAATCTTCTCTAAGTTTAATTGTATGTCGCTTAAAATCATGTTAGAAAGAAAATTTTCACTATAAATTCTGACATGGTATTTTGTATATTGTTAGCAGTATATAGGCTATTTACTCCTATTAGGGCTGTAAGAAGTAATAGCATTACAAATGATAGTAAAAGCTTGGTTCTAATTTTTATATTGTTAATAAAATTCATAGATTCATCTCCTTGTGTGTTTTTTACCATGTTTTTCCCATCTAATTACTGCCTTAGTGACAAAAAAAGCACTCTATTTACTAATCGAATAGAGGCTTTCATTTCAACAGGCAATTGTTTTGCTCCTTAGGATGCCCTTAGATTTGTGTCCTTTATTGTCGACAAGTTTTCATATGCATATGTTTTCTTAGAACTATAATACTATATCGACAGAAAACAAAATTATTTAATATAATATTTAACCTAAAGTATTGTCTAAAAACATCATAATTACAAAACCAATGAGTAGGGCGTGAGTGGATAGCTTAGAATGACTATTATGATTTTTTGTTTCAGGAATTATTTCATTGCTAATTACAAATAACATTGCTCCAGCTGCAAATGCCAATGCAAAAGGAAGTATTGGTCTTGCAAATTGAGCTAGAGTGACTCCTAGTATTCCTCCAATTGGTTCCACTAATCCAGTAGCTAAAGCTACTAAGAAAGCTTTTGTTTTAGAGTAATTTTCTCTTAATAATGGTAATGCTACTGCTAGACCTTCAGGTAAATTTTGAAGTCCTATTCCTATAGCAAGGCTTATTCCATTTATAATATCACCATCTCCAAAGCCTACTCCCACAGCTAATCCTTCTGGGAAGTTATGTATCGTAATTGCTATGACAAATAGCCATACTTTACGTAATCTTAAGTTTGCTTTACTGTTTGTTTCAGTTTTACCGTTGACAGCATTTGAAAGTAGATTGGTATCTGGAAAAAACTTATCTACGAAATCAATGAAGAAACCACCAATAAGAATTCCGATTAATGCAATAAATGCACCTTTTATTCCACCACCACCTTTTTCAATGGCTGGTACAATTAAGCTAAAGGATGTAGCTGCAAGCATTACGCCTGCTGCAAAACCTAATAGCGAATCCAACAATTTTCTAGAAATATTAGTAGTAAAAAATATAGGAATTGAGCCTATTCCTGTTGCTAATCCAGCAACTAAACTAGCAATTATTCCTAAGAAAATAAGATTAAATTGCATTAAGTATTCAAGCATACAAATCCCTCCTTTAACCACTATTACCATTGTATAAAATAGTTCAAATTTGGTTACTAAAATAAATTAATAAAAGGGGATATGGTATAATGAGGTTAGGATGTTACTTTCTTAGAGTGTTTGTGGACCTTGTTTTATTTAGGTGGGGTGTCGTAATATTTATGCTTATATAATTTCATAAATTGATTAAGAGGTGTTATAATGTTAAATGTAAAAACTAATGCGATGAGATTACTTGATAAAGAAAAAATTACATATAATGTACATACATATGATAACAAGGACGGACAAATTGATGGAGTTTCAGTAGCTAAAAAAATTGGACTTCCAGTAGATAAGGTATTTAAGACACTTGTTACTCAAGGTCATAATAAGGAATACTTTATTTTTGTAATACCTGTTGCAGAAGAATTGGATTTAAAAGCGGCTGCAAGAGCTGTAGGTGCTAAATCTGTTGAAATGATACAAGTTTCGGATATAAATAAGGTTACAGGATATATTCGGGGTGGTTGCTCTCCAATAGGCATGAAAAAGAATTATAAGACAGTTTTTGATATTGCTTGTAAAGACCTAGATACAATCGTTGTAAGTGCAGGAAAAATAGGTTTTCAAATAGAACTTTCTCCAAATGATTTGATATATTTTGTAAAAGGGAAGGTAGAAAAAGTAACAAAATAGTAAATTAAGGAATTAAAGTTAGATTTTATGGGTATTATTAATAATAAGGAGTTGATGTCATGGGTAGATTTGATGGCCAAAGAATTGGCTTAAGAGACAACCTGACCGGTAAACTTATTATAGCGTATCCATATAATGTATCAGGACCAGACGAGCTTGTATGTCGTAGAGTTAAAAATTGGTATTATCAAACAAATTGTTCTGTAGAAGAACAATTAAAAACTGCCTATGTAGACTTTCTTACGGATGATGAAATATCAGAATATGCATTGCGATAGCTCACTAAATTCCTCCTTTTGGCATAAAATGCTAAGGGGAGGTTTTTTTATGAGAAAATTAAAGTGTAATAGAGCATTAGCAAGTTTAAAAGGTGGAATTATGTATCCTAATATATACGGTGTTGTTTATTTTGAAGAAGTACTAGGTGGAACTGAAGTAACTGCGGAAATATGGGGATTACCTTTATATAGACCAGCAATACTAGATAGTCAACCTGTAGGACCATTTGGATTTCATATTCATGAGTTTGGTATTTGTGAAATAACCGATCCTAACAATCCATTTGATTCAGCAGGTGGACATTATAATCCAACAAATCAACCTCATGGGAATCATGCTGGAGATTTACCTGTACTTTTTTCAAACAATGGATACTCCATGATGAAGGTTTTTACTAACAGGTTTAAACCACGAGATGTTATAGGTAGAAGTATAATAATACATGAAAACCCAGATGATTATAGGAGCCAACCTGCTGGTAATTCAGGAAAGAGAATCGCATGTGGAATCATCTGTGAAATAGAATAAACTGGCATCATGTGCCAGTTTATTCACTAAAGTTAGAAATTGAAGATTCAATTATTTTTGGTTTAAAGAAGTTAATAATTTCATTTGCAGTATTATTAGTATTTAAATTATAAAAATTTGAAACATATATTCTTTTATTTGATTCATACCTTGGATCATAGTACTTAATTATAAGTTCCTCTATAACTCTTTTATATTCCTTATTTCTTATCATTTCAATATAGCGATTAATATTTTCGTGTCCTAGATATCTTCTTAAGTGTTCCAATGCTTCTATTAACTCATTATCAGTATTATGAACATAGTCATTAAGTATATTTTCAATTCTTTTTTCCATAGGGGCACTGATATATATATTAATCCCATTTCTTATTTTATCAAATAAATAGTCTGGAATTACAGCTTTACCAATTTTTTTGCTTTCACCTTCGGTAAACACAAGGTTATATTTTCTATTTTTCAACGCTTCAAACAAATAACTTTCAAACATTTTTTGAGTATTAGGCTCACCTAAACCTACACCTCCTAATGTTGAGCCTCTATGATTTGCAGAGCTTTCTAAATCTAAAATGTCATATCCTTTTTCACTAATATTTTTTAATATTTCAGTTTTACCTGTGCCTGTATTACCATATAAAACTACAAAAGTTATATCTTCAATTAATTTAGGTAAATTATCATTTACATACCTTCTATAGCCTTTATATCCACCATCTAGTTTAATGGCATTTATACCAATGGTTCTAAATAGTCCTGTAACTGAACTACTTCTAAATCCGCCTCTAGCACAAAAAAAGATTAAATTATTGTATTTCTTATCTAGCTGTGAAACTTGTTCATAAATAGCTGGTAGTTTTTTTGAAGCTGCTTTAACTCCTAACAATTTTGCCTTATCAATGCTCTCCTGCACATAAGTTGTTCCAATTATTTTTCTTTCTTCATCTGTAAAAATAGGTATATTAACTGCTCCTGGAATCGTTTCAGATTTATATTCACTTGGGCTTCTTAAGTCAATTAACTTGTAGCTCCCATTAATTCTATTTTTGTCTATATCTTCATAGGTTACCTCTAAAAACATCAAATTACCTCTATTCTATTTATTTACATATTAATACAATTACTTTATTATTATATACCTCATTATTGTCAATATAAAGTATTTTCTAATTAACTTTAGATATAAACCTATGATATAATTAGATATTGTAAGAAAAGAGGTGAGGAATATGCAGGATATTGAAATTGCAAAGGAGCATATGATAAATAATAACTTGAATTTTGTATTGGTAAAAGATGGGAATATACTAGCTGAATCTAATTCAAGAGGAATTAAACCTATCTATGATACCTTTGTAAATAATGCAAATGATTTTTGGGGTGCTTCAGTTGCAGATAGGGTAATAGGAAAGGCAGCAGCAATGTTTTTAACAAATGGAGGAATAAAAGAACTATATACGGATTTAATTAGCGATTTGGCTTTAGATATATTGGAAGAAAAGGATATAAAGGTACAATATTTAAAAAAGGTTCCTATGATACTTAATAGAACTAAAGATGATATGTGTCCAATAGAGAAACTGTCTAGTAAGATTGATGATATAGACAAGCTTATATTTGAAATTAGTGAATTCTTAAATAATATAAAATAATTGGGAGGTAATATGAAAGCGAAGAGAATTGTTTTATCAGGATTATTCATAGCATTTGGAATAATTTTACCTATGATTTTCCATCAATTTAATATGGGAGGGCCTATGTTTCTTCCAATGCATATACCAGTTTTAATTGCAGGATTATTTTTAGGTCCAATTGAAGGTTTGATAGTAGGGCTAATAACACCTATTTTAAGCAGTGTTCTTACAGGTATGCCAGTTATGTTTCCTATGCTTCCAATTATGATTTTTGAGCTTGGAACATATGGTTTTGTATCAGGATACTTTTATAAAAAACTCAAACTTAACTTATTTTTATCACTAATTTTGAGTATGTTAGATGGAAGAATTTCCGCAGGCATTGTCGTATTTATATTAGGAAGTTTCTTTGGCTATAAAGGTGCAGGGCCAATACCTTTTATTAAGGGCGCTATAATAACTGGAATGCCAGGAATAATTATTCAACTTATATTTGTACCTTTAATAGTTAAATTGTTATATAAATATCTTTTAAATAATTAATTCCTGTTTATTAAAGGGTATGGGTAAAAATAGAAGGAGGATCTTATGTCCAGGTATACTAAAGAATTTATAATCCCTTACTATGATACAAATAAAAATGGAATTGTTAGACCTGAGTCCTTACTAAGTTACATGGGGGAAACATCCTCTTTACATAGTGATTTTTTAGGAATAGGTATAAAAGAGTTAGTAAAGCACAATTTTATTTGGATGTTAAACAGATGGAAAGTGATATTTTATAAATATCCAATGGCTTTAGATAAAATTATTATAGAAACCTGGAGCTCAGGTATAGATAGATTTTATGCAAGTAGGGAATTCAAGATATTAGATGAAAACAGTGAAGTTTTGGTAAAGGCTACAACTCAATGGATATTCCTTGATACTGTTAGGAAGAGACCCATTAGAGTACCATATGAGCTAATAGAAATTTATGGTACTGAAGAAGAAAAAAATTTCCATGAATATTTTGATTTTAGAAATAGCTTTGAAACTGTTTATGGTATGGATTTTCATGTAAGAAGATCGGATATTGATTATAACAACCATGTTAATAATGTAAAATATTTAAATTGGATGCTAGAGGTTGTTCCTGACACTGTATATGATCATTACAGTTTATATGAATTGGACATACAATATAAAAAAGAAATTAAATTAGGTTCAATGGTTAACTCATCATATATTAAAGTTCAAGATGATAAACCTACTTTACTTCATAGGATATCAGATGGGGCTGAAATTAATGCAGTTGGAAGAACAATTTGGATGAAATAGAATTTAAATAATCATAATGATGTACCCCCTACTTATTTGAGTAGGGGGTTGATATTTTAACATATTTTTTATATAGGTACTAAAAATCTGTCTTTATTATTTTGCCGTTCTCATCAATATGGATTTCTGTTATTTTATCTAGATATGGCACATTATCTTTCTTAGTGCATTCTAATGTATGGATCTTTTTATTAATTCCTTTACCTTGTTTGTAATTTGCTTTTAAAACCTTCATAAGTGAAACTGGATGCTCTGGTTCCTTTAATGATATAAATGCAGTATCTGGGACAGCGATTGCATCTTGGATAAGTTTCTCAAAATCGATATCATCTAGCCCTGGAATGAGGAAGAACTCAACTTGATTCTCCAAATCATCGAAACCTTTAACCTGTACATTTGTAAAATTCTTTTTTGCAACGGCCATTAATGTAGCCATTAAAGGGCGAATACCTGCGGATCTGTGTCCTGATACTACGATTGATTCTTTTCTCATTATAGCATCTTCAATATATTGTCCCTGTTCTTCAGTCATAAAATTTTGTGTTACAAATTTACTTATCATTGGGTTCATAATATATCACTCCTAAGGTTTTTTAATATATTAAGTATATTGTAACACTTTATTCTTGGTAATTAAAGGGAAAAACTGAAAGTTGGTTAAATTTATAACAAAAATGGTAAATACAAAAATAAATGGTATAATAAGTATAAATTATCTGTGAAAGGTGAATAAGATGAGTTACGAAAAAATTAAAATGGATAGACAAAAAAGAATTGCCTTAATAGCTCATGATAACATGAAAAAAGAATTGATAGATTGGGTAAAAAAGAATAAGGAAATCTTAAGTAAACACTTTCTTTTCGGAACGGGTACTACAGCAAGAATAATTGCAGAAACGGTTAACCTTCCAGTTAGAGGATTCAAATCTGGCCCAATGGGTGGAGATCAACAAATAGGGGCAAGAATAGTCGAAGGGAAAATAGATATGATGATTTTTTTCTGGGATCCACTAGAAGCTCAACCACATGATCCTGATGTAAAAGCTTTATTAAGAATTGCTGTTCTTTACGATATTCCAGTTGCGAATAATATGTCAACTGCTGATTTTCTTTTAACTTCAGTCTTAATGGGTGAGGAATACGAGAGACATGTAGTTGATTATCAAGATTTTATAAAGAAGAGAATGGAACATTTCTTAAAATAATTTTTAGAAAACTTTGTAAATATGCTTGCTTTTTTAAGAAAACGGTGTTACAATATGGATGTAGCTTTAATTCAGTAGTAATAATGAGAAACAATAAACTGTAGTATGCGCTTCAAAGCATATAATAAAGAAATTTATTGTTGGGAATTACACGAATTAAAGAAATAAATTTTGGAGGTATATGCTATGAAGGGTACAGTAAAATGGTTTAATGCAGAAAAAGGTTTTGGATTTATTACAACTGAAGAAGGAAACGATGTATTTGCACATTTTTCACAAATTCAAAAAGAAGGATTTAAAACTTTAGAAGAAGGCCAATCAGTAGAATTCAACGTAGTTGAAGGTCAAAAAGGCTTACAAGCTGAGCAAATAGTAATATTATAATTAAATAATAGATTATGGAAATTAACCTCTTAGGGAATTGACTCTAGGAGGTTTTATTTTTTAAGAATATATGTTACACTTTAAAAGGCTTAAATAAATAGTAAAGAGAGGTAAATAAATGAGTGAAAATAATCTAGTAGCGAAAGTAAATGGCAAGGAAATTTCAAAGGATGATGTAGTAAAATTCCTAAATGATATAGGACCTCAAATGGCAATGCAATTTCAATCTCCAGAAGGAATTAAAACAGTAATACGCGAGCTTGTAAACCAAGAATTGCTATACCTTGATGCTATAGAATCTAATCTAGATGAAGATAAGGAATTTAAAGAGGTATTAGAGCAAACAAAGATCAATCTTTTAAAGGATTATGCAGTAAATAAGATTATAGCTGGTATAAGTACAACAGAAGAGGAGCTTAAAGAATATTTCGAAGAAAATAAAGAGAATTATAATAAACCTGAATCAGTGAAGGCTAGTCACATTCTAGTAGACAATGAAGAGAAAGCAAATGATATATTAGCTGAATTAGAAGAGGGACTTAGCTTTGAAGATGCTGCAAAAAAATATTCTACATGCCCATCAAAGGATGTTGGTGGAGCTCTAGGTGAGTTTACTAAAGGGCAAATGGTTAGGGAATTTGAAGATGCTGCTTTTTCGATGGAGGTAGGTACAATTTCAAAACCAGTAAAGACTCAATTTGGTTATCATATAATAAAATTAACAGAGAAGAATGAAGCATCTGAAAGCTCCTTTGAAGAAGTTAAGGATCAAGTTTATAGTCAAGTATTAAGACTTAAACAACAAAGTGCATACTTAGCAAAGATTGATGAATTGAAGAATAAATACGAAGTAGAAATGTACTAAAGAGATGGCCTATGCCATCTCTTTTTTATGACCTAACCTACTCCTCTCAATCTTTAATTGTTTGAAAATTGGAAATAGTGGTATTTATTACACATGAATAGCATTTATTAATATGGGGGTGGTATTTTGTTCATTAAGCAAAAAATGATGAGAACAGTTATTTATTCTCTAATTCCATTAATAATTGCTGGAACATACTTTTATGGCTTAAGAGTATTGTTGTTGATGGCAGTAGTTACAGCATTTGGAGTTTTAACAGAATACTTATTTGCAAAACAATATAAAAGAAAAGTATCAGAGGCAATCTTTGTAACATGTATCCTTTATACCATGACACTACCTCCAACAATACCATTATGGATTGCAGTAATAGGAATAATTTTTGGTGTTGTATTTGGGAAAGAAGTCTATGGAGGTTTTGGGAAAAATATTTTCAATCCTGCCTTAATTGCGAGAGCCTTTGTATACATATCATTTCCTTCACCACTTACAATTTCTTGGACTAATGTATCTAAGGGATTTCCTGGAGGATTTGCAACTTACCTAAATGAAGGAATTGAAATGGTATCACAGGCAACGCCTATGTTATTATTTAGAGCAACAGGGGAAGAAGTTCCAATCGCTAATCTACTGATAGGAAATGTGGCAGGTTCAATCGGTGAAACTAGTGCAATACTAATTATTTTAGCTGGAATTTATCTAATTTACAAGAATGTAGCATCTTGGCATATAATGGCTGGATGTTTATCAGGGTTCATTGGACTAAATAGTATTTTATATCTAATAGGGTCAACAAAGGTGCCAGATCCGCTTTATGGTTTATTAGCCGGAGGATTTTTATTTGGAACAGTTTTTATGGCCACAGATCCTGTATCTTCACCAAAAACCAAAGAAGGAAAGATAATATACGGTGTACTTATCGGAATTGTTACAGTAATTATTAGAGGATATGCTCTATTTGCAGGTGGTATGATGTTTGCAATTCTAATCGGAAATACCTTCGCTCCTATAATAGATGAGGGAGTAAAGGCTTTAAATAAAGCTAAGAAAAATACTCCATCTAAAAAGGAGGTATCAGCATGAAAAAATCATTTGCTTATCCAATAATATTTATGACTTTAATAACGGCAATTTCAGTTTTTGCATTAGCTTTCTTAAATGAAAGTACTGCCGAGAGAGTAGAAACTCTTCAGGAAACTGAATTAAGAACAAAAATTTTATATGCCTTTGATATAAAGGTAAATACAACAGATCCTGAAGAAATAGAAAGGGTATTTTATGCAAATATAAAAGAAGAGTTATCAGGAGAGGATAAAATTTATATACTAATGGAAAACAATAAGGAGATTGGATATGCATTTCCAGTTTCCGGACCTGGCTTATGGGGAAATATAGATGCTTATGTAGCTATTTCAACTAATTACAATGAATTATTAGGCTTAGTTTTTACTAAACATTCAGAAACCCCTGGACTTGGAGGAAGAATAGAAGAAGAAGCATTCCTGCAGCAGTTTAGAGGTCTAAACATCTCAGGTACACAAGATGGAAATTATATAGTTTATAGACCAGCTAGTAATGGTAATGTAGATGCCATTGCAGGTGCTACTCTAACTTCCCAGTCAGTTGCAAAATTATTGAATGAAGATATAGATAATTTTATTAAGACAAGGAAGGGGGAATAGAGTTTGGCAAAGTATAAAGCAAAAAAGATATTAAGGGATGGAATATGGGATGATAACCCTGTGTTTAGACAATTAATAGGTCTATGTTCTGCTCTAGCGGTCACAAATCTATGTATGAACTCATTTATAATGGGAATGGGATTAACATTTGTTACTGGTCTGTCTTCCTTTACAATTTCATTAATAAGACAATTTACTCCAAAACACATAAGGATGATGGTGCAGGTCCTTATTATTGCAGTATATGTAATTATAGTGGATATATTTCTAAGGGCATATATGCCTGAACTAAGTAAAGCTTTGGGACCATATGTTGGGTTGATTATTACTAATTGTATTATCATGGGTAGAGCAGAAGCTTATGCTCAGAATAACCCACCAATACCTTCTTTAATAGACGGTATAGCAAATGGTCTTGGTTATACACTTGTATTATTATCAATAGCTGTGGTTAGAGAAATATTAGCCTTTGGTTCTATATTTGGAATAAAAATATTAGGAGAAGGTTTTGTGCCATGGACTATTATGATAATGCCTCCTAGTGCTTTTTTCCTATTAGCAATTATAATTTGGGTGACTCATAATATTCAGGATAAGAAAAGTGAGGTGGCTAAATAATGATAGAACTTAATCCTTTGATAATATTTATAGCTGCTATTTTTACTAATAATATGATTTTTTCAAATTTTCTTGGGATGTGTTCATATATTGCAGTATCTAAGGAAATTCCAACTTCATTAGGGCTTGGCCAGGCTGTAACCTTTGTTTTAGCATGTACATCTATTATAAATTACTTTATTTACTATTATATCCTTGTTCCACTTAACCTTGAGTTCTTGAGATTCATAATATTTATAATAAGTATCGCAGCCTTTGTACAGTTGTTGGAAATGATATTGGAAAGATATATTCCGAATCTATACTACGCCCTAGGTATATTTCTTCCATTAATTACAGTTAACTGTGCTATCTTAGGAGTTTCACTATTTATGATAATAAGAAATTATACGTTTTTTCAATCCTTTGCTTTTAGCGTAGGTTCAGGATTAGGCTGGACACTTGCAATAGTAGCCTTGGCAGGTATTAGACAGAAAATTAAAATAAATAGTGTTCCTAAAGGTCTGCAGGGTCCTGGAATTGCCCTTATAACTACTGGACTGATGGCATTGGCTTTTATTGGCTTCTCCGGCATCGTCCAAATTCAATAAGGGGGGGTATATATGAGTAATATATTGATACCAACCTTAGTATTTTCTATTATGTCAGCTATTTTTGCCCTTCTACTAACTATTGCAGATAAAACAGTAAATAATTACGGTGAAGTTAAAGTTACTATCAATGAAGACAAAGAGTATGTAGTAAAAGGAGGATCTTCTTTACTATCAACTCTTATAGAAGAAAAGGTATTTATCCCTTCTGCATGTGGAGGCAAAGGAACATGTGGTTATTGCAAGGTAAAGGTTAAGGAGGGTGGTGGGCCAGTACTAGCAACAGAGATGACACATCTTACAAAGGAAGACTTAGAAAATAATGTAAGACTTTCTTGTCAATGTAAGTTAAAGCAAGATGTTAAAATTGAAATCCCAGAAGATTTATTTAATGTTAGGGAGTATTATGCAGTTGTTGAAAGTATAACAGACCTTACTGATGTAATTAAAATGCTAAGATTCAAATTACCTGAAGATGCTGAAATGAATTTTAAACCAGGGCAATATGTTCAATTAAAGGCTCCTATTTATGAAGGAAATGACGAGGAAGTATATAGAGCATATTCCATTGCATCATCACCATCTATGAAAGGTTATATAGATCTTGTAATAGGATATGTACCACAAGGAATTGCTACTACTTATGTTCATAGACATTTGAAGGTTGGTGATGAGGTAAGCTTAAATGGTCCTTATGGAGATTTTTATTACCATGATAATGATAGAGAGATGATTATGGTAGCAACAGGAACAGGGGTTGCACCGATTCTTTCAATTCTAAATTATATGAAAGAACACGATATAAAGAGAAAGGCAAGATTCTATTTTGGTGCTAAAACAACAAAGGATCTATTTATGTTAGACTATTTTAAGGAATTAGAAGAAACTCTATATGATTTTAAATTTATACCTACATTATCAAGAGTATCCGACGATGATGATTGGGATGGAGAACGAGGTAGGGTAAATAAAGCCATTGATAAGTTATTACAAGACGGAGAAAATAAAGAAGCTTATCTATGTGGTAATGCAGCCATGATAGAATCTGTTGTTAAATCTCTAACCGCAAAGGGAGTACCTGAAGAGCTGATATATTATGATAAGTTCTGATAAAAAGTTCTAATTAATAGAAAAATCTCTAAGATATCTTAGAGATTTTTCTATTCTTCATCATATGTTCACATTTATATGGTATAATAAACTAGGATTCAATAAGTGAATATTGTATTATAGGCCATCGGTGAAGGATGAATGGGGGTATAGAATGAAATTAGAACTTTTTGAATTTATTGATAAAACTCTAAAATTAATAGAGAATAAAAGTGATGTTTTAAATAAGGTAGCAGGTGAGCTGGAAAATTTTTTTACTAATAGCCTTTTTATAAATGATCACTTTTTAAATGTCCATCATAGAATAAAAACTTCTGATAGTTTGAAAGAGAAGATACTTAGACATAATTTATATTTAACATATAGTACACCGGAGGAATTAGTGGATAATCTATCTGACTTAATAGGTTTTAGAATCGAATGTAGATTTATGATGGATGAAGAAAAAATTTATAGGGATATATTGAATTTATTTAATATAAAGGAAGAAGATGGATACTATTCTAACCCTTTGAATTCAAGTATAATGCTAAAACTAGATGACAAACAACCTCAAATACAGAAAAATGGTTTTGAAATATATAAAATCGATGGTAGGTATATTAAAAATGATGTTAAAGTAAATTTCGAACTTCAAATAAAATCAATGGTAAACGTTTTCTGGGGCGACATAGATCATAGAGTACTATATAAGAACTTTAATTATATGCTTACTGAAGATTTCTTTAGAGATATAATGTCATCTATTAAGGATAGTTTAGCTATGATTGATAGGCAGCTGATGCTTGTATATAATCATCTAAATAATATGGATGCAAGTAATTCCGAGAACAATAAATCTCAATTTAAGGCATTGTTATCTAAGATTATCCATGATGTGTATATAGTTAGAGTAAGACAAGAGATAGGGTTTGTTATAGATTTTAAAAAACCAACAGACGTAATTGTAGATTATATTTTCAATAAAGCAAAAAGCTCTACTGACAATTCAAATAATTATAACGATAGCTTTATTAAGATACTTAATAGATTAAATCAAATTGGGAAAAATGAAATTACATTCGATAACTACATTGAATTTGAAAGGGAAATTGCAATTGATGACGAGTTTGCAAGTAGATTGGGTAATATAATATTAAATGTAATCAATAAGGATTTTAAATGGAATTTATTCTTTAAAATTCTATTTGAGATTGAAGAATCAAATAATGCTGAAGATTTTGAAGGCTTTATAAGTTTTATTAGAGCTAAGATATGTGATGGTGTACAGGAGATGTTAAAAGAAAAAGAATTAGATTGTGCGCTAAAAGATGATATTATGTCTACAATTAGAGAGTATATATTAGAATTATTTGAGAAATCTACAAATATAGATTTAATAAATTTGTGCAATATTAAATCTTTGAATACAGCTATAAAGAAAACTTTGAGAAATATTGAAACATATGATGATTGGTTATTATCTAAACCACTATTATATAATAAAATAATGGAATTTTGTATAATTTATAAGTAAGGCATAGCCTTACTTTTTTTATTTTTAAAATGGGGTATAATTGAATATAAGGAGGTATTCCTATGGAATTCATAAATGGAATAAAAAACACTATATTAAATACGAGAAAAAGCTTTGAACGGTTTCCGATCACAATTATTATGTCTACAATTTTAACCCTGCTATTAATATATCAAGTTGAAGTTAGTTATGATATAGCTCAAGAAATGCGTGAAAATCTAATGAGAATAACGATGACAGTAGGTTTAGGGATAATGCTATCACTATGTATTGGGTTATTAAATGAGAGATTTATTAAAAGTAACAAAGTAAGATTAGGAAATTACATTGTTGGTAGTTTTTTATTAGTTCTATATTACAATTTATTATTAAAAGAATTTAATATGGTTGCTATGACTAGATATATAGGTACAGTTGTATTTTTAGTTATTGTATTTTTCTATGCGTTAAAGTTGAAGCATGACAATAATTATGAACAATATGTCATCAAGGTTTTTTCAGGTTTCTTTATAACTGCTTTATATTCAGCAATTTTGTTCTTTGGATTGATAGCTATTTTATTTACTATAGAAAATCTTTTTGAAATTAATTTTAAGAGTAATCTTTATCTTTATATGTTTTTCATTGTAGTATTTATTTTTGGAGTTTCTTTATTCTTATCAAAAATTCCTGGAAAGGATGAGGAATTTAAATTTAATGAATACTCTAAATCCTTGAAGGTATTGTTACTTTATATAGTAATACCATTAATTACTGCATATACAATAATACTATATGCATACTTTATAAAGATTTTAATAACATGGGCATGGCCAAAGGGTTTGGTATCTCATTTAGTACTATGGTACTCTGTGATAAGTGTTGGTGTAATATTCTTAATAACTCCCATTTTAGAAGGAAATAAACTAGCAAAAACATTTAAAGTTTTTTTTCCAAAACTTATATTACCAATTTTAGTGATGATGTTTATGTCAATATGGCAGCGCATTGAGCAATATGGAGTTACTGAAAATCGTTATTATGTAGTGGTTTTAGGTTTATGGGTATTGGGAATTATGATATATTTTAATTTTAAGAATCCACTAAGAAATATTGTTATACCAATATCTTTATCAATAGTTGTGCTATTATCTATTTTTGGTCCCTTAAGTAGTTATAGTATATCTAAATCCAGCCAAAATAATAGACTTAATAAATTATTAGAGGAAAACAATCTTATAGAAAATGGAATTTTAAAAAGTAATCCTAATGTTGATAGTAACGTTCAGAGGGAAATAAGCAATATAATTAGTTACTTCCATAGTAACCATGACCTAGACGATATAACTGTATTTCCAGATGATTATGAAATAGAGGATACAAAAAATCTATTAGGTTTTGATTATAATCCATACCTTAATATAATTGCAGAAAGAGATTATTTTAATTATTTTATTAATCCAAATGGTCTGGTTATTGACGTAGAAGGTTATGAACACTATGTAAATATGAGTTCTTGGAATACTGATGCAATAAACATTGGCAATAACATTGAAGTAAGATATGAAACAGATCATATATTAAAGGTTGAGGTAGTTGGTAAAGATATTGAATCTATTGACATTGAAGAACTAGCAGAAAAAATTCATAATGAAGTAGTGGTAGAACCAAATAAATCAATGGTAGATAAAAAGGATATGACAATTGACTTTGAAGATGAAAATATTAGATTGAGGTTAATATTTACTAACCTTAACGGTAGTATTGATATAAATAGCAAAGAGTTTCAATTACAAAACGCTGATTTTATATTGCTTATCCATTTAAACAAATAAAATATTCAATATAATTATCTGATATACTAAAAAGGATTATTAACCAAAGGAGTGTTAATGTAATGAAAGAAATATATTTGGCTGGAGGATGTTTTTGGGGAGTTGAAGAATATTTTTCAAGAATAAATGGCGTTGTTGATACCCAAGTAGGTTATGCTAATGGAACTGTAAAGAATCCTTCTTATGAGCAGGTATGTACTGGAACAACTGGTCATGCTGAAACAACTTATATTAAATATGATGAAACGAAAGTAACACTAGAGACTCTATTAGAAAGATTTTTTAGAATTATTGATCCAACCCTTTTAAATAGACAGGGAGGCGATATCGGTAACCAATATAGAACTGGAATATATTATACTGATGAATCTGATGGAGAGCTTATCAGAAAATTTGTATCAAAGATAGATGATAAATATGATAAACCTATTGTTACGGAAGTTAAAAAGTTGGAATGCTTTTATGATGCAGAGGAATATCATCAGGATTATTTAAAGAAAAATCCAGGTGGATATTGTCATGTTGATATGAATGCCTAGGAGAAAATATGAAAAGATTTAAAAAAATATATATAGAGATAACCAATGTATGTAATCTAAAATGCGAATTTTGTCCAACTACTAATAGAGAACCTAAATTCATGGAAGTCAATGAATTTAGGTTTATTCTTGAAAATGTAAAAGACTACACGGATTATATATATCTCCATATAAAAGGGGAACCCTTATTACATCCAAATTTAGGAGAAATTCTTGATTTAGCTTATGATTATGGAAAGAAAGTTAATTTAACTACCAATGGAACATTATTAGGAAAGAACAAAGAACTATTATTAACAAAACCTGCTTTAAGACAGATAAATATCTCTCTCCATAGCCTAGAGCAGAATAGTTGGTATAATGATAAAGAAAAATATATGGAAGATATTATAAACTTTATAGATGAGGTAAAAACTTTAAATATAATAATTGCATTAAGACTATGGAATTTAGTTGAAAACATTGATGAAAATATTGTTAAGAATGAATTTATCCTCAAAAATTTAATTGAATTGTTGGATTTAGATAATAGGCTATTAGAAGGCTTCAATATGATGGATGAAATCAAGGTAAGAGATAGACTATATCTAAATAAAGATTTGGAGTTTATATGGCCAAGTTTAGATAATAATATATATTCCGAAGAGGGGTTTTGTTATGGATTAAGAGACCAACTTGGAATTTTAGTTGACGGAACAGTAGTACCCTGTTGTCTTGATGGAGAGGGGATAATAAATCTAGGTAGTATATTCCAAGATGGATTGAAAGAAATATTAAAAAGTAAAAGAACTTTAGACATATATAACAAATTCTCAAACAGACATGTACACGAAGAGTTCTGTAAGAGATGCGGCTACAGACTTAGATTTAAATAATTAAATAAAGTTAATATATTTGACACTATATATTGAGTTTTGATAGAATTAATAAACGATATATAGTGTTTTGGAGGTAGAGACATGATTACTATAATTAAGAAAAGAGATGGTAGGGAAGTACCTTTTAATATAGAAAAGATTGCTAATGCTATATTCAAAGCAGCACAAGCTGCAGGTGGACAAGACTATAATACTTCATTAAAATTAGCTCAAAAGGTTGTTTTATACTGTGAAGATAAATTTAAAGGAAGCACACCTGGAGTTGAGGACATTCAGGATGCAGTTGAGAAAGTACTTATTGAATCTGGACATGCTAGAACTGCAAAGGAATATATTTTATATAGAGCCGAACGTAGTAGGGCAAGAGAAATGAATTCTAGACTAATGAAAGTTTTAGAGGATCTTACCTTTAAAGATGCTAAAGATGCAGATATTAAAAGGGAGAACGCGAATATTGATGGGAATACTGCTATGGGGACCATGCTCAAATATGGGTCTGAGGGAGCTAAGGAATTTAACAATCTATTTGTATTAAATCCTGATCATTCTGAAGCTCATAAATCGGGTGATATACATATTCATGATTTAGACTTTCTTACATTGACCACCACGTGTTGCCAAATTGATATAGTTAATTTATTCGAAAACGGATTTAGTACTGGGCATGGTTTTTTAAGGGAGCCTCAAGATATAGCTTCATATGCTTCTTTAGCATGTATTGCTATACAATCAAATCAAAATGATCAACATGGAGGACAAAGTATACCTAATTTTGATTACGGAATGGCCATTGGTATAAGAAAAACCTATAAAAAATTATATAGAACAAATCTTAAAAAGAGCATAGAGCTTTTAGTTGACAATGTTGATTTAAGTGGAAATATTGATAACATTTTTAATATCCTTGAAAAGGATTATAACCTAGTTCCTACAATGTCAAATAATGAAAATTATCTTAGCAAGGAAGGCGAGTATCTATTAGAAGTATTAAATGATGAGAAATTAGTGGATAAAGTACAAAAATTCACTTTAAAGAATGCTCTTAAAGATACTGAAAGAAAAACTTATCAAGCAATGGAGGCCTTAATTCATAATTTGAATACTATGCATTCAAGAGCTGGGGCACAAGTTCCATTTAGTTCAATTAACTATGGAACTGATACAAGTGTAGAAGGTAGAATGGCTATTAAGAATTTATTGCTTGCAACTGAAGCTGGATTAGGAAATGGAGAAACTCCTATATTTCCAGTTCAGATCTTCAAGGTAAAAGATGGAATCAACTATAGCAAAGACGATCCAAACTATGATTTATTTAAATTAGCTTGCAAAGTAAGTTCAAAGAGATTATTTCCGAATTTTTCATTTATAGATGCTCCATTTAATTTAAAATATTATAAACCTGGAAAACCTGAAACTGAAATTGCATATATGGGTTGTAGAACAAGGGTTATAGGAAATGTATTCGATGAGTCAAGGGAAATAGTTAATGGAAGAGGAAATTTGAGCTTTACAACAATTAATTTACCAAGAATAGCCTTAAATAACCGGGGTGATATTTTAGGATTTTACAATGAGTTAGATAAAAAAATAAATTTGGTTATAGAGCAGCTATTAGAGAGATTTGAAATACAGGCAAATAAGAAGGTTAAGAACTATCCGTTTTTAATGGGACAAGGTGTTTGGATAGATTCAAATAAATTAAAAGACGAGGATGCAGTTAGAGAAGTGCTAAAACATGGTACATTATCAATGGGATTCATTGGTTTAGCAGAATGTTTAAAGGCATTAACTGGAAAACATCATGGAGAATCTAAGGAATCACAAAAATTAGGTCTTGAAATTGTAAAACATATGAGAAAGAGAATGGACCATATATCTAAGGAATATAATATGAATTTTACTTTACTTGCAACTCCTGCTGAAGGTACTGCAGGAAGATTTGTAAAGTTAGATAGAGAAATTTTCGGTAAAATTGAAGGGGTTACAGATAGGGAATATTATACAAATAGTTTCCATGTACCAGTTTATTATGATATAAATGCCTACAATAAAATAATTATTGAGGCTCCATATCATGAACTCACTAATGCAGGTCATATAACTTACGTTGAAGTAGATGGTGACCCTACAATGAACGTAGAAGCCTTTGAAAAGATTATTAGGTTAATGAAAGAGACTGGCATCGGATATGGTTCCATTAACCATCCAGTCGACAGAGATCCTGTATGTGGCTATAGTGGTATAATTGGTGATAATTGCCCTAAGTGTGGTAGAGAAGAGGGAGACATTCCTTTTGAAAGAATAAGAAGAATTACAGGATATCTAGTTGGTACTTTAGATCGATTTAATGATGCAAAGAGAGCTGAAGAAAATGATAGAGTTAAACACTTCTCATTCTATAAATAGCAATAAAAAAATTAGAGTAGCTGGTATTATTCAAGAATCAATAGTAGATGGACCAGGTATAAGGTTAGTAGTATTTACCCAAGGGTGCAGGCACAATTGTAAAGGCTGTCATAATCCTCAAACTCATGACTTTAGTGGTGGATATGAAATTAGTATTGATGAGATATTAAATATCCTAAAAAGTAATCCATTACTTGACGGGATAACACTCAGTGGAGGAGATCCCTTTGAGCAGCCTGATAGCTGCTGTTATTTAGCAGAAAAAGTTAGAGAATTGGGCTTGAATGTAGTTACCTACACTGGCTATACCTATGAAAATTTACTAAAGAAAAAGGAATTTATCAATCTCTTATTAAATACGGATATTTTAATAGATGGTAAGTTTGAACTAAGTGAAAAAGATTTAACTATTCCTTTTAGAGGTTCAAGAAATCAAAGAATAATAGATGTTAAAAGAAGTTTGGAGAGTGGTAAGCCATGTTTGATAATAAATCAATAAAAAATATGAGTGAAGTAGAAAGATTAAAGTTTATGAATATGTTTTTAAGAGGTCAACTTGAATCTGAAAGTGATGATCTTGCCAATCTATCCAATGCTGCTGCAACAATTAATGCTTTTATAGATAGAATAAATTGGGCTGGATTCTACATTTTAAGAGGGGAGGAGCTTGTCTTAGGTCCGTTTCAGGGTTTACCAGCTTGTAATAGAATAGCAATAGGCAGTGGGGTATGTGGTACTGCAGTAGCAACACGAGAAATTCAATTAGTACCAGATGTCCACCAATTCCCAGGCCACATTGCATGTGATGCTGCTTCTAATTCTGAGCTTGTAATACCTATAATTAAGAACGATAAAGTAATAGGAGTACTTGATATAGATAGCCCGGAAAAAGATAGATTTTCTCAATTACATGTAGAATACTTAGTAAAATTTGTAGATATGTTAAATGAAAAGATAAACTGGGAGAATATATAAAAAATGGAACGACTTGAGTCGTTCCTTTTTTTATATTTCTTTTACATCAATAATCTCCATTATACTCTCTATATAATCATTTAAATCCATCATTTCCGTTTCAGCTTCCCCAACCTGATTGTCATATGGGTCGCTTCTTAAAAACTTTTTCTCGGGATATAAAGGATAATGGAAATAATCATTAGCAACCATTCTAAATGGATCTAAATTCCCAAAGTAGAAATTCCAGCCTTCCATGTCACTGTTTCTCTTAGCACCACCACCGAATGATGGATCTGCAAACAACCAACCATATGGCTCAATATAGAATTCAGCCCAATCATGACATCCTATATGATAAGGGGTTACATAAAGCCCTGACTGCCATCTTGATGGAATTCCAACTATCCTACATAATGTAATAAATAAAAGAGCTTGAACTCCACAATCACCCTTTAAATTGTATGCACAATATTCTGCTATAGATTCAATTGCTGCATATGGTCTCATATAGCTATATTGAACATTTTCTGTTATATAATCATATATTAACCTTGCTTTTCGCAAAGGATTTTTCTCATCCTTTACAATGTCTTTCGCCAATTCAACTAAGAATGGTGAGAATTTAATGTGAGGCTGTTCTTCTTCTAAGTAAAATTTAGGTTGAACTTCAGCAACGTTATCATAATCTAAATTATTATATTTTATATGATTTTCATAAGAATACTCAACAAGGAATTCGTCTTTTTCCTTTAGCTCATGTTCAAAGTATATCGTTCTTTGAGGGTAATTTTCTGGTGATAAAAAATTATATTTATAATTTGAATTTATAATATTTATATTTTTAATCTGCTGAGCATTTTTTGGAACTGGAATATGAACTTTTATAGTATTACCTTTTACCTTATTATCAGTATTGATTTTAAGGCCAGCCTTAATGTGGAACTTATAAGAAACCTTGCCGTTTTGTATAATATTCTTTACAACTTGATTTCTTAGTTCACTAGACTTATCAAAGGGTTCCTTTTCTAATAATCTTTCTTTTATATCTCTGTTAACCTTAATTGAGTTATCTAGAAAACTCTTACTCAATTTAATTTCACCATCAATATATATCCAATCAGCGTATCTTTCATTAATCAAAAAGTGTAATTCCTCATCTTGAAAATTCTTTATTTTCTTCTTACAAAGATTTAAGGCTTCTTCTATAGAATAAGTATAATGTTTTCTTAATATATTAATTCTTATCAATTCAAACTCCAGGCGTTTTCGTAACAATGAAGAAATATTTCGATTCAAATAAATATTAATTAAGGATTTAGCTCTATTAAAATAACCTGAATATATATATTGTCTTATATCCTCTGGCAGACTAACATTTAAAAATTCCATTTTATTCAATTTATACCCCCCCTATATTAGAATATATTTTATCAAAGAAATTAATTACAACAAACTATATTCAACTTCTCAATTATAAATTTCATTGTTCTAAATTAATTTAAATGATATATTAAATATAACGAACAAGCTGGAGGATAAAATGAACATTCTAGATGAATTGGTAGATATAGTAAAAGATTGTGAGAAATCAGCAGAAGTTTTACTATCAAAACTAATTAAGAGGCAAGCATCCGAATTGGTAGTAACTAGAGGTCTATATTCAGACAAATATGCTAATAATCTACTGTATCATGGTGATAACTTAGAAGCTATTTTGGATTTATTAGCTAAAGGATATGGAAGCAGACTTGATTTGATATATATAGACCCGCCTTTTTTTACAATGTCCAATTATAATAAGAGAGTAGAGTTGAAGAGCTTTGGTGAAAAAAAGGTTATTGAGTATAAGGCATATTCTGATGTTTTTAGAGGTGGTTTGAAGGAATATCTTGAAATGTTAACTACTAGGATATTTCTGATGAGGGAACTATTATCTGAAAGAGGTAGTATTTATGTACATGTTGATTATAGGACTGTTCATTATATAAAAGTGATTATGGACTATATTTTTGGTATTGATAACTTTTTAAATGAAGTAATATGGGCTTACAAATCAGGTGGAACAAGTAATAGGTACTATGCTAGAAAGCATGACAATATCCTTGTATACTCAACATCAAAGAATTACATATTTAATCCCCAGAAGGAGAAATCATATAATAGAGGATTTAAACCATATAGATTTAAAGGTGTAACTGAATACAAGGATGATATAGGTTGGTATACTTTAGTGAATCTAAAAGATGTATGGTCGATTGATATGGTTGGAAGAACTTCTAAGGAAAGGGTAGGTTATGAAACACAAAAACCAGAAACTTTACTTGAAAGAATAATACTAACATCATCAAATGAAAATTCTATAGTAGCTGATTTTTTTGCAGGAAGTGGTACAACTCTTGCAGTAGCTGAAAAACATAACAGGAAATGGATAGGGTCTGATATTGAAAATTGTTCATTGCTTACCATAAGAAAAAGGTTAGGGGCGATTAATTCAAGACCATATAGGATAATAAGCTGTAATAAATGGAATAGATTTGGGAATATAAATGTAAAGTCAACAACTTATGAGAAGATTGAAGATGGTATGTACAGAATTCGAATAAATTTAGAAAGCTATTATCTTGATTTGGATCAACTAAATATTACTAAGAAAAATACTGAGATAATATCAGATATATTAAGAAATGATTCTCTCTCATTAATTGATTACATCAGCATTATTATTGAAGATAATACATCTGAAGTTATATATGAAAATTATAGGGAAAATAATATTTCAAAAATTAATACGGAATTTGATTTTATAATTGATAATCTAGATGAACATATAAGATTAAATATTATAGACATCTTTGGGAATGTTACTTCTAAGGAAATTAAATTTAAATAAGTTGAAAGGATGATTAAAGTGGGGAAACTATCTGGATTAAAGCCTGAACGAGTATTCTACTATTTTGAAGAGTTGACAAAAATTCCTAGATGCTCAAATGATGAAAAAAGAGTGAGTGACTACCTGAAAGAAGTAGGTTTAAATTTAGGATTAGAAACTATTCAGGATGAAGCTTTAAATATTATAATAAAAAAACCAGGTACACCTGGATACGAAAATAAGCCTACTGTAGTACTTCAAGGCCATATGGATATGGTTTGTGAGAAGTGTGATAATGTTGAATTTGACTTTTCAAAGGATCCAATTAATATATCTGTTGAAGGAGACTATGTTATAGCAAAGGAAACTACTTTAGGAGCAGATAATGGTATCGCAGTAGCTATGGCTTTGGCTATTTTAGAATCAAATGATATTGACCATCCCCCATTGGAAGTATTGATTACTACAAATGAGGAAACTGGCCTCACAGGAGCTGCTTCATTAGATCCTAAACATATAACAGGTAGAATTTTAATTAATATCGATTCAGAAGAAGAAGGAACAATATTAGGTAGCTGTGCAGGAGGAGAAAGAAATATAATAACGATTCCTATTGAATGGGAGAGTATAGGTAATGATAAAGCTACTTTCGTCTTAAGAGTTAGTGGACTATTAGGTGGACATTCTGGTATGGAAATAGATAAGGGTAGGGGAAATTCAAACAAGATACTAGGGCGTGCCTTAAATAAAATAAATGAGGAAATAGATTTAAAACTTGCATATATTGATGGTGGTTCTAAATCAAATGCCATACCTAGACTTGCATTTGCTAAGATAGCTGTCAGCAATGCTGAAGTAGACAAATTAAAATCAGTTGTTGAGGAAATTAATAAGGATGTTAGATTTGAATTATCAACAAGCGATAAGGATGTAATGATTACTTTAGAAGAAAGTGGAGAACTGCAGAATGTCTTTACTAAGGAAGTTACCAATAAAATAATTACTGCTTTAATGGTAATACCAAATGGCATACAAACAATGAGTCAAGATATTGAAGGACTAGTAGAAAGTTCAAATAATCTTGGAGTAGTAAAGACTTATGAAGACAAAGTAACTATTGAATGTGCAATGAGAAGTTCAGTAGGTAGTTTGAAAGAAAATATTGCTCAACAGTTGAAATTAATTGCTAGGGCAATTGATGCTAAATATTTAAGTACAAGCGCTTATCCTGCATGGGAGTACAATAAAGATTCTTATATAAGAGAAGTATTTAAGGTTTCCTACAAAGAATTATTTGGTAAAGATTTAGAAGTTGCTGCTATACATGCAGGACTTGAATGTGGGATATTTAAGGAGAAGTTTGGAGATATTGATATGGTATCCTTTGGACCAAATATTAAGGGAGTTCATGCACCAGGTGAAAGTTTAAGTATATCTTCAACTGAAAGAACCTTTGAATTATTAAAAAAAGTTTTGGGAAATATTAAATAAAGTTCTTGTGTATTCCAATATAATTGGGTACTATAAAATAAACAAATATATTTAAAAGGAGAATGAGAATGAACGATAAACATGTACATGATGAAAATTGTAACCACGACCATGAAGATATGGATATAATCTATTTAACGTTAGAAGATGATTCAGAATTAGAATGTGAAGTAATTGGTATATTCGAAGTGGAAGATAAGGAATATATAGCTCTTGCACCACTAGGTGAAGAAGAAGTATTGCTTTATGGATATAAAGAAAAAGAGAATGATGAATTTGAGCTAGTATCAATAGAAGATGAAGATGAATTCGATCTTGTAACTGAGGCTTTTTATGCCTTATATTCTGATGATGATTTTGAAGAATTTGAAGATGAGGATTTTGAAGAGTAAGAATAATTAATATATAAGAAAAGTACTTTGTATTTTATGCAAGGTACTTTTTAATCATTATGTATTTTTTAAGAGGTGATTTGTTGTATAAACTTATAGCTTTGGATTTAGATGGAACATTGCTAGATGACAATAAAAAAATAAGTACTGAGAATATTATCACAATAAATAACTTAATTAATAAAGGCTTAAAGGTTGTAATAGCAACAGGAAGAGGATATTATTCAGCAAAAAAATTAACCGAAAAGCTTGATAAAAAGCTGACTATTTTAGCAAATAATGGGAATATTATTAGAAATACATCTGATGATCTAACAATTTTTGCACGATATATGGAAAAGGAAATTGTTAAGGATATTTTGATAGAAGGTAAAAAAATCAATTTGAATCCTATTGTACATGTTGATTATTTTACGGATGGAATTGATATGGTAATAGAAGAGAACATCAGTGATAATTTTATTGAGAGATATATTTCCAAAAATCCTAGCAGATTTAAGGCAGTTAGTAATAATATATTGTATAATGTAGATAGGGTACTAGCACTTGTATATTTAGGAAGTAGAGAAAGACTGAATGTGTTTTATCAAGGGCTTATAGACAAATATCCTAAAAAACATAGCTCTCACATATTAAATAATATACAGGTAGCTGAAGCTATGTTAGAGATTATGAATCCTTTTGCGAATAAAGGAGTTACCTTATTAGAATATTGTAATAGCATTGGAATTAAGGCAGAAGAAGTCATTGCTATAGGTGATGACAACAACGATATTGATATGATTAAAAATGTAGGCTTAGGTATAGCAATGAAAAATGGAAGCGAGTTAGTTAAAGGGTCTGCTGACATAGTAACAGAAGAAGACAATAATAACTCTGGGGTAGCCTATATTCTAAATAAAATTTTCGATTCAGAAAGGGTAGAGGTGGAATTTTGGACATAAAAGTATACAACACATATGCGAAATATTTAAAGGAAAGATATGGTGAGAAAGTTTATAAATTGCCTATTAGTCTTCCCTTAACCTGTCCTAATAGAGATGGTGTTATAAGTCATGGTGGATGTACTTTTTGTGGAGAAGAAGGAGGGTCATTTGAAAACCTCCCAAATTATATGACTGTTAAGGAACAGGTAAAAAAGAATATGGAATATATAAGAAAGAGATATAATGCAAATAAGTTTATTGCATATTTTCAAAACTTTAGTAACACATATTTACCACTTGAGGATTTCAAAAAATATATTAATGAAGCTATTATGGATGATATAGTGGGGTTGTCAATTTCGACAAGACCTGACTGCATAAATGATAATTACTTGAATTTTCTTGTTGATTTGAAGTATAATATGGGTATAGATATAACGATAGAACTAGGATTACAAAGTGTAAATTATCATACTCTAGTAAAAATAAACAGAGGTCATACATTAGCAGAATTTATAGATGCAGTCTTAAGGATAAAGAAGCATGATTTGAGAGTATGTACACATGTAATTTTAAATTTACCATGGGATAATATTCATGACACCATTGAAAATGCTAAAATCATTTCAGCTTTAGGTATTGATGAAATTAAGCTACATAATCTTTATATTGTTGATGGCACACCTATGGCTGAGCAATATAAAAATAACGAAATTGATATAATTTCAAAAAAAGAATATATACATAGAGTAATAACCTTTTTAGAATACTTAGATCCTAATATAGTAGTTCAGAGAATAATGGGAAGAGCACCTGAAGAAAATACCTTATTTGTAAATTGGCATGAATCTTGGTGGAAAATACGAGATGAAATCGTTACCAAGATGGAAGAGGAGAACAGGTACCAAGGCAGTAAGTTTAATTACTTAAATGGTAAGGCTTTAAAAAATTTTAAATAAAACTAAAACAACTATATTTTTATCAAAAAAGAAAGGTTAGGTGGTCAATCATGGTTAAGTTCATTTTAGGGAGAAAGGGCGCTGGAAAAACTAAATGGTTAATTGACAATGCTAACAAGGATATGAAGGAGGGCAATGGAAATATCGCGTTTGTGGACGTAGATGACGATCATATTTTTAGTTTGAATTATAATGTAAGACTTATCAATGCCATGGAATTCAATATTTTGAATGTTGAATCTTTCTATGGCTTTTTGTGTGGTCTTTTATCAATGGATTATGATTTGGAAAAAATATATGTTGATAGTATATATAAAGTAATAAATTTAGACCTAGAAGAACTTATGTACTTAAGTGATACACTTGAAAAGATATGTAAAAAGTATAATGTTGAGTTTTATATAAATGTTGACTACACTATGGATAAAATACCTGAATCATTAAGAGAGTACTGTTTTGAAATAGAAGCTGCGGAAGCAATTTAAATATAAGCGGGTCCAATGGACCCGTTTTTATTTAGTTCAAATCATTTATTTTAAAGGTTTGAAAGTTGAACAATCAGTATCATCTGAAGTATGTGCATGTTTTGGTTCAACTAATATTGATTCAGCTGTACACTTATTGCCATCTTTATTATAAGCACATGTAGTTACAATACATTTTACACCTTCTAATGGTTTATTCATAAGTAAAGCTCCTTTCGTCTATAATATAAATAAAATTTTACTACCTATTTGATATTTTAAACTAATTAAATTATTTTATACTTTTAATTAATTGAAACATAGGTTAGAATATACACATGGAGGAGTTGAAATGGCTAAAAATGAAAGATTAGACAAAGTTTTGGCAAATATGGGATATGGTAGTAGGAAAGATGTTAAAAGATACATAAAAGATGGCTTGGTTACAGTTAATGGTAATACTATCATAAAAAGTGAATATAAAGTAAATCCTTATGAAGATGTAATTACAATAAATGGAGAAGAATTAAGATATCGTGAATATATCTACTTAATGATGAATAAACCAATGGGTTTAGTGTCTTCAACAGATGATCCATTTACTAGAACAGTTATAGATTTGCTTTCTGAGGAGTATTTAAATTACAAACCATTTCCAGTTGGTAGACTAGATAAGGATACTGAAGGACTTTTATTGATATCAAACGATGGAAAGTTAGCTCATGAATTATTGTCACCTAAAAAGCATGTAGATAAAAAATACTATGCTGAAATTGATGGTACTGTAGAAGAAGAGCATATAACTATATTTAAAGAAGGTATAGTACTTGATGATGGATATAAAACATTACCCGCTGAATTAGAAATTATAGAATCTGGTGTATTTTCGAAAGTAAATTTAATTATCAGAGAAGGTAAATTTCATCAGATTAAAAGAATGTTTGAAGCTCTTTCAATGAAAGTTATATATCTTAAAAGAATTCAAATGGGAACTTTAATTTTAGATGAAACTCTATCACCAGGAGAATATAGGGAATTAACAGATGAGGAAGTTGATTATTTAAAGGAAAGATAAACTAGAGCTAATACTATTTAAATTGGAAGTTGGCATCTTAATATGGTATAATGATTTCATACAAAGATTTAAACTAGAATGGGTGTGTATTTTGGATATTAGTATCAATAGATATCGAAGGAAAAGCATTTTTGAAACTTTTTTTGAGCACCGTTCATCATTAATAATACAATATAAGAATGGTGACATAACAAAAAGAGAATTTCTCGAAGGCAATTATGAAATAGTAAGAAGGATGAATATGAAGCCTTTTTTAAAGATTGATAGCTTTGAAAAAGGTATGTATAACTATCAATACTATAATGTTATGGCAAAATATTTTACATCCTTAGCAAAAGAGATAAGAAATACTAAGAAACATCAAAAGTATTATTTATATTATCTAAACAAGGGAAATAATTATTATCATGAAAAAGATAAGGCTGCGTTAAACCTCCTTAGATTTTTGGAATTTAAGGGTGTAGAGGCGTATTTTGTAAAGTGTGCTTCAAAGTCATTGCAGGATAAGTTGTTCGAAGTTGTTTTATTGGATTATAAAGAAGCAATATTTCACTCAAAAGCTAATTGGTTTCTTGAAATTCTTAGGGAAGAAGGAGTATTCATAGAGGGGATAAAACCTTCATTAATTGACGAATACATCAATGAAAAATATTAAAAAAGAGGGTATTACCCTCTTTTTTACATTTACTTTGTAATTATACTTAAAATTTCTTCATATGAGCTACCAACTGGTATTGTAAAGGTTCCTGATTTTAATTTTGTATCAAGTTTTAATTCTACTGCTTTTGCGATAAAGTTCTTACTATTATCTATTAGTCCATTTTCAACTAGGATTGATGCAATTTTGCCTGGTAATGAGCCTGCTGGTATAATTACTTTTATTTCCTTATTAGTAACAGGATTTTCTGGTTCAACAGTTTCATTGTCCTTATTTTCTTCTATTATTATATCAGTATCTTTTTCTGTATCTATATCTGTCTCTAAAGCCGTATCATCTCCATCTTCATTTCCTGGTTCATTATGTACATTTTTACCAGGCCCAACGACAACGACATCCTTATCAGTAGATGGCTTATCAATATCCTTAGCAAACAGTATGTCCAATCTCCAGCCAATAATACCTACCACAATAGCCACAATAGCTAGCATAACTACATAATCAAAGGAGTCATATAATATATCTTTAATTTTTTCGATTATCTTGTTCATAAAATTCACCTCATTAATGTTTAAAAAGTAAGTTTTGAAATACCCTAAGAATATATTATAATTATAGCATAATACAAAGGAAAAGGTGAGATAAACTTTGAGAGAAATAATAATAGATAAGAATGAAAGCAATCAAAGACTAGATAGATTTTTAAAAAAATATTTAGCAAATGCAACCCAAGGCTTTATATACAAGATGCTTCGTAAAAAGAATATTAAACTAAACGGAAGTAAAGCAAACCCTGAAGATATAATAGTTGAAGGAGATTTGGTACAACTATACCTTTCTGACGAAACCTTAGATAAGTTTATGGCAGTAAAAGATGAAATAAAATCTAAGCTGCTTCCTAACATTTTATATGAAGATGAAAATATAATTTTAATAAATAAACCAATGGGTATTTTATCGCATGGTGCTGGAGGAAAATTTGAAGAAAATATAGTTGATAGTATGATTAGTTACTTAATAGAGAAAGGCGAGTATGTTCCAAGAATAGAGAAGACATTTACGCCATCAATATGCAATAGACTAGATAGAAACACTTCAGGGATTATTATCGGAGCAAAGAATTATCAAAGTCTAAAGACTATGAATGAAGCTATAAAAGAAAAAAAAGTTAGAAAATTTTACAAGACCATTGTTAAAGGAAAGGTGACTAAAGATTTTAAAGCTGAAGGGTTTTTAAACAAGGATGAAGATCGAAATATGGTGGAGGTTTCAAAAGAGAACATTGAAGGAGCAAAAAAGATAGAAACACATGTTAAAGTTCTCAAAACATGTAATGGATATTCTCTACTTGAAATAGAATTAATTACTGGTAGGACACATCAGATAAGAGGACATTTATCTTCTCTTGGTTATCCAGTAATTGGTGATAGAAAATATGGAAATCCTGACGCAAATAAGAAATTCAAAAGTGAATATAATTTAGAAAATCAGTGGCTACATGGATACAAAATTGAATTTAATGGCCTTTCAGGGCCTCTTGAATACTTAAATGGAAAAAGCTTTGAGGCTCCTATGGAAGAGAAGTATCTGAGAATAGAGAAAGATTTATTTTAAAAGGGGGATGATCTAGTGAATGAAGTGATAAATGTTTATGTAGATGGATATGGAGATTATTCATTAAGCCAAGGATCAACCTTATTACAATTATCTAAGGAGATACATGGCGATTCATATAAAAAATATTTGGGAGCTAGGATAAATAATGAAATTTACAACCTAGATAAGTTAGTATTACCAGATATGAAAATTAAGTTTCTAGATATTAAAGATAATGATGGAGATAGAATATATACAAAAACCATTTCAGCTGTATTTATTATGGCATGTAAAGAATTATATAAGGATATAGATGTGTCTATCGAACATTTTCTAGGACCTGGACTATATGCAGAATTTGAAAATGATAGGAATATTTCCTTTAGTAAAATAAAAGAAATTGAGAACAAGATGCGCGAAATCATTGAAAAGGATTATCCAATTATTCGGACAGATTGCCCTAAAGAAGAAGCTATAAATATATTTAAAGAAGCTGGATATGATGATAAGGTTAGATTACTTAAGTCAATTGATAAAGAGAGAGCAAGCATTTATAGAATAAATGACCATGTAGACTCTTTCCATGGGTATTTAGCTCCATCAACTGGTTTCGTTAAAGATTTTAAGCTTAAATATTATTATCCTGGAGTAATAATTTTATTCCCTCGTAAAAACAATGATTATAATATGTATAATTTTATAGAGCAGAAGAAGCTTGCGAAGATATTTAAGGAATCAAATGATTGGCTTGAAATATTAGATTTAGCTTATATTGGATCCTTAAATGAAAAGGTAAACAGAGGTGAAGTAGGAGAGGTAATCAGGGTATCTGAAGCATTGCATGAGAAAAGATAGGATTTATTGCAGATGAAATTTGTAAGGATAAAGACATTAATATAATACTTATAGCAGGACCATCATCATCAGGTAAGACGACATTTGCACAAAGATTAGCAGTTCAGCTAAAAGTCAATGGGAAACGACCTATTTCAATATCGATTGATGATTACTTTGTAGATAGGGATAAGACCCCACTTAATGAGGATGGAACTCCTGACTTTGAAGCCTTAGAGGCAATCGATATAGAGCAATTCAATTTGGACTTACTTAGTTTGCTCGAAGGAAATGAAATAGAATTGCCAAAATTTAATTTCATAACTGGAAAAAGGGAGAAATCAGGAAAAATTATAAAGGTGGATCAGGATCATCCAATAATTATTGAAGGGATACATGGTTTGAATCCTAAACTTACAGAAATGATTCCTGAGAAAAATAAGTATAAAATATATATCTCTGCATTGACTCAATTAAACATAGACGCACATAACCGCATTTCAACATCAGATGCTAGGTTAATAAGAAGGATAGTTAGAGATAACCAATTCAGAGGAAGTGACCCTCAAAGGACATTTGAAATGTGGGGTGGGGTAAGAGCAGGAGAAGAAAAACATATATTCCCTTATCAGGAAGAGGCAGATATTATGTTTAATTCTTCTTTAGTTTATGAGTTAGGAGTACTAAAGAAATATGCAGTTCCTTTACTATCAAAGATAGATAATTCAAGTATATACTATAGTGAGGCTAAGAAGCTTCTGAAATTCTTAGAATATTTTAGAGATATAGATTTAGAGGAAGCAATACCACCTACCTCTATTTTAAGGGAATTCATAGGTGGAACTTATTTTAATATACATTAAGAAATAGGGCATATAGATGCTCTATTTTTTTTATTTATTACTCCCTTTTCTATTTAAGATTAATAAATGGGAATTTTCATTAATATACTTATATATAACAAGGGGAAGGATACAAGTACGTTAAATGTCTGTTTTATATTCTATTCCAATACGTATGTATTTTATATGAAGGAGGTTTGAAATGAGGAGAATACTTGCTTTTGCATTAGCATTTATAATTGTTTTAGCTGGATGTTCACCTAAAAAACCAGCTAAAACTCCATCTACAGCAAAAAGTCCAACCCAATTAGAGAGTAACATACCAACTGGAGAGAGTAATGTAGCTGAAATACAAGAATATAAATATGTATATTCAGGGGAGGTAACTACACTTAACTATTTAACTACAGCAAGTACTAATGAGTTTGCAGTTGCAGCAAATCTAGTTGACACCCTAGTAGATTATGATAAGTACGGAGTTGTAAAACCATGTTTGGCAACAGAATGGTCAGTTTCCGAGGACAATACAGTATGGACTTTTAAGTTAAGAGAAGGTGTAAACTGGTATACTCATGAAGGGGAGGCGTATGCAGAAGTAGTTGCTCAGGATTTTGTGGACGCTATTAAATATATCCTTGATCCTAAAAATGAATCATCTACTGCAAATATTGTTTATAGTGTAATAAAGAATGCAGAAAAGTACTATAATGGAGAAATTACAGATTTTAATCAAGTAGGAGTTAAGGCTCTAGATAAATATACACTAGAATATACCTTAGAAAAGCCTGTCCCATATTTTCTATCAATGGTAACCTATGTATGTTTCTTACCGGTAAACGGACAATTTCTAGAAGAAGTGGGAGACCAATTTGGAACTGATAATTATAGTCTACTTTATAATGGTGCATATATATTGGAGATTTTTGAGCCTCAAACAAGAAGGATATTAGTTAAAAATGAGAATTATTGGGATAAGGATAATGTTCATATAAAAAAACTCTATGCAATCTATAATAAGGAAGCTACAACTTTAGCACCAGAATTATTTTTACGTGGTGAAATAGATTATGCAGATATACCATCTACAGTATTAGATGAATGGATGAATGATCCTGTAAAGAAAGAACAGGTAAGGCCCAATAGAACAAATTATTACACATATTTTTACGCATTTAATTTTAATCCACAATTTGCAGATGAATTTGAACCGGACAATTGGAAAGTAGCGGTCAACAACCTTAATTTTAGAAAAGCTTTATTTCATGCTTTAGATAGGAAGGCTGCTATGCTAACTCAAGAACCTTATACACCAGGAAATAGAATTCATAATACAATTACGCCAAAGAACTTTGTAGACTTAAATGGAACTGATTATACTCAATTAGGTTCATTAGCTGAGATTTCAAATAGAGATAGCTTTAATAAGGAATTGGCCTTGGAGTATAAACAAAAGGCTATGGAAGAATTAGCTGGCAAGGCGAATTTCCCAGTAAAAATTTTAATGCCATATAATACAGGTGTTATAGATTGGGCTAATAGAGCACAAGTAATTGAACAGCAAATGGAAAATTTATTAGGGCGAGATTTTATTGACATAATTATTGATGCAAGACCTCCTACAGGGTTTCTATCAGAAACAAGACGAAATGGTAATTATGCATTCTTAGAATGTAATTGGGGACCAGATTATGCAGATCCTGAAACATATACTGATCCGTTTACACCTGATGGAACATACAATTTTCCTCATTTAGCCGAGGGCTATAAAGAAGCAAATGGAAAAAATACTTATGAAAACATGGTAAATGCAGCAAAAGCCGAGCTGCTAGATGTAGAAAAAAGATTGAATTTATTTGCTGAAGCAGAAGCATTTTTCATAGATCAAGCATTTGTGATTCCTTATGCAGTTGGCGGAGGTGGATACTCAGCTTCTAGATTAAATCCATTTGAATCTCAATACTCACCATTTGGTGTATCCTCTGAAAGATATAAGGGGCAGAAGGTTATGAAGAAGCCAATGAATACTGAAGAGTTTAATGAAGCTCTGAAAATATGGGAAAAAGAAAGATCAGAAGCATTGAAAAATAGTAATTAACACTAGTGTCTTTGGTTTTAAAACCAAAGACACTAATATTACCCATATAAATGTTAAATAAGTAACCTTAATTCACAATTATATATCGATTCGATTGTGAATTGTAAGCTCGAAAAGAAGGAGGGTGTAACATGCTTCGTTATACCATTAAACGTTTTATACAATCGGTTTTTACCTTATTTATAGTTGTGACTATCGTATTTCTTCTTATGCGACTTATGCCGGAAGAAGGATATTTTGGAGCCAATTATGAAAAGTTAGATGAAAGCCAAAAAGAAGCTATTTTGACTAGTATGGGTTTAAGAGACCCTATACATATACAGTTAAAGAACTTCTATACTCAGCTCCTAAAGGGTGACCTAGGAAAATCAATTATATACAGGCCAAAAGTTGATATTATAAATATTTTAAAAGCAAAAGTACCTTACTCTCTAAAATTCGGGCTTGCTGCTTTGGCTTTATCTTTAATAATTGGTATTCCACTTGGAGTAATAATGGCTTTAAACAAGGATAAGATATGGGATAGACTTGGGACGGGCTATATAGTATTTATAAGTGCAGTACCTGCCGCGGTGTACTATTTATTTTTACAGTTATATATAACCGATATATTTAAGCTTCCAATATTGTTTAACGTAGATGATCCAACATCCTGGATACTTCCGACTATATCCATGTCATTAGGAGGAATTGCATCATATGCTATGTGGATGAGAAGATATATGGTGGATGAATTAAATAAAGATTATGTTAAATTAGCGCGAGCTAAAGGATTGAGAAATAGAAGTATAATGTTTAGACATGTATTAAGAAATGCATTTGTGCCCATGATTCAATATTTACCAAGTGCAATTCTTTATACAATTGCAGGGTCAATCTATATTGAGTCCTTGTATTCGATACCAGGTATGGGTGGCCTTCTGGTGGACGTAATACAAAGGCAGGACAATACTCTAGTTCAAGCACTAGTATTGATTTACTCATCCATTGGAATTTTTGGTCTTTTCCTAGGTGATATTCTAATGGCTATTTTAGATCCAAGAATAAAGCTTCAAAGAGGAGGGACCAGATAATGAGTTCAAAAATTGATAAATTATCTGATGGAATAAATAGAGATTTATTTGAATTTGCACAATTTGATGAGTCAAGAGCTCAAAGAGCAGGATACTCAAATTATTCCTATTGGAGGTCAACAATTCAAGTTTTTGCTAAAAATAAAATCGCAATCTTTTTTTTATACTTAGTTATAATCCTTCTTATATTTACGATTATACAACCATATCTTCCGAATCAGAAATCTCCTACTGAAATTTTCATAGACCCAGCAACTGGAATGCAGCTGAGAAATCATGAACCAGATAAAGAGTTTTATTTTGGAACAAATTCAATAGGCCAGGACCTTTGGTCGAGGATTTGGAGTGGAACTAGAACATCCCTATTAATTGGTATATTAGTAGGTGTTTGGGAAGCAATAATTGGTATTATAATTGGTGCATTATGGGGTTATGTAAAGAGTTTAGACAGGATAATTACCGAAATTTACAATGTTCTTGATAATATTCCACATACGATAATATTAGTACTTTTGACTTATATTATGAGACCTAGTATTCCAACACTTATTTTTGCCATGTGTATAACAGGTTGGTTATCAATGGCAAGATTTGTTAGGAATCAGATTGTTATAATAAGAGATCGTGAATATAATTTAGCTTCAAGATGTCTTGGGACACCAACCAGAAGGATTATTACTAGAAATTTATTGCCTTATTTAGTATCAGTGATAATGCTAAGGTTAGCTCTTGCAATTCCAAGTGCAATAGGATCAGAAGTTTTTTTAACCTATATAGGGTTAGGGTTGCCTATAAGTATTCCTTCTCTAGGAAACTTAATTAATGAAGGTAGAGGTGTGATGATGGTAAAATCCCTTAGATATCAATTAATATTTCCGGCTATTGTTCTATCATTAATCACTATCTCCTTCTATGTAATAGGGAATGTTTTTGCTGATGCTGCTGACCCTAGAAACCATGTATAGGGGGGATCATATGAAAAAAGAACCAATATTATCAGTTAAGGATTTAGTTATAAAGTTTAAATTAAGAGGCAAAATTCTTACAGCTATAAGAGAGGCATCATTAGATTTATATGAAGGAGAAAGCCTTGCAATAGTAGGTGAATCTGGATCAGGAAAATCTGTATTCACAAAGAGCTTCCTAGGCCTATTAGATGCTAATGGATGGATTGATTCAGGGGAGATAATCTATAAAGGGGAGGACATAGCAAAATACAAAACTGAAAAGGACTGGCTTAATATCAGAGGAAAAGAAATTGCAATGGTTTTTCAGGAACCAATGACAGCACTTAATCCATTAAAAACTATTGGAAAACAAGTTAAAGAAGCGATAGTATTGCATTCAGGAATAAAGGGAAAAGAGGCAAAAAATGTTGCTATAAATATATTAAATGATGTTGGAATTCCAGAGCCAGAAAGAAGATATCATCAGTACCCGCATGAATTTTCTGGAGGAATGAGGCAAAGAGTAGTTATAGCTATTGCCGTAGCATGTTCACCAAAAATTCTTATTTGTGATGAACCCACAACAGCTTTGGATGTTACTATTCAAGCACAGATACTACAGTTACTAAAGGATTTAAAAAAGAAATACAAACTGACAACTATATATATAACACATGATTTAGGAGTTGTTGCTAATGTGGCTGATAGAGTTGCAGTCATGTATGCTGGTGATATAGTAGAGATAGGAAAGACTGAGGAAGTTTTTTATAATGGTCAGCATCCATATACTTGGGCGCTTTTATCTTCGCTACCTCAATTGGGTGTGAAAGGAAAGCCTCTTTATTCAATAAAAGGGACACCTCCAAATCTTTTCAATAATATAAAGGGAGATGCTTTTGCTCCAAGAAATCAAAAAGCTTTGAAGATTGATTTTGAAATCAGACCACCATATTTTGAAGTTAGTCCTACTCATAAAGCAAGGACCTGGCTTTTAGATCCAAGGGCACCGAGGGTAGAGCCTCCAGAATCCATAAAAATGCTTCGCAAACAATGGGGGGTTAGACCATGAAAAAAAAGGTATTGCTAGAGGTTAAAAACTTAAGGGTTGAATTTGGAACGAAGAAGAAAAATAAGTTCGTTGCTGTAGATGATGTGAGTTTTCAAATTTATAAAGGAGAAACCTTTGGATTAGTAGGTGAATCTGGATCTGGAAAAACTACTATTGGTAGGGCAATTATAAGAATAAATGAAATTGCAGATGGCGAGATTATTTATGATGGAAAAAGAATATCAGGATCTATTAACAAAGAATTGGATAAGGAAATCACAAGAAAAATCCAGATGATTTTTCAAGATCCCATGGCATCATTAAATGAGAGAGCCAAGGTGGATTATATAGTGTCTGAAGGTTTATATAATCTAAAGAACTATTCATCTGAGGAAGAAAGAAAAGCAAAAGTTTCAAAAGCACTATTGGATGTAGGATTATTACCAGAATTTGCATCAAGATTTCCCCATGAATTTTCTGGAGGTCAGCGTCAGAGAATTGGCATTGCTAGAGCTCTTGTAATGGAGCCTGAGTTCATAATAGCAGATGAACCAATATCAGCCTTGGATGTATCCATAAGAGCTCAAGTATTAAATTTACTCACAGATTTACAAAAAAAGTTAGGTCTAACATATCTATTTATTGCACATGACTTATCTGTTGTAAGATTTATTACTGATAGATTAGCAGTGATCCATAAAGGTAAAATTGTAGAGCTTGCAGAAACAGAAAAGTTGTTTAGAACCCCTCTACATCCTTATACAAGAGCGTTATTATCTGCAATTCCTATACCAGATCCAAGGTTAGAAAAAAATAAAAAGCTTGAAATCTATGACCCAAATTGTCATGATTATTTTGTTGATAAACCTAGATGGGTAGAAATTGAACCTGAGCATTTTGTTTTAGGAAATAATAAGGAGATAGAAAACTATAGGAAATTACTCCACAGCGCAAGAAACAGTAAATGAAGCATCGAAAATTATTAATAATATTCAGAGTGTATATATTGAAAACTTACAAGCAATAGCAGAAGACAATAAAATTGTTAATTATAGAGTTAACTATAAGATTTCATATATAGTAAAGTAAAAAACACTTTTACTTATTAGGCGATATACAATCAAACTTTGTTTAGTATATCGCTTTTGTTTTTATATAATAGAATCTATTTGGATAAATGAAACCACGTAGTTATTGTGATATAATTATGTAAACATAACTTAAGGAGAAGGTAAGATGGGAGATTTGGAATTTTTAAAAAAACAAGTATTGGAAACATCAATTTATTCGTATAAGCAAGGTCTTTTTGCTGGGACTAGTGGAAATTTAAGCGCTTTCGACAAAGAATCAAATCTTGTAGTCATAACGCCTACTTCAATTAGATATGATGAAATGACTATTGAGGATATAGTGATCATAGATTTAGAAGGAAATATAATAGAAGGAAAACGTAAGCCCTCATCAGAATGGCAATTGCACTGTGAAATATATAAAGCAAAAGATAATGTATATTCAGTTTTTCATACCCATTCTCCTTATGCAACAGCCTTTGCAGTAAATAGAAAACCTATACCACTTATACTAATTGAAATGATTCCTTTTCTAGGAGGAGAGGTTCCTGTTGCAGAAATAGCATTACCCGGAACTAAAGAATTAGGACTCAATGCTTTAAAGGTATTAGATGATAGAAATGCATGTCTTTTAGCAAATCATGGTGTTTTAGCTGTTGGCCAAAGTGTAGACCAAGCCCATATTCGAGCAGAATATGTAGAAGATGCTGCAAAGATATATCATTATGCATTAAATGCAGGAGAAATTCATCTTATTCCAAAATATATCGAAAATAAAATGAGAAACAATCAATAAGAAAGAGGAGGTAAAAATGGAAAGAGCAGATAAAGACTTAGCCTTTTTACTTAGATATGAGAACGTTGCATGGTATGAAAACGGTAAGGTTCGTATTCTTGATAGAAGAATATACCCAAGGAGAGTAGAATTTGTTGAATGCGATAATCATAAGGAAGTTGCAAAAGCAATAACTGATATGGTTACACAAAGTGGAGGGCCTTATGTTGCAGCAGGAATGGGAATGGCTTTAGCTGCCTATGAGGCAAGAAATAAGAACGAAAGAGATTTTATGGAATATCTTGAAAAAGCAGCCTATACTCTATCTCACGCTAGGCCTACTACCAGCGAAAATATGATTAATGTAACAAATAGTGCTTTACGTATTGCGAAAGATGCCTTAAATGAAGGGAAAAGAGTAGATGAGGCTATATTCAACAGTGTAATAGAAGTTTCCAACAATAAATACAATAAAATATCAAAAGTTGCCAACTTTTTAGTGGGGAATTTTCCGAATAAGGGAACTGTAATGACCCAGTGTTTTGCAGAAACAATTGTTGGATTTATGGTTCTTGAAAGCAGAAAGCAAAATAAAGATATAAAATATATTTGTCCAGAAACAAGACCATATTTACAAGGTGCTAGGTTAACGGCTAGTGTAATCAGAGACATGGGAGAAGATGTGACAGTTATTACAGATAATATGCCTGGATACACAATAAAAACTAAAAATGTTGATGTATTCACTTCAGCAGCTGATGTAATAACAGTAGATGGGCATGTGGTTAATAAAGTAGGTACATTCCAAATTGCGCTAGCAGCTCATTACTGGGGTATACCATATTTTGTTACAGGAGCTCCAAATCCTAAACATCCAGGGATTGAATCTGTGAAAATAGAAGAAAGAGATCCAGAACAGGTTCTTTATCATTTAGATACAAAAGCGACAATGGAGGGTGTAAAAGGGTATTACCCTGCATTTGATATAACACCACCTCAATTATGCAGTGGTGTAGTAACTGACAAGGGGATTTTTTCACCATTTGATTTAAATAGTTATTTTGATGCTGATTACAATCCAAATGATATATTAGTTTAAAAGTATCTCCATTGTCATGTATTTTATCTATTATTAAGGAATAATAAATATTATTATGCTTAATAATAAAGATGATATTGATAATAGGGGTGTACTTATGAATAATAAATTGATGTCTACAAATGAACTAAGAAAAGAAATAGAGGAATTTTTACGTGAGCATAAGGATGGTTCCTTAGCAACTTGTGATAACAATATTCCACGAAGTAGTCCAGTACAATATTGCTTAGGTGATAACTTAGAGGTATATATACTTTCGGCAGGTGGAGAAAAGTTTAAAGCAATAAAAAACAATCCTAATGTATGCTTATTAGTTAATTCTGATTACTTAAATTACCGTCAAATTAAAGGAGTGCAGATATTTGGTACTGCAACAACTAGTATAGAGAATCCATCTTTATATAATGAGGCAAGAAATTATCTAGCAGATAAGTATGTACTTGATAATGAAAAGGACAATATAAAAGTAATTAAAGTAGTACCAAATGAAATTGTGTACTTAGATTCTCTAGTAGATGGAGATAGAACTAAACAAGTTCTAAAGGGAAATAATGTTTATATAATGGAGGATAGTAATATTTTTGTATAATAAATAGATAATATTTGGGCCAAAATTAAGTCCTGTGGACATTAATTTTGGCTCTTATTTTTTAGGTAAGTTGTAAACTTTTTAAAACTATTATAAAATATATAAATGACGAAGGATGATTATAATATGAAAAAGAACTTATTTGTAATAAACAGTATTATTTTTTGTATATTTATATTAATAGTAGGTTGTTCAAAGAATATGGAACCACCTGTTGTAAAAGACCCAGTTAATCCTCCTGTAGTAGCGCCCGAAATTGATCCCATAGAGGAACAGATAAAAAATATGACCTTGGAGGAAAAGATTGGGCAATTACTCATGATTGGTATAGAGGGTAAGGAAATTAGCGATATAGATATTGAACACATACATAATTTAAGGATAGGAGGATTTATTCTTTTTTCAAGGAATATAGATAATTCAAAACAGGTACTTACCTTGCTTAACTCATTAAAAGAAGAAAATAGGATTAATAAAATACCAATATTCCTTTCAATTGACGAGGAAGGTGGAACTGTAAGCAGGCTATCTAAAATCTTCAAAAATTTACCTAATGTATCTGTACTAGGAAATCTCGATGATGAAAATATATCTTTTGAATATGGTAAAAACTTAGGAATAAAACTAAAAAGCCTGGGCTTTAATGTGAATTTTGCTCCGGTTTTAGATATAAATTCTAATCCTAAGAACCCTGTTATAGGAAATAGGGCTATTGGAACAAATGCTAAGACCGTATCTAAACATGGTATTAAAGTGATGAATGGTATAAAATCTAGAAATATAATACCAGTAGTAAAACATTTTCCGGGTCATGGAGATACATCTGTAGATTCACATCTTGAACTTCCTAGAGTTGATAAGACTTTAGAAGAATTAGAAAACCTGGAACTGATTCCATTTCAGCTTGCTATAGCAGAGGATGTTAATATGATAATGGTTGCCCATATACTTTATCCTAAGGTGGATGATAAATTCCCTTCATCCCTTTCTGATAAGATAATCGATGATTTATTAAGGGATAAGCTAGGGTTTGATGGTGTAGTTATTTCAGACGATATGACTATGAGAGCAATAATTGATAATTTTTCTATAGAGGAAGCATCATTAAAGTTTCTGCAAAATGGTGGTGACATAGTACTTATATGCCATGGTAGCGAAAATCCAAAACTTGTTTACAATCGTTTAATTGATGCTGTAGAGAATGGTGAGTTAACTATAGAGAAATTAGAAGAGAAGGTTTATAGAATACTTAAACTAAAAAAAGATTATGGAATTGATGATAACTTAATTGAAAATATTGAAATAGAAGAAGTAGATGTTAAGACGACAGAGCTAATTAATAAAATAAATTAGGGGGATGCCATTAAATGAAAGTTGTAGGGATTGACTTAGGTGGTACAAAAATATGTGGTGGAATAATAAGTGATAGTGGACTAATTCTTAAAAGAGTTGAGCGAGATACAGGTAAAGGTGTAGGTTCTGAAGAAGTTATAAGAAGGATTTCCCTTGTAATTGATGAACTGCTTGAAGGTGAAGAAGATATAATAGGCATTGGTATTGGGTCTCCAGGTTTTATTGATACCTTTAATGGGAAAGTTCTTACTGTAGGTGGCAATATAGAGGGATGGGCTGGTACAGATATAAAAGGTAATTTATCTAAAAAATATCCTAATCATCAGATATTTGTGGGAAATGATGCTAATGTTGCAGCAATCTGTGAAGGGTGGTTAGGCGCTGGTAAAGGCTTTGATAGTTTTTTAATGATTACATTAGGTACAGGACTTGGAGGAGCAATATATACTAAAAAACAAGGTATCTGGTTTGGCCAGAATTTTCAGGGTGGAGAATTGGGTCATGGTATTTTGTATCCAAATGGTCGTAAATGCTCTTGCGGCCAAAGGGGTTGTGTGGAACAATATGTTTCAGGTACTGCCATAGAAAAGCTATATTATGAGTTAACTGGTAATTTTATGAAAGGTAAGGATATATTTAAGAGTTATGATTCAAATAAAGATGCTAAAGTGATTGTAGACAATTTTGCAAATAATTTAGCTATTTATATTTCCACATTAAAAAACATATTTGATCCTGAAGGGATAATCGTTGGTGGAGGAGTTATAAATTCTAAGGACTATTGGTGGGATAAAATGATAGATAGTTATTATGACTATGTAAATGATCCAAAAGGCATGCAAATCGTGCCTGCAATATATTTAAATGATGCAGGTATGATAGGTGCTGGCAAATTGGCAATGGATAATATACTCTCAATGAATGTTACAGAAATATGAATATAGAAGGAACTGATAAAAATGAAGTACCTTAAAATGAGAGATGGCATTGAGCTTCGATATAAGGTTGATGTGTCAGATTCTCCCAAAGCCATAATATTAATAAACCATGGATTTGCTGAACATCTAAATAGATATGATTATGTAGCAGCTAAATTTAGTGAGAATGGTTACAGCGTATATAGATATGATTTAAGAGGCCATGGAAAATCTAGGTCGAAATCTGGACATATTGACTCCTTTAATCAATTTATTAGTGACTGTGATGAGATGGTAGAGAAAATAAAAGAAGAGAATAAAGATGTCCCTTTATTCATGTTAGGACATAGTATGGGGGGATTAATAACTGCATTATACGGGATTGCTTATAAAGATAAATTACAAGGACAGATTTTCTCAGGAGCTGCATTGGGAATGTTACCTTCAATATCTGGGATAAAGGCAAGAATACTACCAATTATAAATAAGCTATTCAGTAATCTCATGATAAAGATTCCGATAGATGTTTCTTTATGTGGGGACAAGAAGGTTTTTGAAGCTTATTTAGAGGACCCTTTAGTCTTAAAAAAGGCAACTATGAACTTCTATGTTGAATTTTTGATTAATAGTATAAAAGAATTAAAAGAAAGGGTCAAAGAGTACAATTATCCTTGTTTAATTACGCATGGGGAGCTGGATAAAATTGTTCCAAAGGAGTTAAGTGTATCTTTTTTTAATAATATATCCTCAAAAGATAAAGAGTTGAAAGTTTATAAAGGCTTATATCACGAAATACTTAATGAAAAAGAAAAGGACCATATATTAAATGATATGATCCTATGGATGGACAAAAAGCTTATTTACAATAATAAGTCCAATTAAAGAGCATATAGATGCTAAGGCGATTGCTACATTAAATCCACCAATTGCATAGATAAAGGAACCAAAAAGTGAATAAAAGGTAACAGTTAATGCGTTTACCATGTAGAAGAGGCTCATAAAGGTGCCTCTTTTTTCTGTAGAAATCTCAGAAGCAAAGGTCTGGTATGATGTCCATCCTCCATCGAGGCCCAAGATAAAAAGTGTAGTAAAAATTATTATTAAAGCTAAATTTTTTAAAAATGGTATTAATGAAATAGAAATAACCATTAGAGTAAACAAGATCCTAGCAAGTCTTAATTTTCCGATTCTATCTGTTAATAATGTTGCTAATACGATACCAATTATCGTTCCTATGGCTATAGTTGTATATACAAAACCAATCTCTAGTTGCGTTAGTTTATATTCATTAGACAAATGTATACTTAAAAAATTTAGCAATAATGAAGGAGCTGTACATATGAAGAAGAGTGATGCAAATATCAATTTGTTTTTTTTCTCTTTTATTAATTGAATAAATTCATCTTTATTAAATTTAATATTTGATTCTATTTTTGTTTCAGGAAGTCTAAATAGCATTAATAATGCAATAAATCCAAGTACAGCAAGAGGTAAATATACACTATATATATAGTTGAATTTTCCAATTAGACCAGTTGCATATATTGGTGTAAAAATTACTCCTAGACCAAACGCTATCCTTAAAATTCCTGAAGCCAATCCCCTGTTTTCATAACTAATAAATTCAGCAATATAGGATAGGTTTATGCTGCTTAACGAGTAATATCCTAATCCGATAAAAATTCTTCCAAAAGCAAAAACAATAGGAGTTTTAGCAAAACCTGCAGTAATACATCCTAATAGGAAAAGTGTCAAGGCAAATCCTAAAACTCTCTTCTTTCCAATTCTGTCAGATAAAATCCCTAGAAATGGTACTAAAATTCCTACTGCAGAATATCCAAAATTAAAAAGAATCACCATATTATCTTTAATGTTAAAATAGTCAGATAAAAAAGGTGCTAATGGTGCTAATAAGTTCATCTCTATAGATATAATTAACTGGATTACAAACGTTGTAATAAACATCAAATATTGATTCATAATACCTCCTTAGAATTTGCTACATAATTGTAAAAAAAAATAGATTATAATATAATATTCGTGTATCTAAATATATTACATAATTATACCATAAGGAGTGAGAAAATGTTAAAAAGATTTATATCATACTATAGACCACACAAAAATCTGTTTTATATAGATATGTTGTTTTCTTTTATAATGGCTTCATTAGACTTAGTTTTTCCTATATTTTCTAGGAATATGATTAATGATGTTATACCCCAAGGAAAAATGAATTTATTAGTGAAATGGACTGTTATAATGGGGGTACTATTTATATTAAGATATATCTGCAATTATATAGTTATGTACTGGGGTCATGTCCTTGGAGTAAAAATAGAACATGATATGAGACGTGATATTTTTGCTCATTTACAAACTTTACCTTTTAGTTATTTCGATAACACTAAAACTGGACATATAATGTCTAGAATAGTAAATGATTTAAGAGAAATAACTGAACTAGCCCATCATGGTCCTGAGAATCTATTTATATCATTGGTTATGTTAGTAGGTTCTTTCATTATTTTATTAACAATTGAATGGAGACTGACCTTAGTTATCTTTGTATTTATACCATTAATGATGCTTTTTGTTATGAACAGAAGAAAAAAAATGGAGGATTCTTTTAGAGAAGTTAGAAAAAAGATTGCCAATGTTAACTCTCAGCTCGAGAATAGTATTTCGGGGGTAAGGGTAGCTAAGTCCTTTACAAATGAAGATTATGAAATAGAGAAATTTAATGATTACAATGAAGAATTTTCTCAGGCACGAAAGAGTGCTTATAAGGTAATGGCAGAATTTTATGCAGGAATGGACATAGTTACTAATATATTAAATTTGATTGTAATATCTGTTGGTGGATATTTTGTGTACTCAAAACTTATTGTCATAGGAGATTTATTCGCATATACGTTGTATGTAAATTATTTTATGCAGCCAATAAGAAGACTTACCGAACTTGCTCAACAACTACAAGATGGTATGACTGGATTTGAACGTTTTTGCGAAATTATGGATATTGAAGCTGATATAGTAGACAAAGAAAGTGCTATTGAGTTGAAAGATGTAAAAGGAGATATAGAATTTAAGGATGTAACCTTCAGTTATAATAATGGAGAAGATACTGTACTTTCTAACTTGAATTTAAAAATTAAGGCTGGAAAGACTGTTGCTATTGTAGGTCCTTCTGGGGCAGGAAAAACTACTCTTTGCCACCTTATTCCTAGATTCTATGAAATTAAAGAAGGTTCCATACTTCTTGATGGAATAGATATAAGAGACGTTACAATAAAATCTTTAAGACAAAATATAGGATTAGTACAACAGGATGTATTCCTTTTTACTGGTACAATTAAAGACAATATACTATATGGTAATCCATCAGCAAGTGATGAAGAGGTAATTGAAGCAGCAAAACGTGCAAGTATACACGATTATATCATAAGTTTACCTAATGGGTACAATACATTTATTGGTGAAAAAGGAGTTAAATTATCAGGAGGTCAAAAACAAAGGATATCAATTGCTAGATTATTCTTAAAAAATCCTCCTATATTAATTTTAGATGAAGCTACCTCTGCACTAGACAATGAAACAGAGATAATGATTCAAAAATCTTTGGAAGAACTATCAATAGGTAGAACAACTTTAGTTATTGCTCATAGGCTATCAACTATAAAAAATGCTGATGAAATCCTAGTCTTAACTAGTGATGGGATAGTAGAAAATGGAGATCATGAGACTTTACTAGCTAAGAATCAGATATATTCAAATCTTTATAATTCACAATTTAGACACCTTACGAATTAAATTGTGTCAATAAGTCCTCCCCTCTCATAATATATAACGAGGTTATGATGTTGCCAAATTTTGCTTCCGGTGTTTAATTGATTTGGAGATGGGGAGGTTGTTTTATGAATTGGGATTATCCTGAGTTATATTATAAAATCTATCCTAAGTTGTTGGAATCTATGAATGAGCATTTAGGAGCAGATTATTCATACGATGTGATAACTGATGAAAAAGCTCAGTTAATTATCGATGATGTATACAAAAAATTGGTAAATGAAATTCCGGAAATAGACTCAGACCCATTGGATAGAAGAGGAAGGGGTAGAGTTAGTTCCGCACAGAGATTTTATGGCAGAAGGAGAATTGTAAGAGACATTATCACAATCTTTTTAATATCTGAATTACTAAGAAGAAATCGTGACCATGGTATTTACGCAAATCCATATTTTTACCCTTTTTAATAGGCTGATTCAAGCCTATTTTTTTGTGACCTAACCTAGACAATTTTTCTTTGTAATTTCTTTGTAACTATTTGTTAATTAATTTGTAACTCAAATTTGTACAAGGTATAATAATATAAAGAGAGATGATATCAGCTAGGAGGGCTTAAAATGATGAGAAATGAAATTAGAGTAAGAAGAAACAAGAAAAGGGTATTTATTTTGGCAATAATTGTTATAATTTGTGTTACTATAATTGGAGGAGGCACAATTACAAATAGATTTTTTAGAGACCGAATAGCTGAAGCTGTGAACGTGGAGAAGACTCTTAGTATTATGTCAGAGGGAAATCCAATTAATAAAGCGGTAAATGATATAATTAAGCTTGAAGAGAAAAGAAAAGCTGACTTAGAATTAAATGCACAACGTGAGATTTTAAATGAAGAAATTGCCGAAGGAAAAATGGAGGGAGAAAGTATTGCTGAAGAAAATGGGAAAATAGCCTATTTAACTTTTGATGATGGACCTTCTCTAATAGTAACTCCTCAAATATTGGATATATTAGATGAATATAATATAAAGGCAACTTTCTTTGTCATTGGGTATATGGCTGAAAGGAATCCAGGTATACTTCAGATGACATATGAGAGAGGACATAGCATAGGGAATCATACTTACTCTCATAATTATGGTTATATATATAAGAATCCTAACAATTTTTTAAATGATTTGTACAAAGCAGATGAAGTACTAAAGACAATATTAGGAGCAGATTTTGAAACCAATATAGTAAGGTTTCCAGGTGGTTCCTTTGGCAAAGGACAGAATTTCACAAATGCAGTTAATAAAGCTGGTTTTATTTATTATGATTGGAACTCTTTAAATGGTGATGCAGAAGGCATAAATATACCTAAAGAAAGACTATTAAAGAGATTTAATGAGACTTCAAAAAATAAAAATGAGCTAATAATATTAATGCATGACACTGACCAAAAACCTACAACTGTGGAAGCACTCAGAGAAATAATTGAACAATTATTAAATAATGGCTATATTTTTAGGACATTAGAGGAATATAAAAATTAAGGGGTGATTAATATGGCAAATTCTATATTGATAGTGGAAGACGAGGATTCTATAAGAAAATTTGTAAAGATAAATTTAGATCGTGCAGGATTTATAGTTAAGGAAGCTTCTACAGGGGAAGAAGCTATAGAAATAGCGAGAAAAGAGAAAATTGATATAGTAGTATTAGATATAATGCTTCCGGGGATTGATGGTTATCAAGTATGTAAAATATTGAGAAGCGAATTTCCAAAGTTAGGAATCATAATGCTAACTGCAAAAAGTCAAGATATTGATAAAATCCTAGGTTTGGAATACGGAACAGATGATTATATGACAAAGCCATTCAATCCAATGGAGCTAATACTTAGAATAAAATCACTTGCTAGAAGAATGGAAAAGGTAGAAGTGGATAATCAACAGATTCTAACATATCCTCCATTTAAAATAGATGTATATTCAAGAAAGTTCTATAAAGATGATGTTGAAATGGAATTAACACCTACTGAATTTTCTATTGCTAAATTGTTTTTGGAGAATCCAGGAAAAGCATTTAAAAGAGATGAAATTTTAAATATAGTATGGGGGTATGATTTTGTAGGAGATTCGAAGATTGTTGATGTTAATATTAGAAGATTAAGAGCCAAAATTGAGGAAGACCCTAGTAAACCATATTATATCGAAACTGTATGGGGTATAGGTTATAGATGGAGAGATAGAGATTAGGAGAATTATATGAAGAAAAGTATAAAATCAAGACTTGTAAAAAGTTTCATGTTAATTATTTTAATTACTGTCGTAATTTTAGAGGTATTACTTATAAATGGAATTAAAAATTATTATTATAAAAATGTTGAATCGATTTTATCCAACCAGATAGAGTTTTCAACTAATTTTTATTCCAGATACTTTTCTTCAAGTTCACTTGAGGATATTATAATTGATGATATCGATGTTTTTTGGCGTCATACTGCAGCTCAAGTTCAGATCTTAACTTTAGATGGGAAACTATTAATGGATTCTTTAGGTGTAATCAAGAATGATAATATGATTTATCCAGATATTGAAGAAGCATTGACTAATGGTAAAGGTGTATGGATAGGTCATGTTGCATATGATGATGAACCTGTTTTAGCAGTATCGAAGCCCTTAAAATATCAGGGTGAAGCTATAGGTATTATTAGATTTATATCATCCTTAGAAAAAACTAATGACATTATTAAGCAAATAACTATATTCTTAGTCTGGATGGGAGTATTTGTTGTTCTTGTATCTGGAGTAGTTAGTTTATTTATTGCTAACTCAATAATAAAGCCCCTAAAGGAGGTCACGGCCGTAGCAGAAAAATTAGCAGATGGACAATTTAAGACTAGGAGCAGGGTTCGTGTAAATGATGAAATAGGTAGACTATCAAATACACTTAACTATATGGCCGATGAAATATTAAAGAAGGAACAACTAAAAAATGATTTTATTTCTTCAGTATCACATGAACTTCGAACTCCACTCACATCAATAAAGGGTTGGGCTATTACGTTGAAAGCGGGAGAAATTCCAGATAAGGAACTTCTAAATGATGGATTGGATATAATTGAAAAAGAATGTGATAGATTGACTCAAATGGTTGAAGAATTATTGGATTTTTCGCGCTTCACATCAGGAAGGATTCAACTTGAAAAGGAAATGTTCAACTTGAAGAAAACCATGATAATAATTTCTAAACAACTTGAACCTAGGGCTAAATATAATGGTATTCAATTTATTGTAAATATTGATGAAAATATTGGAGGTTATGTTGGTGATGAAAACAGAATTAAGCAAGTCTTTATTAATATTTTAGACAATGCTTTTAAATTTACAGATGAAGGCGGAAAAGTATATTTAAATGCAACTAAGAAAGGAAAAGAATATATTATAGAAATTGAGGATACTGGTATTGGTATACCAGAGGAGGATCTGCCAAATGTTACTGAAAAATTTTATAAGGGTAAAAACAGTAAATCTCATAGTGGAATTGGTTTGTCTATTTCTGATGAAATAGTAAAATTACATGGTGGGACATTAAATATAGAATCAAAGGAAGGCAAAGGTACAAAAGTAATAGTTAGTCTTCCAATAGAGGAGATCATCGTATGAAAAAATTGAGTATTATTGTATTGCTTTTATTATCATTATTTATCCTTACTTCATGTGATATCGTAGAAGGTGATGTAAGTGATAGAATAACATCTCCTGACAATAATATACCTCCTATCTTAGGAAAATGGGTAATCGGTGAAGCAATAAAAAGTTCTTATTTAAATGCTAATACTGATTATGAAGCTATAGTGGGTAGAGATGCACTATTTCATAAAGATGGGGTCGTAATAGGAGACAGCTATACAACTCAGCCATCATATAAAATTAAATATGTAAATGCTGCTGATTATTTACTTTATAAATACAAGTCAACTCCTAAACTATTAGGTATAGAGCAAGAAAATATCGAAGTTGTAACAATTCTAAATGATAACACTTATTTTTTTGAGTTTATTAAGATAAGTGATGATTATATGCTTATAAATATTAATGATACTTTTTATAGCATGGAAAGGGTTGTTGAAGAAGTTAGTTTAGAAGAAATACAAAGATATATTAATGTCGAAAAAACTATGTTAAGAACTTTTGGTGTAGTTGAAGATGAAAACTTGCAAACCGGTGTATTATTAGGAATAAAGATTCCTACATACGATGAAGCAAACCAGGTTCCAGATTGGGATTATAAGACTATTTGGATAAATAGTCAAAACAGAAAGATAAGCGGCATTTATGAATTAGATACATTACTGTTGCCTAGAAAAAATGGTTTTTGGGTAATTGATACTCAAAGAAAGATAACTGAAAAATATATAACAGATGAAATTACTGCAACACCAAAGTTTAGAATTGTTAAAGACGAAATAATAGAAGATGACTTAAGTTTCTTTATGGTGCAAATGGAAGTAGAAACAAAGCTAATAGAAGAGAAAAACAGTATGCCATCAATCTTAAAGAATATTTTATTTATAGGAAATGATTATATTTCTGTTGAAAATATAGACTTAGACAGAAATTCAAGAAGGACACTTCAAGTATACGCAATAGATAATTTACAAGAAAAAAGACCAATTAAGCTAAGTGACTTAATTGGTGAAAATGGGAAGAATATATATGCTGAAGGAGCAAGAAGTGTACTTTCAGTAGACCCTACAATTATACCAAATGAGGAGAATGTGGGCTTAACAAGAAGAAATGGATATTGGATTTTTAACGGACGTATAAACTATAAGCAAAATGATGAGGAATTATTTAAGGACTTTAATTTAAGAGCTATTCCTCCAAAAGAAATGGTAAGCTACGATGAACTTTCAATACCGTGGGATGCAATTAGATTAGTTATACCTGATGTAGTTGATGTCTTTTCATCACCTAATAATGAATTTATGGTTGTAATTACAAGTTCTCATATGGTAATTTACTATATGGAAGATGGAGATATCATAAATGACCCTGTGGCAAAAATTAAATTGCCATACGATTCATCAGTGATCATGTCTGAGTGGGCACTTGGTCGTTATGCTAAACTCTGGGAAAATGAGGTTATTGAAAATGGTGGCATCCAAATAGATTATTGACCTAAATAAATTACACTAGAATGGAGATGAGAAAATGGATGAATTACTTAAGCATTTAGATAACTGGGAAGTTGTGCTTTATATATCTCTGGCATGCATTGTACTTACTGTTGTAGTTAACTTGATATTTGGCAAATATAGATTTGTAAAATATATACCTGGGATGATATTTATTTTTGTTGGCTTATTTAACTTTTTTTCGGTTCTAGATTCTTTAACAGAGGCAGAGAGTATTAATAATTTATCCTTATTTATACTATTAGTTGTAGGTGGAATAATAGGATTATTATCAGCACTCATTATAGGGATATACAATAAACCTATAAAGAAAAAGAAAGGGATTAAAGCTGATAAGGATTAATAGTTAAACCATGTACTACTGCAAGTAGATGCTACACCTTTTGCACCTGAAGTAAGAGCAAGGGTTACATCCTTTGTGGTTTCAATTAATCCACTTGCGATTATAGGAAGCATAGTTTCCTGATACATCTTATCTATAATTTTTGACATAATACCAGGACAAACATTAATTGCATTTGGACGGAAAGTTTTTATAGATGCTAATCCTTCTTTCAACTCTTTTGAATTATGGATTAGCATCCTTTGTATTGTAAATACTCCCATATCTTTGCATAATTTTATTAAATTTGATTTACTAGTTATAATTCCATCTAATTCAATATTTTTTATAATATATTCCAATCCCCATGTATCTTTTGAAAAACCGTCTATAGAATCAACTAGAATGTATAGACCTTTATCTTTTGATTTTACCCTTTGAGATATTTCTTTTAGGTTAAAAATATTTCCTGATAATAGAAATATATTTTCACATGGAGAATTAAGTGCAATTTCTAGTTTATCCATTTCTTTAATTGCAGCTATTATGGGCATTTTATTTAAACTTTCAAGAAAAGGATTCATCATTTCAATCACCTTTTATTAACTTTAACTTCTTTTTTCTAGTCAATCTTTTAATGTTTATTTCTCTTTTTAAAGCATCGCTCTTATTTGAATGCACTTCATAGTAGCAAAGTTTTACAGGTAGTCTTCCACGTGTATATTTTGCGCCGATACCTTTATTGTGAGCCTTTATTCTTTCCTCTAATGAAGTTGTATACCCGGTATAAAGAGTGCCATCATTACATTCTATAATATAAACATAATACATTTTATCACCAATTTTTAAGTAGGTTATCTAAAACTCTAGAAATTACATCGTATGAGTAACCTTTTCTTTGTAAGAATCCTCCCAATTTTCTATATATTGAGTATTTATCCTGACCAATATAACTGCTTTGTTTCTTGAGTGCTAATTCAAAAGCATTGTCATATTCATCATCAGAATTTATTACTAATATTGAATTAATGATTTCCTTGGAAATCCCCTTTCTTAATAAATCAAATCTAATTCGAATTGGTCCATATTTATATAGATTTTGCTTGTCATTAATATACATTTTAGCATATTCAAAATCGTTAATATATTTATTTTTCTTTAGATAATTAATGGTATATTCTATATATACTTCGTCAAAACCTTTACGTTGCAGTGCTTTATACATTTCAGTTTCAGTTTTTTGTCTATATGATAGTAACTTTAATGCATAACTTATTACCTTATTTTGTTCTTCATTTCTTAAAATTTCATCAATAAAGCTCTGTTCAATTTCCTCGCCTATAGATAATCCATATTTGAGTTTTAATTCTTCCGATAATTCAAATGCAAATTCATTGTCTAAATATATGTTATATCTTTTATTATTTTTCTGCTGTTCAATGCTTGTTATAATCATGCTGCACCTCGTTATTATAATCTTGAAGAAAATCAATAATTAGTATTTCTATAATTAATAAGTATATAAAACCCTAATATTATCAATAGCGCAGGCCAGTACTTGCTAAAGTCGATTATTTGCGGATAAATAATTTTTAGCAATAAATATACTCCTATCAATATAAGACCAATTCCAATTATAAAATGAGTATTTTTATATTGTCTGCTATCTTGACCGTCCTGATAAACATATCCATCATCTTCTGGAATAATAATTGCACAGATAAAATAAGATATAACCATGGTCCCAAAAAGTGGTATAGTTAATATAAACCAAATCAATCTTATTATTGTAGGGTCTATATTAAAAAACTCTGCTATTCCACCGCATACTCCCATTAACACCTTATCCCTAGATCTAGTAAGCCTTTTCATTAAAAACACCTCCAAGTCTCACTATTATAGTATCAGATTTAATTTGAAATATAAATAGAAGTATCAAAATAATTCCAATTGTAAACACTTTATGATAACATAGATTCATGAGGAGGGGTGATAATGTATAACTTAATTTCCATTCTATTTAAGTATATTTTTATAATTATAATTTATTTATTTATTTTTAGTATAATTAGACTTATATATTTGGATATAAAAAGTATAAATACTATTACACTTGAAGGAAATGCTTATTTAAAGCTTATAAATAGAAGGGATTCCTTACCATATAAAGTAAAGGAACACTATTCAATAGATGATGAAATTACAATGGGAAGATATTCAGATAATGATATCTTTATACAGGATCCATTTGTTTCAAAAAGACATTTTAAGATAGTTGAAGATGAAGGAGCGTATTACTTGGAAGATTTAGATAGCGCCAATGGTACATATGTGAATAATGAGAGAATTGAAGATGTGGTGAAGCTATCGAACGGTGATATAATTAGAGTAGGTAATATAGAATTTTTATTTGTTGATAGAGGGTAGGAGAATATTATGTTTAATAAAAAAGTAAGTATAAACTCCCCAAGAAATTTACTCTTTTTATTTGAGATATTATCTCTATTTTTATTGTTAGTCAGTCAATGGAACAATATAGAAAAAACCATATACTATATTTGGATTGGTTTAATATTAATTATATATATTTCTAATTATTTACTTAATAAAATATCAAGCGGGGATAATTATATATTTTTAATAGTTACAATGCTTATGTCCATAGGTATCATTATGATATACAGAATCGATCCTAATTTGGGTATGAAGCAGTTATTATGGTTGTCAGGTGGAATCGCTGTATTTTATCTAACATATTTTGCAATTAAGCTAATTAGAGGATGGGATAGATGGATCACATTATATATAGGAGCATCCTATTTTTTATTTATAATGACGTTTCTATTAGGAACCAGAAAATACGGTGCAATTAATTGGATTAATATTGGGGGCATTAGTTTTCAACCAGCGGAAATTACTAAAATACTAGTAATATTTATAATAGCATCCTATTACAATAAGCCAGATGTCTTTAAAAAATATAGGTATTCAGATTATATTCTTATGGGTATTATCTATTCATTCATTGCACTTTTGTTTTTACAAAGAGACTTGGGTACTGCTCTTATATTTTACGGGATATTTTTATTTGTACAATTTATTTATGAAGAGAAAAGAAAACTAATATTATATAATATTGGATTATCCTCAATTGGAGCCATTTTAGGGTATGTTTTATTTGACCACGTTAAGATTAGAATTCAAACATGGATAGATCCTTGGTCTTTTATAGATAATAAAGGATATCAAATTACTCAATCCCTATTTGCAATTGCAGAAGGTGGATTCTTTGGAACCGGTTTAGGCCTGGGACATCCGGAATTTATTCCACTAGCATATACTGATTTTATTTTCTCAGCAATATGTGAAGAAATGGGGATCTTTACGGGGATAGGGATCATAATGTTATTTTTGATACTTGTCTATAGAGGATTTAAAATAGCATTGAATCAAAATAATAAATTCTATAAGATTTTAGCAATCGGTGTTAGCCTATTGTTCGGTATTCAGTCTATAATCATACTTGGTGGAGTATTAAAGTTACTTCCTCTAACTGGTATTACTTTACCTTTTGTATCTTATGGTGGAAGCTCCATTTTATCCAGCTTTATTGCTTTAGGAATTCTCCAAGTGTCATCAGAAGATATAAATTATGAGGGGGAAGAAGTAGTTGAATAGAGAGAATAAAAGAATTATTTTAATACTAATTGCCCTATGTATTTGTTTTACAGGTTTAATAGGCTATATGAGTTATTTCCAAGTTTTTAGAGCAGAAAAAATTAAAGCTAATTCCTACAATAAGAGATTATGGATAAATGAGGAAAGGATATTACGAGGATCCATAATGGATAGAAATGGAAATGTTTTAGTATATAGTGAAGAAAGAGATGGGGCAATTCAAAGATTTTATAAGTATGGTAACCTTTATAGTCATATTATTGGTTATAGCCATAGGGAGTATGGTAAATCGGGCTTAGAATTAATATATAATAATGCGCTTCTAAATATTAATGAAAACTCGGCAATTGATGAAATTATTAATATTGTTGCTCCAACAACGGTAGGCAACAATATTGAATTGACAATTGATCATGGAACTCAGGAAAGAGCTAGAAACCTTTTACAAGGTAGAAAAGGTGCAATTGTTGCAATGAATCCAAAAACAGGAGAAATTTATGCAATGGTAAGCATGCCTGATTTTAATGTAAATAGATTAAGAGATGATTGGGGTACAATTTCTGAGGATGTAAATAGTCCTTTATTAAATAGGGCTACCCAGGGGCTATATACACCGGGTTCAGTTTTTAAAGTAATTACTGCAGCAGCAGTATTGAATACTCCTGGAGTAGAAACTAATTATAATTGTGAAGGTAGTACTACAATTGATGGATATTCTTTCAGTGATTATCAGAATACAGCGCATGGCAATCTTGATTTAAACCAGGCACTAATAAAGTCATGCAATACCTATTTTACAACTAAGGCGGTAGTTGTAGGTGAAGATAAGTTGAGGAAAACAGCAGAGGGGTTTATGTTTAATTCCAATATACCTTTTGATTTACCTGTAAAGAACTCTACTTACCCTAAAGGTAACCTAGAGACTACTGAATTAGCGGCATCAGGGATTGGTCAAGGAAAAGTTCTTACAACTCCTTTGAATATGGTATTGACAGCTTCAGCAATAGCTAACAATGGCGAAATTGTAAAGCCTATATTGGTTAAGAATGTAGTTTCTACTAATGGGAAAATTATTAAGTCCAATAGAACGGAAACACTATCTGTAGCTGTAGATAGCCTAAAGGCAAGTGCTATAAAAGAGATGATGATAGGTGTAGTTCAAACAGGTACTGGTTCAAATGCAAGTATAAGAAATGTACAGGTGGCTGGGAAAACAGGTACGGCTGAGAACCCTTCAGGTAAATCACATGCATGGTTTATTGGATTTGCTCCTGCTAATGACCCTAAGATTGCGATTTCTGTAGTTCTAGAGGAAGAAGGTTCAACAGGGGGAAGAAGTGCCGCTCCAATTGCAAGGGATCTGATTATATATGGTTTAAATAATATAAAATTCTAAATAGGAGGATATTATGACAAATAAAGAAGTTCTTGAAAGAAAAGATATACCTGATGAATTAAAATGGGATTTAGAATCAATGTATGAGAATCTGGAAGCATGGAATAGAGACTATGATAAAGCAGTTGAATTGGCCAAGAAATTCGAAACTCATAAAGGCAATATAACAAAAAGTGCGGAAAATCTTTATAGTGCTCTTAGAGATAGGGATGAACTATATAGACTAGTAGAAAATTTATATTCCTATACCCATTTAAAACTTGATGAGGATACAAGACTTGGTTCATCTCAGGAATTATCTGATAAGGGTATGGTTCTGATTGTAGATGTAGAAAATAAGACTTCCTTTTTTGTACCAGAGATTCTAACTATTGATGAAGAAACAATTAAGAAATATATAAATGAGAAGCAAGAATTAAAAGTATATGAGCATTTATTAGAGGATTTAATGAGGCAAAAAGAGCATGTGCTTTCAGCAAGAGAAGAATCAATATTAGCTCAATATGGGGAAGTTACTGCCGCATCTGAAAAAATATATTCGATGCTAAATGATGCTGATTTAACGTTTCCTACGATTAAAGATGAGAATGGTAATGATGTAGAAATTACTACAGGTAATTTTATTCCTCTAATGGAGTCAAAGAATAGAGAAGTTAGAAAAAGTGCTTTTAAAGAACTATATAAGACCTATAATAATTTCAAAAATACATTTGCAGCAACTTTAAGTGGAGATATAAAGAAAAATGTTATAAATGCTAGACTTAGAAACTATAAAAATAGTAGAGAAGCTTCATTAAGTGCAAACAATATACCTTTAACTGTTTATGATAATCTGATTAAAGGTATCCATGATAATCTAGATACGATGTACAAATATATGGAAATAAGAAAGAGAGCTCTAAAATTAGATGAGCTTCATATGTATGATTTATATGTTCCTATCGTACAGGATGTGGATTTTTCAATACCATATGATCAAGGAGTTGAATTAATCAAGAAAGCTTTGGCTCCTTTAAAGGATGAATATTTATCTGCTATGAATGAAGGATTTAACTCAAGGTGGATAGATATTAAAGAAAATAGGGGTAAACGATCTGGAGCATATTCAGGGGGGTCTTATGATTCTAAGCCATATATACTACTAAACTATCATGATACACTTGATAATGTGTTTACTGTTGCACATGAAATGGGTCACTCTATGCATAGCTATTTTACAAGAAAAAATCAACCGTATGTTTATGGAGATTATAGCATTTTTGTTGCTGAAGTAGCATCAACAGCAAATGAAGCATTATTATTGGATTATATGCTAAAAAGTGTAAAAGATAAAAAAGAAAAACTTTATCTTTTAAATCATTATTTAGAATCTTTTAGAACAACAGTATTTAGACAAACAATGTTTGCAGAATTTGAACAAATCATTCATGAACATATAGAAAGTGGAGGAGCTTTAACTGCAGATTACCTATGCGAGACATACAAGAAATTAAATGAACTATATTATGGTCCTAATGTAGTAGTAGATGATGAAATAGCAATAGAATGGGCTAGGATTCCTCACTTTTATTATAATTTTTATGTATTCCAATATGCAACAGGATTCTCAGCTGCAGTAGCTTTAGCGAATAAGATATTAAATGAAGGAGAACTTGCAGTAGATAAATACCTAGCTTTCCTAAAAAGTGGTAGCTCTGATTATCCTATAAATGTTCTAAAAAAAGCTGGAGTTGATATGACTACTGAGGAGCCAGTAAATAATGCCATGAATCTATTTAAGCGGTTAGTAGAAGAATTTGATTCGTTAATTTAATGAGTAAATAATATAATAAGGGAAAAAGGTTAATGATACTAATTTTTCATTAACCTTTTTTTATAGAAACTTGTTTTTTAAGTTTTCCCAATAAGAGTCCTTACTAAAATTCAACTTATAAACTTTTTTATCAGACATTTTCAATGATATGTCTACTATATCATCATATCTAAATTCCATACCATCATTTACTATAAGAATAGAATTTTCATATCTAAATTCAGGTTTAACAGAAATAATTAAATCACCTGGAATAATCGCACTTGTAGGCAATGACCTAAAGGCTTTAGAGCTAATAGGTGAAAGTGGAGTTATCTGTAAACACTTTATAGAAGGATAAACTATGCTGCCTCCACTTGAAAAATTATATGCAGTACTTCCAGCAGGAGTAGATATAATTACTCCATCACCACTAAATTTTTGCAGATGATTATTATCAATATACATTGTCAAATGAATGACTTTAGACTTAATGCCTTTAATAACTATTTCATTAATTGCAGTTAAGGTAAAGCACTTTTTCTTTGTACAAACTTCAGCATCTAAAAGAGTTATTTCCTCGATATCATATTCCTTATTTACATATCTTTTTACAAAATCACTAATATTATCTGGTGCAATTTCTTGAAAAAAGCCTAAGTGACCAGTATTTATTCCTACAAAAGGTATTGTTGGAAATTTATTCCTGTGGATGGCTCTTAAAAACGCACCGTCTCCTCCAATGCAGATATTTAATTCTGCATTTCTGTTATAGTCTTCAGTTCCTAATAATCCGTACTTTTGGAGTTCATCCATGAGTTTTTTCTTTGTTTTCCTAGATTCATAATTTCTATTTGAAATAATATTTATCAATCGTACATCATTACTCAAAATTTTACCTCCGGAGATGACTTGTTATTTATTTTTAAATCAACATATATTATATTATATAGTATATCAAAAAGTAAGGTGGTAATTATGAATTTATTAGAGAATGAAAATATTATTAATTTTACATATGATTATGATGGATTAAACTTGGAAGAATTTTTAGAAATCAAGGAAGTATCTGGAAGACTATTTAGAAAACTATATAAAGATAGAAAAATTTTAGTCAATGGCAAATTTCAAAGGAAGGGTTTAGCCCTTAATTATGGGGATATAGTTAGCTTAGTTATGGAAGATGAGTTTGAGGAAATAGCTCCAGAAATGATGGATTTGGATATTATTTATGAAGATCATGATTTATTGATTGTTAATAAGGGACCAAATATGGTTGTACATCCTACAAAATCTCATCAAACTAATACATTAGCAAATGGGATTAGTTATTATTTTAAGGAGAAGAACATTAGAAAGAAAATTAGATTTGTAAATAGATTGGATATGGATACAACTGGACTTGTAATTGTTGCTAAAAATTCTTTTGCGCATCAACAAATGGCATTACAATTTGAAGCTAATACAGTTGAAAAGAAATATTTAGCTATTGTACAAGGAGTTATAGAAGAAGACTATGGTACAATTGATCAGCCTATTGGAAGAGAAGAAGAAAAAAGTGTAAAAAAGGTAGTTACTGATAAAGGACAAAGTGCTTTAACTAAATTTAAAGTACAGAAAAGATTCAAAGACGCAACACTTGTTGAAGTGCAAATAATAACAGGAAGATCTCATCAGATAAGGGTTCATATGGATTATATAGGCCATCCGATAATAGGAGATAGTTTATATAATGAAAAAAGCCAGTATATTGATCGTCAAGCGCTACATTCCTATTATTTAAAAGCAAAGCATCCAAGAACTAAGGAATGTATGGAATTTGCTACCCCATTACCTTATGATATGTTAAATTTAATAAACCTAATGACAGATTAATCTTCATTAGGTTTATTATCATTACTTAATAACTTTATAATATCAAACATTTTAACCATTTCTTTCATTTTTTCTTTATCTTCCTCACTGCTACCTTCCATTAGAATTTCCAATAGTGTATATATACTTTCTGGATCTGATAGAGAATTTTTATTAGTCATTATCTTGGAAAAGCTACTTATCATTTTCTTCAACCTGTCTATATTGAGTACTAATTCTAAAGCCATACCGAATTCATCTAATTTAGAGTTCTTAACTTCTTCTTGAATTGTATTAACTATTCTATGCAACCTTTCTTTAGATTCTAGGACCATAGGTTTAATATCAATATCATCATAAGAATTAATAAATTCCTTTACCTCTAGGATTTTAACTATTTTTTCAGCAATTACAACTGATTTATTTACAGGTACAACATACTCTATAGGAAGTAGTGGAATTACCTTTTTAGCAATTTTTATTTTCTCCTTAGTATAAGCATAATTAATTTCTATACTACTTAAATAGTTTCTGACTGTATGTAAAGTATCCTGAGATGATATATTAGACCCTTTATTAATAGCTAACAATAATAGCAATAAGACAGGTGTATCCATTTTAAAACCTCCTAATTCCTTATGTTAAACATTATATGCTAATAAGCTTATTTGTTTACCTAATGATAGTAATAATATAAATTTTATGAACATAAATTAAAATGAGGCTATAACTCAAATAAGCTTAAGGGGGTAGTGGAATGGATAGAGAGCGAGAAGAGTTAATAAATAGTATAAAAAATAATATGCCTGACGAAAAACAGCTGGAGATTGTTGAAAAGATGGCTGAGGATTTAAAGGGAAAATCTGAAGAAGAAATACTAGCTGAGATCAAAAAGTTAAATAAGGAAATGGAGAGTAAATTATCACCAGAGAAGTATAAGGAAATTTTGGGAAAACTTGATAAGATACGTCCAATATTATCAAAAACTCAAAAAAAGAAATTAGATATGCTATTGGAAATACTAAATAACGATAAGTAAGTCAAACAGGAGGTATCTCCTGTTTTTTTGGTTCACATATGAAGCAGTTCCAATAGAAGGAATTAGACTAAACCCCTTTTAAGGTGTTATAATGAGGTTACGAATTACACTATTCATAATCAATTTAGGTAACTAATATTGTGTAAATAAGTGCTAAGTCTTAAATCTCGCCTCTATGCAATTTCTACTGTTACTTAAATGAGTTTTCAAGACGTAAACAGAAAGGGGAATTAATATCAAAAATATTAAGCTTATTATCATTGTGCTTATAGTATCAATTGTTGTTACTTCCAGCATCTTTGTTTACTTTAATAATAATAGAGAAGTTGAAGAATTATCATATACATTATTTTTAAAGCATTTAAAGAGTGGAATAGTTAAAGATGTCTACCTTACAGATTCTCCCAAACTTAAAGTTGTCTTGGAGAATGGAAATGAATTTTTTACGGATAATCCTCGAGCACAAGGATTTAAGGAGGAACTTCTACTATATAATGTGAATGTAATAGAAAGAAGTCAAACTGTTGATGATGTTGTCATGCCAGTAATTATATTTGCATCATTGATTTTCATGTTAGTGTATTTTAGAAAAAATATGTTTAAACAAGCCGAAAAAGAAATGGCAAATATGTCAAATATAGAAAATAGCAACTTAGAAATTAAAATAGGATTTAATGATGTTGCTGGAAATGATGAAGCAAAGGAATCACTAAAAGAGTTAGTTGAATTTATTAGGAATCCCGACATATTTAAGAAATTTGGAGCTAGATTACCTAGAGGAGTTCTATTATATGGTCCTCCTGGAACTGGTAAGACATTATTGGCTAAGGCAGTAGCAGGAGAGGCAGATGTTCCTTTTTTCGCTGTTAATGGTTCTGATTTTGTTCAGGTATACGCTGGTTTAGGTGCAAGTCGTATAAGGGATTTATTTAAGAAAGCAAAAGAAGCAGAAAAATCTGTAATATTTATAGATGAAATAGATAGCATTGGGAAGAAAAGAAAAGGTGGAAACATAGTAGGTAGCGAGGAAGGAGACAGAACATTAAATGCTTTACTAGCTGAAATGTCTGGTTTTAAAGAAAATGAAGGTATCATAGTTGTAGCAGCAACTAACCGAATAGACGTACTAGATGAAGCACTTTTAAGACCAGGAAGATTTGATAGACAGATTGAAGTTGAACTACCAGATGTTAATGCAAGGCATAAAATACTTAATCTCCACGCTAGAAATAAACCAATTAGTAATGATGTAGATTTAAGGAAAGTAGCTGAAGAAACAGTATACTTCTCAGGTGCAAAGTTAGAGAACCTGATGAATGAAGCTGCTATGTATGCTATAAAATCTAATGCACAAGAGATTACTAAAGAACATATTGATAAAGCATATTATAAGGTTCTAGTTGGTGATGAAAAACAGGATAGGAGCTATATTAATAAAAAAGACAAGGAAATCACAGCATATCACGAGGCTGGACATGCATTAGTTGCAAAATTAGTTGATAGCACAAACAGAGTCACTAAAGTAAGTATTATCCCAAGTACTAAAGGAGTTGGAGGATTTAGCTTAAATATTCCAACCGATAAAATTTATAAAACTAAAAGAGATTTATATGATAATATAATGATCGCACTTGGAGGAAGAGCAGCTGAAGAACTAGTATTTGGTAAAGAAAATATAACTTCTGGTGCATCTTCAGACCTTGAGAAGGCGACAGAAATAGCTCTATCGCTAATAGGAAGTTTAGGTATGGATGAGACCTTTGGTCTTTTAAACATAAATGTATTGATGTCAAGAGATATTAAAGATGATAATAATTTAATAGAAAGAACTAAAGAAATTCTAGATGAATTATACAAAGAAACTATAGAATTATTAAAAACTTCAAGAGATAAATTAGAAAAAATTTCTCAAGAATTATTGATAAAAGAGACTATTGATGAGAATGATATAAATAGAATCATTGATTTTAGTTAATTAGCGATTTAAATTAATAAACAAATAATACCTTGAAGATGGATCAAAAAAGATATATAATATAATTAATCTATTCTGCGATGTGCGTTATCTCATTTAATTCAACCGACAAAATAGACGCGGGTATCTGCGTTTAGCAGTGGATAACAGGCCCTCCTTGAAGGGAAGTTAGAAGCTGTTAACAGGAATCCCACCTTGAAGAAGGCGGGCGTGAATTAGTTGAGAAGACGGCATTGTGGGGAAGAAACCCTTAGATTTTCTAAGGGTTTTTTCGTATATAATAAGTCATTAGTCCATATGTATAATTTATAACAAATTGAGATAAAATAACCAATAAATGATAATGGAGGTTATGATTATGGACATGACAACAAAAGAAATATTAAAGAAGAAAATTTTAGATGCACAAGAGATGGTTAGAGATTATGAGGTTTATTCCAAAAAGATTGATGATATGGAATTGGCAGACCTATTTAAAAATTATGCTGAAGAATGTGGAATTCAAGCCGCAAATTTAATGAAGATATTAAATAAAAAATATGAAAATACCAATAAAAACAAATAACGTTTGATTATGGAAAGGATTTTAGGGTAAAATTATGTATAAGTTTAATTTATGTTATTTTATATTGCTATAAAGGGGTGTGTGGCTATGAAACTGAATAAGATAATTGAAGAAAAGAGAAAACAGATGGAAAAGGCCAAGAAAAGAGAGGCTGCTAAAAATATAGCTGTTGGAACAGCAATAGGTACTGCAATAGGAGCTGCTGCTGGTTTATTATTTGCACCAAAGTCCGGTAAAGAAACAAGGGAAGATATAGCAATCAAATCTAAAGAAGTAGCTAGTGCAGTTAAAAATTCAGCAACCGAGCAGATTGAATCAACAAAGGAATGGTCTGAAAAGATAAAAAATGACTTAAAGCAGAACATGAAGGAATTAAAAGATAGAAAAAAAGTTAAAGTAGAAGAATTGGCAGATGATGAAATTATTGAAGAGGATAATGAAGGTATGGCATCTGTAGAGGAGATATTAAACGAGAGCAATAAGGAAACAAAAGACGAATTTAATAGTTAAACAAATCTTATACAAAGGAGGAAAAGTAATGAACGCAAGCCTTACTGTACAGGATTTGTTTACGTTAGTTTTATTCCTGCTGGGAATTGGAGTTCTAACCTATTTAATCATAGTACTTAACAAAATAAATAAAATATTAGGTCAAGCTAAAAATATATTTGATGCCAATTTAAAGGAAATAGATATAACGATTAAACAATTACCTGAAATATCGGAAAATGTAAAAGACATTACAAAAGAAGCAAAAGAAGCATTGGAAGTCCTTGAACCTGAGATAAGTGGATTAGTAAAGAATATGAATTCAATAACCTCTAAGGTGGAGGACATTACTACCGTAATTGATGAAACTACTCATAAGGTTGGAGATACAGTGGAAGTTGTTTCAGATAGTATTTCTGAAACGGCAGTAGCATTTCAGCTAAATGCAAAGAATATAACAGAATATATTAATTTAATTAAAGAAATAATAGAAATGATAAAGAAAGCATTGCAAAGAAATTGAGATTAGAACCCAAAATTGGGTTCTTTTTTAATAATATATTGATTCAAAATAAAAGATTGATATACTAAATATAAAGACTATTAAATACTTTTTGGTATTAGGAGATAATTATGGAAATTAAGAGTGTTAAGTTTATTATAAATCCTTCTTCAGGTAGACAAATGATGGAAAGAAAAATAGATGCTTTATGTAAGATGCTGTTAGATGATGGATATATTGTTGCAAAATATTTTACTAAAAAGAAGAATGATGCAATGAATGAAGCACAGTTAAGTTGTAAGGCTGGATTTGACTTGATTGTTGCTTGTGGTGGGGATGGGACTGTAAATGAAGTAGTTAAAGGGATAATGAATAGCAGCAGAAAGATACCTTTAGCTATATTAGCTAGCGGAACTGTTAATGATTTTGCCAAATATTTAAATCTGCCAAAAACAGCATCCGAATTTTTTAAAATGATTAAAAGACAAAAAATAATAAATATCGATATTGGCAAGGTAAATGATGATTATTTTGTAAATGTGGCTGCTGGTGATTTATTAACAAATGTAGGTTATCAAGTTCCAACTGATATGAAGGCTCTCTTAGGAAGAATGGCCTATTATTTTGAGGGTATTAAAGAACTCACTCAACAAAATTTGGACCATATAAACGTCAAAATTAATAGTGAAGAATATAGTAACCAGGAAGATATTTTATTATTTATTATATCTAATAGCTCTTCCATCGGAGGCTTTAAAAAATTAGCACCTGAAGCTGATGTATTAGATGGATTATTAGATGTTGTTATAATTAAGAAATCAGCTATAACTGATTTAGCAAATATATTTATAAATATTTTAACAGGGGATCACATAAATCATCCTAATGTGATTTATTATAAGACAAAGGAAGTATTTATAGAGTCTAAAAATGATGTGGATATAGATGTTGATGGGGAATATGGTGGAAAACTACCTGCTAAATTTCAGGTAATTCCAAAAGGGTTAAAAATTTTAATATAGAAACTCAAAGCAGTTTTATTAATGCATAAGGGAGGTATAGTATTTGAAATTAGACTCATATGACCTGATTTGTAATGTCGAGAAATATTTGAGAAAAATTAATTATGTAATACGGAAAAAAGAAAGAATAATTTTAATTGATTTAAATTTAACAATACCTCAATTTACTGCTTTACAGATATTGATAAATCATGGTGATATGACTATAGGTGAACTAAGTGAGAAGATGGCATTAGCATGTAGTACAATTACTGATCTAGTAGATAGAATGGAGAAAAGTGGGCTTGTAGTTAGAAGGAGAGATGATAGAGATAAAAGAGTAGTAAGAGTAATTGTGCTTCCAAAGGGCTTTGATATAGTTGAGAAAGTGTTAGAAAAACGAGTGAAATTTTTAGAAGAAAAATTAAATAGCTTTAGCAATGAAGAAAAAAGTATGCTAAATAATGTTTTAGATAAACTATATTCTTCCATTGAAGAATAATTCAACATTCTTAAACCAAAGGGGTAAGGGTTATGAGACTTATTAACAATAGATACATCATTGATGAAATGTTACGAAAAGACCAAATTGAAGAATCATATTTGGTAAGGGATTTATGGAATAAAGAAAAGGTATATCATATGAGAGTATTGGATCCAATAAAGGATAGTAAAATTATAACATATTATTTAGATAATTTTTCTAAGGTATCACAAATTAAACACAAAAATTTATTATCTAGTATAGATTTTGGTATAATTGAAACTATTAATTTAAAATGGTTAGAAAGTAAATTATTTTATGTAATTTCTGATTATACTAATTCTCCATTATTAAAGGATTCTAATATTGAAAAAAGGTTAGAAACAAGATTGAATATTATACTAGATATATTAAGTGTAATTGATTATCTTCATTTCAGAGGTATTACATATAAGTACTTATGCCCTTCTCACATATACTATTCTAAGGATGATGGATTAAAATTATTGAACTTATCAAGAACTACTATAATCCCAGAGAAAATTTTTTCGCATGATTCCAACGAGGAATATTTTGCACCTGAAGTTTTAATGAATTCATCAGAAATAGAGAATAAAACTGATTACTATTCTATTGGAATGATTATGAAATATTTATTGCTTAAAGATTATACTCCAGATACATATGGGAACTATGTATATAAAGAAGAACTTAAACTATGTTCGGATGAAAGATTATTTTTAACTAACATTATTAATAATTTAACAAAAACTTTACCCATAGATCGGAATTTATCACTAAGGACCATTATAGATGAAGTTATATCTACATTTAAACTGGATTATAAGTATGACCTAGTAAAGGAGCGAGATAAGTTATTCTTTAACGCACAAAGGGTTGGTTTAGACAGAGAGATAAATGAGCTTTTACTGATTGATGAAAATATAGAAAAAAAATCTAATTACTATAAAGGTGTTGTTATTAGAGGAAGTTATGGTTTAGGAAAAACAAGGCTTATAAAAGAATTATCATTTAGATTAAAAATGAAAAACAGGACTATTTATAATGTATCAGATGGCCAATCTTTATACAGTCATAATATATCAACCTTAATAAAGAAGATTACATCTATTGCTTCACCTGATTTAGTTGAAAAATATAAGGACGATTTTACAAGATTGTTAACGGAGCTTAATGAAAACTATCTAACCGATATTAATGATAATAAAATTAATGAGAAATTTAAATTATTTAATAGAATATGTAACTTTGTTAATGAAGTTTCTAAAGGGAGTATTCTTTATATTATTGTAGAAAACATTGAAAGGGCCAATCCTGCTTTTATACAGTTCATTGACTATCTTATAAGAAATTCATCTAATGGTAGATATTTCTTATTAATCTCTTTTAATGAAGGATTACAAAGTTCAAATAATGTAATAAAATTTATTAAGAATTGGACAAGCAATTCTATTGTAACAAATATTTATCTAAAACCTTTAAATCTTGAGGAAACTGGTAGTTATGTAAGAGGACTTTTAGGGATTTCTTATATCCCATATAGATTTGTAGCTACTATATATAATGAAAGTAAAGGTGTACCTGCTTATATAGATCTTATAGTAAAGGAACTGTATAATAGAAGAGAATTATATATACATAAAGATGGTTACTGGGCGATAAAAACTTATGACATATCTCAGTTAAAAATTCCTTTAGATTTAAATGATGTCATTAAAAGTCAGTTAAAAAAGTATAGTGAAACTCAATTGGAAGTGATAAAAGCTCTATCCATATATAATATAAAAGTTAATGAACATATGCTTCTAGACATGATAAATATTGAAGAGGAAAAACTAAAATGCATTTTAATAGAATTAATAAATGATAGGGTTGTAGAGGAGAGTATTGGAGATTGTGGCTACTACTATAACATTATTAGTGAGGAATTGAGAAGGTATGTTTACCATAACATATCTAAGGAGGAAGGAATATTATCACATTTAAAAGCAGCAAAAACAATTATAAACTTATATAATCAAAACTATGGATTAGTTTTAGAAGAGCTTATCTATCATCTTCAAAGAGCAAATAAATTAGAGCTTGCTGTTAGTATTATAGTAAAAGAAGCAGAAAAACTAAACTATAAAGATATAGCAAATTCTATATTACTTTGGGAAAAGGCGTACAATATTTCCGATAATATCCCTAAAGAAATTAAGTTAAAGATACTTGATAATCTAACTAATCTCTATCAATTAAAGGGTGATGATGATAATACGGAGCAATATTTATTTTTGCTTTTAGAAGAAACTAAAGATTTGAATAACATGGAATATTATATGAAAGCCATGGAATATAAAGGAGAAACCCTATTAAAAAAGAATAAACTAGGTGATGTTTCTAAGATAATAGAGGATTTAGAGATTATATCAAATAAGTATGATTTGCAGGAGGGTAAGGTCTTATCAAATTTATTAAAGGCTAGATTACTCCTTAGAAGTGGGGATTTAGATAATGTACTAACCCTCACTGAAAATGCACTTAAAATTTCTGAAGAATATAAAATTGATAAGTATTTAGGCCAATTATATAATTTTAATGGAATAATCAATAATATGAAGGGGAATATAAACTATTCTCTTGAACAATACAAAAAAAGCATCGAAGCTTTTGAATCATCTGAATTCCCTTATTATGTTGTAAAACCGATAAATAATATAGGAAATTTGATTTATGAAAGCTATGGAGACTTTGAAAGGTCTTTAGAATATTATGAGCAGTGCTTAGAGATATCAAAAAAATATAATTTAAATAATCTAATGACAATTTTTCTTAATAATATAGGAGAGGTGTATATTGATTTATTAGAGTATAAAAAAGCATTCGATAATTTAATTGAAGCCAGGAATCTTGCTGATAAAAGTAACGATTTAAAAATGGTTTTTCTATGTAATCTAAATTTAGGATATATTTATTTAAATACTAATCAATTAGATAAAGCTTATAAAATCTATACATATTTGGATATGCTTAATAAAACAAGTCCAATATTAGATGGAGAAGCTTTTTATGAATATAATAACTTCTTAGGAGAATTTTATTACCAGTTTGGTAGATGGGATTTGTCTGAAAAGCATTCAATTGTTGCTAGAAATTTCTATAAGGATTATAATATTAAGGGTTTATTTAAAGCAGAATCAAGGATAATATATATAAATTATTTTAAAAATGACGATATTGACAGAGAAGGTATTTATCAATTAATTAATAATTATAAGAAATCTAATATAGTACAAGAGAATCTGCGTTTTATTTTAAATATGGCAAAGTTATTCTTAATTTATTCAGATTTAGAAGAAGCAAAAAATTTAGTTGAAGTATATGAAAATCTAACTTCCAACATAAATTCAAGTATTTTAAATTTTCACTATAAAATAATTAAGCTCTTATTAATTGGAAGCGATGATTCATATATGGAGGCAGAAAACATTATAAATAGTACTTATATCAATGATATGTACGGAGAAGGGTTGGATTATAGAGTTTATCTAGGGATAAAATATACTGAAAAGAAAAGCTATTCAAAAGCACTAAGACAGTTTCTAGAGGTTTTAGACAGTCTTTATAAAATTGGAAGGTATATTCCTGAGGGTGAGTTAAAAAATAGTTTATTTAATTATAGAAATCTGGATTTTATAAAAGATAAAATATTATACGTTTTAGAAGAAGGATATAAAAAGGATATAAGTAAAATAAATATCAATAAAGCAGATATAAATAATTTTGGAGCATATTTTGATATAAGTGATATAATCGATAGTTTATCAAAAGATGAATTTTATGATATACTTTATTATCAAGATAGTGATTGTAAGATAACAACTACTATGGATTTGCTCTGTCATATGAGTGATAATTACTTAGAAAATCTAAAATTAATTCTTAACTATCTGGCTAGAGAGACAATTGCAAAACGAGGTATGATAATCAAAATTAATGATGAATCAGGTTTAGTGGAAAGTTTGGTTTCATTAAATGATGATAATAATCTTCCTGATCAAATTATTTTATATAATGCTTTAAAAAGCGAGGACTATTTCTTATTTAATAGAAGTCTTAAGGTAGCAAATGATTATAAGGTAAGAAATCTTATACCTAATCATTTAACGGGTATAATCTGTGTTCCTATCTGTTCAAACAAAAAATATAGTTACGACAAAATTGAAAGAAGAAGATGGGGAAATATTCAAGATTATAAATTAGTAGGCTATATATATTTAGAAACCGATAGAGTTCTGAATAGATTTGATTTAGAACGATATTCTTTAATCAGTAGTCTTGTAAATTTAGTTTTTCTTAATATAGAAAATGACCGTCTTCAAAAGATATCAACAACAGATAAGGTTACTGGCACATATACTAGAAAGTATTTTGAAGAGAGATTTGATAAACTTTTAGAAATATACACTAATAGCGATAATTCATTTAACTTATTAATCATTGATATAGATAAGTTTAAGAATATTAATGATACATATGGCCATCTAAAAGGGGACGAGGTATTATCTATATTAGGAAGAACGATAAAAAAATCTGTTAGAGATACTGATTTAGTTGGTAGATATGGTGGTGAAGAATTTCTAGTATTGTTGAACAATTCAACTACTGAAGATGGTTTAGAGATTGCCAGTAAAATAAGAAAAAACATTGAAAATACTCATTTTTCAGGAATTGAACGTCCTATTACTGTAAGCATTGGTATATCTAGCTATCCTAATCATGGTACTCAGAAAAATGATTTGATATCTAGAGCGGATCAAGCTCTATATTATGCAAAGGAAGTACTTGGGAGAAATCAACATGCCCTTTGGTATTCGGGTATGGAGATGACTTCAAATAAGATAGATAAACTAACAGGATTAGTAACTGGTGATCCAATAAGAGATAATAGGAATATGCTTACTATTGTAGATGTTTCATATCTAGTTAAGGAAGGAAAAACATTTGATGAAAAGGTATATGTATTTTTGGGTAAAATTATAGAGATAGTAGAAGGTGAATCGGCTTCTCTTATTTTATATGAAAATGGAAAGCTTAAAGAACAATTTTCGCGAAGGAGAAGAGAAAAGTCTTGGATTACTAATATTCATGTAAATAAAAACCTAGTAGAGAAAATAATTGATAGTAATGCAGGAGAGTGTTTTATCGATTGGGGTAATGTAAGCAAATGTCAGGATAGTTTAATGGACGAAGAGAATTGGCAATCAGTTTTAATTCTTCCATTGATTAAGAGAGACCATATTAAGGCAATATTATATGTAACTGCACCTCTTAAAGAGAAGGAATTCGATTTTATGAACTTAAATGTATGTAACGTATTATCCAATATTTTTGTTGGAAGTATTGACTAAGGAGTGAGATAACATGTCGGCCACAATAAAAGATGTAGCTAGATTAGCAGAGGTTTCAATATCAACTGTTTCAAGAGTAATAAATGATTCAAAACCAGTAAGTCCTGAAGCTAGAAGAAGGGTCTTAAAAGCTATTGAAGAATTAGGTTATAAACCAAACGAGATAGCTAGAAGTTTAGTAACTAAGAAATCAAACCTTATTGGAGTAATTGTTGATGACATAGGCAATTCATATGTAGCTCAAATAGTAAGAGGCATTGAGGAAGTTGCTCGAATGTACAAATACGATATAGTCCTATGTAGTAGTTATGGAAGAGAAGAAACAGAACTAAGATTTATACAATTATTAATGCAAAAACAGGTAGAAGGCATAATTATTGCATCTGAAATTGCTACAACAAAAATTGCAGAAAATATAAATAAATATAAAATTCCATTTGTCTATTTAAACAGACTTTATAATGTTCTAAAAACACCAACTGTAACAATTGATGATGAAGTAGCAACGGGATTAATGGTTGATTATCTTAGTGAATTAGGACATAAGAATATACTTTATGTTACTTGGAATAAGGATATTGATTTAACAATTGAAAAGCACAAAATTAAAGGATATACAGACGCTATAATAAATAAAGGCGGTTTACCATTAATATGTGGTGTTAGTGGGTACAAAATTGAGGATGGTTACAGAGATGGTGCCAATGTACTAGATGTAATTAAGAAGAATAATGTCACTGCTGTATTTTGCTGTCAAGATGAAATAGCTATTGGGTTAATAAATTATCTTTATGACAACAATATTAAGGTTCCAGATGATATTTCGGTAGTTGGATATGGTGACATTTCATTAGCATCTATTTATAGACCTAAATTGACAACCATAAAAGAACCTTATTATGATATAGGCGCGGTAGCTATTAGAAGGATATTAAAAGAAATTAATGGAGAGGCAATTGACGAACGTACATTGAAATTACCAGTCCAATTAATAAAAAGAGAAAGTGCAAGAAAAATCAAATAATAAAGTATACATTGAGACTTTTAGCTTTAAATAGCTAAAAGTCTTTAAAATAAGAGAGGAAAGATATGATAAAGGAGTTAATTAGAGCATTTTTTTTGATTTTTGCTGCCGAAATGGGAGATAAAACTCAAATAATAGCAATGACTTTTGCAACGCAATATCTTGTTAAAGAAGTTTTGCTGGGTGTTACAATTGGGGTTCTATTAAATCATGGTATAGCTATATTGTTAGGAAACTTCATATCAAAGGTTGTACCTATGAATTTAATACAAATTGGGGCAGGATTTTTATTCGTTATTTTTGGAATAAATGCCTTAAAGCAGGATGATGAAGAGGAGCTGAAAAATAAAAAAGCTTTAAATCCAATAAATACTGTTGCTTTAGCTTTCTTTGTAGGAGAGCTAGGGGATAAGACTCAATTAACTGCAATGACATTGTCAGCAGAGGCTAATTTTCCAATGTTTATCCTAATTGGTACAACCCTTGGGATGATTGCAACCAGCGGTATTGGTATTTTTGTAGGAAGTAAAATAGGAGACAAGATACCAGAAGTAGTTATAAAAATAGTTTCATCACTGGTATTTTTATTCTTTGGGTCAATTAAACTTTTAGAGACTTTACCTAAAAATTTATTAACTGAATTAAATGTTATCGTATTCTTTTCTTTAGTAGGATTAACAGAGTTAATTTTAATAAAGAAGCTATTGAAGCTTAGAAAATCAGGTGAATACTCATCTCAGCTACAAAAGGCAGCTATAGGGCTATATAATCAAACTAAGGCACTTAAAGAAACCTTAGATAATATATGTCTTGGAGAAGGTAAATGTGGTTCATGCTCAGGAAATAACTGTCTCATAGGGTATACCAAATTTGTCTTAGAGAGTGCTAGAGAAAATAATGAGTATTATAGTGATTCATATGTAAACACTAATAATTTAATTAAAAAGAATTTTAGTAAGAAAAAAGTAAAGGAAGCTCTGTTTATGATTATTGAAGATTTTGAGAGATATGGTTGGGATTATGATGATGATTTTGTCATTATGAAAGTTAAACGAGCGCTTGAATCGTATCTATTTGGATTTGAAATAAGGAATGTTGCAAGTACAAATGAGTATATTAAAAAAGTTGGTATTATAGATAAAGAAATAGGAACTGAGCTAAGAAAAAGATTTATATAGAGGGGAGATATATACATCATATGAAGTTAATAAAGATAATGTTGGTGGATGATCATACCCTCGTAAGAGAAGGACTTAAATTAATCATTGAAAGAAATATGGACCTAAAAGTCATAGATGAAGCATGTAATGGAGAAGAAGCTATAAAAAAAGCAAAATTATTAAAGCCAGATATTATTATTATGGATATAAATATGCCTATATTAAATGGACTAGATTCATTAAAGAGAATGAAAGAAATCGGCATAGCTAGTAAAGTTATTATTTTAACAGCCTATCTAAATAGAGACTACATAATATCAGCTACTAAAATCGGAGCTAAAGGATATTTAATAAAAGACGCTAAACCAGATAAATTGATAATGGCCATAAGAGAAGTTAGTCTTGGGAGAAGTTTTATCGATGAAAAGGTAGCTAATGTTTTAGCATATGGTGGCAATGATAAGTTTGAAAATGTAGAATCTGAATTAGAAAAAGTAAAATTGCTTACTAAGCGCGAATACGAAGTGCTCGTATTACTTTCAGCTGGATTAGATAATAAAGCTATTGGAAGGGAACTTTATATTAGTGAGAAGACAGTAAAAAATCACATTACAAATATATTTAAAAAAATAGGTGTAAACGATAGGGTTCAAGCAACTATATTTACATACAATAATATTAAAAAATAGGGTTAAAATTCATTAACCCTATTTTTTAATACAAAATCCTTAAAATTTTTACCTAATGGATCAAGATTTCTATTTTTATGGCATACAAGATAGAACTTTCTATGTAATTCGATATCAGATAAATTAAGGACTTTATATTTGTTTAAGCATAAATCTTTAAGTACAGATTTTTCTGAAATAAAACTAACGCCTGTTCCTAAAGCAACCATTTCTTTTATGGATTCTGAATCAGCAACATTGGCAACTACTTTTAAGTCTTCAATGTTAACATTTATTTCTTTCAATTTATTTTCCAATATCTCTCTTGTACCTGATCCTGCCTCTCGTAATATAAAACTTGAATTTATAATATCCTTTAGTTCGATTTCATCGAAATTCTGTAAATCATCTTTAAAATTTGGAGGAGTAATTAGAACGAGCCTATCTTCCATGATATCTATATATTCGAGACTATTAGTTTCATATTTAGCCCCAACGAAGCCAAAGTCGTATTCACCCTCTAATATTGAGGATATTACTTCTTTAGAATCATTATTGCTTATAGAAAATGTTACATCTGGATATAATTTCAAAAAATCATTGATTAATTGAGGCAATAAATGTTTCCTTGGTACTGAACTAGAAATAATATCTAGGTGACCATGTATATGCCCTTGGTAAGTTTGCATTTCAAATTTTGTCATTTCAAAAGCATTTATAATATTTAGTGCATTGTTATATAAAAGTGTCCCTGCTTTAGTAAGACTTATTCTTCTGCCCATTCGATTAATTAATATCGTCCCTAACTCCTTCTCTAAATTTTGTATATGATTAGTAACGGTAGGTTGCGTTATGAATAATTTCTCAGCTGCCTTGGAAAAACTTTTTAATCTTGCAACTTCAATAAAAGTTTCTAATTGTCTAAAATCCATGATATCTCCCCCTTGTGTACATACATTAATTGTATCAAATTATAGGAATATATGCATATATATTAGGCAAAATAATAGTGTATATAATTAAACTTGAAATTTCATATCAAAAAGTGTTGACATTTTATTCGAATGCGTGTATATTATTAAAAGTAACTCAGAACAAACAAAACAAGCTTAAAAAAGAAATGAAAAAAGTTGTTGACAATAAGTTCTGGATTTGCTATACTAAAGAAGTCGCCTCGAGAGAGGCAACAAAATGAACCATGATAATTAAACAGTGTGAGACTTTGAATAAACCAAAGTATCA
>JAKELU010000007.1:0-26075 GCA_022760735.1 Firmicutes bacterium FC7
ATTAATTGATACTTTGGTTTATTCAAAGTCTCACACTGTTTAATTATCATGGTTCATTTCGCCGCCTCTCTTGAGACGACTTCTTTAGTATAACAAATCTTTTTTGATTTGTCAACTACTTTTTTCTTTGTTTTTTAAGTCGCTGTTTTTGTATCGAACAGCTGACTTTTAAAATATTAACATCTTTTTATGATACTGTCAAGTATGTTTTAAAAAATTCTTCTTGAAATTCATTAAATCGTTCTTAAATAATCTTCTAGCTCCTTCTTTTGTGTTGCTATATTTACATCATCGGGATTCAACTCATACGCTTTATCTATATCCTCTAATGCTTTTTTATGCTCTCCTAATTGTACATAACCAAGTCCCCTATTAAAATAAAGCTTATAGTCATCTCCTGCTTTTTCAATGCCTTCGTCATATATTTTTATTGCTTCTAGAATATAACCCTGAACAAAATAGATAATACCTAGTTCATTATATATATCAGCTTCTTCATCATTAAGTTCTAACGCATAAGTTAAGTAATCTATTGCGGCATCATATTCTTCCATTCCCTTATAACATAATCCTATTAAATAATTTATATTCCAATTATCTTTATGTTTAGGAAGAAGCTTTAAGAAAGAATCTAAAGCTTTGTTAAAATCATTATAGGTAAGATAACTTAATCCAACTTCAAACTTTACATCATCTTCAATAATATCAATTTGCTCCCTTATTTCTTGTAATCTAGATTCATCCTTATCATATAGTAAAAATTTATTCCATGTTATCTTAGCCTTTAAAAACTGATTTCTATACCTATAATGATAACCAAGTTTATAATAAGCTAATGAATATTTATCGTCAAATTCTAATATTGTTTCAAATTCATTAGTTGATTTATTTAGAAGTTCTTCTCCTTCTTTATACTTTTCTTTTTCAATTAATTCTTTACCTAGAAGCTCTAAGACTATGCCATAATTTAACCTTGCATTAAGATTACTTGGATCTAGGTCTATATTTGCTCTAAAATGTATACCGCTATTTATTAAATCTCCAGATTCTAATAACTTCATTCCTTTATAAAATATATACTTATCTATATTTTTATCATAAGCATTAAGTATTTTCTTGTACTTATCATTATAAGGGAAATTTTTATCAGCACCTATTAAATAGATTATAGCTTCAATTACCTGATGTAAGTTAAGCTCCTCGCTTAAATCACTGTATTGAATATCTTTTAATAAGTTGTCTAATAAAAGTGGTAAAGGTGTTCCTCCATCTACAGTTAATCCATTTATATTTAATGAAGAATTATTTTTTAACTCTATAAATGTTATACCTTTAGTTTTTTCTCTAAAAAGATCTTCTATATAATTCATGGTTTCCCCCTTAATATCTATTCATAAACATTCTTTTTCTCATAGTTGACGTACTTAATAATCGATACAGATATCCTCTATAAATCATCATAAAAGAAAAAATAGTCTGAGCTAATAAATACCTCAATATATAAACCGGTGAATAATTAAATCTAAAACTTATACCTGTAGCAAATAAGTCGGTTATCAATTGTCCAGAAATAAAATATATAATCAAATAGAATATAATATTTGGTACTACCCAATTCAACCAATTTTCTTTCATAAAATCAAAGGTATATAATAGGGTATCCTGTGGCATATAGCCTTTAAGGTATATAGTTTCTGGTAAAGGATTAAGCAATACTAGAATCCCTATTTGAATTATAAAATTAATTAAACTTGCATTCGGTCCAAAAAAGCTGTTTAAAGCGGATAACAAAAGCTGAGCTACATAAATTATAAATAGAACTCCATATACTTTCCAAATAAAATACATAAAACCTTGCTTAAAATCATTTAAAGTAAAACGATTATAATTCACTATGTTAAATAGCAAATACAAGTAATTCGATATAATTGTACTCTGTATGAAGTATAATATGAATCCCCTTATAATAGAAAGTGGGCCAGCAAAAGCTATACCTAGTATGTTAAAAGCAAGTAAGCTTATTAAGGAGTACGCTATACCAGTTAAAATAATCAAATAATTTTTACTTAAACCTACACTTGCCTTTTTAAATGAGTGCTTGTTAACATAAATAAAATCCTTAATTACATCCACTTTTTTATCATCTCCTTATTAGATTTGTAACATCTATTGTTTTGCACCTATTAATAACATTGTTCTTATAATAGAATAATATATATTTTTCTTTATTCTCAACAATTGGTTCATAACCACTATCTATAATTTTGAATATATCCTTTGAAAACCCTTCAATAATTATCTTTTTTAATAAATTCTTGGTAGGGGTGTTCGTCTCCTCATCAAGATGTTTATTAATTAATTCATCATCTTTAAGTACTTCATGTATAGTAGCTTGAGATATATTATTGATTCTATTAATCCCTTCTGGTAAGGTTATCTTTTTATTGTTATATATATAGTCATATTTAAGCAGTTCTTTAAAACTGTCTGTATGATTATAGTTTTTACATAAATAAAAGTCTAAAAGTATTTGATAAAGTGAGTTTCTACTATGGGAAACCTTATCAAGTCTTTGCCTGTCCCAATATATGGAAAAGTCTTCATAAAAATCAAAAGGAGTTTCGTAAAAGTTCTTTATTAAGAACTCAATACTATGTGTAAAATATCCTTCATTATAATATTTTTCAACTAAATCTTCTATCATTTTTAATTTTAGAATTTCAGAATACTTAATAAAATTATTCTCAAGCACTTCATAAGGTGGTACATCCAAATATTTAAAACCATATTCCTTTTCATTAATGCGCAGCTCAGATCCTTTCAATAACTTTAAAAAACCAAGTTGTAGCTTCTCTGGTCTTATATCATAAACATTATTAAATGATTTTCTAAAGCTATCATAATTTTCATATGGTAATCCCGCTATTAAATCTAAATGCTGGTGTATATTTCTATAACTTTTAATTCTCTTTGTTACTGTTCTTAACTTATCGAAGTCAGTGACTCTTCCAATAGCATCTATAGTCTTTTTATTCGTTGATTGAACTCCAATTTCAAATTGAAATAACCCTTCCTTTGGTTTTTTAAGGAATTCTAATGTATCATTTTCCATTAAATGTGCTGTTACTTCAAAATGAAAGTTTATATTCTCAGGGTCCAATTCCATTATATATTCCATAATTTCCTTTGAATATTTTTTATTAGCATTAAATGTTCTATCAACAAATTTTACTTGACTTACTCCCCCTTTTATTAAGTTGAAAATATCTCTTTTTACCCTTTCTATTGGAAAATATCTTACTCCTTTAATAGTAGATGATAAGCAAAACTTGCAATAAAAAGGGCAGCCACGAGAACTTTCATAATATACTATTTTATTCTTAAATTCATCCCCAAGTGTTTCATATGGAGAAGGAATACTACTTAAATCATGAATTAATTCTCTAGGTGAATTAATTACAATTTGTCTTTTTTCATTTCTGTAAGCAAGACCATTAATATCATTTAGAGGCTTACCACTAATTAAATCCATAAAGGTTTCTTCACCTTCACCATAAATGATATAATCAATATACGAATTTTCCTCCATTATGCTATAAATATCGAAGGAAACCTCAGGTCCTCCTAATAATATTTTAATATTCGGGCTTACTATCTTTAAGGTTTTTGCTATTTTTAATGTTTCTTCTATATTCCAAATATAAGTAGAGAACCCTATTAAATCAGCTTCCTGTTTATATAGCTCTCCTACTATGCTATCAGTTGTTTGATTTATTGTAAATTCTATTATTTCGACAGGATTAATTTCTCTTACATATTCTTTCAAATACCTTATAGCTAGATTTGTATGTATATATTTAGAATTTAAAGTTGTTAAAATGACTTTCATAGTTCACCTTCTTAAATTATTTTTTTATGATATTGTATCAACATTATTTTACATTATTATTAAAAATTCTCCAAATTAATTGTTTTAGAAACGACTTCTCTATTGAATGTTTAACTTAAAAGTTATAGAATATACAATAGAACAAAAGAAAGGGGAAGCTAAATGAGAGAATTTGATAAAATCTCTATACAAGAGATGTCAAAAGATGACATGCTTCTAATAATAGAAGCTTTAGAGTATACTGGAAAGAATACAAATATTAAAGAATTTATTCAACTTAGAAATAATATATTACAAGAATTATCATCACTTGCCGAAATTAGCGAAGATGAGTTCTTAGAGTATTTAAAAGAAGAAACCCTTTCTATATAGAAAGGGTTTTTAATTACATTTTTTCTGGTGCTTCTATGCCTAATAATCCTAGTCCAGTCTTGATTACAGTTTTAACTGAATATACTAACGATAATCTTGCTTTCTTTAGGTTAATATCATCTACTAAAATAGGTGTACTATTGTAATATTTATTAAATGTCTTTGCTATTTCAACAATATGTCTTGTTATAAAATATGGCTCATTTTTATCGCAAGCATCTAGTACAACATTAGGAAAATCATATAATAATCTAGAGATATTTACTTCATCCTCCAATTTGAGAAGACCATAATCAACATTTTCATCTAAGTCAAATTCACCTTTTCCCAATAATGACGTAGCTCTTGCATGTGTATATTGAACGTACGGTCCAGTTTCTCCATCAAAACTTAAAGTTCTATCCCAATTAAAAACATAATCTTTTATTCTCTGATTAAATAGTTCTTGGAATAATACCGCTCCTATTCCAACCTGTTTAGCTACCTCTTCTTTATTTTCAAGATTTGGATTTCTTTCTTCGATTATCTTAGCAGTTGATTCAACAGCCTTCTTTAATACATCTTCTAAAAATACTACTCTTCCCTTTCTAGTAGATAATGTACCATCTTCTAGGCTTACCATTCCAAAAGGTATATGAATACAATCCTCTGCCCAATCATATCCCATTAATTCCACAACCTTAATCCAAGCTTTAAAATGAAGATTTTGTTGTGAAGCAACTACATATAGGTTCTTGTGAAAATTATAGGTCTCTTTTCTATAAATTGCTGCTGCAATGTCTCTTGTTGTATAAAGAGTTGAGCCATCACTTTTTGTAATTAGTGCAGGAGGCATTCCATAAGGCTCAAGATCTACAATTTGAGCACCTTTAGATTCTTTTAATAAATTCTTCTCTTCTAATTCCTTAATAACTCTAGGCATTTTATCAGAATAGAAAGATTCACCTGCATATGAGTCAAATTTTATGTTTAATAAATCATATACCCTATTAAATTCCTGAAGGCTAATATCTCTAATCCACTGCCATAATTCAACAGCTTCTTCATTTCCATCTTCTAGTTCTTTGAACCAATATCTTGCTTCTTCTCTAAGAGCTGGATCTTCCTCTGCCTCAGAATTAAATCTTACATATAATTTTAAAAGTTCATTAATAGGATCAGCTTCAATAACTTCCTTATCTCCCCATTTTTTATAAGCAGATATAAGCATACCAAATTGAGTACCATAATCTCCAAGGTGATTAATTGCAACAGTATCATATCCTAAAAATTTATATATTTTATTTAAGGAGTTACCGATTACTGTTGTTCTTATATGTCCAATATGGAATGGCTTTGCAATATTTGGAGATGAAAACTCAACTATTACAGTTTTTCCTTGACCTATATTAGATGAACCATATTCATCCCTTTTTACTTTTATTTCTTCTAAAACAGTTTCTACAAGCTTGCCTTTATTTAAGAAAAAATTAACATAAGGACCGGCATTCTCAACTTTTTCAAAATTTTCATCTTCAGTAAATTTACTCGCTAATTCCTGTGCAATTAAATTAGGTGATTTTTTGAACTCCTTAGCTAATCTAAAGGTAGGAAATGCATAATCTCCCATTTCGTATGATGGGGGAATCTCAATTAAGGAATTTATCTCTTCTTCACTAAGTAAATTAATTTGATTTTTGATTAATTTAACAACTTTATCTTTGAAATCTATCATTTCTTCCTCCTGAATTACTATTTAATTTCTACGACGGTTACACCATCTCCACCTTCTCCATATTTTCCAGTCCTAAAGCTCTTAACATGTTTATGCCCTCGTAAGTAATTCTTTACACCATCCCTTAGAGCACCTGTTCCCTTACCATGGATAATATATACTTCATTTAAACCAGCAATGTAAGAATCATCTAGATATTTATCTATATCTAAAATCGCCTCTTCTATGGTTTTCCCACGTAAGTCTATCTCATTTTTTATTGCTCTAGACTTATTACTTGCAATTTTCTTTGCTTTGAAGGTGTTTTTTTCTTTTTCTTCACTATCTGTTCTTCGTAATGTTGAGATATGAACATTTACCTTCATTATTCCTACTTGAACATCTAAGTTGCCCTTTTCATCCGGTTCTGTTAAGACTGTACCCACTTGGTTTAAAGATAATACCTCAACAGTTTCTCCTACTTTAAGATTTTTAGGGGGTTTTTTGGACTTTATATTTAACAGATTTTCTGAAAGTGAACTCTCAACTTCGTCCACTTTCTTTTTAAGCATTTCATGTGCTTCTTGAATTCTCTTATTTCTGTCCTTTTCAATTTCGGCAGAAATGCTTCTCAACTCGCTTACTATTAAATCGGCCTCTTCCTTAGCTTCCTTTAATATAAGTCTAGCTTCTTCTCTAGCCTTATGTAATATCTTTTCCCTCATATCCTTTGTTTTTTCTTTCTCAGCGGATAGAATTCGCTTTAAGCTTTCTATTTCAAATCTAAGACGTTCCGTTTCTGCCTTGTCTTCTTCAATTTTTCTTCTGTCTCTATCCATTGCTTGCAAAACATCTTCAAACTCAATATTTTCCTTTGAGATTAGGTCCTTAGCATAATCAATTATGTAGCTCTGTAAACCAAGTCTTCTAGATATCTCAAAAGCATTAGATTTACCTGGAACTCCAATTAATAATCTATAAGTTGGACTTAAAGTTTCAACATCAAATTCAACAGAAGCATTTCTAACTCTTTCTGTAGTTAAAGCGTAGATTTTAAGTTGACTATAATGAGTAGTTGCAATTGTCCTTACTTCCATTTTTAATAGATGATCAAGAATAGACATTGCTAGTGCGGCACCTTCTGTAGGATCTGTTCCAGCGCCTAATTCATCAAATAATACAAGACTATTGTATTCTACTTTATTTAATATATCAACTATATTTGTCATGTGTGAAGAGAAAGTAGAGAGACTTTGCTCAATGCTTTGTTCATCGCCGATATCAGCAAATACTTGATTGAATACAGCAATTTCCGAGTTATAATCAGCAGGTATATGTAAACCCGCCTGTGCCATTAAGGTAAATAATCCGACTGTCTTTAAAGTAACTGTTTTACCTCCTGTATTTGGCCCTGTAATAATTAAAGAGTTAAATTCATCTCCTAGATAAACATCTATTGGCACTACTTTTTTAGTATCAAGTAATGGATGCCTTCCTTTTCTTATATTTATATAACCTCTATCATTTAATATAGGTTTTGTGGCATTTAAGTCAATAGCAAGCTTACCCTTAGCAAATATGAAATCTAGTTTCTTAAGTATCTTTTCATTATTCGCAATTTTAGAAGCTTCTGATGCTACTAAGTTTGAAAGCTCCATTAGGATTCTTTCAATTTCTTCTCTTTCTTTAATTTCCAATTCCCTCAATTGATTGTTTAACTCTACTACTGCCATCGGTTCTATAAAAACCGTAGCACCACTTGATGACATATCATGAATAAGCCCAGGAATGCTACTCCTATTTTCCTGCTTAACAGGTATTACATACCTTCCCTCTCTCATAGTAACAATACTATCCTGTAAGTATTTCTTATTGGATTGGGAATTTATTATCGAGTTTAATTTATCTTTAATAGCGTCATTTTTACTTACAATCTGTTTTCTTATACTTCTTAATGTGGAACTAGCATTATCCGATATTTCTTCTTCACTAATTATTGCGTTATTTATTTCATCTTCTATATGTTTAAAAACACTAAGTTGATTAATTAAATCTTCAATAATAGGATAACTAGAGTATTTATCATCCTTTGATTCTTTTATATATCCTTTTAATCCCCTAGAAACTCTTAAAGAATCAGAAATTTTTAGTAACCCACCTGGCGTTAAAGATCCTCCCATCTCGACTCTTTTTATTTCTTGATAAATGCTATTTATACCATATAAAGGAGGACTCCCTCTTTTTATTAAGAGGGTTAAAGCCTCATCGGTTTCTTGTTGAAGAATTTGGATTTCATTTATATCTGTTAATGGCTTAATTTCTCTAGCTAGTTCTTTCCCAAGCTGTGATTCAGCTTTATTGATTAAAAGATCTTTTATCTTATGAAATTCTAAAACTTTTAAACTCTTTTCGTTCATAATTCACCTCTTTATAGGATACCCCTAAAATAGTGACCACTTGTAATAGAATTGTCCTTTTTAAAATGCTTAACAAAATCCTGTAAAATGTAAATATCTATATCATTCTTAAGATAGTAATAATACATTTTCTGTAGAGCTGTTATATTATTATACTCCCTAGTAAAATCAAGTCTAAACATATCAATCCCTGCGTTTGAAATGGAGTCTAAATTATCTAATACAAACAAAGGTACCGAATTGTATATTACAGAATATCCGTCCTTACGCTCTAAATTAAACGTAACTCCCATTCTATCCTTTAATCCGTATCCATTTGCAAAATTACAACTCTTACAGTTCTTATCATCAATGCACCCCTTAATAAATGCCATAGGACAATTCCTTGTTATCATAACCGGAAGAAATCCGTATACAATTCCTTCTAAATTTCCGCCAATATTTTTTATGATATTTCTAATCTGTGACAGATTTAGTTCAGGTGATAATGTTATACTTTTTATATTATTTTCTTTTAAAAATTTAACAGTATGCGAATTAAATGCATTTAAACCAATGTCAGTATGAATATCTAAATCAAATCTATCTTTAACAAAATTCATGGTACCAATATTTGATACTGATATTCCATCTAAATTTTTAGTTGCTTTAAGAACTTGTTCTAATTTGATTAGGTCATTAGAATATAGAATTTTATCTGTCCAAAGATATGCTTCTTTTCCATATTCTTTTATTTTATCTACTACTACCTGTAAATTGTCATAGAATCCTAAATATACTCTGTCTAGTTTATCCAAATCTAATTTTTCAAATTGTTTAACATTGCTAACCTTTATGGTCAATTTTTTTTGTTCATCATTTTCTAGTTTAATAAAATTGAAATACCTACTCTTTAACTCCTCGAATTCTTTATTATTAATTATTTTTCTGTTATTAATTATCTTTATCTCACTATTAAGTTTATCAACTGCATCACGCCTCAACTGATTTAACAAACTAACTTGCATAAATGCATTATCATCTATTTCAACATCTATATTTTCTAAATAATAAATAGTGTCACCCAGTTTAGATAGCTGTTCTATCACTTTATCTTTTGTAATTGCAATCTTTTGACTTTTCTCAACTAACTTATCTAGTGTTATTACAACATTTTTATCACTACAATTAACAATTAATTTTGGTTTATGGCCAACTCTTATACTTATACTCATATCAATAGGGTATTTTATGGATTCATTTAAATAGGATTCTTTTGCCCTATTTAACAGACTCTGACTCGAAGTTTTATAAACCAAAGAACCACTTTCTATAAAACCCGGCTTTTCAAGGTGGATAGTCGTTCCCTTCCTTGCATTAAATGGAGCCTTAAGCCCTTTATGTTCTCCATTTTTTAATTCGAATTCAATTCCATCACCTTGTTCAATGTCTTCATGCAATTCTATAAATACTTTATACTTGTCAACACGTACAACCTTACCAAGAAGTATTCCTCTGTTATCAGGTCTTTCAATGGACATAAAGTTTCTTCCAAAGTCGTTAAAAGGTAATCCTTTAGTAAATCCTCTATTAAAAATCTGCTCAATATCCTTTTTGTCATCATTTGTAATTGAGTTTATAGATTTATCCAAAGCTTTTCTATAGTTTTTTACAATAGTAGCTACATACTCAGGTCTTTTCATTCTTCCTTCAATCTTTAATGAGATTATTCCACTTTCTTTTAAGATATCTAAATTTTCCAAAGTATTTAAATCTCTTGGACTAAGAAAATTCTTTTTTTCCCAATTCTGTAGCAAGTTGCCATTCTTGTCTACTATAGAGTATTGCATACGACAAGGTTGAGCACAAGTACCTCTGTTACCACTTCTTCCTCCAATCATACTGCTCATTAGGCATTGCCCAGAATAAGACATACATAGAGCACCATGTACAAAGGTTTCAAGTTCTATTTCTAGATTGTTGCTTATACGTTTTATTTCATCTATTGGAGTTTCCCTTGCCAGTACTACTCTCTTAAATCCATGTTCTTTAAGGAACTTAGCTCCCTCTAAATTATTAATTGTCATTTGCGTACTTGCGTGAAGATCTAAATCAGGTAATAACTTACTTACAATGCTGGCAAAACCAAGATCCTGAACTATTATTGCATCCACATCTATATCGTGTAAAAACTTTGCATAATCAATAGCATCGTTCATTTCACTATCATCCAGTAGAATATTTACTGTTACATAAACTTTTACATTCCTTAAATGGGCATATGAAATAGCCTCTATCAATTCTTCATTGTCAAAGTTAGAGGCATATCGTCTTGCATTAAATAATTTTCCACCTAAATAAACAGCATTTGCTCCATTTTGAAGAGCTGCAATAAGTGCTTCTTTACTGCCCACTGGAGCTAGTAATTCTATATCTTTTTTCACAGGAAATAAGTTCCTCCTATTCTTCATCATCAAATAATTTTAGTATTTCTGATAATTCCTTTCGAACTTCAACTAACTCTAGTTGATTTTGAAAATTTTTATCATGTAAATTTTTATTTTGTTTTTTTAATTCTTCTATTTCTTTTTCCTTTTTTTCTAATTCTTCTTTAATTTTACTAATTTCTTTATATTGCTCTTCTTTGCTTAATTTAGTTTTAATAACTTCATCCTTATACTCTAAACAAAGTTTTTCGAGGTCTTTTATTTTAGCCTTAGATTCCTCTAATTCTTGAGTTAATCCACCGAATTTTTCCAATGGTTCTTTAGCTTTTCTTTCAAGTTCATATAACTTTTCTTTTGTTTTAAATAACTCATCTGCAATATTTAATGCAGCTAGCGTTGCTGCCATTGTCTGACTTAATCGTTCATTCTTAGTGGCTAAGTTTTTAATTCTTTTATCTACATAATGGGCAAGACTTTTCACATAGTCTTCATCATCTGCTCCAACTACTGTAAAGTTACGACCATCAATAATTACATTAATCCTATTTTTTTCTGGCATAACTATCCCCCTAAATGTTTTAATTTTGGAAAAAGGGTAGAAAAAATCTACCCTTAAATACTCCTTAACTTAGCACCAATACTATTTTCCAAGTCCCTTATAATTGAATCTTGAATTTCATTTACTTCATCATCAGTTAGGGTTCTCTCATATGATCTATAAACTATAGAGTATGCAACACTCTTTAATCCTTCTCCAATCTGACTTCCTCTATATATATCAAATAATTTAAGAGACTCAATCAAGCCTAATCCATGTTTCATAATAATCTTTTCAATATCTCCAACCAATACATCTTCTTTAACTACTATAGCTATATCTCTTACCATAGCAGGGTATTTTGGAAGAGGTTTATATTTAATTTCCAGATTAGTTAATTCAACAACTTTATCAAAATCTATTTGGGCTGTATATACTCTAGCTTTCATATCATAGTTCTCTAATACATCAGGATGTATTTCACCTATTATCCCTAAATATTCACCATTGGAATATAATCTAGCAGTTCTTCCAGGATGATATGTTGGATTGTTTTCTTCTCTTTCATATTGGTAGGATTTTATACCTAATTTTGATAATGTAATTTCCACTATTTCCTTTAATTCATAGAAATCAGTATCTCCATATGAGCCTATAGATAAAACTTTCTTTTCATCTGGAAGTTCAGTAATTGGCAAATTCTTAGGTATAAAAGTGTTTCCTATTTCATATGCATATACACTTTCTACCCCTCTATTATAGTTTCTACTTAATAATTCTAACATATTCGGTAATAAGGTAGTTCTCATTGTACTATAATCTTCACCTAATGGATTTAAAAGTCTAATATACTTTCTATGACTATCATCTTCAGGTAAATTTATTTTATCATAAGCCTTTGGACTTATAAATGAGTATGTCATAACCTCATTTAAACCTAAGCCCTGTAGTATTGACTTAACTTTATCTTCTATCCTTAAGTTAAATGGTTTTTCTCCTCTTGTTAAACCGCCTAATAGTGGTTTAGGTTCAATGTTATGGAAGCCATATAGTCTACCAATTTCTTCGATTAAATCAGCTTCAATATCTATATCAAGTCTAAATGTTGGTATTATAGCATGAATTAATACCCCATCAAAAGTAGATTTTATTCCTAAACCATTTAGGCTAGCAAGCATATCTTCTACAGGAATTTCTATTCCTAGAAGCATATTTACACGTTCTGGTCTTAGTGTAATTTTTTTAGGTTCTTTAACTTCATTATATACATCTATGCTTCCCTTAACAACAGTGCCTGCGCCAATTAACTCAACTAACTGACATACCCTCTCAACAGCTACACTACATAAATTCGGATCTATTCCTTTTTCAAATCTAGTAGATGCTTCAGTTCTTAATCCCAATTTTTTAGATGTAAGTCTTACATTTTTGCTGTTAAAATTTGCACCTTCAAGTAATACAATCTTAGTTTCATTTGTTATCTCGGAGTCCAGTCCTCCCATTACACCTGCTATGCCTATAGGACCTTCAGCATCTGTAATAATTATATCATTTTGATCAAAAATTCTTTCATTACCATCTAATGTAACTAGCTTTTCTCCATTTTTTGCTTGACGAACAATAATCTTTTTACCATTAAGATGATTTAGATCATATGCATGTAAAGGCTGACCATATTCAAGCATAACAAAATTTGTTATATCTACGATATTGCTAATAGGCCTTATCCCTGCTTCCATTAGTCTTGTCTGTAGCCATAAAGGAGAAGGCTTGATTTCAACATCCTTAATAACCCTACTATAAAACCTTTGGCATTTATCAGTCTCTACACTTATGCCATTAGTATAGTCATAAATATCATCTACTTCATTCTTGATTTCTATTTTTGGTTCTTTTAACTCATAATTAAATGTGGCTGCCGTTTCTCTTGCCATTCCAATAATGCTCAAACAATCTGGCCTATTTGGCGTTATTTCAAATTCAATAACAGCCTCTCTTAGTTCAAGTACTTCTAGAATATCTTTTCCTAGGGGATATTCCTTATCTAATATAAAAATTCCATCTTTCATTTCCTTTGGTATTACATTGTCATGAAACCCTAATTCTTTTAACGAACATAACATTCCAAAAGAGTCAACACCCCTGAAGTTCGTCTTATTTATTTCAATTCCATTTGGTAATTTTGCACCAATCTTTGCAACTGGAATGTAGTCACCAACTGTTAAATTTTTAGCACCTGTAACTATAATTAACTCATCCGTTCCTATATCTACAGTACAGATTACTAATTTATCCGCATTAGGGTGATCTTCTATTTTTAATATCTTACCAACTACTACATTTATTACTTCATCATGTGAATCTATGGATTCAACATGTGAGCCAGATAGTGTTAGGCCGTCTGCCAACTCTCTGGAACTTTTGTCTGTGTCTACATAATCCTTTAACCACTTTATAGGTAATAGCATTATCTCACTCCCTCCATCCTAGAATTGTTCTAAGAACCTATTATCATTGTCGAATAATAGTCTTATGTCTTTTATGCCATACTTAACCATTGTTATTCTATCAATTCCCATTCCAAATGCAAAACCCGAATACTTCTCAGAATCTATTCCACAGTTTTCTAATACATTAGGATGTACCATACCACAACCTAATAATTCCATACTCCAGCCTGTATAATTGCATTCAGGGCAACCTTTGCCTCTACATTTTAGACAAGACACATCTACTTCAGCACTTGGTTCAGTAAATGGAAAATGGTGTGGTCTATATCTAGTCTTCATATCTTTTCCGAACAACTCCTTAATAAAAATGTCAAGTGTATGAATTAAATTAGCCATAGAAATTTTCTCATCTACCACAAGACCCTCTAACTGATGAAACATAGGTGAATGGGTATCATCTACATCATCAAATCTAAAGGTTCTTCCAGCTGAAATCATTCTCAATGGGGCTCCATATTCTTTCATCGCTCTAATTTGAACAGGAGACGTATGAGTTCTTAGAAGCATTTCATCATTAATGTAAAAAGTATCGGAAAGGTCTCTAGAAGGATGGTTTTCTGGAGAATTCAAGTCATCAAAATTGTTTTTTACAGTTTCTATCTCTGGCCCAGGGATTACCATAAAACCCATGCTAATGAACAAATCTTCTAACTCTTGTATAGTAGCAAGCAGTGGGTGTCTGTGACCTACTCTTTTAGATTTCTTTGATACTGTAATGTCAATTTTTTCTGCTTGAAGCTTTTTAGCTTTTTCTTCACTTCTTAATTTCTTATTTTTTGATTCTATTAAGTCTTCAATTTCGTTCCTAATTTCATTGGCAATTTGACCTATTACTGGTCTTTCTTCAGCTGACAATTTGCCCATACCCTTAAGTACATTTGTTAGCTCTCCCTTTTTACCTAAGTATTTAATCCTTAACTCTTCAATCTCAGGTAAGGTTGAGGCATTATTTATACTATCTATAGCCAGATTTCTAATTTCCTGAAGCTTTTCCTTCATATCAAGACTCCTTTCTTAAAAAAACAGACCTTTGGCAGGTCTATTACTAATATTGACTAAATTATAGCATCTAATAATTGAAAACTCAAGATTTTTTACCCCTTTGCTTCATTACCTCATATAGTATTATAGAAGCAGCTACACCTGCATTTAATGATTCTGCTGAGCCCGGCATTGGAATTTTAATAAGCTTATCTGCTAAACTTAATACTTCCTCTGATACACCACGAGACTCATTTCCAATAACAATAACAAAATTATCTTTATATGTAATTTCATAATTAGGAATACTACCTTCTAAAGAGGTGGCATAAATACTATAATCACATTTCTTTAACTCTCTTAAAAATCCAATGTCATTCTTGATAAAATACATAGGAACCCTAAAGATTGATCCCATTGTAGCTCTAACGACTTTAGGGTTGTAAGGATCAACGCAATTATCTCCAATTATTATTCCATCAGCTTTAAAAGCATCAGCTGACCTTATAATAGTACCAATATTGCCTGGGTCCTGTAATCCATTTAAGAATAGTAGAAATTTCTCCTTTCCACCATATAAATCCTCAGGATTTTTTAGCTTAAATGATACAATTGCTAAAACACCTTGAGAGTTCTCTGTATCACAAATTTCCTTAAACAAATTATCTGATACATAAATCAAATTTTCAATTTTAGCTAATTTATTATAAAAAATACTACCTTCTTCTGATTCTATAAACTTTTGATTACAAATGATATATATTATATCTTCACCGTGATCTATGGCCTCATTAATAAGTTTTATACCTTCTATAATATAAAGTTTATTACTCCATCTATCCTTTTTTCTATATAAACCCTTAATACTTTTAATAAGAGGATTTTTTGAAGAACTGATATACAACATTCCACTTACCCACTTTTCTTTTTTATTTATTATACACTATCTATAGTTTATCACTAATAAAGGATTTTAGGTATTAAAATCGAAAAAAGTCCTATACAGGACTTTTTGAAGATTAGATAAGTTAAATTAAATTATTAACCTCTAGCAATTTCTACTAATTTTGCAAAACCTTCTGGATCATGAATAGCCATTTCAGATAACATCTTTCTGTTAACTTCAATGTTTGCTTTCTTTAATCCATTTATAAATTTGCTGTAGCTCATACCATTAGCTCTAGCAGCAGCGTTAATTCTTGTAATCCAAAGCTTTCTGAAATCTCTCTTTCTTAATTTACGACCTATATAAGCATAGTTTAATGATTTCATTACAGCTTGATTAGCTGGTCTAAATAATTTACTCTTCGCACCAAAATATCCTTTGGCTTGTTTTAATACTTTCTTATGTCTTTTTTTGGCATTAACGCCTCTTTTTACTCTTGCCATTTAATGTACTCCTCCTATATATAAAATTCGAAATTTTCTTATGGTAACATTGAGTCTATTCTCTTTTGATCGCTCTTGCTTACTAACGTACCTTTTCTTAGGTTTCTAACTGACTTAGGTGGTTTTTTACCTGTTTTGTGGCTTTTATAAGCCTTATATCTTTTCAACAACCCTGAAGCAGTTCTCTTGAATCTCTTAGCTGAACCTCTATGTGTTTTCATCTTTCTTGCCATCTTTTTTCCTCCTAAAATTACTCAGATTTTGGGATTAGAAACATTACCATGCTTCTTCCTTCTAATTTTGCAGCTTTCTCTATAGTTGCATAATCTTCAACTAACTTAAAAAAGTCATCAAGTACTTCTTTACCCATTTCTGTATGGCCCATTTCTCTACCTCTGAACCTAACAGACACTTTCACTTTGTCTCCATCTTTTAAAAACTGAATGGCTCTTTTTGCCTTAGTAGATAAGTCATGAGCTTCAATATTTGGTGTCAAACGGATTTCTTTAACATTGATAACCCTTTGATTTTTTCTTGCCTCTTTTTCTTTTTTAGATATTTCATATTTGTATTTACCATAATCTAGTATTTTACAAACAGGCGGCTTAGCATTTGGAGCTACATTTACCAAATCTAATTTTCTTTCGTTAGCAACTTCCAATGCTTTTTTAATTGGTACGACACCTAATTGATTTCCGTCAACATCGATGAGCCTAACTTCTTTTTCTCTTATCTCTTCATTAATCTGAAGCTCTTTAATAATACAGCACCTCCTAAAATTTTTACAAAAAATATTAAAAGCGGGTTAGAACACCCGCTTATATACATAGTCAAAAAACAGTCTTTAATACCAAGAGGTTTCCTACAAAGACTATTACGATGTAACCTTATGAGCCGCAGCAATAAGGTGAGAAGCGGACCTTCTACTTTATCAAACCATTTAATATTCAATTCCTTAGTTATTATATGCTAATATAAAGAGTTTGTCAAATACTTTTTCTAATTATATAGCAAGCTCATATATTGCTTGTGCATATATTTTAGTTATCTTTAATAAGTGATCTATACTAATGTATTCATTCTTTTGATGAGCTACATCTTCCTGCCCTGGAAACATCGGTCCAAATGCAACTGCATTATCAATCGCTCTTGCATACGTACCACCACCGATTGTAATAGGTTTTGAAGAAATATCACCTGTTTGTTCTCTATATACCTTCATAAGTTTTTCCACCAAATAATCATCTTTAGGTACATACAAAGGCTTTGATTCTGAAGAATCTTCTATTAATTCTATACTTGTACCCTTTAGATTATTCCTTATGCCATTATATACATCCTCTGAAGTACACTTTATAGGATATCTAACATTTATAGTTAATATTATAGCTTCTTCTACCATTTTTATCAGCCCTGGATTAAAGTTCAACTTACCTGATACATCATCTTCCAAACCTGCACCAATATTTTCCCCATTATGTTTAAATGCGATTCTTTCATTATATAATTTTACAAAGTCATATATAGGATTTGAATCATCTAGCACATATCCTAGAAAATCAAATAAATAAGAAATTGCATTAATTCCTTTTTCAGGAGTACTACCATGAGCTGATATGCCTGTTGCAATAACTCTAAAATCATCATCTTCTTTAATTAAGCTAACTGGATAATTCTTCTCTTTTTTATATTTATTATATAGTTCAGTAAAACTATCCCTATCCTTTACTACCAATAATGCTTCAGCTTTATCTGGAACCATATTAGGAGCATTTCCACCTTTTATATCTTTTATAAAGATATCCCCATTTTGTTCTCTTTCAAATTTGAATTTTAAATCAAATACAATGATCCCTTTTTCTCCATGTATAACTGGAAAATCAGAATCTGGTGTAAATGCCATATTTGGAGCACTCATATTCTTAAAATAGTGTTCCATACATCCCCATCCTGTTTCTTCGTTGGTACCTATTATCAACCTAACTTTTCTTTTTAGGTCTATTCCTGATTCCTTTAAAGCCTTCATTGCATAAAGAGTTGCTATAGCAGGACCTTTATCATCAATGGCACCTCTTCCATATATCTTCCCATCATGAATTTCTCCGCCATATGGTGGATATAACCAACCATCACCTTCAGGTACTACATCTACATGAGCTAAAACACCAACAGTCTCTTCTCCATTTCCAAATTCTATATGGCCAGCATACCCGTCGAAATTTTGAGTAGAGAATCCCATATCTTCACCAAGTTTTAATATGTATTCCAAAGCTCTATATGGACCTTCACCAAATGGCATCCCAGGAAGGGGTTTCTCCTCCACAGACCTAATTTTTATTATTTCTTGCGTAGACTTAACAATTTCGTTTTTATATTCGTCAATTAAATTTAAAAAATTCATAATACTCTCCTTTCTAAAGGTTTATTCTAATTATACCCAAATTAAAAATTAACTTCCAGTGTTACAAGCATTATATAAAACTTCCTTTTGGTTACACTATTTTTAGAATATTAAAAGGTGGGGATAAATTGAAAAAGAAAAATGTTATACTCTTCTTTTTAGTTTTAGGGATAATTTCTTCAACTATTCTTGTTTTAAGTTGGTTCATCCCTTCTATTAAAACAGAAGGCTTTAGATTTGGAGATAAATTGCTGGTTATTTCCATTACAATAACTCTCCTCATCTATTATAATAGTCTAAAAGAAAAGCCCCAACTTATGCCTTCAATATTATCTATAGAAAAGGATACCTCGAAGGATAAGGATAAACCTAATGTTTCCTTCAAAGATGTTGCGGGCATGGAAGAAATTAAAGAAGAACTACAAGAAACAATTGACTTCATGAACAACTCCTATAAATATAAAAAGATGGGAGCAAAAATTCCAAAAGGAATTTTATTTCATGGCCCACCAGGTACAGGAAAGACATTATTAGCAAAGGCAGTTGCTGGTGAAACTAATTCCACCTTTTTATATGCAAGTGGTTCAGAATTTGTAGAAAAATATGTTGGAGTAGGAGCTAAAAGAGTTAGAACATTGTTTGAAAAAGCAAAAAAAGAAGCTCCAAGTATTATCTTTATAGACGAAATCGATGCTATAGGTACAAAAAGGAACTCTGAATCCAATAACGAAAAAGATCAAACATTAAATCAATTACTTGTAGAACTAGATGGGTTTAACACTAATGATACAGTAATTGTAATCGGAGCTACTAATAGAATTGATTTATTAGATGAAGCTCTGCTTAGACCCGGAAGATTTGACAGACATATATATGTTGGTAACCCAAATGTAAAAGCTCGCGAGAAGATTCTAGAAGTTCATACTAGCAACAAACCTTTAGACAAATCCATAGACATCAAAGAGATAGCTAAAAAGACTACCGGATTATCAGGTGCTCAGTTAGCAAATATAGCAAACGAGGCAGCCATAATTGCAGTAAGAAAAAATAAAAATGTTATTACAATAGATGAATTTGATGCAGCCATAGAAAGAGTTCTTGCTGGATTAGAAGTCAAAAATCCAACGGTCCTTGCCAAAGAAAAAAACATTGTTGCCTATCATGAAGCAGGGCACGCTTTAGTATCAAGGGTGCTAAATATGGACCTGATTCAAAAAATATCAATAGTACCAAGAGGTCAAGCTTTAGGTTATGTATTAAAATTTCCAGATGAAGAAAGATACTTACTAACAGAAAGAGAGCTTTTCTCAAGAATAACAAGTTTGTTGGCAGGAAGGGCAGCAGAAGAATATAAATTCAAAGAGATAACAACAGGTGCTAAAGACGACTTAAACAAAGCAACAGAGATAGCACGGGAAATGGTATGTAGTTATGGTATGAGTTCGTTAGGTACTTTAGCATTAGATGAAGTTTATATAAGGTATAACTATGATACAATTAGACAGGAAATTAAAAAAATCACAGATAAAGCATACAATGACGCTATAACGATTATTGATGAAAATTCTGAAATACTTGAAAAACTAGCTCAAACCCTTTTAGAAAATGAAGTAATGGACAAAGAAGATTTAGATAAAATTTATTACAAATATAAAAAACCAATAAATTATGCAACATAAAAGAGAGAGTTTTAAAACCCTCTCTTTTTACATGACTTTATTGATATTTTCATCTAATAATCTATCCATGAAAGATTCTACGCTCATCTGACCTAGATCTCCTTCATCCCTCTTTCTTACTGATACTAATCTTCCTTCAACTTCCTTCTCTCCAACTATTAGCATATAAGGTAATTTTTGAAGTTGAGCTTCTCTTATCTTAAAACCAATCTTTTCAGCTCTATCATCTACTTCAACTCTTATACCTTTATCTTTAAATTCTTTCATAAGCTCATAAGCATAATCATTATATTTATCAGATATAGGAAGTATGGATACCTGTACTGGTGCAAGCCATACAGGGAACTTGCCTGCAAAGTGTTCAATTAAGATACCCATAAATCTTTCAATACTTCCAAGTATTGTTCTGTGAATCATTACAGGTCTCTTCTTTTCATTAGCTGAATCTATATAATAAAGGTCAAAACGTTCTGGCATTTGGAAATCAAGCTGAATTGTTCCACATTGCCAAGTTCTACCAATAGCGTCTTCTAGATGGAAATCTATCTTAGGTCCATAGAAAGCACCATCTCCCTCATTTATTATAAAACCAATACCCTTCTCCTCTAGTACTTCTCTTAAACTGTTTGTTGCTAGTTCCCATTGTTCTTCTGTACCCATTGAATTTTCAGGTCTTGTTGATAACTCTACGTGGTATTTAAATCCAAAAATATTATAGAACATATCTGCAAGGTCAATTACGCCCTTTACCTCACCTCTAATTTGCTCAGGCAAACAATAAATATGAGCATCATCTTGAGTAAAGCTTCTTACTCTCATAAGTCCGTGTAGAGCACCTGACAATTCATGTCTGTGAACTAATCCTAACTCTCCTAGTCTTAATGGAAAATCTCTATAGCTAAATAATTGTGATTTATAGACTAGTATCGAACCAGGACAGTTCATTGGTTTTATAGCATAGTCACCTTCGTCTATTTTTGTAAAGTACATGTTTTCTTTGTAGTGATCCCAGTGACCAGATTGATGCCATAGGGCTTCATTTAAAATTAATGGTGTTTTTATTTCTCCATAGCCACGTTTTGAATGCTCTTCCTTCCAGAAATTTTCTAGGATATTTCTAATAACCATTCCTTTTGGATGGAAGAACGGAAAACCAGGCCCCTCTTCATGAATGCTAAATAAATCAAGTTCTTTTCCTAGCTTTCTATGATCCCTTTTCTTTGCCTCTTCAAGCCTTTCAATATACTGATCTAAATCCTTTTTCTTTTCAAAAGTTATACCATAAATCCTCTGTAGCATTTTATTCTTTTCATCTCCGCGCCAATAGGCACCAGCAACGCTTAACAATTTTATAGCCTTAACCTTTTTAACATCTAAAAGATGCGGCCCTCTACAAAGGTCAGTAAATTCACCTAATTCATAAAAGGATATAACTTCTTCAGGTGGTAGATTTTCTATCAAATCTATTTTATAAACTTCATTCTTCTCCTGGAAGAACTTCAAAGCTTCTTCCTTAGGCATTTCATACCTCTTTAAAGCATGACCTTCTTTTACTATTTTAACCATTTCAGCTTCTATTTTCTCTAAATCTTCTGGAGTAAACCTATGCTCAGTATCGAAATCATAGTAGAACCCATTATCAATTGCTGGACCAATGGCAAACTTAACTCCTGGAAACAATCTCTGCACAGCTAAAGCCATAATATGAGCTGATGTATGCCAGAATATTTTTTTCCCTTCTTCATCTTCAAACTTTACTACTCTAAAAGTTGCATCTTCTTCTACAGATTCTTGCATACCTTTGATTTCTTCATTTACAACAGCTCCTAGTGCCACTCGAGCAAGCCCTTCTGAAATATCTTTTGTTACATCTAGAACTTTAACACCTTTCTCATATTCCCTTACGGAACCATCAGGTAATGTTATTTTTATCATGTTTATACCTCCCTATAAACTTTCAATTTTAAATTTAAGAAATATCTTTTCAAATTTTCATATTTAAGAACAAAATCAATGACAAACTAAAAGTAGTACTTCCCAATTTCTAAATAAAAAAACCTTTCATTCCTACATAAATGCAGGGACGAAAGGTCGTGGTTCCACCCTAATTGCTTCTCATTTTGAATAACGTCATAAAACGGAAATCCTTATCGGATTCAGCTTAGGGGTGGTCTTCGGTTGCTATTCATATAAGGAGACTCACAGCCTAGATCTCCTCTCTCTTGATAGAATTAGTCAACTTACTCTTCCCGTCATAGCCATTTTATATTAAATTAAATAATATTTTAATATAATGTATTTTCTTTGTCAAGCATATATGTATATATACCACAATTAACTTATTTTAAACACTCTAAGACTTCATCCATAAAAATTGTTTTTTGTTCACCTGTTTTCATATTTTTAATAGTGTATTTATTGTTTTCTGCTTCTTCTTTGCCTACAACAATTACATATGGAATATTAAGTTTGTCAGCATAATTAAACTTCTTAGCAATTTTTGCTTCTTCTAAATATACTTGGGTATATATATCAGCTTTTCTCAATACACTTGAAGCTTTTATGGCATAATCTAAATAACCTTCCATAGGAATTATCAAAACTTGTGTCAATGAATTATCTGTACTTTTTATTATGCCGCCCTCTGTAAGCTGATAAAACAATCTTGTTAGTCCAATAGATATACCAACACCAGGTAATTTTTGCTTTGTATAGTATCTTGCTAAATCATCATATCTTCCACCTGAACAAACACTGCCTATTTCTGGATAATCATTTAAGAATGTTTCATAGACTGTTCCTGTATAATAATCTAAACCTCTAGCAATAGTTAAATCAATAGCAAAATTATTTTCTGGCACATCGAATAGCCTTATATATTCAACTACTTTTGTTAATTCATCTAATCCTGTTTTGAATAATTCATTTTCAATGTTTAACTTATTTAGCTCTTTAATTATTTCATCATTGCTTCCTCTAATAGATATAAACTCCATTATCTTTTCGATTTTTTCAAGTGGTATTCCTAATTCAGCTAGTTCCTTTTTTACATTCTCTATACCGATTTTTTCTAGTTTATCTACAGTTCGCAATACATAAGTTGAATCTTCAATCCCTAGACTATTAAAAAAACCTGATAATATCTTTCTATTATTTATCTTTATAGTAAAGGAATCGAATCCTAAGTCTCTAAATGTAGAATATATTACACTTGGAATTTCAGCATCATTTATAATATCAAGGCTTCCATTGCCAATTATATCAATATCAGCTTGATAAAACTCTCTAAATCTTCCCTTTTGGTTTCTTTCACCTCTATATACCTTACCGATATGATATCTTCTATAAGGAAAACTTAATTCTGAATAGTGTTGTGCTACATATCTAGCTAAAGGTACTGTTAAATCAAAACGTAGCGACATATCAGTATCGCCTTTAACTACCTTGTAAATCTGTTTCTCAGTTTCTCCTCCACCTTTTGCCAATAATACTTCAGATTTTTCAATTAATGGAGTATCTATTGGCAAAAATCCAAATTTTTCATAGTTTTTTCTTATAGTATCCATCATTTTATTAAACAAAATTTGATCGGAAGGTGTTAGCTCCATAAACCCTGGTAATATAGATGGTTTAACAATATTAACACTCATTCTTGTACCTCCCCATTATCTTTACGTAGTTTATATATAATAATAACATTTTTGTATAGTTTTTCAAATATTATACCTAAAAAAAGAGTTGATTGCTCAACTCTTATTAATTGTCAGTTTTAATTATCTGTTCATCGCATAAACTACAACTATAACAGAAGGTAAGTCTATTTGTGAATATCTTCTTTAGAATTTGCATTAGATCTTTTTCCTTATCATTTTTTATATGAACGATAATCTTGTTTGGGGCAAGAACTATAAGCGAGCTCACAAGTACGTCAGCCTTACTAATATCATCCATTTTATATTCTTCAATGATAGACTTTATAGTTGTATTCTGTATTGGTCTTTTCTTTTGATCGAAAAGAAAAAAACCATTATTGTTTATTACCACATTAACTATATCAATTTTAGGAATTTGAGAATCTAGATAATATCTTAACATTTCGATAAAATCCTCATACTCAGTTTCCATCTGAATATCAATAATTACCTTTTCAATTATTCTATCAATTAAATTTTCAAAGGATTTTGATCTAAACCTTAGATATCCTTCTATAATCAAAACATTGTTGTCAGATAAATACTCTTTAATTTCTTCATTGATAAGTTTCTTTTCGATTTCAAAATGATTATCATCTAAAAGCAGGTCATATACTGTATTTTCGACTTCTTCGATGTCTTTATCAATGTAATCTTGAAGAATAGCAGAAACTTTAGAGTCTATTAAATCTTTCATATATAGCTTAATAATTAAATCCTGTACAAAATTAGCAAGGCTGTCATATATTAAACTTTCATCAACTTTTTGCTTATCTATATTAAAAATAAGAGATTCGGTATTTTCTACAGTTTCATTTTTAAATTTTACTTTTGTTTTAAAGGGATAGGAAAGGATTAAATCGCTTATCTTTTCTTTAGGTTGATTTGCAACTATTTTAATGGATTCCACATTATCACTCCCTTACCTAATAGTATGTGCTTCTGTATATTACGTATACTATATAAAAATTAGAAAAGACTATTTAGAGTTATTATTGTACCCAAGTCAATTATTTTTTCATTTGAAAGGTATATGATTTTTTTATCTCTCTCTTTTAAAAACTCATTTATTTTCAAATAATCTGGATGAGCATCTAATTTTCCTGTTAATAGTATTGTATCTTTATTAAAATTACCTGAAGTTCCACCTATAAAACCGTATTTTTCATTATAAAGTTTAATATGTCCAGGGTTTATTAATAATACTCTATATCCTAATTCTTTTAATCTTTTATGCATATAAACGTCAGCTGTAATTCCACTTGTATCATCGACAATCATTAAGGAACACTTACTATAACCTTGATTAATGTTTATAAATTCTAATCCTTCCTTTTTTAAATAAAATTTCAATTTTTCGTCTGTATATTTAAAATTATGAATTGCAATATCTTTTAACCTACCTACATTATATGCAATATCTCCAGGATATTTACAACTCAATACCATTTCACCTTTTATAACATTTATACCATATCTAGATAATTGTTCATTATAAAATTCATAAACATTTGGCGCAACTATAATAGTATTATGATTTATTGGGTGGATAACTATATCTGGATGATAAGCTACGCTCTCCTGTAGGTCATTACATTTAATCGTTCTTAATACTTTTATATTAAGTTTCTCTAAATTGTTTACAATTAAATCATCAGCACGTCCATCTACTATTGCTACATTTGCATTTCTTATAGGTATAAAGGGCACCATTTTTTCTCTCCTTACTAATTTAAAAATATCTCGATTTTAACATTGTTTATGATATATAAAATAATAACTATTAATTATAAGTTAATTATAAATAATAAAGAGCCTTTGTAATGCTTAAATTATTATCAAAGTAAATACAAAGGCATAAAAAAAAACTCTGGAACTTAGTTCCAGAGAAGATTTGGAGGCGGCACCCGGATTTGAACCGGGGAATAAAGGTTTTGCAGACCTCTGCCTTACCACTTGGCTATGCCGCCATGCTTTACTATAATAACAGATTTTTTAAATTTTTTCAAGAAATTTTTAATTAAAAATTTGGAGCGGAAGACGAGATTCGAACTCGCGACCCTCGCCTTGGCAAGGCGATGCTCTACC
>JAKELU010000007.1:26176-69741 GCA_022760735.1 Firmicutes bacterium FC7
TTTGCAACCTTTCATCTCAAGGCCACAAACATTATTATAGATCATATTTTTTAAATTGTCAACAGTATTTTTGATAAATCCTCTTTATTAAATTGATATTTCGTATTACAGAAATGACATACTACTTCTGCTTGACCATCTTCATCTATTATATTTTGTATTTCTTCTTTACCTAGGCTAATTATAACTTTCTCAATTTTTTCACGCGAACAATCACAATGATATTCTAAATCTAATGTTTCTAAAATTTCCATCTTAAAAGTTCCCAAAAGTTTTTCCATAATTTCCTCAGGAGATAAACCTTTATCAATCATTGTTGACATAGGTTCAATTTTTGATAGTGTATTCTCTATTACAGTTATTTCTTCATCTGAAACACCTGGAAGTAGCTGAATTATATAGCCTCCAGCTGCTCTGCAGGATAAATCCCTATCTACAAGAACACCTAAACTTACCGCTGAAGGAATTTGCTCTGAAACAACATAAAAATTAGCGATATCTTCTGCTATTTCACCGGAGACAATACTAGCCTGACCAATATAAGGATCCTTTAAACCTAGATCCATAATTGTTGTTACAGTTCCATTTCTTCCAACTAAAGTTCCTACATCAAGTTTTCCATCTCTTCTACTTGGTACATCAGCCATTGGATTATCAACTTCACCTTTAACTTGTCCACGGTTATTTGCTACTACTAGTATTTTCCCTAAAGGCCCATCGCCAGCAATTTTTAATGTTAGAAGATCTTTTTCATTTTTCATCATAGCACCCATCATTGCACCCACGGTTAAACTTCTACCCAAGGCTGCAGTTGCTGTTGGGGATGTATTATGGATCTTTCTTGCTTCTTCAACTAAATTTGTTGTTTTAGAAACAAAAACTCTAATTCGTCCTAATTTATCTATACCCCTTATCATATAATCTTTCATTGATATCACCTTTATTTATAAATATTAAAAGCCCCACTAGGGGCTTAATTTTAAAATTATAGCTTAATTACATTACTAGCTTGAAGTCCTTTTTCTCCCTGTGTTAAGTCAAATTCTACCTGTTGACCTTCTTCTAGTGATTTATATCCATCACCCTGAATGGATGAAAAATGAACAAATACATCTTCCCCAGTGTCACTAGTTATAAACCCATAACCTTTTGTTGCATTAAACCATTTTACAGTGCCTTTTGTCATTAATTATTCCCTCCATAAATCTCTAAACCTAATTTTGTATTTTATCATAAGCTATAATTCTATGTCAATTAATATACCCTTAATAGTAATATTATATGCTGACACTATTAACCACTATTTAATAGCAACAAAATTAATTCTCTCATCAAATTCATTAAATTCATCAAAAGTAAAGGCACTATAACAATCTACTTTAGAAAAACCTGAATCCTTTAATAATTCAATAACATATTCTTCCTTATACGCTCTTTCTATGTGGACTTCATCAAACCTACTATATAGATTATCTCCCTCTTTTTGAAAAAATGTTAAGTAGAATTCACATAATTCTTTTTCAGTGTCAAAATAATTCTGCCATGTATAAAATACATCTTCTCTATCCTCAATAAATGTATTGTTTCCTATTATAGTTTTAAGCTTATAATATGAATTAATATCAAATATAAAAACACCATTTGGTTTTAAATGATTATAAACATTTTTGAAGCATTTTTTTAAATCATCATCTCTAGTAATATAATTGATACTATCACAGATGGATATTACACTGTCAAATTTCTTACTTATATTAAAATCAATCATATTTTGATTTAATAATTTTACATTTTTAAATTTACCTAATTTTTCATAGGCTATAGTAAGCATTTCAGGCGATAAATCAAAACAAACTAAATTATATCTTTCTCTAGCTAAATAATATGACAAGTTTCCTGTACCACATGCCATCTCTAAAATATCCTTAGGCTCTATATTATATCTTTGGAATATTTTAATAATATAATCAGACCACTCTTCATAATTAAAATCATTCATCAATTCATCATATAGAGAGGCAAAATCGCCATAGCTATTCATATATCACCATCCTAACTGCCGCCTTCATCCTTTTTTTTGCTGTTGTTTTTTTCTGGCGGTCATAATTCCTCCAATTCTTCCTGACTCTTTTGCGGTTAATCCAGCCCATCCTTCTTTTCTTATTTTGTCAGCAAGGCCAAGTTCGGAAGCTATCTCAAATTTTAAACTATTTTCATCAATTTCTTGCTTTTTCTTTTTTTTCTTATTTTTACTCACATTGTTCATAATATCCCTCCTAATTTTATTATTAGGAGTTTAAATATTGATTATACGTGAAAAAGCATTTTATAGTTTAAAAGCATAAAAGCTAATACTATGACAAAAATAGGAAGATACTTTATAACTCCATAATTATCTTTGCTAAAGTTTAATTCAGTAATATTATAGTCTTGTTCAATATGATCATGCATTGGAAGCCTTCTTAGCAAAATAATAAGTATTATACTAGATATGAAGGCAATTACGCCAATTATAATAATAGACATTACAACCTCATAACCATTAGTTAGTACACTAGTATTATTGGCTAATTCATCAATCTCTTTGGAATATTTTGTTATAAAATATCCTATAGTAAGTGCTATCCCATTATTCATAGCATGACCCAAAATCGATGAGTACAAAGAATTAGTTTTATAAACTATGATTCCTAGTATAATCCCTAAAAACGTAGGACCAACGAAATTTAGAATATTAAAATGGAAAATTCCAAACAAGACTCCTGTTATTATAATAGCTTTCTTATGCCCTATCTTTTCATAGGAGCTGAACATTGTGCCTCTAAACATAACCTCTTCACATATACCTGGTGAAATTGCAATTATAAACATACTTATAAAATATTCAATCGATGTTGTAGGAATGGGTACTGATGTGGGCATCGCTGAAGTAAAGTTATTTATAATTGCTAAAAAAACTGCATTTAAAAAAATTGCAACTGGATAAGCAAAAATCATTGCTAATATAACAATAAACAGATCCTTCAAACTAACAGGATTAAGTTTAAAAACATCTTTTAATGAATATCCTCTTAACTTAAGATATATTATATTGGGTAGTAGTATTAAAATATATTCAGTAATTAAAAGGCCTGAGTAAATCTCTCGAGTTTGTACCAAGTATCCAATAAATAATAATGCAAATCCCAATACAAGATATATAAGATTCACTTCAAAAATACTTGGTTTCCTAGTTACCATAGAACTCCCCCTTTAACAAATACACCTACAGTATACTGTAGGTGATGATTTTATTCAAATGTGAAAATATAAGGGATGTTTCTATAATGGTCACCGTAATTTAGGCCATAACCAACTATGAATACATCTGGTATTGTAAATCCACTGTAATCAGGAGTTAAATCTACTTGTCTTCTACTTGGTTTATCTAATAATACACAGACTTTAACACTATTTGGATTTTTATCATTAATATGTTCGATAACTTTTTTCAGTGTAAATCCAGAATCTATAATGTCGTCAACAATCAAAACATCTTTACCTTCAACTTTAGCTCTAAGGTCATGAACAATTTCTACTACCCCAGAAGTTACTTCATTGTTTCCATAACTAGCGGTGGTAATGAAATCTATCTCTAAAGGAACTGATATTTCTCTTACTAGATCAGCAGCAAATATAAAGCTTCCTCTTAATAGAGAAACTACAACTAAGTTCTTTCCTTGATAGCTTTCACTTAACTCTTTTCCCAAATCCTTGATCCTGGCACTGATTTCATCTCTAGAAAACAATACTTTTTCTCTTTTGTTGCCCTCCAATGTTTTCTCCCCCTTCATATTGTTTAAATAAACGAGTATGTTTTAGCCTCGCTATATCTTTTTGGAGTTTCTTCTTATGAGTTCCTTTATTTCCCTCAACTCTTTTAGCATACAATTTAACGTATACTGAAAGCTAATTAATATAATAAATATTATAACACCTATTATGATTTTTATATCCATAATTTTATCCTTCCAGTTCGTAACCTTCCATCCTGTTATTATCATTTTCTATATATTCCAGTTTAGATAATGATACCTCAAAAGCTACCTTAGTTTCAACCTCTCCTGAAGGTAATTTTTTTTGATACTCTCTTGATTGTATTCTCCCCCAAATTCTAATGTGGTCGCCTACAATTAAATTATCGCAGAATCTTGCATTTCTACCCCATGCAATACAAGGAATATAATCTGATTTATTATATGGCCTGTTAACAGCTAATAAAATATCTGTAATTTCCCTTCCAAATGGAGTGGTTCTATAGACTGGCTTTTTACATATATACCCATCAAGATATATTTCATTTGGTTTTCTCAACTTATCCTGAAGTTCTTCTTCTAATGGTATGGTTATCTCTCTTGCAAAGATAGTTAATATCAGTTTGTTGTTAGATCCAACAAACCTATTGTATGATCTTAGTTGCCCTTCAATTATAACATACTGTCCCAATTGTAAGTCAATATTAAATAGTAATCTTTCTGAAATAGTGATTGGCAGTACATCCACAGAGGAACTTAAGCGAGGAACCTCTAAGTTAAATAAATAAAACTTCTCTCCGTACATTTCATGACTCAGTTCTTTGTCTGACACCACCTTACCAACAACTCTTACCATATTTGTCTCAATAACTTTATCTACCACGAAACTCCCTCCCTATTCATGTGTTTATATCTTTTACTATAGATATTCTCGAGGTAGACAAAATATGCATTAAAAAATAAGCCGAGTATTCTCCGCTTATTTTTTAATAACTACAAAATATTTAAGTTTATATTCTTATAAGTATTTTGATTAAATACACTAGCTCCAATTATTAAGTTTAAAGCCACAGCAGCAAGAACGGGATATACATCCTTTTCATTATTTGATTTAATAAAAATTGGGAACTCAAATGGTTCAATTTTTTCTCCACAAAAAGGGACAATGTCCCTTTGCAAACATAAATTAACTTCTATTAGATTTTTAACATTGTAACTTGATATTGTTAATGTAGCCTTATTATTAAATCCATAATTTATCGCTATGACACTACCTAAATTAGATAAAAATGGCATTAAATCTTCCTCATCAGAGTTATAAATACATACCCTGCTTTTTTTAAAAAGATTTACTATATTATCTTTACAATACTCTTTAATAAATGAATGGACTACTATATCAAAACATAAATTATTAAAATTTATATTACACAGTTCTTCTTCTAACAAATCAAACACAATTAAGGTAATTTTATCATTGCTAAAACCTATGATATTTTGAGTACGCTCATACACTACTTCAAATCCTGATAATAAAAACAATTCCTTAGTCGCCTTAATAATATTTCTTTTTCTATTTTCTTCAAAAAGCCCAATAAATAGTACTTTTTCATTCACTTTAATCCCTCGTTATTTTAAATATATTTGTCTGCCTCTATTATCAATTTCATAATTATCTTTATATATAAGCTCAGATATTGGTACAATCTCATATCCCTTTTCTTGTAGTCTTTGTATTACTATAGGTAAATATTCTTTAATGTATTTAGCATTATTGTGGAACAAAACTATAGAACCGTCCGTTACATTTTTTAAGACTCTATCCACTACAGGCTCAACACCTAATTCTTTCCAGTCCAAAGAGTCAATATCCCACTGAATTGTAAAATATCCCATTTCTCTTGCAGTTTGTATTACCAGGTCATTATAGTCTCCAAATGGAGGTCTAAATAATATAGGTTTTTTCTTTGTAATATTATAAATTTTATCCTCCGTATCTTTTAATTCCTTTATAATCTGATCTCGAGATAATTGGGACATATTAGGATGAGTACTTGAGTGATTTCCAATTTCATGTCCTCTATTGTGAATTTCTTCAACCCAATTAGGATACTTATCTACCCAAAATCCTACTAAGAAAAATGTTGATTTAACCTTGTATTTATCTAATATTTCCAAAATATCATCTGTGAATTCATCGCCCCAAGCTGCATCAAATGATATTGCTATCTTTTTATCATTTCGATCTACGCTATAAATAGGAAGTTCCTTTTTTGGAGAAAATACTTCTAAAATAGCATTATCTTTTAGAAACAATATTATGAATATTATTATTAATATAATAAATATAATTGCTGCCCTAATAAAAAAATTATATCTATGGTATCTCATAAAATTATCCCTCCTGTATACTATAGATATTCTTTACAAAAAAATTTTATTACCAAAATTTACTTTCAAAAATTAAAGATTATTTACAAAAATAATTAATAATATACATATGATAATAAATTTCCAGGATATATTTTTTTTATCTGGATATATTATAATTACAACAAGTTTAAATATTGTTGTAAAGGAGGAAGGAGAAATGGCTAACAACACTGGTAGAAATAGAATAGTTGTTCCAGCGGCACGTCAAGCTTTAGACCAAATGAAACTTGAGATAGCAAATGAGCTTGGAGTAGCTAACTATGACAGCATAGATAAAGGCGAATTACCTTCCAGAGTAAATGGCTACGTTGGTGGATATATGGTCAAGAGATTAGTGGAGAGTGCCCAAAACCAATTAGCTGGAAGATAGGATTTTAGTATATAGATTAGTATATAAATATGAGAAGTGGAATTCCACTTCTCTTTTTTTTATGATATGATATAATTTAGTTATTAAAGTTGAGGTGATTAGATGAACTATTTTAACACTGAAGATGTTGCACAAAATAAACTATTGATATTGTATATTTTGAATTCATCACCTAAAAACTTCACAAATGCCGAACTTACCGAGTTTATATTAGAAAAAGGATATATGAACTATTTTATATTGCAACAATATATAAGTGAACTTATTGATGGTCAATTAATTGAAATTGAAACTGTAAATGATTCCGAGGTATATAATGTTTTAGAAAAAGGTATAATTACTCTTGATTTATTCCAAAGTAAAATTCCTGAAAAAATAATACAGGAATTAACTGATGAATTTAGAATTCAGGAATTATTAAAAGTTAGAGAAACGCAGATAGTAGGTGACTGTTATCCAAAGGAAAATAACCAGTATACAGTAAATCTTAAGCTTATAGAAAATGAAGAAACTCTTTTTAGTCTTTATCTAGATGTCGCATCCGAAGAACAGGGTAAAAAATTCTGCAAATTATGGAAAGAAAAAACAGAAGTAATTTATCAAAAAATATTAAATATTTTTATAAAAGCTGACATTTAAAGTAGGATAAGACCTTGTGGTTCCTTTCCTACTTTTATCTTTTTTACTATTGAATCTTTATCTAAATCTATTATTAAAACTAAATCATTAAGTAAATCAGTTAAATAAATATAATTATTATCCTTTATGATTTTATTTGGCATACCACCAATTAGTAGCCTTTTGGTTAAACTTTTATTTTCCAAATTAAAGTTATAAAGATAACCATCTTCCGGATTAGATAATAAAAAGTTATTATCATCTACCATTACAAAATCAATATAAATTCCCTTTATCTTATAATCTCTTAATTCCTTAGAATATAAATCTAATACAGAAATACTACTAAAATTCATCACACCATTATTTATATAAGATAAAATATAAATTTTCCCATTCTTAATAAAAATGCGAATTGGTTGTGAGTTTATACTTTGTACCTCTACCGAATTATCTAGCAAATTAATTATCGAAATACTATTACCGTTTGTATTAGCAATATATGCCTTAAGTGACATACTATCTATTTGTAAGTCTGAGGGCTTTTCCCCTAAATAAATCTCTTCAACTAGATGAAGCGTTGACTCGTCTAAAATAGATAATGAATTAGAGTCACAATTTAAAATATAAATCTTTTTATCATAAATTTTTATACAAATCGGGAATCTGCCTAGCGCTATCTTTTCTTTAATTAATTTTTGAGAAATATCTAAAATAATTAACGATTCATCGTAAGAATTTAAAACAAGAAGTTCTCCATTTCTATTTAATGTCATATCCCAAGGTCCTACACGTCTGTTAGTTTTCATTAAATCTTTTATACTGATATTTTCAATTTTATCTAGGTCCTCAAGATCAATTATACTTATTGTATCATCTCCAATATTCCCAGTAATTATTTTATTCTGTAACAAAAACATTCACCCCCTATTAGTTGAGCATAAGATTTTTCGCTTACTTTTACATAATTGAACAAGGTTCATGAATTATCTATTAATTAGATTCTTCTTTATCTTAACCTTGATATAATCTATGCATAATAAGTAATTGGGGTGAGAAAAACCTTCTATAGCTTTGCTATAGAAGGTTTACAATTGTTCTTACTTTTCCAATTAAATATAAGGAGCCTCCAAATACTATCAAATCATCTTTGTCAGCTAGTTCTAGAGCTTTAGAAACCGCTGCTTCTATTTCTTTTTCTACATAAACTTCAGATATATATCCCTTGATCTCTTCTGCAAGTATTTCAGCATCAAGTTTTCTAGGTATTTTTACCTCTGTAGCAACAACTTTATCAGCTAAAGGAGCTAAAAGCTCAATCATATTTTTATGGTCCTTGTCTTTTAATATTGCTACTCCTAATATTAATTTTCTGTAATTAAAAAGTTTAAGTGCATTAGCCAAATTAGCTATTCCCTGAATATTATGAGCTCCATCGATTAAAAACGTTGGATTTCTTCTCAACACTTCGAGACGTCCTTTCCACTTTGTAGCTGCAATCCCTTCATATATTGCTTCATTGGATATACTGATTAAATTTTTCTCTCTTAGAACTAAAAGAGTTGTTATTGCAACAGATGCATTATATATTTGATAACGGCCTAAAAGTGAAATTTTTAAATTCTCAAAAAGTTCATCTTTAAATCTAAAATCAAAGGTACTACCAAACTCACTTTCTTCCTTTATAATTATGTTATCTGTAGGTGCTTGATAAAATTCAGCATTCAACTCATTTGCTACATCAATTAAAACATTAAGGGCTTCTTCTTCCTGAGGATACGAAACCACTATACCATTTTCTTTTATTATTCCCGCTTTTTGATAAGCGATTTCACCTAAAGTCTTCCCTAATATGTCTATATGATCATAGTCAAGAGTAGTTATAACCGATGCAAGAGAAGTATCGATAATATTAGTCGCATCAAGCCTACCGCCTAATCCAACTTCTAATACTACATAATCTACCTTCTCTAAGTTGTAATAAACAAAAGCTACTGCAGTTATTAATTCAAATGTAGTTGGATGTAACATACCTTCACTAACCATTATATCTGCTTTTTCTTTTACAATTGTAGTTATTTCAGCCAAAGTGTCATCAGGAATGTTCTCTCCATTAATCTGAATTCTTTCATTAAATCTTTCCAAATATGGAGAAGTATATATACCAACTTTATATCCTGCAGATTTTAGACAATGAGCTAAATAGGATGAAGTTGACCCTTTCCCATTCGTACCTGCCACATGGATATATTTTAAATTCTTTTGAGGATTTCCCAAAAGCTCCATTAACCTACCAATAGAATCCAACCCATATCTATTTCCGTATTTATCAATATCAATTATATAATCTAATGCCTCCTGGTAGTTCATCTATTTTCCCCCTATTTACTTTTATTAAGACTTTCAAGCCTTTCCAATACTTTGTTTAGCATTTCCTCATATTTTCTTTGTTTTTCCCTTTCTTCTTCAACTACTTTAGCAGGCGCCTTATTTACAAAACCTTGATTTGATAATTTCCCAACTACTCTCTTAATTTCTCCCTCAAGTTTTTCTTTTTCTTTTTCTAATCTTTCTATTTCTTTTTCATAGTCTATCAACTCTTTTAATGGAAGGAAAACTTCACATCTATCAAGAACAACCGAGATATTGTCCTCTCCTATTTCTTCTTTATTATCAAATACTGTAATTGACTCAGCACTAGCTAAATTCATAAAATGTCTCTTGCCATTTTCAATTATTTCCTTTATAGTATCATCTTCAGTTACGAATATAGTATTTGCTTTCTTTGATGGTGCAATGTTCATCTCTGCTCTTGCATTTCTTATAGACTTAATTGCAGCCTTAATGTATTCAACTGCTAATTCAGCACCTTCAAATTCAAATTCATGGTTGTATTTTGGCCATTCTGAAACAATTAGTGCCTTGTCATTATTTGGTAGATGGTGCCAAATCTCTTCAGTTATATATGGCATAAATGGATGAAGCAACTTTAATATATTCTTTAAAACAAATACTAGTACTTTTTGAGCTGTTATTTTGCTTTCCTTATTTTCACCATAAAGTCTTGATTTAACCATTTCTATATACCAGTCACAGTATTCATCCCAAATAAAATCATAAATTCTCTGTGCACCAAGACCTAATTCATATTTTCCTAGATTATCTGAAACATCTTTAATTACCTTATTTAATTTTGAGATAATCCATTTGTCCTCTTGTTCTAATTTGTCTATATCAATTGAATCATATATTAAATCTTCCTCTATATTCATTAGAACAAATCTAGTTGCATTCCAAAGTTTATTAGCAAAGTTTCTATTTGCCTCTACCCTTTCAATATAGAATCTCATATCATTTCCTGGACTATTTCCTGTAACTAACGTAAATCTAAGAGCATCTGCTCCATATTCTTCTATTATTTCAAGAGGATCTATGCCATTACCTAAAGACTTGCTCATCTTTCTGCCTTGTGAATCTCTTACAAGTCCAGTTAGGAATACATCTTTAAATGGGATTTCACCCATTTGCTCAATACTTGAGAATACCATTCTAATTACCCAGAAGAATATAATATCGTATCCTGTAACAAGTACATCAGTTGGGAAGAAATAATCCAACTCTGGTGTCTTATCAGGCCACCCTAAAGTTGAAAAAGGCCATAATGCTGATGAGAACCATGTATCTAAAGTATCAGTGTCCTGTCTAACATTTGAGCTATTACATTTATGACACTTATCTACCTTTGTTCTAGAAACAATTATTTCTCCACAGGTATCACAGTAATAAACAGGAAGTCTATGACCCCACCATAATTGTCTTGATATACACCAGTCCTTTATGTTTTCTAGCCAATGAGCATAAATCTTACCAAATCTTTCAGGAATAAATTTTAATTCTCCTTTTTCATATGCTTCAAGAGCTGGCTTTGCAAGTGGTTCCATTTTTACGAACCATTGCTTAGATATTAAAGGTTCAATAGTAGTTTTACATCTTTCACAATGTCCTACTGCATTGTCGTGATCTTTTACAGCTACTAAATAATTATTCTTCTCAAGATCTTCAACAATTTTCTTTCTTGCTTCATATCTGTCAAGACCCTCATAAACCCCTCCATTGGAGTTTATAGTTCCATCTTCATTCATAATTATTAATTGACCTAGGCCATGTCTTTCTCCAACCTCAAAGTCGTTAGGGTCATGAGATGGGGTAATCTTTACTGCTCCTGTACCAAACTCCATTTCTACATATTCATCAGCAATAATTGGAATTTCTCTATTAACAAGTGGCAATATTGCAGTTTTTCCAATAAGGCCTTTATATCTTTCATCATTAGGATTTACTGCAATTGCAAGGTCTCCAAGCATAGTTTCAGGTCTTGTTGTTGCGATTTCTATGAAGCCAGTGCTATCCTTTAGAGTATACCTAATTTGCCATATGTGACCATGGGAATCCTCATGTTCAACTTCAGCATCTGAAATAGCAGTTTTACAGCTAGGACACCAGTTTACAATTCTATTTCCTCTATAAATGAGCCCCTTATCATATAATCTTATAAATACCTCTTCAACAGCCTTACTTAATTGCTCGTCTAGAGTAAATCTCTCTCTGGACCAATCACAGGACACACCCAATTTCTTTAGCTGATTTTTGATTCTACCTCCATATAAGTGTGTCCAATCCCAGGCTTCTTCAAGGAACTTTTCTCTACCTAATTCTTCTTTTGACTTACCTTCTGATCTAAGCTTTGCAACAACTCTTGCCTCTGTTGAGATACTTGCATGGTCTGTACCAGGTTGCCATAATGCCTCATAACCATCCATCCTCTTCCATCTAATCAATATATCTTGTATTGTGTTGTTTAAGGCATGCCCCATATGAAGACTACCTGTTACATTTGGCGGAGGCATCATAATGGTAAATGGTTTCTTCGTTTTATCAATCTTAGGTGAAAAATAACCATTATCTTCCCAATATTTATAAAGCCTATCTTCAAAATCCTTAGGATTATACGTCTTCGGTAAATTTTCTAACATATTCTCTCCTCCTATTTCATTAATTTACTTAATAATTCAAAATAAGTCGCAGTCTCAGAACTTAGAATTGTTATCCTACTGGTCAAGTAAATTCGGTGTTCACTGTATTAGGTCATTAAAAAAGCCCTTCATCCTAGATAAGGACGAAGGGCATCGCGGTACCACCTTAATTCCATAATAAATATGGCTCTTTAATAAATATAACGGTTTACCCGTTTAGACCTACTATTTTCAGTCTAAATGCTCAAAAGCTACCTTCAATGAACAGAGCCTAAAGGATTCTCACCAATCACCTTTTCTCTGTATAGGATGTTCATCTACTCCTCTTTTTCTTCGCATATCTCGTATATTATATAATTTATTATTATATTAGTATTAATTTACTTTGTCAACGGTTCGGTCATTGCCTTTATTCAACTTAAGAAATATTTTTAAATAATTATAAAAAGCAACTATATTTAATATAACCGTAATTAAAAGTAATATAATCGAAATTTCAGGCGGAATGTTAAATACAATAGATAAAATTGCAGCGTAAAATGAAAATGTAGCAATTTTCCCAAACTTATTGGAAGGTATGACTTTTTTGTCTTTATGTAGATATAGTAATCCACCACCTAGTATCATAAATAACTCCTTTAAAGCTAGTGTAATTACAATCCAAGATGGTATTAGACCAGATATTGTATAGCTAATTAATACAGAAAAACTCATCATTTTATCAGCAAAAGGATCTAAGACCGTTCCAAATTTTGTTATTAAATTATACTTTCTAGCTATGTAACCATCTGTAACATCAGATATTCCTGCTAATAAAAATATCATTCCAGAAATTAAAATCCTATTTTCTAAATTAGAATGAAACACAAATAAGAATACTGGTATAAGAAATAGTCTAAATACAGTTATTATATTTGGAATATTCACTAAATGTTCCTCCTTAAAATAGCTGTAACCAATAGCTTTATCTAGAATAATATAGCAATATCTAGAACTATCATAATACCATATTATCTAAGGAGGGATAGGATGTCAAAGGTTTTTAAAAAATTTATACTTCCACTAATCTTTATTTTAATTTTAGGAACAATTTTAACTGCTTGTACCCAAAAATCAGAATTAACCAAAATACGTCTTATTGAAGTTACACACTCCCTATTCTACACTCCTCAATATGTTGCAATGACTCAAGGTTTCTTTGAAGAAGAGGGACTTGAAATTGAATTGATAAACGGAAAAGGTGCCGACAAGGTAATGGCAGCACTTATAAGTGGAGAAGCAGATATTGGATTTTGTGGACCTGAAGCATCTGTATACGTTTATAATCAAGGAAGAGAAAATTATGCCATTAACTTTGCACAATTAACACAGAGAGACGGTTCATTCCTAGTGGGTCGTGAAAAAGATGATGATTTCAAATGGGAAGACTTAAAAGGATCAGAAATTCTAGGCGGAAGAAAAGGCGGAGTGCCTTTTATGACTCTAGAATATGTCATAAAGAATCATGGTTTAAAAATTCCTGAGGATGTAAATGTACGATCAGATGTACAATTTGACGTGCTTGCAGGGGCATTTGTTGCTGGAGAAGGAGACTATGTAGCATTATTCGAACCAGTTGCTACACAACTAGAGATGGAAGGTAAAGGTTATATAGTCGCTTCAATAGGAGAAGCTGCAGGGTATATACCTTATACTTGTTATTCTGCTACTAAAGATTATATAGAAAAAAATTCTGATATCATACAAAAATTCACAAATGCTATCCTAAAAGGAATGGTTTGGGTTCAAAATCATTCTACTGAAGAAGTAGCAAAGGCAGTACAACCACAGTTCCCTGATACCGATTTAGAAGTACTAAAGACTCTAATAGATAGATATAAAGCACAAGACTCATGGAAACCAGACCTTATTATAACTGAAGAAGGACTAAGTCACTTAATGGATATTATGGAGCTTGCTGGTGAGCTTGATAAAAGAGCTGACTATGATAAGATAGTAACTACAAAATTTGCTACTGAGGCAATGAAAAATATTAAGTAGTTATAAATAAGCGTCAAAAATACCGTAAGCAATTGCCTTACGGTATTTTTCTATCTTCTTGGTATAAATCCAACCTTCTTATATACCTTTCTTAGGGTCTTCATGGCATGATATTCTGCTTTATCTGCCCCCTTCTTATAAATCTCTTCAAGATAATCTTTGTTATTCATCAAGTAATGGTATTTTTCTTGTATAGGTAATAATCCCTCAATAATAACTTCTGCCAAATCTTCTTTAAACTTACCGTATCCAACTCCCTCATATCTATTAACAATAGATTCAACTTTTTCATTTGAAAATAAGGAGTAGATATTAATCAAATTCTTTAATCCAGGTTGCTCATCTCTATATGCAATAACTCCTTCTGAATCAGTAACTGCTCTTTTAACCTTTCTTCTAATAGCATCCTTATCATCTAAAAGTAGAATAAATGCATTTTCATCAGCATCTGATTTAGACATTTTTACCTCAGGATTTTGTAAACTCATAATTCTAGCACCAAATTCATTATATAAACCTTGAGGTACTTTAAATGTTTCACTATACCTGTTATTAAATCTTTCGGCTAAATCCCTCGCTAACTCAATATGTTGTTTTTGATCATCACCTACTGGTACAAAATCCGTCTGATATAATAAAATATCTGCAGCCATTAAAACAGGGTATGTGAATAATCCAGCGTTTAAATTCTCTTCTGATTTTCTTGCTTTATCTTTGAATTGGGTCATTCTGTTTAGTTGTCCCATATATGTTATCGTATTTAAAACCCATGATAGCTCTGCATGTGCAGGCACATGAGATTGCATAAATAACGTTGACTTATCTGGATCAATTCCACAAGCTACATATAAAGCTAAAACATCTAATGATCTTTTTCTTAAATCCTTTGGAACCTGAGGCACTGTAATTGCATGTAAATCTACTATACAATAAAAACAATCATACTCATCTTGTAGAGTAGCAAAATTCTTTATTGCCCCAATATAATTACCTATAGTTAATGAACCGGAAGGTTGAACACCACTAAAGACTACTTTTCTCTCCATAAATACACTTCCTTTCTATAATAAAATATGTAATGGTTAGATAATAAAAAACCCTTTATCTCTAATAATATAGAGACGAAGGGTTATCCGCGGTGCCACTCTATTTGCTAAAAAGCCAGCTCTTATCCTATAAGGGGGATTCCCTCGCCCTACTTTTTCAGGCAAAACTCTTAGGCCCATTCATTATCCCAGTATCATCAGGCTTCCACCATCCCTGACTCGCTATTGATCTTTTGGATAACTACTCTTCCTAATCATGGTGTACACTATATTAAAATTTTAATACTATTATATCCATTATATTATAAAATGTAAACAAATCATTTTATTATAAAGGGTTAGTATATTTTAAATAGAATATTATTACATAGCAAAGATAATATTAATTCTGACTTGAATCAAAGTTATGATTTATATATATTTTCAATTGACACATAATAAATAAATATATAAAATCTCTATATAACATTTATCAAGCAAAGGGGTGTTCTATATTAAAGATAATAAAAGAAACTTAACCGATGAAAAACGCGAAACCTTTTCTTCTGGTCTGGCAGTGTTTTTTGCTACTCTAGGGTCAGCCGTAGGATTAGGTAACATATGGAAGTTTCCAACCTTAGTAGGTATGAATGGTGGCGGTGCATTTGTATTAGTTTATTTTATCTGTATATTATTATTAGGTATACCAGTTATGATATCTGAATTTTATATAGGTAGAAGTACTCGAAGCAATCCAGTAGGTGCGTTCAACAAACTAAAAGCTAAACCATTTTGGAAAATTATTGGTTATCTTGGCGTATCTGGAGCATTGTTTATTATGTTTTTCTATTCAGCCGTAGCAGGTTGGGTTTATTCTTATATATTTAAGGCAATCAAAGGAGATTTCTTAAATATATCATCATTATCCATTCACCAAGCAGGTGAAACTGTTAGCTCCATATTTGAATCTACTGTAGGTGCATCTATTTCCCCAATAATATGGCAAGCAATCGCCTTAGCCGTAGTTGGAATCATTCTTTTTGCAGGTGTTAAGAATGGGATTGAAAAAATAACAAAAACCTTAATGCCACTTTTGTTTACTCTAATAATTATTATTTGTATTCGTTCGTTAACTCTAGAAGGTGCTAGAGATGGTTTGAGTTTTTTATTCAAGGTAGATTTTTCTAAAATAACACCTTCTGTGTTATTATCTGCATTAGGATTAGCATTCTTTAAGCTTTCAGTGGGAATGGGAACCATGATAACATACGGAAGTTATTTTACTGAAAACAATAATTTGATTAATACATCATTTAAAGTAGCCTTTTCAGACACATTAGTCTCTATCTTAGTTGGAATGGCAATATTCCCAGTAGTTTTTACTTTTGGATTGGAGCCTGGAGCAGGCCCTGGACTTTTATTTAATACAATACCATTAGTTTTCTCTAAAATACCATTTGGTAATGTTCTATTAATAGCTTTCTTTTTATTGACAGCATTTGCTGCAACAATGGCAATGCTTTCATTAGTAGAAGTCCCTGTAGTATTTATGGCAGAGGAATGGGATTTAGATAGAAAAAAATCAGTAATTATAACACTATTAATCATGTTTATAGTAGGAGTGCTAACTGTTCATCCTAGCAGTATATTTGGGCATATAACTCTATTTGGAAAAAACTTTTTTGATTTGTTTGATTTTATTTCTTCTAATTTAATACTTCCTATTGGAGGATTTTTAATTGCAATATTTGTAGGCCATAAAACAAAAAAAGCGGATATTATAAAAGAGCTATCTAATAATGGAGAATTAGATAATTCTAATAAGATAAATATTTACATTACGATTCTAAAATATATAACCCCACTTTTATTGATTATTGTATTCTTAAATTCTATTGGTATAATCTAAAATGCTCTTAAAGAACTTCTTTAAGAGCATTTTATTTTAAATACTATAGTTTATAGCTAATATTGAATAAAGATGAGCTAATGGATTGTTATTTATACTATTCCCAAATGAATAAAGTATATCTTTCGCTATTCTAGAATATTTTTCTTCTCCAGTTATAACATAGAGATTAAATAGATTTATTAATGCAAAACCATTACCCGATGGAATTGCCCCATCGTAGAACTCTTTTGGTCTTAGTATTAGTTCCTCTGATTTGTAACTATAAAAATATAATCCTTTATTATCATCTCCAAATAGATCCAACATATCATTCATTAACCTAATTGCTAAATCAAGATACTTCGATTCACTAGAAGCTTTATATAGATTAATTAACCCAAATACAAAGAAGGAGTAATCCTCAAGAAATCCTTTATTATAGCTAACTCCATTTATATGGGTTGATAATAAGTTTCCTTCTTTATCTATAGAATTATTAACTAAAAATTCAACTGATTGTATTGCTTTCTTTAAATAGAAATTATTATTAAATACAATAGCTGCATATGCTAAACTCCCAATCATTAACCCATTCCAAGAAGTCAATATCTTTTGGTCCCTATGTGGACTTACTCTCTTTTCCCTATAAGAAAATAACATTTGTATTATACTGTTTAATATGGCAGCATCATTAGGTGGAATATTTCCTAAATCTATTTTTATTAAGTTAGGGATATTTTTACCTTCAAAATTTCCCTCTTCAGTAATATCATAATATCTATTAAAAATGGTCCCCCACTCTTCACCAAGTAATTTAATTACTTCTTTACTTTCAAATAAGTAAAATTTGCCCTCTTCTCCTTCTGAATCGGCATCAAGGGCTGAATAGAATCCCCCATTATCAGATATCATATCTCTTAATATGAATTCATATATCTTCTCAGCAACTTCTTTAAATAGTTGATTAGAAGTAATTTCATAAGCTTTAGTATATACTAGACTCATAAGAGCATTATCATATAACATTTTCTCAAAATGTGGCACTAACCAATGTTCATCTACTGAATACCTAAAAAATCCATATCCTATATGATCAAAGATCCCCCCCTTATACATTTTTATTAATGTATCCTCGGCTATTTTCAATACGCGCTTATCACCATTCATTTCAACATATCTTAGTAAGAATAATAGGTACTGTGGCATTGGAAACTTAGGTCTAGTACCAAAACCACCATTTTCTTTATCATAAATGTGTATTAGTATATCTAAAACTCTAGAATTTATATCTTCACTAATGTTTCCTTCGTCATATACATTTAGCTTTTTGACCTCTTCTAATATTTCCGCACTCTTTTTAACTAAACTTTTTGAGTCCTCTTCCCATACGTTATAAATCTTACTTAATAATTCTATTAGTCCAATCATCCTATTCATTGTTTTCTTTGGGAAATAGGTCCCTACATATATAGGTTTGGCATCAGGAGTAGCAATAACATTAAGAGGCCATCCTGCATTGTCATTCATTGCTTCCGCAAATGTCATATATACTTTATCAATATCGGGTCTTTCTTCTCTATCAACCTTTATTGATACATAATGTTTATTAAGAATTTCAGCTACTTCATTATCACTAAATGATTCTCTGTTCATCACATGACACCAATGACAAACTGACTTATGTTCACCTTCAAGAATACCCAATAGAGATGAAAAGAAGTTTGCCTTCATCCTTTGCCTTGTTCAGTGCTTCATTGCCCCATGGGTACCACTGAATAGGATTGTAAGCATGTTGTAACAGATAAGGACTTTTTTCATTAATTAATCTATTGGGTTGTCTTTCAGTTTTCATTAAATCACTTCCTTTCTTGTTTTTCTTGTATTTCTTGCTTCATTAATTCCTGAACTTCATCACTGTATTCAATACCAACAATTTCACCATCTAACACATTTATTCCCTTGAAATACTTTTTTAAAAACACATTTTTGTCTTCATTGGTCATGCCTTCCCAATTAAGTGGGAATCCAACAAGGTCTTCAGCATCTTCCAAGAATCTTTCAACCCATGCCAATGAATCATCTGTTTCATTATCTTCCAATCTTTGCAATTGTTCATTGACCACATTCAATTGAGCTTCAAGTTGGTTCATCTTAACCATCAATCTTTCAGATTTACCCATGTCCAATTGCATGTCAATCAGGGTGTCAATTTGCTTGGTTAGTTCTTTCTTCTTTTTCTGAAGTTCAGCAATTTCAATCTTTCGGTCAGATTTGATGTTTATCTTGTTACCCTTGGCAATCTGCTTCTTGAATCTTAATACCAATGGTCTGACATTGTTCCAAAGTTCATGTGTGAAATAATCTTCAGCAATCTCAACACTCAATCCCTTGTTCCTGCATTTGTCACCTGTTGTATAATCAATCTTTGGACAACTTCTTATCATGACAGCCGTTTTGGTCTTGTACTTCCTTGAAATGACAGCCATATTCCAGCCACACTTTTCACATTTGACCAGTCCACTAACTGAAAACATTGTGTTTCTGACCACTCTAGTTGGTGAAGTTCTATTTGCATATAGTTGTTGCTGAACAGCTTCAAACACATCTTTTTCAATGATTGGTTCATGTGCATTTTCATAGGTTACCCAATGTTCTTCAGGTCTATTCTTGGACATTACATTCCCATCACCATCTTTGTGCCATTGCTTCTTTCCAAAGGACTGTGTGCCAATATACTTGTCATTCCTTAGTATGGTGTTGATGCTTCTTGAATTGAAAATTGAACCATTTCTAGTTGTCAACCCCTGCTTATTTAACTTGACTGCAATTGTGCTAGTGGAATACCCCTCTAAATACAGATTAAAAATCTGTTTTATGATGTGAGCATCACCATTTGGTTCTAACTTCTTAGTGTCCTTGTTGTAATCATACCCCAATGGTGGTTGTCCATTAACATGGTGTCCATACAATTCAACAGCTTTCAACCTTCCTGCAAATAGAACTTGTTTTGCACTATCTTGGTACAGGTCATTCATGATTCCTTCCAGTTTAACTGATTGCATGTCTTTTGAGTCAATGATTTTCTGTCTGTGTGCTTCAATTAAGATGACATCATGGAAGTTCCATTCAGCCAATAACCTTTCAAGGTCTGTTATCTTTCTTGTTAGTCTGTCCAGTCTTAGGGTCACTACTGCCCTGACCTTCTTCTTCTTAATGTCATCCCTCAATTGATTCATCATTGGTCTGTTAAGTGTTTCAGATGATTCCTGTTCTTCCAATATTATAATTGGGTAACCAAGTTCATTGGCAAATGCTTCAAGTTGATTTCTATGTTTCTCCAATCCTTCACCGTTTTCATCCCTTGACTTCCTGCTGTAAGCATACAGTGTATCAATCCCCTTTTCTTCCAACATCTTTCTTATTGATTCAATTGAACTGAACATCCTTATTCCCCTTTCTTTGTCATGTGTATTACCCTGTTCTTTCATTGTACCCCATTTGGAACTAAATTAAAAGGGGTGTATTGGTAAATTTCTGAATCACTGTTGCTGTGTGATGTCGATAAAGTTCTGAATCACTGATGAACAGTTGTTCCTGTGTTCTGAATTGTCTGAATATTGTATGCAATAGATGGTTGGCTGTTAATTGGGGGTTTGTAGGTGTTTGACCCAATAATTAACCTTTTAATTTGGGATTTAGGAGCAACAAGCAAGGGTCATCCCCCTGTTTTTAACTGAATGACCCTTCTAGTAAACTGAACATCTACATTGACATGGATGACATGTTGTTCATTGTACTAGGTGTTGGTTGTGGATAACTTCTTAAACTATTATGAACACACCATCAAGACCACTTGAACATTTACCCACCTCCAACTGAAACCCTGATTCAATTAACATATCCAAATATTCTAAATGATTAAATCCCTGAACCTTCTCCTGATTGAAAAACATCTCTTGAAACTTTTCATCATCAATCTGAAGATGTTTATCCAAGTAGTGACCAAATAATGCTTGTTGAAATGTGTCCCCTTCATAATAAATTCCAGTTGTTCTTGATTCCATTGTTATTCCCCCTTCATTTTCCTTAGTTGCCAATAGATTACCACATTAAAAAAACTTGTCAAACCCTGTCCAATACCCTTTTGGGACAACCTTGATGATTACCAATAGTTAATTACAGGATGAAACTTTTTTAAAATTTTTTATTTTTCATAACCCTTTTGACACAATTCAAAAATGTCCATACCGACTGGACAAAAATGTCCAAAAGGTCATAAATGTCCATACCTGAAATTACAGGTTTGTAAGGGGTTTAGTCAAAAATGTCCTATTAAGTAATACTGTTTATAACCATCCTAATTGTTTTAAAAGAATTATACTTGACTGGACATTTCTGACCAATCATGAACCAATGAATATTGGGCAAGACAGGTTCAGGATTGTGACCCTTTTCAATGACCAAATAATTCTGCTAACTTGACCTTAGCAAAATTTTCTACAACCATTGAAAATGCTAAGGTACAGAGCCAACTTCGTAAAAGAAGGAATGAAGAAGGTATAACAATTGTTAGAACTGTTAAACAGATTGACCAATAATTAATCTGTCATCTTGGTTAAACAATTAAGAAAGATTCAGCAAGGATTAAATCTCATGTTTTGGACTTGCTTCAGCAAGGACAAAACAGCTTGGAACGAAGTGACAAGCTATAACACTGTTAAGAACTGTTTCTAATAGGACAAGATGAAGTCATCTTGTCCTATAAAGGTTTTGTGTTGGTAAACCAACACCTACATTCTTAATCATCCTTTTTAATTTTTTTAATTCTTTACCAACACTGAATATAATGGGCAAGACTTAGAACAGTTATTGCCATTAATTATTGGTTAACAAGAATCTAAACTGTACCTGCCAATCTTTAACATGTCACTAGACTGGTCAATGAACCTGTCATCTGTTGGTATTAATAGACCAAACAGACCCCTTATTTGACCTTGTAACAGCTTTTTATTGGTTCTTGATGGGATTGGTCATCTACATTTCAGAATGGGAAACAAGGGCAAATGATTAGTGACAGAGATTGGAACAGATAAACATCCCCCTTGACTGACCTGTGATTGTACTGAATGGGTGTATCAATTATATGGCTGTGACCTTCTGTTTGCCCCTGTGACAGCTTTAAATTGAATAGGAATGTAATTGGTCACCCCCCTGAATTAAGTTGCTAGAAAAGGCAAACAGACAGTCACACCATTCCTTCCACTGCCACCTGACCTTCCACCTGCTGACCACCCACAGACCCCCCCCTATGGTCTAAATTGGGAACTACCACCAATTCCCCCTCTCAATTTTAATACAGGTCAAAAACAATTGCGACCAACAGATTTTTGGTTGGGTCTATTTATTTGGGGTTTAGATGACCTGTCACAAAGAACAAGTGAATCCTTGAAAAGAAAGTGAAGGGGAAATTGTCTTGGTTTAGTACGTTTTTATGTACCTGCACCAATATAAGTGAAGGGACAAGTAGTACGTTTTTATGTACATGTCCCCTATTAAGTGAAGGGTGATTTCCATCAATCCCCAGTTGGAAAACTATCCTTCAACATGAGAATCAACATTTCAATCTGTTGTAACATTTGTTACAAGTTGTCTGTTCTGTTTTGATTTGACAGTTTAACACATAGTGGTCAAGGAATTCACCAAACTGCTAAGATGCTAAACGGGTTGTAATTCCTTGGTCACACCATTTTTTTAACATTTTAATAACAAAATTCAAACTGAAAGGATGATGGCAATGAAAAAGAATGAAGAATTGAACAATCAAGAAGTGTTGGACATTAAAGACCAACAACCACAGGAACAACAACAACAGGAACAACCAAAGGAACAACCAAAGGAACAAAAGATTGAAATGGACGTTGAGCAATTAAAGCAATGGATGGTCACTGAAGAAGGGAAAAGATTCTTACAGCCGATATTGGACAGACACTTCAGTAAAGGACTTGAAACGTGGAAGGGAAACAACCTTGAAAAGATGATTGAAGCTGAAATTGAAAAAAGATATCCCACTGACCCACAGGCTAAACAGATAAAAGAACTTCAAGACCAATTAAGAGCAAGGGAAATCCATGAAGTTGCAGTTTCTACATTGGCACAATATGAAATTGACCCTTCACTTGGGAAGTTCTTCATTGGTCAAACTGTTGAAGAGACAAAGGCAGGTCTTGAATCCTTCAACAAGGTCTTTCAAAAGGCTGTACGTAAAGAAGTTGACAGTCGATTAAAGACTATGGGGGGAACACCAAAAGCAGCACCTATTCACTATTTGACAAAGGAAGAAGTTTCAAACTTAGATTATAACCAAAGGGTTCAACTGTACCTTAATGACCCTTATGAGTTTAGAAGAATTATGGGAGATTAAGAAGGGGGTTATGAGATTGAAAAAAAGAACACTTCCAGAATGGATATTAAAATTCAAGTTTCAAGAGGTTATTGATTCAAAGAAATATAACAATGGGTTTAAAAGGTTTGGCTGTTTAGCTGTAATTGAACCAAGTAAACTTATTGACTTTTATTGTGGGTTAGTGGAATTGGAAGAAGATGAACTTGCAAGACTTGAAGAAGTATTAATCAATGAAGAATCATTGGACAAGGGGGAATAAGAATTGAGGTCACTATTAGACAATTTCAGAAGAATTATGACCAGTGACAAAAGACAAGGATTTCCAATTGTTGCAAAACATTTGGGATGTTCAACTGTTGCAGTTATCCAGTTCTACAATGGAAAAGAAGATGCTTTAACAGATGTTCAAAAGGCTAAATTACAGAACTTAATCAAGAATTTTTACTTGGGAAACACTCCAAAAGGTGGGTTTTCTATGGGTGCAGATGGTTCAATAAAATGGTCAAGTAAAATTGAAAAATAGAAAGGAATGATGAAAATAATGGAAAGATTAGATGAAACATTAATTGAAGGTTTGCAAGTATTAAAGAATGACTTTGGTGTGACTTACACACATATTGCAAGACAGCTTGATTTAACACCTTCAAGTGTTATAAGGTTTACCCATGGTGACACCAATGTTCTCGGGTATGAAAAGAAGATGGAACTATTGAAGTTACTGAATGAATACTTGAACAAATTGATGTCCAAAAGTGATTAAGACATGAGTGAAAAACAACTAACTGAACAATTAAAAAGAAGTTACACAGCTTGGGCAATGAATAGGGTTGAGTTCTTACATTACAATTGTGGAATCTCACTCAATTACATTGCCCAATCTGTTGGTGTCAGTTACACCAAGTTAAAAAGGTTCATCCAACATGGTGAAGGTGATTATAACCTTACTGACCAAGAATTATTGGAATTAAATAATAAACTGGACACAATGTTCAGGTATTAAGAAAGGGGAAATGACAATGATGAACAACATTAATCAATATTCAAAAATTGAGAATTTCACAGGTGAAAGATTTGGAGACTTACCATATCCACTTAGGGTGGAACTGTATCAAAAACTACTTCCTGAAGAATACAAGAAGTTTGAAAGAGGGTTTGCCAATGAAGACATTATAGAAAAGGCACAGTCAATCATGGAATCTTGGTATGATGAAACTAACCCAACGGATGCCAAGAGATTGGAAAGAGCTAGTGAATCTAGGGCAAGGGATAAGGTGTTCAATCTAAAAAGACAATTGGAATATGCACAGGCAAAATTGTCCCATTGGGATGAAGTTCTTAAAAATGATGGCATAGTCCCTTATGGGGAAAGGAACAGATTAAAGGCAGAAATTGACCAATTAAAAAGAGAATTGGAAGTCACTGAAATGTCTTCAGGTGTTAAAGCTGATGATGTTGAAAATCCTGAAGAAGATTGGATGAATAGTTTATTTGATTAATCAAAGGGGGTTATAAATTGGTTAATGAGAAGAAAAAGAGCAAGAAGAAGGAAGTTCTTAAATACAACAGAGAAGAAGCTGAACAATGGGAAAGAGAATGGGAACAAGAATATTTGAATTCTATACCTGAAGAATACAGGGATGACCCTTCAATTTATGAAGTTCTTAGGGAAACTTTCCCTGATTTTTAATCAATAAGACAGAAAGGATGTTGATTTTCATGTTCAATTATATAGAGAGAAAAAAAGTTGTTGTTGTAGATGACATTATGGGCAGTGGAAAAAGCACATTTGCAATACAAATGATTAATGAATCACCTTTGACCCATAGGTTTCTATTTGTGACCCCTTACCTTAAAGAAGTTGAAAGGGTTAAAAATGCAACCAAGCATAAAAGGAACTTTATTGACCCTGATGACAAGAATCCAAAGGGGTCAAAGATGCACAGCTTGAAGCAACTGTTGGAACAAGGTGAAGACATTGTCACCACTCATGCACTGTTCAAGGAAGCTGATGAAGAAATATTGGACTTGTTGACCCTACACCATTATATTCTAATAATGGATGAAGTGTCTGAAGTCGTTGAAAAGTTTGACATTAAGAAGTCTGACATCAACTTGCTATTGAATTCCAATAAAATTGAAGTAGATTCCAAAGGAAAGGTTAAGTGGATTGATAAGGAGTATGATGGGAAATTCAATTATTTGAAATCAGTCATTGAAACTGACAAAGTATTCCTCCACAATGACACAGCTTTTATATGGACATTCCCAATTGAAGCATTTCAACGATTCAGACAAGTATATGTGTTGACCTACATGTTCCAAGCACAGATTCAAAGGTATTATTTTGACATTCATGGTTTGGAATACACAATGAAAAGTGTTGGAATTGTGGAATCAGAAACAGGTTCATTGGCAATGACCTTAAAAGATGGAATATTGACACCAAGAATTGTTCCTGTTTATGAATTGATTGATTACAGAAAACCTGAAGTCAGTAGATTCAAAGACCTGATTAATATTTGTGAAGATGACAAGTTGAATTCAATTGGAATAAGCACTTCAAAACAAGGTTTTGACAACCTGACATTTAGCAAATTGACCAAGTTAAAAAAATCAAGTCTAATAAGTAAGACACTTAGGAACAATCTTTATAACTGGTTCAGGCACAGAAACAATGTAAAATCCGACCAAGTCATGTGGACTTGTCCAAAGGATGTAAGACCAATAATCAGTCCACAAGGTTATTCCAAGGGGTTTGTCAGTAGTAATGCAAGGGCAACCAATGAGTTCAGGGACAGGACTGTTGTTGCTTATGTACTAAATAGATTCATGAACCCTTCCATTGTTGGATTCTTTGAATCCTATGATGTTACAGTTGACCAAGACCTTTATGCTTTGTCAGAACTGTTACAATGGTTATTCAGGTCAGCCGTAAGGGATGACAAACCAATAGAACTGTATATACCAAGTAACAGAATGAGAACATTGTTAAAGGCTTGGCTGTCAGGTGAAATTTAACCATAAGAAAAGGGGAATGCTTAATTGCAGACCCCCTTTTTTTATAGTTTTAACCCTTCTTCTTCAGCCTTCTTCTTCATCTTCAAATATTCTTCATAGGATTCCACAGCTTCCTGTGGTGCATCTTCTTCAATCCCAATAAGTTCAGCATCATCATTGAAAATTGCATAGTCCCAAAATAATGGTTTTTCTTGTGTTTTCAATGGATTCACCCCCTTTCAACAATCCTGAACATCCTTAATATTGACACCAATGACAAGTACTATAACCAATGGATATAAACAAAAGTTTATTTTCTTTCTTTGCTTTATTTAACGCTTCTACTCCCCATGGATACCAATCTATAGGGTTATCTTTATGTTGCAATAAATATGGTGATTTTTCATGAGATAATCTATTCATAAAATCACTTCCCTTTTACGATTATTATAGAGTATTATACCCAAGGATTGGTAAAATAATGATAAGATATAACAATCATTTATAAAGGCCATTAATGACTCTATGTCCTTAATGGCCTTCTCTTTTTTACGCAATTATTTTAAATCTTAACCTAAAACGTCAAACAAACTCAACTGATTACTTTCTGGAAGCCCTTCTAGACAGTTGAATTTTTTTAATAGTTCAATGCTGGCATTTCCAATTTTTGCTCTATTTTTTAAATCTTCAATTGAAGTAAATGGCTCTTCTTGAGCAGCATTATATATTCCTTCTGCAGCTACATTGCCCATTCCAGCAATACTGTTAAATGGAGGTCTTAAACACCCATCTTCTATCTGAAATTTAGTAGCATGTGATTTATACAAATCTACAGGAAGGAATTTAAACCCTCTTTCATACATTTCAAGTACAATTTCTAAATCATCATACATATCCTTATCTTTTGGTGTAGCTTGATTACCAAGAGCATCAATTTCCCTTAATTTTTCCTTAACCTTTTCTTTGCCAAAAATCATATACTCTGCATCAAAAGCCTTTGCTCTAATTGTAAAGTAAGCCGCATAATACGCTAAAGGTATATGAACCTTAAACCAAGCTATTCTAAAGGCCATCATTACATATGCAGCTGCATGGGCTTTAGGAAACATGTACTTAATCTTTTTACAGGATTCAATATACCACTCCGGCACATTATATTTCCTCATCATATTCTCATACTCAGGCCATTTTGGATCCTTTAAAGCTTTTCCCTTTCTAACTAGCTCCATGATTTTAAATGCACTATCTGGTGGTAATCCTTTTTTAATTAAATAAACCATTATATCATCTCTCGTACATACTGCTTCACTGATACTTGTAACTGTTCCTGAATCAACTAAATCTTTAGCGTTGCCCAACCAAACATCAGTACCATGAGAAAGACCCGATATACATATTAGATCCATAAATGTCTTTGGCATTGTATCTAAAAGCATCCCTCGTACAAACCTTGTACCAAATTCAGGTACACCAAAAGTCCCCACTTTAGAATTTATTTGTTCAGGAGTAACTCCTAGTGCATCTGTAGATGAAAATATGGACATTGTCTCTTTATCATCCATTGGAATAGTCTTAGGATCAACTCCCGTTAAATCTTGAAGCATCCTAATCATAGTTGGATCATCGTGCCCAAGTATATCAAGTTTTAATAGGTTTTGGTCAATTGAATGATAATCAAAATGTGTTGTAATTATATCTGAATTTGGATCATCAGCTGGATGCTGTACAGGACAGAATTCAAATATCTCACGCCCCTTCGGAACAACAATAATTCCTCCTGGGTGCTGACCAGTTGTTCTTTTAACTCCAGTACACCCTTTAGACAATCTTAAAATTTCAGCCTTATTTACATGGACATTTCTTTCTTCAAAATACTTCTTCACATAACCAAAAGCCGTCTTTTCAGCAATTGTACCAATAGTTCCAGCTTTAAATGTAGTACCTTTACCGAATATTACTTCTGTATATTTGTGAGCCTTTGCCTGGTATTCTCCTGAGAAGTTTAAGTCTATATCAGGCTCTTTATCACCATTAAAGCCAAGGAATGTTTCAAATGGTATGTCTATTCCATCCTTATCAAGCTTTTCTCCACAAACCGGGCAATCCTTATCTGGAAGGTCAAATCCTATATTATATCCATAATCAGTAAAATCTGAGTATTTACATTTTGGGCACCTATAATGTGGAGGTAATGCATTTACTTCGGTTATACCAGTCATATAGGCTACTACAGATGAACCAACAGACCCCCTTGAACCTACCAAGTATCCATCTTCATTAGATTTCCAAACTAATTTTTGTGCAATTATATACATGACTGAGAATCCATTTTTAATAATGGAATCCAATTCTTTTTCAAGTCTTTGCTCTACTAGCTCTGGTAATGGATCACCATACAATTCGTGTGCCTTTCCGTAGGTAATATCCCTAATTGTCTGCTCACACCCTTCAATATGAGGAGTTGCTTTTTCCGGTGATATTGGACTAATTTGCTCACACATATCAGCAATCATATTTGTATTAGTAACCACTACCTCATAGGCTTTATCTTTGCCTAAATATGCAAATTCTTCCAACATTTCCTCAGTTGTTCTTAGATACAGTGGTGCCTGTTGATCTGCATCCTTAAAGCCCTGACCAGCTTCTAGAATACGTCTATAGATTTCATCTTCAGGGTCCATAAAGTGAACATCACCAGTTGCAACTACCGGCTTATTTAACTTCTCACCCAATGCTATAATTTTCTTGTTAATTTCTTTTAGATAATCCCTATCAGGAACCTGTTCATTTCTAACTAAGTATTCATTATTACCTATAGGCTGGATTTCTAAATAATCGTAGTCTTCTGCTATAGATTCTATTTCCTCATCTGATTTACCAAGCAATATTGCCTGATAAAGCTCCCCCTCGCTACATCCGCTACCTATAATTAGTCCTTCTGAATATTTCTTATATAAACTCTTCAATATACGAGGTCTTTTATAGAAATAATCCAAATGGGAATATGATACTAATTTATACAGATTTTTTAAACCTACGTAATCTTTAGCAAGGATTATAGCATGATATGTTTTTAGCTTCTTGAACTCTTCCTTCTTTGCCTCTTCATCTGTACCAACAACATCTATATCGTCTAAATTCTTCGCTCCTCTTTCTTTAAGTTTCTCAAGCATAATGTTAAATACCTGAACGGTTGTCTTAACATCGTCTAAAGCCCTATGTGCCACTTCCACTTTTATATTTAAGTTCTTAGCAATTCTTCCTAATTTATAGGATTTGAATTCTGGGAATAACTGTTGTGCTAAAGATAAGGTATCTACATAAGTAAAGTCAAAATCATACCCCAAACTTTTTGCATTATGCTTTAGAAAATTAATATCAAAGGCAGCATTATGTGCAACTAATACACTATCCTCAAGAAATTCCAGCATTTTCGGAAAGACTTTGTCTATAGTCTCAGCATCCTTAACCATGTCGTCAGTGATATTCGTTACCTCTACTACACGCTGTGGTATAGGTTTTTCAGGATTTACGAAACAGCTAAATTCGTCTAAAATCTTTCCACCTCTAATCTTCATAATCCCTATTTCAGTGATTTTCTCAGTTACAGGTGAAAATCCTGTAGTCTCTAAGTCCAGCACACAATAAGTTGTATCAATACTTTGGCCTTTTGAACTGGTTACTGAAGGTTTTTTATCAGGTGCCAAATATGCTTCTACACCATAAATAACCTTCATATTAGGGTTGTCCCTTCCAAGAAGCTTATGTGCTTCTGGAAATGCTTGTACTACTCCATGGTCTGTGATGGCAATTGACTTCATTCCCCATCTCATTGCTCTTTTAATTAAATCACTAGCACTAGATACTGCGTCCATTTGACTCATTTGGGTATGCATGTGGAGTTCAACTCTTTTTAATTCTGCCCTGTCAATTCTTTGGACTTTTTTCATACCAGGACTTTCAATAATAGTATTGGCAATAATTTCAACTTCACCAGTAAAATTACTATATCCTGCATTTCCTAAAATTCTGACACCCTTAGATTTGCCAAGCCTGGACATTATCTCCTTTTCCTCTCCACCTTTTACAAAGGATTTGCAAGTTATTGAACTAGAGCCATCATATATATCAAAGGAAATTAAAACTTTCCCACTTTTCAATTCCTTGGATTCAAGGTTAGAAAGTTCACCTTCGATAGCCACTCTTCCTTCATTAGGAGATATATCAGTAATTTTAATTATGGGTTCTTTAATCTTAGAACTTCTACCTAATATAAGAGCAGGGTCTCCTTTTTTATCATTATCAAGATCCTTATCCTGCTTATTATCTATTGACTTTTCAGGTATAAAGTATACTGGCTTTGATTGTTCTTCATCCTTTGCAAGCTTTAGCTCTTGCTCTTCAATATCATCGATTATTTTTATTATATCTTCATCATCTACTTGATCATGAAATCTGATTTCGTAATTTGTACCATATAATTTAAATATTAAATCCTTAATTTCTCGATCATAATTATTAGATTTTAAGTATTCTGAAACAACATTTTTAAAATTAAAAGTAATTATATTTTCACTTATCTCATAGCTACAATTATTTAAGGATGCCTTAAGGACAGGATATCTATCTGTTAATATAGATATTAGATCCCTTAATTCATCCTTAATAGATTTCTTTTCAGTCCCCTCTTTATAATTGACTGTAATACTTGAATCACTTAGACAAAATCTATTCTTAATGAAATCATTTAAATCTGTAAGCTCTCTAACGTTTATATATCTATCTGAACTGATACTTATGTCCAATGTCTTTGTATTCTTTAGTATAATAACTTTCTCAACATAAGCATTCCCTAAATTCTCACTGGTTTCATAATCTATAAATACATCTTTAACTTTTTTCATTCGCACATACCCTCTTGATTAAATAATAGTACATTTATTAATTATATACCATTATTTCATTATTTGTAATGTTGTAGAGAATATTTCTAAAACTATTCATTTTTTCTTAATCTACATGCTATTAGACCTATAATCAATCCTAATAAAGAAACTAGTAACCATCCAAATCCATATTTAAATCCTGGCAAATAATTTGTTGCTATCTCAATAATCTTACTTATTATTGCATTTTTCTTGACCACATCAGGTAACGCGTTTATAAAATCAAGTATTGAAGGTATTATTGTAAGACCAATAGTCCATTTATATATAATACTATTTTTCTTAATTATTGGACCCATAAGCGATAAGGCTATTAAACTTATAGCTAAGGGATGTAGGAACATAAGTACTGGTATTGATAACTGTATAATTGTATTCAAGCCAAAATTTGCAATAATAAATGATGCTAATGTAAAGACAAAAGCATAACCTTTATATGACATTGAGTTAGGAAATAAATTTGTAAACATTTCAGAACATGAAGTTATAAGTCCTATGGCAGTTTTTAGGCAAGCAACACCAACTATACCGGCTAACAATACCTTGCCTATAATACCAAAGTAATGGTCACTCACCATAGATATAATTAAGCCACCATTGTTGGCTCTAGCAACACTACCAAGGCTTGTGGCTCCTAAGTAGGATAATGATGAGTAAATCATCCCCATACCAACTACACATACTAAACTTGATTTAATAGTTTCTTTTCCAATAAATTTTGGATTAGTAATCCCTAATTTTTCAACATTAGAAATAATTACAATAGCAAATGCTAGTCCAGCTAAGGCATCAATTGTATTATATCCATCTAGAAGCCCAGTAATAAAAGGTGTATTTGCATAATTACCCTGAGGCACAAAATCACGAGCGACACCCATGGGTTTGGCAAAAGTTATAATTAACAATACTGATAATAATATCATAAATGCTGGAGTTAAGTATTTTCCTATCCAATCTATTATCCTTCCAGGTTTTAAAGAATAATATAGAGTAATTGCAAAAAAAACAACAGAAAATAGCAATAGTCCAACTTTTAAATGTTTCTCTGAGACAAATGGATGAATTCCAACCTCAAAAGCAACAGTTGCTGTTCTTGGTATAGCAAATAATGGACCTATAGTTAAATATAATGCACAAGTAAAAAATATTGAATAAGCGTGGCTAACTGGCTTTGCCATCTCATATAAATTCTCACTTTTTGATAAACCAGCGGCTACAACACCAAGTACTGGCAGACCAACTCCAGTTATTAAAAAGCCGATTGTTGATAGAAGTGTATTACTACCCGCATCCTGTCCCATTTTTACAGGAAATATTAAATTCCCAGCTCCAAAAAATAAACCAAATAACAAAGAGCCAATTAATAAATTCTGTTTAAATGTCAATTTTTCCTTCATCTATAACCTCCTATTTCTAAATAATAAGTCTAATTATAGTATAGAAAAAAAGCAAAGTAAACCTTTAATTTGTTTTGTTCCACTTTAAATTTTGAAGCTCAGATAATGCATTTATTCAAAATTTTTGGTAAAATACTAAATATGTCCTAATTACTATTAACATAAAGGAGAAAATTATGAAAAGTTTAAAAGGTGAAGTATTATTATTTTTAACAGCAATTATTTGGGGTACTTCCTTCGTAACTCAAAAGCTTGGTATGAATTATGTTGAACCATTCACTTTTGGAGCAGCTAGGTTTTTACTAGGGGCAATTGTATTAACTCCAATAATTATATATTTTGATAAAAAAGACATTAAAGAAAAAATTGCATGTGACGAGAGCATAGAATTTAGAAATAAGGACCTTATTATTGGAGGAAGCATATGTGGTATATCCTTATTTTTTGGTGCATCACTTCAGCAAATTGGAATGGTATATACAACCGCTGGTAAAGCAGGATTTATTACAGCTTTATATATTATACTTGTACCTTTTCTTGGAATATTTCTTGGTAATAGGATTAATAAATTAACAGGATTAGGTGTTTTATTAGCCACAGCAGGACTTTATTTTTTATGTGTAAATGAAGATTTTACAATTCAGAAAGGCGATGCAATTGTATTAGCAGGTACTCTATTTTGGGCTGTACAGATAACAACAGTTGACTTATACGCTTCTAAGGTAAATGGTCTAAAGTTGTCACATTTCCAATTTATTATTGCAGGTTTTCTATCATTAATCTGCTCCTTCTTATTTGAAACTCCTAATATTAAGGCACTAATTGAGGCATCGGCACCTTTACTTTATACAGCAATAATGGTGGTAGGTGTTGCGTATACTCTTCAAATTATAGGGCAAAGAACTACAACACCTACAATAGCATCGATAATCATGAGTTTGGAATCACTATTTGCTGCAATAAGTGGCGCTATATTTCTAAATGAAGGAATGGACCTAAGAGAATTTTTTGGTTGTATACTGATGTTAGTAGCCGTTATAATTGCTCAATTAAAGCCTAATCAAAATAAAGATATATTAATTGAGGATGAATTTAAATAATTCCTTTCTAGGCTTAGTAGTTTTTCTTTAATACCTAAACCGCCACCATAACCTACTAACTTCCCGTTGGAACCGATTACCCTATGGCATGGTATAAATATTGATATTGGATTTTTATTGTTAGCATGTCCTACTGCACGACATGCTTTTTCATTACCTACCATTACTGCAATATCCTTATATGTACACGTTGTACCATAAGGAATTTTTCTTAGTGCATTCCATACCTTTAATTGAAATTCAGTCCCAATAGGCTTTAATGGCAGATAAAATTCTTTTCTTTCTCCTTTTAAATACTCATTTAATTGTATGAAGGCTTTTTTTAACAAAGAAGTCTCCTCAATGACAACATCCTCTAAATCAATCTCTCTAAAAATCAAATGTGTTATAAATTCTCCATCTTCAACAATTCCTATCCGGCCAATATCAGTATTGTAATAGTAACCTTTTTTCATCTTTCCCTCCTATGTATTATAGAATTTATCTTTAATATATCATATTTATATAACCATAAAAAGTTATAAAATTAATAATAAGGCCTGCTCAAGCAGACCTTACTATATTATTTTTTATCTGTTACAGTTTGGTTGCTATCCTTTCTATAGATATACACTCTAGTGCCATCTTCTAACTGAGAACCCTCTAACTTTTCGCCATTAACATAGGTTCCATTTCCGTCAACTCGAATGTCTAAATTTTGTCCACCAGCAGCTACTCTATATTCTCCGGCAGCATTTATAGGAATAATTTGCTCTTCATCAAAAGAATCTATAATAGGAACTACTACTATTACACTCACTTGTACAGCATCTACTGTCGAAGTATTTCCTTGGTCTCCACCTGTAATAGCCGCACCATCTCCTATAGTATTACCTGTAATGATCTGCCTATTTTCTTGCTTAACATTTATGCTGTTACTGTTATCTATATATAGAGTTTTTACTTCTTTTTTATGTCTTCGCCTTCGATTTGGACAAGGTACCGGTATTGGTGCAGGTAAGCATTGCCAAGGTGGAAGAAAATTCATATATGGTGACTGCATACTAATATAATTTCCATAGTCTTCAGTTTCTGTTACCCAGTAAATATTCTCTAGTTTATCCATAAAATTACTCCTTTCAATAGTTATTTTTTACTTTTTCTAGCTGCAAATATATTTGTAAATAGAAGTCATATTATATAATATGAAATGTAATAATTTAGGTGAATATTATTTATTTTGTAAAATGCAAAAAAAGGTTACTTATCATTTGATAAGCAACCTTTTATTTTCTTCAGTTTTATTATCCGCCTCACTAGCAGAATCCTTTTCTACTGAATATTTTCTTTTCCTTCTAGGTAATTTACTATTTTGTATTCCCCAATTTTCTCCTCATACCACTCATTATAGGCATCTCCCATTTTTTGTTGAAAAATTGTATCTCTTATATTCTCTTTATGGTCTTCAAAAACAGCTTCCTTAGCTTCTTTATGATCTTCTACTTTAATTATATGAAAACCAAAATTAGTTTCAACAGGATCACTGATTTCATCTATATCTAGGGAAAATGCTACTTCTTCGAATGGAGCAACCATCTTTCCTCTACCGAAATACCCTAAATCTCCGCCCTTATCACTATTAGCCTTATCTTTAGAATACTCTTTTGCTAATTCTGCAAAGTCTGCTCCATTATCTAATTTACTCTTAACCTCTTCTGCTATCTCTTTAGTATCCACGAGAATATGACTTGCTCTTACCTGTTCTTCTTCGTCAAGGTAAGATTTATTAGCCTCAAAATAATCCTGCATCTCTTCTTCTGTTATCTCAATATAAGGTTCTAATAACTTCTGTAATTTAAGATTTATTACTATATTTTGTTTTATATCCTCAAGTGAATATCCAAAATATGTAAGAGCATTGTTAAACTCATCTTCGCCGCCGTAGTATTCTTTCATTTCATCAATTTCTTTTTCGATTTCCTCATCAGTTATTTCAATATTTTGTTTCTCTACTTCTATTTCAATAATTTTTTCAGCAATTAATGCATTTAAAACTTCTTTACCATTTTGTGAAACAAGTTGATCATAGAATTCTTCTTTGGTTATTTCTCTGTCATCAACTTTTGCAACTATTTCTTCTTTTGTACACGCAGCAATACTTAATGCTAAAATCATTGCAATTGCAATTACAAGTGTTTTTTTCATTCTACTTACTATTCTCATAACAAACTCCTCTCTTATCAATATCCATGATTCATTGTAACACGTTAAAATGACTTAATAATGTAAACAACATGATAATTAAGTGAAACAATTATTAATGGCTATCAGTAAACTATCTGATAGCCATTTTATCACATTACTTGTTATTTTACAATCAATACCGATGTCTTAACATTATTTAATACCTTATTTGAAATGCTTCCAAGAAAGGCTCTTGAAAATGTACCTAAACCTCTTCTTCCCATAACGATTAAGTCTATATTGTTTTCTTCTACAAATTCAATAATTTTTTCTGCAATATCACCGACCCTATAGCACGCTTTTACGTTTCCATTAAAATCTTTAAAAACTTCTAAAGCTTCCTTTAGAATTTCCTCAACTATTAAAATATTAGATTTATATGTATTAATATAATTCTCTTCTTCAGCAGCTATTGGATTACCTTTATGATTTTCCACTACTGTCAAAATAAAGACATCACTATTACTAAATGAAGCTACTTCTTTTGCCTTAATTAAGGCCTTCTTTGAATTTTCTGATCCATCAATTGCAACTAATATTCGCTTCATTGTTTTCCCCCTTACACATTTAATTATCTTCAAGAAACATCTTAACTGCATTATATACTTTCTCTTCACCGATTACCAACAATATATCTCCTAATTCAAAGGTTGCATAAGGACCTGGCGAAAGGATTGTTTCATTGTTCCTTCTTATACCAACAATAGTAGCACCAGTATGTTGCCAGAAGCTTACACCACCAATGGATTTACCTATAAATGCACATTTTTCCGTTACCTCTATTTCATAAGGAGTTATTGCAGTGGTATTACTAAATCTACTTGTATAATCTATAATTTTTTCAATAGTTCCTTCAATTTCATTATTCAAGTCCTTTTGTTGCTGTATTAGATTTGATAAAGTAGCTTTATAAGAAGCTACACTTTCTATGTTTTTAAATTTATTAATATATTTAAAGGCCTTCTCCCTTGAAAGTACTATTATTCCGCTACCTCTATGGGATTTAACAACATCTACATCTTCTAAAAGCTTTATTGCTCTTCTAATTGTTTCAGGAGAAACATTATAAATTCCTGCAAGAGTAGACCTCCCATGAAGTTTATCTCCCTCTTTAAAATTTTCTTTATAAATCATATTAGCAATATCCAAAGCTATTTCTTGATACCTGGACGTCACACTATTCTCGTACATCAATTACACTCCTTATACTTAATGTTAATTCTATATTAACACTATTTTATAAAATTGACAAATTTAGCTTCTCAATTATTTAGTCTACATTCATCTATATGGCATCATATGTATACCCAACAATATTATATATAAAGCTATTATACTAAATGGAAGTATAAAAAAATAGGTGTTAAAGTGATTTGACCTCATGAAGAGTATGCGAATGTAATAATTCCACAAGAATAGATATGATATACTATGTATTCAAAATTTCTCAATCTCCCAGAAGGGAGACTGAGATCTATCAACTTATTTTTAACTCATTTTATTTTCATCTTCTATAGCTTTTCTTCTAATTAAATAAACAATACATGATATTATTGGAATAATTATTATAAATATTATAAAAAGAATAGCCAAATATATATTGAAATCTTTTCTTATCCCCACAACCGGCCTTCTTAGGTCAATGCTTGAGGATATTATAAACGTAAGTATACCTACAATAATAAGTATTACCTTATCATTTTCATCTTTATTGAATACTTCCCTAAATGCACTAGCGGCAATATAAAGGTATATGGTTATTCTAACTGTTATCGCTATCAACCATGTAACTACAAATATAGCATCAATTCTTTCAATAACCTGAGAGACACTTATTAGTCTAGTATATATTAAAAATGGAAAAACAGAATGCCTAGCATATTCAATCCCTAGAGCACCTTGAGTTGCTATTGAAGCCATAATAATTACAAAAGCATTAGCGTATATGCCAATAAAAAATATTTTGTTGACATCATCTTTTTTTTCTAAATTGGGCACTAACATAGCTATTATAAAAATATCAAGATATATTGTTGATAACATCATTGCACCTTTATTTATGTCAAAAAGTGAAGTATCTTTTAATATAGGTAAAAATATTGAAAAATTGATATTTTTATACCCCAATATAAATAGGGTTAATAGAGTTAGCATTATTATTGGGAAAAAAAGATCCCCTGCCCTTAAAATTGTGGTTATACCTCTTGAGGCCAAATACATACAGGTTATTATCATAACTCCAGTAACTATTGTAATATGGGTTTCAGCTAGAATTGAGGTAGTCACTAATTCTGCCTGTAATGTTAAAACATTGACTGCTGAAGTAATAAAATAAAGGCCATACAACATTCCTAAAGCATTTCCTATATAATTACCAAATATCATTTTCATAGATCCAACAAGAGTATAGCTCTTAAATTTATTAGTTAAATAGAGTAAAGGACTAGAAACAATTATAATATATATGGTTGATACTAGAATCATTATCCATTGATCTTGATTATATGGTGGTAGATTTAATGCGATTATATTGGATATTGAAAAAGATAATCTAGCAACTATTAAAAAACCAATTAATTGTCTGGTGGGTACTTTATTAGTATTCATTAGCTTCACCTTTATCTATATTAATTGGTATGTCGATCAAGCCAGTTCTTAATATGTTAGTATTTACATTAACTGTATACTCTATTTCAGAAAATACACTAGACCATTCATCTGAAACTTCCTTCCATAATTCTGGGTAAGTCCTATGAAATAGCGCATCTATTCCAAATGAATCTACCTTAAACTCCTTTTGAGCTTTATCCATTACCATACTTATATATTCTTTTACTTTATTTGAACAAGCTTCTTCAATGGCATTCTTTACATCTAGTTCAATTAGTCTAAGTCCTTTTGTCTCTTCCCCAATGGCACCTTTTAAATTAACATTAATTGTTAGCTTTATCTTCCCATCAATAATTTTTATTTCATTTTTTGTACTACTACTTCTAATCTCTAAACTAGTATATTTTCCCTTTGTTGCTTGGTATTTCACATCAGGTGCAATATACTTATCTGGAACCTCAAAGACTATTATGCCTCCTTTGATTTCATCTATTATAAAATTGAACCCCATCATTTCTTCCCCTGTATAATATCCAACCAGCTTATCTTCATAAAAAGCTGCTCCTCCTTCAACATTAAGTACATCCCTTTGGTATCCTTCTTCCTGTCCTCTTTCTTTATTCACAATTCTTTTCACTTGTTTTTCTACCACACCTAAAACTGGTGTCTTACGTTGAAAATAATATTTAAGATATTCATTCATAGTTAAACTTCTAGTCTTAGAAGTATGTATATTGTTATCAACTAAGCTTTCAAGATACTTCCCTGGTGCATCGCTCAGACCTTCATTTATTCCCATGACCTCATAAGCCTTTGAACCTTTTGCTACTAGTAGATAGGAAGTTTCTCTAGGTTCAGCATCATATAAAAAGAAATTAATATAGTCTCCAACTCCCCTTTTTGCAAATTCCTCTCCAAAGATTAAAACTCTGTTATGAGATAATAATAATCGTCTATCAAAGGTCAATGTAGCATTTCTAAATGCTTCAAATATCGTATCTCCTTCATGCTGCAAATAAATTACATGGTTAGAATTATTATCTTCTGAAGGCTTAGATATTGGCATCATTACTTCGTTTGTTACTAAAACCTTTCCATCAATTAAGTCGATTCCTGTTGACATAATAATACCTAATTTGTCTAATTCACGAGAACCAGTCGTACAGGACATTAATGTAATTGATATAATCAAAATGTTTATTATTAAAATTATTTTTTTACCCTTCATATTACTTGTTCCTTCTCCTAGACTTTTCGTTTGCTATATACTTTGGCCTATAATTCATTCTTTTGAACGATTCTCTTCTAATAAAGTCCCTCATTCCTTCTTTGTCATATGGGGCAATTGGATACAGATAAGGCACACCAAAGGATTTTAAACTGATTAAGTAAAAAGCAAAAGCAATAAATCCACAACACAATCCGAACATGCCAAATAATCCTCCTAAAATAAGAAACACAATTCTATATATAACTACTAGGTCCCTAAATTGAGGATTTACAAATTCTGATATTCCTGCTGCTGACACAACAATTACCATGATACCACTTACGAGACCCGCTTCTACTGCTGATTGACCTATTACAAGACCTCCTATTAAGGTTACAGTTTGACCTATGGGCTTTGGAAGTCTTAGGCCTGCTTCCTTCATTATTTCAAAGAAAAAGATCATAATTAATGCCTCTAATAGACTAGGAAACGGTACTCCCTCTCTTTGCCCTGCCAAGGTAATCAATAGTTGCGTAGGAATCATCTCCTGGTGAAAGTTTACTAAGGCTATATAAGTTCCTGCTAAAAAAATGCTTATAAAAAAAGATATTAACCTTATCATTCTAAGAAAAGTTGCAAACATAGGCTTCAAATAATAATCCTCAGCTGCCATTATATCTTCTATAAAAATTTTAGGTAAAGTTAAGACATTAGGTGAACCATCACATATAATTCCAATTCTACCTTCTAATATTTTCCCGGCTAAAACATCTGGCTTTTCAGTGCTATATAAAGTTCTAATTAGCCTTTTAGGCGAATCTTCTACATATTCTTCTATATAATGGACATCTAATACAGCATCTAAATTTATTTTTTCTATCCTAGTTTTTAGTTCAGCTAATACTTCCTCATTAACAATTCCCTTTATATAAACTATTGACACCCTTGTATTAGTTTGCTCACCAATAACGAAGTCTTCAAAAACTAGATTTCTATTTCTAATTATCCGCCTAACTAGGCTCTTATTCACAAATAAATCCTCGACAAAAGCCTCTTTAGGTCCCTTTATGACTTGCTCTGTACTTGATTCATCAACGGCTCTTTTCTCAAATTTGTTAATGTTTAGTATAAAGGCATAATCTATATCTTCATGAAAAAGTGCCACATGTCCATTAATTAGCTCACTTACAATATCATCATAACTATATACTTCCCTTATCGATGCTAAATAAATTGAAGATTTAATATCATTAGGAGAGATTAAATCTTTTATTATTGGTTTTATAACAAACTCATTTAGAGCTTTCTTATCAGTTAGTTCATCAATGTATACTATTAATAAATCATTATTCCCTAATGATTCTAGTTCATAAAATCTTAAATCTGAAGTATAATTAAATAATTCTGCTAATTTAGTTTTATTATCTACAATATGTTTGGATATCATATACTTCTACTTCCCTCATTTGGAATATATAAATTGATTATTTCCATCAAATGCTTATAATATTACAAATGTAATTCATAATGTATCATTTATGATATTATCTGGTATTTTAATACAATTAAAACAATTTATTCAAATTATTTAAATTATTAAAAATATAGCCTTTCATAATATTCAAAAAAATTTTTAACATAATAGTTCAAAAACAAAACTCTAGTATTTACAAAAAAATAGAAATATGCTTTAATCATATTTCTATCTTAAATCTATATTGCATAAATATAAGCTTTTGATTTTTTGTATACTATCCTTGCAGGTATACCTACGGCTGTAGTATAAGCAGGCACATCTTCTAATACTACTGCATTGGCTCCTATTTTAGCCCCTCTTCCAATTGTTATTGGACCTAATATTTTCGCTCCTGCTCCTATAATAACATCATCCTCAACTGTAGGATGTCTTTTTTCATTTTTATCTCCACCTATACCACCAAGAGTAACTCCATGAAAAATGGTAACATTATTGCCTATTTCTGCAGTTTCACCAATAACAATTCCCATTCCATGATCTATAAATAGATTATCTCCAATTTTGGCTCCTGGATGAATCTCTATTCCAGTTACTCTCCTGGCTCTTTGTGAAATTATTCTAGCAAGGAAATTTCTGTTTTTTAAATATAATTTGTGCGCTATTCTATGGTATACTAAGGCTTTTAACCCTGGGGATGCAAATATTGCTTCCAACAAATTCTTAGCTGCAGGGTCCTTTTCTAGTATTACTTTTCCTTGATTTATAATAAACTTTAACACGCTACCACTCCTACTCCTGTGAAAACAATGCTGTTGACAAGTATCTCTCGCCAGTATCAGGCAATACTGTTACAACTCTCTTTCCTTTACCTAATCTTTTAGCAATTCGTACTGCAGCTGCAAAATTTGCACCTGATGACATCCCTGCTAATATTCCTTCATATTTACCTAAATCTCTAGCAAATTCATAGGCTGTATCCTCATCCATATCGATTATTTCATCAACAACGTTTTTGTCGTAAATATCAGGAATAAAGTTTGCACCAATCCCTTGAATTCCATGACCAGATGGAGTTCCTCCAGTTAGTACAGGGGATTTAGCTGGTTGCACTGCAACAGTTAAAATATTTTTGTTATGTTCCTTTAAAATTCTACCAACTCCACTTATTGTTCCACCTGTACCAACCCCGGCTACAAAAGCATCTAATTTTCCATCTGTATCCACTAAAATTTCTTTAGCTGTTGTTTCTAAGTGAGCTTGAAGATTTGCCTCATTAGAAAATTGTCTTGTAAGAAAATAGTTATTTTCTTTAGCTAGCTTTTCAGCCATTTCAACTGAACCCTTCATACCATATTTACCTTCTGTCAAAACCAGTTCTGCACCATAAGCAGTCATTATTCTTCTTCTTTCAATACTCATAGTATCAGGCATAACAATCTTTACTTTATATCCTCTAGCGGCACCAATCATTGATAGAGCAATTCCCATATTTCCGCTTGTTGCCTCTATAATTGTATCACCTTTTTTTAGTATTCCTTTTTTCTCAGCATCCATTATCATATATAAGGCAGGTCTATCCTTAACACTACCACCTGGATTAAAGCTTTCAAGTTTTACTAAAATTTCTGCCATATCATCCCCAGTATGATCAATCCTAACCAACGGTGTTCTTCCTATTGTTTCAGTTACATTATTATAAATCATAATTAACCTCCCATATAATATTTAATTTTATTTTACCCGTCAAATTACCTTTTTAATTGTACTCTTACGACAAAAAAACCTTCTGCCCATGTATATAAATATATACAGAGGCAAAAGGTTACTTTCGCGGTTCCACTCTGTTTAAGACTTTCGTCCCAACTCATTTCGAGTACTTTCATACCCTAGTTCTGTAACGGGAACCACCGTTTAAGTCTACTTAAATTTCAATTAAATGCTCCTTGGTGCACTTCTATTATTTCCGTATAGATTCCTCTCACCATTAGAATCCTCTCT
>JAKELU010000007.1:69751-102090 GCA_022760735.1 Firmicutes bacterium FC7
TAATAATATACTTTACCAATTCATCGCAAAATATTTAACTATATTTTTCAATATACTTTCAATGTATACCATTATACTAGGATTTGTTACAATTTGCAAATATTTTTTTAAAGTATAATTATTATCTATTTATTAAATCTCTGGCCTGCTTATCAGCCATATACATGATTTTCTCAACATCGACTGTTTTAATAATCCTTTTTTCCATTACTACATTCCCATCAATAATTACAGTGTCAACATCGCTTCCTTGTACGCTGTATGCAATTGAAGATATCAAATTGTATCTTGGATAAAGATGTGGTTTGTCTAAGTCTATAAGTATTAAATCTGCCTTTTTCCCAACTTCAATAGAACCAATTTCATCAAACCAGTCTAATGCATATGCTCCATTTACTGTTGCCATTTCAATAGCGTTAATTGCAGATACACTTACTGCATCAAGGTTAACAGCCTTATTGACTATTGCAGCAAGATTAATTTCTTCAAATATATTTAAATTGTTGTTACTTGAAGGTCCATCTGTACCTAATGAAACTTTAATACCTCTTTTTAACATTTTATCTACTGGAGCAAAACCACTAGCTAATTTTAGATTACTTCCAGGATTGTTAACTGGATATACATTTTTTTCAGCCATAATTTCTATATCCCTATCACTAACATGGACACAATGAGCAGCTAAAGTATGATAATCAAAAAGTCCTAAATCATTCATATGCTCAATAGGGGACTTGCCATGTATGTTATAGCTATCCTCAACTTCCTTTTTAGTTTCTGAAAGATGAATGTGTATTCCTGTATTTAGTTCTTCTGCTAGTTCCATTGCTTTTAATAAAAACTTATCACTACAAGTATAAGGTGCATGGGGCGCCACCATAGTTCTAATTCGACCATTAGCTTTACCATGCCATTCCTTATAAAGATCCCTTGCTTCATTTAATTTGCTAAACGTAGGGTCATTTTTATCTTCTCCCATTCCTCTAGTTAGCATAGCCCTAATTCCAATCTCTTCTGCGCCTTTGCCTACTTCATCCATCATTATATACATGTCACAAAAGGTTGTCGTACCAGACTGAACCATCTCAACCATACTAAGAAGTGAGCCCCAATATATATCCTTTTCATTCATCTTTGCTTCAATTGGCCAAATTTTAGTTGTTAACCATTCAAAAAGTGGCAAATCATCTGCATAGTTTCTCAAAAGTGACATTCCCAAATGGGTATGTGCATTTATTAGTCCAGGCATAGCTAATTTATTATTTCCGTCTATTACCTTTTCTACTTCTAAATCAGGTCTTAATGCACCAATATGTTCAATTTTATTATCAGTAATATATATATTTGTACCTCTTATTATTTCATTGTTTCCATCCATAGCTAATAAATCTACGTTTTTAATTAAAATACTCATATCTTCCTCCATTAATCAATTAATAAGACCTCATTATTAAATATATCCTTCTTCTTAAATATTAAATAAGATATACAAAATCTTAATATTAGATCTATACCCATAGCGATCCATATCCAATGAATTCCAGAGCTTAAAGCATAAGTTAATATTAAAACTAATGGTATTCTAACAAGCCATAAGCCGACTCCAGCAATAATCATAGGAACTTTAGAATATCCAGCACCTCTAAGAGCACCATTTAGCAATGAGCTTACATTTTGAGGAACTTGGACTATACCCATGACAAATAGATACAAAGCTCCAATCGAAATAACTTCTACATCATCGGTTAATAATCTCATTATAATTTTTGGGAAAAATACCAATAAGCCACCAGCAAATAAAGTTATTAAAATTGTTAAATTAGTTAGTTGCTTTAAATAACGCTTCCCCAACTGACTATCCTTTGAACCTATAGCCTGACCAATAAAAGTGGAAGCTGCTATTCCAAATCCAGCAGCAGGCATGTACGAGATTGCCTCTGCCTGTAGGCCAAGTTGGTAGGCTGCATAGGCTGTCTCTCCATAGGTTAAAATTGCTCTTGTTATAATTATAGATGCTAATTGCCAGAAACTAGTTTCAAATGCAGTTGGTAATCCAAATTTCATTAAGTGATATGATTCAACCTTGTTAAAGCTAAGTTTAAATCCTCCACCTATTCTATCAAAAGTTCCATCTCTTCTAAACAATACAAAAAGTCCTATAGCGGCTGCTACTATGTAGGATATATTATAAGCTATAGCTGCTCCTCTTAATCCTAATCCAGGTAAGCCAAAGTTACCAAATATAAGTAAATAGCTAAAAATAATATTAACTACATTTAATATTGCAACTATAATCATTGGTATTTTGGCATTTCCCATACCTTGCAAAATTCCTGCTACTAGAAGAATAATTGCTGCAAATGGCAAACTCCATGAAATTATCTTTACGTATAAGACTCCATCTGCAAGTAGTTTGGTTGTTGGATTAAATATGCTAATCAATTTTTCTGCATTCCAATACAGTATTTGCTGAAGTAATATTGAAAATCCCATTGATAATATAAATGCCTGCTCAGAAATACTTCTTAACTTATTATAATTCTGTGCACCAAAGCTTTGGGCCACAAAAACTGAAGCCCCTGTAGAAATACCTTTAAATACTGACCAAATTATTCTAAAAAGTATATTGCTCATGCCTATAGCTCCAACAGCTATGGAACTAATCCGTCCTACCAAAGCCATAGAAACTACACCCGCTGTCATTTGCAATATATTTTCAGCAGTTATTGGTAATATCATTGAAAAAATTCGATTTCGTATGGTATTATCATCTAGCTGTTTTTTCTCCATCTTATACCCTTTCCTGAAAATTAAATTAGAAAATTCATCATCTTTAATACTTCTATATAGTCTTCAGATTTAAATTGAATAGTGTTTTCATCTGTTTTAACAATACCTGGATAGAAAGAAGCTTTATATGCATCTTTATGCTGCTTGTATCTTATTTCAACATTAAACTCATTAGGTAAATCTATTATACAGTCAGATATATCTCTGCCTAAAGCATTCTTAACTCCATCTTTTATTAAATCTAATGCTAAATCAGGATGAATATTTATTGTAGAATTACCTTTTCCTTCTTTTACAGCTACAACCTCTATATTCTTATTTAATTTCTTAGCTTCTTCACATAAACCTTTATCACCTGATAGGAAAATAACCGGAACTTTTAAGTAAGCAGCTATATATGAATGAATTAAAAATTCACTTGCAATCATTCCGTTTATCTTTACATAATCAACTGAAAGAGACATAGTATGTGACAATGGATTAGTATCTGTACTAGCTGCAGAATGGTATCCTATATAAATTAATGCATCAAAGGAATCATCTATCTCCTGAACCATGGAAAATAGACCTCCTGACCATCCTCTAACTAACTTAGTGTTTCTAGGCAATTTACTATGGTCTATATTTCTGCCAGAATCATGTGCATCTTTGACTATTATTTCTTCTGCTCCTGCTATATTTGCTCCTTCACAAGCAGCATTTACTTCTCTTGTCATTTGAGCAGCAAAGGCTTCATACCCATCTTTACCTTTTTCTGTTTCATCCCATACTGTACAACCAGTGACACCTTCAATATCAGCACTGATAAAAACCTTCATCTTAATACCCCCCTAACAAATACTAATAATACTATAACATTTAAATTTTATTAAATAAATATTATTTAATGCAAATTTATTGATAATAAATATCATTTATTCTTTACAAATTCCTAGCATTTTGGTATACTATCCTTGGCTTTAAATTATCGCGGCAAAATCTTATATGGAGATGATAATTAATGGCTAAAATGATGGGACCAAGATTTAAGGAATGTAGAAGATTGGGCTTAAATGTATATGGTCATCCAAAAGCAATGAATAGAGCAACAAAAGGTACAAGCAGAGCTGATAAAAAGCTTTCTGACTATGGACAACAATTGCTTGAAAAGCAAAGACTAAGAGCATACTATGGCGTAATGGAAAAACAATTCGTAAAATATGTAAAGATGGCTAAAAAGTCACCAGATCAAACAGGTCATGCTCTAATTAAAATACTTGAATCTAGATTAGACAACTTGGTTTATAGAATTGGGTTTGCTTCTTCAATTAGACAAGCAAGACAGATGGTTGTCCATGGACATATATTAGTCAATGGTAAGAAGGTAGATATTCCTTCCTATCTATGTAATGTAGGTGACACCATTACGCTAAGAGAAAAATCAAGAAACGTAGAATTATTTAAAGAAAACTTCCACAATTCAATGCTAAATACTTTACCTTATATCGAAAAAGACGAGGAAAATTTCACTGGAAAGCTAATTAGTATTCCAGAAAGAGAAGATGTTCCAATAGAAATACAAGACCAATTAGTTGTTGAATATTATTCAAAGACTATCTAATTTATGAAAGGAGGCACTATGCCTCCTTTTGTTATATAAGCCTGAAATTCCTCTAGATCAACATTATCATGTTGGCCTAATAATGGCATTTATGATTACTATAATTCTCTAAATTGCTTCTCTATTAACTTCTTTAATATTATGGAGAAAACTATTATTGATATAAACAATATAGTAGTTAAGATTGAATAAATACCCCATATATTTATCTTATTTAACATAAACTTAACTAGTATAATTAGTGCTCCCCCATACAATACTCCTACTCCCATTCCAATTAAAACATTTAGATTTTGCTTCATAGCCTGTTGAGGATTTGACCAGTTAAGCATTGGCCTTAAAATATCAATAATCATACCAATTTGAGTCATCGGTATACTAGCAATTAATCCAAGTACTAGAATTAATAATATACTTAGTATATCTAATCTAATAATAAAGAGAATACAACCTATTAAAACAAATCCTCCTAATACTTGTAATGCTATTGATGCCAAAACCCTTCCTAAAATCTGATCTTTAGCTTTAATTGGAAGTGTCCTTTGTATCCAGAAATTCTTTCCTTCTCTTGAAAAGGTAGTTGCACCAACAGAATTTAATATTCCTAAAGCTCCAATCATGCCGATGGAAGCTAATATAACTATATCCATATTGCTAGATAAGTATTGAGCTAATGGCTCCGTTGATTGCTCACCAGTAAATAAACTTAAAACAATTATTATAGGTCCTATAATTACTCCACCTACTGAATTCATAAGGTATATAGGAGTCTTAATCAACATTTTTAACTCCTTTTTAGCTATTGCTAAATATGGTTTTTTAACTGATGTAACTCTATATAAATCTTTCCTTCTATCCTTTCCCTTAGTAGCTGTTACTTCAATATTTCCTATAAGCCCATCAAAGAATATTCTTTCAGATAGGAAAATCATTAATGCAAATCCTGCTATGCTAGTGGCTACAAACATCAGTATATTAGTAAGCCCAATTACTTTATTATAGTTTGCTAAGGATAAAGCACCCCACATACTTGGCGGAAATACAAGACCTAGATTTCTAACTAATAGATTAGCATCCCTTGCAAGATTAAAGTAAAAATCTTTTCCTTCAAGCATTGCTTTCTGAGCTAAGTTTTGAATTTTCAATTGGCTATATAGAATCAAGACAATAAATAATATAGACGATATTGTTCTTATTAGATCTCTTTTACCCTTAATATTTGTATATTTCATTAATAGCATAATAACTATAGAAGCTAATACCAGTGGTAAAATAGGAAATGTTATTAATGCTAATAATGTATAGATCCAATAAAGTAATCCTACTCTTCCTTTAATCCCGTATATAATGACAAATGGTAAAAACACAGGTATGGATGTTAAATATTCACTAACCATTATAGTTATAAATTTTGAAGTTAGTATATGTGATGGTTTAATAGGAAGTGGCAACAGATGCATTAGATCATTTGAAAAATAATACTTACTCATTACATATAATAGACCAAAGAAAAAAACTATCATTTGAGACCCTAAAAATCCTGTTAATAAAAAATAGGATTGCTGTCCAATCTGCCTAAAGCTGACATATAACTTCTCCAAAGACACTAAAAAAAGCACATAGGTAGGAATTAGGGATAGCATAGCTATTCCAAATAAAAGCATTTGCCATCTTTGTCTCTTAGCTTTAAAACTATACAATATTGATGATAGTCCAAAGGTTACATTTAAATCAGTCTTTATTAAGGAAAACAATTTATTCATTATCAGTCAACTCCAGGAATATATTCTCCAAGGATTCTCTTTCTTTTGCATGTGCTCTTAGCTCTTCCATTGTTCCTAAGGCAATTATCTTTCCTTTGTTAATAATAGCAATTCTGTCGCATAGTTTTTCCGCTACCTCCATTACGTGAGTGGAAAAGAATACAGTTTTTCCTTCATTGCACATCTTTCTCATTATTTCCTTTAAGTTAAACGAGGATTTAGGATCTAACCCTACCATAGGTTCATCAAGTATAAATAAATTTGGATCATTAAGAAGTGCAGAAGTCAGTACTAACTTTTGCTTCATACCATGTGAAAAACTGCCTATAATATCTCCTAAAGAATCCTCTATATTGAAGAGCTTTGTATAATATTCTATCTTCTTTGTTCTTTCTTCTTTTGAAATTCCATACATATCTGCTATGAAGTTTAAATACTCTATTCCATTTAATCTATCATAAATCTCAGGATTGTCCGGCACATAGCTTATCATAGATTTAGCTCTTAAAGAATCTTGCCAAACATCTACTCCATCTAAAATTATCTTGCCTTCATCTGGTTTTAATAGTCCTACAATCATCTTTATAGTAGTTGTTTTTCCAGCCCCATTTGGTCCCAAAAATCCAAAGATTTCACCTGATTTTATCTCTAAATTTAAATTATCTACTGCTTTAACTTCACCTTTATTATATGATTTAGAAATATTGTTAAGTTTTAACATACATCCACCTCCTAATTACAATATTATTATATTCTTTATTCAAATTGTTATCAAATAAACGTATAGCAATTAAAATGATTTCTTGCACCTTAAAGAAAAAGCTGAAATCCTTTGATTTCAGCTTTCATCTACATAATATATATCAGAAATTCTTAAGCTTCTGCTTCGGCCAATTTTTCTTCTGAAATTTCTCCAATACTTGAAAGGACCTTGTTAAATTCCTTTTCGACGAAATCAGTGGTTATTCTTCTTTCAAATAGTTTTGCATCTCCTACTAGAATAAGATTTGCCTTCTTATCTGGCGTATTGAATCCATCTATATAAAGTACATTGGATTCTCCAAGTGGCCAGAAAGCCCCTTCTGTTAATTTATCTAATCCTTTGTAGCCATAGATGTTTCTAGATATTTCTTCGGTCAATTCTTCAAGACTATTATAGTTATCTGTCTTACCTAGTACATACATCATTTCATTTACAACTTCCCAGTTCTTATATCCACTTAATGCTGGAATAGCCGCATTCGTTTTTTGTATTCTTCTTTCCGTACTAGTATAAGTTCCCGTAGACTCAGCATAGCTTACTGCCGGTAATACTACATCAGCAAGTTCAGCTGTTGGAGTTATATATAAATCTTGAACTACTAGAAAATCTAGATTTTCTAAATTAATTCCTTCTATATCTTCACCAAAGATCATTAAACCTCTTAGAGTTTTATCCTCTATAGCTTTAACTAATTCTGTATTTGGTTTATTTATTCCCATATCTACTAATCCTTGGCTGTTATTCTTTGGTTTTAGTTCTATTATGCCACGTCTAGCCTTTCCTATTTGACCAGATACTACTGCTATATTAGCAATTAGTCTTGCGGCATCGCTAGTTAGGTAGTTTTGATCAAATACTATCATAGCTTTTTTAGCCTTAGTATAGATTTCAGCTATTTCCTTGGCATCTGGACTAGGTAATATATCCTTTAAACTTTCTTTTAACTCCTCAAATCCGTTAGCATTCTTAGGAGCAAATCCTAAATCAATAATAGCTTTTAAGATTTCTTTTAAGAAGTTTACGCTATTGTCAGGACTAATTTTCTTACTTGCCCAGTCATCAACTTGACTATTAAAATCATTTATGACAACTAGTTTGCTACCATTCTTTACAGCTTCCCTAATCTTAAGAGCTGCAATTGTATGATCTTTCATTACATCTGAGCCTACTAATAAAATATATTCAGCTAATTTGAGCTCATCAAAAGTATTTGTTGAAGCGTCTAATCCTAGAACATCTTCAATTCCACCGTAGTTTTTATTAAATGAAGTTATATTATCCGTACTTAAGAACTCACTAGCAAATTTCTTTATTATATATATCTCTTCATTAGTATACCTATCAGAAACAGTAACGCCTACTGCTTTAGGTCCATACTGCATCTTTAGACTTTGCATTTTCTTAGCTGCTAGTTTTAATGCTTCTTCCCATGTTGCTTCTACTAACTTGCCATTCTTTCTAACAAGTGGTTTTATAAGTCTAGTCTTTTTATGAGCTTGATCGTATCCAAATCGACCTTTAACACATAATAGCCCATTATCTACCTTGCTATCATTATCAGGTAATGCTCTATATAACATATTTCCCTTTGTATTTAAGTTTATATTACAGCCTATAGAACAGAATGAACAAACTGTCTTAGTCTCTTCTGATTTAACTGGTACGGACTTTTCTATTTGTAACCTCTCTTGAATAGCCCCAACAGGACATACACTTACACATTGTCCACAGGAGATACATGATGTTTGCGCAAGAGGTAAGTCTAATGATGGCTTAACTATTGTATCAAATCCCCTATTTACTAATCCTAATGCTCCATTGTCCATTATCTCATCACATACTCTAACACAAAGACCGCATAAAATACACTTGTCTGCATTTCTAACTATAAATGGATGAGCATCATCGTATTCTCTATGATGCATTTCTCCTTCATATTTCTCTGGATGAACATCATATTCATTAGCTAAAGCATATAACTTACACTCGAATACATCATGGCATCCACATTCAAGACATCTCTTGGCATCTTCTATTGCATCTTCAGGACTAAATCCTAAGTTTACCTCTTGGAAGTTATATTTTCTATCCTCTGGTGAAAGATGTGGCATAGGGCTTCTATATACAATTTCTCTATCGGCAAAATCCTCTGCAGTAATAGTCTCATCTCGAGTTACTACAAATGGAGCTTCATAAGGAACAATATCTCCTTCTAAGTAAGAGTTGATTACACCAGCTGCTTTTTTTGCATCTCCTATAGCTTTAATTGCTATATCTGCACCTTTATTTATAACATCTCCACCTGCAAATACGCCAGTTATACTTGTTGAGAAAGTAGCTTCATCAGCAGCTATTGTTCCCTTAGGAGTTTTTTCTAGAGCTTCAAACCCTTCAAGACTTGACTGTTGTCCAATGGCACCGATTATTAAATCTACATCTAGGATTTCAAATTCTCCTTCAATTGGTACTGGTCTTCTTCTACCACTTGCATCTGGTTCACCTAGCTCCATCTTTTGAAGTTTAATCTTTGCAGCTCTACCATCTTCTTCTATAATTTCTTCAGGAGCTACTAAAAATTTAAATATAACTCCTTCTTCTCTTGCTTCTTTAATTTCAATCTCCTCAGCAGGCATTTCTTCCTCTGTTCTTCTATAAAGCAAATATACTTCTTTTGCCCCAAGTCTTACTGCAGTTCTGCAGGCATCCATTGCAGTATTTCCTCCACCGACAACTGCAATTCTTTTGCCTATATTCATTGGAACATTTAGTGCAGCATTTCTTAAAAAGTCTATACCGCCTATTACACCTGGTAATTCCTCACCTTTAACTCGTAGGCTAGCACTTTTCCATGCACCAACAGATATATATACAGCATCAAAGTTCTTTCTTACATATTCTAAATCTAAATCTCTACCAATTTTTATGTTATTGACAAACTTAGCTCCCATCTTTTCGATTATGGCAATTTCTTGATCTAGAACCTTCTTTGGTAACCTGTATTCAGGGATACCATATCGTAACATTCCACCCATTTGTGGCATCATATCATAAATTGTAACTTCATGTCCTGCAGCCAATAAGTAATAGGCCGCTGATAATCCACTAGGACCACCACCAATAATACCTACCTTTTTACCAGTTGGCTTTGATATTTCTGGCATAAATACTTCTTTGTCTTTTAGATCTATATCAGCAACAAATGCTTTTAAATAAGCAATTGAAACAGGTTCTTCAACTAATTGTCTACGGCATGCATCTTCACATGGATGAGGACAAACTCTTCCAATGCTTGCTGGAAGTGGTAATTGCTCTTTTATGAGCTTAAGAGCTTCCTTAAATTCCCCATTAGCAATTAATCCTACATAGCCTTGACAATCTGTACTTCCAGGACATGCCCTTTTACAAGGAGCATAGCAATCACCTGTATGGTCTGACAAAAGTAATTCTAACGCTGCCTTTCTAGTACTTATTACCTTTGGAGTGCTGGTCTTAATAACCATACCATCAGAAGCCACTGTTGCACAGGCTCTCAATAGCTTTGGAACCCCTTCCACTTCAACTACACACAAGCCACAGGAACCATAAATTTCTACCCTTTCATCAAAGCACATAGTAGGGATCTCTATTCCATTGGCTTTTGCTATCTCCAATATAGTCTGACCTGAATTTCCCTGAACTTCTTTACCATTTATATTAAGATGTATAACAGTCATACTTCACCCCTACCTTTTAGTTTATTTCTACAGCATTAAATCTACATACATCGTGGCATTTTCCACACTTTGTACATAGTTCTTTATCTATTGTATGCTTGCCCTTTAACTCTCCAGAAATCGCATTTACTGGACAGTTTCTAGCACAAATTGTACATCCAGTACAGTTATCACTTATTTCAAATGTAATTAAATTTCTACAAACATGAGCTGGGCATTTCTTATCTTTTATGTGTGCTTCGAATTCACTTCTAAAATTCTTTATCATGCTTAAAACTGGATTAGGAGCAGTAATTCCAAGCTGACAAAGTGCTCCCGCCTGAATATCTTTAGCTAATTGCTCTAATATTTCAATATCTCCTTCTTTTCCTTTGCCTTCTGTCATTCTTTCCAATATTTCAAGCATTCTCTTAGTACCTATACGACAATGAATGCATTTACCACAGGATTCCTTTCTCGTAAACGACAAGAAAAATTTAGCCATTTCTACCATACAAGCACTTTCATCTATAACTACCATACCACCTGAACCCATAATTGCTCCTACTTTAGTAACCGATTCATAATCAATAGGCGTATCAATTAATTCAGCAGGAATGCAACCTCCTGATGGACCTCCCATCTGTACAGCTTTAAATTTTTTGTCATCTTGTAGTCCACCACCTATATCATAGATAATTTCTCTTAAAGGCATACCCATAGGTACCTCAACAAGTCCACCTTTTTTAATTTTACCTGTTAATGCAAACACTTTTGTACCCTTGGATTTTTCTGATCCAAGTTTTGCATATTCTATACCACCGTGTCTAAATATCCAAGGAACGTTAGCAAAAGTCTCAACATTATTTATATTTGTAGGTTTACCCCAGAAACCCTTTTGTGCAGGAAATGGTGGTTTTAATCTTGGCATACCCCTCTCACCTTCAAGAGAAGCAATTAATGCTGTTTCTTCTCCACAAACAAAAGCTCCAGCTCCAGCTTTTATCCTAATGTCAAAATCAAATCCAGAATCTAATATGTTTTTACCTAAATATCCTTCCTCTCTTGCCTGTGCAATTGCTATGTCCAATCTCTTAATAGCAAGTGGGTATTCTGCTCTAACGTATATAATACCTACATTGGCACCTATTGCATAGCCACCTATAATCATACCTTCCAGAACCCTATGAGGATCTCCTTCAAGTACACTTCTATCCATGAATGCACCCGGATCCCCTTCATCCGCATTACACACCATGTATTTAGGTGTAGCTTTCTCTCTGTATGCTGCATTCCATTTAAACCAGGTAGGGAATCCTGCTCCACCTCTACCTCTTAAACCAGCTATTTTTACTTCTTCTATTACTTCTTCCTGAGTCATGTTAAGAGCTTTCTTTAAACCTTCATATCCACCTACCGCTATGTAATCACTTATGTCCTCAGGATTTATGTATCCACAGTTTTCAGTAGCAATCCTTACTTGCTTCTTATGTGATTCCATATCCTCATTTGAAATTATTAAACTTTTATCGATTTCTTTTCTAATCGCTTTGTCTAATAAATCTAATACTTTATCAGATGAAACTTTAACATATCTATCTAGATGTCCATTATCATCATAGATATCAACAATTGGTTCTAGGTGACATGAGCCTACACAACCTGTTATTTTCAAGTCTATGTCTAATCCCTTGCCTTCAATTTCTTCTTTAAGTACATTTAATACCTTATTTGCTCCTGCTGCAATACCACAACTACCAAGACCTACTACGACTTTCATTCTAATCTGCCTCCTTTGCTAAGGATTTGGACTTTATGTCTCTTAATATTTTTTTTGTTTTTTGAGGTGTAAGGCTTCCATAAGTCTCTCCATTAATCATCATTACAGGAGATAAACTACAGCAACCTAAGCATGCTACATTATTTAATGTGAATAGCTTGTCCTCAGTTGTTTCACCATCATGTATATTTAATTCTTCTATTATTGCTTCTTCGATTTTATCTGCCCCGTTTACATGGCATGCAGTTCCTTTACATAACATTATTACATTTTCACCTACAGGACTCAATCTAAACTGCGCATAAAAAGTTGCTACTCCATATACCTGTGAAGTTTTGATACCAGTTTCTTTTGCTATATAGTCTAATACAGATAGTGGTAGATAACCATATATTTCTTGAGCATGTTGTAATATAGTTATCAAACTACCTTTGATACCTCTATACTCATATAAAACATCATTGAGTAGAGATAAATCAACATTTTCATCATCAATAAATTTTGATTTTAAGCTTTTTCCTCCACAGCAGCTCACGAAATCACTCCTTTACATATTTTTTGCAAATAATATACGAAATTTTGGGAAATCGTTACCACAACAAGTATATTATTTGCCTAAAATTACATTACATATTTATTGTATAACTATGAGAAATTATTATCAAGACTTAAAAAAACAATATATTCCTTGACAAATAAAAAATCCCGTAAAAACGGGATTTTTTATTTATATTCTTAGAAGAATTCTCCACTAAAAATTATTACTAGCAATAGGAAGAAGAATAACAATGAATCATCTGATTCGCCTCTTCCAAAGAAGCATCCATTGGAGAATAGAATAACTAATATTAGGAAGAAAAATAACAATGAGTCGTCAACGTCGTCAAATCCTCCAAATAATCCATTTCTTCTACGATTATTGGTTAGAGTTAGTTCTTCAGACATAATAATCCTCCTTTTTATTTATTACTCAATTTATCTTATGAAAATTATATTATTGTTGTTACACATTGTATAAATTCACTATTAAAGGAGAAAATTAAACTTGATATAAGATTTCATAATATAAGGAGGAAAATATGGATTCATTAGCATTAACACTTGTTATTATAGGTGCTTTGAATTGGCTACTAGTAGGATTATTTCAATATGATTTAGTAGCAAATCTTTTCGGCGGAGCAGATTCAATAATTAGTAGAATTATATATTCTCTAGTTGGTCTCGCAGGAATATGGTGCATAAAATTCTATGGACGAGATAAAGTGGATAAAAGAACAAGGGTGGATTAACTCCACCCTTTTACTCTTTACTCTCCTGCTATCGATAAGAATTTTATTTTAATACTTGGAGAACCAAAATATCCACTTCCTGGAGTTCCAAATTTTAAATCATTAGCAATTAATTCGATATTTTTTAACAAACTAAAGAAATTACCTGCTATTGTGATCTGATTAATTGGTCTATGTATTTTTCCATTAAGAATTTCAAAACCATGTGCCGATAAAGAAAAATCTCCAGAAACCGGATTTAATCCTGAATGTAATCCTGCCAAACTAGTTATATATACTCCATGATCAATTCCATTTAATATATCGTCAAAGGAATCGTCACCATTTTCAACATAGAAATTACTTGGAGATATTGTTAAAGTAGATTTATATGATGGCCTAGACGCATTTCCTGTTGACTCTATTCCATCTTTCTTTGCGGTTCTCCAATTGTGAAGTAATGTTTTAAGTACTCCTTTATCAATTAACCTTTTATATTTTGTAGAAGTACCTTCATCATCGAATGAACTAGAAGCAAAACCTTCTTCAAACAATGGATTATCTACTAAATTGAATATTGGACTAGCTATTTCTTCATCTATTTTATCCTTTAATAAAGAAAGTCCCTTTTGTGCACTATCTGCTGAAAAAATAGAAGAAAAAGCTTGAAGTAAATCTGCAAAAACTTTATTTTTTATCACAGTAGTATAATTTCCCGTCTTAATTGAAGTAGCACCAAGCATTGATATAGCTTCTTCTACAGCCTCTTTAGCAATATCCTTATAGTCAACGGTGGTTAAATCAGTGAAAACCTTATAACCTATTCCAGTTTGAGTATCTTCTTTATCCTTGACAACTAATGAAACATAAGCAATTGCTAGATTTTGTTTGTCTATTAACTCTAGACCCTTTGTATTCTTTAAAATTCTTTCCTGTTCAAATTCCTCATACACACAGGTCTGAACTGCAACAACTCTGTCATCCAAGGAATATGCATATTTCTCTATATTTTTTGTAAATTCAATTTTTTCTTCTATGGGAACAGTTGCAAGCCTATCACAGTACAAATTTAATTTTTTATAATCAGTAGAGCCTTCAAATATTACATCTCCATCAGTTACATCAATATATTTGCCATTTTCATAAGCCTGATCAATTAACATATCTATAGAACTTTCATCTAATTTCTCAGTATAGGAATAACCCATTTTCCCGTCTACTGTTCCTCTTAAAGATAAGCCTCCCGATTCTGAAACACTATACCTGTCTAGTTCACCTTTAAAAACTCCTATTTCGATAGATTTATTCTTAACTAAATAGGTTTCTAGTTCATCTAACTTTACTTTTCCCCTATTTATAATCTCATCAACTAGTTTCAAGTAATCCATTTTAATCCTCCTTTCTACCACCAACTGTAAGTGCTTTAACTCTAATAGATGGTTGACCTACATTTGCTGGTATTGTACCACTAGATGCACCACACATACCCTGACCAAGTTTAAGGTTGTTGCCTACCATGTCTATTAATTCCAAAACTTTGGTGCCTTTTCCGATTAATGTTGCACCTCTTACAGGCTTTATAATCTTACCATTTTCCACAATATAACCCTCCATTACTGCAAAATTGAAATCACCAGTAGCAGGGTTTACACTACCTCCACCTAATTTTTTAGCATACAATCCTCTTTCAGTATTGGATATCATCTCATCTAATGTTGATTTTCCAGCGTCTATATAAGTATTGTTCATACGAGATGTTGGCGCAAATTTATAGGACTGTCTACGGGCTGAACCAGTCGATTTCATGCCCATCCTTCTACCATTCAACTTATCAATTAGATATGATTTAAGAACCCCATCTTCAATCAATACATTCCTTTGAGTAGGAGTTCCTTCATCATCTATATTTGTTGTACCCCAACCATTTGGTATAGTTCCATCATCTATTGCTGTTACTAAAGGAGATGCTACTAGCTGTCCAAGTTTATCAGCAAAGGCTGAAGTTCCTTTAGAAACAAAAGCAGCTTCTAATGCGTGACCACATGCCTCATGAAATAGAACTCCACCAAATTCATTATCTATAATAACCGGCATTACTCCACTCGGACAATAATCTGCATAAATCATTGTTTTCGCTATTCTTGATGCCTCTTTAGCAATATCTTCAACATTTACCTTATCATAGAATTCAAAACCCATAGATGCACCAGGAGCATAATATCCACGTTGCATTTCACCATCTTTAGATGCTACAGAATCAACATAATATCTAGTTCTAACCCTCCTATCATCGACGAGTAATCCATCTGTATTAGCAATTAAAATATTTTGCTCTTCCTCCATATAGCCTACTACAACTTGTGAAATAACTGAATCATAGTTCTTAGCTGCTTCATATCCTCTTCTTAATAACTCTATTTTGTCCGTCATTGGTATATCTTTTAGACTTTTTAATATTGAATTATTGTTACTAGTATTAGCTTTCATTAAATTTAATTTTAGATCTACTTTTGAAGAGTTTAAAGCTGCCGCGGCTGCCTTTGCAACTTTAATTAGATTTTCGTCTGTTGCATCATTGGTATAAGCATAAACACTATTATATTTATCTAAAATTCTTATTCCTACTCCAAAGTCCCTACCAGAAATATTATTTTCTATAAGTCCTCCAACTAATTTTATATTCCCGTTTGTTTTATCTTCAACAAAAATTTCTGCAAAATCTCCACCTTTAGATAAGGCTGCATCAAGTACATCTTCTATTAATTTTTTCTCTAACAAAAGACCGCCTCCCATTTTTGATTTATCTAATTATATCAAATTAGAACACTTCAAGAAATATTTAAATTTACAAGAAAAACACAGTAGATTTGACTCTACTGTGTTTCCTAGAAATGTTTATGATCTTTTTTATCGTCATTTAATAAGAAGAATAGTATTATTATCCAGATAAATAGGTTATCATCAAACAATCCTCCACCATGATGTCCTCCGCCGAAAATTCCTTTTCCGTCACCAGATAATAACAAGATTAATAGAATTATTAGCAATAAATTGTTATCCTTACCAAATACGCCCTGTAACATGAACATACCCCCTTCATTGAATTAATATATATTATTCAATTAAGGAGGTATGTGTTACTTATTCACAAGTTCATCCCTTAGCTCCACTATGGACTTAGTTGAAATTTGATCAGCTTTTATTCCTAGCATTTCAACTACTAAATCGAGAGTTTCTTTATTTTCTACTTCTATTTCCATATATGGATAAGGGTATGTTTTCTCATCCCAAATATCTATATCTATTCTTGCACCTTTGAACTCATAAGAAGTTCTTTTTTTATGGCCTACTTCAATTTTATCAAAGCCTAAATCCTTTAATATTTCAAGTACAACTTCCTTACTTTCAATTTTAGAATTTAATTCAATATTCTCTCTCATATGAGTGTTCTTTATGTTTTTCTTTAGTGTTAAGGTCGTACTTTCTTTATTATTTAACAAATCCTTCGTTTCCCTAATTCTCAAATAAGCATCTAGGTACGATTTTATTGGTCTAATATTTGAATCAATTAGTGTATTTACTTGAAGCTCCTTAGATAAAAGGGTGCCACCAAGTTCCATGATTTTCTTTTCCATATAGTCTACATCAATGTCTAGTATTTTAACCTCTAATTCCTTTGTCATCATACCACCTATTTAGATTTACTATAAGCTTCTTCATCAACGATAATTGTAACATCATGGTGAAGCAAAATAAATGAAGCAGGATTTTGAGTGGAAATCCTTTCACATTTTAAGATATTTCTTATAGCTTCTGCTTTTCTTTCTCCATTTGCAAGGAGAATAATCTTTCTAGCTTTAAGTATACTACCAATTCCCATAGTAATAGCTTTTTTAGGTACTTCTTCAGGTGAATCAAAAAATCTAGAATTAACTTTAATTGTTTCTTCTGTTAAATCTACTATACTTGTGCCAATTGAAAGAGAGTCGTCTGGTTCATTAAAAGCAATATGACCATTTTCTCCAAGCCCAAGTATCTGTATATCTATTCCCCCAGCATCTTCTATTTTCTTATCATATAATTTACAATACTCTCTAGGCTCAGATGCTTTACCATCCGGTACGAAAGTATTGTTAATGTCAATATTGATATGATTGAATAAATTTTCATTCATAAAGAATCTATAACTATTAGGATTATTTCCCTCTAGGCCTAAATATTCATCGAGATTAAATGATCTAACATTAGAAAAATCTAGCCCTTCTTCTTTATGCATTCTGATTAATTCTTTATATGTACCTATTGGTGTACTACCAGTTGCTAAACCAAGTACAACATTAGGATTTTTTCTGATTTCATTAGCAATTAACTCTGCTGCAATCTTGCTGATACAATCATAATTTTTCTCTACTATTAACTTCATATTTTCACTCCCTATATATTGTTTTAGGTATAAAATCAATGTAATCGCTTGATACACAATGGAAATTAATCCCTTTTATTTCACCTTCAACCACAAACTTGTGTCCTTCTGAATGCAAATGCCCGTAAAGACAGGTTTCAACGTTATATTCCTTCATTAAATCAACGAATTCATTTGGGCTAAAATCAATATTAAAAGGCGGATAATGAACAACAGCTATAATTCTTTTGTTTTTCTCAACGCTTTCCAGAGATAGTTTTAATCTGCTAAGCTCTCTATTAAATATCTTCTCGTCTTCATCCTCAAAATCCTCACTATCTCTTGCAATCCATCCTCTTGTTCCAGCTATTGCAAAATCATTAAAGTTATAACTGTTATTTTGTAGGAAAAATATTGAATTACATCCTAGAGAATTTAGTTTTGATAAGCTTGACCACCAATAGTCATGATTGCCTTTTAATATAACTTTCTTTCCAGGTAAAAAATCAATTCGTTCCAAATCAGCCTTAGCCTCATTTAGCTTTAGCGCCCATGAAATATCACCCGGTAGAATAACTAAATCATCATCCTTCACCATATCTATCCAATTATTAATTATTTTCTCTTCGTGTCCAATCCAATTCTTACCAAATATATCCATAGGCTTCTTCTTAGAATAGTCAAAATGTAAGTCGGCTATTGCATATATCATTAATTCACCTCATCCTAATGTTAAACTTTAACCTTTAGGAGTCTGCATTTTTACTAATTTCAAAGTTAATGTAATACATTAAGTTAATGCATTTACATTAACTTAATATAATTAGATTAAAATCAGATCCTAGCTTAGTTAACAAGTCCTTTTCTCTATTATGGCATGAAAATAAAATAATTTGTCTGTTTTTTGATATTTCCTCTAATAGGGCCAAAATATTTTTAAGCCTATTTTCATCATATTGGGTAAAACAGTCATCCAATATCAAAGGTAGACTTTCGTTATTAATCGAGTTAATTATACCAAGTCTTAAGGAAAAGTAAAGCTGATCAATTGTACCAACACTTAACGAATCAACTCTGAGCAACTCTCCAGTATCATGTTTAATGACTCCAATCTCCAAATTATCATTAATTCTAACTCCTGAATATTTTCCATTTGTAATTCTACTTATTAAATTACCTACTTTTTTATTTATCTCTGGAGCAAATTGATTTTGAATATCTTTGGACAATTCTTCAATCTTCGTTTTCGCAAGTTCTAGTGACTTCTTTTTGAAATCTAAATTTCTAATTTGTGCAGTTACCCTATCTATCTCTTCCTCTATATCCACTAGGCTAGATATATTAGCAGTTAATATATTTAATCGTTCCTCTAGTCCACGCTTTTCAATTCTGTAGTCAGTCAACCTTTCAGATATATTATTTATTCTATTATTAATATCATCTTTTCCCTCAATATCTACGTTGTCTATCTCTGTGTATTCAGCCAGTTCAGCCTTTAACTCATCAATTGATGAACCATTAAGTATCTTATTCAATATTTCCTTCTTACTATGATACTCCAATGTTTTTTCCTCGTAAATATTTTTTTTCTTAAGGTTCAAATCAAACTCTTTTAAGCTATTTACTTCATTTTTTCTTAATATTATATTAAATTCTTCTAATAATTCTTTTTGTTGTGATATTAATTCTTCAACCTTTGTATTTATATAATTTAAACGGTTTCTTTTTTCTACTATTGCTTTTAGCTTTTCGTCTCTAATGTATTGTGAGTGTTGTATATTATTGTATAGATTTTTTAGCTCAATCTTAGATTTCAGATTATATTTATCTAAGATTTCCTTTAGCTTTCTTTCTATGTTCTCTATTTCTTTTTCTTTATCTAGTTCTTCCTTTTCAGCTTTTTTAAATTGTAATTCCTTTTCCTTTAAACACTTGTTTAATCTATTGTTACTAAATAATAGAATACAAATAGGCAATAAAAGTAATTGAGACAAAACTGTAAAATTAAAGTAATCCTTTATAAGTGATAGTAATGTTAATACTATATAAGAAACAATAACACCTACAATTAAAATTCTTATTTTGGAAACTTTACTCTTAAAAGATGCATAGTCTCTTTTTATAAACTCTTTATTAGTATGATTTTTTGCATAAATTAATTTATTCTTGGCATCCTCTAATTCATCGTAATTTATATAATCCGTTGATATTTCTTTAAACTTTGATTCACCTTTATTTTCTATGGTTAAATTTTCTTCATCTATTGCCACTTTTAAATCAAAAGCTTGACTTTTTAAATCGTCAATTCTACCTGATATAATTTGAATATCGTTTGATAACCTAAATGCCTGAGCATAATCCTCTTTGGATATAGTTTTATATTTTTCGTATACTTTAATTTCTTCTTCAATTTCCCTTAGTTTATTTATTATATCTGAAGCCTCATTAAATAGTGACTTTTTTTCCTTAATAATAGCTAAATTTAATAGCTCTTTTTCCTTATTTAACAGAGCATCCAAAACTTCAATCCTATGCCCTAGTTCATTATTCTCATCTAATAATTTTTCATACTCATCTTTATACTTATTAATATTGTCTCTTTCTGAATATAATTCTCTTAATTTTCTATAAAGCCTTCCATAAGGAGTTGTTGAAGCCTTTTCAGTTCCAATGTCCCTAATTCTTTTATCAAGCTCCTTAATTGCATTCTCAACAGACACCTTATCATCTAAAGAAGATGTAATATTTACAAGCTTATCCCTAACTTCATTAGCTAGCTTATCATCTGTTTTTGTACCTAATTGTTTAATAGATACAGTATTAGAAAATACACTATTGCTAACACCAAAAAAATGCATGCCTGGCTGTAGAACCCTACCATTAGGTCCATTATTGATCTTATATGTTATATCTTCACCAGTTTTTTCTAAATAAACAGATGTTTCCTCCTTGTTTTTCGTAAAAACTCTTTCAATTCTATACTCTTCTCCATTAAAGACAAATTTTATAATACCAGCATATCTGTCCGAATCCCAAGGCTCATATTTTTTATGTTCATCTTTATAAAGTGTTGATTTGACATATGGCCTTAAAAATCCGTAAAACATTCCATCTATAAAGCTATGAAGTGTAGATTTTCCTCCTTCATTTTGCCCATAGATTATATTCAAACCATTGTTTAGGTTTATTATTCTATTTTTAAACTTCCCAAAACCAATTAAATTAAGTTCAGTTATAATCATATTAATCCCTATCCTTTAAAAGAACCTCAAGACCATAATATAAGGCATCTTTATTGATCTGCTCATTGAGGTCTTCATTCATCATACTTTCTATAAAGAGTCCTATAATATTACTCTTGTTAGACTCTTTTAATAATGTAAGATCATAATCTGGTATAGTTTCATTCACTATTTCCAGGTAATAAAAAACGTCCTCCAAATCCTTATGAATATTTTCAAGATTTATATCCTTTTGAACATAGCCTTTTAGCCTTATTCTATAAAGATCATTTAAACGTGATCCCACATTTAAATTCTTTATTTTATTTATAATTTCTTGATAATTAAAGTTCTCGTTAATTTCAATAGATATATTATGAAAACATCTTTTGCTAAAAGGTACAAGGTTTATTCTTGTTGTTTTATCCTTGATTGTTCCAACAATTATTCCTCTTTCCCCTGTTTCACCAAAGTCCAACGGTTCAGGGCAACCACAATATGCTATATTGTCAGTTAGTATATTAGGCTTATGAATATGTCCAAGTGCTATGTAATCCATATTCAGATTTACTAAAGAATTTATACTCATTGGAAGATAATTTGATTCTCTACTCACATCTCCATGAATTAATAGAATATTGTTCATACTTTTATCTATGATAGGAAAATCATCAAATAATTTATTCTCTTTTATCTCCACCCTATCCCAACTATATCCATAGATACTTGTATTCAACTCGGGAAACACCTTGTTTTCAATACAATTGGTATTAAAAATAGTCACATTCTTGCTCCATTCTACCCTATCATAGAGAGATTTATTGCCTCTATAATCATGATTGCCAGCAGCAATTAATATATTTACATCTTCAGCACTGGATAAAATATCCCTAACCCTCTTTATGTCCCCAATTGTAAAATATTCAGATTCAAATAAGTCTCCTACGATAAATAAAAAATCTGCCTTCTCATTTATACTATAATCAACTATTTTTTGAAAGGTTGACCAAAGCTCCCTCCTTCTATCTAAAGCCTTATTTTTATCAAAGGAAACACTTTTAAATTGAAGACCTAGATGTAAATCACCTGTATGTATAAACTTAATCAATATATCACCACCTTATCCCTAAGAGTTACCCTATGTAACCAATGACTAGCTCCAATAATTACCTTTGATCTTTTCCTGATAATACTACCTGACGACTCCTTCTACAATATATAGATGAGTTGCAATCTCCGTCAATTAATAATTAAATTTTGCGACTTCCAAATTACCCATTATTCTTTTTATATCGCTCATATCAACTTCTTCCTTATGTCTAAAACAGTTTATTATTCCACAGGCTTGTCCGATACGAAGGAAGGTTTCAAAATCATAATTTCTTTCCATTGCCAAAGCAAATCCACCGAGCATATATCCATAATTAGGTAATACATCCTGTAGTTCCACATATGGCACATCAATTCTATAAACTTTGTCTTCAAGTAAAACAATACTTCCTCTATTACCAAGTGAAATTACTACAATTTTCACACCTTTATCAATTATAAAAAGCCCTGCTTTAATTATTTCATATTCAAAGTCTAACTTTAAATTTGTAAGTGTCTCTAGTTGATGCTTATCCAGCACTACTAGATATGGTTTAGCATCTAAACAGTACTTCAATCCTTCTCCCCTAATAGCTATAAGTGCCTTTACACCTAAGATATTAGCATTTACTACAAAATCAAAGAGAACACCTTTTGGAATATTAATAGGTACATCACCAACACAACAAATCATTTTAGAGCAAGGAAGAAGTTTATTATATAATTTTAAAAAACTTTCAATTTCATCTCTTGTAATTCGTGGTTCTTTAGTATTAATAAGTATATCGCTATCATCTTTAATAGAGATGATAATTCTTTCTTGAGTTTCATCCTTTATATTTAGGATTTCGTGTGGTATAGCGTCAGTATATAAATAATTCTCAATTATTGTTCCATTTGCGCCTCCTAATAATCCCAAAAACATCACATCTTCATTTAATGCATTCATAAAATATGCCAGTTCAATGCCATCTCCACCAGGTCCATATATAACTTCTGTTGCTGTGTTAGAACTATTTTTGTTAATTAAGTCTAATTTAAACTTTCTTTTTAATAAAGGATTGAAATCAACTGATAAAATCAAAATCATCATCTCCAATTTAATATAATGGATAATTTTAGATATAAGAAAATTCCGCCTCTTTTAGTATATTATACACTTTATCACCACAAAATGGGTATACTATTATTTGATTGAAAGAAATAAGAAAGTCTATATAATAAATATAAGAGAAAGTGATGGGGGGTTATATACTTGAAAGAATACTCTGCTTTTGATATTTTAGGGCCTGTAATGATTGGTCCTTCAAGCTCTCATACAGCAGGAGCAGCAAGACTTGGTAAAATTGCTAGTGAAATTGCTGGTACTGGCTTCTATAAGGTAGTTTTTTATCTTCATGGTTCCTTTGCAAAAACCTATAAGGGACATGGTACTAATAAAGCTTTGGTAGCTGGAATTTTGGGATTGGATCCTTCTGATGAAAAACTAAGAGATTCTTTTGATATTGCCAAGAGTAAAAATATAAAAGTTGAATTTATTGAAGCAGATTTAGGTTATCAACATCCAAATTCTGTTAAAATAGTTTTTAAGTATCATGATAAAGAAGATTTTTATGTTATGGGTTCTTCAATTGGAGGAGGAAGTATAATCATAAATAATATTAATGGTGTTCAGGTAGAATTTACTGGCGCTTATCCTACAATTATACTAAAGTACCCAGATAGAAAAGGAGTAATCAGCGTAATTAGTTCAATACTTGCAAATGCTGAAATTAACATAGCGACAATGAGAGTTACTAGAGAAGGAAATATTGCAACAATGATATGCGAATTAGACTCGCAAATCACGGATGACGTTATCAAAGAGATATCTAATTTTAAGGATCTAGCTTATATACGATTCATTAACACAAGAAGGAGTTGACAATGTGTTTAATAAAGGTAGTGAACTAATAAACTTATGTAATGAAAAACAGGCAAAAATATTTGAAATTGTAATCGAAAAGGAGCAAAAAACATCAGGGCTTTCATATGATGAAGTAATTAAGAAAATGAAGGAAACCTTAGAAGTAATGAAATCATCAGCTACATCAGCTTTAAATAAGGAGATTGTCTCTGTCTCAGGACTTACAGGAGGAAATTCAAAAAGGGTTCAAGATTATAAAAATAATCATAAAACCATAAGCGGAGAATTCATTAACTCAGCAATGGCTAAAGCTCTTTCAACATCAGAGGTAAATGCCTCCATGGGTAAAATCTGTGCTTCGCCAACAGCTGGCGCATCAGGAATTGTACCAAGCGCACTATTGGCAGCCCAGGAAAAATTGAATGTAGATGATGATATGCTAGTAAATGCACTCTTTACAGCTGCTGGAATTGGTGAAATTGTAGCAAAAAATGCGACTGTAGCAGGAGCAGAGGGTGGATGTCAAGCTGAGTGTGGAGTTGCTGCTGCTATGGCTGCAGGTGCAATAACAGAAATGGCTGGAGGAACCCCAAGTCAAGCCTTAACTGCTGCTAGCTTTGCCTTGATAAATATAATGGGACTTGTTTGTGATCCTATCGCTGGTTTAGTTGAGTATCCATGTAATTTGAGAAATGCTTCGGGTGTTATTAATGCATTAATTTCTGCTGACTTAGCACTTGCTGAAGTTCAATCTTTAATACCATTTGATGAAGTAGTAGAAGCAATGTATAAGGTAGGGAAATCTCTACCTGAAAGCCTGAGAGAAACTGCTCAAGGTGGTATAGCAGATACTCCTACTGGTAGAAAATTAAGTGATGAAGTAATAAAGTAATATCAAAAGCCTTCCCAAAAGGAAGGCTTTTTCTAATTTGAATATATTCCCATTTAATTGTCTTAAATCTCAACTTTTATAACCATCTTACGAGTAAATTTACTTACATGGGAAGCCATATTCTAATAATTTCCATCACTCTACACTTTCCATTCTTTCCCTTACAGCTTTTTCAATTAAATCAATTTTCGCAAAGGACTCATCTTTTGATTTAGCTGTTGAATATATATATAATTTTATTTTCGGTTCAGTACCAGATGGCCTAATAGCATACCATGATCCATCATCCATATAATACTTTAACACATCCGAAATTCCTACCCCTGTACTATCATTTAGAAAATCAATAGTCTTTTCTAACTTCATATCACCAATTTTATTTATAGGATTATGCCTGAAATTTTCCATTATTCTTTTTATCTTCTTCTGACCTTCTAATCCTTCAAGTACAATTGATATCAGTCTCTCACAGTAGTATCCATACTCTTTATATATATCTTCTAATACATCAAGAAGAGACTTACCCTGTTTCTTATAATAAGCAGCCATTTCAGCTATTATCATGGAAGTAACAACTCCATCTTTATCCCTTACTAAAGTACCATATACATATCCTATACTTTCTTCATAACCAAGAATATATTCATATTCTCTAGTCTTTTCCCACTCATTTGCCTTTGAACAGATATTTTTAAAGCCTGTCAAAGATTCTACTGTCTTAACCCCATATTTGTCAGCTATAACCTTTCCTAAATCTCCTGTTACAATACTTTTTACAATAGCTGAATTTTCTGGAAGGTTATTTTTAGCGTATCTACTAGATAAGATATAATTTACAATAAGGGCACCTGTCTGATTTCCGTTTAAATAGACATATTTATTTCCATCATAAGCACCTATAGCTACCCTATCACAGTCTGGATCAGTTGCAATTAAAAGTTCTGCACCTAGTTTTTTACCTAATTCTGCAGCATATGTAAATGCCTTTACATCTTCAGGATTTGGATAACCCACTGTAGTAAAATTAGAATCAGGATTTTCCTGTTCTGGTACAACTATGACATTTGTAAATCCTCTCTCCCTTAAAATTCTTCTTACAGGTTTATTTCCAGTTCCATTTAAAGGAGTATATACAATTTTTATATCCTTATCTATGTCATCATTAATAGCCATTTTTAGCAGTTCTTCATTGTATGCATCATCTATTTCGCTTCCAATAATTTTTATAAGTCCTTTTTCTATAGCTGAATCTTTATCCATTATCTTTATTTCACTAAAGCTATCTATTTTGCTAATTTCACCTAATATTTCATTGGCTATGTCATCTAAGATCTGAGAACCTTCCTCCCAATATACCTTATATCCATTATAATCCTTAGGATTGTGACTAGCTGTAACTACTACTCCTGAAATGCAATTTAATTTTCTAACTGTATATGAAAGTATAGGTGTTGCTCTTAAATCATCAAATAAATAAGCTTTAACTCCATTTGCAGCCAATACTCTTGCAGTTATATCTGCAAATTCTTTTGAGAATCTTCGTACGTCATAAGCAATGGCAACCCCTCTTTCCATCGCTTCTTTCCCTTTGTTCACAATAGTTTGAGCAAGTCCCTGTGTAGCTAAAGATACAGTGTACTTATTCATTCTATTGGTACCAGCACCAATTTTACCTCTCAACCCAGCTGTCCCAAATTTTAAATCAGTATAGAATCTGTCCTCTATCTCTTTTTCATCTTTTATAGATTTTAGTTCCGCTTTAGTTTCATCATCAAAATATTTATCACTTAACCAAAAATTATACTTCTCTCTATAATCCATATCAACTTCCCCCAGTCTTATAATATTACCTTATTTTATTTATTATGTGTTCTTAACCTTAGAGAGAATAAGAACATTATTGTCTCAATATATTATACCCTATAATAATTAACAATGCACGATTTCCATCAATAAATAAGGAAACAAAAAGGAAATCCTCATCTATTAAATGAAAGGATTTCCTATCTACTATTATAATCTATTCAATGCTCTTCAGCAGTTTTTATAACCGTACTTGGATCATCTTTTATTTTATAAGCAAATAATCCGGCAAAAGCAAAGATAACTACAATAATTGGTGTTATATAGTTAAATACTGCATATCTTGCATACTCCCATGCTGTTACTCCTAATACTCCATACAGAAAAGCTCCACATGTATTCCAAGGTACAAGTGCAGATGTAACAGTCCCTGCTCCTTCTAATGTACTTGATAGTAATTTTGGATGCAATCCTCTCTCCCTATACGCATTTGCATACATTCTACCTGGAACCACTATGGATATATATTGCTCAGGCATTGTTACATTACTAAAAAAGCAAGTTAAAACAGTTGTTGCTACTAATCCACCATTTGACTTAATTCTCCTTAAAATTGCATTTACAATAACTTCTAACTGGCCTGTTTTATCCATTATTCCACCGAACATCATAGCAATTATTGTAAGAGATATGGAATACATCATACCAGTTAATCCACCTGCTGATAGTAATTCATCTATTACAGCTATACCTGTTTCAGAAGTATATCCTTCATAAGCAGCCGATATAAGACTACCTAAATCTACGCCTTGATATAACATTCCCAAAATAGCACCTAATACTATTCCAATTGTAATACCTGGAATCGCAGGCACCTTAAGGGCCATAGCTAAAATAACTGCCAATGGAGGTAATAGTAAAACAGGAGAAATATTAAAATTATTAATTATTCCTTCTCTTATAATATTAATAGATGATACATCAGTGTTTCCGCTATTGTATTGTAATCCTGCTATTAAAAAGATCACTAAAGTAATTACGTATGATATTACTGTAGTTGGAACCATTCCCTTTACATGTGTAAAAACATCAGTACCTGAAACAGCTGGTGCTAAGTTAGTAGTATCAGATAAAGGCGACATTTTATCACCAAAGTACGCACCTGAAATAATTGCACCTGCTGCAACTGGTGCAGGTATATCTAGACCAGTAGCTACTCCCATCAAAGCAATACCTATAGTACCTGCTGTCCCCCAGCTAGTACCGGTTGCTAATGCTGTAACAGAACATATAAGTACAGTTGCGACTAGAAAAATACTAGGTTTCAAAATTGATAATCCATAATAAATCATGCTAGGAACCACACCAGAAATTAACCATATCCCAATAAGCAAACCAATAATTACTAGTATAATAACTGCCTGTAAAGCTTGATAAATTCCGTCAAACATCGATTTTTCAATTTCAGTCCAACTAAACCCTATCTTTAATGCTACAATCACAGAAAACAGTGTCCCAATTAACATTGGTACATGAGGGTCTGTTTTGTACTTAATTATACTGACTCCCATAATTAAAATTAAAAATACAAAAGATAAGAAAGCTTCCCATAGATGGGGTTTACGTACTGTATTTCTGCCTTTCATTATAAATTATCTTCCTCCTTTAGTGAAATTATTTTTTTAATTATATAATATCTAACTTCATATTACAATAAATTTTAATTAATAAATATAAAGGTAGAGATAACTCTACCTTAATTTAAATACTTGTTTTCAGTTAGTATCAATAAATAATGATCTTCTAATATTTTTAGAATATTTGCTCCTAGTTCGATATTTTTTCTTAATTCACTTTGAACTTCTTTTACTTTGCTTTCATCGCTTAGCAATTCAGCTATATTAAAAGGAAAATCATCTTGAATACTTCTTATTTCATCATATTCTTCCTTTAATCTTGCCTCGAGATAATCGACCCTCATACTCAACTCATCAAGTGCGAAGTCTTCTAATCTAGTCGAGTTGATAGCTTCGTCATGAGCTAGCTTATATAGTATCTTTAGATACTCCAGCTCTGCTCTTTCATATGCTATTTTTGCTTTTTCCCACAGTCTTAACTGGGTATCTGTCAATCTTACATTTATATCTGGATGCAACATCATTACAATATTTCTAAAATACTTATTTAATTCATTCAATTTATCATCAGACAAATTATTATTTAATTTTAAGTAATTAGCCATATCTATATCTTTTTCATTTTCCTTTAAGAACTCAAATAAATTTTCAAATTCATTATTAGCAATAAACTCTATTATAGTAACATTTACAAATCCTACATTTTTCATATGAGATTGAGTTAACTGTATTTTTCTTTTTATCAATCCTAACTTAATATCAAGATCAAGGAGCCTATGCTCCAAAACTCCAATTTTTAAAATATAGTTAGCTTTTAGGTGATAGAATTTGTGTTTTAATAGAGACTCTTTTGTTTCAATTACATTTATCATCTGATTTTTTAAATCTTCATACTTATTTAAAAGCTTCTCATAATCAGATTGCAATTTTTTGTCAGCCATTAAAACACCTCCTAAGCTAGATGTGTTTAGTTCTCCATAATTCATAATATCTTAAAGCATTTTTTCTAATTCCTTCTAATTCTTCTTCAGTTACCTGTCTAACAATTTTCCCAGGTGACCCTATTACAAGTGAATTAGGTGGAATAACCTTCCCTTCTGTGATAAGGGTATTAGCACCTATGATACAATTATCACCTATACTAGCACCATTTAAGATAATTGCTCCCATTCCAATTAAACAGTTGTTACCTATAGTACATCCATGAACTATGGCATTGTGTCCTACAACGGTATAATCCCCTACCTTTGCAGGAGTATTGGTTTCGTTGTGAACTGTCGCATTATCCTGTATATTTGAATATTTGCCTATTGTTATAGGCGCTATATCTCCTCTTAATACTGCTCCATACCATATACTTGAACCTTCGCCAATAGTTACATTACCTAAAACTGCAGCTGTTTCTGCAACAAATGAATTTTTATGAACATTCGGTATCATTTCTTTCAAATTCTTAATCATATCTAAACTCCTTAGGTTATTATATTATGGTTATTTATTATATACTACCCAATTTTTGTTATCATGTATCAAGTCTATTTTGAATTGTACTACTCAAATACTATCAAATATCTGAAAAGTTAGACTTATTGTGATTTGTTTAACATTTTAAAAAATGATAATTTGGGTATATAATTATAGTATTATATTTATATATTATTTTCAAGTTAGTGAATTCCAGACTTTTCATGGTTTTAAATTAATTAACTTTTTTATATAATATTACATTTTTTTAATATTAAATTTTTTTCGATATATTTACATTAAATGCAATAAATATATTGATATTTTATTATCAATGTGCTAATATTATTTTGTTAGATTTTATTAACAGGGAGGAGCAATATGTTACGTAAATTAATGGGGCTTATAGCTTTTATTATAACAGGTGTCGGTCTTGTATTTACTTCACAGCCAAGTGAAATGAGCATTTTAAACATTGGGTTACTATTACTTGTAGGCTTTTTTTATACAGTAAGTATAATTGGTCATTTTAAAGATCTTAAAGAATAGGTGATAAGAATGAAATTTGATAAAAATAAAATTAAAATAATAATATGTGCTATTGCCGGTACAACTTTATCATGGTTTATCAATCACGAAATTGGCTTTGGTGCAATTGTAGCTAGCGGATTAGTAGGAGTAATTGCAGCTATTTTATTACCTGCTTCGCTTGCCGGTACAGCATATACTGCATCCTTCGTAGGTATGAGTTCAACTTCAATCATACCTTCCCTAGGAGCTGCTTTATTAGCGGGACTAATAGTTGGTATTATGATAATTTTTACTACTGAAATCTATGCTGGTATTGGCGGCAAAGGTGGTACAACTGCAGCACTATCAACAATAATCACAAAGATAATTCTTGGATTATTCAGTTAGGAGGTTATATATTGGAGATTTTAATGATTATACTTGTAGCCATATGCGCAGGTACAGCTACCTATTCTATATCTTATTTATTGAATAAAGGTCCTGTATTTGCTTCAGCCTTAGTTACTTTGATTTCAGGAATTTTCCTACCATATTTTCTTCCAGAAAATGGTCCTACATTGATGGCTGTAGCAGCATGTGCTTCATATGCAGGCCAGGTTTCAAATAAAAATGTACCTAACCTACGAGAAATGATAATGGTTTCTTTAATAACTGGTGCTTTGTTCATTATATTCTCAACTTCATATGTAGGAATAGGTGGAAGATTAGGTTCTATCGCTGCTATTTCTTGTTTTACATGGATGGGAATTAAAAAGGTTTTTAAAAATGACAATTTGCAAGATAATAAAATTTCATATATAAATAAAGTCAATTTTTCTGAAAAATAAGCTACACTATATGGTGTAGCTATTTTTATATAGAAATCAGAATAAATCTTGAAAAATTAAGAAAAGCTAGAGAGTATATAGCTATTTTATACTAAGGAGTTAATGATGAATTTTATAGTTTTTGATTTAGAATTTAATCAAGATTTTTCGTCATATAAAGAAATTCTGAGAAATAAATCCCTATACCCATTTGAAATTATACAAATTGGCGCAGTAAAATTAGATTCTAATTTTGAATTAATTGAGACATTTAATAAATATATTAAACCAACAATGTATTCAAATATAAGTTCATTTATTACAGAGCTTACAGGTATTACAAATGATACGCTAAAGAATGAAAAAAAATTCCATGAAGTTTTTGAAAGCTTTGTTAAATTTATAGGTACTGATGATGCTATTTTATGCACTTGGGGTTTATCAGATGTTAAGGAGCTGTATAAAAATGCTGAATTTTATGAATTAAATATAGACCTATTACCTAAATTATTCATTAATATTCAACCCTACTTTTCAAAATACATAGGTCTTTCCTCTAAAAAACTTGTCAAACTTAGAACTGCTGTTGAATTTTTAAATATTGATATAGAAGATGATTTTCATAATGCTTTAAATGACGCTTTATATACAGCAGAAATTTTGAAAAGAATTTACAGTCCACTCATACATCCTAAAGTATATAATCCTAATTTTAATAGAAGTTTGCAACCTACCAAAAAAGAAAAAATAGATTATGAAGGACTTTTCAAGCAATTTTACAAAATGTATGGCAGAGATATGTCTGAAGAAGAAAAACAAATAATAAAGCTTGCATATTTGATGGGTAAAACTCGCCAGTTTATTAAATAAAAAATAAAATAAATATCCACCGGCCTAGCCGGTGGTTTTGCCTTTACGGGCACAAGGCCCTA
>JAKELU010000008.1:0-1193 GCA_022760735.1 Firmicutes bacterium FC7
AAATATTAAACCTTGTTCTAAACTTGTTATAATTAAATTCATTGCTTTACCTCCATTTTAAATCCTTTTATTTTCCTACTCTTACTGCATCCTTTATTAATGGGTTGTTTTCATCTATATTCAATACTCTTAAAGTCTTTTCATTAACTGTAGTTATTGTTTTTTCTGCTAATCCAACAGGTATAGTAGATATATCTTTTCCATCAACCAATACTTCTTTAGCCATTTTTGCTGTTTGTTTTCCTAACTCATAATAGCTTAAACCATTAGTAATAAGAATTCCTCCACCTACTTGGGATTCTTCAGCGCAAACAGATATCATTTGTTTTTCTATAAGTTTATTAGCAACTATTTCAACTGAAGAGGCTACTAGATTATCGCTAAGGGCATATAATGCGTCTACTTTACTTAATAAAGAATCTAGTGCCTGTGGCATTTCATTAACTGATGTTACGCCAACTTTTATAACCTCTAATCCTTCCTTTGGAGCCAATTCTTCAACTTCTTTAATTTGAATTTCAGAGTTTGCTTCACTAGTATTGTATATAATGCCTATTTTTTCAATAGTAGGGTCAAGTTGTTTGAACATTTTTAGCTGTTGCTCTACTGGGGCTTTATCAGAAGTACCAGTTACATTACCACCAACATTATCCCAATCTGCAACAATTTCGGATTGTACTGGATCAGTTACTGCACTGAACAATATCGGAATTTCTGTAGTTGCTTGTTTAGCACTTTGTGCAGCTGGAGTTGCAATTGCATAGATTAAATCTACTCCATCCTGTACAAATTTTTGTGCTATTGAAACTGTAGTAGGTATGTCACCTTGTGCATTTTGATATATTATTTCTGCTTCTACTCCAAGTTCTTTCAATCCATCTTCAAAACCTCGTCTAGCATCATCTAATGCTGGATGCTCTGCTAATTGACTTATTCCTATTGTATATGCTTTTGCTTCATTATTTTCATTTACAGGTTGTGAACCACCTGAACTACTACAACCACTTAAAACCATCATACCTGCTAATGCTAATGCCATTAATTTACTTGTTTTACCTTTCATTTTATACATCCTCCTTTTATTTTTGCGTCAGATTGAATGTATTTAAATAGGGTTAGGTCATAAATTTCATAAAAAAAATCTTTCGCTCCTATGAATACAGCTTATAGCTATACTCATAGGGACGAAAGAT
>JAKELU010000008.1:1303-94811 GCA_022760735.1 Firmicutes bacterium FC7
GTTTGTCTACTTGGTATTCCGTTTAACAAACCAGCTCAGGAGTGAATATTACATATCCTCTTAATGTTGGCTTTCACCTACCCCCAACTCTCTGTGATTAAGATAGGATATCTTTCTCTCCGTCAAAGCAATTATTTTAATAAGTATCTTAACACGTTAAAGTATATAAGTCAACCATTATTTTTAAAATATTTAGAAAAATATTTTTCTATTAAATTTGAATAATTTATCAATTAAACTGCTGAATTTTTCTATTTAGATATATATTATGAACGAAATAGATTAGTGTGATAATATTATTTTATTTTTTAAATTAAAAGGAGATTACTTTAGAATTAGTATATAATAACATTAATAGATATTTTAGGGGGAAGTAGGATGAATAAGGAGTTTTTTATAAACAATAGAAGAAGATTAGGTGAAAGGATAGAGGATAATAGCATATTAATATTGTTTGCTGGTACAGCTCCATATAAGTCAGCGGATGAACAGTATAAATTTATTCCCAATAGGAATTTCTATTATATTACGGGAATTGATGAAAGTAAGATAATTTACCTAATGAAAAAAATAAATGGTAAAATTTCTGAAACCTTATTTATTCAAAGACCTGATCCAGTAATGGCTAAATGGATAGGTGCTACGATTACTGAAGAAGAAGCTATTGATAAATCAGGCATTGAGGAGATAAACTACCTTGATAAGTTTGAGGATATAATTGGTTCATTGTTAAATAGAAACAGAATAGAAAGAGTTTATCTGGATTTGGAACGACAGGAAGTAAGAGTTAATATTACTGAGTCTCAATATTTTGCGAAGATGATTTTAGAAAGATATCCTTATATTCAGATTAAAAATGTTTATTATGATATTGCTGATATGAGAGTTATAAAAACTGAGGAGGAAATCGATTTAATTAGAAAAGCAATTTCAGTAACTAATGAAGGCATAATGAATATGATAAAGAACATGAAACCTGGAATGATGGAATATGAAATAGAGGCATATTTTAATTTTACTTTGATGAGTCGAGGCATTAGAAACAAGGCCTTTGAACCTATAATAGGTAGTGGAATAAATGGAACTATATTACACTATACTGATAATAATAGCAGGACTAAGGATGGAGATTTAATCCTATTTGATTTAGGAGCACAGTTCAAATATTATAATGCTGATATAAGTCGTACGTTCCCTGTTAACGGTAAGTTTACTGATAGACAAAAAGAAATTTATAGTATTGTATTAAGAGCTAATAAGGCTGTTGAAGAAGCAGCTAAACCTGGCTTGCCATTTAGAAAATTAAATGAAATTGCTAAAACAGTTTTAATAGAAGGATGTAAGGAAATAGGCTTAATAAAAGAAGATGATGAGATTTCTAAATATTATTTCCATTCAGTTTCCCACTATTTAGGGGCGGATTCCCATGATGTTGGAAGCTATGATGTTGTTTTGCAACCAGGAATGGTTATAACAAATGAACCAGGTTTATATATTGAAGAAGAGGGAATTGGGGTAAGGATAGAGGATGACCTACTGATAACTAAAGATGGTGTAGAGAATTTATCAATGAATATCATAAAAGAAATAGAAGATATTGAGGCTTTCATGAATAAATAGGAGGATTTTTAATTGGAAATCTGGGATGTATTAGATGAGAATGGCAATAAAACTGGTAAAACAATATTAAGAGGGGAAGAGCTTAAGGAAAGTGAATACCATCTTGAAGCTCACCTATGGGTTATTAACAGCATGGGAGATTTTTTGATACAAAAAAGGAGTAAAAATCTTAAAAATGCACCAGGTATATGGGCTATAACAGGCGGCTGTATAACTCAAGGTGAAGATAGTATAACAGGTCTTAAAAGAGAAGTTAAGGAAGAATTAGGTTTGGATATTGATGAAAACAAATTGAGTTTTCACATAAGACATAAGAGAAAAAATGCACTTGCGGATATTTATATTTTATATGATGATGTAAATATAGATGTATTAGTATTGCAAAAAGAAGAAGTAGAGGAAGTTAAATGGGTTAGTTTAAATCAACTAAAAAACATGTTAAGTGAAGGAACATTCTTTAAATATAATAATGATTACCTTGAGTTGATATTTAATGCTTTAAAGAACTTTAAGGGAAATAATGATTAACAAATGATATTGGGGTTGAGTACATGACAGTTGATAGTGTTAGAGAACAGTTTAGAAGAGAAGGTTTAAATTTAGAAGTAATAGAGATGGATACAAGTACCGCTACAGTTGAATTAGCTGCTAATGCCTTAGGGGTAGAGCCAGCAAGAATTGCAAAAACAATGGCATTAAGACTTAAGGATAGGGATATTTTAATTGTTGCAAAAGGAGATGTAAGAATAGACAACAGAAAATTTAAGGACTATTTTCAGGAAAAGGCTAAATTTATAGATGCTGATGAATTAGGTGAAGCAACTGGCCATCCAGTAGGTGGAATTTGCCCATTCGGGTTAAATAGAGATTTAGATATATACTTAGATGAATCATTAAAGGTATTCGACTATGTATTCCCAGCTGGTGGTAGTCCAAATACTTGTGTAAAAATAGATGTTGATTATCTTGCAGAAGTAACCAAGGGTAAATGGATAGATGTATGTAAGTAATCTCCATCAATATAGCAAGATTAATAGATTGAATACTTTAATAATGGTGTGTAATACTAATTATTATAAAAAGTTGTTTTGAAATTTACAATTACATAAAGAACTAGAAAGGTATGAAAAAGATGAATAAGAAAACAAGATATATTTTACTAACTTTAATAATTTTAGTTCTAATATCTGCATGTACACCTATTGCTAATAAAGATTTACAGGAAGAATTAAATGCTAAAAATGATATTATAACAGCTTTAGAAAAAGAAAATAAGGAACTAGAAGATAAGATAGCCGAATTGGAGAAGGAAGCAGAAAATCCTGCAAAACTTAATACAAATAGACTACTTGATACATCTTTAAAAGTAGTTAATTTGCTAAAGAACAAAGATATGGAGAGATTATCATCATATGTACACCCAACAAAGGGAGTAAGATTTAGTCCATATGGAAATATAAATGTTGAATCTGACATGGTCTTTTTACCTGATGAGATAACTAATTTACTAAGTGATAGTAAAACGTATGTATGGGGTAATTATGATGGTTCTGGTGAACCAATAGAATTGAATTTTAATGACTATTATGAAAGATTCGTTTATGATGTAGATTTTGCAAGTCCTCATATGATTGGAAATAATGTAGTTATAGGAAAAGGCAACACTCTAATTAATATTTCTGATGCATATCCTAATGCAGAATTTATTGAATTTCATTTTACTGGTATTGAGCCTCAATATGAGGGAATGGACTGGAGAAGCTTAAGGTTAATATTTGTAGAGGATAATGGTAAGTATTATTTAATTGGAATAGCTCATGACGAGTGGACAATATAAAAGAAGTAGGGCAGAGCCTTACTTCTTTTCTCTTAATTGAGTATATAAAGTTCCATCATCTTGTAGTTCAGCATAAAAAACATCAGAAATACTCTTTATATTTTGTTGTTTAAGTTGCTTTTCTAGCCACATAACATTTAGTCCATAGCTTGTTAGATTATTGTATACAACTTTGCCATCTATAATAATCTCTTCAGGTAAGTATTTTGGTTGAGTAGTAGGTATATTTAAATCCTTTTTTTTAACATTAAGTTGGTCTTGAACTTTCAAAACACTTAGTTTTCCATTAGGTTCTAAAATCGCATAATCAACTTCTTTAATGGAGAAAATATTTTGCTCCCTAAGCATCATTGTAATATTATCTATACTAACCTTTGTAGCTCTAAGAGCGTCCTCTTGAAACTGACCTTTCTTTATTAAAATAGTAGGTTGACCATCAATAATAACTCTAGCCTTAGCAAACTTTAAAGTTACTATTGATAATAATAGTGTTAATACACACCACCATATAAGGCCAACAACTTCGTCCCATATTGTCTCATCATTAAAAGTAATAATCTCTGCTGCTAACGAGCCAATGGTTATGCCAGTTACATAATTAAAGAAAGTCATTTGACTCATTTGCTTTTTACCTAATATTCTTGCTAAAAGTAGTAGCAGAAAAAAAGCAAATGTTGGTTTAAGAATCATCATGTCTTATTTTAGACCTTCTATTTCTTTATATTTTTCATAAGGATCAGTTTCTAAATCAGCATTAAATGGGGTAAAACTAGAAGCTAGCAAATAGCTAGTAGGAAGGTTTAAATATATTCCATTGTCTCTATAATTTTCTATTGAATAAGGCTCATCATAATCTAAATAGTCTATATCATTTAATTGTTCTTCACTTAAAATAATACTTTTATCATATCTTTCATAATCTTCCATATCAAAAGGTGAATCATAATTTCTTCGCTTGGCCAATTTAAAACACCTCCATACTTATTGTATCCAATTGGCCATTGACAATTCATACTCTAAAGTTTTTCAGTGAAAATACAAAGGCATAGAAAAAGGAAATCCTTTCGGATTTCCATTATTTAAAATGCTGGTACTACTCCACCATTGTAGTTTTCTTCTATATAAGCTCTTACTTCATCTGATTGTAAAGCTTCCATTAGTTTTACGAATACTTCTTTGTTTTCTTCACCAGCTCTAACAGCTACTATATTAGCATATGGTGATTCTTTACCTTCAACTACAATTCCATCTTCTACAGGGTTTAATCCTGCTTCTAATGCATAATTACCATTGATTACAGCACCATCAACTTCACCTAAAACTCTTGGCAAAGTAGCTGCCTCAAGTGCAGTAAATTTAATGTTTTTAGGATTCTCCACAACATCTTTTTCAGTAGCTTCTAATCCAACGCCTTCTTTAAGTTTAATAAGGCCATTAGCTTCTAATAATAGAAGTGCTCTACCACCATTTACTGTATCATTAGGAATAGCTATTTCAGCACCATCTTTAATTTCATCAAGTGATTTTACTTCATTTGCATATAATGCCATTGGTTCAACATGAACTCCACCTATTGATACTAAGTCTAAATTTTCTTTTGCTATAAAATCATCTAAATAAGGTTTGTGTTGGAAGAAGTTTGCATCAATTTCACCGTCAGCTAAGGCATGATTTGGTTTAACATAATCAGTGAATTCTATGGTTTTAACCTTTATTCCTTCCTTTTCTAAATCGTCAACTACAAGAGAAACTAATTTACTATGTGGTTCTGGTGATACACCTATTGTTATTTCTACAGTTTCAGCAGATGTCTCTGTTGGTGCTTTTTCCTTTGGTGTACAACCTGCTAATAGTGATAATGATATTATTGCTGATAAAGCTATTGATAATGTCTTTTTCATTTATATATAATCCTCCTAATACTTATTTTTTATTTATTTTTTCCGCTAAGGTATTTCCTAAAAATTGAATTGACTGAACCAAAATTACTATAATAACTACGGCTACAATCATAACATCGGTTTGGAATCTATATAAACCAAACCTAATTGCAAGGTCACCAAGACCTCCACCACCAATTGAACCTGCCATGGCAGAATAACCTATTAAGTTTATAATTGTAAGCGTAATTCCAAGAATAATTGAAGGTAAAGCCTCTGGTATTAATACTTTAGTGATAATTTGTGGAATTGTTGCTCCCATGGATAAGCTAAACTCAATTACACCTTTATCAACTTCCTTTAAGCTACTTTCCATAACTCTAGCAACAAAAGGAGCAGCTGATATGGAAAGGGGAACTATAGTTGCTGTTGTGCCAATGGTCTTTCCAATTATTAATTTCGAAAGTGGAAATAATAATATCATTAATATTAAAAATGGGAAGGACCTTAGTAGATTAATTATGCTATTTAATATTTTGTTTAGCATAGGCTTTTCCCATAATCCATCCTTTTCGGTAATCACCAATAGTATTCCTAAAGGGAAACCTAGCAATACGGAAAATATTGTTGAGAAAAATACCATATATAAGGTTTCAAGGAGTGAAGGTATGACTAAATCTATCATTGTAACACCTCCACATGAACATTTTCATTTCTTAAATATGATATAGCATTTTCAACCTCAACATCTGTACCAATTAGTTCAAGTACTAAATGGCCTACATTGCTTTCATGCAACTTGTTAATGTTTCCAGATAATATATTCACATTAATATTAAATTCTTTAATAGCTTTTGAAACGATTGGCTTCTTAGCACTTTGACCAAGATAGCTTAATCTAATTAACTTACCCTCAAAATCACTAGGATTAATGATTTCGTCCTCAATATTATTTTGCAGAGAATTTATAAAACTTTGGGCAGTTTTAGTTTTTGGATTTCTAAATATATTTTCAACAGTATTTAACTCAACAACTTTTCCTTCTTCCATGATAGCAACTCTATCGCATATTTCTTTAACAACTTCCATTTGGTGCGTTATCATCACTATAGTAATACCAAACTCGTTTCTTATTCTATTTAACAATGATAATATCGATTTTGTGGTTTTAGGGTCTAGGGCAGAAGTTCCTTCATCACTTAGAAGTATCTTTGGATTGTTTGCTATAGCTCTTGCTATGGCAACACGCTGCTTTTGACCACCACTTAGTTGGCTAGGATATGAATCTTTTTTATCAGTAAGATCAACATATTCTAGTAATTCATCAACCTTTTCTTCTATATAATTTTTACTTTTACCCTCTAGACTAAGTGGAAAGGCAATGTTCTCAAATACTGTTTTTTGTGCTAGGAGATTAAAATGTTGAAAAATCATTCCTATCTCCTTTCGCGTTAATCTTAAAGATTCTTTGTCCAAAGATGTAATATCAACATTATCAATGAAGATTTTACCACTTGTGGGTTCTTCTAATCTATTTATACATCTAATTAGTGTGGACTTACCTGCTCCACTAAGCCCTATGATTCCAAAGATTTCACCTTTATTAATATGCAGATTAACATCTTTGACAGCAGAAAAGCTAGCTTTTCCATTTATATAATCCTTCGAAAGATTTTTTATATCTATCATTGAAGCACCTCAATTCTTTTTAGAAATAAAAAAAACCTCTTAGATAAAAGAGGCGGCCGTCCTCTCTTATCTTGCGATCTAAGTCGCTGGAATTAGCACCTTGCGATATAAGTATCGCAGGTTGCTGGGTTTCATCGGGCCATTCCCTCCACCTCTCTTGATAAGAGTGTTTTTTCAATTTAAAGACAATGATAATACATTTAATACGTTTTGTCAATTTAAATCATAAAAATATTTTTTTCAAAAATTGCCTAATGGATTTATAGAATAATTTAACCTTAAGAACAAACAATAATTTAGAACAAATTCTATTTAGGAGGGAAAAATTTTGGCATTAAAAAATACTCTAAATTTAAATAATCTTACACAACAAGAATTAAACCTTGTTAAAGAAATAGCTGGAGAGCATTTAACAATGGCTAATAAGTTTGATTTGTATGCAAACCAAGTTCAAGACCAACAATTTAAGCAAATGCTTAAACAATCTAGTCAGGATGCAAAAACAACTGCAACTAATCTAATAAATTCAATACAATAGGAGGGTTATTAAATGCAAGATAGAGATGTTTTTATGGATGTTTTAGCTGGTACAAAACATAGTATAAACTGCTATACTAATGCTATTATGGAAACATCAAATCAACAGCTTAGAAGTACATGGCAAACTTTAAGAAATGAAGCTGAGCAATTGCAATATCAAATATATCAAATGGCTGAACAGAAAGGTTATTATATCCCAGCACCACCTGCAAATCCTCAGGATATACAAAAGGTTAAATCAACATTAACATCAGCTGTGAATAATATGAATAATTCAGGTTCACAAGGAAGCAATATATACAGTGGAGGTACAGTAAATCCAACTCTACACGTAAATACTGACACTACCCCAAGCATGGTAAGCTCAACAAACCAAAATATGACAAATTCATTTAATCAAAATCAATTGAATAACACAAATAATATGAAATTAAAGAAATAATTTTGATATAAAGGAGCCCTTTGGGTTCCTTTTTTAGTAGAAATTCAAACTTAAGATTGCTATACTATGTTTATAACGATATGAAGTCTCGTTAAACAGTATGTACTTCAAGCTATTTTCATAGATGCTTATGCTGAGGTGATTTCCTTGAGAACAGGCGTTGATATTGTAAAAATAAATAGAATAAGAGAAATATTAGATCGAAAGAGAAGTAGTTTTTATAAGAAAATTTTTACAGAAAATGAAATAGGGTATTTTGAAAGAAAAAATCATGATCCTAAGACAGTTGCAGGACATTTTGCAAGCAAAGAAGCCATTAGTAAATTGTTGGGTACTGGAATTGGAGCAGTAAGTTGGAAAGATATTGAAGTACTTCATGATAAAAAAAATAAACCCTATATAAGACAGAATGAAAAACTAAAAAATATGCTAAAATTATTAAATATTGATTTAATAGAATTGACAATATCCCATGAAGATGAATATGCAATTGCATTTGCAGTGGGCTATAAAGATGAAAATAAAATCCATAGAAATATTCCAAATGAAATTAAGGAGATATTACCAAAGCGAAAACCTGATACTCACAAGGGAACCTATGGAAGAGTTGGAATAATAGCAGGTAGCAAGGGAATGACAGGTTCAGCATATCTTGCAGCTACAGCGGCTTTAAAAAGTGGATCGGGTTTAGTGTATTCCATAGTACCTGAAGAATTGTCAGATATAATGTCTGTTAAATTTACAGAAATAATTGTAAAGAGTTATAATGATATAGATGCATGTTTAAATCATCTTGAGAAGATTGATGGTTTGGTCTTAGGTCCTGGGTTAGGACAAGATTATTATAAGAAAGACTTAGTTGAGAGAATTTTAACCCAATTTAAAGGGCCTATAGTTCTAGATGCAGATGGAATAAATTTAATAGATAATCCTAAAGTTCTCTTTAATAGGGAAGGAATTACTGTAATAACACCTCACCCAGGAGAATTAGCTAGATTATTGAATACAGATACAAAAGAAATCCAGAAAAAAAGAATTTATTATTCTAAATATACTAGTAACAAATATAATGTAATAACCGTATTGAAAGGCAATGAGACCTTAGTATCATCAAATGATGAACTTTATAAGAATGAAACTGGAAATCCCGGAATGGCAACAGCAGGTTCTGGAGATGTGTTATCGGGAATGATTATAAGCTTTATCTGTCAAGGAATCGAGCCTTTTAAGGCTTGTAAACTTGCTACATATAGTCATGGATTAGCAGGAGACTTAGCAAAAGAAGAGAAGGGAGAATATGGATTAGTAGCAACAGATATATTGGATTTTATCCCTAAAGCGTTGAGGTTAATAGAAAATTAAGAGGTGGTTGTATTTGAGAAGGCTTTTATTATCTATTATTGTTTTTACGCTTATTTTAACATCTTGTAGTTTTAACAGTGAAGACAGGATATTAGATAAACTTGAAAAACATCTAGATAAATACACTGGTTACAAGACTGAGTTACAGATGAAGACAATAATGGATGATAAAGAGAACATCTATAGGATGAAGGAAAGCTATACTTTAGGTGGTAAGTATAGGCTGGAAATCATTGAACCTTCTGAGAGCAATGGTATCATTATTGAATATGACGGCGATAAGATATATATTCAACATGCAACAATTAAAGAGTCTATTGAGTTAAACTCTATTAAAAAGTTTGACCAAGGACTTTTAATTGGAAGATTTCTTAGAAAAAGAGATAATATAGATTATATTGAGGAAAAGGAAATAGATAATGAAAAATACTATGTGTTTTATAATGATGTAGATGAAAAGAACAAATATAATACCAAGCAAGTTATCTATTTAAGAAAAAAAGACTTTAAACCTTATATGTTGAATATTCTAGATTCAAATAATGAACCAAGGGTTATAATCAAATATGACAACTTCGAATTTACTAAGGATTAGAAAGGAAGAGATAAATGTATGGACACCCTAAGGGAAGTAAGACCAGTATGGCTTGAGATAAATATGGACAATTTGGTTTATAACTTTAAAGAAATTCGACGAATAGTAAATCCGAGCACAAAGATTATGGCTGTAATTAAGGCAAATGCATATGAACATGGCTCAGTTGAGTTAGCAAAGCTATACGAAGAAATTGGAGCTGACAGATTGGCCGTGTCAATTATAACTGAGGCAGTTGAGCTTAGAAAAGCAGGTATAAAAATACCTATCCATTTATTAAGTTACACTCCTAAGGAACATATAAGTTTAGTTGTTGATAATGATGTAATTCAAGGAATATATAGATATGAAGATGCAAAATACTTATCTGATTATGCTGTGACTAAAAATAAAATAGCAAAAATACACGTAAAGATTGATACCGGCATGAGTAGAATAGGTTTTTTACCTAATAATGAATCAATAGAGGACATAGTTAGAATAAGCAAGTTACCTAATATAGAAATTGAGGGGATATTTACACATTTTGCTAAGGCAGATGAAGTCGATAGGGAATTTACAAAGATTCAAATTGATAGATTCAATTGGATTATTGATATGCTCAAAGAAAGGGGAGTTTACTTTAGGATAAAACATGTGTCTAATTCAGCTTCTATACTAGATTTCCCTGAATATAACTTAGATATGGTACGCCCTGGCATTATTTTATATGGATATTATCCTTCAGACGTAGTTGATAAATCAAAGGTCAAGCTAAAACCAGCCATGAGTCTAAAAGCAAAAATATCCAATATTAAAGTTGTACCAGAGAATACGGGAATAAGTTACAATCATATATATTATACAAAGAGGGAATCTACTATTGCAACAATACCAATAGGTTATGCTGATGGGTACACTAGAATGTTATCAGGTAAAGGCTTTGTATGTATAAAAAACAGAAGGGTTCCTATAGTAGGTAAAATATGTATGGATCAAATGATGATAGATGTTACAGGTATAGAAAATGTAAAAATAGGAGATGAAGTAGTCTTATTTGGTCATGATAATGATAATTATCCACATATAGAAGAGTTAGCAGCTCTTTTAGGTACAGTAAACTATGAAATAATATGTATGATGGGAAGAAGATTACCAAGGGTATATTATAGAAATAATGAATTAATTAGCATCAAAGATTATTTAGTCGATTAGTAACTCAAGACGTTTAAGTTGACACAATTAAACTCAACAATATATAATTGACTTATACCATTTTTTCTCTTGTAGTGTATGGGGGGTGGGAATTTATGACGGAAGTAAATCACATGCTTCCAATGATAAAAAATAGTAAATCTGATGAAGTGATGGAGTCTTTAGTCCTCTACTTAAAAGAGAAACGTGATATTTACGAAAGGCTAAAGTGTGGATATTGTGAAATGAGTCATATAAATTTAACCCTCGCTGAATTAGGATTAGAGGAAGATATGCTGGACCTATGTAGATATGAATTAGAATTAAGGTGTGAGACATCGTGATAGTAAAAAGAGGAGATATATTCTATGCCGACCTAAGCCCTGTCATAGGTTCAGAACAAGGTGAAGTAAGGCCAGTGTTGGTTATTCAAAATGATATTGGAAATAAATATAGTCCAACGATTATTATAGCTGCAATTACTTCGCAAATAAATAAGGCTAGATTACCAACTCATATAGAAATAAATGCTCCTGATTTTGGTCTTCCCAAGGATTCTGTAGTACTATTGGAACAAATTAGAACTATAGATAAAAAAAGACTAAGAGAAAAAATAGGTAAATTTGACGAGGATATGATGAAACACGTAGACGAAGCACTAAAGATAAGTTTAGGTCTTACCATATAATATAAATATTCCTCAAATACATATTTGAAGAATAAGCATTCATTTTAAGCATATTTAAAATAAATGCTTATTTTTTTATGTTCAAAAATTGATTAAATGTTTTAAGCTTCAATAGAAGCTTTTTTTATAGTATAATCAAAGACATGAATACAAATGAACATGTAGTTGTGAATCGTAATAATTGAGAATTTTTTAAAGGGGTGTATATATGAAAATTAGAAAATCATTATTAGCTGTAGGTGCATCAGTAATCCTTTTAGGTTCAAGCGCAGTTTTTTCAGAACCTGGTTCAGAAACTGATCCGTTAGTTACACTAAGCTATGTAAATAAGAGTATAGAGCAGATAAAATCATATATAGATGAAAAATTAAGTATTCAGAAGAACTCAGAAAATGAATTAGAAGTAGTTAATTTGGCAAAGGGACAATACTTAATTGCTAAGGCAGGAACAGAGATAATTTTAAGAAGCGGTAAGGCCGTAGCAGTTGTAAGTGAATTAGGAGGATTAACGGATGTAACCGCAGGCGTAGACTTAGCAAAAGATGAAAATGTACCAACTAACCATCTCCTAATTATACCAAGAAATGATGGAAGAGGATTATATTGTCTTACTGAAACCTATATTATGGTTAGAGGAGAGTACGAAATTAAATAAGATATCATAGGAATTAGATTCAAATAATTATTCTAACGGGAATAATAGTAAATAACTGTAATTGGAAGGGGGTAGTATTGTATGAAAGTACTGCATCTAATCAGCGGAGGCGATACTGGAGGAGCTAAGACTCATATTATATCGCTTATTAAAGGTTTAGATAAGTTAATAGATGCAAAGGTAGTCTGTTTTATTGAAGATACATTTTATGAAGATGCTAAAAAAGAAGGAATTGACATAGACGTTTATGAGCAAAAGAACAGATCAGATTTAAGTGTTGTGAAAAGGTTAGCCAATTTAGTTAATGAGGAAGGATTTGATATTGTTCACTGTCATGGAGCACGTGCTAATTTTATAGCTATGTTTTTAAAAAATAAAATTAATACCCCCATGATTACAACGATACACAGCGACTATAAGCTTGACTTTAAGGATAATCTATATAAAAGACTGATATTTACAACTTTAAATACCATTGCTTTGAAGAAATTTAAATATTTTATAGCAATATCCGATACTTTTAAGGATATGCTTGTAGAAAGAGGCTTTAAAAGGAATAGCATTTTTGTATCATATAATGGTATAGATTTTGAATCGGATTTAAAATATGTTCCAAAATCAGAGTTTTTATCAAAGTATAACATTGATTATGATGGTAAAATCATAGTAGGGATTTTAGCCAGATTGGATTTAGTAAAGGACCATGAAACCTTTATAAAAGCAGCTAAAGAAGTTCTTACGATTAGAGATGATATTGTATTTTTAATTGGTGGTAGTGGAAATAACGAGAACAGATTAAAGCATCTGGTATCTGACTTTGGAATAGAAAAAAATGTTAGTTTTCTTGGCTATATAAATGATCCTGATTCATTTATGAACGCAATAGATATTAATGTTTTAACTTCAGTTAGTGAAAGCTTCCCTTATGTTATACTAGAGGGTGCAAGAATGGCTAAGCCAGTTATATCTACAAATGTAGGCGGAATAAGCAATCTTATCAAAGATGGATATAATGGATATTTAATCGATGTTGGTGATTACAAAATGCTGGCCGAAAGAATTCTAACATTTTCTAATAATAAGAGTATACTTGAAGCTATGGGGTTAAATCTATTTAAAGAGGCAAAGGCAAATTATTCCTACGATTCAATGGCAAAGACACATATAGAAATATACAAAAAAATCTTAGAAAACAAAAGGTAAGGAGATTATTATGGGACATGTTAAAAGGATACTTATGTCTGGTTACTATGGTTTTGATAATAGTGGAGATGATGCTATATTAAAGGCTATAGTCAATGACTTAAGAGAAACAGATGAAAGTTTGAATATAACTGTGCTATCTAATAACCCTGCTAAAACAGAGAAAATGTATCCAGTTAAGGCTGTTAATAGATTTAAATTTAGCGATGTCTTTAGAGCTGTAAAGGAAACGTCGTTACTTATTAGTGGAGGCGGTAGTCTATTACAGGATGTAACAAGTACAAGATCTCTGTTATACTATCTAGGTGTAATGTCTTTAGCCAAAATTTTTAATAAATCCGTAATGGTATATGCTAATGGAATTGGACCAGTTAATGGAAGGTTCAATAGATTCTTAACAAAGCTAGTATTAAATAAGGTAGATTTAATCACATTAAGAGATCAGATGTCTAAGGATTATCTTGAGGAAATGGGTGTAAACAATAAAGAAATTTATGTGACTTCAGACCCAGTTTTCACACTTGAACCATCATCTAGAGAAGTTGTACAAAAAATATTTATAGATGAAGGAATACCCCAAGGGGAACGTCTACTAGGCATATCCATTAGGGAATGGAAAAAAGCCAATAATCTTGAATCAAAAATAGCTGAAACTATAGACTATTTAATAGAAAAGTATAATGTTAAAGTAGTATTGATACCAATGCACTATCCTGAAGATTTAAAAATAAGTAAAGAAGTACTTAATCTAGTTCAAAGGGATGGTTGTTATATATTAAGCAAAAAGTATACTGTTGAGGAGATTATGGGTGTTATTAAGGAGTTAGATCTCATAGTTGCTATGAGGCTACATTCACTAATTTATGCCGCAACTCAGTCCATACCAATGGTAGGATTGGTTTATGATCCAAAAGTTGAAGGTCTATTAAATAGCATTGGGATGACATATATGATTGATGTGGAGAATTTTAGTACAAAGGATTTAATTGCTGATATAGACAATGTATGGAGTAATAAAGATGATATAAAGAAAGTATTAACAAAGCAAAAGGAAGATTTGAAGAAACTTGCTTTACAAAATGTAAAATATGCCTATGATATGTTAAGGTAGGTGATTAAATGAATATTGTGAATATATTTGGTGTAAATATACATAATACTACTTTGGTTGAAACTGTAAATCTCCTTGATCAATATCTAAAAGGTGACAAGTTAAGAGTAATATATACACCAAATACCGAAATAGTTATGGCAGCAAAGGATAATAAAGATTTAAAGGAATTAATAAACAAAGCTGATATTATAATACCAGATGGTATCGGACTTATTTATGGCTCTAGAATTAGAAAGCTGCCTTTAAAGGAAAGGGTAACTGGATTTGACACATCTATAGAGTTGCTAAAATTAGCTAATAAGAATTCTTATAGCTTATATCTGTTAGGTGGTAAGGAAGGTGTAGCTAAAGCCGCAGCAGAAAATATTAAGGAAAACTATCCAAATATTAGGATAGGAGGTTTCCATCATGGGTATTTTAAAGGAAGCCACCTTGGTTTAAAAAAACATCCAGAAGAGGAAGATATAATTAATGAAATAAATAAGGTTAACCCTGATATTATATTTGTTGGCTTTGGATTTCCTAAACAGGAAATTTGGATAGATTCTAATAAAGATAGACTTAAGGGAAGAGTAATAATAGGAAATGGTGGAGTGATGGATGTACTTTCAGGAAACTCAAAAAGAGCACCAGAGATTTTTATAAAGTTGGGACTTGAGTGGTTATATAGGCTGCTTCAGGACCCTTCAAGGATAAAAAGACAAATTGTATTACCAAAGTTTTTGATAGAAGTAATAATTAATAAAGATTCAATTCATTAATTCACAATACAAGGAGGAGTTAGACAATGAATATTGACCAACTATCAATTGATACTATAAGGGTATTATCAGCAGAAGCTGTTGAAAAAGCTAAATCAGGACACCCAGGGATGCCTTTAGGTGCAGCACCTATGGCATATACACTTTGGTCTAAGGTAATGAAGCATAATCCCAAAAATCCACAATGGATAAATAGAGATAGATTTATCTTATCAGCTGGACATGGTTCTGCACTATTGTATTCATTACTGCATCTATTTGAATATGGACTAACAATAGATGATTTAAAAAACTTCAGACAATTGGATAGCAAGACTCCAGGCCATCCAGAATATGGGCATACTATAGGAGTAGAAGCCACTACAGGACCATTGGGACAGGGAATTGCGACAGGTGTTGGAATGGCAATGGCAGAGGCACATCTAGCAGCTAAATTTAACACAGAGGATATCAAGTTAATTGATCACTATACTTACATTCTATCTGGTGATGGCTGTTTGATGGAAGGTATAAGCAATGAAGCCGTATCTTTAGCTGGCTCACTAAAATTAGGAAAGTTAATTGTATTATATGATTCTAACAAAATAACTATTGAAGGTAATACTGAACTAGCATTTCAAGAAAATGTTAGAGCAAGATTTGAAGCATTAGGTTGGGAAACACTATATGTAGAAGATGGAAATGATATTAAGAAGATAGAAGAAGCAATTAATCTAGCTAAGAACAATACAGAAAAACCAACTTTAATTGAGATTAGAACGGAGATAGGCTATGGAACATCTAAACAAGGTAAAGCATCAGCCCATGGAGAACCATTGGGAGCTGAAGCTCTATCAGAAATGAAGGAAATGATAAAGTGGGATTATGATGAGTTTCATGTGCCTGAAGAAGTAAGACAACATATGAATAATATTGTTGAACAAGGAAAAAAAGAAGAAGAAATCTGGAATACCAAATTTAAAGAATACAAAGCAAAGTATCCTGAGCTTGCTAAAGAGCTAGAAAGCTGGCTAAACCTTGAGTTACCAATGGATTATCTTGAATCAGATGAATTCTGGACCTTTGATAAAGCTGTTTCTACAAGAGAAGCATCAGGAATCCTTATAAATAGAATTGCCGAAAGAGTTCCAAATCTAATTGGGGGCTCAGCAGACTTAGCTCCTTCTAACAAAACAAATATGAAAAACAGAGAGGAATTTTCATCAGAGAACTATAAAGGTTCAAATATCCATTTTGGTGTAAGAGAGCACGCAATGGCAGCTGCTTTAAATGGGATGGCATTGCATGGTGGATTAAGACCTTATGGTGGAACCTTCTTTATATTCTCAGATTATATGAAACCTTCTATGAGATTATCATCACTAATGAATTTACCAGTTACCTATGTATTAACACATGATAGTATAGGTGTTGGTGAAGATGGACCTACTCATCAGCCTATAGAACAATTAGCAATCTATAGAGCACAACCTAATTTTATTACATTTAGACCTGCCGATGCTGTAGAAACTGCTGCAGGATGGTATATTGCTTTAACAAGAAAGCAGACACCTATAGGTTTAGTACTAACAAGACAAGGTCTACCTATATTAGAGGGAACAGGAAAAGAAGCTCTTAAGGGTGGATATATCCTAAGAAAAGAGAAGGAAAATCTTGATATAATATTAATTGCTACAGGTTCAGAAGTACAGTTAGCTATAGAGGCTGCTAAGATTCTTGAAGAAGGAAATATTGGGGTAAGAGTTGTAAGCATGCCTTCTATGGAATTATTCGATGAACAAAGTACTGAATATAAAGAGTCAGTGTTACCAAATAATATAAGAAAGAGAATTTCAATTGAAGCAGGCTCTTCATTTGGATGGCATAAATATGTAGGACTTGATGGCCAAATAATTTCTATAGATACTTTTGGAGCATCTGCACCTGCAAATAAGCTATTCCAGAAATTTAATTTAACAGTTGAGAACTTAGTAAATACAGCACTTGGATTACTAAAATAATTAAAGAAATAAGACAATAAAGCCTGCTAGAAATAGTGGGCTTTAGCATATATTCCCCTTAATATGAATAAATATTAACTAAGACAAAAGGGGGGATATAATTGAAGAGATATTTGATAGTTGGGTTAATTCTGATTGTCATTCTAGGAGCCCTAATAGTTCCTAAAATACTAAAGAGTAATGATAATGAAGTCAGCTTTAAAGTAATAGATAAAGAAGAACTACCTACAGAAATTCAAGAAGCCTTACCAAAGTACATAATGGAGGAGAGGGCGCTTACTTGTAAGTTTAAGGACGAGATCTTTGTAATAGTTACTAGAGGCGAGAAGAAATCAAAGGGGTACTTTGTTGATATTGAAAGTATAGAGAAGGAGTACTATGGTGAGGATAAATTTGATTTGGTGGTTAAGGCTAAATTTATAGATCCTAAACCAGATGAAATAGTTACACAAGAATATGATTATCCAATAATTGTAGTAAAGACAAATTTAAAGGAGATGCCTCAAGCAGTTCATTTAGATATTGAGTATGCAGATTGATGGGAAGCAAAAATAGCTTCCTATTTTTTTGGTTTAAATCTATCATTTTAAATGCTATAATAAGTTTTAGCAACTTATTGCAGTTGTGTGATGCAATTTCTACGCAATTGCTCCGTTGCTTAAATGAATCTTATAAACTTGTCTTATAACACTAAAAGTAAAGGATGGTGATAAGATGCTTAAAGTCTTACACTTATTAAATTACCTAGGTAATGGTGGTACAGAAGTATATATACAATCCTTAGCTAAAAAGTTACATAATAAAAAATGTAAGTTTTATATTGCTTATTCAGAAGACGGAATAGGCAGAGAAATGTTCCAGGAACTTGGTATAGAGTTAATAAATCTAAACATGAAAAGTCCTTTCGATGTAGGAGCTGCTAAAAACTTAAAGAAGATATGCAAGGAGCTTTCTATAGATGTAATACATACACATTTCTTAAGAGAAAACTATATAAGTATTTTAAGTAATATCTGTGGGAATACTCCTAAAGTTATTAATTCTAGACATATGCTATTTGAGAATTCAAAGTCTGTTATACTTATGAATAAGATATTCACAAGAAAAAATGATTATATTATAGCAGTAAGTCAAAGTGTAAAAGATCAATTAATATCAGAAGGAATTTCTGAAGATAAGATAAGGCTTATTTATACAGGTATAGACCTAGACGAATGGAATAGTCAATGCACCTTATCATTTAGAAAAGAATTTAATATCCTTGATGATGAACTACTTATTACTTCGGTTTCAAGATTTTCTGAAGAAAAGGGACATGATTTCTTTTTAGATGTAATTAAAGATTTTGAAGGGTATGTTAAAGAAAATAATTTATCTATAGGGAAGTACAGATTTGTTCTTGTTGGAGATGGTATCTTACTAGACTCTATGAAGGAAAAGGCATTTAAACTTGGGATTCAAGATAAAATCATATTTACTGGATTTAGAAGAGATATAAAAAATATACTGAAATCTTCAGACATCTTTATATCCCATTCAAAGAATGAAGCTTTTGGAATTTCCTTATTAGAAGCAATAGCAGCAAATTTACCAGTTATAACTACAGACAGTGGTGGAACCAAGGAAATTATAAATAATGATTTTGAAAATGGAATTTTAGTTGAATTTGGAAATAAGAAAGAAATGGCGTTAAACTTATTAAAATTAATTGAGGATGATTATTTGCGTAATAAAATGAGGGAAAAGGCCTATGAAATAGTAAAAGATAGATTTACTCTTGATAAAACAGCTGAGAGAACATATAATCTTTATGAAGTTTAAACAAAGGAAGGGATAGAATGCTAGACAAGAATGGAAAGTTATTTGGGAAGATAAGCATAATAGATATAATAATAGTATTAGCAATTATATTTGCCGGTATTTTTGTGGTAAATAAAATAGGGATTTTTAAGCCTGAAACTATTATTACAAATAGTGGGGACAAGTTAAAAATTACCTTTTATCAGGAAGAAGTAAATAGCTTCACTGCAAATAATGTAGAAATAGGTGATCCGACTACAGAAACTTTACAAAATATGAGCTTTGGAAATGTTGTAGAAATAGAGGTTGGACCTTCTGTTTCCTGGGGAACTGACAAGGATGGAAGACAGGTTAAATCAACTAAGGAAGGTTGGTCATCGATTTCTATAACTATGGAGACAAATGGCAAGTTAGGCCCTAATGGCATAAACATTGGTGGTTCAAATTATTATATAGGACAGTTTATTACACTTAGAGTGGGGGATTCAATATTTTACGGAAGAATCTCAAATGCTGAAAAGCTTTAGGAGGTATTAGCATGAAAAGAAAATTTACCTTTATAGATTTTATCATTATTTTAGTAGTAGCTATAGGTATTATAGGGATAAGTGGAAAATTTGAAACAGCAAAAGTAGCTGCACCTGTTGGCAAATCTAATGAGGAAATATATATAACATTTTATATTGAGGAAACACCAGACTTTGTAATTGATGCAATATCAATTGGAGATCCTGTAACAGAATCAGTACAAGGATCTAACTTTGGAGAAGTTGTAGAAATAAAACCTGGGCCATCCATTTACTGGAAAGAAAATGAAGATGGCCATTTAGTATCATCAAGTAGAGAAGGATACTCTTCACTTTATTTAAAAATGAAGACCAACGGTATTATTAGTGGAAGTGGTGTATCAATAGATAAGTCTGTTTACTATGTTGGACAGACAGTTACTCTATATGCTGGTAATTCTATATTGAAGGATGGCAGAATTTCAGATGCAACCTTAATAGACTAATGAAAAGGATGAACAGTATGAGAAATTATATTCAAGCTTTACTTAACAACAGCAAAATAATATCATCCTTTAAAGAACCTGACAAACTTAATAGTATATGGGAGGATAGTCTTTTCTATAGATTTTTAAATTTAATAATTAATACACCTTTTACATGGCTACAAAAAGTGTACTCAAGACATGAAAGTTTATTTTTATCAAGTATTATAGGTAAAATTTTAATGTTTCTTGCAAAGCACCTAAATATACTTGTTGGGATGATATTAGTAATAACTATGATAATACCAGATAATAGATGGTATAACTTATATGGAGTAATATTAACTTTTGGTCTTTTTTTAATGTTTATTATAAAAGTAATTATTACAGAAGACTTAAGGGTTAATTTTAGCAATATTGATTTTACCATAATAATATTTTTTATAAGCATTTTTATAGCAGCAGTTACTTCTCTATTTCCTACTGATAGTATAAACTATTTAATATACTATTTTATAACGTTTTTAACACTTGTAATTATAGTTAGCTCTATAAATTCCTTTGATGAGCTATATAGTATGATAAAGTTAATACTAATTGGAGCCATACTTACAGCTCTATATGGTGCTTATCAATGGCTAGTAGTTGGGATAGAGGTAAATCCTTCATTAACGGACTTAACTATAAACCAGGGAATGGGTGGAAGGGTTTATTCAACAATGGGCAACCCAAATATATATGGTGAGCTGCTAGTACTAACATTACCATTCTTTGGACCAGTTATATTAAATGAAAAGTCAATATTTAAAAAACTCCTATGGGGAGTAATGCTATTACCTGTATTAGTTATATTATTAAAAACAGGTTCGAGATCTGCGTGGATTTCATTTGCGTTTGCAGTTTTTGTATTCGTATTTTTTTGGAATAAGAAATTTGTGCCATATATGATATTGGTAGGTCTTTTGGCAATACCATTTTTACCTAGTTCAATCTATAAGAGGATTTTAACAATTTTTAATCCTAATGATACATCACTGCAATACAGGCAGAGAATCTTAGGACCTGCTTTTTCGATGTTAAAGGATTATTGGATTACTGGAGTAGGCTTAGGTAATAGAGTTTTTGCAGTGATTTATCAAAGATATAAATCTTTTGGTCTTACTACTGTAGCGCATACACATAATCTTTATGTACAGATTTGGTTAGAAACAGGTGTTATGTCAATATTATCATTTATATACATGATGATTAGAATGATAAAACATACTTTTGTTGCAATAAGATTTAAAAAGGATAAAAGGCTAAATACTATTTTAGTAGCAGCATTATCAGGAATTTTAGGACTGTGTGTAATGGGTTTAGCTGATCACGTTTGGTTCTATAATCGAATACTATATATGTTCTGGATAAATGTTGCAATTATTTTAGCGGCATTGAAGTTAATAAGCTATGCAGACAAAAAAGAAGCCTAATTTATACTAATAGGCTTCTTTTTGTGTTTATTTTCTACCTGGATATACTTTTAAAGCTTCTTTAAGTATATGCATTGATTTCTTAAGAGCTTCTAAATTAATGCTATATGAAATTCTAATTTCGTCTCTTCCTAACCCTTCTGTTGCATAGAAGTTTTCAGCTGGTGTTATTAAAATTGTTTCATTATTGATATTGAACTCTTCAAGTAACCAGATAGCAAATTTTTCAGCATCGACTACAGGTAGTTTAGCCATTATGTAAAAAGCACCTAAAGGTTTTTTACAAATTACCCCCTCCATTTCCTGTAGTGCATTATAAACTAAATCTCTTCTCTTTTTATATTCAATTTTAACTTCTTCCATGTAGGAATCAGGAACATTTATTAGATTAGCTGCCCCAACTTGTTCCAAAGTAGCTACAGATAATCTACTTTGAGCAAGTTTTAACATACCTTTCATTAGATCTTTGTTTTTTGAAGCAACACAACCAATTCTAGCACCACATGCACTATATCTCTTAGAAATACTATCTATGACAATTACCTTATCTTCAACATCTTCAAAATGTGCAAAGCTTATAAAATCCAATCCGTCATATATGAACTCCTTATAAACCTCGTCTGCTATTATAAATAGGTTTTTTTCTAATGCTATTTCCCTTATTAAACTTATTTCAGCTTCAGAATATACTTTACCAGTTGGATTGCTTGGATTGGTAATTAGCATAGCCTTTGTTTTTGGTGTAACCAAGTTCAATATAGTTGATTTATCTGGAAGGCTAAATCCACTTTCAGCATTAGTAGTAATTGGAATAATATTTACACCTGCTATTTGTGCTAAGGCATTATAGTTCGAGTAATATGGTTCAGGAATAAGAATTTCATCGCCAACATCACATAGAGCTAACATTGAGAATAATAATGCTTCGCTTCCACCATTAGTTATGATAATTTCATCACTGTTAAAGTCTATTTTGTGTTTATTATAGTATTTAACAAATGAGTTGATTAATTCAGGAACTCCTCTTGAAATTGCATAGGAAAGAACCTTGTCTTCAAAATTGCAAATTGCGGACAAATATTCTTTAGGCGTTTCGATATCAGGTTGCCCTATATTTAAAGGATATACATAGATTCCTCTTCTTGTGGCTTCATCAGAATATGGATAAAGTCTTCTGATTGGTGATGCTTGAATCATGTTAAGTCTATTAGAAAGCATCAAAACACCTCCTTTAGATATTTTTATTATGATATCACTTAATAAAATAGAATGCAATCATTTATTTTTCCTTGTAAACATATATTACTACTAGTTAAGTATATTCAAATTTTTAACTATTATTAAAAGGGGGAAAGACACATGAAAAATCGTAAATTAGTTATGATACCTGGACCAACACCGGTAGTTAGATCGATTCAAGATCAAATGGGACGAGATACTGTAGCATTTGGGGATCCCAAATTTGTGGAAGATTTTAAAGGAGTGCTAGTAGACTTAAAAAAATTATGGGGAACTACAGGTGAAGTATTTGTAGTTGCAGGTACAGGTACAATGGCTATGGAAATGGCGATTTCTAACATCCTAAAAAGAGGTGACAACCTTCTGATTATATCGCATGGTTATTTTGGGGACAGGTTCATTGAACTAGCAACAAGAAAAGGTATCAATGTAGATGTACTAAGAAGTGAATGGGGAAAGATTGTACCAATAGAAGAAATTGAAGCTAAACTAAGGGAGAAAAATTATCAAGCTATGACAGTAACACATGTAGACACATCAACTGCAGCTGTGGCACCTATAAAGGAAATAGGTGACATGATGAAAAACTTCCCTGATACCATATACATAGTAGATGGTGTAGCAGCTACTGCCGGAGAAAGAGAATACGTTGATGAATACAATATTGATATTTTATTAACCGCATCTCAAAAGGCTTTTGGAGTTGCGCCGGGATTAGCTATACTTTGGGCAAGTGAAAGAGCAATGGAGAGAAGAGCTACTTTGGGTACTATACCAGAATATTATGTAGACTTTGATAAATGGCTTCCAATAATGCATGATACATCAAAATATTATGCAACACCAGCAGTTAACATGATATGGGCACTTCAGGAATCCATCAAGATTATTAAAGAAGAAGGGCTAGAAAATAGATACGAAAGACATATAAGAAATGCAAAAGCAATGAGAGCAGCCATTGAAGTGATGGGGTTCTCCATATTGGCAGATAAAGGTAATAGAGCTGCAACTCTTTCGTGTGTTCTATATCCTGATGGAATAGATGATGTTAAATTTAGAACTATTCTTGCAGAAGAAGGAGTACAAGTCGCTGGTGGATTAGGTGCCTACGCAGGTAAGATGTTTAGGATAGGGCATATGGGAAATATTGACTACCTAGATATGGTAGGAGCAATTTCAGCTATTGAAAGAACACTATTTAGAATGGGCATTGATGTTCTTGGGAAAGGAGTTGAAGCATTACAAAGGGGATTGCTAGTTAAGTAATTAACAAACAAGGGGGGATACTTTATGATTTTAAAAGCCAACAATATGAAAGTCATAGAGCATGAAGAGTTTTTAGGTGGAAAAGGAACACTGACAAATACTTACTTCTTAAACAATGAAGATGCTTGTGGCACTGGTAGATTATTTGTTAAAAGTATGCTAAAACCAGGAAGTTCTATTGGATATCATACGCATAAAGGGGATTTTGAAGTTTACTATATATTGTCAGGAAAAGCTTTAGTTAACGATAATGGTACAGAGCATATTTTAGAGCCAGGGGATTCAATTCTATGTAGAAATGGTGAATCACATTCCATAGAAAACATTGGTGATACAAACTTAGAATATATAGCTCTAATATTATTTGATAAATAAAATGCACAAAGGGGGGGCTTGTAAATGGTAGCAGATTTTAGTTCACTAGTAGTTATGATCTTAAGTATTATAGCATTGGTAATAACTATTATGAAGTTTAAGATACATCCATTTTATGCGTTAGTTGGTATTGGAGTTTTATCTGCTTTAGCATTTGGTTTTCCGCTTTCTGAAGTATTTCCATTAATAACAAGCAGCTTTGGTAGTACTATTGGAAGTATTGGTATAGTAATCGTTCTAGGTTGTGCTATTGGTGTTATTTTAGAGGATACTGGTGGCGCTCTAGTTCTTGCAAATACCATACTAAAATGGGTTGGAAAGAAGAATTCCAAATTAGCCATGGGAATAACAGGATATTTAGTTTCTATACCAGTTTTTAGTGATTCTGCAATTGTTATCATGTCACCTGTTGCAAGAGCACTATCTGCTCGTGGGGGTATTCCGCTAATTGCATTACTTGGAGCACTAAATGGTGGTATATTAGCAACTCACACTATGGTTCCACCAACACCTGGACCTATAGCAGCGGCTGGAACTTTAGGTGCAGATCTTGGTATGATGATTGGCTTGGGTCTAATATCTTCAATTGCTTATACTGCTGTTGCTACTTGGTGGTGCGGTAGTAAAAGGATGTTGAAAAAGTATCCAGAAATTAGTGAGATGGCTAATGTGGAAACTGCTATAGGAGAGGATTTTACACTGGAAAGCCCGGATGGACGTCCTTTACCAAGTGCGTTTTTATCATTTGCTGCGATATTAGTACCAGTTCTTTTAATATGCATTAACTCATTTGGAGCAATGTTTTTAGATAAGGAATCTCAATTAGCAACTATATTAGGTTTTATAGGAAATCCAATATTCGCTTTATTCTGCGGTGTAATGATAGCATTAATGTTAGATAAAGAACGATTAAGTTTGGATTTAGTTAATAAATGGTTTACTGATTCAGTTGAAAAGTCAGGATTTATTATGATAGCTACAGGAGCAGCTGGTGCTTTCGGTGGAGTTCTTAAAGCTTCTGGAGTTGGAACATATTTAGGAAATCTCATTGCATCTACAGCTTTGCCACCTGTTTTTGTACCTTTTCTAGTATCGCTATTATTATCAGTGGCTAATGGTTCAGCAACTGTATCATTAATTACTGGATCAGCAATTATATTACCTTTATTACCATCATTAGGTTTGCACCCAGTTATTGCAGCACTTGCAATTGCAGCTGGATCCTCCTTCTTCTACCATGCTAATGCAAGCCACTTCTGGGTCGTATTAAAAGCTAATGGGGATTTACCTATGAAGGAAGGATATGACTTAGTATCAATACCATCTGCATTAGGAAGTTTAGCTGCTATGGTTGTAGTATTCATAATGTCTTTATTTATCCATCCTTAGATAGAAAATTATTCTTAAGCTTTACATTTAAGTATAAAGGATAAGCTCATTTAGAATAGTACTAACTGAGCTTATCCTTTATACATCTTGCACTGTCTGTTATTAATTTATTACTCTGTAGCATAATTATCAAAATATCCTTGAATTAAGACAACAGGTGTACCTTTATCTCCGCTACCGCTTGTCAAATCGCACAAACTGCCTAATAAATCAGTTATTTTTCTTGGTGTGGTTCCTAAGGAATCAGCTTTTCCAGTTAAATTTGCTTCTTTATTTTTTATTTTTTCTTTCATTACGTATATAGCTTCATCTTCAGAAAGGTCCTTTAATTCATTATCAGCAACGTATTTTAACTTTATTTCATTAGGAACACCCATCAAGCCATCAGTGAATCCAGGAGATACTACCGGATCAGCAAGTTCCCATATCTTACCAACAGGATCTTTAAAAGCTCCGTCACCATATATCATTACTTCAACCTTTTTCCCTGTTTTTTCAAATATTATATTTTGAATTTCATTTACGTAATTATCGCAGTTTCTAGGGAATAATTTTACTTTATCTTCTGAAGAAAGATTTGAACCTAATAAGCCGTACTCTTCATTATATCCACTTCCATTAATTGACGATGTCAAAATATCATCAAGTCCTAATACAATATTAGCACCTGCATTTTTTAACCATCTCTTAGTGCGATTTCTCTCGTGTATATTAGCTACTAAAACATCTTTAGTATATTTTAGGATTGCTCTTGGGTCATTAGCTAAATAAATACTTCCGTTTTCACCAATTATATCCTTGTACAATTGAACATAGTCAATGGCTGTAAAAGGATGGGTTACCTTTTCACCAAATAATCTTCTATAATCTTCTTCGGTAAGTACATCTGAATACGGATTTATATTTAATTCATCCATTTTATCAATATCCATTAAGTGATTTCCAACTTCATCAGATGGATAACTTAAAAGAAGATGAATTTTTTTATTGCTTTTTGCTATTCCTTTTAGGAGTATAGAAAATCTGTTTCTGCTTAGTATAGGAAAAACTATACCTATATCATTTGGGAATTTATAAGCTATATCATGTGCTATGTCCTCGATAGAAGCATAATTACCCTGAGCTCTTGCAACTAAGGATTCAGTGATTCCGATAACGTCCTTGTTGTTTAAATGAATGTTTTCACTTTCAACAGCCTTTATAACCGCATCAACAACTATATTAACTAAATTGTCTCCCTGTTTTACAATAGGAGTTCTTATACCCCATACGGTGGTACCAACCAATCTACTCATTTTAACCTCCTAGCTTGATCTTTTTCCTTAACCATTATACCATGATATCCTAAAATTAAAAGAAATTCTTAAATTGTCTTATTTACAAATTATTGTTTCCTTTTCAGTAATTATCATATCAACAGGAATGTCATGGTCTTCCTTTGGAACCTCATCTACAATTTGAAGATCAAAAGCTAATGAAATTCTCTTTGTGCTTTTATCAATATCGTTTGCTAAAAATCTATCATAATATCCGCCACCATAACCGATTCGATAACCTCTTCTGTCAAAAACTGCACCAGGCACTATTACAAGGTCAATTTCCTTTGGATCTATATATCTTATAAATTCTTTTTTAGGAGTAAGGATATTATAATACCCCAGCTCAAGCTCATCAAAATCCAATAAGAGTGAAGGTTTCATTACTCTTGGTTCGTGAAAAGTAACAGGTACAGCTATTCTTTTGCCAGACATAATACTTGTTTTTATAAAATCATGTGTATTTATTTCACTACCAAAGCTAATATAGCACATAATTGTATTAGCGCTTTTATAGTATTCTAAATCCATTAAAGATTCAATTATTTTTTTGCTCAGGAAACTATTTCCATCCTTGCCTAAAGCAGCTCTTTTAGCTAGAATCTCCCTTCTTATCATTTTTTTATCCAAATAAAATCACCTCAAACAGTTTATTTATCCCTTAATTTATATTATAATATAACAAGATGAAAATGTCTTTAATGGAAAGTAAATATAGCTTTTATAAAGCATTATATGCTGTAATGGCTTTACATAGATTGAGGTGGAAAAATGATAAAATTAGTTGATGTTAGTAAGGAGTATGATAATGGAGTAAAAGCCCTCTCAAATATAAATTTAGAAATAAATAAAGGTGAATTTGTATTTTTGGTTGGTTCAAGTGGGGCTGGAAAATCAACTTTGATTAAGCTTTTACTTAAGGAAGAAGAAGTTACCAATGGGAAAATATATTTAAATGATATAGATATAACAAAGGTACCTAATAGAAGGATACCTTATATAAGAAGAAATGTAGGAGTTGTATTTCAGGATTTTAGATTATTACCAAATAAAACAGTTTATGAAAATGTAGCATTTGCCATGGAGATCATAGGAGCACATCCTAGAGAAATAAGAAGGAGAGTACCTATGATTTTAAGTATGGTAGACCTTAGTAGAAAGGCCTCAAGTTTTCCTGACCAGCTTTCTGGTGGAGAGCAGCAGAGAGTATCAATTGCAAGGTCTATAGTAAACAATCCGCCAGTTTTGATTGCGGATGAACCTACAGGAAACCTTGACCCTGAAACAGCTTGGGAAGTAATGAAGGCACTTATAGATATAAATGGAAGAGGGACAACCATATTGATGGCTACCCACGCTAGAGATATTGTAAATAGCATGAAGAAGAGAGTTATTACTTTAGAAAATGGAAGAATTAGTAGAGACGAACAGAAGGGTGGTTATGAACTTGAGATTCCGAATATTTAAAAACATCATGAAGCAGGGATTTCAAGGGATGTGGCGAAACAGAGGTATGGGTGTTGCTTCCATAACTTCAATCTCTGCTGTACTTATGATTTTAGGCATTATATTAATTTTGATTCTAAGTATAAATAACTTTGTTATGGATACTACTACTAAATTTGATGAGATAACTGTATTTTTAGAAGATGATATAAATGATGAGCAAATGACTAAGATAGAAGAAAAAGCAAAGGAAAATGAAGGGATTGTTTCAATTATATTTGAATCAAAAGATCAAGCATTAGAAAAGTTCAAGGAAGATTGGGGAGATGAAGCTTATCTTTTAGATGGTTTAGAAAAAAATAATCCTTTGCCAAATTCATATATTATAAAAATAGAAGAAATAGCTTATGCCCAAAATCTGGTAAATAGCTTAAAAGGTCTAGACGGAGTAGAAGAAGTTAAGTATGATAAGGAAATAATAGACAAGCTATTAGTTGTTGCTGATTATATAAGACTTGGTGGTATAATAGTAATAGCGATTTTAGTATTTGTTTCCATATTTATAATTTCAAATACGATAAAATTAACAGTAACTTCTAGAAGAAGAGAAATTAATATTATGAAATATGTAGGAGCAACTAATAACTATATAAGAGGGCCGTTTATTATTGAAGGTGTGCTTTTTGGATTAATTGGGGCCATAATCTCAATATTCATCGTATATTATGGATATGAATACTTCTTTGGATTAGTCAATGAGAGACTTTATTCTCTATTTTCAGTATTTTTAATTGCACCAACAATGATATTTACTGATATAGCGATTATTTTTTCAGCTATAGGAATAGGCATCGGAGCATTAGGTAGTTTGGTTTCTATGAAGCGCTTTTTAAATGTTTAGGGGGTATCTTATGCTAAAGAAAAAAGGGGTAGTAGTATTATTAATCGTATTGATTTTATCACTTACAATTGTACAAGCCTTTGGGCAAACTATTGATGATTTGAAAAAACAACAGCAAAATATCAATAAACAGATTGATAAGACGCAAAAAGAAATAAAATCTATGCAACAACAAACAAAAGATATTTCCAAACAGATAGAAGAGTTGGATTTAGCAGTTGATAAGGCTGCAACTGAGCTTCAGAAAGTCGAAGCTCAGCTAGAAGATCTAAACATTAAAATTGAAAAGACATTAGAAGATTTAAAAGAAGCTGAAAATAAGGTTAGTGAACAGGAAGAAAATTTTAATAAAAGACTAAGAGTTATGTATAAAAATGGTAACGTAGGTTATCTTGAAGTTCTTCTTGCTTCAAAGGATGTAGATGATTTCCTTACAAGAAGAGATATGCTTCAATATATTGCAGAATATGATAGAGAATTAATCAGATTTATGAAAGAACAGAGAGATATAATAGAAGCTAAAAAAACAGAGCTTGAAGCACAAAGGGCTTCGGTAGAGGTAACAAAATCTAAAATTGAAGCAAGAAAAAGAGAATTAGAAACAGCTACTAGAGAAAAAGAAAATCTAATGAGCAGGCTTCAAAAAGATATAAAAGCATACGAAAAAGAATATGATAAGCTAAATTCATTAGCGAAAGAAATTGAAAGCAAGATTGTTAAATTACAAAGAAATACAGGACCTTATTCTGGTGGAAAGATGGACTGGCCTTTACCAGGACATACAAGAATAAGTTCATATTATGGATATAGAATTCATCCTATATTTAAAACTAAGAAACTTCACACAGGAATTGATATTCCAGCACCAACAGGTACCGCTGTTAAGGCTGCAGCAGCTGGAACGGTTATATATGCAGATTGGCTAGGTGGTTATGGTAAATGTCTAATGGTTGACCACGGTGGAGGTATTGTCACACTTTATGCACATAACTCTTCATTAACTGCCCAGGTTGGTCAAACTGTAAGCAGAGGACAAACTATTGCTAAGGTTGGTAGTACAGGTAATTCTACAGGTCCACATTTACACTTTGAAGTAAGAAAAAATGGTGCATATGTAGATCCATTGCCATGGGTAAAGGGGAATTAACCCCTTTTTTTCTTTAGAGACTTTATATATGGAATAATACTTGAAACAAACTAATAGAATATATCTATATAACCTATAACAATAGAGGTGGATTAAATGATAAATAGAAAATCCATATTTTTTATGGTGGCTTTATTATTGATTACAAACATTATTACCTTCAGTATATCAAATATAGTCGCATTGACTTTTAATGATAGGGTAGTAATACCAAAAAACAAGTATGATGAGTTGATGGAAATCTATAAAGACTATGGAAAGGTAATGGCCATCAAACAATATATTGATACTAGCTATTTACGTGAAGTGGATGACAAAAAATTATTAGATGGTCAGTTAAAAGGGATGGTTCAAGCTCTTGAGGACCCATATTCTGTTTATATGACAGAGGATGAATTTACCAGTTTTACTGAAGAAACAGCTGGAGTATACGGTGGTATAGGTGTAGTTGTAACACCAGGTGAAGATAACTTAATTACTGTTGTATCTCCGATTGAAGGAACACCTGGGGAGAGAGCTGGACTAAAAACTGGAGACAAAATTATAAAGGTAAATGGAATTGAATATTCTGCTGAAAAAATGGATGAGGCAGTAGCTGTTATGAAGGGCGAGCCTAATACAAAGGTAAATATAACTATAATGAGACCTAATAAGAATAATGATCTTGAAGAAATTGAGTTGGAAATAACAAGGGAAATTATTAGGCTTATAACAGTAAAATCGGAAGTACTTGATAAAAATATTGGCTACTTAAAGATTACATCTTTTGATGAGATAACCTATGAGGACTTTATGAAGGAATTAAAATCTTTAGAAAAGTCAAAGGTAGAGGGTATAATTATAGATTTAAGAAACAACCCAGGAGGTTTGCTGAATATCTGCGCAGACATTGCTGATGAGTTATTAGGGGAAGGAGATATAGTATATACTCAGACTAAGAATGGAGAGAGAGAGTATCTGAAATCAGATAAGAATAAGATTGACCTTCCATTGGTAGTGCTAGTAAATGAAGGTAGTGCTAGCGCTTCAGAAATATTAGCAGGAGCAATAAAGGATCATAACAGAGGAGAGTTAATTGGGACTACAACCTTTGGTAAAGGCGTTGTTCAGAGAATTAGAGATCTAGGAGATGGTACAGGACTAAAGCTAACAGTGTCAGAATATTTTACACCAAATGGAATCAATATTCATGGTATTGGCATAACACCTGATATCGTAGTAGAGCTTAACGAAGATGCAGAAGGTATTGGACCTGAATTTTTAGAGCAGGATAATCAATTACAAAAAGCAATAGAAGTTATAAAAGCAAAAATGTAATAAAATAAAAGGAGAATTTGGAATGGATGGATTATATCTAATTATTTATTTTGCAATAATGGATATTATCAGAACTCTGACTTCTCCTTTTTTTATTATTATTTTTTTAATTATTCTGTATCAGTACTATAAATTAAGCAAGTCAGAAAATTGTATTTCCATTAATAAATTTTCTCCATTTCTCAGTGCATTAAATTCTGCTTTTTATGGTGCTATTGGAGGTGTCATCTCAACTGTCGCTTTTATTTATCTTGAAGTCGTTGTAATACCTAGGGATTTTATGTATATAATTATAATTGCAATAATCTTATCTTTTATAAATACTAGATTTATGTGTATAGCATATGGTGGGAGTATTTTAAGCCTTCTTAGTATACTATTTGGGCTTCCAGTTGGTGACACAAGAGATATCATGTTGATAGTTTCTACCTTACATATAGTAGAGAGTTTTCTTATACTGCTAAATGGATATAAGGGGAAATTTGCTGCCTTCTTTGAACAGAGGGGACAGTATGTTGGAGGCTATAATATAAATCGTTTTTGGCCTTTACCTTTTGTAATTTTTGTTGGTGATGGACTAATAAGACCAGTTACTTTAATGGCTATTCTTTCTTATGGTGATTTTACGCTTACTTTTCCTAGAAGAAAGATCATAGCTACCAGTTTAATACTTTTACTTTATAGTTCTATTCTAATGATATTGATAAAATTAAACCTACCATCTATATTTTCGCCAATATTTGCTTTAGTTGGGCATGAAGTAATCATACATCTCAATCGTCTTAGGGAAGAATCAAGACTTCCTATATTTACAAATCCAAACAAAGGTGTAAGAGTAATTGATGTATCAAAGAATGGCATTGCAAATGATGTTGGAATTACTATAGGAGACATTGTATTAAGTGTAAATGAGGCTTCTATTTATAGTTATAAGGACTTAGAGGAATTAGAAAGATTAAGTATTGAAACATGGAGGATAAATTACTTTAGCCGAAAAAAAGGGCTTAGAACTGAAATTTACAGTGGAAATAAAAAGTCCCTAGGTATTTCTGTAGTTCCTAGGGAGCTGTACTAACTAATTTTTTTAAGTCAACGGAATAAATTATTTCTGATTTTTCGGATTCAAATGGAACAATTAAATCAACATAAATAAGGTTTTTGTCCTTATTATAGTAGATGTTATCACTATTAACCTTCGTTATGGAGGTTAATTCTTTGTTTTTTAGGCTATACTCATATATTGTAAAATCATTTACGGCATGATTTTTCTCTATTACAAATAGTTCGTTATCTGGCAGTATTGACATTGATGATACATTTAAATCTAATTTTTCATACAAAGAGTTCTTCTTAGCATCATATATATGCAGTATATTTCTATCATCTTTTTCGTTATTCTTTAGGTATGCAATAATATTATCATCTATAAGACGAGCATTAAAGCCATTATCAATATAGTCTATATTATCGAAATCAGTTGTGATATATATGTTCTTATTAATCTCTGTATCATGGTTTTCTAACAAAATGCATAAATTTTCTCTTAACCTGAAATCTGCAATATTTTTTTCTAGCTGCTTAATCAACTTTGTTTCATCATTTTTTATATTGTAGCTATAAATTCTTGCACTGTTCTGGTTATTAACTAGAACAAAAAGATTATTTTTATCCTTCCATCTGGCTAATGATGGCCCATAGGTATCATCTAATAGTACCTTATAAGCTTTACTTTCATCAGTGTCTATTATATATAGGTCATTGCTGCTTCCATTATTTTCAATGACTGATATGAAATCATGGTTTGGTGAGTATGCTGCAGAAATGATATTAAGATTTGTAAAATATAATCTTCTCTTTTCATTTTTTTTAATATCATAGCACCATATACTCTCTGTTTTCATAAGCGTATCAGAATTAACTTCTGCTTGACGATAGAGAATAAATTTATTCATAATATAATCAAGAACATGACCTTCATCAATATAGGAGGATATAAACCCCTTTCTAGATTGAATGATCTGAGCGCTATTAGCATCTAGTTCTACTGATAAATTAACTAATGGTGTTTCGGGATTGTCCTTATCAAAAATACTATTATATGTTATGTCCCATACAAATCGATCATCTATTCTTCTAAGATTTACTTCTGGTACTGTATTTGCAGTTACATTAAAATCTGATTTTACTTTATTAATTGCGTCATTTAAACTTAATTTAATCTCTATAGGTTTAAAATTCTCATTTACAATATTAAATTTAATATTTTCTAAATCCGACAGCTTTATATTTTTTAAGCTCAGGCTAATTTGAGGAACAGCTAATTGTAAATTTTCCTCATCTAATTCATTTTCTACATAGATGTTTATTATATTTCCATCTTTAACGATTTGATTAATTTTAACACCAGAGGTTTCCAATAAACCAACATTAATTAATAGTTGAACTTCATTGGTCTTCTTTTGTACCTCAATCTTAGGTTCTACAGATTGATAGCCTTTTGATAACAAAACCTTATCAATTTTATATTTAATTTTTTCATCATTTTCTGATAAAGTTTGTGTATCTTTATTCAGGAAAGGCAAATCTTCTATTTTGCATCCAACTAGGGATATTGTTATAACTATGGTTAGGATCATTATTAAAAAATGCTTCATTAGAGAACCCACCTCCTTCCTTCATTTTACAATATCTTGTTTTTTTCATCAATAATAGTTTTGACAATAATAAATAATATTATATAATGATTTGCATCATGAGATAAATAATTATATAATAGAATATGGTAGTGAACAAATGTTCATGTGGGGTGAAATTATGAACAAGTTTAAGATAGAATCAAGTTATAAGCCTACAGGAGACCAACCTCAAGCCATAGAGAAACTGGTTGAAGGGATTAATTCCAATTTAAAACACCAGATACTACTTGGGGTAACCGGTTCTGGTAAGACTTTTACCATGGCAAATATAATTGAAAGAGTACAAAAACCTACATTAGTTATAGCGCACAATAAGACGTTAGCATATCAACTGGCTAGTGAATTCAAGGAGTTTTTTCCTAACAATGCGGTGGAATACTTTGTTAGCTATTATGATTACTATCAACCAGAAGCTTATGTACCACAGACGGACACATATATAGAGAAGGACAGTTCAATAAACGATGAAATAGATAAACTACGTCACTCTGCTACTGCAGCTTTATTTGAGAGAAGAGATGTTATAATTGTTGCTTCTGTATCTTGTATATATGGATTGGGTGACCCAATTGATTACGAAAATCTAACTCTTTCATTGCGTCCAGGAATGATTAAAGATAGGGACGAAATAATGAGAAAATTAATTGATATACAATATATGAGAAATGATATTAACTTCGTAAGAGGTACATTTAGGGTAAGAGGCGATGTACTGGAAATATTTCCAGCATCATCTAGTGAGAATACTATCAGAGTAGAATTCTTTGGCGATGAAATTGAAAGATTAGTTGAGGTTAATCATTTGACTGGTGAAATAATAGGTTATAGGAATCATGTATGGATATTTCCTGCTTCACACTTTGCTACAACTGAAGAAAAGGTAAAAAAAGCCATAGAGTCAATAGAGATAGAGTTACAAGAGAGAATTAAAGAGTTTAAAGATAAGGAAAAACTAGTAGAAGCACAGAGAATTGAACAAAGAACAAGATACGATATAGAAATGCTAAGTGAAATGGGATTTTGTAGTGGTATAGAAAACTACTCTAGGCATATGAGTCAGCGACCACCTGGAAGCAGGCCGTATACACTTATTGACTACTTCCCGGACGATTTCTTGATAATTGTTGACGAATCTCATGTAACAATACCGCAGATTAGAGGTATGTATGAAGGAGACAGATCAAGAAAGATGAATCTAGTTGAATATGGATTTAGATTACCTTCTGCTTTGGATAATAGACCTCTTAAGTTTGAGGAATTTGAAGAAATGGTAAATCAGATAATATATGTTTCAGCGACTCCAGGACCTTATGAAATGGCTCATACACAAAATACCGTTGAACAAATAATAAGGCCGACAGGATTACTTGATCCTATTATAGAGGTAAGACCAACTGAGCATCAAATTGACGACCTTGTAAGTGAAATCAATAAAGTAATTAGTAGAAAAGAAAGAGTGCTTATTACAACCCTTACAAAGAAAATGGCAGAAGACCTTACAAATTACTTTAAGGAAATAGGCATTAAGGTTACTTATCTTCATTCAGATGTTGATACAATTGAAAGAATGGAGATACTTAGAGATCTTAGACTAGGAAAATATGATGTATTAGTGGGTATAAATTTACTTCGTGAAGGTCTTGATTTGCCAGAAGTTTCACTAGTTGCTATTCTTGATGCAGATAAGGAAGGATTCCTAAGAAGCGAAACATCATTGATACAAACAATAGGTAGAGCAGCAAGAAATGTTGAAGGCAAAGTAATAATGTATGCTGATACTATAACAAAATCAATGGAAAAGGCAATTTCAGAAACTAATAGAAGAAGGGAAATTCAAGATAGATACAATAAAGAACATAACATTACACCTAAATCAGTTGTAAAAGGAGTTAGGGATATAATAGAAGCAACTATCGTTGCTGAAGAAGAAATTAAATATGAAGATAAATTTAGTAAAGAAGAAATTGAAGCTATGATATCTGGAATTGAAACAGCTATGCTTAAGGCAGCAGAAGAGCTTAACTTTGAAAAAGCAGCTGAATTAAGAGACAAGATGATAGAGCTAAAGAAGATGTTATAACATTGAGGTGTAAATAAATGACAAAAGATAATATAGTAATACGGGGAGCCAAGGTCAATAACTTGAAGAATGTAGATATTGAGCTTCCTAGAAATAAGTTTATTGTGTTTACCGGACTTAGTGGATCTGGTAAATCTTCTTTGGCATTTGACACTATTTATGCTGAAGGTCAGAGAAGATATGTAGAATCACTATCTAGCTATGCCAGACAATTCTTAGGACAAATGGATAAGCCCGACGTTGAATATATAGAAGGTTTATCTCCATCTATAGCCATAGATCAAAAGACAACATCAAACAATCCCAGATCAACAGTAGGTACGGTTACTGAGATTTATGATTTCTTAAGACTTTTGTATGCAAGAATTGGTACACCATATTGTCCAGTTTGTGGGAGAGAAATAACAAGCCAGACTGTAGAGCAAATGGTTGATAGACTTATGGAATATCCAGAAAGAACGAAATTGCAAATTCTAGCACCTATCATTAGAGGGAAAAAGGGTGAGCATATAAAAGTTCTTGATCAAATTAAAAAGGAAGGCTACGTAAGAGTAGTTATTGATGGAGAGATGCATGATGTCTCAGAAGATATTAAACTTGAGAAAAATAAGAAGCACACAATAGAAATAGTAGTAGATAGAATAGTCGTTAAGGAAGGTATTGAAGGTAGGTTAGCAGATTCCTTAGAAACAGCATTGAAATTAGGTGATGGACTGGCCATAGCTGATTTAATGGACGGCAATAGAATAATGTTCAGTTCAAAATTGTCTTGCCCTGACCATGATATAGCCATAGAGGAATTAACACCAAGAGCTTTTTCCTTTAATAGTCCATATGGGGCATGTCCAACTTGTAATGGATTAGGTTTTCATAAGGAAATAGATCCAGATTTAATAATTCCAAATAAGGATATTAGTATTAGTGAAGGAGCTATAGCACCTTATAGCAGCGCTAAAGAGACAACTTATTATTATGAAATGATAAAAACTATTGCTGAAAAGCATGGATATAGCGTAGAAAAGCCTATTAAAGATGCACCTAAAAAGTTTATAGATGAGATATTATATGGTACAGATGATGATGTATCATTTAATTTTGATAGTCATTTCGATGATAAGGGAATGAGAAATTATACTGGCAAATTTGAAGGGATTATTCCTAATCTTGAGAGGAGATATAGAAGTACGAGTTCTGATTATATGAAGGACAAAATAGATGAATATATGGTGGAGACTCCATGTCCAAGTTGTCATGGACAAAGATTAAGGGATGAGGTATTATCAGTTAAAATCAATAATTTAAACATATCAGAGGTTACTGACCTTTCTGTTGAAAAAGCTATAGAGTTTTTTAATAATCTTGAGTTATCTGAAAAACAGAGAATTATAGGAGAACAAATATTAAAGGAAATAAAAGAAAGATTGAATTTCCTTAAAGATGTTGGATTAGATTATTTGACATTATCTCGTATGGCAGGAACTTTATCAGGTGGAGAATCCCAAAGAATTAGACTTGCGACTCAAATTGGTTCTAGCCTTGTAGGTGTAGTTTATGTACTAGACGAGCCAAGTATTGGATTGCATCAAAGAGATAATGAAAAACTCTTAAAAGCATTAAGAAATTTAACTAATATAGGTAATACATTGATAGTTGTAGAGCATGATGAGGATACAATGTATGAAGCTGACCATATTGTAGATATTGGACCTGGAGCTGGTATACATGGTGGACAAATAGTTGCTCAGGGTACAGTTGAGGATATAATAAATAATCCAGATTCTATTACTGGGGCATATTTATCTGGTAGATTAAAGATTGAAGTGCCTGAGAAAAGAAAGGCTGCTAATGGAAAGTGGCTCGAAATAAGAGGAGCTAGTGAAAATAATCTTAAGAACATAGATGTTAAGATACCTTTAGGCGTATTTACGTGTGTTACAGGAGTTTCGGGCTCAGGTAAGAGCTCATTAGTTAATGAGATATTATATAAAACATTAGCTAATAAGCTAAATAATGCTAAAACAAAGCCTGGAAAATGTAAAGAAATAAAGGGCATAGAACATCTAGATAAAGTAATAGAAATAGATCAGAGTCCAATAGGTAGAACTCCTAGGTCAAATCCAGCTACTTATACAGGAGTCTTCGATTATATAAGGGACTTGTTTGCAATGACAAATGAAGCTAAACTGAGGGGCTATGATAAAGGTAGGTTTAGCTTTAATGTAAAAGGTGGAAGATGTGAAGCTTGTAGTGGTGATGGAATATTAAAGGTAGAAATGCACTTTTTACCGGATGTTTATGTACCATGCGAAGTATGTAAAGGCAAGAGATATAATAGAGAAACTTTGCAAGTGAAGTATAAGGGTAAAACAATTGCTGATATATTAGATATGACTGTAGAAGAAGGTGTTGAATTCTTCCAAAATATCCCAAAAATTCATAGGAAGTTACAGACTTTATTGGATGTAGGTCTAGGCTATATTAAGATAGGCCAATCTTCAACTGAACTATCAGGAGGAGAAGCTCAAAGAGTTAAGTTGGCAACTGAATTATCTAAGAGACCAACAGGAAAAACAATATATATATTAGACGAGCCTACTACTGGGTTACATTCAGCAGATATTCACAAGCTTGTAAATGTGTTGAATCAACTTGTTGAAGGTGGAAATACAGTAGTAGTTATCGAGCACAATCTTGATGTTATTAAAACTGCTGATTATATAATAGATTTAGGACCTGAAGGTGGAGATAGAGGAGGTACTATAGTTGCAACTGGAACTCCTGAGGAAGTAAGCAAGAATCCAGCTTCACATACTGGAAGATTTCTAAAGAAAGTATTAGAAAGAGGTTAAAAAGTGGTGTGAATTATTCACACCACTTTTTAATACCCAAACTGTGATTTTAGTAATTCGCTTATAAGTTTCACGATACGAGACGATGATTTATATTATGAAATAATGATTGTTGTTAGACTAATAGATTTGTATTATAATGGTTAGGGAAAACATTTGCGGTAAAATGCGTATAGAATATAGGGAGGATTAAATCAGTGAAAAAAAATAAGGAATCATTTTATACACAACTAAATAAGAATCAGAGATATATTCTAATTTGTTGTTTTTTTGTTTTTGCTGTAAATGGATTATATGCTATGGTTTTAGGTTCGCTTTTACCCTTAATTAGCATGGAATATGGATTAAATGATACAGTAAGTGGAGGGTTGATATCTGCCCACCAAGTTGGCAATCTAGTTGCTGGTTTTATTGCTGGGGTATTGCCATTATATTTAGGTAGAAAAAAATCAATTATATTCTTATGTAGCTTCGTAGTTGTAGGTTTCTCAATTATGATTTTAACAGGAAACCCTGTTTTATTGATCTTAGGCTTTTTATTTACAGGGCTAAGCCGTGGTAGCATTTCTAACTTTAATAATACAATTGTAAATGAAATTACTGATAGTAACCCGGTAGCGCTCAATATTTTACATAGTATTTTTGCTGTCGGAGCCCTAATCTCTCCATTTTTAGTTATTTTATCTACTAATATAGCTGGACAATTAGGTTGGAAAATAGCTGTAGGCATTATTATTCTACTTTGTATCATTTCTCTACTTCTTTTTTCCAAGCTTAAAGTAGAAGAAGTTAGAAAAGACACTAAAAGGCAAAAAATATCTTATGAATTTTTTAAGGATAAGGATTTTTGGATTAGTTCTGGAATATTGTTTTTTTACCTTTGCTCAGAGGCGACTATAAACGGATGGATAGTTAAGTATTTTGTTGATTCAAAAATTATGACAATAGAATATGCTCAAATGCTTGCCTCCTTATTGTGGGCAGTTATTCTTGCTGGTAGACTAACTTGTGCATTTTTAGGAGATAAGGTATCTAAGAAAACCATATTATTAGCAACTAGTTGTGGAACAGCTGCTTTTTATTTATTATTGCTTTCTTCATCTAATTTGAGTGTAATTACAATTGCTATTGCTGGGTTAGGATTTTCTATGGCCGGAATATATCCAACAACAATTTCTATAGTTGGGAATATTCTTAAGGTATATCCTATGGCTATGGGTGTATTATTGATGTTGGGAGGGATTGGAGCGATTATAATGCCTATTATAACAGGTGCTTTATCAGATGTTTTTGGTATTTTTGCTGGCATGGCTGCTATTGTAGGTGCTATTATTTTCATGATAATATGTGTAATCCTACATATATCAAGGTCAGTAAAGACTTCCTCATAGTGTGTGAAGAAACTACCATTAATTTTAAATTTAGGGGGATAAAAATGGGTTCCACAGTTACTAATTCTGTAACATCATTATTCTTAATATTGTTAGTAGGGGTTTATGGGAGAAAAAAAGAGATTATAAATCAAGAAATTAATAAAGGTCTAACAAATATTCTTATAAATATTACATTACCCCTACTAATAATTTCATCTTTCATGATTGATTTTGATATAGAAATGAAGAAAAATGTCTATCAAACTTTCTTCTTCAGCTTAATTACATTTGGAATCACATTAATAATATCCAAAGTACTTGTGATCCCTATTAAAGGAAATAAGAGGAACATATTAAACTTTTCTAATATATTTACTAATACCGGTTTTATTGGATTTCCATTATTAAATGCTGTTTTGGGCCCAGAAGGCGTTGTATATGGTTCTACATATAATATTATATTTAACATTTTTGTTTGGACCTATGGATTAATGATATATAAAGGACGTAATCAAGCAAGTAGTATAAAAGATAAAGTATTAGATATCTTTAAACAGCCTACAATTATTGCCGTACTTATCGGGTTAACTATAATGATATTTTCTATTAAAATTCCACCAGTCATATTCACTAGTATAAAACTAGTAGGTGATATAACTGGACCATTATCAATGATAGTAGTAGGTGTAAGTCTATTAAACATAAATTTTAAAAATATTTTAAGGACTGGACCATATATTATGGAATAGTTATAAAACTATTACTAATGCCGATAATTGTAATTTTTCTATTTAAATTAATTGGTGTATGGTCTTTGTTTGTCAATTCTATAATTCTCCAAGTAGCTATGCCAACAGCTACATTAGCTTCTATATTTGCTGAAAAGTATAATTATGAGCTAGAATACTCAACTATCATGGTTGTAACAACTACCTTATTTTCTGTTGTTACTATTCCCTTAATAGTGGGTATATTACAATATATTAACTGAAAATTGATTAAAATAGCAAATAGGAAAATATTAGGATGTGCTTGTTATATTTTAATCAATATAGTAATATTATATAAGAAAACATACTAAAAAATGGGAGGAAAAAGAATGAATAGGAAAGGATTTATAATAGGATTAATTTTAATCTTAACTATGCTAACATCTACTGTATTTGCAGAAAGTGAAATCATTGTAAGAATTGATTCAACGAATGTAGAGTTTAATGATGTAATTGGTAGACCTTTTATTGATGAAAATAATAGGACTTTAGTTCCGTTCAGAGCAGCCTTAGAAGCATTTGGAGCAGATGTTGAATGGGATTCTGAAACAAGAACAGCAAAAGCTATAAAGGGTGATATTATTGTCGAAGTTCCTGTTGGCCAAAAATATATAGTTAAGAATGGAGAAAATATTGAATCCGATTCTGCAGCTATTATAAAAGACGGAAGAACATATTTACCTATAAGAAAGGTAATTGAGGCATTTGGAGCAGAAGTTCAATGGGATAGTAAGTTAAAAACAGTTGTTATAACAACTGAACCATTTGATGCAAGGGCTAAAGTAATGGAAGCCTATGATAAATATTATAAATGGGAAAACTTTGATATGTATGCATTAATCAACTTATCGATGGCTTTGCCGGATGAAACTGGTAATATGCAACAAATGAATATGCAAATGGATATGAATGCTACTGCTTTTATGAATCCTATGAAGTTGAAAGCCAATGCAAATATGATTCTTGACTTAGGTTTTGATAAATTATCACAGCCTATAATGGAAATGTATATGGTTGCAGATGAGAATAAGTTCAGCACTTATATGGCTATGACTGATCAAATTTCAGGTGAATTAACATGGATTAAACAAGAAATTGAAGATGAAAGTTTTGCTACATTATTAGATCCTAATAATGAAGAAATGAAAGAGCTTAATGAAAAGTCTATTACAGATGTAAAATACTTAGGAACATATACAGTTAATGGTGTAAATCTAGAAAAGTATGAAATTACAATGTCCTTTGAAGCATTTAATGAAATATTAGGTCAAAATTTATCTATGCTGACTGAAACATTGGGTGACGATGCAGAATTAGTACTTAAACTATATGCGAATTTAGATGATGTAACATCTATATTTTATATTGATGAAGCAACAGGCGAATTAGCTAAGATGGAAATGGATATGAGTTCATTACTAAGCACTATTATGGAAAATATGATGGACTTAATAGTTCAAGAAGTACCAGAAGGCGTTAGTGAAGAGGAATTTACTAATCAAATACTACAATTAACTAATGGTATAAAAATGGATATGATGGCTGAGTATAAAAATATAAATGCTGCTGATGATTTTGAAATTCCAGAGGAAGCATTAAATGCTATAACAACTGAAGAATTGTTAAAAGAAGTTGAAACTACTGAAGAAGTAAACGAATAATATAAATAAACTTCATATAATAATAAAACTCTAGTCACAATGATTTGACTAGAGTTTTTATTGACTTAAAAGCTAGAATATTTTAATTTAAGCTATCAAAAAGAAATAAGAAACATAAAAAATAGACCGTAGTAATTAATAACCCTATCAGATTAAAGATAGGGTTATTTTCATGAACCATAACCCCTAAATGGAATAAAATAATAATTAAAAATGCTAATCTAGAGGTGGATTATGGTTACGACTGTTCTAAAATCAGTAATCTCTTTATTTTTAATAATGTTAGTAGGGGTATATGGCAATAAGAAAGGAATTATTACAGAAGAGTTTAACGATAATCTAATAAACTTTCTATTAAATATTACCTTACCTCTTATGGTCATATCTTCATTTACATTTTCCTTTGAAGAATCCATTAAAAGTAATGTGGTAAAGGGGTTTTACTATAGTTTAATTGCTTATGGAATTCTTATAATTGCATCTTACTTGTTCTTGTTGCCAGTTAAGGGGGACAAGAAGACTATTATTCATTTTGCAAATGTATTTACAAATACAGGATATGTAGGATTTCCTGTATTAAACGCTATCTATGGTCCAGAGGGTGTAGTATATGGTTCCATATTTAATATGTTCTTTGTACTATTTGTATGGACTTATGGAATAATGTTATTTAAAGGTCACATAGATAAAATGGAATTGAAAAAGGAACTAAAAACTACATTACTTAACCCGTCGATAATTGCAGTTGTCATTGGTGTAATAATTATTGTATTCGATATTCAAATCCCTAAGATTCTTTACACAAGCATAAATTCTGTTGGTAGTATTTCAGGACCTTTATCTATGATAATTATAGGTGCAATTTTATCTAAAGGTAAAATTGGAAATAGCCTAAAGGACTGGACCTTATATTATGGGTTAATAGTAAAGATGGCAATACTTCCATTGATATTATGTTTAACCTCACTACTAGTAGATAAATCCATAGTATCAAATTCAGTAGTTATAATAGCATCTATGCCTGCTGCAGCAATGACGTCAATATTTGCTGAAAGCTATAACAAAGAGAAAGAACTAGCATCTATGTTTGTACTTTTGACCACATTATTATCGGTAATTACTATACCAATACTTGTAAGGGTACTGATATAATAAGAAAATGATTATATAGATTTTTTATTGGGAATAGAATATATAAAAACTAAAGGAGTAAAAACATGTGTGGTAGATATGCGCTAGAAGCAGATATAGATATTTTAATAGAGAGATATAAAGCAATTATTATGGATACAAATTTTAATTCGACCCCTGAAGTATTTCCGACTGATACAGTACCGATAATTAGGCAAAACAAAGGTAATATAGAAATAAGTAATATGAAATGGGGGTTTATGCCCAGTTTCGCAAAATCACCATTGATAAATGCTAGATCAGAAACGATTGATAGCAAACCTACTTTTAGAGATTCCTTCATCAATAGAAGGTGTATTATCCCAGCAACAAGTTTTTATGAGTGGGAAAAGGTAGGAGGGAAGAAAATTAAGAGAAAAATAAATATTAATGAGGAAAATATATTTTCTATTGCTGGAATATATAATAGCTTTTTTGATAGAGAGGGTAAAAAATATGAAGCCTTTACTATACTTACTACATCTGCCAATGAATCAATAAAGCATATTCATGATAGAATGCCAGTAATAATTCCAAGAGAAAAGGAATATATTTGGTTAAATACGGATAATAGGGATATTTCTTACATTAAGTATTTGATTATGCAATGGAGTAATTGTATGCAATTAAATCACAGCTAAATTTTTGAATAAAATTTGTTGCAATATTATTAATTCCATCATATAATAAATCTATTATTAATTTTTATAAAGGAGGTCTTAATCTTGCAACTAAATAAGTTTGTCAAGAGAAATTGGAAATCTTTTTCCAATAATTTAACGATTATAGAGAATAAGATTTCCGAAGGAATGAGGAGGTCCTCACTATTATAAAAAATTTAATTTTAAAATAATAGGGAGGATTATGAAATGAAAAAATTTGTTATTGCATTATTAGTAGTTAGTATGTTATTAGCATTTGGAGCATGTAGTAAAACTGAAACACCAGCTGAAAACAATTCCGTGGAAAAAGGTAGTAAGTTGGAAGAGATTAAAAAAGCTGGAAAGATCGTTCTAGGAACATCAGCAGATTATCCACCATTTGAATTCCATAAGATAATAGATGGTAAGGATGAAATTGTTGGTTTTGATATTGAAATAGCAAAATTGATTGCTGAAAGAATAGGTGTAGATTTAGAAATAATAGATATGAAATTTGAAGGACTACTTCCAGCAATCGTTACAGATGATATAGATTTTATAGTGGCTGGAATGTCAGCTGATGAAGAGAGAGCAAAAACTGTTGATTTTTCAATAGTTTATTATGAAGGTAGCCATTCTATGGTTGTTAGAGCTGAAGATAAGGATAAATATAAAGGGCCAGAGGATTTAGTTGGAAAACCAGTAGGGGCACAAAAAACAACTTTACAAGAGGAAGTAGTTTTAAACCAATTCTCAGAATCGCAATACGTTGGTTTGTCTAAAATTACAGATTTAGTTCTAGAACTTCAAAATAAGAAGGTAGAAGCTATAATTTTAGCTGAACCTGTTGCAAAAGCCTATGTGAAACAGAATCCAGACTTATACCTTGCTGAAGTAGACTTAGGTAAAGAAGATGGAGTGTCTGTGGCAGTAAATAAAGGTAATGAGGATTTATTAGAGGTTATAAATGAAGTTATAGAAGAAATAGTAAACGATGGTACAGTTGATAGACTTATAAATGAGGCAACGATATTAGCAGAGGAAGAATAAGAACACTAATTGGCAAAGGAGTTTACTCTTTTGCCAATATTTTTGATAAGGGAGGTTGTTAGATAGTGGATATATTTACCAATTTTGCAGAATTTATTACAAAATATTACTCATATTATATTAATGGAACTTTAACTACATTACAAATATCTTTTTTTGGTGTCATCTTTGGTTCCCTTGTTGGTGTTCTTTTATGCCTTTTAAGAATGTCAAACAATAAAATAATTAGTAGCATTTCCACCGCATATATTGAAATAGTTAGAGGTACACCGTTAATTTTACAAGTATATGTTGTATATTATGGTTTACCTATGGTATTACCATTACCAGACTCAAGATTGTTCTTAGGTACATTAGCAGTTTTATTAAATAGTGCTGCCTATGTTGCGGAAATTATAAGAGCGGGTATTCAATCAATAGATGTTGGACAAATGGAGGCTGCAAGATCATTGGGGATGACTAAAGGAATGAGTATGAGATATATTATTATACCTCAGGCCTTTAAAAACATATTGCCAGCCCTAGGTAATGAATTCATAGTATTAGTTAAAGAGTCTGCAATTATTTCTGTTATAGCAATACCTGATTTAATGTATAATGCTGATACATTAAGAGGAATAACCTACAAACCTTTTATGCCTTTAATAATCGCAGGTGTAATCTATTTTGCGATTACATTTACATTATCAAAGGTATTGGGGATGCTTGAAAGGAGGTTAGCTGCTAGTGATAAAGGTAGTGAATCTTAGTAAAAAGTTCGGGAAGTTACATGTATTAAAAGGAATAAATGAAGAAATTAAAAAAGGAGAAGTAGTAGTTGTTATTGGCCCTAGTGGGTCAGGTAAGAGTACTTTTCTTAGATGTTTGAATTTATTAGAGGAACCAACTAGTGGTGAGATTATATTTGATGGTGTATCCATAACGGATAAAAAGAACGATATCAACAAACAAAGAGAAAAAATGGGGATGGTTTTTCAACAATTCAATCTTTTTCCACATCTAACTGTTTTGGAAAATATAACTATAGCTCCTATTAAAGTTAAAAAGATGAAAAAGGAAGAAGCTGAAAAAATAGCTATGAATTTGCTTAAGAGAATAGGGCTAGAGGATAAGGCAAATACGTATCCAAATAAATTATCAGGAGGTCAAAAACAGAGAATAGCTATTGTAAGAGCTTTAGCTATGTCACCTGAAGTAATGTTATTTGATGAACCTACTTCAGCCCTTGACCCTGAAATGGTAGGAGAAGTTCTTGAAGTAATGAAGGACTTGGCAAAGGATGGAATGACAATGGTAGTTGTTACTCATGAGATGGGATTTGCTAAAGAAGTTGGAGACAGAGTATTATTTATGGATGGTGGGAATATTGTTGAACAAGGCACACCAAAGGAGTTGTTTACAAATCCGCAACATCCAAGAACACAAGACTTCTTAAGAAAAATACTAGTTTAATATTTAATCAACTAATGGGGGAAAGGTTAATCCTTTTTCTCATTTTTTATTGAGAAATTCTGCTAATGTAAATATTCTATTAATTCTAAATTTTTGCTATAGTATAGTTATGGTGTAAAATTTCTATGTTGAGGTGCATAATGCTATACATAATGATTGTTTTTTCAATAATAGGTGGCGTTGATAAATTACTTAATAATAAATTTGGTCTTGGAGTTAAATTTGAAGAAGGATTTAAGGCTATGGGAGGCTTAACCTTATCTATTATTGGAATATACAGTCTTAGTCCACTAATAGCAGTAGCGTTGGTTCCAGTATTAAATCCTCTAGCTAAAATTTTGAATACTGATCCATCTGTATTTATTAGCAGCATACTAGCCACTGACTTGGGAGCATATAAAACAAGCTTGGAAATAGCTTATAATCCTATAATTGGGAAATTTAATGGCCTTATATTAGCTTCCATGCTAGGATGTACAATTTCTTTTACCCTTCCAGTTGCTACAAATATGATATCTCATAATGATTATCCATATTTTATAAAGGGGATTTTATCAGGAATAGTTACAATACCTATAGGAATGATAGTCTCTGGTATACTTATGAAAGTTCCTGTAATGGATTTGTTTTTTAGCCTAATGCCTGTTATATTAGTGATTATTCCTATTGTTATAGGCCTTATTAAGGCTAAGGATAAGATGGTTAGGCTATTTGGTTTTCTAGGTAAGTTTGTTAATATGGTAGGTATAGTTGGTTTGCTACTAGGTATTTTAGAATTTTCATTAGGAATTAAGTTAGTAGATGGAATAATTCCATTTGAAGAGGGATTAATAATTGTTGGTAATATATCAATTATATTATCAGGTGCATATCCTTTATTGTACTTTATATCTAGGAAATTACATAGAATTTTGCGAATAATAACTAATAAATACGATATAGATGAATACTCTATTTTAGGATTAATATCTTCCTTAGCAAATTGTATTCCTATGTTTGGTGTATACAATGAGATGAACTGGAGAGGGAAAATTCTTAATGCAGCTTTTGCCGTTAGTGGTGCATTTACTTTTGGTGGACAGCTTGGATATGTTTCAGCTGTATCACCTGAAAGTGCAAATCCATTTATAATTGGGAAATTAATCGGCGGGCTTGCAAGTTTAGGCGTGTCTTTTATGCTAATAAAATTAGAAACTCAGAAGGAGGTCTTACTAAGTGAAAATTAATGAACGATTAAGTAAATTAAGAGCTTTAATGGTGGAAAGGGGAATTACTGCCTATATTGAACCTACAGCAGATCCACATCAATCTGAATATGTGGCTGACCATTTTAAGAGCAGGGCATGGATATCAGGGTTTACGGGTTCTGCAGGTACAGTAGTGGTAACTAAGGACGAAGCTATACTTTGGACAGATGGTAGATATTTTATTCAAGCTGAAAAGCAAATAAAAGATAGTGATTTTAAATTATATAAGATGAATACACCCGGATTTCCAACATATATGGAATGGTTAAAAACTATATTAAAGGATGGAGATGCTTTAGGATTTAATGGAAGGGTATTTGCTCAGTCATTAGTAGATGAGCTAAAAGAGCATTTAAAAGGGATAAAAATTAATCTAGTTGATGAATACGACTTAGTAGGTGAAATATGGGATGATAGACCAGAGTTGCCAGTTAGAAAGGTATTTTCACTAGAAGAGAAATATTCCGGAAAGGCAACTAAGGAAAAATTAGAAGAAGTTAGAGATGAAATGGCTAAAGAAAAGGCGGATTATTTCTTATTGGCTAGTTTGGATGATATAGCGTGGCTATACAATATAAGGGGAAATGATATTGATAACAATCCTGTGGTTATTTCATATGCTCTAATTTCAAAGGATAATGCTTATTTGTTCGTTGATAAGAGGAAAATTGACTGGGAAGTAGAAAAATTCTTAAATGATAACGGAGTACTTGTAAGAGAGCATAACGATGTTATAAAGTTCATAAAAGAAATAGATGAATCCTCAAAGGTAATCCTTCAAAAGGAGAAAATAAATAGGTGGCTATTTAAGGAAATTCCTGATACAGTAGTAGTTATCGATAAAATTAATATAACTACTAGATTAAAAGCTATAAAAAATAAAGTAGAGATAGAAAATCAGAAAAATGCGTATATTAGGGATTGTGTAGCTTTAGTGAAGTATTTCTATTGGATAGACCAAAATATAGGAAAGGTGCCATTGGATGAATTCTCTGCACAGGAAAAGTTGCTTGAATTCAGAGAAGAACAAGAAGGCTTCTTAGAGCCAAGCTTTGATACTATTTCAGCTTATGGTGAAAATGCAGCTATGATGCATTATTCTGCTAGTGCAAGTAAAAATGCTAAATTAGATGCAAAGGGTCTATATTTAGTTGATTCAGGTGGACAATATTTTCTTGGAACAACTGATATTACACGTACTATAGCTTTAGGACCTATTACTGAGGAAGAAAAGAAAGACTTTACACTTACTTTAAAAGGACATATAAATCTAATTAGTTCGAGATTCTTATATGGTACATCTGGTCATGTGCTTGATGTTTTAAGTAGATATCCATTATGGCAAGAGGGTATAGATTATAAATGTGGAACAGGTCATGGTGTAGGTTACTTATTAAATGTACATGAAGGTCCACATAGGCTAGCAGCAGTTCCGAACAATGTAGTTTTAGAAAAAGGGATGATAATTACAATTGAGCCTGGTGTATATAAAGAAGGTAAACATGGAATTAGAATAGAAAATGTTGTTGTTGTAGATGAAGATATAAAGACTGAATCAGGTCAATTTATGAGATTTGAAGTATTATCATATTGCCCAATAGATTTAGACTGTATAGATGTAGATATGTTACTTCCTAAGGAAAGAGAATGGCTTAATAATTATCATAAAGAAGTATATAATAAGCTTTCACCATATTTAAATGAAGAAGAAAGAGAATGGTTAAAGCGTGAAACAAGAAGTATATAGAAAAAAGAAGGCAAATGCCTTCTTTTTTCTATTATATTTTATGCTATACTAAAACTAAGAGAATATTAATCATCTCATATAATAAAATCATAATTAGATAAAGGTGAATAATGTGTTTAATATAGAAGAAGAATTAAAGAAGCTACCTGATTCTCCAGGTGTATATATAATGAAGGATAAGAATGATGAGATTATATATGTAGGAAAAGCGATATCATTGCGTAAAAGGGTTAGACAGTATTTTCAATCGTCTAAAAACCATCCCCCAAAGGTAAATGCCATGGTAAGGAATATTAGAGAATTTGAATATATAATGGTAGATAATGAAGTGGAGGCATTGGTTCTTGAATCTAACCTTATTAAAAAGAACAGACCTAAATACAATATATTATTAAGGGATGATAAACAGTATCCATATATAAAGGTTACTTTAAATGAAAAATATCCTAGAGTTATAAAAACTAGACAAATACTTAAGGATAAGGCAAAGTACTTTGGGCCATATCCAAGTGCAACTGCTGTTAATGATGCATTAGAGATTATTAGAAATATTTATCCTATTAGGACATGTAAATTAAATTTAGAAAAGAATTTGAGTAACTTTAGACCATGCCTGAATTACTATATTGGAAGATGTCAGGCTCCATGTTTAGGCAACGTTGATGAAGAAAGATACTTGAAAATGATAGATGAAATAATACAATTTTTGAATAATAAGGACGATAAAATAGTAAAGATTATTGAGGGCAGGATGAAGGATGCTGCACAAAAATTAGATTTTGAAACAGCTGCTAGATATAGAGATCAGTTGAACTCGTTAAAGATATTACAGGAAAAGCAAAAAATAGTAACTGCCTCTAATCAAATGGACCAGGATATAATTGCAATGGCTAGAGGTGTGGAAGAAGTATGTGTCCAAATTTTCTTTGTAAGGGATGGGAAAATTGTAGGTAGAGAACATTTTATTCTTGAAGATACTTACAATGAAGAAAGAAAAGAGATACTGAGTTCATTTATAAAACAGTTTTATATTGGATCAGCCTATGTGCCTAAAGAGATTATTGTAGAGGAAGAAATAGATGATCAAGAAGCAATACAGAGATGGCTTGAAGGAAAAAGAGGTTCTAAGGTTCATATGATAACTCCTAAGAGAGGAGAAAAAGTAGAACTTATAGAAATGGTTAGAAAAAATGCTATGGATATGCTAAATCAATATGGTGACAGATATTTAAAGAAACAAAGAGAAGACATGAAGGCATTAGAGGAGATAAAACATATATTGGGCTTAGAGGATATACCAATGAGGATAGAAGCTTACGATATTTCAAATATTAGTGGTGTTGAATCAGTTGGTTCAATGGTGGTCTTTGAAAAAGGGCAGGCTAAAAAATCAGATTATAGAAGATTTAAAATAAGATCTGTAAAAACTCCAAATGACTATGCAAGCTTAGAAGAAGTACTAACTAGAAGATTTACAAGAGGATTAGAAGAGAAGGAACTATTAAAGAACAATGAGCTAGAAAAGAAAGGATTTTCAAGTTTTCCTGATCTAATAATGATGGATGGAGGAAAAGGGCAAGTAAATATTGCTCAAAGGGTATTAGATAATTTAGGGATTGATATTCCGATTTGTGGATTAGTGAAGGATGATTTTCACAAGACAAGGGGTATTATATATAATAATATAGAATACCATTTAAAAGAAGATTCAAAAGGATTTAGATTGATTTATAAGATACAAGAAGAAGCCCATAGATTTGCGATTAGCTATCACAGAAGTTTAAGATCTAAGGCTTTGTTTAAATCGGAATTAGATGATATTAAAGGTATAGGTCAAAAGAGAAAAGTTTCTCTCATGAAACATTTTCAAAGTATTGAAAAAATAAAGAATGCAACAGTCGAAGAATTAGCAAAAGTAGAAGGTATGAACATCAAAGTTGCTGAAGAGTTATATAATCATTTCCATAATAAGGAGGAAAAAAATGACTAAAAAATTATATTTATCAAATACAGATAAGAAAATTGCAGGGGTTTGTGGTGGCATTGGCGAGTACTTAGAAATTGATTCAACTCTTATAAGACTTGCCTGGGTATTTTTGTTGATACCAACTGCCTTTTTTGGCGGTATCATAGCATATTTTATTGCTGCTGCAATAATACCAAAACAACCATGGGAGTAAGAAAATGCAATATATAACATTAGATCAATTAATAGAGGACTTAAATTTAGAAGTGATATATAAAGCCACCGATGCAATAAATGTAAAAATATACTCTGCTGAAATAAATAGACCAGGCTTACCTATAGTAGGCTATTTTGAGAAATTTGCACCTGAAAGATTACAGATAATTGGAAGTTCTGAATGGCATTATTATAATGAGTTGCCTGAGAGTCTGAGATATGATAGTTTAGATAAATTTTTAGCATATCCTATACCAGCACTTATTTTTTCAAGAAATTTAGAGATTTTTCCTGAGGTAATAGAGCTTGCCCAAAAACATGATAGAACAATATTAAGAGTGGATACACCTACATCAAAGCTTATTAATGACCTGATAAATCATATAAATTTTGCCATTGCACCCTCAACTACAATTCATGGTGTATTATTGGAGGTTTATGGGATAGGGGTGCTTATTACTGGAAAGTCAGGAGTTGGTAAATCTGAAACTGCTTTGGAATTGTTAATTAGGGGTCATAGATTAGTTTCAGACGATACAGTCGAAATTAAAAAGGTTGAGGATAGGTTAAGAGGAGAATCGCCCGATTTAACTAGGCATTTTATGGAAATAAGGGGGATTGGTATACTAGATATAGAACGTCTATATGGTGTAGGTGCTGTAAAACAGTTTGAATATATTGACCTTATTGTGGAGCTTGAACTATGGGATGAAAATAAATTTTATGATAGGATAGGGTTAGATGAAGAAACTGTTGAAATATTAGGTGTAAAGGTGCCAAAAGTCACTATTCCATTAAGGCCAGGCAGAAATATTGCGATGATTGTCGAAGTAGCAGCTAGAAATAATAGACAAAAGAAGCTAGGTTATAATGCTGCTCATATCTTAAATGATAGAATTATGAAAGAAATTGAAAAAAGAAAAAATGCTTTAAAGAAGTAATAAATATTGAAAACTCCTATATTATAGGGGTTTTTTTTCGTGTGATATTTAACATTGACATTGAAGTCAATGTCTAATATACTAATATATGTTAAATACTTATACCAAATATATGTATTGTAATTTGTTTTTAACATTGTTATTTATATATCAAAGGAGGATTCCAAATGGCAAAAGTTATGAAGACCATGGATGGTAATACTGCTGCAGCGTATGTCTCCTATGCATTCACAGATGTTGCTGCAATCTACCCTATAACACCATCATCCACTATGGCTGAAATTGTAGACGAATGGTCTGCAAAAGGCAAGAAGAACGTATTTGGACAAAAAGTTTTAGTTACAGAAATGCAATCTGAAGCAGGTGCGGCAGGTGCTGTACACGGTTCATTACAAGCTGGTGCCCTTACTACTACATATACAGCATCACAAGGTTTATTATTAATGATCCCAAACATGTACAAGATTGCTGGAGAATTACTTCCAGGAGTATTCCATGTATCAGCTAGAGCCTTGGCTTCACATGCACTAAGCATTTTCGGTGACCACCAAGACGTTATGGCTGCTAGACAAACAGGTTTTGCTCTATTAGCATCAGGTTCAGTTCAAGAAGTTATGGATCTAGGTGGTATTGCTCACTTATCAGCAATTAAGGGAAGAGTACCATTCTTACATTTCTTTGACGGATTTAGAACAAGTCACGAAATTCAAAAGATAGAAGTAATTGAATACGAAGATTTTGCGAAATTATTGGATAAGGATGCAGTTAATGAATTTAGACAACGTGCATTAAATCCTAACAACCCAGTTACAAGAGGTACTGCTCAAAACCCTGATATTTATTTCCAAGGTGTTGAAGCTTCAAATCCATACTATGAAAACATCGTAGAAATAGTTAACGACTACATGAAGGAAATAACTAAGTTAACAGGTAGAGAGTATAAACCATTTAATTACTATGGACATCCAGAAGCTGAAAGAGTAATCGTTGCTATGGGTTCAGTAACTGAAACTATAGAAGAAACAATAGATTACTTAATGGCAAAAGGAGAAAAAGTAGGGGTTATAAAGGTACACCTATATAGACCATTCTCAGCTAAGTACTTCTTCGATGTGTTCCCAAGCACAGTAAAGAAAATAGCTGTATTAGATAGAACAAAAGAAAAAGGTGCTATTGGAGAGCCATTATACCTTGACGTTGTAGATTTGTTCTATAATAAAGAAGAAAGACCTGTTATAGTAGGCGGAAGATATGGTTTAGGATCAAAAGATACTACTCCATCTCAAATATTAGCTGTTTATGAAAACTTAAAATTAGAAGAACCTAAACATGGATTTACAATTGGTATTGTAGATGATGTTACATTCAAATCTCTTGAAATAAAAGAAACTATCAAGACAGAACCAGAAGGAACAATTAAATGCAAATTCTGGGGATTCGGTTCAGACGGTACTGTAGGAGCAAATAAACAAGCTATTAAGATTATCGGTGACGACACTGATATGTACGCTCAAGGTTATTTCTCATACGACAGTAAAAAGTCAGGTGGAGTTACAATTTCTCACTTAAGATTCGGACATACTCCTATAAAATCAACTTATTTAATAACAGAGCCTGATTTCATCTCATGCTCAAAACAATCCTATGTATACCAATATGACTTGCTAAAAGGATTGAAGAAAGGTGGTACTTTCTTATTAAACTGCATCTGGAATGAAGCAGAATTAGATGCTAATTTACCAGCTAAAATGAAGAGATATATAGCTGAAAATGATATAAACTTCTATACAATCAATGCTACAAGAATTGCTAGTGAAATAGGTCTTGGCGGAAGAACTAACATGATAATGCAATCAGCATTCTTCAAGTTAGCTGAAGTATTGCCAATAGATGAAGCAGTAGCACACCTTAAGAAATCCATAGTTGATGCTTATGGTAAAAAAGGTGAAAAGATTGTTAATATGAACTATGAAGCAGTAGATAAAGGTATTGAATCATTAGTTAAGGTAAATGTTCCAGAATCATGGAAAAACGCTGTTGATGAGGAAGCTGCAGATGATAATTTACCAGATTTCATTAAGAATGTAGTTGAACCAATTAATAGACAAGAGGGAGATGACCTTCCAGTAAGTACATTTGTTGGAAGAGAAGATGGAACTTTCCCTAATGGAACAACAGCATATGAAAAACGTGCTATAGCTGTAGACGTACCTCATTGGATTAAAGAAAATTGTATCCAATGTAACCAATGTTCATATGTATGTCCACATGCTACTATTAGACCTATACTAGTAGATGCAGAAGAAAAGGCAAATGCACCTGAAACATTTGAAACAATTAAAGCAATTGGTAAAGGTTTAGAGGATTTAGAATATCGTATTCAAGTTTCTCCATTAGATTGTACAGGTTGTGGAAACTGTGCTGATGTATGTCCTGCTAAGGAAAAAGCATTAGTAATGACTCACTTTGAAGACGAATACGAAGAACAAGCTAAGAACTGGGAATATGCAATGACAGTTAAAGCTAAGGGAGACAGATTCGAACCTACTACCTTAAAGAATACTCAGTTCCAAGAACCACTTCTACAATTCTCAGGAGCTTGTGCTGGTTGTGGAGAAACACCATATGCTAAATTAATGACTCAATTATTTGGAGATAGAATGCTTATTGCTAATGCTACAGGTTGTTCATCAATCTGGGGAGCAAGTGCTCCAGCAACTCCATACTGCACAAATCAAGAAGGTAAAGGTCCTGCTTGGGCTAACTCCTTATTTGAAGATAATGCAGAATATGGATATGGTATGGCAGTAGCTAATAGACAAGTAAGAGAAAAAATTGAGCTTGCAATGAAGGAATTCATTGAATTAGGCTTAGATTCAGAATTAAATCAATATTTCCAAGAATGGATTGAAGGAATGAATGATGCAAAAGCATCAAAAGCAGCTGCTGGTATGATTATTCCAAGATTAGGAACAGATACTGGCAATGCAAGAGGAAATGAAATATTAAAAGAAATCGAAGAGCTTAAGGATTATCTAATCAAAAAATCAGTTTGGATTCTTGGTGGAGACGGTTGGGCTTACGATATAGGCTTTGGTGGATTAGACCATGTATTAGCATCTGGAGAAGATATTAACGTATTAGTATTTGATACAGAAGTATATTCAAATACTGGTGGTCAATCTTCAAAAGCAACACCTACTGCTGCTGTAGCTAAATTTGCTGCTGCTGGTAAGCAAGTAAGAAAGAAAGATTTAGGTATGATTGCTGCAACTTATGGTTATGTATATGTTGCTCAAGTAGCTATGGGTGCTAACATGAATCATACATTAAAAGCATTTAGAGAAGCAGAAAGCTACAATGGTCCTTCACTAATAATAGCTTATGCACCATGTATAAACCATGGAATTAAGTCAGGTATGGGTACAACTATTAGACAAGAAAAGAGAGCTGTAGAAGCTGGATACTGGCATCTATATAGATTCGACCCAAGACTTGCTGATGAAGGAAAGAATCCATTTGTTCTTGACTCAAAAGAGCCAACAGCATCATTCCAAGACTTCATCAACTCAGAAGTAAGATATACTTCATTAAAACTTCAATTCCCAGAAGAAGCTGAAGTATTATTTGCAGAAGCAGAAAAGAATGCAAAATTAAGATATGAAACTTACAAGAGAATGGCAAGAGACTAATTAAAATACTAAGAGCTATCAGGAAACTGATAGCTCTTTATTACTTTTGGAATAAATTAAAAGAGGCAAAATCAGCATTCTCTCCAGTACTAGTTGCTAAACTCATTATCTTCATTCACTATGAGTTATATTAATGTTATTCAAATTTTCGCCTAATATAACTGTTAAATCAACTAAAACTGTAACATGTAAGAAGTTTTCAAATATTTATATGTATATGGTATAATTATTAGGTATATCATATAATGATGCTAATATTATAGGGGTGAGGTTATGGAAAAAAATCAACTGAAAGGTTTATTTATAGATAAAAGTATAGGTACAATATTATTTGATGAACCAATGAAAAATCATACATCATTTAAAATTGGGGGCCCAGCTGATGTAATGATAATTCCTAGAAGTGAAGAGGAATTAATAAATGCTGTTAAAATATGTAGAGACAACGGTATTAATATGTACATAATGGGCAATGGATCTAATCTGCTTGTTAGAGATGGTGGAATTCGAGGAGTAGTAATAAAAGTAAATGAAGGAATAAATAATATAAAGGTTGATGGAAATACTATAATAAGTCAGGCAGGTGCATTAATAACAGCTGTTAGTCGTATAGCCATGTCTAATTCATTAACTGGATTAGAGTTCGCCAATGGTATACCTGGTTCAATAGGTGGGGCTGTAACCATGAATGCTGGTGCCTACGGTGGTGAAATGAAGGATGTTATTAAGAAAGTTAGAGTACTTGATAGTGAAAATAATATAAAAGAACTTAGTAATGAGGAAATGAATTTTAGATACAGAGGAAGCCGCGTAGTAGATGAAAACTTAATTGTTTTATCTGCTGAATTTGAACTTAAACCTGGAAATTATGAGGAAATTCAAGCTGTTATGAAGGAACTTACACATAAGCGTACATCTAAACAACCTCTAGAATTACCTAGCGCGGGGAGCACTTTTAAAAGACCAGTAGGATATTTTGCTGGAAAATTAATAGATGATGCTGGATTACGAGGTTTAAGACATGGAGGAGCTCAAGTTTCTGAGAAACATTGTGGATTTATTGTTAATATTGACAATGCAACTTGTAAAGATGTATTAGAATTGATTGCAGTTGTTCAGAAAACTATTAAGGATAAATTTGCTGTTGAATTAGAAACGGAGATAAAGATTATTGGAGAGGATTAATTTATGTTCAAGATCTTAGGTGATTATCATACACATACAATCTATAGCAGCGGATTTAGGAAAGAAGGGACTCATGCTACAGGGACAATAGAAGATAATGCTAAGGCAGCTCTTAGTAAGGGTTTATCTACTATAGTTATAAGCGAGCATGGTCCTGGACATTATCTCTATGGAGTTAGAAAGAGTAATATAAAGAGAATGAGAGATGAGATAGATAGATTAAATGAAATCTTTGAGCCAAAGGGATTAAAGATTTTGCTAGGAGTTGAATCCAACCTTGTAAGTATTGATGGCAAGTTGGATGTAGAAGAAGAATTCTTAAAATATACTGACTTACTTTTAATGGGTTACCATTATGGAGCAACTCCCAAGTCCATAAGAGATTTATATGGCTTATATATACTTAATCCGATATCTAAGGTTGCTAAATTAGTTGAAGATAGAGCAATAGAAGTTAATACAAAGGCTTATCTTAAGGCATTGGATAATTACCAGATTGATATAATTACCCACCCTGGTTCTAAAGCCAAAATAGATATAGTAGAAGTAGCTAAAAAAGCAGCTAGATTAGGTACTGCTTTGGAAATAAGTTCAAAGCATAGCGAATTATCCGTTGAAAGTTTAAAAAAAATAAAGGATATAGACGTATTCTATTATATAAATAGCGATGCTCATAGGCCTGAAGATGTGGGTAATCTAACAAACGGAATACAAAAGGCTAAGGAAGCTGATATAGACTTTAATAGAATAAAAAACATACGAGAAATTAGGTGATATAATGGATTTACTCATTATTACTGGAATGTCTGGTGCAGGTAAATCACAGGCAATGAAGGTAGTGGAGGATATGGGTTTTTATTGTATGGACAACCTACCTCCTGCCTTGCTTTCAAAATTTGTTGAACTATGCCAGGAATCAAAGAAGATCATTGATAAGGTTGCTGTTGTAGTTGATATTAGAGGAGGAGAGTTTTTTAACCATCTCTTTACAGAATTAGACGAGTTAGAAGCTAAGGGAATAAAATATAAAATACTTTTTCTAGACGCTACAGATGCAGTTTTAATAAAAAGGTATAAAGAATTAAGAAGGCCTCATCCCTTAACACCAGATGGAAGTCTTATAAACGGAATAAATGCGGAAAGAAATATCCTTAAAGAGGTTAAGGTGAGATCTAATTACATAATAGATACATCTAAATTGACTCTTGGAATGTTACGTGAAGAAATGTCTAGGATATTTTTAGAAGGAGGAGAAACAAGAAAAATCTCTATTTCAGTCACATCTTTTGGATTCAAAAATGGGATGCTTTTAGATGGAGATTTGGTCTATGATGTAAGATTTATACCTAATCCGTTCTATATTCCAGAGCTTAAACAATTATCTGGTAAAACTGAAGACGTTACTAATTATGTTTTTAAATGGCCGCAGACAAATATTTTTATTACAAAAGTTATAGATATGCTTGAATATCTCATACCATATTATATAGAAGAAGGAAAAACTCAGTTAGTTGTAGGTATAGGATGTACTGGTGGTTACCATAGGTCTGTAGCTATAGCAGAAAGAATTGGGGAAATATTGAAAGAAAACGGTCAAAGAGTCATCGTGATTCACAGAGATTTAAAAGATAATTAGAATCTTAATGTAAAAAGGGGAATTATAAATGAAACATAATCCAAAAATTGTAGCAATTGGTGGTGGAACTGGGTTATCAATTTTATTAAGAGGGTTAAAGCAATTTACTCCTAATATAACGGCGATTGTGACAGTTGCAGATGATGGAGGAGGGTCTGGAATATTAAGAGAGGACCTAGGTATGCTTCCACCAGGAGACATTAGAGCTTGTCTGTTAGCATTGGCAAATACAGAACCTACAATGGAAAAGGTACTTCAATACAGGTTTAAAGAAGGGCAATTAAAAGGCCAAAGTTTTGGGAATTTATTTATTGCTGCTATGAATGAAATATATGGCAGTTTTGAAGAAGCAATTAAGGAAACGAGCAATGTTTTATCCATAACAGGTAAGGTATATCCTATGACACTAGAGGATGTAAGACTTCATGCAGAGTTGGAAAATGGAAAGATAATACATGGTGAATCAAAAATTCCATGTGAAGCAAAAAATGAAGGATGTAGAATTAAAAGAGTATTTATGTATCCTAAAATATCTTACCCAATGACAGAAGCCGTAGAGGCAATTAATGAAGCTGACTTAATTGTATTAGGGCCTGGTAGTCTCTATACTTCAATTGTACCAAACCTTTTAGTTAATGATATGGTAAGTAGCATATACAATGCAAAGGCACCAAAGGTTTATATATGTAATGTTATGACGCAACCTGGTGAAACTGATAACCTTGGAGTAATAGAGCATGTTCAAGGTATATTAAATCATAGTAGAGAAGATTTCATAGATTATGTAATCGTAAATACTGAGGAAATACCAGAAGAAACTCTAAGAAAATACATTACTGATGGTTCAAGGCCAGTGATATTAACTTTGGACGATGAGAAAAAATTAAAAGAAAAAAATATAAAATTAATTACAGAAAAGTTAATTGATATAAAGAAAAATTACATTAGACATGATAATATCAAGCTAAGTAAAATGTTAATTAAAATAGCAAATAATGAGTACTGTTAGAGCAATTTAGAAAACGAAATGATTATATAGTCATTTCGTTTTTTAAAATTATCTTTTATAATTTTAATTATGGATTATAAATCCTAATCATATATAAAATATATAATTATCACCTTTGTTTCTTAAACTTTCATCTAATATTTCTTTTATTGATATTGACTTAAGGTGATTATAAATACACATGTCCAAAGGGTCAAAAACTATTGAGAATAAAGCTGTTTCTAGGTTAGGAACTTTTTTATCTACAGTATTCTCGGTTTTCTCAAATAATGTGGTTTCAGTGGCAGATAAAATATCATATACAGATAACTCTTCTGGTGGTTTTGCAAGTTGATACCCTCCTTGAGGACCTTTAATTGAAACAACGATATCTGATTTTTTTAGAGCAGAGAATATCTGTTCCAAGTATATTTTCGAAATTTCTAAAGACTCAGAAATATTTAATATAGTTATGTACTCTCCAGTATTATATTTACTAGCTAGATAGACAATTGATGCTAATGCATACCTTCCTTTTGATGATATTCTCATGAGATTTTCCTCCTTTTATAATATCTATTCTATATTATTTAGAATAAATGTCAATAACATAGTAAATAAGTATGTTTAATTTTTTATTTCCTTTTTACATAATATGCTGAAAATGTTTACAAAAATTTAATAAAATATAGTATAATAGATATATTATTTATCATATATTTTTTTATTTATTCAGGAGTTGGTTTAGATGGTTGAGATTAGTTCAGGAGGTGTCGTAGTATTTGGTAATGCTATTTTATTGCTGAAGAAATATAATGGAGATTGGGTATTACCGAAGGGACGATTAGAAAAAGGTGAAAATATTAAGAGTGCTGCCCTTAGAGAAGTACTAGAGGAGACTGGGGTTAAGGGTGAAATACTTGACTATATTGGAGCAGTACACTATAATTATAAGAATCTCAAAGAAGGGGAAATAGTTAATAAAACAGTTCACTGGTATCTTATGAAGAGCAATTCAATGGAATGTAAACCGCAAAGAAAAGAAGGGTTTATTGATGCTATGTATGTCCATGTGGATAAAGCAAAGGATTTAGTAAGATACGCAGATGAAAGAAAGATTATAATAAAAGGGATAGAGCTTATGAACCAATAGGAGTGATAATATGTCCTTTTCATCAACAACAAAGAATGAATTGTCAAGGATAGAATTATGCGAAGACTGTTGTGCATTAGCTGAATTATCAGCTTTAGTTAGAATGAATGGTACAATTCAGATTATGGGCTCAAATAAGCTAATGCTAAAATTTAACACTGAGAATGCTGCTATTGCAAGAAGAATATTTTCCATATTAAAAAAGATATATACTACTAATGTAGATGTTATGGTTAGAAGAAACAGGCAGCTAAAAAAGAATAATAACTATTTAATTGTAGTAAGCGATAAAGATATTTCAAGTAAGATTCTTCATGATGTAGGCTTTATATATCAGGATAAATCTAATCTACTATCACCAAACTATAGAGTAGATGAGAGGATTATAGAAAAAAGATGCTGTAAGAGAAGCTATATTCGTGGTTCATTTCTTGGTGGAGGTTCAATAAGTAACCCAGAGAAAACATATCACTTAGAATTTGTAACTAACAATGAAGAACATGCAAAGGATTTATCGGATATAATTAACTCCTTTAATTTAAATTCAAAGATAGTGACGAGAAAAGAAAATTTCGTAGTATATATTAAAGAGGGTGAGCAAATAGTAGATTTACTTAATATAATTGGTGCTCATCAAGCATTATTAAAATTAGAGGATATTAGAGTACTGAAAGATGTAAGGAATAATATTAATAGAATTGTAAATTGTGAAACTGCTAATCTGAGTAAAACTATCGATGCTTCTATGAGGCAAATTGAGCATATAGAGTTGATAAAAAGCAAAATGGGACTAAATAAATTACCTAATAGTTTAAGAGAAATTGCTGAATTGAGATTAGATAATCCGGATGCGAGTTTAAAGGAAATAGGTGCGATGTTAAACCCACCTATTGGGAAATCTGGTGTTAATCATAGATTTAGAAAGATCGAAGAGATAGCAAATGAATTGAGAGGAGTGAATTAGATGGAGCAATTAACTATTAAATTAAATAATCCTGATGGATTACATGCAAGACCAGCGGCTATATTTGTACAAGTAGCTAGTAGATATACAAGTGATCTAGAGATTGAAGCTCATGGTACAAAAGTTAATGGTAAAAGTATTATAGGTATTATGTCATTAGGTGCTTTCCATGGAGAAGAAATAACGCTTACAGCTAATGGTCAAGATGAAAAACAATTAATTGAGGCGTTAAAAAATTTAATAGAAAACGAATTTGAAGGTTATTAAAATGGTGTTCTCTATGAAGAGTATGATAATAACTAATAACAAAAGAGTATATGATAAGTTTAAGGATATGATAGAAATAATTTACTTAGAAAACTATAAATACCTTGATATTCTATTCTTTGTTAGGGATAAGATTCATGAAGGTCATAAGCTATTAACACATCCTTTATCAGGAAGCATAAAACCAAATGAAACACCTTTTAGAAGTATTATGATCTCTAAAGAAACTGGAGATTTCGATACACAAGGTTTATTAATTATTGAAGAGAGTATTCTAACTGCTCAAAAATTTATTAACAATAAACCTACTCCTAATTGGACAGAAAAAGTCTTAGATGACTTTAGAGTAATAGACTTGTCCATAATGGAAAATGTAATTGAAAAATTAGGACATATATAACGAGGGAAAGATGCAATCATCTTCTACCTCGTTATTTTTTGTAATTTAGACAATATATTTTATATCAAATGAGTTTATGATAAAATTAAATTAGTAAACTATGAAAGAGGAAGTAGAATGGTACAAAGATTTACTCACTTACATGTTCATACTGAATATAGTCTATTGGATGGTTCCATAAGGATTAAAGACCTTATAAGAAGAACTAAGGAGCTGGGCATGGATTCTATTGCTATAACAGACCATGGAGCTATGTTTGGAGTCATTCAGTTTTATAAGGAAGCTAAAAAACATGGTATAAAACCAATACTTGGTTCAGAAGTTTATGTGGCTATTAATAAATACACGGAAAAGGAACAGAAGGATAAAAATCAGTACCATTTAGTACTACTTGCAGAAAACAATAAGGGCTATAAAAATCTTATGAAAATTGTATCTGAGGGGTATGTAAATGGATTTTATTACAAACCTAGAATTGATCATGATATTCTAAGATCATATAGTGAGGGTATTATTTGCCTTTCTGCTTGCCTAGGAGGAGAAGTTCAAAAATTTTTACTGGATAACAATTACGATAAAGCAAAGGAAGTTGCTTTAATATATAAAGAGATTTTTGGAAGAGACAACTTCTATTTAGAATTACAGGATCATGGAATGAGTGAACAGACAAATGTAAATAGGAAACTTATTAGATTGTCAGAGGAACTTGATATTCCATTGGTTGCTACAAATGATGTCCATTATTTAAATCAAGAAGATTCGCTAGTTCATGATGTTTTATTATGCATTCAGACTGGTAAGACTATTGACGAAGAGGATAGAATGAGATTTCCTACGGATCAGTTTTACTTAAAATCTCCTGAGGAAATGTATTCATTATTTTATTATAATACTCAGGCACTTGAAAATACAGCACTTATAGCAGATAGATGCAATGTTGAATTGGATTTTAATACTTTACATCTCCCTAAATTCGATGTGCCCAATGGCTATACAAACGTAGAATATCTAGAAATGCTAAGTAAGGAAGGGCTTAAGAAAAGATATTCCGTTATAACAGATGAAATCAACAATAGATTTGAGTTTGAATTTAACACTATTGTAAACATGGGATATACAGACTATTTTCTTATAGTCTGGGACTTTATTAGATTTGCAAAGGAACACGGCATAATTGTCGGTCCTGGGCGTGGCTCTGCAGCAGGAAGTATCATATCATATGGACTAGGAATTATTGACATAGATCCATTAGAGTATGGACTACTATTTGAGAGATTTTTAAATCCTGAAAGGGTAACTATGCCAGATATTGATATAGATTTTTGCTATGAGAGAAGAGAAGAAGTTATACAGTATGTAGTTAATAAATATGGTCATGAAAAAGTCGCACAAATAGCTACCTTTGGAACTATGGCTGCTAGAGGTGCTATTAGAGATGTTGGAAGAGCTATAAATATGCCATATAGTACTGTAGATAATATTGCTAAGCAAATACCCCATGAGCTTGGAATTACATTATCCAGGGCTCTTGAAATAAATAATTCATTAAGGAATGAATATGAAAATAATGATGAGGTACATAATTTAATAGATTTAGCATTAGCAGTAGAGGGATTGCCAAGACATACCTCAACTCATGCTGCAGGTGTTGTTATTTCTGCAGCACCTATTACAGATTATGCACCCCTTGTTAAAAATAATGATTCACTGGCTACTCAGTTTACAATGACTGAGCTTGAAGAGCTTGGTCTTTTAAAAATGGATTTCTTAGGTTTAAGAACATTGACCGTTATAAGAGATGCAGTAAATTTAATAGAAGAAAATCATGGCATAAAGGTAGAGTTTGATAAGGCTTTTACCTATGATGATCCTAAGGTATTTGAAATGTTTGCTAAGGCAGAAACCTTGGGAGTGTTCCAATTTGAGAGTGCAGGTATGAGAGCTTTTCTTAAGGAACTAAAACCAAATATTTTTGAGGATTTGATAGCAGCTAATTCATTGTTTAGGCCAGGTCCTATGAATCAAATACCAACCTTTATAGAATGCAAGCATGATCCATCAAAGATAAAGTATATCCATCCAAAGCTTGAACCAATACTAAGTGTAACATATGGCTGCATCGTTTATCAGGAACAGGTTATGCAAATTGTTCGTGATTTAGGTGGATATACATTAGGTAGAGCAGATTTAGTTAGAAGAGCTATGAGCAAAAAAAAGATGGATGTAATGGAGCAGGAAAGAAGAAACTTTATCTATGGACAGGTGGATAAAAATGGTAAAGTGGTCATACCTGGAGCTATTAGAAATGGGGTTGATGAGAAATCAGCAAATAAAATATTTGATTTAATGATTGATTTTGCCAATTATGCCTTCAATAAGTCTCACTCAGCAGCATATGCTGTTGTTGCCTATAGAACTGCTTGGCTAAAATATTATTACCCTGTTGAATTTATGGCAGCCCAAATATCATCGATTATGGAAAGTACTACTCAAGTATCGTTATATATACAGGAGTGTAAGAGGCTTGGGATTGAAGTATTGCCTCCAGATATAAATTCATCTCATGAGAAATTTACGGTAAGTGGAAACAAGATTCGTTTTGGATTAAGTGCTGTTAAAAATGTTGGAACTGGCTTAATACGAGCAATTGTAAAGGCCAGAGAAAAGGGAAGATTTAATAGTTTTACAGATTTTGTTGATAGAATAGAGAGAGTAGACTCTACTGTAATGAATAAAAGAGCTATTGAGAGCCTAATAAAGTGCGGGGCATTGGATTCCATTGGAGCAAATAGGGCACAACTATTATCAATCTTTGAAAAAGTTATTGATGGAATTCATTCTGACAGAAAAAGAAATATTGAAGGTCAATTTTCATTTTTTGATGTTGTTGAGGTAAAAATACAGAAGGATAATCTTCCTAATATAAAGGAGTTTCCTAAGAAGACTTTATTGCAAATGGAGAAGGAAATATTAGGTATATATGTATCAGGTCATCCTTTAGAGCCATATGCAAAAGAGCTAAATAGGATTTCAACAATTACAACAACAGAAATTTCAAAGGATATAGAAGAGATAGATTCTAATTTTAAAGATGGTCAGAAGATTACAATAGGTGGTATAATAGTAGAGAAGAAAAATAAGGTTACAAGAAATAACAATATGATGGCATTTATAAACTTAGAAGATTTATATGGTTCAGTTGAATGTATAGTATTTCCAGCAACGTATGAAAAGTATAATAAGTATATCTTAGAAGATGAGGTAGTAATTATAGAAGGACGATTATCTATATCTGAGGTAGAAGAGACTAAGATCATATGTGAAAAGGTAATGCCACTTAATAGCTACAATATGAGCAAATTATTTATTAGAATACCCTTAGAAGGTAAAACTAATTTATTTGATCAGATTAAACTTATTTTAAAAAAATACCCTGGTGATGTACCTGTCTATGTTTATATGGAGAAATTAAGGAAAACAGTAGTTGCAGACAGATCGCTATGGGTTAATATAGATGACAATAAAGTAGAAGTTGAATTAAAGACATTATTGGGTAAAGATAGTGTGAAATTATCTTAGCCTAATTCAATAAATACATGGAGGGGTATTATGTGGAGAACCATATATGTGACTATAGATAAGAAACAAGCATATAGCATAGAAAACACATTAAAGACAGAAGGTTTTCTTGTGAAGGTTAATGGCTCTTATGATGCTGAACGTGAAAATCTATATGAAATATTAGTTTTAAAGAATGAGGCTAAGGATGCTCAGGATACATTATTGGAAATGGGAATGATTTAGAAGGAGGATTATATGAGAACGATAGGAGTACTTACAAGTGGCGGAGATGCACCTGGGATGAACGCTGCTTTAAGAGCGGTGGTTCGAGCTGGTTTGTATAATAATGTTAGAATGATGGGAATAATGCATGGATATGATGGTCTTATAAAAGGCAATATTGATGATATGGATTTATCATCTGTTGCAGACATTATCCATAGAGGTGGAACTATATTAAAAACTGCCCGTTCAGAAGAGTTTGCAACTGATGCTGGTTTAAAAAAGGCTTTAAATGTAATAGATATATTTAATATAGATGGATTAGTAGTTCTAGGAGGTGATGGAACTTTTAAGGGCGCAAAAGCCTTATCAGATGCAGGAATACCAACGATAGGCATACCTTGTACTATAGACAATGACCTTGCTTATACAGATTATACAATTGGTTTCTTTACTGCAGTTGAGACAGTTGTGGAAGCCATAGGAAAAATTAGAGATACATCATCTTCTCACGGAAGAGCAAGTGTTATAGAGGTAATGGGAAGAAATTGTGGGGATATTGCTCTATATGCTGGTTTAGCTGGCGGAGCTGAAAGTATAATTGTGCCTGAAATGGATTATGATATTGATGAAATTTGTGAAAAGGTTTTAAGAGGTAGAAATAGGGGAAAGGTTCACCACATAATAATTGTAGCTGAAGGGGTAGGTAATCCTTATAATATTGCTAATGTAATAGAAGAGAAAACAGGTGTTGAAACAAAGGTTACAGTACTTGGCTATTTACAAAGAGGTGGAACACCTAATACTATGGACAGAATTATGGGATGTGAAATGGGGAAAAGAGCTGTAGAACTTTTACTTGAAGGAAAGGCAGGAAGAGCTGTTGGTATAAAATGCAATAATATATTTGATATGGATATTACCGAAGCTTTAAATATGCAAAAAGTATTTGATGTTGATTTGTACAATACTGCTAATGTATTATCATTATAGGAGGAATACAAATGAAAAAAACAAAAATAGTAGCTACGATAGGACCTGCTTCAGAATCAAAGGATGTACTTAAAAAGCTATTCCTAAATGGTGTAAATGTATGTAGATTAAACTTTTCTCACGGAAGTCATGAAGAACATCAAAAGAGAATCGACTTGATTAAAGAAGTAAGGCAAGAATTAGACTTACCTATTGCTATTATGCTAGATACAAAAGGACCGGAAATAAGAATTGGTAATTTTAAGGATTCAACAATCGAGATAAAACAGGATGATATATTTACTCTTACTACTAGAGATGTAATGGGTGACGAATCAATCGTTAGTATATCATACAAAGGATTACCAAATGATGTTGAGGTTGGCGGACGTATTTTAATAGATGATGGGCTTGTAGAATTTAAGATCCTAGAAATTATAAATAATACAGATATTAAGTGTGTTGCAATAAATAGTGGAACATTAAAAAATCATAAAGGTGTCAATGTTCCAAATGTAAAAATAAATCTACCTGCTGTTACGCAAAAAGATATCGATGATATAAAATTTGGAATTAAAAATGAAATAGATTTTATAGCAGTATCCTTTGTTAGAACTGCTGATGATGTAAATGTAATTAGAAGAATTCTAGAGGAAAATAACGGCCAAAATATTCAACTAATCTCAAAGATAGAGAGTCAGCAAGGTGTTGATAATATAGACGAAATCCTTCAGGTATCTGATGGTATAATGGTGGCAAGAGGTGATTTAGGTGTAGAGGTTCAGACTGAAGAAATACCTCTTATACAGAAAATGCTAATTAAGAAATGCAAGATGGCTGGAAAGCCAGTTATTACTGCTACACAAATGCTAGATTCCATGATGAGAAACCCAAGGCCAACAAGAGCGGAGGTAACTGATGTAGCAAATGCAATACTGGATGGTAGCAGTGCTATTATGCTTTCAGGTGAAACAGCTGCAGGTAAATATCCAGTAGAAGCTGTGAAAATGATGCATAGTATAGCAGTTAGAACTGAGAATTCATTAAACTATGAAGAGTTGCTAAAGACTACAACTGGAATGACTCAATTGACTATTACAAATGCAATAGGAAAGGCTACATGCACAACTGCACAGGATTTAGATGTCGCAGCTATAATTACAGCAACTTCATCAGGTTATACATCTAAGGCGATCTCTAAATTTAGACCAAAGGCTCCTATAGTTGCTGTTACCACTACTGAAACAGTAAGAAGAAGACTAGCTTTAGAGTGGGGTGTATATCCAATTTTGGCTCCTGAAAGTACTTCAACTGATGAAGTATTAGAAAACTCAATTAATGCAGCAATAAGAAATGGATATGTTAAAGAAGGAGATCTAGTAGTAATTACTGCTGGTATTCCTGTTGGCCTTTCAGGAACTACTAATATGATAAAAGTTCATACAATAGGGAAAGTATTATTAACAGGACAGGGTATTGGTAGTAAAGTTGGAACAGGTAGAGTTTGTATTGCAAATTCTGAGGAAGATTTACTAAATAATTTTGAGGATGGAGATATAATAGTTACAAGTTCCACTTACAAGGAAATGGTGAAATTTATGGAGAGGGCTTCAGCAATAATAACTGAAGAAGGTGGGCTTACTTCCCACAGTGCTATTGTCGGCTTAAATCTTGAGAAGCCTACAATTGTAGGGGCGAAAGATGCGAGAAATATCCTTAAGAATGGTGATATTGTTACAGTTGACTCATCAACAGGCCAGGTTTATAAAGGTCAAGCAAAAGTACTGTAAAAGTGAATAGTTAATAATGAAAAATTAAGAATTAAAGATTAAATTTTATTACCCGAGATGCTTCGCTATAGCTTAGCCTGACAAAAGCATTGTTGTCATTCTAGGTCTGTCGAAAATCTCGGGTTTTTCTATGTAATTGTGTGCTGTTATGTGCACGACAATAAATATAGCTAAAATCTTTGATTTTGTCATACATATCTGGTAGGGTATAAATTGATTATGTTATAATATTTTAGCAACTCTAAATACTTTTTCAAAGGTGAGTGAATTGAAGAATAACAAATCAGAACTAATCTTAAAAGGTAATATCTATAAAGTATTAATTACCCTATCTATACCTATTATGCTAAATAGTATTATACAAACATTATATAATCTTGTTGATGGCATATGGGTAAGCAAAATTTCATCTGTTCACTTTGCAGCTACATCGTTTGTTTGGCCTATCAACTTCTTATTTATTGCTATTGGTATTGGTATATCCATAGCTGGAACTTCCATTCTTTCAAGGTTAGTAGGAGCAGAAAAATATGAAGAAGCAAAGGAATATTCCAATCAGTTAATCGTGACCTCTTTTTTAATATCTATAATATTTGCATTAATTGGATTTCTTATAAGTCCATACATTATAAAAGTTATTGGTGGAGAAGGTGATATATTAGAATACGGGAATATATATCTGAGGGTCACATTTCTGGATATGCCATTTATGTTCTTGTATTTTAGCTTATATTCCATAATGACCGCACAAGGAGATACTATTACACCTACAACTTTAAGTGGTATTTCCGCAATTATAAATGTTGTTTTAGACCCTATCTTTATTTTTAATCTTAATCTGGGGATTGCTGGTGCAGCGTGGGCAACCTTAGTTTCTAAGATGATTTTAGCCATGATAGGATTATATTATCTATTTAAAGGTTCTAGTAATATTAAGCCAAATCTCAATGGATTTAGTTTTGATAGAGAAATAATTAAAGAAATATACACTGTGGCAATACCAGCAAGTATTGGACAAATAGGTGCTTCTGTTGGATTTATGGCTTTAAATGGATTTATTGTATCTTATGGCACAGCAACAATGGCTGCTTTTGGTATGGTTAATAGAATTACAAATCTAGTAATGCAGCCAGCAATGAGCGTAGGTTCAGCTTTAACAGCAGTTATAGGTCAAAATCTTGGAGCAAGTCAAGAGGATAGGGCTCGTGATTCATTCATAAAAGCTTCTACTATTGCTCTAACAATAGGAACAATTGGTGGCATAGTAATATATGTATTTAATAATCAAATTATAAACTTCTTCATACTTTCAAAAGATGACCCATTGGTTATTACTGAAAGTATTACTTATATGAGATATGTAGCTTTTTCTATGCCCTTAATGGGAATGTTTAGTGTATTTCAAGGAATCTTTCAGGGTTCAGGAAATACTAAATACTCAATGGCTATGGAAGTAGGTAGATTATGGTTTGTAAGATTACCTATGATCTTGTTGTTTAAACACCTTACAGACTTTGGCTCCACAGGAATATGGTTTTCTATGAGCTTTAGTAACTTAATTGTTTGTTTATATGGATATATTATGTACAAGGTGAAAGGAATAGAAAACAGAGCAAATAAAAGTAGTGAACGACTTAACAATATTTAATAACAAGTAGAATATTTTTGCATTAGTCTGATTTAGAAAGAGGTATAAAATGATATTACTTAATTTAGAAAATGTATCAAAAGCATATACGGAAAAAACTCTATTAAACAATATATCCTTTGGAATAATGGATAATGATAAAATTGGTCTTATTGGAGTAAATGGAACTGGTAAAACTACTTTATTGAGAATAATATCTGGCATAGAAGAGCCAGATGAAGGCAGAGTAATAAAGACTAATAATATTAATGTAGAATACTTACCTCAAAATCCTGATTTCGAAGCAAATGCAAGGGTCATAGAACAGGTATTTAAGGGGAATTCTCAGAATATGAAGATTATTAGAGAATATGAAGAGGCAGTTAATAATCCTAATGCATCTAAGGAAAAAATAATAAGTCTCGCTCAAAGAATGGATGAAATAAATGGTTGGGAATTAGAAAGTGAAGCTAAAAATGTACTAACAAAATTAGGGGTAAATAGATTTGATGAATTAGTAGGCAACCTATCAGGAGGACAGAAAAAGAGAGTAGCACTAGCATCAGTTCTTATTAATACATCTGATTTACTGATCCTCGATGAACCTACAAATCACTTAGATAATGAAACTATTTCATGGCTTGAGGAATATTTAAAACAACGAAAAGGTGCTCTATTGATGGTAACTCATGATAGGTATTTTTTAGATAGAGTAGTTAATCAGATAATCGAATTAGACGGAGGTAATTTATATTCATATAAAGGCAACTATAGCTACTATTTAGAGAAGAAAGCTGAGCGCGAGGAAGCTATAATAGCTAGTGAGTTAAAGAGACGTAATCTTTACAAAAAAGAATTAGCATGGATTAAAAGAGGAGCTAGGGCAAGAACTACGAAGCAAAAGGCTAGAATACAAAGATTTAATGAATTAGAGGAAAGTGCAGTGGACTTGTCAAAGCAGAATATGGAAATCTCAGTAGCAAGTTCAAGACTCGGTAAGAAAATTATAGAACTCCATGATGTTTCTAAATCCTATGGAGACTTGACATTGATAAAAGACTTTAGCTATACATTGTTAAGAGATGATAGAGTTGGAATATTAGGTCCAAATGGATTTGGTAAATCTACTTTATTAAAGATATTTGCAGGCAAGCTTGAGCCTGATAAGGGTAATGTAGAAATAGGTGAAACAGTTAAAATTGGTTATTTTTCTCAAGAAATTACCGAAATGAACAAAAATCAGAGAGTTATAGATTATATAAAGGATGCAGGTGAATATGTAATTACAGCAGATGGGACTAAAATTACAGCTGCTCAGATGCTAGAGAAGTTCCTATTCCCACCGGATTTGCAATGGAACCCCATAGGGAAATTATCAGGCGGAGAGAAAAGAAGACTTCATTTGCTAAGGGTTCTTATGGAGGCACCAAATGTACTTTTATTAGATGAACCAACAAACGATTTGGATATACAAACCTTAACTATCTTAGAGGATTATATAGAAGAGTTTCCTGGAGCAGTAGTAATCGTATCTCATGATAGATACTTACTTGATAAAATAGTGGATAAAGTATTTGTTTTTGAGGGTAATGGTAATATCGTTGGTTATACAGGTAATTACTCATATTTTACTGAAAATAAGAAAGATGAAATTATAGAGGAAAAGCCTAAGGAAACTAAGATGGAGAAAAAAAGAGAGCAAAATAAAAAGCTGAAATTTTCATATAATGAACAAAGAGAATGGGAAACCATAGATGAAGATATAGCAAAATTAGAAGAAAAAATTGCTATTATAGAAAAAGAAATGGAGGCTGTAGCGTCTCAATATACAAAGCTTGAAGAGTTAATGATCCAAAAACAAGAATTTGAACAACAATTGGAAGAGAAGATGGAAAGGTGGGTTTATCTTTCAGAATTGCAGGAAAAGATAAAAAATCAGTGATCCATAATTCTTAAATAAATGAACTTTTAGTAATTAAACAAAGCAGTAAACCGTATCATATAATTAAGAAACGGATTAGGAAGGAATCTTATTTCCTGTATTAAAATCTCCTCTCATACTTTGAAGAAAGCAAAAGAAGGAAATAGCAAATTAACTAAAAAAGAAATTAATAAATACTTAATGAAACAAGCGAGAAATAGTGAGAATATAAACAATGAGTTGGCAGATATACTAAAAAAGCTAAAACTATAAAAAACACAAAAGACGAGATTTGTAAAGCTCGTCTTTTGTATATCATAAATATTATAATATACATCATTAATTTGCCTATATACGCAATTATGTTATAATCAATATGAAAATATTTAGGAGGGAGATTTCATGTCCACCATAAACTTATTTAATGTTAATGAAATAAATTCAAATAATAAAATTTTTAGCTCTATAAGAAGTACAATTGAAACTAATTTCTATGGCAATAACGTAGTTAATATAAATTCATTAAGTGAAGCTTATAAATTAGCATATAATTCACCTGGAACAATAGTTACTGACATGTTTGTACATAAGCCTGAAGAAATTGGACTTGAGCCAAGTGCAAGGGTATTGTTATTTAATGATGGAGCAACAACAGGGCGTTTTGCAGGAGCAAGAGTTATTCTAGGAGAACCAGGAGTAGACGAAAAAGAATATTCAGCAATAGCAAGAGAAGCCGTTTACCAATCTAGATATAAAAAATTATACCATGCCCAATGTTTTTTAGGGCTTCATCCTGACTTTATGATAAAAGCTCATCTTTTAATTCCGGAAGGACATGAAAATATTATGTATTCATGGCTACTAAACTTCCAGTACATTAATGAATTTTATAAGGAAATGTATAAGAATTCAAAAAAATATCCTGAAGGTGATATTTATATATTTTCAGATCCGGACTATGTACCAAATATGAAACCAGAAGGGTTAGCCTTATTTGATCCAGAACATAATTGTGCATTGCTACTAGGGTTAAGATATTTTGGAGAACATAAAAAGGGTACATTAACACTTGGATGGGGTATAGCAAATAGAAATGGTTATGCATCATGTCATGGTGGTATGAAAAGATATAATTTTGAAGATGGAAGTAAATACACAATAGGTGTATTTGGACTATCAGGTTCAGGAAAATCTACTTTAACACACGCAAAGCATGATGGTAAATTTGATATAACAATATTACATGATGATGCTTATATAATATCAACAGAAGATGGCTCCTCAATTGCCTTGGAACCAGCATACTTCGATAAGACACAAGATTATCCAACAGCACATCCTTCAAATAAATATCTATTGACTGTACAAAATTGTGGAGTAACACTAGATGAAGAAGGAAAAAAGGTTATAGTAACTGAGGATATTAGAAATGGAAATGGTCGAGCAGTAAAATCTAGACTATGGGCAGAAAACAGAGTAGATAAAATAGATGAACCTGTCGATTCAATTGCATGGTTAATGAAGGATTCTACTATCCCACCAGTAATAAAGGTTAAGAATCCAGTATTGGCTTCAGTAATGGGTGCAACACTGGCTACAAAGAGAACAACAGCTGAGAAGCTGGCTAAAGGAGTGGATATGAACGCATTGGTTATAGAACCTTATGCAAATCCATTTAGAACATATCCATTGGTTCATGACTATGAAAAATTTAAAGAGCTATTTGAGACAAGAAATGTTGAATGCTACATTATAAATACAGGACATTTTATTAATAAAAAAATACCTAAAGAAGTTACATTAAAGCTCCTTGAAGATATAGTAACTAAAAAGGCGGAATTCAAGAAATTTGGCAACTTTACTGATTTAGAGTATCTTAAAATTGAGGGGTTTGATCCTGAATTTAATGAAGAATACAATGAAATGTGGAGAAACAGCATTAAATATAGAAAGGATTTCTTGGATAAAATAAAAGGAGGAAGAGATGATCTTCCTATGGAAGCTATGGAAGCATTAAATAAATTAGAGATGGAGCTATTGTAATTTGAGGCGACAAATTTTTGTCGTCTCTTTTATGCTTTTTACAAAAAAAATTATATTTTAGTATAAAATGTGGTATTATATACCTAACAATAGAAAAGTAGGTGCATTATGATTAATTTGGGAGAATTACAAGTTTTAAAAATAAAAAGATTTACATCAGTTGGAGCCTTTTTAAATGAAGAGAAACCTGAGGATGAAGATGTATTATTGCCTAAAAGCCAAGTACCAAAAGGTGCTAAAGTTGGTGATGAAATAGAGGTTTTCATATATAGGGATTCAAAGGATAGAATTATCGCCACCACAAAGAAACCTAAGGTAACAATAGGTGAACTAGGACATTTGACTGTAGTTAGCAGTTCAAAAATTGGTTATTTTCTTGATTGGGGACTAGAAAAAGACCTTTTCATGCCATTTAGTGAAACAGTAGGACATGTTGAAAAAGGTAAGACATATTTAGTTGGAGTCTACTTAGACAAAAGTAGAAGACTAGCTGCAACTATGAAAATAAAGGATATGTTAAGTACAGAATCTCCATATAAGGAAAATGATAAAACTAAAGGTACTATATATAGTATCAATAGAGATATTGGTGCTTTTGTTGCAGTAGATGATAAATACGACGGCCTAATTCCTAAAAAAGAATTATTAGGAGTTTATGAAGTAGGTGATATTGTCGAAGTTAGAGTAAATAAGGTTCTTGATGATGGAAAGTTAGATTTAAGTCTAAGAGAACGTGGATATATCCAGATGGATAAGGATATTGAGGTAATATTGGAGAAGTTAAGAAGCAATGGTGGCAGACTAGGACTTAATGATAAGAGTTCACCAGAGAAAGTTAGAAATGAATTACAAATGAGTAAATCAGGTTTCAAAAGAGCAATAGGCAGGATGTATAAGGAAGGAATAATTGATATTACGGAAAAAGGAATAAAATTTAGAGACTAATTAGAAAAGACAGAGGGTTTCCTTTGTCTTTTTCTAGTAAGTGGACAAGCTCGAATTGATAGGAGATTGATTAGTATGAAGTTGAAAAACAGAAGAGGATCAGTGCTTGCATTTGTACTTGTTATATTCATGGTTTTTTCGATATTTGCAATGTCCGCTTTACACATCACTATGACAAATACAAAACATGTCAAATTACTCAGAGACTCAACTCAAGCGTACTACTACGCATATTCAGGAGCAGAAATAGCTTATGCGGCAATATTTAAAGAGGAGGGAAGTAACAAATCTATATTTGATACATATAAAAATTCAAGTAAAAAAATAGGACCTGAAACAATTGATATAGATAAAAAAGGAACAAATGATATTACCGTAGAAGTAGAATTTATACCAGAAAAAAAGTTAGTTATTATTACCTCGATAGGAACTTATAATGGTAAATCGAGTACTGTAAAAATGTCATTTAATACTGATTACCCATCTATTAAAATGTGGGAGTAGGAGAGGAAGAATATGAATAGAAAAGGTTTAACTCTAATAGAGGTAGTTTTAACAATTGCAATATTTTCAATAGTAATTATAGTTTCATTTTCTCTATTAGGTATAAGTAGTAAACCACATAAAATAATAAGTAACGAGTTTTCAATTCAGTCTAATGTAAGAATTATTATGCAGAAGCTAACTGATTATGTAGTGGATTCAAGTGCAATTTTTATACATGATGACATTGAAGATGTTTTTACAGATAATGATATTTACTCCTTTGAAATCAACTCGACTGGAGTTGTTAAAGTAGATGAAGAATTTGTGACGAAATTTGGTAGACAAAGTGAGTTTAAAGATGCTTTAGAGAAATATAAAGGTTGGAACTTTTTAACCTTAAGCGCAGATGGAAAAGAATTGAGAGAATTTATTTATAAGGAGGAAGATGGTAAAGGATACTATGAATTTAATCGAGTTTTTGATCGAAAGCTAACTGATGAATTGGATATAGTGTTTGAGATAGATTTCAAAAAGAATTCTACTAATTATGAAGACAACCTACTATCATTTCAACTTGTGGGGAAAAACAGCGATAAAGATAAAGAACAGGTTAATATAACAACAGAAATTAAAGCTATTAATACTTTACAAGTAGTAGATAGATCTGGGTATAAACCAGGGAAAGTTTTGTTTTTTAGGAATAATTTAGATGCACAAGCAGCAATAGCTATGGTATTGGATAAATCAGGTAGCATGAAAGAGTATACATCAGTTAATGGAAAAAGTATTTCCAAAATAAGTGCTTTAAAAGACCAAGCTGAAGAACTTATTGACTCATTCTCAGCACTAGATAATGCAGAAATCAGCTTAATTCCTTTTAGTACAAATGCAAACAATCCATTAGGATTAACTTCATCTAGAGACACTATTACCTTAAATAGTTTTTTAAATAAAAATCTAAGTTACGCTAGTGGTGGAACCAATATTGGTGATGGGATAAGAAGGGCTTATCATATATTAAAAAAATATAATGATGAGAGCTTAGCTAATAGAGAGGCGAACAAATATCTGATTATTTTGATGGATGGAGTACCTACTTATGCCAGTGTGAAAGGTAAAGAAGAATTTGCTGATAACAATAATTTAGGGCTAGTTTATAAAGATGACTCAGGACATGAATGGTATAATTACAAAATCAAGCGGGAAAGAAAAATGGATCGGTATTTGTACATCAGACCTACTGAGTATGTCTTAGATAGCAATAATATCAACAATAAAAGCATACTAATAGGTGATGGTGGAGAAAATGAGTACAGTATATATTTTGGAATTCAATATATAAAAGAATTAGAGAAGAAATTAAATAATATAAATAATCTTAAAATATATTTAATTGGCTTCTTTACTAAAACAGGACCAGGTAAAATTGAAGATACACTTGAATATAAGCAATTTAAGGAGATTGAAAAAATACTATCAAAACCAGGACGTGAAGTAGATGGATATATATCTAATAATGGAGATCAGTTAAATATGGCAATAAATGATATTGAAGAATCAATAATAGGTAATTACTGGCGTATATATGGACCGAAGCAATATAAGGAAGATGAGTAATGAAAAAAATAGTGGATTAACATTAATCGAAGTAATTCTATCAATTGCATTAATAGGTCTTATTGCATCAATATTCTTGCCTTCAATGATGTCAAGCCTTTCCATGATGTTTAGGGCAAAAGATTTAACTGAAGAAATATATAGAGCAAGGCAGGATATCGATAAGGAAATAGAGACTGTACGTTCTAATAAAATTGTTGATGATAACAAAGAGTATGTCTATTTATTTGGTAAAAAAATAGACGGTGACTGGATTTCACAACCTATTTCTAATAATTATGACATTAGAGTTTTTATACCTGAAGTTCCTGAGGTTGAAAATCATAGACTAATAGAAATATTACCTAAAATAGATACTGATTCTGTAGAGATTATCACAAAAGGGCCTATTTATGGATTTGGAGCAGTACAAAAATTAGAAGGATCAAGTGGAATCTTAGAAGATAACACTAACTACTATAAAAGCTTATATAATTGGTACATATCTAAACCTGGTTTTGAAGGATATGTACCTGATATAGTTGATAACTCAAATGAAGGAACTTTTGGAAGCAGATATCCTTCATGGCCTGAAGACTATATAAGGATAACTAAAGATTATTTGCAAACTAATAAAGAATTAGGAGACTTAAAAAGCTATGTAAGCGATTATCAAGGTAGACACATTGTTTATACAATAACACCAGTATCTAACATTGGTATGTTTGGAATTGAAGTTCCAAGTAAACCTGTATTTTTAGTAGGCCTTCCAGTGCTAAGTCTATATATACATTTAGATGTTGATACTGTTCAGCAGGAGATAACAGAAGAAAATGAGGTACAAATGGTATGGGAGGACATATTAAATAGTAGTAATATAAAAACTGAACAGGCAATCACTTTTAAATACCTTGAGAATTTAGGTAAGTTTGCGGAGTTTAATAATAAAAAGGCAACTATAAAGACTAGCCGTTCAATGGATACTTTTACAATATTTGTAGTATTAAATAGAACTTCTTCTGAAGCAAACAAATCATATAATATATTAAGTAGGTATGATGGTAGTAAGGGGTGGAAGCTTCATTTAGAAGAAGGTAAAATTGGCTTGGTTGCTGGTGATTATGGAATTAATACTAATGTATTAATTGATAATCAAAAACATGTAATAACTTATCAAGTAACAAAGGGTACAAATAATGGAACAGTTAAGCTATTGCTTGATAAGGAAGAATTAGATAATAAAAATAATATAAATACCAGCAATATAAGCTATGGAGGAAATATTATTATTGGGGATGATAATTCAGAAATTAATTCATATGAAATGATTATTTATGATTATGCTTTAACTAGTGATGAGATAAATAAAGTAAATGACTATTTACTGAATAAACATAAAATTAATATTGAACCATAGAGTAATTTAAAAAATTAAGGAGGTATCCCATGATTTCAACAACAACCCCAACAATCGAAGGTAAAGAAATAGTTGAATACAAAGGAATAGTTTTCGGTGAAGTAATATCAGGAGTAGACTTTATTAAGGATATTGCTGCTGGGCTTTCCAATTTCTTTGGAGGAAGATCAGGTTCATATGAAGGAGAACTAATTAAAGCTAGGGAAGAAGCATTGAGAGAAATGGAATCTAGAGCAATGAAATTAGGTGCTAACGCAGTAGTAGGAGTAGATATAGACTATGAAATTCTAGGTTCAGCAAATAATATGCTAATGGTAACAGCATCTGGAACCGCAGTAGTTGTTAAATAAACAATTGTAGTAATTCCTAAAATTTTGGATTATGTACAATAATGACTTTATATGCTAAAATAAATGAATGCATATAAGGTCTTTTTTATTATCATAATCTTGGAGGATATATGAGATTGTTCAAAGATAAAATATTTTTAAAATCAATGCTTGCTATAGCAATTCCAATAGCATTACAAAACTTAATTACATCATCACTTAATATGTTAGATACATTGATGATTAGTAGTCTAGGACAAGCTAGTATAGCAGCGGTAGGTTTAGCAAATCAAGTGTTTTTCTTATTTAATCTTCTTACCTTTGGCATAAATAGTGGCTCATCAATATTTATTGCGCAATATTGGGGTAAAGAAGATGTATCAAGTATTAGAAAGGTATTAGGTCTTGCCCTAACTTTAAGTTTAATACTTAGCATTGTATTTACATCAATAGCCTTTATTTTGCCTGAACTTGTAATGTCTCTACTAATTCAGGAACAAGAGGTTATACGTATAGGAAGTAAATATCTAAGAGTAGTGTCATTGTCTTATTTAAGTACAGCTATAAGTTTTGCATATAGTGTAGCTTTAAGAACAACTGGTAGACCAAATGTACCAATGAAATTATCTTTAATTTCTGTTTTAACTAATGTATTTTTCAACTATATTTTGATATTTGGAAAATTAGGATTACCTGCAATGGGAGTTGTAGGGGCTGCATGGGGTACTGTAATAGCAAGAACAGTAGAGATTGTATTTACAATATATGCAGTATATAAGCCAAAAGGTGTCTTAGCAGCTAATATAAATGAATTATTGGGTTGGACTAAAGATTTTGCTTTAAAATATCTTAGAACAACTTATCCCGTTATTATTGCTGAGGGTGCTTGGTCCTTAGGACAAGTTCTTTACTCAATTGCATACGCTAAGCTAGGTGAAGAAGCTGCTGCTGCAATCCAAATTACTAATACTATACAAAATGTATTCTTTGTTTTAGTTAGAGGTATTTGCAATGCTTGTACTGTAATGATAGGAAGTAAAATAGGAAGTGGAGATGAGAAAGGTAGCTATGAATACGCTAAAAATTTTATGATTCTTTCTACTTTGCTTGGAATTATTTTAGGGATTATTCAGGCTACGACTCCAAAATTAACCCTGATGCTGTTTGCTGGCCTTAATGCCAGTCTCTATGAGGTATCTAGAAAGTTATTAATTGTAATGGGATTAACCTTTGCTATTAGAGTATTTAATTCTACTATGATAGTAGGCGTCTTAAGAGGTGGCGGTGATACTACCTACGGTATGTTAGTAGATATAGGAAGCGTATGGCTTATAGGTGTGCCTATTGCATTTATAGGAGTTTTAATTTTTAGATTACCAATATATTATGTTTTTGCCCTAGTTACAATAGAAGAAGTGTTTAAAGTAATAGCAACTTTACCAAGGATGCTATCTAAAAAGTGGATAAAAAATATTACATAATACCCTAATTATAAAAGGGTATTATATTTTTATTGGGGTATAAAACATTAAGAGGTGATTAGTTTGGATAGAAAAATAAAAGAATACTTTATTAGTAAGCCAGCTAAGGATGGAGCAGGTGTAAAATTATATCGTGCCTTTGGATACCATGATATTCCTAAATTTGACCCTTTCTTGATGATGGACTTCTTTGACTCAACAAATCCAGATGATTATATAAAGGGATTTCCATGGCATCCACATAGAGGAATTGAGACTGTAACGTACTTAGTATATGGGACAATAGAACATCAAGATAGTCTTGGTAACAAAGGTGTTATTAGAGATGGAGATTGTCAGTGGATGACAGCTGGTTCTGGAATACTACATCAAGAGATGCCAAAAGCAAGCCCAAGAATGTTAGGAGTTCAAATTTGGTTAAACTTACATGCTAAAAACAAGATGACGCCACCAAAATATAAAGATATCAGCAAGGATATGATTCCAGTATATAGAGATGAAAAAGAAGTAGTTCACATAATTGCAGGAAATTATAAGGGCTTTATAGGACCTATGAAGGGTGGAGAAGAAATAGAACCAATTTTCCTTGACGTTGAATTAGCTCCTAAATCAGAATTCGTATTCAACTTGGAATCTACATTTAATGCTTATGCATTTTTAATTCAAGGAGAAGCAAATTTTGATGTGGATAATGAAAATTTAGTTTACTATCCGAAAGGTGTTTTATATGGAGAAGGGGATTCAATAAGAATCAATACTAAGGAGAAAGCAGCAAGATTTCTACTTCTAGCAGGGAAGAAAATTAATGAGCCAGTAGCTTGGGGTGGACCGATAGTAATGAATACGAAAGAAGAGTTGAATTTAGCATTTAAGGAATTGGATGAAGGTACGTTTATAAAATAAATGGGTTTAGATACCCATTATTTTTTTCTAAAATAGTTAATATGACTGAATAATGGTATAATATACAAATGAAAGATTAAGTATGGAGGTTTTGTATGAAATATACATTGATATGTTATCCTAGATGAACAACCTGTAAAAAAGCCAAGGATTGGCTAGACAAGAATAATATAGAATACGAAGAAAGAAATATAAAAGATAATAATCCTAATGAACGTGAATTAACAGAATGGATATCTAATAGTAACTATCCAATTAAAAAGTTCTTTAACACAAGTGGAACCTTATATAGAGAACTAAAAATAAAAGAAAAGCTATCTAATATGTCAGAAGATGAACAGATAAAGTTATTAGCCACAGATGGTATGCTGGTTAAAAGACCTATTTTAATAGGAGATGATTGTATATTAGTAGGTTTTAAGGAAGATGAGTGGAAAATCCTGAACTCAGGGAGGTAAAAATGGAGTTAAAAGTCGGAGATATTCTAACAGGAGAAATTATAGATTTTACTCATGAAGGTAATGGAATTTTAAAGGTAGATAATTTTGCAATTTTCGTTCCCAATGGAGTAATAGGAGATAAAGTTGAAATTAAGTTAACTCAACTTAAAAAAAATTTTGGCTTAGGAGCTATTTTAAAATATATCGAGTTATCACCAGATAGGATAGAAAATCAGATTGAATCTACAAGTGGGGAAATTCCATTAGTAAATTATAAATATAATAAGCAATTGGAATGGAAAAAACATAAGGTTACCATGGACCTGCTAAAGTTTGCAGGTCTTTCTGACGTTAATGTATGTGATACTATTGGAATGATATTACCCTATAGGTATAGAAATCATACACAGATTCCAGTTGGAAGTAAGAACGGAGATGCTATACTAGGATTTTACCAGAAAGGTAGCCACGATGTTGTTGATATGGAAGGGAGCATATTACAACCCGAAGTTGCTGATAAGATATTGAATGTAATTAGAAAATGGATAAATAAATATAATATAAAGCCATATGACAGAAGGACTAACAAGGGAGTACTTAGACATGTTGGAATAAGGACAAATTTTAAAGATGAAGCAATGGTAATTTTAGTTACTGCGAGTGAATCATTGCCTAATAAGAAAGATCTAGTTGGAATGTTAACTACAGAAATTGAGAATGTGGTGAGCATATATCAAAATATAAACAATTTAAAATCAGCACCAACCTATGGCAGAAAATATATAAAGTTGTTTGGAGAGGACAGGTTAATAGATTGCCTAGGAAATTTTGAGTTTTACATATCACCTAATTCCTTCTTCCAAGTAAATAGAACTCAAGCAGAGGTTTTATATAATAAGGCCTTAGAATATTTAGATTTACAAATTGATGATGAAGTCTTTGATATATATTGTGGTATTGGTACCATATCCCTCTTTGTAGCAAATAAAGCAAAGAGAGTTTATGGAATTGAGTCAGTAAAGGCAGCAATTGATGACGCAAAGGAAAATGCAATATTAAATAATATAAGCAATGCTGAGTTTATAGTAGGAAAAGCAGAGGAAGTCTTTCCAGAACTAATGAATAAAGGTATAAGTGGAAATAAGGTAGTGGTAGACCCACCAAGAAAAGGCTGTGAAAAAGAAGTCCTAGAGGCAATTGTAAAATTAAATCCCGAAAGAGTAGTTTATGTATCATGTAATCCAACTACAATGGCAAGAGATGTGAAGTACTTGTTAGAAAATGGATACGAAGTGAAAGAAGTGCAGCCAGTGGATATGTTTCCTCATACATTCCATGTGGAGTGTGTTGTGTTGATAGAGAAGGAATAGGTTGAAATAGCTAGGTTTAAGGCATTTTAAGTGAATATGTAGGTGTGTTTTATTTCCCCTAGATGATGAGTTTAGGGGAAGTTTTATTTAGGGGGTCTATTGTGTACGCGAAAGTGATACTATTTGGCGAAAAAGATTAAGGTTTATTATTATTGCTTATTTCGAAGTTATATAAGTTCCCTATGGATAACAATAATGTTTCTAGCGATTTATTCATAAATATGTTATAATAAATTCTCTAAGCTTAAAAATACCGCTTATTTGATAGAAGGTAAATTATGATTAATAGAAAAATCGGTGAACCAAATATTGAAGCAGCTGTTCTGTATATTTTATTTACGCGTGGTCCTCAAAGAACCCAACCAACAAGCCAACTAAAGAGTACGTTATGACTTTATTAAATCCTGTAGGTATTAATCTAGAACCTTTATGATAGAAATGATACTACTATCCATCAAATTATTGGGAATATTGCTTCACATCGTAATACCTCTTCAAATAACTTAATTAATAGAGGTTTGGTGCATTACGATGTAATAGTTTAACGATAACATCTGATGGTATTGCTGCACTTGATAATTACATACTCTCGGGATTGATAATTTAAATAATTAATATAGTGACATATTACATCAGATGTTGATTTAGTATTATTTGAATTATATTCAAATAATTCTCCCGTATTTTGAGGAAGTTACGTAAAATGAATATGTTCTATTATTTTCTATCAAAACTAATTGATATAAGCAATAATTGAGATGCTAAGCCATAATAAAAAAGGCTAAAAAATTTCGAATAATAGGCTAGATGAAAATATTAATAAAATGATTAGAAATCTTAAATGTTATAAGTACAATAGAACTATTATTATAACAGGTAATGCAATATGTGTAGATAGTGAATATTAGGTGAATTTAGGGCTGAGAATGCAAAATATTATGGATTATTTAGCGAATGTGGTTGTTGATACCCGACAATAAGTAAAATAAAAGAAGGTTCAAGAGCCTTCTTTTTGCTTGATAAATACTTAAATATATTGTAATGTTGGATATAAAAGAATAATAGGAGTTGATAGAGTGAAACCATTAATAAAATGGCCTGGAGGTAAGTCTTCCGAAATTAAACATATAGAGAAGCTTATACCAAAACATAATCGTTATATAGAACCATTCTTCGGCGGAGGAGCATTATATTTTGACTTGATGCCGAAAAGAGCCGCGATAAATGATATATCTGATAATCTAATTAACTTTTACCAATTAATTAAGTTAAGGGATAAAAAATTTAAATCCTACCTAACTCAAATAAATGATTTATGGGAGTATTATAAATCTACGGTTGAAGAGCATTTGGGTGATATGGCTAAAATATATATTAGATATAGGGATAATAAAATAGAAGATATAGAAATGGAAAAAAGTTTAATAGATATAGTGAACTTAGTATTGGACGATAAAAAATACCTGCCAATTGAGATTTTGCTGAATTACGATAGTCTTAAAACAGAAATAAAAAGAATGGTTATAGATAAGGTAAAAAGAACCAAACAAAATGAAATTAAGAATAAGAGGATATTATCTGATGAAGATTTAGCGGATAATTTACTAACAGGGTTTACAAGTGGCTTGTACATGCATTTTAGGAATATATACAATAATATTCAACTTGGAAACACTAGAGAGGTTGATTATCAATATAAAATAGCTAATTTTTATTTTATTAGAGAGTTTTGTTATGGATCAATGTTTAGATATAACTCAATGGGAGAATTTAACATTCCATATGGAGGGATTTCGTACAATAAAAAAGACTTTGGAAGAAAACTTGAGCAAATTTTTCAGGAAGAAACAATTAATTTATTCAAAAATACAGATATATATAATTTAGACTTCGAGGATTTTCTTAAAGAGATAAAACTTTCAGAAGAAGATTTTGTTTTTTTAGATCCTCCATACGATACTGATTTTTCCTCCTACGAAGGTAGGATATTCGATGAAACTGATCAGAAGAGATTAGCAAACATTCTTGTTGGAATGAAAGCAAAATTTATTTTAATAATAAAAAATACTGAATTCATTTATAACCTTTATAATCATACCAATCTAAACATCCTGACTTTTGATAAAAACTACACCTATAATGTCAGAAGTAGAAATGATAGAAGCGCCGAACATTTAATTATAACAAATATAGAAGAATAGCTCATGTTTTATATGAGCTATTCAAACTGATAAGTTCTATGCATTTTATTTAGATAAATAAGCACTTTTTATTTCATTTAACATATTTAGTATTTTAGGAGCTTCGATATTATATTGATCTAAAACTACATCATAGCCTGTATCAGATTTACATATGAAGTTCCAAAAATTACTTCCTATTAATAATTCATCTGGGGAGAAAAATTGTAATACCCTTCCTTGATTCCATGTTTTATCTTCTCCAAACCTGTTGTATGCTGTAGCAAAATGAATATGAACATTTTCTGAGTCTTCCAAGGTATTGCATAAAATAGCAAATTGCTCTAAGAGAGCTTCTTTTTCAGAACGAGCTTTTTTATTATCTAAATCACCACCAATTTTTAGTTCGATAAGGTGGTGAGAGCCATTCTCTTTGTCTATTAGATAATAATCACTTTCATGGCGTTTTGTAGAATCTATGCCTTCAAGATTAGCATTTCTTAAAGACTGATAGTCTGAAATAGCAGGCTTCATCGCATTTCTTTTATAACTTTCAAGAAGAAAGGCTATCTCACTAGTTTGGTCGTTGGTCAAAGGACCTTCTACTTTTCTCCTTACTATATAGCTTATCTTTGCAATTTCAATAGCTAAATCTTCTAGCATATTACCAAAAGAACTATCAAAGGATCTAACCATAGCGGAATAATACAATATTTCATCGCCTAAACGTGCAACAAAAATATTATGTATTTTTGAATTAAGTGTTCCCTCGGGATTGTTTAGTTCACCTAAATGTCTAGATTTAAACTTACTGCAAAAATTTTCAATCTTTTCTGTAATAACTCTTCTTATTTGTATTTCTTTATTTGGATCCAAAATACATTACCCCCTTTATTTATCCTATTGATATATTATTATATCATAGCAAAGCTAAAAATAATATGAGGACGAGTATCCGGATTTTAAGTATTTGTGTTTAAATTTAAATTCTACTCAAAACAGATATAGAATAAAGCTTACTTTACCAATCAAAAGTGGACATGTAATTTTCAGTTTCTTCTTTTACTACTTCTGGTGAATTTATGTTTGGAAACTTTTTGTTGTTATATAAATGGTTTTTAATTCTATTTATAGAGGCATAGTAATAGGTTTCATCAATTTCGCAACCAGCGAACATTCTATTCAAGTTTAGAGCGGCTATAGCGGTTGAGGCAACTCCCATAAAAGGATCAAATACTATATCATTTTCATTAGAGGCTATTTTTATTAAATGCTCTAAAAGTTTTATTGGCTTTTGTGCTGGATGCTTGGGATTTTTTAGTCTTTCTTTTCCCATACATATCGGAGATTCAAAAAAATTATGCATTTCATTTTGAGTAGAGAAATTCCACGTATGGCCTTTATTCCACATACACGCTATCATTTCGCAACTATTTAAAAATCCATTTTTATATATTTTAGGTGCTGGGTTAGTTTTATGCCAAATAAAATATTGAAAAGTATCAAACTCACTATCGAAAACATCATGCCATTTGCCAATCATGTTATAGCTCGTAAAAATAAAAATATTTCCGGTAGGTTTAAGGATTCTCTTAAAATCTTCAATGAAATCTTTAGGATCTAGTTCAACTAAATCCCAATTTGCTATATCATTATTTAGAGCGGAACGATTTGGCAATTCTATATTCCCAGTTGAATATTTCGATATGTTATAGGGAGGGTCGGTTAAAATAAGATCAATGGAGTTATCAGGTATTATTCTCATAGTTTTCAAGCAATCTTCATTAAATAATCTAATTCTTTTTTCTTTATATGGACTTGTCATAGTTGTTTTCCTCCTTTCCACTTATACCCATATATATTTATAATTCTAAAATAATAGTGTTAATAATATCTTCAAACATTAACATGATTACAATATATTTAATTATATTAATGCTATTAGAAGTATAGTTAGATTGTAACATGTAAGATTAAATAGTACAATAAAACTAGATGCTTAAGTAAATATGCTGTAGAATGTTAAATATACAAGAAGTTGTAATTTGAAGATCATACATGTTAAGTCAGATAGCAATTTTAGAGATGTATGGATATGTACTATTAGAATACATGGAGTGATGCTATGAATGGCAAAAATACTAACATTAAAGAAATTAAAAGCAAATAGCAAAATTTGTGGAGGAAAGAAGCTGGAGTAAGGCACATAGCCCTAAGAACTTATCGATGAGTCTTGCAATAGAAGCATCAGAACTTATGGAAATATTTCAATGGATTTCTACGGAAGATGCTTGGAATATAGCTGAAAGTGAAGAGTTTACTCATTTGAAGGAAGTATTCAATAGAATAAAAGGGGTAGATTTAATGTTAGATTTAGTTGAAAGCTATTCAGATGTTGTCAGAAATGCTAGGGAATTTCTAGATAGTGTTGTTGATGAAGGGTTAGTTAATAAACTTAGCATGTTTAGGCATTGGTATTATGTTGAAGAAATAAATGCTTTTGCTCCCAGTAAATCTATAGGATAAAAATATAACAATTGAAGATTATAGAATTGGAACAAGTATTGAGTAAGAGTATATGGATGGTAGATATACTGTAAAACAGTTAAAACAATGGCTGTAGCCAATTTACAATGAAAACTATGAATATTACTATAAAAGATTATAAGAGTTTCTTTATCAATATGATAAAAAGCCAAATAAGATGCTACAATTATATTATAGAGGATAACGAAATATTTATAATAGGAGCTCCAGTAAAATATAGAAGAATAACTATTAGACTTTTATATGAGACAAAAATAGATATTTAATTATAATTAATTCCTAAGAATTCTTAACTTTTATAATAGTAACTTTTCCTACTTTCTTCTATATGTAAAGTAGGAGGTGAAAGATATGAGATTTGAAGAGTTAAGAAAAGAACATCAAGAATTTCTAATGTATTGCTTATCAAATTATATCAAAAGTAAGATTAAAAGGGAGGGTATAGTAGATATAATAGAACCGACCTATGAAGAGTATAAAGAATTCTTTGATGAATTTGATGAGGAGTATGAAATTGTTGATGGGTGTCCTGAGTCGAAAGCTTGCAACAGATTTTCTGTAAAATTTAAAGTTGTATTAGAAGTGGAAAAATAAGTGAACTTACCCCAGTGGATTATAGTTTATCTACTGGGGTGTTTTAATTAACTAAAGTAAATAATAATTTCTATTACATTTACATTATTGGAATTAGTTGACAATAGATTATAGTTCTGATATAATTTCACTAAATGGCGTAATAAGTGAAAATAGGGGGTGAGGTAGTGAGAGAAAAGTATTTACGTTTTGGAGACTTCATTAAAAAGATAAGACAGGAAGATCCAAGAGAACTAACTTTAAAAGATGTTTCAAAAATTCTCGGAATATCTTTAAGCTTTTTAAGCGATATAGAGAATAATAGGAGAAAACCATTTGATAAGGAAAAAATAGAGATATTTGCTAAAGAGTTTAATCTAAGTGATGAAGATAAAGCTAAGCTCTATGATTTAGCTGCAAGAGATCGTGGAGAAATACCTTCAGATATAGAAGATATAATGATGTATAGTGAAGTAGGAGATATGGCACGATTTGCACTTAGGCAATCAAATGCAGGAAAGATTAATGAAGAGGACTGGAAAAAATTTATTAGAGAGATTGAGTCCAAGGGGGGAAAATAGATGATTAAATTTAGGCCCAATAGAGTAGACAGGAAAAATAATAATACACCTATATTGAGTGATTCAGAGATTGATGATTTAGCTGAGATGTTACTTGCTGATTATAAACCACGATTATTAAAAGAGCCTCAAGAAATTAATTATTTGCATTTTTTAGAATCATATTTAGGTGCTAACATTGCTTTTGAGGATATTTATTATGAGGAGGGGGAACAGCCAATTTTTGGGGCCACTTCTTTTAATACAGAGTATATGAAGGTATTTGATCGTGAAAATATGTGTATTAAAGCAATTAAATTAGAAAGTAGAACAATAGTGATTGATAATTATGTGATGATGGAAGGAAAAGAGGGTTTAGCTCTATTTACAGCCTTGCATGAGGCAGGTCACTTGTGGCTACATCCAGGAGTTTTTACTAAAATAAGTGGTCAGATATCAATGTTTAGGGATATGGAAATAAGTCCTATAGTCTGTTGCCGAAGAAGTAGTATTGAGAACTTTGGTAAAAAGAAATCCTTAGAAACGGCTAAAGAATTTAGAGAACATCATGCTGACTATTTTGCTTCAGCTATTGCTATGCCTAAGTCTACTTTTATCCCCTTGGCAAAGGAAATAATTAAAGCTGAAGGAATAAGTGATAATATAGTTATAGAGGATTTGGATATCGAACATAATTGGTTTGCTAATGAAGAATTCCCTAATAAAATATCAAAAGTATATGGAGTTTCAAAGCAAGCTGCGTATATTAAGCTTAGGAAATTTGGATTTATAACAGACACTAATACTCAAAAAGTTCAAAATAAGCAACTAAAGTTATTATAATATTTATATTTTTTACTCTAAAATTACGCAACTTGGGGTAAAAAGAGTAAGAAACCTAAAGAAGGGGGGGGTGAAGATTATAGGTACAAAAGTAAAGTGTCCAATGTGTAAGAATAAAAGGTTGATGGATATGATATCAGCTGAAAAGGCAGAATTAGTAATAAAATGTCCAATATGCAAAAATATAATTCACTTAAGTTTCAATAAAAACAAAATAAAGGCAAAGGCAGTTTAAACTATACCGAGCAACGAGGCAAATTACTAGCCATCAAATAGCCGGATTGAAATGCAATGTGTATTAAAAACACATAGTATTTTGATCCGGTTTTTTATTGCATAAAAAGAGAAAATATGTTCCCTTTCGATAGTAAGAAATGCTGTCTAGTTCTATTTATTTAGTATAAGACTTTTTAAATTATTAATAAACTGTTTAAAAATTGGTGGAAGACATCATACGGCAGTATCTAAATTTGGAAATAAGATTTTAATTAAGATTTTCAAATTATATTTTTAAACGGGAAATAAACCTTCCTATTTAACATTTATTCTCTATCTAAAGGACAAACAAAGGGGGTGAGAAAGCGATGGGACCAAATGAAAGACGTATGGAAATCATGGAAGTATTGTGTCAAAGAAGGCATGATACTATGAAAAATTTAGCATTTGAGTTTGGTGTTACTGAACGAACTATTAGAAATGATATCAGTATCTTATCGCTTTCTTATCCTCTAGAAACTATACGAGGTCGCTATGGTGGAGGGGTTAAGGTTATGGATGGATTTTATATGAACCGTAAATATCTAAAGCCTGAACAAAAAAACTTGTTGGAAAGGCTTAGTACAAGCCTATCAGGTCAGGATTTATCCATCATGAACAGTATCCTTAAAGAATTTGCTCTTAATAAATAGAAAGGAGGTACAGCAGTGGATGAAATACATCTTGTTTTAGCAGAAGAATTAGAAAGATTAGCAGCAGGATATCGGCAATTAGTAAAAAGTAAAAATTGCAATATTGATATACAAGATATCAGTTTTATACTAAACGAAAAAATCAAAAAGGGTAAGGCACCAGAAATTAAGGCGTTATTAAAGAAGTATGGAGCACAGAAATTGGTGGAAGTAAATAGTGAAGACTATAAAGCTTTTTACGAAGAAGTAAAGAAGCTTTAAAGAGTGGAGGTAGTAAAAGATGAATAATTTAATTAAGGTAGATTACAGCAGTGAAAGACCAACAGTGTCTGCAAGAGAACTTCATAGGTTTTTAGAAATAAAAACTGAATTTATGTAAATGTTAAAATGAATATGAACAAAAATTAGAATCTCAAAATGTACAAATTTGTA
>JAKELU010000009.1:0-15862 GCA_022760735.1 Firmicutes bacterium FC7
CAAATTTGTACATTTTGAGATTCTAATTTTTGTTCATATTCATTTTAACATTTACAATATTGAAAAGCTAAGTGATATCCTGAGTATTGAAACCTTTGGTCAGGATTGTTAATACTTGTTTTATAAGCAATAAAATTTGCCTCATCTTCTTTTGCAAATCCTCTCTGATGAGCCATTTCATGGCACATAGTAGATAAAAGATTATGATATGGTATATCCTTGTTTACATTTGGTTCAAATGTAAAAGGTATGTATATACCCATTATTCCGGTATAACTCATATAATATGAGCTTAGTACCTGTTTTGCATTACTGTAATTTCCACTTAAACTTAAATTCCCTAGATTGTAATTTTTAAAGCCATCTTGAGCTAATTGGCTTAGCTTTTGAAAATCATCATCTATAATAAAAACACCATTTTCATCTTCCAAAAGAACTTCCCTAATTCTATTTAAATTAAATATTACATCTGTCGTAAATTCCTTTAATTCCTCAAAAGTACTAGGTTCTTTATTTAAATTAGCTATATCTATAAGTTCCATTCGATAATAATTAAGACCCCATAATAAATAAAATAGAATATATGATGTTAATATTATTATAACTGCAATATTAAGTATCTCTATTATATTATCAATCAAAAACTTAGGATTAAAAATGCTATATATAAAAAATATTATTACCGCAATAATAATTGAAGCAAATGATATTTCTGCTATAGAGAATGTAACTATGCCACTTATACTTCCTATAGATTTTGCTAGGGTTGGATATATTGTTGAAGAATAGTACTTTTCCACAATATGAGGGTTGTCTGAGAGAATAATTAAAGAAAATCTTATAAAAAGTGCAAGTATTAACAACAATAGAGTGACTTTCCATAAACTATTTCTAGATTTCTTACTTCTTGAGACTATTAAGCTTTGCGATATATCCATTTTGTAACCCCCCTTTAATTAATTATATAACAGAAAATTTCAAAAACTATTACAATTAGATTAAATTTAAAAATACGCATCAATAGATGCGTATTTACATAGGGATTATTTATTTCTTTCTAATAGATATTCATTAGTATCTGTCCAGTATAAGTGTTCAATAATTTTATTTGCACGTGGCACAAAGCCCTCAGCGAATTGCGGTGTATAATTTAAACTTATTGTAAAATATCTATCCTCATGTTGGCCTAACATTATATAATCACCAGTATCAGCATTCTTAGCTTCCTTTATAGACCAATCATGAACCTTTTCATTTTCGAGAACTTCTTCTCCTGATTTAGCAATTAAATCAGGTTCTTCGGAATCTTCAGGGTAGATTAGGATCTCAAGATAAACATTTTCGGATTTGATACCTTCATAATTTGCATAAAATCTATATGCTTCACCTTCTACTGAATCTGGTTCTTCTGCTATAAAATCCTCAGGCACATAAGTTATGAAGTTTCTTCCTTCAAAGTAATTTAAAGTTATTGGTTCTTCATTTGCCTCAATAACAATAGTTTCCTCTATCGATGAAGGCCATGTTTTAGATGTTTCTTCGACTTCAGGCAACCCATCCTCTTCTATTGGAATTTCCCTTTCTTCTGTCGGTTCTTTTATAGGAGCATCTTTTTTAGCTGAACATCCAATTAGGCTAGTAATCAATATGATTAATATTAAGGATAAAAGTATAAATTTTTTCATTTTAATCCCTCCTTGTAGAAGGTAGTTTAACCAGTAAGTTATAATATATGAAAAAACCACTTGATTAAATATCAAATGGTTTTAAAAAGATAATATATTATTAAATGTAATGGATAAGCTGCATAAAAAAGGAATTGTAATATCTTGTTCTTAGGTCCTAATTCCCCATTATATAAATATATGATAGGCAATGATAATAGTGCAAATTGCTGCTTTATTGACATAGTCAATAGATTAATAATAAATAGTATTAAAGCAACTCTTGATAGTCTAATGGTTTTAGGTAAGTTTCTTGTGTAGTAAAAAGCAAGTATATATATTATTCCTATAAAATTATAGTCAACACTAAGAATAATTGCTAGCATAAATGAGAAGAAAGATATATATCCTGGTTTAATATTATATTTTTCAGGATTATCCAGCAAGTACATAGTTCCTAATCCAATTAGCAAGGTAAAGAAAACATTTTGATGAGTAAATTCTATTTCTCCATAGAAAGCTAAGTCAAAAGCTACTTCTGATATTAATGCAAAGATAAATAATCTTTTAGCATAATTCTTTATATTCTTGGTATGTAAATATCCCTCAACTAGTAGAAAGCAGTAAATAGGGAAGGCAATTCTACCAATTATCCGATAAATATCAACACCACTATGAAATATTACCCCATAGTGGTCAATCATCATACTTATTAAAGCAATTATTTTTAAGGTGAATACGTTCATTTTCTATTATCTCCAACTTAATATTTTACTTATAGTATATCTTATATATTAATTTCTTTAAATATAAGAACATCTAATATATACTTTAATTAGGGAAAAAATTGTGTAGCTTAAATTAGATAGGGGAAGTTTATGAAAGTTGATTTTGGAGATTTTTCAATAGATGTTGAAGTTCAATATGGCAAGCGGGAAAAGATATTAATTAGCATCGATTCTGTTGGCTATGTTACAGTAAAGGCACCTAATAATACTAGTGAAGAAGTAATCATCAATGCTGTAATGAAATATAAGAAGGAAATAAAATCAAGGCTAGACCTTATTGATAAAAGTAATAACAATGATGATTATAGAGCATATGAAAATGATGGAAAGTTTTTATATATGGGTAAGGAAATTGATCTTAGTGAATTAATAGATACTGAAGGATTAAATGAGGAAGAAATGAGGGCAAGGTTAAAGAAATTCTATATCTCAAGTTGTAAGTCTATAGTTAAGGAGCGGGTTAAGTTTTATCAAAAACATATAGGAATAATGCCTAAAGCAATAGAAGTTAATGAATCGAAGACTAAATGGGGGGAGTGCACTTCAGATAAGGTAATTAGATTTAATTACAGATTGATAATGGCTCCAATAGAAATAATAGATTACGTAGTAGTTCATGAAATGTGTCATCTACACCATATGAATCATGATAGGTCTTTTTGGAGGAAGGTAGGTAGTATATTGACTGATTATAAGAAAAGGGAAGAGTACTTAACTAGCATTAGTAGACATATGACATTTTAAATACATCTAGAATGGAGGAATAGCATGGAAAAGGAAGTAGAATCTCAATTTAACAATGATGTATTACATAAAGCTGCTGAAAAATTTGGTATTAATAGAAGTTCATTAAAGAAATTAGGATCCTTTGAAAATTATGTCTATGAAGTAGAAAAAGATGGAATTAGTTATATTTTAAGACTAACACACAGCTCCCATAGAAACATAAATACTGTATTAGCTGAACTAGAATGGATAGCTTATTTAGCTAAAAATGGTGTTAGGGTAGCAAAGGCAAATCCTTCAATTGACAATCTATATGCTGAAAAAATACCTGTTGATAACGGATATTTTATAGCATGTTTATTTGATAAAGCGTTAGGGAGACATTTATGTAAAGAGAACCCTTCTGAATTTATGAATGACAATATAATAAGGGAGTGGGGAAGAACAATAGGTCAAATGCATAGACTGACTAAGGGTTTTATACCAGAAAGTGAACACATTAGAAGGCCAGACTGGGATGAGGATGATTTATTATCTCTAGAATTACATCTGCCTAATGAAGATGTGGAAATCATAAAGAAAGGTAAGGATCTTTTAGAGCATTTTGAAAAACTCCCTAAGAATTTAGATACTTTTGGACTAATTCATACAGATCCTCATTCCGGTAACTTTTTCGTTAATGAAGGGGAAATTACAATATTTGATTTTGATGATAGTTCGTATCAATTTTTTATAAGTGACATTGCTATTGCAATTTATTATTCTGTTTGGAAATTATGTTCCGATTATACTCAAGAAGAAAAAGATGTATTTGCAAATAGATTTCTTACTGCTTTTATGGAGGGTTATAATCAAGAAAACCGTTTAGACTCTTTCTGGTATGAAGAAATTCCATATTTTCTAAGGTTAAGAGATTTAACTTTATATTCCGTATTTCATAAAAAATTAGATGTAAATGAATTAAAAGAATACCAGAAATTACTTTCTGAAATTCGAGATAGAATAATTAGAGGAATACCAGTAGTAAATATTTCATATTATAATTAGGATTTTAAAAATTTCCTAATTAAGTTTTTAGGCAATGCTCTAGTCAATGTAAGAACAAGAAAATACGAAAGGGCTCCTACAGCTAAACTTAGTATAAATAGCAAAGAGCTTGTATTATGTAAATTTCCCAAATCATAATTAGTTATATATATTATTGCTATCATAAAGAAGGAAGCAAGTGTGGGCTTGCCTATTATATCAATGTAATCAAGATTAAGCTTAATTAATCTTCTTAAAGTTATAATATCAAGAAACATTACAATAATAAATGAACAATAATAAGCAATAAAGATTCCATAGGCTCCAATGACTGGGCTTCCAACTAGTGTATAAGTTATAAAAATTTGTACGCCCATTCCAACGAGTCTATTAAATGTAGCGGAATTTTGCTTGTTTATTCCATACAATATACCTGCTATATTGTGTTGTAACCCAAATAATATAGTGGCCAAGCCCATAATCTTAATATATTCAGCCACTAAGCTATCATTGTATAAAAAAATGGCTATTGGCTTAGATAGCATGATATATGTTAAAGCTAAGGGTATAGATACTAATAGAGTTACTTTGATAGAGAGCTGTATATCAGCTCTTATTTCTTTATATCTCTTATGTATCATCTGCTCTGTTAGACTTGGAATTAAATTTACTACTAGGGCATTAGTTACTACAAAGGGTAATGAAATTAAGGGCATAGTCATGCCCATGATTCTTCCTATCGCTGCAACGGACTGGTTTCTAGAATATCCAGCTAGCATAAGCCTACTGGGAATTAAAATAGTATTTAAAAATCGTATAGCTACATTTAGAAAGCCAGATAAAGTTAGAGGCAGGGAAATAATCAGGATTTTTGGTATAAATGAGTTTGCTTTTTCCTTTTTAAATGATTTTTTTGATTTATTTAGTTTGTTTTTGGAATATAAGTACCATAATACATTAAAAAATTCTCCTATGCTTATTCCAAGTATTGCAATAGTTGCTTTTTTAGTAGAACTTAAGGGAGAAAGATTAGAAATGACTAACATTACAAAAATAAATTTAGATAGACCTTCAATTATTTCTCCTATACCAGGTATAACAATATTTTTTAATCCATAGAAAAATGACTTATATACAGTGCTTATGGCAATAGTGATTATAGCTGGGATCAATAAATATACTCCTACTAACATTGATGAGTTCTTAAGTATATTAACTGTAATAAATTCTGCAGCAAAAACTACTATAAAACTAATAACTATTGAGGTTACAAGATTTAAATATAGAGCGTCCCTGAATATGGAATTTATACTCATATAATTATTATTAGAATTATGTTCTGCAACTAACTTAGTTATAGCTGTAGATATTCCAGACATAACAACAATTAGAAATATCATGAGTGTTGAAAGAGAAATTTCAAATAGCCCTATAGCTTCTGCACCTAAAAGTCTAGATAACAGAACATCATAGGTTAATCCGATTAGGCGGACGAATATATTTAAAAATACCATTAATATAGAACCATAGATAAATCTTCTTTGCAATTTTTTCACCTCGTTTTAATTTATATGAAGCTAAGTGTATATAAAATCACTATATTTGCAAAATATATAGAAGTGATAATGCTTTAGGAGATGGTATCTTGAAGGCTAAATATAGTGACATGTTTAAGGAGATTGTAAAATCCTATTATGAAGGCGGATTTGAGGGAAAAGTACGAAGTATATTAAGCAAAGAGTCTGTTAAAAAAGATGAGCTAGCGAATGTTATATCAACTCTTTGTGGGGTTCAACTTGACTTTACAGATAATTACATAGACGATTTAAAAAGAGCAATAGAGTCTTATAAGGCTAATCATAAAGTGGTCAATAAAGTAAAAGTCTGCTCGATGGATTGTGTAGATGATAGTGGACAGACTATTTGCCAACGTTCATGTCCCTTTGATGCAATATTCATAGATGAAGAGACGAAAACATCGTCAATAGATGATGATAAATGTACAGATTGTGGATTTTGTGTAGAAGCTTGCCCAACAGACTCCATATTAGACAAGGTAGAGTTTGTACCATTAATTGATTTGCTAAAGAATAAAGAACCAGTATTTGCCGCTGTGGCACCTGCCATAACCGGTCAGTTCGGTAAGGACGTATCAATTTATAAATTAAGAAGTGCTCTTAAACTTATGGGTTTTACTGATATGGTAGAGGTAGCCTTTTTTGCAGATATTCTAACTTTAAAGGAAGCGGTTGAATTTGATAGATTCGTAAATGATAAAGATGATTTTATGATAACCTCCTGTTGCTGTCCTATGTGGGTTGCTATGCTTAAACGAGTCTATAATGACCTTATAAAACACGTTTCTCCATCTGTATCCCCTATGGTAGCAGCTGGTAGGGTAATAAAAATATTAAATCCGAATAGTAGAGTTGTATTTATAGGACCTTGTGTTGCTAAAAAAGCTGAAGCAAAAGAAAGAGACTTAATAGGTGACATAGATTACGTGCTTACTTTTGCTGAATTAAAGGATATATTTGATACACTTGGAATAGAGCCAAGTAAGATGCCAGAGGATTTTTCTACTGAATATGCTTCTAGAGGTGGAAGATTATATGCTAGAACTGGTGGGGTATCCGTAGCTGTAAGTGAGGCCATAGAGAGATTATATCCTGAGAAGTATAAGATGCTAACTACAACTCAAGCAAATGGTATAAAAGAATGCAAGAAGATTCTTTCTGATATAAAAGAAGGTAATATACATGCTAATTTTATAGAAGGTATGGGATGTATTGGTGGTTGTGTAGGAGGACCTAAAGCATTAATTCCTAGGGATGAAGGTAGGGATAGAGTAAATGAATTTGCAGCAAGTTCAGAAATAAAAGTTGCTGTTGATAGTGATATTATGCTTAAGGTACTTCATAAGCTAGGTATAGATGCAAAAAATAATTTTATGAAAAAGTTCAAGATCGAAAACTTTGAAAGAGAGTTTAATTAAAAAATCAATGGGGAAAGGCCCATTGATTTTTTATATATGCATTCTTTTATTTAATTCTTCCTTAATATTTTCTCCCTGGAAAATAAATATTGCTGCCAATGTAATTATACTTAAGGATACGCTTATAATAGAAGGGTAAATTATCTTAACCCAATCAAATAGGATAAAAATCAGTGGTATTATTCCAAAAACCCCATCTATTAATGCATAAGTTATATAGTCGTTAACGCTAAGTCTAAGTACCTTAGCGGTTACATACATTAATATCATGGCAGACATGCAAGCTATGGGGATTACAAAGTCTAAAGACCACCCTCTCCAACCAGTCCTCCAATCCCAGAAAATAGATAGTAACGAAATAATCACAACCTGCCATATTATTTTCTTAGGTATATGATAGCTTTTTTGTATGATTACAACTAGACTTAACCACATACTAAGAAGTCCAAGCAGTACAAGTATTGGCCAATTAATTCTTGATGGAAACATTGTATATATAGCAAAGCTTAGAACAACGACTGCTATAGATATAAATATCATTATTTTTATAGCCAAGTGGCTCTGATAAAAAGGTGGTATCTTTGGAAATGTATCATAACTTTTAGTAATATTATTGTCTTCAAGTGGATTTCCGCATAATGTGCATCTTTCTCTCTTTTCAGTTATATAAACTCTACAATGATTACAATATTGCAAAATATTCCTCCTTTAAAGATTGGACGTTATTTGAACATCTATGCCGTTATTAGTCAAATACTGAAAAAATATTCTTTGAATATCAGTTTCTTCAAATGGAGAAGTAAAGCTGATTACTAAATTATCCTTATAAGAGCATAGTGTTATTTGAGGTCTCCTTGCACTAACACAAATTGTAAACTTATTTATATATTCACTAAATTCTGAGGGCATTTTTATCTGACCAATATTAGATATAGATGTTGTTATTCTCATGTCATTAATATAGTTAGCAATCTTTAGAGCAAAATCCTTAATAGGAAGAGGAATTATTCTTGTTATAGGATTTCGTTCTAAAGACATAAACCTATAAAGGTGTAGGTCCAATTTCTCTTTAGTTAACCCATTTTTAAAGGATTCATGAACGCTCTTAATAATATCTTCTAGACTATTGCTATTTTTTCCAAAGTCATATGAAATGTTCATTGTACTAAAGAAATTCCTAGCTGTATATGATTCATAGTACTGTCTTAAGTTTATTGGAACTGATAATACAATGGGTTGATTAATTTTATCAGAGGGCATATCTTTATATATTGAATATAAAAATAGAGATGTTAGAAATACAGTCAGAGTAGTATTGTGTTTATGGGATAGCTCTAAAACCTTCTTAGCAGACATGGTTCCTTCAATTAACTTCATCCTATTTTCTTGGTTTCTAGTTCCCTTTATTCTATATGCTTTCTTATATTCATTTTTAAACGTTCTTCTATAAGCAATATCCTTATGAAAATTTCTTTCAAAACTATCATCCATTTTTTCACTAATAGATGCCCTATAATTTATCTTCGGAATATCCTTAGATAATTCCTCATATTTTAATGTCATATAATAATATATAATTGATTCCATAAACCAAATACATCCAGCACCATCAGTCAATGCGTGGAAAACCTCAAGATTAATTCTTTTTTTATAATAGAAAACCCTAAATAAAAGGTTTTTTAATCCCTTAATATAAATAGGTGCACATACTGGTTTAGATTCAACTTGTACAATAGGCTTTAATTCACTCATTTCAAAGTAGTACCAAAAGGCTCCCCTTCTTAGTACAGACTTATATAGTGGGAAGCTATCAATAGCTAATTCTACAGCTTTTTGAAGTATATCAGGATCTACATCGTCATATAGTTCGCATGCTAATCTAAATACCTTTGTGTCTCTATTATTACAAGTTGCAGGAAAAATCTTTGAAGCATTATCAAGTTTTTTCCATTTTAATGTTTTTTGTCTCATTTAAATCCTCACCTATAATTTATCATTTAGAAAATCATTAATTATTTCATAGCACTTATTTATTTCTTCAGTTGCTAATGGATTAGAAAAAAATCCGTGAATTGCATCTTTCATTCTATATATTTTAACATGATTTCCAAAACTTTCAAGCTTTAAACCATATGCTTCTCCTTCATCTCTTAGAGGGTCATATTCTGCAGTGATTATTAATGTACTAGGTTGATTGGACAAATCTTCAGCTAGAATTGGTGCAACATAAGGATTTAGTCTATCTTCCTTATTAGGAACATAAAGTTCCATATAATCCTGAATACGATCAGAGGTCATAATATAGTCGGTCCCATTTTCGATGACAGATGTAAAAGGAGAGGAACTACTATGGTCATAGTAGGTAGCAGGATATATAAGTATTTGCTTGTTAGGAAGGAATTCACCTCTATCTCTAGCCATAAGAGATACAGCTGCCGCTAGATTGCCTCCTGCACTATCTCCTATAAGAGCAATATCTTCTTTTCTACATTTCAATATTTCAGGATGTTGAAAAATCTCCCTAGTTACATGGTAACAGTCCTCAAGGCCTGCTGGAAATGGATTCTCAGGGGCAAGTCTATAGTCTACTGATACTACTATATGGCCAGTATTATTTGCTAAATCAGAGCACACATTAGTATAAGAATCGATGTTTCCAATTACCCAACCCCCTCCATGAAAAAATATTAGTAACTTAGATAAGGGGTCCTCACTTGGAATGAATACTCTAACTGGAATTTCTCTATCGTTTACTATAATTTTGTGATCTAGCATTTTATATATTTCTTTTTTAGGAGGATTTAATATATTTAATATTTTTCTAGTCTGTTTATAATACTTTTTTATATCTAGGTAAGATTTTGTCACGATTTTTAAGGCAATTCTTTTTATACCTTTCATATAATCCTCCTTATTTAAAAATTACCCTATGTTTTTTATATTCATAGTCAAATATATTATACCCATTTGTTAGTAACTCACCTAATAGGTGGATGATATAGTCTATAAATAAAATAGAGGTAGTCCAGGTTCTGGCATACCTCTCTATGCTTAATTCTTCTTTTTGTTTTGTTCTTTTAGTAGCTTTTCAGGTGTTACATCATTACCCATTTCATCAACTACTTTTATATTCATAAGAGTTTCTTTAAAATTTCCTCTAAATATTTGAAGATATTCCTGTCTTAATCTATGTTGCTCTTCCTTTTCTTCTTCACTTAGGCCTACTGATTTAGATTTTCTGGCCAATTCATTAATTCGTTTTATTAAGTCTTTCAAATTATCACCTCGAAATAACATTATATCATGAAATTTAATTAATTTTAATTGTATTAAATTTGAATTGCTAATTATATATTTTACAATAAAATGCAAATAAAGAAATATGTCTATAATTATAAATTTTGGGAATAATTATATTGACAAAAATGGAAGAAAAGTGTAAAATGACATTAAATTATATTATACCAATATAATTAAGGTTACTACAATAAGGTAGAAAACCGAAAAGCTCTGACCCAATCTACATTTTTGTAGGTTGGGTCATCTTTTTTATGGGAGGATGAGAGGAATGAATTATAGAATAGGGTTAGATATTGGGATAACATCAGTTGGGTGGGCTGTATTAAGTCATGATTCTAACGAAGAAGCGAATAGAATAGTGGATTTGGGCGTACGTACTTTTGATAGGGCAGAAGTTCCAGATACAGGAGCATCCTTAGCTTCAGAAAGAAGAGAAGCTAGAGGGACTAGGCGTAGACTTAGACGTAGGAGACATAGGTTAGATAGAGTTAAAAAACTATTTGAAGATGAAGGGCTAATAAGTATAAGTAACTTGGAATCAATGTTTAAAACATCAAAACATGCAAACGTTTATAAAATAAGATATGAAGCATTGAATGGTATCATCAATAATGAGGAACTTGCTGCAATACTATATCATTTTGCAAAGCATAGGGGATTTAAGTCAAATAGGAAATCAGAAGCTAATAATAAAGAAGAAGGAAAACTATTAAAAGCAACTAACGAGAATAAAGAACTTTTAATAAATTCGGGATATCAAACTGTAGGTCACATGTTGTACAAGGATAGCAAATTTAGAGCTAAAGATTGGAATGGAAATGAAATATTAATGACAAGAAATAAAACTGATGACTATAAGAATACAATACTTAGAGATTTATTAGAAGAAGAAATAAAGATAATCTTCAATAAGCAAAGAGAATTTGGAAATCGATATACAACTAAAGAATTTGAACATAAATACTTAGAAATTTTCAAATCCCAGAGATCATTTGATCAAGGTCCTGGTAATATGCCCAACGGGCAACCTAGCCCATATGGTGGCAATATAATTGAGAAAATGTTGGGCAAATGTACTTTCGAAAAAGATGAAGAAAGAGCCTGCAGAGCAACATATAGTTTTGAATATTTTTGCTTATTACAAGGAATTAATAATTTAAAAATAATTATGCCAGATACATCAATTAGAAGATTAACAGAGGATGAAAGAAGGAAATTAATTGAACTAGCATTTAAGTCCTCATCAATTGATTATTCGAAATTAAGGAGTACTATTGGACTAGAAGAAGGTTCGTTTTTTAAGAATCTAGATTATGGAAATAAAAGTATAAATGATGTAGAGAAGAAAGCAAAATTTAATTATCTTAAGGCATATCATGAAATTAGAAAAAAGGTAGAAAAGGTAGATAAAGAAATATTTCAAACATTTGATATTAATATAATCGATTATATAGCTAGAACTTTAACTGTTTATAAGAACGATAATACTAGAATATTAAAACTTAAAGAGGTAAATTTATCAAATGAAATTATAGATGAATTACTTAACCTAAATTTTAGTAAGACTGGTAATTTATCTATTAAGGCAATAAGAAAAATAATTCCGTTTTTGGAAGATGGTTTTATATATAATGAGGCTTGTGAAATGGCCGGTTATGATTTTAAAGGTTCCATATCAGGCCAAAAGAAAAAACTACTCAATACCGACATACTAAAGGATATTACTAATCCAGTAGTTTGTAGAGCCATATCCCAAAGTATAAAAGTATTAAATGCAATAATCCGTAAATATGGAAGTCCACAACTTATATGCATTGAATTGGCTAGAGAGATGTCTAAAAATTTTGAAGAAAGAAAAAAAATAGAGAAGTCAATGAAAGAGAATTCAGAAGTAAATGATAAAGCTAAAGAATATATAAAATCCCTAGGGGTTGTTAGTCCAACTGGGCATGATATAGTAAAGTACAAGTTGTGGAAGGAACAAAACGAAATTTGTGCATATTCAGGAAGACATATTAGTGTAAAGGATTTATTTGATAAAAGCGTAGTTGATATAGATCATATTATTCCTTATAGCATTTGTTTCGATGATAGTTATAAAAATAAGGTATTAGTATATGCAGATGAAAATAGACAGAAAGGTAATAGACTTCCTTATGAATATTTTGGACATGATTTAGAGAAATGGCATAAGTTTGAAGTATTTGTTAATAACATCAAAGACCATAAGAAGAGACAAAGATTATTAAAACAGAAACTTTCAAAAGAAGAAATAGAAGCATTTAAAGAACGTAATTTACAAGACACTAAATATATTACGACTCAATTCTATAATTATATAAGAGCTAATTTAGAGTTTGCAGAATCTAAGAAGTATTCAAAAAGAAATGTAATTACTGTAAATGGTTCAATAACAAGTTACTTAAGGAAAAACTGGGGACTAATTAAAATGAGGGAAGAAAATGACAAACATCATGCTTTGGATGCAGTGGTTGTTGCGTGCACTACTAGTTCAATGATTCAAAAGATATCTAAATATGTAAAGGGAAGAGAATTAAAATATAGTAGATTTAGTGAATACCAAGATAAAGAAACAGGTGAAATCTTAGATTTAACGAAACTTTCTAGAGAAGAATTTGATGAAATTTTCGGCGTCAAGTTCCCTGAACCTTGGTATAATTTTAGAAAAGAACTGGAAATTAGATTAAGTGATAGACCTTATTTATATAAAGATATTCTTTATAAATTAGGGTATAGAGATGAAGAAATAAAACCAATTTTTGTATCTAGAGCTCCAAAACGTAGTGTAACAGGGCCAGCACATTTAGATACTGTAAGAAGTCCAAAATTAATAGACCAAGGATATGTAATATCTAAGAAGAATCTGAAGGATCTAAAATGGGATAAGAAAAATAATGAAATTATAGGTTATTACAATAAAAAAGATGATAGACTTTTGTATGAAGCTTTATGTGAAAGATTAAAAAAATACAATTATGACGCAAAAAAAGCTTTTGCAGAAGAATTTAGAAAACCTAAATCGGATGGTTCAGATGGGCCTATAGTTAAGAAAGTGAAAATAATGGAAAAGCAGACATTAGGAGTGATGGTGAATAATGGTGATGGTGTAGCATCCAATGGAGATATGGTAAGAATTGATATTTTTAAAGAAGATGGAAAATATTATTTTGTTCCTATATATGTATCTGACACGATCAAGCAACAGCTACCAAATAAAGCATGTGTTGCAAATAAGAATTACAATGAATGGAAAGAGATGAAAGAAGAAAATTTTATATTTAGTTTATATTCTAGAGATTTGGTTATATTTAAACATAAGAAGGGTGCCAATGCTAAAACTAGTCTTGGGGATAAAATTATTGTAAATGAGCAGCCAATGTATTATATAAAAGCTGGAATCTCTAATGCCGCGATTACATTAGAATCGCATGATAGAAGTTTCGAGGTGGTGAATCTTGGGATACAGAGTTTAGAATACATTAAAAAGTTACAGGTTGATGTTTTAGGAAACATTACAGAAGTTAAGAAAGAAAAAAGAATGAGGTTCCCTGGTATGGAGGGATATTATGGCGTATCGGAATCTATATGTGTCTAATGATGTGAAAATATCTACGCAAAAGGAACAGCTGATAGTATCTGGTATAGAAAAAACGAGTATACCATTGGAAGATATTAACTGTATAATGATAGATAATCTTCATTCTACAATTAGCACATATTTATTTCAAAAATTAAATGAATATGGCATTGTACTATTTGTTATTGATAATAAGCATTTGCCTTGCTCGGTCACTTTACCTTTCGTAAAGCATTCAAGGCATCTTAAAATGCTAAAGTATCAATTAGCACAAACAGTGCCACAAAAGAAAAGGTTATGGCAAAAAATAGTGAAAGCAAAGATACGTAACCAAGGACACTGTCTTAGCTTTTTAGGGTTAGATGGAGATTATCTATATTCTCTTGAAAATAGAGTTAATTCAGGAGATACAACAAATGTCGAAGCAACAGCAGCTATATATTATTTTAAAACTTTATATGGCTACAATTTTAGAAGACGAAATGATAATATAGTGAATGCATGTTTAAACTATGGATATAGTATTATTCGTGGAAATATAGCTAGAACTGTAGTAGCTCATGGATTTGAGCCAGCAATAGGTATTTTTCATGATAATGAATTAAATAGTTATAATTTAGCAGACGATTTTATGGAACCATATAGACCATTTGTAGATTATTATGTTACAAAAAATATCCTCTTAGATATGGAAGAAGATTATGATTCTGAACTAAACCCTGAGTTAAAAAAAGAAATTTTTTCTATGTTAAGTTACTGTATTAAATCTAATGAACAAGAGCACACCATTTTAAATAGTATAGAGATGATGGTAAGTAGTTATATAAGTTTTCTTTCTGGGGCAAGTAAAGATCTAATTCTTCCTGACCTAATAGAATTAAAGCAATATGAATACAAATAAGTATATGCGAATATTAGTATTTTTTGATTTACCCGTAAAATCTAAAGAGGATAGAAAAGTAGCATCAAAGTTTAGGGACTTCTTATTAAAAGATGGTTATCATATGGTACAATTTTCAGTTTATGCTAGGGTATGTAATGGGTATGATGCTGTCATTAAACATGAAAATAGGATTAATTCAAATCTACCGAGAAAAGGATCTGTGAGAATGTTAGTTATAACTGAAAAACAATATGAATCTGTAAGAATATTGGTCGGAAGTCCAACCAAGTATGATACCATTAGTGCAACAGAACAATTGACATTCTTATAAAAAGATAAGAAAATAAAATATTTTTACAGATTTAGAGTTTGTTTTAAACAAAAATAAACCCCAGATTAGTTGAAAAATCTGGGGTTTATGCGTTCCAATTATATTATACCAATAGAATTAAGGGAACTACAACAAAAGCACGTTGTATTTCTACTGGAAATAAATTATATTATACCAATAGAATTAAGGGAACTACAACCACATTTGCATTGCATTTTAGTTGTAAATAATTATATTATACCAATAGAATTAAGGGAACTACAACTCGAAAGTGATGTTCCAGCAGGTTTGCATCATTATATTATACCAATAGAATTAAGGGAACTACAACGTACAAAAAAGGCTAATTTAAAGTATACATATTATATTATACCAATAGAATTAAGGGAACTACAACACTAGTTTTACATTTGCATCTAACGAACATATTATATTATACCAATAGAATTAAGGGAACTACAACAGGGAAAAGTATGGTAATCAAGGTAATATTATTATATTATACCAATAGAATTAAGGGAACTACAACTCATTTATATCTAATAATTTTG
>JAKELU010000009.1:15995-83494 GCA_022760735.1 Firmicutes bacterium FC7
CCCAGCGCTGGAATAGGGTAGATAAGGTATATTATATTATACCAATAGAATTAAGGGAACTACAACTGTAACATTGATTCAATACAAGAGTTGTTAAATTATATTATACCAATAGAATTAAGGGAACTACAACAAATTTTTCTAAAATATGCACCTTTAGGGGATTATATTATACCAATAGAATTAAGGGAACTACAACTACAATCTAGTTCAGGTAAAATATATTCTTATTATATTATACCAATAGAATTAAGGGAACTACAACTAAACTCAATTTAACTATAATGAACGACATATTATATTATACCAATAGAATTAAGGGAACTACAACTGCATGGGATAAGCATATGAAATCATTTTAATTATATTATACCAATAGAATTAAGGGAACTACAACTTCTAAGCACCAAAATATTTTCTTAGCGAGATTATATTATACCAATAGAATTAAGGGAACTACAACAAATTGATAATATTGTTTATTATGTTGATGATTATATTATACCAATAGAATTAAGGGAACTACAACCCAGCCGTCAATATTAGTATCAATTACGTTATTATATTATACCAATAGAATTAAGGGAACTACAACTGAACTACGCAGCTGACGCAAAGAAAGTCAATTATATTATACCAATAGAATTAAGGGAACTACAACCCTGTACTAATCCTTCCGTATTGAGCTTTCATTATATTATACCAATAGAATTAAGGGAACTACAACTTCGTTGTGTCTATCCTTCCATGCAAATACATTATATTATACCAATAGAATTAAGGGAACTACAACCGAATTACCTCAAGTAAAAAATATAAAAAATTATATTATACCAATAGAATTAAGGGAACTACAACTATATTGATATTTAATTCTTTTGAAAGTCTATTATATTATACCAATAGAATTAAGGGAACTACAACTGTTGGGGTTTTATAATTTATTTATGTATTAATTATATTATACCAATAGAATTAAGGGAACTAAAATGTCTAATATAATTATTTTTTATAGTATAATAGTTACTTAGAGGTGATAATATGGCGAATATATTGAGCATAGATTTTGATTATTTTATAGATATTAGTGCTGAAGATAGGGAAAGGCTATTTCCAGACGGAAGTGATGAAATTCCACATGATGAGTTGAAGCTAATGTGGGATGAAAGCTATGAGAAATATCCTGAGATTAAAGAAATAGGAGTGATTCAGGAATATTATTATCTTCGAGAGTTACTAAAATCGTTGAACATTAAACAGGAACATATCTTAATAGCTGATACCCATAAGGATATCAAAAAGATAATAGATTTAGTTCCTGAGGGTGAACAAATAAACATTGTTAATATTGATTTTCACCATGATTATTATCACTATTTTACTGGTGGAGATACATACAACTGTGGAAATTGGCTGAGGAGATTAGTTGAAGATAGGCCAAATACAAAAGTAAAATGGATAAGAAGAGATGATTCACAGATAAGTAGTTTGGAAGGAGAATTTCCTTTTGAGCACATAACAAATATTAAATCATTAGAATCAGATAAATTTGATTATATTTTCATTTGCAAGAGTCCTGAATGGACTCCACCACATATGGATCAAAAATTCATCGAACTAGTAATGACTATTAAGAATTGAGCATATAGTTAACTACTAGGGGAGATGTATATGGATTATGGGATAAGGAATATAATATTTGCTTTTAGTATTACTTTGTTGGCTGGTTTATCTACTGGATTTGGAAGTTTATTTGCTTTACAGACAAAGAGTTTAAATAATAAGTTTATTTCAGGGACTTTAGGATTTTCAGCCGGGGTAATGTTATATGTATCCATGATTGAAATATTTGCTGAGGCAAAATTAATGCTTGAAGAACTACATGGTAATTTAGGATATTGGATAACTGTATTATCTTTTTTTATGGGTGTTGAGATAATAGCCTTAATTGATAAGTTTATTCCTAGTCCAGATATGTCTAGTGATAGAAATGATAATTTATATAGATTAGGAATTTTATCTGCATTGGCAATAGGCATACACAATTTTCCAGAAGGTATTTCCACATTTATGGGAGCGCTTAAAGACCTAAATCTAGGAATTAGCATAGGTATAGCCATAGCAATTCATAATATTCCAGAAGGGATTGCTGTTTCTGTGCCAATATATTATGCAACAAGGAGTAAGAAAAAAGCATTTAAATATTCATTTATCTCAGGATTATCAGAACCCTTAGGGGCAATAGTAGGATACTTTCTATTAATACGTTTTCTAAGTGATACTATGTTTGGAATTATCTTTGCAATAGTATCTGGAATAATGGTTTATATTTCAGTAGATGAACTACTACCAACAGCTGAGCAATATGGGGAACACCATATCGTTATATATGGCTTTGTATTAGGCATGGCTACAATGGCTTTAGGTCTTCTTTTACTATCATAAAAAAGACCTAAAGCTTTTTTACATAAATAATGAAATTGCACAGTATACAAGCAATAAAGCCATTATGGTATTTATTACTTTTTCATAGTTTGATAGGAATCTTTGGAATACAGATCCAAATAACGACCAGCATAAGGTTGATATGAATCCCATAAAAGCTAAAGTAAAGGTAAATAAACCAAGTACAGCAGGTGAACTATAATAAGGAACAACAAAGGTAGAAAATGTAGTTATTCCGTATAATATTGTTTTAGGATTTACAAACTGAAGCAAAAATCCAGATAAAAATGTGGCTGTATTTTTATCATTCTTTTTCTCAGTTTGAGTATTATTACTATGATAAGTCTTCCAGGCTAAGTACAAGATATACCCAGCTCCAATATAGGTCATAATTGGTTTTATTGAAGGTAATAGGCTAAAAAGAGTATAACTAAATAAATTGCATAGGCCTAAGATTATAAAAAATCCTATAAATACTCCATAGTTGAAAGTAATACTTTTTCTAAAGCCATATCTGCTAGCATTTGACATAGACATTATGTTATTTGGACCAGGAGTAAAGGTAGTAAGAAATACATAAGAGATGAATGAGGCTATGTTAGGCATGTAGAATTACCTCCTTAAGATTTGATATAATACACCTAGAATATTATTAATTATAATACTCCTTGTTCCTAAAAATGTCAAAGAGTATTTAGAGGAGATAAAGTATGAAAAAAACCATTGGAATTCTTGCACATGTAGATGCTGGTAAAACTACTTTTTCTGAGCAAATATTATACAATACAGGAAGTATAAGAAATCTAGGTAGAGTTGATCATCAAACCTCTGCGTTAGATATAAATGAAATAGAAAAAAGAAGAGGAATAACAATTTTTTCAGAACAGGGTACATTTACCTATAATAATGACCTCTATTATCTTATAGATACACCTGGACATATGGACTTTTCAGCTGAAATGGAAAGGGCATTATCTGTATTGGATTATGCTATATTGCTAATAAGTGGGGGAGAAAGTGTACAAGCCCATACTACAACCTTATTTAAATTACTAAGGACATATAAAATACCGACTATTATATTTATAAACAAAGCTGATATGAATATCTTTAATCTAGATAATATAATGTACGATATTAAGAATAAGCTAACAGATGATATTATCCATATAAAATCAATAGATGGTATAAATAATTTAGATGAGTCATTAACAGAGTTTATAGCTGAACGTGATGAAGAATTTATGGAGAGCTATTTGGAAGAGAATTATACTGCGGAAAAATTAAGGAATACTATAATAAAATTGTTTAAAAAACAATCTATATTTCCAGTATTAACAGGCTCGGCATTAAAGGGTGAAGGGATATCTAATTTCCTAGATGTTTTTTCTATAATAACACCAACAGATTATGAAGAAATACAAGATAAGACTTTTAGGGGAAAGGTGTTTAAAATTAGACACGATGAAAAAGGTAATAGAATAACATTTATTAAAGCATTGGAAGGTAGGCTAAGGGTTAGAGAGGATTTTATTTTTGGGAATGAAGATGATTCATTTTCAGAGAAGGTAACTGAAATTCGCATATATAATGGAGCAAAATATGAGAATAAAAATGAAGTAGTAGCCGGAGATATATTTGCAGTCATGGGATTAAAGTCAGCTAAGTGTGGGACTATTTTAGAAACTGATAAGATTATAGATCAAATTGAGGACAAACATTATCTAAATCCAGCTCTTCAAGCTAAGGTAAATATAATGGATGATACGGATATTACTAAGTGTTTAGAGAAACTTCGTATTTTAGAAGCAGAAGACCCTATGCTATCAGTAACTTATGATAATGAATCAAATTCTATTTTAGTAAGCATTATGGGAAAAATTCAGTTGGAAGTTTTAGAACAGGTAATAGCTTCTAGATTCAATATAGCAGTGACTTTTGAAAAGCCACAGGTACAATATAGGGAAACAATAAAGGATGCTGTAATTGGATTTGGTCATTTTGAACCATTGAGGCATTATGCTGAAGTTCAACTAAAACTTGAACCAAGACCAATCGGAGCAGGTATATCATTCTCCAGCCAATGTCATGTAGATACACTAGCTTTAAACTTTCAGAAGTTAATAAGAAGCCATGTATTTGAGAAGATTCACAAAGGGGTATTAACAGGTTCACCTATAACTGATATAAACATTGTTTTATTAAATGGACGAGCACATCAAAAGCATACAGAAGGTGGAGATTTTAGAGAAGCTACTTACAGAGCTATAAGGCAGGGATTAGAAAAGGCTGAAGCCATATTGTTGGAGCCATTCTATAAGTTTGAGATAAATATAGAGGAAGTGTATTTAGGTAGAGTTATTTCAGATATTCAAAAGCTAAGAGGATCTTTTGAGCCACCTATACAAAATGGAAGTAGTGTTTGTATAAGGGGGAGGGGGCCAGTTGAATCATTCATGGACTATTCTATGGAGCTGATTTCCTTTACTAAGGGAACAGGTAGCATTAGCTTTATTTATGATGGTTATGATATTTGTGAAAATGCAGAAGATGTAATTCAAAGAATAGGATATGACAAAGATAGGGATGTAAATAACACTTCATCTTCAGTATTCTGTTCAAAGGGAGTATCCTTTACAGTGCCGTGGTATGAAGCAGAACAGTATATGCATACAATATAAATAAATCAGTGGGGATACTCACTGATTTATTTATATTATGGTAATTTCTAACATTATGTATTAGAATAATAACAAGGAATTAATTGTACGTAAATAATCATTTAAGGGGCTGGGGATATGAATAAAATAATAGTACTTTATCAGTCTAAGTATGGAGCAACAAAGAAGTATGCAGATTGGTTAAAAGAAGAACTAGCTTGTGATTTATTGGAAACTAAAAAAGCGTCAATTGAAATTGTAGATAAATATGATGTAATTATTTTAGGTGGAGGATTATATGCTTCTGGAATTGCAGGGTTATCTTTTCTAAAGAAGTATTACAATAAGCTTAAGGATAGAAAAATCATTGTATTTGCTGTAGGGGCGTCTCCATATGATGAAAAGGCATTTAATGCTGTTAAAGAACATAATTTAAAGGGAGAACTAGCTAATATTCCGTTAGTATATTTAAGAGGTGCATGGAATGAAGAAAAAATGACTTTTATTGACCGTACCCTATGCAATATGTTAAAGAAGTCTGTTGCTAAGAAAGACCAAAGTAAACTTGAACCATGGGAGAAAGCCTTGTTGGAAGCTGCTGGTAAAAGCTGCGATTGGACTGATAAAAAATACCTAGAACCGATAATTAATTTGATTAGCTAAGGAGGAAATTATGAATCAGGTAATAGATGTTATAAATAATAGGGTATCATTAAGAAAATATAAAGATAAGGAAATATCCCAAGAACATTTAGATATAATTTTAGATTCTGCAATAAAGGCACCAACTGCAGGGAATCAATGTCTCTATTCCATAATAATGATAAAGGATAAAAAGACCAAGGAAATATTAAGTAAATCATGTGATAATCAACCTTTTATTGCGAAAGCTCCTTTAATTTTAATATTTGCAGCAGATCAACAAAAATGGTTTGATTATTATAGATTAAGAGGAGTAAAGGAGTTTGCTGAAAGAGAGAATTTATTATTTGAAGCACCACAAGAATCAGATTTAATACTTGCATGTGAGGATGCATTAATTGCTGCACAAAATGCAGTTATTGCTGCAGAATCTCTAGGTATTGGCTCCTGTTACATAGGCGATATACTAGAAAATTATGAGTTTCATAAGGAATTGCTAAATCTTGAAGATTGGGTTTTTCCAGTGACTATGTTATGCTTTGGTTATTATGAGGAAGATGCTAAAAGAATACATAGAAAGAGATTTGATAAGAAGTTTATTGTATTTGAAGAAAAGTATAGAAAATTAAGTGACGATGAGCTTAGTGAAATGTTTAGTGAAAATGAAAAATCTTTTGTTGAAAATAACAAATATAATGCTGACAATTTTGCTCAAATGTTTTATGCTAGGAAAACTGGAGCAGAGTTTAGTAAGGAAATGGCTAGGTCTGTTAGAGTAGCCTTGAAAAAATGGGATGGAAGAAAATTATAAAATAATAGGAGGTACCATAGATGAAATTATTTTTTATATCAGATATACATGGATCAGTTTATTATTTGAATAAAGCATTAGAGAGATTTAAAGAAGAAAATGCTGATTTTATTGTAATATTAGGGGATATTTTATATCATGGAGCCCGAAACCCATTATCCTTAGAATATGATGCTAAAAAGGTAACTGAAATAATTAATGATTATGCAGATAAAATAATAGCTGTTAGAGGTAACTGTGATAGCGAAGTTGATCAAATGGTGTTAGATTTTCCAATCATGTCTACTTATTCCACAATATTATATGAAAATAGGCGTCTATTCTTAACTCATGGTCATAAGTATAATGAAGATAATATGCCAAAGTTAAATGATGGAGATGTATTTATATATGGACATTTTCATATACCAAGAGCTGAAAAAAAGGATAATATATATTTTATAAATCCAGGCTCTATTACGTTACCTAAAGAAAGCAATCCACATACTTATGGTATCCTAGAAGGAGATATATTTAGAATAAAGGATATTGAAGGGAATGTATTTAAAGAGATCAAATTTGATTAGACACAAATCTTAAAGGGGGTTATAATTTGTACGAAAATGAGTTCAGAGATATTTTAGATAGTAATGAAAGAGTTATATGGTCTGATAAACCACATATATTAGTGCATTTAGCCTCAGGATTACCGCTATTAATTATAGGTATTATCTGGGGACTTATGGATAGCTTTTTTATTGGTGGTTTTATGTTTGATGGTGGATTTGGATTTAGAGGAATCTTTAACTTCTTTACAATATTTATGCTACTTCATATGTTTCCTTTTTGGCTAGGCATTGGAAATATGATAAGGTTAATTTTAGTTTATAGAAACACATATTTTTGCTATACAAACAAGAGAGTGATTATAAAAACAGGTTTTATGGGAGTTGACTACAAGATAGAAGACTTTTATAATATCGAAAATCTAGAAGTAAATGTAGGTCCTCTTGAAAACATGTTAGGAGTAGGTACTATAAGAATAGATGAGGGATATATTCGTACAGGTAATAATTCTAGAAAGAGAGTAGGAAATAGGCTATATGGTATACAAAGACCTTATGAGGTATTCAAGGCTCTTAAGGAAATAGTAACAGATATTAAAGCAGACATTAATTATCCAAATGACTATAGACCAGAAACTAATAAAGGCTATAATACAAGATATGATAAGTAGAAAACCTCATATGCATAGGTAAATTCCGATGCATATGAGGTTTTATTATGCAAAGATAAGTAAACTTAATGCCATAACAGCCATTCCAGCTATAAGTCCATAAATTGCTATATGATGTTCGCCATATTTTTCTGCAGTAGGTAATAATTCGTCTAAAGAAATATAAACCATAATTCCTGCAACGATTGCAAATATTATTCCAAACATTGCTTGATTCATGAAACGGAACAATAGAAAATATCCTATTATAGCTCCTAAAGGTTCTGAGAGACCTGATAAGAATGAGTACTTCAATGCCTTTTTCTTATCACCTGTTGCATAATAAATAGGAACGGATACTGCTATTCCCTCAGGTATATTATGAATTGCTATTGCTATCCCTATACTTATACCTAAAGTAGGATCCTCTAATGCACCGATAAATGTAGCCAAACCTTCAGGAAAGTTATGAATAGTTACAGCTAATGCTGAGAATAATCCCATTCTCATAAGAGCTGAGGCTTCCTTTTGATCTTTTACAATATTACTTGCATCTAATTCACTTGCATCATGTATTTCGTGGGGATTTCCATCCTCTGGAATGAATTTATCAATCAATGCTATTATTGCAATTCCTGCAAAGAAAGCTATAGTAGTAATCCAATATCCTTTTGTACTTCCATATAGAGTTTCTAAAGATGTTCTTGCTTCTGCAAAAATTTCTATTAGGGATACATAAATCATTACTCCTGCTGAAAATCCCAAAGCTGCAGATAGGAACTTTTCATTAGTTTGTTTAGCATAAAATGCAAGCATACTCCCAACGCCAGTGGAGATTCCTGCAAATAAAGTTATACCAAATGCAAATAAAATAGTATTAATACTTATGTCCAAGATTTCACTCCTTCCATTATGATGTTGAATATAAGTATAAATACCCGGCTTCCAAGTATTGTAAACTATACAGTCTATTTTAAAATCTTCTTAACCAAAGTTAAAGTCTTTTCTTTATAAGGCGGATAAACTAGATTGCTATCAAATTTACCGATAGATTTAAATATGCTCTTTTCATGAGTAAAGGTATCGAAGGAATATTTAGAATGATACCTTCCCATTCCGCTAAAACCAATACCACCAAATGGTAGGTTGGAATTTACGATATGATATATTGCATTATTTATGCATCCACCACCAAATTGTATGTTATTAATAATATAATCTTCTACTGAATTGCATTCAGTAAATAAATATAGAGCTAGGGGATAGGGATTAAGCTTAATTATATCTATTACTTCCGAAAGCTTATTATATGTAAGTATTGGTAATATTGGCCCAAAGATTTCCTCTTTCATTATTGGATGATTGACATCTATTTCATCGATTAATGTTGGGGCAATATATTTTTTCTCACGGTTGAAAAAACCACCTTCAAGAATATTGCTATTTTCCATTAGTGATATAAGCCTATCAAATCTCTTGTGGTTTATAATTCTCCCAATATTATTACTTTCTTCTGAATTATCATCATAATAATTCTTAATGTAATATTTTAACTTTTCTACTAATTGATCTTTCTTTGATTCATGGACCAACAAGTAGTCTGGTGCTATGCAAGTTTGACCTGCATTATAGAACTTCGCCCATGTAATTCTTTTTGCAGCCATATCCAAGTTGACATCTTCATGGACAATTACAGGAGATTTTCCACCTAATTCTAAGGTTACTGGTGTTAAGTGTTTTGATGCTAATTCTAAAACTTTTTTTCCAGCCTCAACACTTCCAGTAAAAAATATGTGATCAAATCTGTAATTCTCAATTAAAGATGAAACTATACTAGAACCTGGTCCAGTAACAATGCTTACATAATTTTCATTGTATGATTCTTCTATTATTTTAGTTAATATTTTTTCCGTATTTATAGCTTGATGAGAAGGTTTAAGTATTGCACAGTTGCCAGCAGCTATTGCACCTATAAGTGGTGCTATGCTCAATTGAAATGGATAATTCCAAGGACTAATTATTAGCACAACACCCTTTGGCTCAGGATAAATATAACTATTAGCTGGTTGTAGATATACTGGTGTGTGCAATTTTTTAGGTTTCATCCATTTTTTTAAATTTTTAATTGCATGATTAATTTCGTTATAAATAAAACCTATTTCAGCAGTATAAGCTTCAAAAGGTGGTTTTCCTAAATCTAGATTAAGAGCATTTATAATTTCATCCTCATACTTTTCTATGGAATTTTTTAGTTTTTGTAACTGATTTATTCTAAAGTCATATCCTCGAGTGTTTCCCTTATCAAAAAAGCTTCTTTTACTATCATAAGGGTTAGTTAACATAAGCTCATCCTTTCTAATTTTTAAGTATATGATATCATATCCCCAAAAATAAAAAATACCTATCTATTGCCTAAGCAGTAGATAGGTATTTTTTTATATATTTTTCTTCTTAATATAATAAACATAATATCCTATAAAAAGAATAGAAGTAACAATCCATGTTAAAGGGTAGCTCATCATCACAGTTTTTATACTTGGCCATATAGGAACAGCAATTAATACCCAAAGTACTCTCAATACACAAACTCCTATACCGGTAATAATCATTGGTAATAGAGTATTTCCTAATCCACGTAAAGATCCTGATAATATTTCAATAGGAACAAAGCTACTATAAAAAGGTGCAATAAAATACAACATATTAAGTCCAATTTCAGTAACTGTATTATTAGTAGTAAAAAGTTTAAATAGATTTGGGCCGCTTAAATATAGGAAAATAGTTAGAAATATAGACGTTCCTATAGACATAGTAAGGCTTGTTTTAACTCCTTTTCTAACCCTATCATTTTTACCTGCTCCATAATTTTGCGCTACAAATGTGGTTGCTGATATACCAAATGCACCAAGAATCATCCAGAAGATGCCATCAATTTTAGCATAAGCAGTCCAAGCCGCAATGGTATCTGTTCCAAAGCTATTGATACTAGATTGAACAACTATATTTGAGGAAGAATACATCAATGATTGCAAGCCAGCAGGTAATCCAATACTGATTATCTTTTGCAACAACCCTTTGTTAAACTTTATTTTCTTTAAGTCTAATTTATATGATTCCTGTGTTTTAATTAGGGTTATACATACTAAAACTGCACTTATTATTTGTGATATTACAGTAGCTATTGCAACTCCAATAACTTTCCAATTAAATATAACAACAAATACTATGTCAAAGACTATATTCACTATGCAGCTTATAATAAGGAAATATAGTGGACGTTTTGAATCTCCAATTGCTCTTAAAATTCCTGAACCCATGTTGTATATAAGGTTTGCTATCATTCCTGCAAAATAAATTCTAATATATTGTACAGAATAGACCATGACTTCATCAGGAGTTCCCATCCATTTTAGTGCAGCTGGTGCACCGATTAATCCAATTATCATTATTATTAAACCACCAACAATTGCAAGAGCAATTGAAGTATGGACTGATTCGCTTACTTTTTGGTCATTTTTAGCACCGAAGAATTGAGAGATTGTAACAGTTGAACCTGAGGATATACCTACAAAAAAACCTACAAATAGATTAATTATTGTCCCTGTAGATCCACCCACAGCCGATAAGGCTTCCTTACCTACAAATCTTCCTACTACTATGGCGTCTACAGTATTATAAAGCTGTTGGAAAAACGTTCCGAACAGTAAAGGAAAGAAAAAAATAAGCAGTTGCTTCCAAACAACTCCTTCTGTAAAACCATTCAAATTCTTTTGAGCTTGCTCCATGATATACCCCTATCTATATAGAAATTAATATTGTATTAGAATATATTAATATATCCCGATTCGAAATTCAATCATAAGATTATAAGAAAAATTAAAAATAAAATCATTGGAAGTTTTCCATTGATTTTATTTTTAATTTAGGTGTAACAATATGATATGTTACTTCGTTAATATAAGTGAAGAAGCTCCCAAGAAAGAAGGTGAATCATGAATAATTATGATACTAGGCAGATAGAAGAAATATGTAAAAATACATGGGAGCCACTTTATCGATTTATATATTATAAGGTGCAGAATCGAGAAGAAGCTGAGGATATTACTCAAGAAACCTATGTCAAATCATTATCCTATTCAAAATTAAAGGATATTGCTCCAGATAGGTATATTGCATTCTTTAAGACGGTAGCACTAAATATAATTCGAGATAGGTGGCGTAAGAGTAAAAAAGGTTTGAATAATGTTGATATAGAAGCGATTAATCCCATAGAGATTGCTGTTGATGATACTACAGAAATAGCTAATCAACAATTATTTATAAGAAATACTCTTAAAAAGCTAAGTGATGATCAGAGAGAGGTAATTGAACTTAGGATCCTAAAGGGCTACTCAGTATCTGAAACAGCTAAAATCATGGGAAAATCCGATGGAAATATAAGAGTACTCCAATATAGAGCTTTGAAAAAGCTAGCAGATATAATGGATAAATACAAAGAGTAAAGGAGGATTATCATGAATAATAATGAAAAAAGATTGTCTGATTTTATAGATAGTTTAAATAATGAAAAGATACCAGATACTAAGTCGGATTCTGAGGAATTAGATAGACTATTTGATGTTGTAAGACAAGTACGTACATTAAAGGAGGTAGAAATGCCAGATAAAGATTTTCCAAATAGGATTGTAAATAAATTAAGTGCAAATAAAAAAACAATTAAAAAGAGAAAGAGAATGATATGGATTGGTGGCTTAGCAAGTATAGCAGCAGTGCTTATTATGGCAGTGATGATGAAATTTGTATCACCGTTAAATAGTCCAAATATGGTTTATGCTATGGAACAAGCTTATAAAGAGATAAAAGTTTATCATGGAATTTTAGAAGTAATATCAAAAAATGAAGCTGGAGAGGAGCAATTACAATCTAAGCTTGATGTATGGGTTGATAAAGATGGCAATTATTATGTTGAAACACTAGGTGGGTCATACAAAGGGTTAATAACAGTGAAAAACGAGGATAAAATGTGGCAGATTTTTGATGAGGAAAATCGAGTAAGTATATTTCCTGCTTTTCCTGAAACCTATAAGTTTATATTTGAATTAGGAAAGGAAATTGAGGATGTAAGAAATGCAGAATCAACAATAATTATTGGAGATGATATCATAGCTAGTAGATCTTCATATATAATGGAAGTAACTCCTAAAGGTGGTTTATCATATAAACTTTGGATTGATAAGGAGACTAATTTACCGTTACAAAAGGAAGGTCCTATGCATAATTCAATAGGATATGTAACAAGATATACTGAAATTGAATTTATAGATACAATTCCAGAAGAATTAATAGAGTATAATTCCCCTGAAGGTTATAAAGAGATAAATGCAGATATAGATGATTTTTTAGGAACAATTGAAGATGTTATTATAGAAAGTGGTAATACTGATATGGCTAATAAGCCAGATGTAGAAGTAGAGGTTGATTTAGAAATTGAAAGGGCAAATCAAATTAATGCAGATTCTGGAAGTTCTCCTTGGATGTTAGATCCTGTATATGTTGCACAAATCTTTACAAGTCTTCGGATTTCACCTGAGGGTATTGTTGGGGATTATCCAATTGATTATGAGGATTTGGTAATTGTTCATAATGATGGAATAAACGCCATGATAGAAGTTAATAGTGATAAGACCAATATTTCCAGAGTTTATTTAGAGAGACTAATAAGACAAGATGAAACTGGAATATGGACTGTTATAGGATATGATATGTAAAAATAAAAAAACTATAAGACAAGGTCGGGGGGAAGCCTTGTCTTATAGTGCTAATTGTGTCTACTACTCAAATCATTTAGCAAATCTGAGGTGAGTTTATTAATGTCCTCAATTCTTTTGTTTAGCTTATCAAATTTTTTTGCCAATTCGTAATCCTTAGGTTGAGCCAAATCATTAGAATTTAGGAGCATATTTATACTAGTAGTATATTCCATATTTAAAAAATTGTTCTCTTCAATTCTTTTAGTTTGATTGATAATTTCTTCTATAGCTTTTTTGTTTTCCATACTAACACCCTTTCTCTATATAGTATTAGTATGGATGATTTTATGATTTATATTACAATCTTAAATTATATTTAGTTTATTAGAACACAAAACAGATAAATAAATTATTTAAAATTTTAGATTTTAAAAAGTATCCATTTACATGTTGATAACTCATATTTAAGTTGATATTGTTTCTTAAACCCATCTATATTGCTTTGGCAATCAAATACCCACATTGTGTTACCAGCTAATTTTTCAAGCTCTCTAGTTATAACTTTTTCTACATTTATCACTTTATTACTACCATCATCTAGGGAGATTCTAAATCTAATCGGATGAATACCTTGATTAGTGTCGAACCAACAAATCATTTCAATAGGTTTTGCTACTATTTTCATTTTAAAATTACACCACCTCTAAAGTCTACTAGACATCATAGGATATTCCTCTTCCATCATAACTCCTCCTATAATCGGACTTATGCCAGAATGTAGAAAGCAGGAGCGTATGACGGAATTATAACCATATTTAAATCTTAATTTATCTATGGTTCTGTCTAAGATTTCATCTCTTTTATCATATTTTTGCAATAATGATAATTGAAAAAAGTCGTTGCTACTTAGCTCTGAAAGACTTATTGAAATGTTTCTTAAGGGTTCGCCATTCCACATTTCATCAAAAAGCATCTTAGCTGTTTTATAAATAGTATTTGTTGAAGAAGTAGGTATATCAAGTTTCTTCTGATGTGAATAATGGAAAAAATGGTCGTTTTTTAGACCTACTGATACAACACTGCCACAACTATTAAGGTCTCTGATTCTCATTCCAACCATTTCAGAAATTGCTAGAAGTACTTTATGAGCTTCAGCAGCTGTTTCTACATCAAATGCTGTAGTAGTGGAGTTGCCAACGGATTTAACAGGAACTGAACCCTTTTTTACCTCTGAGTTTTCAATGCCATTTGCATAATTCCAAATCAGAAGACCAGGTTTTTTTAGCCATGAATAGATATAGTCTCTATCCAGCTTTGCTAATTGACCTATGGTATATATTCCACGTCCGTTTAACTTAGATTTGGTTCTTGATCCTACCATAAATAGTTCTTCAACAGGTAATGGCCACATCTTTTCTTCTATTTCATAGGAAAAGAGAGTATGTACCTTATCAGGTTTTTTAAAATCAGAAGCCATTTTGGCTAATAGTTTATTTGGGCCAATACCTATATTTACCGTAAAGCCTAATTCGTTCTTTATCCTGTCCTTAATTTCATAAGCAGCATCTAGAAAATGGTTCTCCATATTAGAATAGTCCATAAAGGCTTCATCTATAGAGTATCTTTGTATGTGAGGTGAGTATTGATTTAAAATGCTAATCATAGCATTACTTGCATTAACGTATCTTTCATAATTTGGTGGGACCATTACTAAATTAGGACATTTTTGTAAAGCAGAATGAACACTTTCACCTGTTAAAATATTATATTTTTTAGCTGGTATGGATTTAGCAAGTACAATTCCATGTCTTTTTTCCTGATCCCCTCCAACTATGGAGGGGATTTCTCTAAGGTCTATTTGTGAACCGTGTTGTAATCTATACACTGCCTCCCAGGACAAATATGCTGAGTTCACATCTATGTGAAATATAATTCGTGACATTAAAAATACACACCCTTCAATTCACAGTGAACAATGTAGTTAAACAATAATTAAATAAATTTAAAGTGTTTATTTAATTACGAGTCATAAAGCTTTATTTTTAATTTAATTATGCATTGTAAACCGTGAATTGCAAAATATTAGAACATAAGTTCTAATGAAATTATACAAGAACAAGTGTTCATAGTCAATAGGTAAAAAGTAGGCAAAAAATAAAATAGCCTAAACAGGCTATTTTATTAAGCTATTTTACATTTTCGTTATCAACCCAACTCTTAGCTTCTTCTACGGAATCCTCTGTTGGTATAGCTACTTTTGAATCTGGTAGTTTAGTTTCTGTTTTATAATAAATATCAGTTGCAGTGTCTTCTATTTTAGGTTCACGATTTTGTTTGAAGGTACCTTCGATTTTATCCTTATTGGTCATTATATTCCCTCCTTAAGAATATATTTGATATACAACATATACCCTAAGAGGGAATTATTGACACATTAATTTATTATTTTCTGTTTTCGTTATCAACCCAATCTTTAGCTTCTACTACAGCATCTAGAGTAGGAATTGATACATTGGAATCCTTCAATCTATGACTGGTTTTATAGAAGGCATCTGTTTCTCTATCTTGAATTTTAACTTCATGAAATTGCCTGTGAGTTAAGGTACCTATTGAGATATTTTTATTTTTTGGTATTTCATTTTTATAATTATCAGTTTGATGTTTCATTTTGAATTCCTCCTTAATTCATTTCTATAACTTCTGGAAATGGTAAATAATAACTAGGGAACATCTTCTTTATTTCTATTGTTCCATCAGGGTATTCAATTTTTACGTAGGATTTTACATTTGCTCCATCAAGTCCTTTTACCTTAGTTACCATTTCTCCAGGATTAAGAGAATCATTTCTTATATATTTAAGTGGGGGTTTAACTAAGTTAGTAACTTCATGAGTCCATGTAACTTTTGGTGGACGTTCAGTACCATAGAATCCCATATACAATCTATTTCCTATCATCTTAGACCAAATAAGGATATTACCTTTTGTTGTATTTTTAAATTTAAAATCTTTTATACCATATGCTACAGTCGCATCTTGCCCGTATGGAACATAATTAACAGGCATAGCATGATAATGTCTTTCAACGATTTCTAAATTGGCTAAAACTGATAGATTATAGAGGGATGTCGCGACTTTACAAACGCCACCACCTTCAGTCATTATTATTTTATCTCCAACAAAGGAGGCGCCTTCTTTATATCCTCTTCTTTTGGTATAAGGTCCAATTCTTTCATTTTGAGAGAATATCTTAGATGGTCTTACAATATGACCACTAACGCTACTAGCAGCTAATGAAACATTATGTTCTTCACCTGGAAGAGGGTCTTTAAGGACTGCACAGAAGCCTGCCATCAATATAGGAGTGTCATATTTTTCTATAGCCTTTAAAAAGTCCTTATCATTTTTCCATGGCATATTATAGACAGGTCCAGAGATTTCAGGTATATCATAATTGACCTTATGGTTTAATAATATATCTAGATTATCTGCATAAACAGGAACTACAGTCGACATGAATATACTAAAAATACAAATTAATAGGAAAGATTTTGACTTAAACATAATATCTCCTCCAATTTCTACTCTATATAGTTTAAATCGGAGGAGATATTTATATACTTTTTTAAAATGCCACATATTGAGATATTATGAATAGAATAACAGAACATTTCTTTTATCAATATTAACATCTACAAATGTTTTGTTTTTTATTTTATTAAATTGCTCTTTTGTTAAATCCATATAAATAGGAGTACCATTATTTTGTGATAAAACTGCTATTTTATTAAATAAATCATCTATGAACCCTATAATATTTAATTTAAATGGATTAACCAAATCTATATATTTTATTTCATCTTCAAAATCAATATGGTGTGATCTTACACCGATGTATTTAATATCATCTTTTACAAAATCAGAGCAAATGACTTCCATTTTCCAATCAATTGCAAAAACCTTATGATCATTAATTTTTCTAGCTCTAGAAATATTTTTGCAACCTGTTAAAACTGCAGCATTTACTGTTTCAGGCTTTTTAAATAAACTTTTTTTATCACTTATTACTTCAATTTTACCTTTATTAAATATAGCGATATTGTCGCAGACCCTATATACTTCATCCCTATTATGTGATACGAATATTATGGTTCCTTTATAATCCTTTAATGTAGAAGTTAATTCTTGTTCTAACTGCCATCTTAAATATGTATCTAATGCGGAAAAAGGTTCATCTAATAATATTAACTCTGGTTCACTTACAAGCAATCTTGCCAATGCAACTCTTTGCTGCTGACCACCAGATAATTGATTCGGATATTTTTTTTCTAAGCCTTCTAAAGAAAAAGTTTTGATTTTCTCTTTAACAATTTCCGTTTTATTTATTTTTGTTTTAGGAATTCCAATTGCAATATTTTGTTCTAATGTCATGTTAGGAAAGAGGGCATAATTCTGAAATAATAACCCCACTTTTCTTTCCTGAGGTCGTAAATTAATATTTTTACTGCTATCAAATAAAGTTCTTCCATTGAGAATTATTAAACCTTCGTCAGGCGTTTCAACACCAGCGATGCATTTTAGTGTCATACTTTTACCGCAGCCTGAAGCTCCAAGTAGTGCTAGAGTTTCTTGATTTGCATCAAATTCTATATCTAAATTAAAATCCTTAAACTTCTTTTTTATCTTAACGTAAAGAATTTTAAAAACCTCCTTTACCTAACTTTTTGATTTTTCCGCTTTCAAATAAATTTAATAATATCATAGTTACAAAGGAGATAATAACTATAATAAATACCCATTTATAGGCTAAAGCTCTATTACCGGCTTGTACAGCGCTATAAACTGCTACAGCCATTGTCTGAGTCTTGCCGGGGATATTTCCAGCGATCATTATAGTAGCCCCAAATTCTCCTAAAGCTCTTGCAAAGGCAAGTATAGTGCCAGAAATAATGCTGGAGAAAGAGTTTGGGATCATTATCTTCCAAAATATTTCATGCTCAGTAAGTCCTAGAGTTCTAGCTACATAAATAAGATTTATATCAAGTTGTTCAAAAGCACCTCTTGCAGTTCTATACATTAATGGAAATGAAACTATAATTGCTGCAATGACAGTTGCTGCACTTGAGAATACAATTGTAATATCAAAGATTGAAAGAAATCTTCCTATAACACTGTTTTTTCCAAGAAGTACTAACAGCAGAAATCCTACAACTGTCGGTGGAAGTACAAGAGGGAGGGTTAATATCCCGTCAACAATTACCTTATATCTTTTTAGTTTTAAAGTAAAATATGCACTATAGATTCCTAGTATAAAAGTTATAATTGTAGCCAGAAATGCTGCTTTAATTGATATAAACAATGGTGAAAAGTCCATAGCATTAGCTCCTTACTTTAAATATTAATTTACTTCATTGAAAAACCATATTTATTAAATATATTTATTGCTTCATCTGTTGATAAGTAATTTAAAAATTCTTGTGATCTTTCTACATTATGGCTAGATTTTATAATAGCCACTGGATATGTAACTTCCTTGTGACTTCCTTCTGGTGCTTCTGAGACTATTTTTACCTTGTCCGTACTGAAAGCGTCAGTAGCATATACTACCCCACAATCTACTTCACCTGTTTCAATCCAAGTTAGAACAGTTCTAACATCACTTCCATATACAGCTTTTTCCTTAACCCTATCCAATATACCAAGAGATGTAAATATCTCTTCACTATATTGGCCAACAGGTACTCCATTAGGTTCACCTAATGCTATTTTTCTAACTTCATCCTTAGTCAAATCTTCAAAGGATGTTATAGATAAATTGCTATCCTTGGGAGTAATTAAAACAATTTTATTAACTAGAAGAATTTTTTTAGAATCATTTATGATTAATCCCTTTTCTTCTAAGGCAGTCATTTGTTTTTGTGCGGCAGAAATAAATATGTCAGCAGGAGCTCCTTCCTCAATTTGTGCCTGTAATGCTCCTGAGCTTCCAAAAGTAAAAGTAAGTTTTATAGTCGAATCTACAGCTTTATAGTTTTCTGCAATTTCTTGTAGTACATCTGTCATGCTTGCAGCAGCTGATATTAATAATTCTGTTTCTTTAGTTATATTTTTTTGACTTTGACACCCAGTAAATGTTACAAGTAATATCAATATTGTAATAGCTAATGTAATAATTTTCTTAGTGTTCAAAGAAATGCTCCTCCTGTCACTGTAATAATGTTAATTATATCACAATTTGCTCGTTTATCAATTTAACACTCCAGATAAATTAATGACTATATGTAGCTAATATTTATATTTAATAAGTCATATAGTATGTTATAATGAGGTGGTGGTAAGTTTTGCAGTAATTTAAGATTAGCATACGTTAGTTTTAAAGTAAGACTTTTCTAATACATATTTTGGAGGTATTATATGATATTTATTGAATTATTAAAGGCAGTGATTTTAGGAATAGTAGAAGGAATTACGGAATGGTTGCCAATAAGTAGTACTGGCCATATGATTTTAGTTGAGGAGTTTATTAAAATAAATGCTTCTGCTGAATTTATGGAAATGTTTCGTGTAGTGATACAGTTGGGAGCTATATTAGCAGTTGTATTATTGTATTTTAACAAGCTTAATCCCTTTTCTCCTAGTAAATCCATTAAGGAAAAAAGAGATACAATAAAAATTTGGTTTAAGGTAATTGTAGGAGTTATACCAGCAGGAGTTCTTGGAGTTTTATTTGATGATTGGTTTGATGAACACTTCTATAACTATTTTGTAGTTGCTATTACATTGATTGTATATGGAATACTATTTATTATTATTGAAAATAAGAATAAGAACAAAAGGCCTAGGATTAATAATTTTGAAAATCTTTCATTCACTACTGCATTTGGAATAGGTTTATTTCAGGTATTATCTTTGATACCTGGTACATCAAGATCAGGTTCTACAATTCTTGGAGCTATAATATTAGGAACATCTAGAGGAGTAGCAGCTGAATATTCATTCTTTATGTCCATTCCAATCATGTTTGGAGCAAGTCTCTTAAAGTTAGTGAAATTTGGACTAGATTTTACTGGAATTGAAGTAGCTATTCTTGCAACTGGTATGATTGTGGCATTCTTAGTATCAATAATTGCTATTAGATTCTTAATGAGATATATAAGAAACAATGATTTTAAGGCATTCGGATGGTATAGAATTATTTTAGGGGCTTTAGTTCTAGGATATTTTATGATAATGGGCTAAGTCAAATTATTTTAAGCATAGTAAATAATTTCTTTTTAAAACGTTAATTTATCTGGGGGAGCATAAGGCTCCCTTTTTATTTAATTGAATGTTGTATAGAGTAGGAGAACATAACCTTGATAAAATTTAGGAATAGTAGTATTATTCAAAGTAGCTCTGTTAATGAATTATAATTAAGGAGGGTTTTAGTTTGAAAAAGATATTGAGTTTGCTTTTAATTGTATTTTTAAGTTTATCATTAATAGCTTGTGGTAAAAAAGCGAAAGCAGAATTTAAAGGAACGATTATAGAAATAAATGATACTTCTGCTATTGTTCAAGTAGATGAAGGAGAAGAAATTACAAGTTCAGGTGAGTTAGTATCAGTTTCTCTTTCAGTAAATAAAGATGTTGAATTTAAAGTCGGAGATAGAGTAAGAGTCGGATATGATGGAGAAGTGCAGGAAAAACATCCATTAGGAATTAAAACCATATATGTAGAGTTACTTGAAAATCAATAACATTACAAGAAGCAACCAGTTAGTATTTGGTTGCTTTTTAAATTAATTTGGCTCAAATAAAAAATATAGAAAAAAATGGTATTAGGATTTTGGATGTGATAAAATTATAGTAATATTATGGAAAATACTTTTATACACATGAGTAATATTATGTTTTTCTATGCGGTACATTTATTAGCTATTAGCACTTGAAGCCTTGTCTTTAAATCTAGTAGCTGGCTTGTAGTTAATATATTTTACTATTTATGCATTTTTATAGGGTAAACATATGGAAACGTATTATTTGAGTAGTGAATAAGACATAAATATGGTAGTTCTAATATTTGATTTTGGACATGTTAATGAGGTTTTTACCCTAGAGTAGTAATGTGATAAGGGAGATATTTATGAGAAGATTAATCTTATTGTTTAGTATGATGTTAGTGGCATGTGTTTTAGTGGCTTGTAATAAACCTGCCATAAGTAAAGAATTAACTATAGAAATTGGAGAGTCAACAAAGTTTACAGAAGAAGAAATATTAGAGGCTATAGATTTAGTGAGAAAAGATTTTAATTTTCCAGCAGCCACCTTAACAAAAATATGGTATGATGAGGAAATTTCCAACTCTCTTATTACTGTATATTTAAAGAATGGTAGAGGGGCGGTTAATGGGGTTAAATCAGAAAATGTTCTTATTCTATTATCTGAATTTTATGTTGATAGATCAGGTGAAAATCCTGTTTTAAATTCAGATTCAATATATACAGATTTCCAGTGGATATTAATAAGAGATATCAATTCAAGTAATTGGATAATTGATGACTGGGGTTATTAGAAAATTTTTAAATTAAGGAGGTAAAAAATGTACGAAATAGTAAGAACCTATAAGCAAACAATTCCTGCAATGCGTTTTATTGGAATTAAATATGGTGATGAAGATAGAATTGATGGAGGATTTGGATCCAAGTGGGCAGAATGGTTTGAAACTGAACGGTTTAATAAACTTGAATCATTACTAACAGATGATTTTAGAAGTATATATGAGGATTACAATTCATATATCGGCTTAATGCGTTATAAAGAAGGAGAGAAGTTTGAATATTGGATAGGAATGTTTCTTCCTGAAGGAACGATAGCACCAGAGGGATATGAGTACGTTGATTTTTCAGCATCAAGTTTAGGTGTTTGTTGGTTATATGGTTCAGAGACAGAACTTTATTGTAAAGAAGATGAATGTGCTAAAAAGCTCTCAGAAGAAGGATATGAAATAGTAAATGATAAGGTAGGCGCTTTGTGGTTCTTTGAACGATATGTATGTGATCGTTTTACCAATCCTGATGAAAGAGGAAATGTCATTCTTGATATATGTTTTTTTGTAAAATAGTTTTGTTTTCATGAACTTTTTTCTATGGACTAATCTATAAAATATAAGGTAAAGGTCGTGTTTATTATGTAATGTTGACTTGACGCAGAAAGAACATTGTAATATATTTGAATGTAAAGTTAACATTACAGGAGTGAGAATTGTGAAAAATAGAATAAGGGAGTTACGTGCACTTTATAAATTAACCCAAGAGCAATTAGCGGACCTTATTGGTGTTTCAAGGCAAACTATTTACTCTATTGAAACTGAGAAATATGAACCGTCTATTTGGTTGGCTTATGATATTTCAAAAGTATTTAATTGTTCCATAGAAGATGTTTTCATATTTGAAGAAAGTAAGAAAAGATCAAGGTCACAGCAAAGTAGAGGTGCAGTTTAAATGGCATTAAGACAAATTAGATTGTTTGATGATGAAATATTGAGAAAAAAGTGCAAGGTCGTTGAGGAAGTAAATGATAAGATAAAATTAATACTTAATGATATGGCAGAAACTATGTATAATACAGAAAATGGAGGAGGATTAGCTGCACCACAGGTAGGGTTATTGCTGCGATTAGTAGTTGTAGACATGGGAGAAGGGCTCATAAAACTAGTTAACCCAAGGATAATTGACAAAGAAGGAACCCAAGAAGTGATAGAGGGGTGTTTAAGCATACCAAATACATGGGGTAAGTTAATAAGACCTGGAAAAGTAACTGTAAAAGCATTGGATGAAAATGGTGAAGAATTTATCTTGACAGCTACAGGTGAATTAGCAAAGTGTCTATGTCATGAAATAGATCATTTAGATGGGATACTTTTTACTGATTTAGTTACTGAATATATAAAATAATTTAGATAAGGCAACCAGGGGAGTACTTTGGTTGCTTAATTTTTAAAATTTAATCAAATTATATAATTAATTTGCATAATTCGAATGCTATAATAGGGCATGTAAATTTAAGATTAAGAAAATGCAGGGAAAATATAGATAACCATAAATTATCAGATGCTTATTATAAAGATGAGACACAAAAAAGTGGATGAGTAGGACTTGTAGTTGGAAAGGTGATTATATGCATGAGGTAGAAGCTAAAGGTATTTTGTCTGCCAAAAATGGTATGAATATATATAGGGGATGTACCCATGGGTGCATCTATTGCGATTCTAGAAGTAAATGTTATCAGATGAATCATAGATTTGAGGATGTAGAAGTTAAGATAAATGCACCAGAGCTATTGGAAAGAGCTCTCAGAAGTAAGCGAAAGAAATGCATGATTGGTACAGGAGCAATGAGTGACCCTTATATTCATCTAGAAGAAAGGATTGGACTTACAAGAAAGTGCTTGGAAATAATTAATAAATATGGCTTTGGTATAGCACTATTGACTAAGTCTGCAAGAATATTGCGTGATTTAGATTTATTGAAAGAAATAAATGATAAAGCAAAATGTGTAGTTCAGATGACACTAACTACATATGATGAAGATTTGTGCAAGATTTTAGAACCTAATGTTAGTACAACAAGGGAGCGTTTTGAAGTATTAAAGACAATGAAAGAAAATGGAATTCCAACTGTTGTCTGGCTTGGACCTATTTTGCCATTTATTAATGATACAGAGGAAAACTTGCGTGGAATCCTAGACTATTGTATAGAAGCTAAAGTCTATGGGATAATTTGCTTCGGAATGGGATTAACATTAAGAGAAGGAAACCGAGAGTATTATTATCAAAAGTTAGATGAACATTTTCCAGGAGTAAAAGAGAAATATATTAAGAAGTATGGTAATTCATACGGAATTGGATGTGATAACAGTCATCAGCTTATGAAGATTTTTAGAGAAACCTGTGAAAAGCATAATATCGTCTATGATAGTAAAAAGGTATTTTCCTATCTTAATGAATTCCCAGAGCAAAATAAGTTTGAGCAAATTAGTTTTTTTTGATTGAAGGTGGTCAGTGGATGGAGGATTTAACACTGTAAAGTCAGATTTTAATGAGATTTCAGAACTTAATGAACCAAAATGGAATCATAATAACTGTTACTTTTAGCATTTAGTAGATTTAATTCCAAATAATGTAGAAACTTGCCTTGATATTGGTTGTGGTAAAGGTAAATTGTCATTAATGGTCTCTAAGAAAATTAAGAAGGTTATCGCTGTTGATCTTGCAGATAAAATGATTGAAAGGGCTAAAAATTATATATTTTTGGGTAGTGCATTTGTTCCCAACATATTTATGAATTTTATAAAGAATGGTAAATTACATAAAGATGATGCTCAATCCAAAGAAGTATGGGAGAGGCATGGTAAACGGGATGTCTATATGACCATGGATGAAATTAGAACGCTAGCAGATAAGCATATTCCAAATGCTAAAATAAAAAGAAAATTATTTTGGCGTTATCTTTTGGTATGGGAAAAGTGAGGATTTTAAAAGGAGATTATGATGAGAGAAGTTAAACTGAATAAGGAGTCAATTTCATTTGACGCTTATGAAACAATGGCTGAATATTATTTTAAAGATATAGATAGGAAACCTTTTAATGCATATTATGAAAGACCAGCAACTACTTCTTTAATTCAAGATGTAAATGGAAAGAAAGTATTGGATGCAGGATGTGCAGCAGGATGGTATACTAACTGGCTATTGGAAAGAGGAGCAAATGTTATAGCTATCGACTTTAGTCCTAAGATGATTGAAATGACTAGAAAAAGAGTAGGTAATAGGGCAGAGATTCTAAGGGCCGATTTAAATGAACCATTAAGCTTTATTGATGATGAATCTATAGATTTAGTTGTTTCATCTTTGACACTACATTATCTAAAGAGCTGGGATAATTGTATGAGTGAGTTCAACAGAATATTGAAGAAAGATGGACAACTCGTATTTTCAGTGCATCATCCCTTTATGGATTTTACAATATTTAAAAAGGAAAATTATTTTTTAACCGAGTTATTAGATGATGAATGGAATACGCCAATGGGGAAGGTAAAGGTTCAATTCTATAGAAGGCCTCTATCTGATATTGTTTCATATGTAATAGATGCAGGATTTCTTATAGAAAAACTACTTGAGCCTATGCCAATTGATCAATTTAGAATAGAGCAGCCTGAAATATACGATAGATTAACAAAGACACCTCAGTTCTTATTTATAAGGGCAAAAAAATTGTAGCTTAATTATATTTAGGAGAAATAGAAAAAATTACTATTATTTGATGGATTTGGGTTAAAGTGAGGAGAGATTAGATGAAGATATCATACGAATGTATATCCTGCCTTGCTAGACAAGCGGTGGAAATAGCTGAAGAATATACAAGCAATAAAGAAATGCAAGAGGTAATAATAAAGAGAGCTTTAAAGGAATTAGCAAAAATAGACTTTAATGAAACATCACCTGAAGTAGCTTATAGAATGCATCAGCATGCTAAGAGCATTACAGGCAATAATGATCCGTATTCTAACTTGAAAGAGCAGTATAATAATATTGCTTTAGAGATTTATAATAGAATTATTCAAGAAAAATGGTTAGAGAAAGCAGATGACCCATTTGATGTGGCTTGTAGACTGGCTATTGCCGGAAATATTATAGATTTCTCAGTAGGGTTAACCCTAGAGTATTCAGATGTCGTTAAGTCGGTTGAGGATAGTATTAAACATGATATTTTTGGAACTGGATCAACTGCTTTAAAAGAAGCAGTTGAAAGGGCAAATAATATTATGTATATTGCTGATAACTCCGGTGAAATCATATTTGATAAATTCCTTCTAATGCATCTTCCATTGGACAAGGTTACTTTTGTTGTTAAGGGGGGGCCAATAGTCAATGATGCAACTATGGAGGATGCTATAAGTACTGGAATTGTAGATTTAGTAAGAGTTATTGACAATGGACATGATGCGCAAGGAACCATATTAAAAGATTGCTCAAGTACATTTTTGAGAGAGTTTGATAAAGCAGATCTCATAATTAGTAAAGGGCAAGCAAATTTTGAAACTTTAAGTGATATTAAAGATAAGACAATATTTTACTTGTTGAGAGCAAAATGCAATTCAGTTGCCAAATCTATAGGGTGCAGCCGAATGGATTATATACTTACTGATAGAATTAATTAAATGCAACTAGATGCTATTTTGGGTTGCTTTTCTTTAAAAGTTGTTCCTTATGGTTTTACAGTGGATAATTTTAATGTATCTCATATAGTGATAGTATTGGGGCTATTGAAGAAGTATAGGAGATAAAATGGAAAAAATAATTATATTTGATATAGAAATAGAGTTAACAAAGAAGAACATTAAAAATATTTATATTTCGGTTCATCCACCTAATGGAGCTGTAAAAATTTCAGCTCCTAAAAAAATGGATATGGATTATATAGAATTATTTGTTAAATCAAGGCTTTCTTGGATTAGAAAACAACAAGAAAAGTTTGTAAATGAAAAAAGACAGCCAGAATACGAGTATGTATCAGGAGAGAGGCATTATTTTTTTGGGGATTCTTATATATTAAATATTGTATATACTAACAAAAGAACACAAGGTATTGAGATAAGAAATAATGGGTACATGGATTTATACGTGCGAGATAATACTCCAAAAAATATTCGAGAAAGAGTTTTGACAGAATGGTATCGCAACAAATTAAAAGAAACAATTTCTTCGTTAATAGCAAAATGGGAACCAATTATGGGGGTAAAGGTAAATGAGTTTGGTGTAAAGAGGATGAAAACTCGTTGGGGAACCTGTAACCCTACAGCTAGAAGGATATGGATTAACTTAGAATTGGTAAAGAGAAAACCAATTTTTTTAGAATATGTAGTTGTTCATGAGATGGTTCATCTATTAGAACGCTCTCATAGCAAAAGATTTATTTCTTATATGGATAAATTCATGCCAAATTGGAGGTCAGTAAAAGCTGAATTAAATGGGCTAAAAAATTAGAGAATTTAATTATGATGAGATGTTAAGAAATAAAAAATATTATTGATAATAATATCCAACTGTAGGATAATGAAAATACAGATATATTTCTAGTGTCTAACAATATTCATTGTCTAACAGAAAGTGGTGTATGTAAATGAGACGTGAAATGACTGATGATGAAAAGTTTAGGAGAATGACTGAAGAACCAGTTGAAAGATTAGTTTTATCTTTAGCAGTACCAACAATAATTAGTATGTTAACGAGTTCAATATATAATATGGCAGATACTTTTTTTGTCAGCCAGATAAGTACTAGTGCATCAGGTGCGGTAGGAGTCGCATTTCCTTTAATGATGATAATACAGGCAATAGGGTTTACACTAGGAATGGGTTCTGGTAATTACATAGCAAGACTCCTAGGGCAGAAAAATAGAGAATATTCTTCTAAAGTTCTTGCAACAGGATTTTTTACATCCTTAATTTTAGGAAGCCTACTAGCAGTTATAGGATTAATATTCTTAAATCCATTGGTATATTTATTAGGTGCTACTGACACTATTGCACCTCATGCTAAAGCATATATTCAGTATATACTTATGGGTATGCCCTTTATGACAGCATCTTTTGTAATGAATGGTACATTACGATTTCAGGGTAGTGCTTTCTATGCTATGTTAGGAATTACAACTGGAGGAATTTTAAATATATTTTTAGACCCGATTTTTATTTTTACATTTAATATGGGAATCGCTGGTGCTGCTTTAGCTACAACAATCAGTCAATTTATAAGCTTCTGTATTCTGTTTGTTAATTCAAATAGAGCAGGAAATATAAAAATAAAACTTAAGGATTTTACACCAACATGGATTATGTATAGGGAAATTTTACGTGGAGGACTTCCTTCTTTCTATCGTCAAGCCCTTGGTAGTATAGCTCTTATTTGCTTGAACTTTAGTGCTGGCATGTATGGAGATGCTGCTATAGCTGCTATGTCAATTGTAGGTAGGGTTATTCATTTTGCTATATCAGTAATGCTAGGTTTAGGTCAGGGATTCCAACCAGTGTGTGGTTTTAACTATGGAGCAAAATTATTTGATAGAGTACAAAGAGCATTTTGGTTTACAGCAAAGCTATCTGTTACTGCTTTAGCTATATTAGGGCTAATTGGGTTTATTACTTCACCTTTAGTTATAACAGCATTTAGAAAAGAGGACTTAGAAGTAATAAGAATCGGATCACTTGCTCTAAGACTACAATCTTTAACATTACCTCTTTCTGCTTGGATTATTATGACCAATATGCTAGTTCAAACAATAGATAAAAGTAAAGAAGCATCATTAATATCAATATCGCGTCAAGGATTATTTTTTATACCTACAATTTTGATTCTTCCGAGAATAATTGGACTTTTAGGAGTACAGCTAAGTCAGCCCATATCTGATCTATTTTCGTTTTTGCTTGCAGTAATAATTAGTAAAAAAGTATTAGTAGAATTAAAAACACTACAAAAAGAGCAATAAAAAAGTGATATATATAAGAAAGGTAAAGTATCAAATCAAATGTACTTTACCTTAATTTATTTTTAGCAATAACTATTTTAATATCTTCATAACAAATTTCTTCTGGAAGCATTTCTTTAATAGATTTTAGTTTTTCTATTCCAGCTTTATTAATAGCTGATAGTATTTTATCTTCTTTTTCAGGATTATCTATAAATCTAGACCAATCTATAGTTTGCCCATTTTTCATACATTTTGATAGATGCTCTATTATAGTATTTACTGTGAAATTTCTCTGTTCTGCAATTTCTTTTAAAGTTAGATTTTGTTGATACAACTCATAGGTTCGTTTATATCTATCATTTGTTGCATTGTTTATATCATCATTGTTTTTCAATGCTACTTCTACGATTTTCTCAATTGGATTAATTTGACTTTTATCACAATACTCAGTGATCACATCTAAGAAGAAATCACCGTAGGTTTCAAATTTCTTCAGGCCTACACCTTTTATAGTAAGCATTGCTGCTTTACTTTGTGGAAAATAAGTAGCCATTTCTTTAAGGGTTGAATCATGAAATATCATAAATGGAGCCATGCCTTTTTCCTGGGAAATAGAATATCTTAATTCTTTTAATTTTAGAAACAGCTCTTCATCGAATAATTCAGAAGAACTTGCATGATTATCTTTTTCTTTAGAAGGAGATTTTAGTTCTAATAAATGTCTCTTATGATAAACTTTTTCATTTCCCTTTAAAACATCAACTGATTTCTTTGAAAGCCTTAGTACAGGAAATTTATCTGTTGTTACTAAAATATATCCTTTTGATATTAAGGTCATTATAATTTCTCTTACTGTACTTTCTGAGTATTCTTTCATAATACCATATGTTGATACTTTATCTAAACCAAATTCTAGTACTTTTTTATTTTTAGAACCCCGAAGTACTTGAATAATTGCAGAGACTCCGAATCTTTCTTGGACTCTATAAATACAGGAAAGAATTTTTTGGGCTTCTAGAGTTATATCTACCATTTCGGAGTTATCTAAACAATTTCCACAGTTATTACAATTAGAAGCTTCTGATGTTTCTCCGAAGTATTCTAATATCTTAGCTCTTAAGCAATCATTAGTATTGCAATAATCTACTAAATATTGAAGATTTTCATAAAGGATATTTTCTCTTTGCTCCGAGAATGTACAATTTTGTATCAATAACTTTTGTTTTACGATATCTGATGACGAATACAATAGAGTACAATAACTTGGCTCCCCATCACGTCCAGCTCTACCCGCTTCTTGATAATATGCTTCCATGTTTTGAGGCATATTGTAGTGAATTACAAATCTAACATCAGGCTTGTCTATTCCCATACCAAAGGCATTTGTTGCTACAATAATTTGGACTTTATTGAATATAAAGTCATCTTGGTTTTGTTGACGAATAGAAGGGTTCATGCCCCCGTGATAGGCAACTGCATTAAATCCTTGTTGATTTAATTTTTCTGTAACGGATTCAGCAGTAATTCTTGTTGCGCAATAAATAATACCAGATTCCTCCATAAAATTATTCTTTATATAATCAATAACATAAGACATTTTATTGCTTACCTTTACTACTTGATAGAATAGATTAGGTCTATCAAATCCAATAATTGATTCTACTGGATTTCTAAGTTCTAATAACTCTTTGATTTCTTCAATAATTAAATTAGTTGCTGTAGCAGTATAGGCTACAATTATAGGTCTGTTAGGCATAGAATTAATAAATCTAGGTATTTCAGTATAGGATGGTCTAAAATCATGACCCCACTGACTTATACAATGAGCTTCATCTATTGCAATCATTGAAATCTTTATATCTCTAACTAGATTATTAAAAGAATAAGTGTTTAATCTTTCAGGTGCTACATATATGATTTTATATTTACCTTTTCTTATTTCTTGAAATCTATAATTTAGTTCATTATCATTCAATGTACTATTTATATAGGTGCTAGAAATACCTAACTCATTTAATGAATCTACTTGGTCCTTCATTAAAGATATTAGTGGAGAAACAACAAGGGTAAGGCCATCTAATAAAACAGCTGGTAATTGATAACAAAGTGATTTTCCTCCACCTGTAGGCATTATACCTAAGACATCATTGCCCTTTAAAGCTCCTAAGATTAACTTTTTCTGACCATCTTTGAACTCATTATACCCGAAGTAGGTTTTCAAAGCATTATAAATATCCAAGTAATCACTTCCTTTTCTACATACATAACATTATACATGAATATGTTAGTAGTTTCATTGTTTATTTAGACATAAAAAATGGAAGTCTAAGTGACTTCCTAAAATCAGGACATGATATAAGCATCTACTACAGTAGCTACATAATCATCTAAGCCAGATTTGGCTAGGACTACCAGTGATTGATTTGGATTATTTGAAAAGCTTGCAACAAAAGCTTGAGCTCCAACTCTATCGAGTTTTTCATCTCTATTAATATTTACTTCATTTTTTTTAGCCACGTTATAATCTTCCAATATTTGAGCAACTCGATTCTCAACTTCACCAGTTGGACATTCTAGAGACTTTATCCTATCAATAGCACTATTAAAATTATTAATTGAAGTCATTTCTTAACCTCCTTGATTGATAATTCAATCGTAGTATTTCCAAATAGGGCAATTGGTATTTAATTTTTAACTATTTAGTCAACCTTATTGTGTTTTTTAAACCAAATTTGAAGACAATGAAAGGTGACAAATTTTAAATATGGAGATACAATAGAAGTAATAGACATAGATTTAGAATTACATATTTTCTCAATAAGTTGTAAAAAAGAATTTATAAAATAATCCTATTAAATATTCAATAATCTTAGATTTTGATATTTAAATATTTAAAACGAGGTATTTAATATGGAAATAAAAAATAAATTAAAAGGTAATATTTTTATATGTATATATTTTTTACTTACATTTGGATATATTTTTATCAATGAATACATATTTAAAAACATTCTAAAATCTTTTGAATTTATAGGATTTAATTTAATTCTTGTTTCTGTATTATATTCTGTTATTTTCAATAACCGTTATAAAAAACAATATATTATTTTGAATCTTATTATATTAATTATGGTTATTATAATTTGTATTTTTAATATGCCTAAATTCACTTATTTTGAAGCTCAAAAAATAATAGGTCATGAAAAAGAAGATAAAGGAAATATTATCGAATCTAATACCATTGAGTACAAAGGTCGAGTAGGACTTAAACATTTAAATATTCGACCAGGTAGAAATATTTTAGTCGATGGTGATTATTTAGTTTACTTATATAATAAAATAAATGGTAAAATCGAATGGTATCGATTTAATGCTATAGAAGGAACCTATAAACTGTATGCCACTAAATAAAGAAAGGCTACCATGTGGTAGCCTACTATATTTCTTAATCCTCTAATGTATTTAAATAATCATTTGCTGCTAAAGCTGCCCTAGCGCCTTCAGCTGCTGATATGATAATTTGTTTATATGGTGAATTGGTTACGTCTCCTGCTGCAAAAATTCCTTTTATATTTGTTTCACTATAGTTATTTACAATAATTTCACCTCTATCGTTTAACTCTATCAAGTCCTTGACGATATCACTATTTGGTAAGTATCCAATTTCCACAAATATTCCTGCTGCATCAATAGTATAAGAATTGCCACTTTCCTTATCTAGCACTTTAACACCAGTCATCATATTATCGCCTATGATTTCTTCAATTTGTGTATTTAATTTAATTTCAACATTATTTAGTTTCTCAAGTTGATCTAGTAAAATTTTATCAGCTCTAAACTGGCTACGATGTACTATGGTAACTTTATTGGCTATTTTCGCTAAGTCTATAGCGGCTTCTACAGCGGAATTTCCACCACCAGCAACTATTAAATCCTCTTCAGCAAATAAAGGGCCGTCACATATTGCACAATAAGAAACTCCTCTAGCTGTGTATTCTTTTTCACCAGGTACACCTAATTTTCTAGGCTTGCTACCTGTTGAAATGATTATTGATTTAGCTTTGTAAGACTTTCCGTCGTCTGTTACAATTTCTTTTATTGGAGATTTATCAGATGTATTTATTCCTTCAACTGAAATAAATTCTGCTATAGGTATATTTAATCCATTTACGTGTTCTTTAAACTTTTCAATTAACTCAAAACCTTCAACACTAGGAAATCCTAAGTAGTTTTCTACAGTAGAAGTATCCATTACCTGACCGCCTATGTCTTTAGCTATTATACCTACATTTAAACCTTTTCTTTTTGCATATAGTGCGGCATTTAATCCAGCTGGTCCACCTCCGATTATTAATAAGTCATAAACAGTTTCATTTTTAAGTTGTATATCCATTCCTACCTCCCAATTCATTAATACCTTTTATATCTTTAATTATCACATATATTAATATTACCCACAAGTAAGATAAAACTTTAATTTTTTAAAAATTAATTGACTATAAGAAATTCGTGTGTTATATTGTATATATAGTATATATACAATATAACTTTGAAGGTGAAATCATGGATATAATTTTAAGTAATTCAAGTAAGAAACCTTTATATGAACAGATTGCATCCCAAATAAAAAATCAAATTATTAGTGGTGTATTGAAGGAAGGAGATGCACTTCCATCTATGAGGTTATTAGCTAAAGAGTTAAGAATAAGTGTCATAACTACAAAAAGGGCCTATGAGGAGTTGGAAAAAGAAGGTTTTATTGAAACTGCAACCGGAAGAGGAAGTTTTGTTGCCAAGAGAAATATTGAATTGATTAAAGAAGAGCAATTAAAAATAATAGAGCAACATTTAGAAAAAAGTATTGAAGTAGCAAAAAGCAGCGGGATTTCTTTAGAAGAATTAAGTGATTTGTTAGTTACTTTGTACAGGGAGGATTAATTATGGTTAATTTAAAAGTAGATAATATAACTAAAGAATACAAGGATTTTAAATTAAATAATATTAGTTTTAGTCTTCCAAAGGGTTGTATTATGGGGCTTATAGGTGAAAACGGTGCAGGTAAAACAACTTTAGTAAAGCTAATACTTAATCTTGTAAAAAGAGATAGTGGTTCAATTGAAGTATTTGGTTTAGACAATATAAAGATGGAGCAGGAAATTAAACAGGAGATAGGAGTAGTATTAGATGAAAGTTATTTTCATGATAACTTAAGACCTAAAGATATTACAACAATAATGAAAAATATATATAAGACATGGGATAGTAAAAAGTTCAATGATTATTTGAGAAAATTCAAATTACCTAAGGATAAAATAGTAAAGGAATACTCAAAGGGGATGAAGATGAAGCTATCCATAGCAGCAGCGTTAGCGCATGATCCAAAACTTTTAATACTTGATGAACCAACTGGAGGATTAGACCCTATTGTTCGTAATGAAATTTTGGATATATTTTTAGATTTTATACAAGATGAAGAAAAGTCAATTCTATTCTCAACACATGTAACAAGCGATCTAGATAAGATAGCAGACTATATTACTTTTATACATGAGGGCAAGCTAATTTTTACAGAACCTAAGGATGATATTATAAATAATTATGCAATTCTTAAATGTAATGCTGAGGATTTTAAGCGTTTGGATAAGGACTATATAATAAGTTATAGAAAAAATAGATTTAATTATGAAGTTTTAATTAACAACAAACAGAGCATAAGTAATGATACTGATATAGTTATAGATTCTGTAAATTTAGAAGATGTTATGCTGTTTTATATTAGGAGGGATTATCAATGAAGGGCTTATTTATAAAAGATCTCTTGAATTTGAAAAAAAGCCTAACTACAATAGTGGTACTAATTATATTTTATTTATTTATTGGCTTTACAAGTGGAGAGCCTAGTATGCTCATAGTAATGATTTCAATATTATGTACTATGATGACAGTAACTACAATTTCATATGACGATCTTGCAAAATGGGATAAATATGCTCTTGCCATGCCAGTTAGCAGGAGAGATCTGGTTTTAAGTAAGTATATACTTTCTTTTGTATTGACATCTATTGGAGTAGGAGCTTCAACTTTAATAGTTAATATTGTGATGAATGTTAGAAATTCGGAGTTACTTTTAACTTCATATAGTATTTTTACAATTTCATTATTGTTCAGTAGTATTATATTACCGTTAGTATTTAAATTTGGTGTAGAGAAAAGCAGATTGATGATGATGGCCGTCATTGGGGCACCAATGGCACTAGCATATATATTATCTCAACTAGGAATAAAAATGCCAGATACAGATATGATTATGGATATTATTAAGTTTTCTCCTTTGATTACATTAGTAGTTATATTTATCTCGTTTAAAATTTCTTACAATATATATAAAAGAAAAGATATTTAATTGGTATGCTCTTAAAAAATCACTGAGTTTATTCTCAGTGATTTTTTGTATTTATTAAAATACATAAAAATAATATTGATAAACGATAAATACTGTGTTAATATTGCATATATTAATACCAGAATATATAGATGGATGCTAGGAGGGAAAATATGTATGATATTATTATAGTAGGTGCAGGTCCTGCTGGAGCAACACTTGCAAGATTAATTGGAAAAGATTATAAAGTGTTAGTTTTAGAAAAAAGAGATTTCAAGGAAAGACACGAGTATAATCGTGAAAAGTGTTGCGGAGGCTTAATAGCACCAGATGCTCAATTAATGTTGGCTAGATTTGGTTTAGGGATGCCCAAATCAATTCTTGTAAATCCACAATTATTTGCAGTAAGAGTAATTGACTTTGATAATTTTAATGAGAGTTACTATCAAAGAAATTACATTAATATCGATAGGGAAGCTTTTGACAGATGGTTGGTCAGTTTAATACCTCTAGAGGTTAATATTTTATATAATTGCCTTTATAAGTCTTATGAGGAATCTGAAGATGGAGTAACAGTTAAATTTATACAGAACGGTAGGGAATATAGAGAAAAGACAAGGATATTAGTTGGCGCTGATGGAGCACTTTCTAGAGTTAGGAGACAGTGCTTTGGGAAGTTACCTCTTCCAAATTTGTATATATCTATCCAAGAATGGTTTAAGACTAATGGTAATCTAAATTATTATGGCGCGATTTTTGATAGAGAAATAACTGATTTTTATTCTTGGATAATTCCCAAAGAAGGACATTTAATTATAGGCTCTGCATTAAGAATAGACAATAATGTACATAAAAAATTTGAATTACTTAAGAAAAAAATAAAAGATAAAGGATTTGCTTTTGAAGAAAAAGTAAGAACAGAAGGAGCCCATATCTTAAGACCTACTAGCATCTATCCAGTATATACTGGTAACAATCGTGTTGCATTAATTGGGGAAGCAGGTGGATTTATAAGCCCTAGCTCAGCAGAAGGACTAAGTTATGCCATGAGAAGTGGATTGGAGCTTTCTAAGGCAATAAAAGAAGACTTTAATAGATATGATATATTATACAAAACCAATACTAAATCATTATTATGGAATATTCGGATTAAGAATATGAAGCTTCCAGCAATGTATAATAAACATTTAAGAAAATTTATTATGAAAACTAGAGTATTGAGTTTTAAGGTAGAAGATTTCTAAGGAAATTGTAATCATAATTAATAACTGAGTACAAGGGAAATTTAGAGAGATTTACAGCTTTTGATATTTTCTTAAACTTAATGTTTAACTTTAAGTTTAAGAAACTGTATTTATAGCCACTTTTGGCTTAATGTTAAACTTGAACTTTAAGATTATATAAATTCTAGATTCAAAAAATCTAGGGATTAGCCCTATATTTTTTATGCTTTAGTTATAAAAAATATATTGACAGTATTATAATCTTAGTGTACTATATCATTAATACACCAATACAGTCGGAGGTGAAGTAATGAAATTTGAAAACAATCTTCCCATATATGTTCAAATTGTAGATTATTTAAAAAGCCAAATTATATCGGGAGTTTTAAAGGAGGGTGATAAATTGCCATCAGTTAGAGAAATAGCTACTGAATTAAAGGTAAATCCAAATACAGTTCAACGAAGCTATCAAGAGTTAGAAAGAGAAAATTTAGTATTTACGCAAAGAGGTATGGGAACATTTGTAACGGAGGATAAAAAAGTGATAAAAGATCTAAAGAAAAATTTAGCAAATAATATTTTGAATAATTTTATAGAGGATATGAAAGCAATAGGCTTTAGTTCTAATGATATTATTGAGCTAATAAATGAAAGGGTAAAGGAGGAGAAATAATGTATGATGTTGACAATATAGTTGAGATAAAGAATTTAACTAAAAGTTACGGTAGAAAGCTTGCATTAGATAATTTAAATTTAAATATAAAGAAGGGCAAAGTAGTAGGTATACTAGGCCCAAATGGTAGTGGAAAAACTACATTGATTAAGATTTTGGTAGGCATCTTAAGACAAACAAAAGGTGAAGTTTTAATTAATGGATACAAACCAGGTGTTCAAACTAAATCAATAGTATCCTATCTTCCTGATAGAAACTTTCTATATGAGTGGATGAAAGTAGAAGATGCTATAGAAATGTATAAGGACTTTTATGCAGATTTTGATGAGAAAAAGTGTGATGATTTATTACAGTTTATGAGACTAGAAAGAGATATGAAAGTTAACAGTTTATCTAAAGGTATGAAGGAAAAACTAAATTTAACATTAGTGCTATCTAGAAAGGCAAAGCTTTATATACTTGATGAACCAATAGCAGGAGTAGATCCAGTAGCTAGGGACCAAATTTTAGATGCAATTATCAACAATTATGAAGAGAATAGCTCTATGATTATAACTACTCATCTAGTAAGATATATGGAAAAAATTTTTGATGAAGTTGCTTTCATAAGCGATGGTAAGATAATTTTAGAGGGAAATGCAGAAAAATTAAGAGAAGATAAGTTCATGCAAATCGATGACTTGTATAAGGAAATCTTCGGTTAGGAGTGATATGATGCTTAAATATATGAAATATGAGATAAAAGGAACATATAGGTTCATGTTGGCTATAATTTTAACGGTCATTGGAGCTTCAACAGGATTACAAGTATATGGAAATAAAATTTTTGTTGCTGATAGTTATGTAGGGCCAAATCCTACAGGTATATTATTTCTAGCAATAATGGGGTTTTTAATATTTGGTGCTTTCATATCAGCTTTATTTTATATAATAGGATCTTTTAGAAAGGAACTATATGAGGATAGGGGATATTTAACATTTTCTTTACCTTTAACTGGTAAGCAAATATTAGGCTCAAAAACTCTAATTGCATTGATGTGGGCAGCATTATTAATAATTATATCTCTGGTATATAATTTTATATTAGCCATAGCATTACATGGAGGAGTTGTATTTAGTGAACTATTTGAAGCGATAAGATACCTTTTTAGATTTAAGGTAGATAATGTAATAATCACTATAATTTTAGCTTCTATTTTTTCAGGTATTACTACTCTACTATTAATATACTTCTCAATTGCTTTAAGTAGAGTAACCATTAAAAATAAAAAGATAGGCGGAATGTGGTTCATAATATTTTTAGTACTTAACTCCATAATTAGCTTCTTAACGTTAATGGCTGTTGAAGCTTTTCCTTTTTACCTTGACTTGAGCAATTTTAATATTATAAGAGCAAGTGAACTAACAAACTATATGGGATATAATATGGGACTTATTATGAGTACAGGTAGTAGCACAGGTATGATAATAACTTCAGATAAAAACATTGTACTAAATATAGGTTCAGCTTTATTTTCAATAATAACGGCTATTGGAATATTCTTCGGAACAAGCTATTTAATAGAAAGAAAAATTGATTTATAAAACAAAGCATCCATTATTTTTGGATGCTTTGTTTTACATTTAGCCAAGGTTTATATTATAATTAATAAAAACATAAATATATTTAATAAAGGACCGTTATAAAAGAGGTGAGCCAAATGCTAAATAAAGCAATAATAATTGCAGCACAAGCCCACGAGGGTCAATTAGATAAATGTGGAGAACCATATATATTACATCCATTAAGAGTAATGTTAAAAATGCATACTGAGGTTGAAAGAATATGTGCAGTACTACATGATGTTGTTGAGGATACTAATATTACCCTTGAGGATTTAAGGGGAGAAGGATTCTCAGAAGAAATAATTGGAATATTAGATTGCCTAACAAAAAGGGAAAAGGAAGAGTATGATAATTATATTACTAGAATTTTATCCAATGAAATTGCATGTAAGATAAAGCTATCTGATCTTGAAGACAACATGGATCCGAATAGAATACATTGCTTTACAGAGAAAGTATTTTCAAGACTAGAAAAGTATAAGAAAGCTAAAGAAAGGATATTAGAAAATATCAAAAACTTATAAGGAGTGTTGATGCATATTAGAAAATTTAATAATTACAAAGTTATTAAACCTATTTTAAAAGGCTGGTCTGATGACGAAAAGTTTTATATGGAAGATGATAATGGCGCTAAATTTCTACTTAGATTATCTGATATAAGTTTATATGATAAAAGACTAGAAGAATTTGAAAGCTTAAAACAGTTGTCAGAGCTAGGTCTTAGTATTTCTAATCCTATAGAATTTGGGACCTTGAATGATAATAAAAAAGTTTACTCTATTCTAACATGGATTGATGGAGTTGACGCCCTTGATGTAGTTCCTAAGCTTAGTGAGAGTAGACAATATGAATTAGGCTATAATGCGGGATTGATTTTACAGAAAATACAAAGTCTAAAACCAACTAAGCCCATACAGCCATGGAATAAAACTATAGGTATAAAAATAAAAAAAACTATAGAGTTTTATAATAATTGTGGATTTAAAATTAAAAATGATAGTATTATTATAGATTATATCTTAAGTCATGAAAGGTTTTTAAAAGATAGACCTATTACCTTTCAACATGGTGACTATCACTTGGGAAATATGATTATATCAAATGAAAGTAATTTAAGTATCATTGATTTCAATAGGTTTTCCTTTGGTGATCCTTGGGAGGAGTTTGATAGACTTATTTTTACATGGAAAGAAAGTGTATTTTTTGCAAGGGGACAGATAGATGGTTATTTTAACAATGATGTACCAGAAGAGTTCTTTAAGATATTGTCTATTTATAATGCTAGAAATCTTATAGCAAGCATACCATGGTCTTTAAGTTATAGTGACCAGGATTTAGAAATAGCTATTGTAAATGCAAAATTAGTTTATGATTCTTATGATGGTTTTAATAGTTACATACCTAAATGGTATAAGGGATAATTATTCTTTATACCTTTTGAATTTATTATTAAAAAATAAAAAATATTTTAATTGTAAACGTTAACCTCCTAAAGGACTTATATTATAAAAAAATTATTATGGTATAATGTTATTATTATCTTAGGATGGGAGATGATATTTTGTTTAGAGAGAAGCTTCTTAAGGATATAGAATTCATTATTGAATTAGACAAAATGAAATCTATATACAGAAAGACCAATGTTATTGGGGAGGATAGACAAGAAGATGATGCTCAACACTCTTGGCATATATCAGTAATGGCAATCATACTTGCCGAATACACAAATGAAAAAATTGATTTATTAAAGGTTTTAAAAATGTTACTAACTCACGATTTAGTTGAAATATATGCTGGTGATACCTTCTGCTATGATAAAGATATTGAAAGCAAAAGAAAAAGAGAGCTTGCAGCTGCTGAGAAATTATATAACTTAGTAGATCGTAAAAAGGCAGATGAATTAAGAGCACTTTGGGATGAATTTGAAGCTATGGAAACTCCTGAATCCTTGTTTGCTAATTCAATGGATAGACTACAGCCATTATTAGCAAACTATAAGAATGGCGGAGGTACATGGAAGAAATATGATGTATCTAAATCAGATGTATATCAGAGAATTGCGCCAGTTAAACAGTCATCAGATGAACTTTGGTGCTATGTTAATTATATGATTGAAGATGCTTTCCAAAAAGGACTGATTACTAGAAGATAGAGCATTAGAACCATACTTCCTGAGAGGTGATGAAATGGATACTAAGCTAATTGGAGAGATTATTTCTAATTTCAAACCTTATTCTATACTAATTAATAGAGAAGGGGTTATTTTATGGTTAAGTGATAAGATAAAAACAATAATAAACATCACCGATGGATCTAATGTAGAATCTATTTTAAAGCTTAACCTAAATGAAATACTTTCAGATGAAGATATAAAAGTAACTATTGGTAATCAAAGCTATAATATGTCTAAGTTAAAAATAAGCAATCAGGAAGCAATTATTTTAATTTTTAATATAATTGGAGATTACAATGATGACAGTACAAAGTCTATTTGTTTAGAACAAATTATAGAGAATCTATATGATGGTGTATTGTTAAGTGATAAAGATGGAAAAGTTGTCATTTACAATAAAGCCATGGAAGAAATAGAAAAACGAGAAGCTAAAGATATGATTGGAAAATATATCTGGGATGCTTATGGATATAGTGATATAAACAAGTCGGAACATATGCAAGTATTTACTAGCGGAGTTCCTATTATAAATAGATATAAAGCCCATGCATTTAACAATGGGAAACCAGTATATAAATCTTATAGTACCTATCCTATTAAAGTAAATGGAGATACAATAGGTGTCTATTCTATTAGTAAAGATGAAACAAAACTACAAAGTCTTTTAGCAGAAACTGTAGAATTGAAAAGACAATATACTAAAATTGATGATGCCGACAATAAGCTTTATAAGAATGGGACAAGGTTTAATTTTTCTGATATAATAGGTTCCAGTAATAATATAAAAAAGCTTATTAAAGAGGCTCAAGCCATTTCCTGGTTAGATAATAGTATATTATTAGTAGGTGATACAGGTACAGGAAAAGAAGTATTTGCTCAGAGTATTCATAATTATGGAAAAAGAAAATCAGAACCATTTATAGGCATAAATTGTTCTGCAATACCTGAAAATCTACTAGAAAGTATTCTTTTTGGATCAGTAAAAGGAGCATATACTGGTGCTGTTGATTCATCTGGTCTTTTTGAAGAAGCTGGAGAAGGTACCTTATTTCTAGATGAGTTAAATTCTATGCCTATAAATATGCAGACAAAATTACTTAGAGTACTTCAGGAACGAACTGTTCGAAGAGTTGGAGGTAAAAAAAGTTATCCAATTAAATGTAGGGTTATAAGTGCAATGAATGAAGATCCTTATATTCTAATTGAAGAAGGTAAACTCAGACAGGATCTATTCTATAGAATAGCTGGGTATAATCTTTATATACCACCATTAAAAGATAGAGGTAATGACCTGTTTGAACTATCTGAATATTATATCTCAAAATTCAATTTAGTTATGAATAAGAATGTTGTTAGCATAACTGATGAATTAAGAAATATAATGGATAACTACGATTGGCCAGGTAATATTAGAGAGCTTGAGCATTTTATTGAGAATATAATGGTAAGAACAAGTGATTTTGATAGGTATCTTAGGGCTGAAAATATACCAGAATATATCTTGGAAGTAATGGACTCAAACCATGTAGTAAATGTTTCAAATAAAAAATCAAATAAGCCATTACAAGAAATTCTTGATAATATGGAGTATGAGCTAATACTTAAAGCCTTAGAGAATAATAAGTGGAATGTTACAAAATCAGCAGATGAATTAGGCGTAACAAGGCAAAGTCTTATATATAGAATGAGAAAGCATAATATTAGCAGAGATTAAGTGTTTGAATTTGCAACATAATGTTTGAAATTCAATTAGGTGTAATTAAGAGCTTTTACAAAAAAGTGTTTGAAATTCAAACACTTTTTTGTTTTGTCTAAATATAAGGTTTGAAAACGATGTCAAAAAATGCGATTTTATATAAAAATAAAATTTTGGCATAGAAATTGCTATATATTATTAATAGTGAAATTTAAATTTATAATGGAGGAATTAAAGTGGCTAAGATTATTCAATGTGTACCTAATTTCAGCGAAGGCAGAGATCAGGGAAAGTTAGATGAAATATTAAATGAAATCAGAAGCGTAGAAGGCGTTAAATTATTAGATTATTCTATGGACAAGGACCATAATAGAAGTGTTGTAACTTTTATAGGTAGCCCTGAAGGAGTTGTTGAAGCTGCTTTTAAAGCAACTCAAAAAGCAGCTGAAGTTATAGATATGACTAATCATCAAGGTGAGCATCCTAGAATGGGAGCAACAGATGTAATACCTCTAATTCCAATATCAGATGTAACAATGGATGAATGTGTAGAGTTATCAAAAAAACTAGGAGCAAGAATCGGTAATGAATTGGGCATATCTGTATATTTGTATGAGAAATCAGCTAGTGCTCCACATAGAGAAAATCTTGCAGATGTAAGAAAAGGCCAATATGAAGGAATGAAGGAAAAACTAAAAATGGAAGGTTGGACTCCAGATTTTGGCCCTACTGAGTTAAATGAAAAAGCAGGCGTAACAGCTGTTGGTGCAAGAATGCCATTAGTAGCTTATAATATTAATTTAGGTACGAATAACCTTGATATTGCTAAGAAAATTGCTAAAGCCATTAGAGCTAAAACTGGCGGATTTACCTACTGTAAAGCTTTAGGAATAGAGATAAAAGAAAGAGATATAGTACAAGTGTCAATAAATATGGTTGATTATACAAAAACTCCATTATTTAGGGTTTTTGATACTGTAGAAAGAGAAGCAAGAAGATATGGGGTTAATGTCATAGGTAGTGAAATCATTGGATTAGTTCCAATGGAAGCTTTAGTAGATGTAGCAGATTATTATTTAAGATTAGAAGGATTTGATAAAAGCCAAATATTAGAAAAAAGAATGGCTGAATAGGCAAGGGGTGATTAAATGAAAGCCACGCTAGTTATTGAGAAGATATCAAATTTGATTACAATTAAAGGCGAGAACAAAGCTAGAGCGGGAAACCAACAGAAGGAAATAGGTTTAATTAACAATGGTATTATAGCTGTTGCAGACGATAGGATAATATATGTTGGAGAAGGTAGCCTACCAGAATCCATTGAAGTAGATGAAAATACCATTGTAATTAATGGTGAGGGCAAGACTGTAACTCCTGGACTTATAGACTCACACACCCACCTAGTTCATGGGGGAAGTAGAGAGCATGAGCTTTCTATGAAGTTGGAAGGAAAAGGTTATCTTGAGATTTTAGCTGCAGGTGGTGGTATTCACTCAACTGCAAAAGCAACTGCAGAAGCAACCTTTGAGGAATTGTATAATAAGGCTGAAAAAAGTTTAAATACAATGCTTAGCTTTGGTGTAACAACTGTTGAGGCAAAGTCTGGTTATGGTATCGGAAGCTTTGAAACTGAGCTAAAGCAAATAGAGGTTGCAAATAAATTAAATGAAAATCATCCTGTAGATTTAGTGTCAACATTTATGGGGGCGCATGCAGTTCCAGATGAATATAAGGATAACCCTGATCTGTTTGTTGATAAGTTAATTAATGAGATGATTCCTGAAATTGCAGATAAAAAACTAGCAAAATTCTGTGACGTATTCTGCGAAGAAGGTGTATTCTCAGTAGAACAATCAAGAAGAATATTAAATGCTGCTAAAAAGCATGGGCTTATACCAAAAATTCATGCTGATGAAATAGTATCCCTTGGAGGAGCAGAATTAGCAGCAGAATTAGGTTGTATTTCTGCAGAGCACTTAATAGGTGCAAGTGATCAGGGAATAAAGGATATGGCAAAGAATGGAGTAGTAGCAGTATTGCTACCTGGAACTAGTTTTAACCTTCAAAAAGGAACAGCTGCAAGAGCAAGAATGATGATTGAAGAAAATGTGCCCGTAGCAATTTCAACAGATTATAATCCTGGCAGTTGTCCAAGTGAAAATATTCAGTTGATGATGACATTGGCATCTTTAACACTAAAAATGCTTCCAGAGGAAGTGATAGTTGGAGTTACTATAAATGCAGCAGCTGCTTTAGGTTTAGAAGAAGAAATTGGCTCTTTAGAAGTAGGTAAGAAAGCTGATATTGCTATTTTTGATGCGCCAAATTTAGACTATATGATTTATCATTTCGGTATAAATCATACAGATTCAGTAATAAAAAATGGGAAAGTAGTATTCAAGAAAAATTAACAAGGAGGAATTTATATGTGGAATAATAAAACAATTGGCGAGGCAATGCAAATTAAACTAGATAACTATCTGCCTCCATATCCAGAGTTTGAAAAAGGAATTAGAAGAGCACCAAAAAGAGAGTTTACTCTATCAAAGAGAGAAACAGAATTGGCATTAAAGAATGCGCTAAGATATATACCAGAAGAATTGCATGAACAACTTGCACCTGAGTTTTTAGAAGAATTGCTAACTAGGGGAAGAATATATGGATATAGATTTAGACCACAAGGAAGAATCTATGGAAAACCAATTGATGAATATAAGGGAAAATGCATTGAAGGTAAAGCCTTCCAAGTAATGATAGATAATAACTTAGACTTTGATGTTGCACTTTATCCATATGAGTTAGTAACTTATGGTGAAACAGGTCAAGTATTCCAAAACTGGATGCAATATAGATTAACAATGAAGTATCTAGAGGAATTAACTGATGAGCAAACTCTTGTTATAGAATCAGGTCATCCATTAGGATTATTTAGATCTAGTAAGCAAAGTCCTAGAGTAATTATTACAAACGCTTTAATGGTAGGTATGTTCGATAATCAAGAACATTGGATAAAAGCTCAGGCTATGGGTGTTGCAAACTATGGTCAGATGACAGCTGGTGGGTGGATGTATATAGGGCCTCAAGGTATTGTCCATGGAACATTTAATACAATTCTAAATGCAGGTAGAATGAAGCTTGGTATACCTGAAGACAAAGACCTTAAAGGACATATGTTTGTAAGTTCTGGTCTAGGTGGAATGAGTGGTGCACAAGGTAAGGCAGCTAAGATTGCAGGCGGTGTAGGTGTAATTGCTGAAGTAGATATTTCTAGAATTCATACAAGACTTGAACAGGGCTGGATAGATGAAGTATATGATGATTTAGAAAAATTGTTCGAAGCTGCTCAAAAGTATGTTGTTGAAGGAAAGGCAACAGCTTTAGCATATCATGGTAATATTATTGATTTATTAGAGTATGCAGTAGAAAAGAATATTCATATAGAACTATTATCCGACCAAACATCATGCCATGCTGTATACGATGGCGGATACTGTCCTCAAGGTTTAACATTTGAAGAAAGAACAAAGATGCTATATGAAGATAAAGAAAGTTTCATGAAAGAAGTTGACAAATCATTAAAACGTCATTTTGAATTGATAAAAACACTTGTTGACAGAGGAACATATTTCTTTGACTATGGAAATAGCTTTATGAAAGCAGTGTTTGATGCTGGAGTAAAAGAAATTTCTAAGAATGGAATAGATGAGTCTGAAGGATTTATTTTCCCATCTTATGTAGAAGATATTATGGGACCAATGCTATTTGACTATGGTTATGGACCATTTAGATGGGTTTGCTTAAGTGGAAAACATGAAGACTTAATAAAAACTGACAGAGCTGCTATGGAATGTATAGATCCAAATAGAAGAGGACAAGACAGAGATAACTACAACTGGATAAGAGATGCTGAAAAAAATCAATTAGTAGTAGGTACTCAAGCAAGAATTCTATATCAAGATGCTTTAGGTAGAACTAAGATAGCACTTAAGTTTAACGAAATGGTTAGAAATGGTGAAGTAGGACCTATCATGTTAGGTAGAGATCATCATGACGTATCAGGTACAGACTCTCCATTTAGAGAAACTTCAAATATCAAAGATGGTAGTAATATAATGGCTGATATGGCTACTCAATGCTTTGCTGGTAATGCAGCAAGAGGAATGAGTTTAATAGCTTTACACAATGGTGGAGGAGTAGGCATAGGTAAGTCTATAAATGGTGGATTTGGTATGGTTCTTGATGGCTCTGAAAGAGTAGACAATATATTAAAAACTGCGATGCCATGGGACGTTATGGGAGGAGTTGCTAGACGTGCATGGGCAAGAAATGATAATTCTATAGAAACAGTAATAGAATATAATGAAATGTTCAAAGATACTGACCATATAACACTACCATATGTTGCGGATGATGAGCTTGTAAAGAGCTTAGTAGAAAAGCATTATAATAAATAAATAAAATAATGTAATTGGATTGCAAGCAAAGCTTGCAATCCAATAAAAAACTAAGTTTAAGTAACTTTGTTGCATAAACACACTTTAGCGTGGTAATTTGATATCGCACAATAAGCAAAGGAGATGTAATCATGGAAAAGAAATTTGAAGCTACTAAAGTTTTTAAATTTATACTGTATTCATTTATTGGATTCTTTATGTTTTTTATTCCAATTACATTAAATGGTAAGAATACGATTCCACTTGACCACATAGTTAATTACATTAAAGCAATACCAAACTTTGGACCTATATATGCAGGATTGATAGTTACAATTGGAGGTATTCTTCCATTTATTAATAAGACATGGAACAAGAATAAATCAACAACTGTATTTTCTTTACTAAAATTACTAGGTATTGTATTTATTTTTATGGCTATTTTCAATGTTGGTCCAGCATTTTTAATGAGAGATGACGTTATACCTTTTATTTATAAGAGTATAGTAATATCTGTTACAACGATAGTGCCAATAGGTTCTATATTTCTTGCTTTTCTTGTTAATTATGGTCTAATGGAGTTCATTGGGGTATTTATGCAACCTATAATGAAGCCTATATGGAAAACTCCTGGTAGATCAGCTATAGATGCTGTAGCTTCTTTTGTTGGAAGTTACTCATTGGCCTTATTAATAACAAATAGAGTTTACAAGGAAGGCAAATATTCTGGTAAGGAAGCTGCTATTATAGCAACTGGTTTTTCAACAGTATCAGCAACATTTATGGTAATTGTAGCAGATACTTTAGGAATAATGGAATATTGGTTATTATACTTCTGTCTAACATTAGTTATAACCTTTATTGTAACAGCCATAACTGCAAGGATATATCCACTAAGCAAGAAACCTGAATCATATTATGAAAATCAACTAGGAGATCCAGAAAAAGTAGTTAAAGGGAATAGGTTTAAAATGGCATATGAGGAAGGTATGATAGCGTTTGATAATGCTCCTACAGTATTTGAAAGTGTTAAAGATAATTTAATAGATGGTATAAAATTAGCCTTATCAATAGGACCATTACTAATGTCCATAGGAGTTTTAGGTATAGTATTAGCTGAGTATACTCCGATTTTCGATTTAATTGGATACATCTTCTATCCATTTACACTTATAACTAGAATTCCTGAACCACTGCTTGCAGCAAAAGCTAATGCTTTAAGTATTGCTGAAATGTTTTTACCTGCATTATTGGTTACTGAAGCTCCAATTATAACAAAATTCTTAATAGCGATTGTAAGCGTTTCAGAAATATTATTCTTCTCTGCTTCAATACCATGTATGATGGCAACAGAAATTCCGTTAACATTGAAGGATTATATTATAATTTGGATTGAAAGAGTTGTTATATCAATATTGATAGCAGCACCAATATTACATTTAATATTCTAAAGTATTAATAGATGAAATTAGCGCTCTTTCTATGTTATTATAGAAAAGAGCGCTGATTTTATCATGGGGGAATCTATTATGGTGGATGTATATATTAAATTTTTAGGTATACCTTCAATAACAATAAATAATAAGCTTGTTGAATTACCCTTTGCTAAGGCAGAAAGTGTAATATATGCTTTATTATATGATAAAGTTATTACACGAGAAGCTTTATGCACACTTTTATGGAATGATATGGATGAACAATCTTCTAAAAAGAATCTGAGGAATGCAATTTATATTATTAGAAAAAACACTTTTGACGATTTCATTATATCTCCTAAAAGGTCTCTACTTAAGATAAACAATAAATATAATGTAGTATCTGACATTGATATTTTAAATAGCTTCAATCCCTGTAATATTTTAAACGATGATATGGTAGAACAAATCTTGAACATTTATGATGGTTTCTTCTTAGAAGACTTGAAGTATAAATCTACTCCAGAATTTGAAGAATGGGTAGAGTTTAGAAGCGGGGAAATTAATGGTACATACATAAATAAATTAAAAATAATGTGCAAAGAACTAATTGATAAAGAAAATGTAAGATTAGCAGAAAAATGTGCATTAAAATTAACTGAACTAGAAGAATATGATGAAACGGGCTATATATTTTTAATGAAATCATACCTTATCCAAAAAAAATATGAAGAAGCAATAAATGTTTATAATAATTTAGTCAAAAAACTATACAATGACCTATCTGTAAAACCTTCAAGAGAAACTGAGAGTATATACGAGGAAATTATAAAAAACATTAAGTTTAAAAAGGACAGTACTTCTCAAACATTTTGTAGTAGAGAAAACGAGAAAAAAGTAATTTATGATAATATATATAATTTTGTTGGAAATAAAAATTTTAAGTCTTTATTAATATGTGGGGAAGATGGAATTGGGAAAACACTTCTTCTTGATGAAATAAATAAGGAATTAGAATTAAATATACTTAAGCTTAATATCAATTGTTATGAATATGACAAGGATTTTATATTTAAATTTTGGGACAAGGTTTTCATTAAAATATCAAAATACTTAAGCAAACATAATATAAATATCCCTTATGGTCTAGTTGAAAGTATCAATAAATCATTTCCAACGCTAAATATTGAATCAAATGAAGACATTGAAGGTTATTATATTCAAGCAAACTATAATATAACTGAAAAGGCAATATTTGACCTGTTTTCATTACTAACTAACAAGATAAAGATAATTTTTATAATCGACAATATACATTTTGTTGATAAACCAAGCCTTCATTTGCTCTATAAGACTATCTTAGCAAACAGATACAAGATAATGTTAATTGCTACAAGTAGGTCTGAAAAAGAAGTTATAAATGATAAGTTCTATTTTTCTTTAAAATGTAATAATGCTGTTGAAAAAGTACACTTAAAAAGATTTAATAGGGATGAAACTAAGAAGTTTGTGGAATTAATAATGCCTGGGGTAACTTATGATTTAGATAAGATTTTTGTAGAAAGTGAAGGTAATCCTTTATTTATTGTAGAAATGGTAAATGCAATTAAAAGTGGAAATAAAGATTGCTATATGACTAATAAAATCGAAAACTTAATTGAAGCTAGACTAATGCATTTATCAGATCAGGCTATTAAGATTCTAAGTATTTGTTCATTATTTCATGGTGCCTTTAATGTCGAGATTCTATCAAATATTACAAATATGAATAGCATTGAATTAATTGATTTAATTGACGAACTTTTATCTAAAGAGATTTTAAAAGAAGATTTAAATGATGAAAAAGTAGTTTTAAGATTTACCCATAGAAAAATTAGAGAATATATTTATGATAAGATAAGTAATTCGAAACGTTTAATATTGCATGAAAAACTGGGTGAATATTATGAGAGCAAGTTAAATGATAATTTGAAAAATAATAGGACCTTATATCCAGAAATAATTTATCATTATTCATGCTCAAATAATAAAATAAAACTCTTTAAATACAAAATTAGAAGATTAGAATACATATTAAATGCAAGACACGAAATTTTCCCAGTTGCAGAAGTAAATGAAGCAGCTAATTTGTTTAAATCCTATATAGATGATAAAGCTTTAGAAGAAGAATTTCGTGCAATTAATAATCTTTACAATGAAATAGCTTGTGGTAAAAAGGATTTAATAGAAGAAGTCATAATTTATCTATATTTATACGGAAGGTTCAACAAAGGTAGATGTAATAATTTAGACGGATTAACAAGTCTAAATAAAATGATAAGGATATCTGAAGAGAATAAATACTATGAGTATGCTTTAAATGGTTATTTGCAGTTAATACATTATTACGTAAATAAAATGGACTTGCCTTCAATGATTAAAGCAATAAATAAGGCAGAAAATATAGCAAAAATTATAAATGATGAATGCAAATTAGCAATTATAATAAGATTTAAAGGATACTATAATATTCTTTCTAGAAAATATGATGAAGGAGAAAATTATTTAAAAGATGCTATTAAGATATTTAGCACAGCAGGAAATAAGGAAAAATACATACTAAATATTGTGGCGGCCCTATTTTATTTAGGAGAAAGCAAGAGATTCCAAGGATTGTATGAGGAAGCAATGGAATTTTATAATAATGCTATTGCTTTATGTGATGAAAATGAAGACTTTCCAGCCGCTGCCTTAATATTCTCAAAAATAGGATATGTCAAATACCAGCAGAATTTAGTAGAAGAAGCACAATTCTATTTTCTTAAGTCGATTAAAGCATATGAAAAGAGTATATTTGCTTGGGGTAGAGCAGAGGTGTACTATTATCTTTATAAGATATATAAGGAAAAGAATAATATGTCTAAGGCTATCATGTACTATGAACAAGCTAAAAGGTTTGTTGGAAAATATTCTAGTGAGGATATGAAGGTACTAGTCTAACATGGTTTATTTAGAACATAAAAAATAAAGTGTCAAAAGTCAAATAATTAAATTTTAATTATTTGACTTTTTTTTGACGCTATATATTATATTATAAATTTGTTAAATGATATAAAATTAGTTGAATACGTTTACCCAGGGAGGTATTTAATGTTTATTAATGTTATAGTTAATGGAGAAAAAATTAATATAGATATAAACCCTACTAAGAGGTTAGTAGATTTTCTAAGAGACGATCTAAATTTGACAGGAGTCAAGGAAGGATGCTCGGAAGGAGAATGTGGTGCTTGCACTGTTATCTTAGATAGAAAGGCTGTAGCATCTTGCTCAGTTCTAGTAGGACAAGTCAATGGTAAGGAGATAATAACTATAGAAGGATTAGAAAAGGACGGAGAATTAGATGCTTTACAAAGGGCTTTTATTGAAATAGGTGCTATTCAATGTGGCTTTTGTACACCAGGGATGATTCTTTCCTGTAAGGCACTGTTAATGAATAATCCATTTCCTACTGAGGATGAAATAAAAAGAGCAATAGAAGGAAATCTTTGCAGGTGTACAGGTTATACAAAAATAGTAGAAGCTGTACAAAGTGCGATTGAATGGGGGCATGGAAATGATGAATAGTTTTATAGAACCAAAGAATATTGAACACTTATGTGATGCCCTAAATGAAAAAGATGAGAATACATATATCTTAGCAGGGGGTACGGATTTAATTATTAAGTTTGCAAAGGAAAATATATCAAATTTTAAAATTATTGATATTAGCTCTTTTAGCAATTTCAGAAGTATAGAGGATTTAGGAGATGCAATTAAAATTGGTTCATGCGTTACAATGACAGAGATTGAAAACAATAAATTAATTAAAAAAGAAATACCTGCACTAGCTACTGCTGCATATAATGTAGGTTCAACTCAAATTAGAAATAGGGCAACTATTGGGGGGAATCTTGCTAATGCAGCACAATGTGGTGATACAATACCAGTTCTTTTTGCTTACGATGCAGATATTGAGATATTAAATTCTTTAAATCAAGTAAGATATGAAAAAGCAAGAGATTTAGTAACAGGTATTGGGAAAACAACTTTGAAGAAAGATGAAGTAATAACTTCAATACTTATTAAAAAATCAAAATATTCATCTGGTTTTTCAAAAGTTGGCTCTAGAAAATCAGTAACCATATCAAAAATTAATTGTTGCGGAAAAATCCTTTTAGATGAAGACAATGTAATACGAGATATAGAAATATATATGGGAGCTGTGGGCGTAAAGCCTATCAAAGCTGAATTAATAGAAAAAGAGATACTTGGTAAAAGTCTTGAAATCTCTAGCTATAATCTAGAAGAATCAATAAAAGAGCAAATCGAAAGAGCTATTCCAAATAGAAGCTCCAAGCATTACAAAAAGATTGCAGCAATAGGACTAATTAAAGATATGCTTGCTGACATTAGGAGGTAGTTATGAAAGAATTGAGATATGTAGGACAAAGAATAATTCGTGAAGATTCTTATGATAAGGCTAGAGGAAAAACCATTTATGTAGGTGACATGAAAAGGGCGAATATGCTATATGCTAAATTAGTCTTAGGCCAGAAAGCACATGCAGAAATAGAGATTGATAAAACGGAAGCAATGCTAGTTGATGGAATAGAAGCTATCTTTACACATGAGGATGTACCAAAAGTGCAATATAATGCATTTGAATGGCATTCCTCAATTAAGGCTCCAAGGGATGAATATTTATTAAATAATAAGGCTAGGTATGTAGGAGATAGAATAGCACTTGTAGTTGGTAAGAGCAAGAAAGCTGTAGAAGAGGCAATAGCAAAGCTTAGCATTGCATATAAGGAAGAAAAACCAGTAATAGGTTTAGATGAAGCGACTTCTTTAGCTTTCTCTAAGGAAATTAGTACAGGGGATTATGAAAAAGCATTTGAAAATGCAGATTATATAATAAAAGATATAGGTACAACACCTAAAATACATCATGCAGCTATAGAGCCTCATGCGTGTTTAGCTGAGTTTGATGATAGAGGCAATTTACTTATATGGGCACCATGTCAAGTTGCATCACAAATTCAAATTCATGTTTCCAATATCTTAAATATTCCTTTAAATAGAGTAAGAGTTGTTAAGACTGTTATGGGAGGTTCGTTTGGAGGGAAAAGCATACCAATTTTAGAACCTATAGCGGCATTTGCAACCTATAGACTAAATAGACCAGTTCTGCTTTATATGAATAGAACGGACACTATTTTAGGGACAGTAACAAGAAATGCAACTAAAATAACTGTTGAAACAGCAGTTAATAAGGAAGGTAAAATTTTAGGAAGAAAAATCGAAGCTCATGTTGATGGAGGTGCATATAATACAAATGCCGCTGCAGTAACAATGGCCTTAGGCAAAAAATTATTTAGATTATATGACATTAAGGATCAGTGTTACATTGGGAAAGCATATTATACAAATACAATTCCAGGGGGAGCATGTAGAGGATATGGGTCACCACAAGCTCATGCTATAACTGAAGTTAATATTGATAATGTAGCGAAAACACTAAATATGGATCCATGTGAATTTAGATTGAAGAATTTAATTGAAGATGGAGCGAAGGACCCAACAGGAAGCACTGATATTGGGAATGCAAAAATAAAGGAATGCATCATAAAGGGCATGGAGGCATTTAACTGGAAAGAGAAAAGAAAGAATATTAGGAATAAAAATACAAACAGATATTCTTATGGTATTGGAATGGCATGTGGAACCCATGGAAATGGATATACTGGAGCCTATCCAGATTATACAAGTGTAGATTTAAGACTGTTTTCAGATGGTAGTGTTTTAGTCAATATGAGTATCCATGATTTAGGGTGTGGTACACTGACAATTATGCAGCAGATTGCTGCTGAAGCACTTGATATAGAGATAGAAAAAGTAAAAGTAACAGAAGCAGACACATTAAATACGCCAGCGGACTCGGCAGGGACACAGGCTAGTAGAGTTACTTATGTATGTGGAGCAGCTGTTAAAGAAGCAGGAGAGAAGTTAAGACAAAAGTTAATAGATACTTTCTGCAAACTGAAAGGTATTAATCAAGATGATGTAATTACATCACAAGGTTATATTTTCAATAAACAATCAAACCAAAAATATAGTTATTCAGAAATAGTTGTTGAGGCTGAAAAGACATTCCAAGAGGATATGAGCGTATTTATTAAATACAAATCCCCTGCAAATCCGGCATCCTTTGCAGCTTGTTTTGCAGAAGTAAAGGTTGACAAATATACTGGTTTAGTGGAAGTTATAGATTTTCTAGCTGTTCATGATATTGGTAAATCAATCAATCCAATGTTGGTAGAAGGACAAATTCAAGGTGGTGTTCAATTTAGCATTGGTATGGCATTGACTGAGGATATTGATATTGATAGCAAAGGAAATGTAAAATCAACAAATTTTTCAAAATATCATATTTTAAATTCAACATCCATGCCGAAAGTAAGGACTATGACAATAGAAGCAAATGAGCCTTATGGTCCATATGGAGCTAAAAGTGTTGGTGAAATGGCTACAGTAGCACCTGCACCAGCTATAATAAATGCAATTAATTTTGCCTTGGATACAAATATAACTACGTATCCTGCTACACCAGAGTTAATTATAAATGAACTTAATAAAAAGAGTTAATAAAAAGGAGAGAAATTTATGGAAACATTAATTTTGAATGGCAAGAGCCTCACATTAGAGGATATCTATGGGGTCGTTTATAAAAATAGACCCGTGGAAGTGGAAAAAGAAGCCGTTGAAAGGGTTGCGCATGCTCGTCAAATACTATTTGATTTAGCAGCAAAAGGAGAGCCCGTATATGGCCTAAACAGAGGAGTTGGATGGAATAAGGACAAAGAATTTGATCAAGACTTTTTTGAGCAGTATAACAAAAACTTACTTAATAGTCATAGTTTGGGTGTTGAACCTTATCACACAGATGAAGAAGTAAGAGCAATACTACTTTTTAGACTTAATCATGCCTTAGCGGGTTCAACAGGCATCTCAGTCGAAATAATGAATCTATATAAGGAATTCCTAAATAGAGGTATTTATCCTAGAATACCTAGACGTGGCTCAATAGGAGAAGCTGATATAACAACTTTATCTCTTATTGGACAATGCTTTATAGGTGAATGGGAAGTAACTTACAAAGGTAAAGTAATGTCATCATTAGAAGCATTAAAGTTAGAAGGTTTAGAACCGGCTATTTTGGGACCAAAGGATGGATTAAGTATAGTATCTTCAAATGCACAGGGAGAGGCCTTGACTTACATATTAATAAAGGAAATAGAAGACTTGGTTTCTATTACAAATTTAATATATTGTTTAAGTCTTGAGGGATTAAATGGTGTTGTTCAATCATTGGACGAAAAAGTTAACAAATTAAGAGGTCTAAAAGGTCAAATAAAAAGTGCTAAACAATGTCGTGAATTTTTAGAAGGAAGTTATCTAAATAAACCTCATAAGGATAGAGCATTACAGGATCCATTAAGCTTTAGAGGTGCACATACTATAACTGGAACTGTATTAGATGCTTTAGAATTTGTTAAGTCCATATTCTTAATACAAATTAATTCAACAGACGATAATCCATGTATTGTCTATGATGAAGATAGAACTTCTGTAAGTTCTAATTTTGAAACAACAACATTAGCAGTTGGGGTAGAAATGTTAGCTAATGCTCTAAATCACATATCAAAGACTTCCTGTTATAGGTTGATTAAATTAGCAGATCCAGCATTTACAAAGCTATCTAGATTCTTGACACCATGTGATGTAAAGACTATAGCATATTGTGCTATACAAAAAACATTCTCTTATCTTGATGCAGAAAATAGAATGCTTGCTAACCCTTCATCTATGGATTTCTTCCCACTAGCGGGAGATATTGAGGATCATGCTAGCAACTTGCCTCTAGCTGCAGACAAGGTACTTAAGATAATAGACAATATTAGATATATTTTAGGAATTGAACTAATCCATGCTACTCAAGCGATTGATTTGAGGGGAGATATTGAATTGGGGAGAATTACTAAGATTGCTTATGAGGAGTTTAGAAAAGTTATTCCATTCTACGATAGAGATAGAAACATAACTATTGATATTCAGAAGGCTTATGAGTTTATAAAATCAAATGTTTTAATTAATATTTTCAATGAGATGCAATAAAAACTTTATCATTAATTTTATATAGTCATAAAATACAAGTTACTTGTATTTTAAATATAAAAATAAGGAGTGAAAAGTATGGAATCAAAAATCAAAGAAAAGAAACACTTACGTATGGGTGTATTCTTACCAGCAGTAATATTTATAGGAGCAGCAGCTTTATTAGGAATTATCAGTAACAAAGCGCTAGCTGATACAGCCTGGGCATTCTTTCATTGGTCCCTAGAATCATTTGGATGGCTATATCAAATCGCTAGTATTGTTGGACTTGTAGTTGTATTTATTATTATGTTTTCTAAATTAGGTAATATTCGAATTGGTGGTAAGGATGCAAAACCTAAGTACAGTATGGGTACATGGTTTGCAATGACATTAACAGGTGGAGTAGCAACTGGTATAGTAACATGGGGAGTAAATGAGCCACTTATTTATTTTGGTAATGTTTGGGGAGAACTAAATGGTTTAGGAATCGAAGCGTTTTCAAATGAAGCATTAAGATTTGCATTAGGGAGAAGCTTTTATAACTGGACCTTTATCCCATATGCAATGTATGCTTTAACTGGATTAGCAACAGCATATGTTTATTATAATAAGAAAGATAGATTAGCAGTAACATCTACATTAAAGCCATTGTTTGGTGAAAGAATTGCTAATGGCATATGGGCAGATATAGTTGATACATTATCAATGCTAGCCATAGCATTAGGACTAACATCTGGTTTAACTATGTGTATTACTCTAGTTACTAGTGGATTACACTATTCATACGGAATAGAGAAGACATTCCCACTATTTTTAGTAGTTGGTATTATGATTATCTTTTTCTATACTTTTTCTTCATACATAGGATTAGATAAAGGAATGAAAAAAATAGCAAGTCTGAATGCATATTTTTATTATGGATTACTTATATTGTTGATAATAGTAGGACAAAAATTATTTATGGTTAGAACAGCTACAGCTGGTATGGCAGAATGGCTCGATAACTTCTGGCTATGGGGATTAGATCCAATAGATATAGGAGGGGCTCCATTAACTCAATCATGGACATTATTTGACTGGGCTTGTTGGATAGCATATGCACCAGTTACAGGAATATTCTTAGCAATGATTTCACATGGTAGAACTATTAGAGAATTCTTATTAGTAAACTTAATTCTTCCATCTGTATTTGGTATAGTTTGGTTTACAGTATGGGGGGGTTCAGCTTTAGGTATGCAAGTAGCTGGAACTGCTGATTTAGTAGGAACTATAGTAAATAATGATGCTATTTCTGCATTATGGCAGTTTATTGAAAGCCTACCATTTGGTCTTGGAACTATTGTTGTACCTTTGAACCTATTTATTATAGTGGTTTCTTTCGTAACATGTGCAGATGCAACTTCAACTGATATAGCATCAATGTGTCTAAAAGACGTTCCAATTGGAACTGAACCTCCAGCTACTTTGAAAGTTCTATGGGGTGGACTAATAGGAATTATTGCTATAATAATGGCTGCTTTTGGTGGACAAGAACAAGGTGTTGAAGGAGTTAAGGCATTAGCAACTGCAGGAGGTTTTGTTGTACTATTTATTTACGTATTGCAGATAATATCTGTAATTAAGATGTTCTTTGTAGATAAGATTGAAGAATAATGTATACTACACAATAGAGATGGGAACCTAGAAAAGCACTTTTTTCTAGGTTTTCCTAAGTTAGGAGGTAATTATGTTAACATCAAAAGGAGAAAATTATACTATCATAGGTGATAAATTAACTATAGAATCCTTTATGGAAATAGTACGAGGAAAAAGTAAGATTAAATTTAATGATAAATATAAATCAAGAGTGTTAGAAGCTAGACAGATGGTAGAAAAATGGGTCAATGAAGGAAGAATTATGTATGGGGTTACAACTGGATTTGGTGCTAATAGCACAAGGACAATATCAAGTGAAGAAGCCAACAAACTTCAGAGAAATATAATTATATCTCACTCAACTTCTGTGGGAAAACCAATGACTGAAGAAGAAGTACGTGCTACCATGTTAATGATTCTTCAAAATGCTGGTTCCGGCTATAGTGGTATAAGATTAAATACATTGGAAAGATACAGAGATTTCTTGAATTTAAATTTAGTACCTTATGCTCCTAAGGAAGGTTCTGTTGGCTATCTTTCTCCTGAAGCTCATATAGCTTTAGCAATTATGGGCGAAGGAAAAATGATCTTAGATGGAAAAGTAACAGATTCTAATCAAGTGCTAAAAAAATATAATATTGAAAATTATGAACTGTCCTATAAAGAAGGCCTAATTTTAGTTTCTGGAACTACTAGTGTTACAGGAATGGCTGCAATAGCTCTATATGATATAATAAAAGCTGTTAAAACTGCAGATATAATTGGTGCTATGACTTTAGAAGTTTCAAGGGGTACATTAAGAGCTTATGATGAAAGATTAATGAGCGTAAGAGGTCACAAAGAACAAAAGGAATCAGCAAATAATATAAGAAAAATTCTTGATGATTCTGAAATAGCTAAAGCAAATTATAACTACAGATTGCAAGATGCCTTATCAGTTAGATGTATTCCACAATTACATGGTGCGGTTAAGAAAACTCTTTATGATGCCTTAGAGACATTAGAAATTGAAATGAATAGCTGTACAGATAACCCAATTATTTGGGGTGAAAATGGCGATGGCGAGGCTATTTCAGGAGGAAATCCTGATTCTTCTTTTATAGGTTTAGAAATGGATTCAGTAGCAATGGCAGCTACAATGGTAGCTAAGATGTCAGAAAGAAGAAACAATCGTTTGATAGATGGAAATTTATCAGAAAATCCTTGGTTTCTCGTAAATAATCCAGGATTGAATTCAGGGTTAATGATACCACAATATACTCAAGCTGGACTCTTAAATGATATGAAAATGTTATCTACTTCAGCTGTAATTGACAACATCCCTACTTGTGGTAATCAAGAGGACTATGTAGCTATGGGATATAATTCATCAAAAAAAGCAATAGCAGTTGCAGAAAAACTAGAGTATATTTTAGCAATTGAGCTACTATCAGCATATCAATCCTACCAGTATATTGATAAGAATCTAAAGAGAAGCACAGTAACAGATGCAATTTACAATGAAATTTCTAAAACTGTACCAATTATGGGCGAAGATATATATTTATATCCTCATATTGAAAGATTAAGAGAATTAATACACAATGGAACTATTTTAAAAATTGCAGAAGATTTTGCTGGGAAAATATATTAAATCCTACAATATAATTAGACAATGGCAAACTATCTTTAAGTAAGTTTGTCATTTTTTTTAATTACAGTAATTATAAAGGTTCATAAATTAAATTTTAAAAATAATTAATGTTCAAGTTATAGAAATATTGAAAATATGCTATTTATTATCTTGATAAAGCAGTATCAAATTATCACGGAGTAGTGCGTTAAATGTATATTTGTGATAAAATGAATGCAAATACATTTTTATCACAAAGATGTAAACGTATTCAAACTGGGACATAATTAATTTTACTTTATAAGTTAAAGACAATCTTTAAGGAGGTGATTAATAAACTATACCATCTAGAGTATTAAGCATGCTTTTACCAAAATAGTAAAGGAGGAATAAAAATGTTAACAAATCCAGTTTTGATTGCAGTAGTAGTAATGTCAGCACTTTGTTTGTTAAAGGTAAACGTTCTTATTTCTATTCTTATTTCAGCATTAGTTGGCGGTGCTATGGCAGGAATGAGTTTAGGAGAGACAATGTCAACACTAATTGGAGGTATGGGTGGTTCAGCTGAAACTGCGCTATCATATATTCTATTAGGTGCCTTAGCAGTTGCAATTGGGCACACTGGAGTAGCAGACATTTTAGTTCGAAAAATAGGTAAGGCTATTGAAAATAAGAAGACAGTGTTTGTTCTATTAATAGCAGGTATTTCATGTTTTTCCCAGAACTTAATACCAGTTCATATCGCATTCATTCCAATTTTAATTCCACCACTTCTAGCATTAATGAACAAACTTAAAATTGACAGAAGAGCAGTAGCATGTGCACTTACATTTGGATTAAAAGCTCCTTATGTAATGCTTCCTGTAGGATTTGGATTAATATTCCATGGTATAGTAGCATCAGCTTTAACTGATAATGGTGTAGCTATGAACCAAATGGATGTTTGGAAAGCAACATTGTTACCAGGAATAGGTATGATAATAGGTTTATTTGTTGCAGTATTTGTGTTATTTAGAAAACCAAGAGAATATAAGGATATAGATATTGCTCATAAAGAAAATGAAGTTTCAGGTGGCGGAAGTAACTCTGAATCAGCAGCTGTTTCATCTACAACTATGACTAAGGAACATTGGGGAGCTTTAGTTGGCGCTATTGCTGCCTTTGTAGTTCAGTTATGGCAAGGCTCATTACCACTTGGAGCACTTGTAGGTCTTATTATAATGATGGCATTTGGAAGCTTTAAATTAAAACAACTTGACGACATGATGAGTGGCGGTATTGGATTAATGGGATTCATAGCATTTGTTATGTTAGTAGCTTCAGGATTTGGTGCTGTACTTAGAGCTACAGGAGGAGTTGAGGCCCTAGTTGAAGCGTCAGTTAATTTAATGCGTGGAAGTAAATTAATTGCAGCTTTTGTAATGCTTCTAATAGGATTATTGGTAACAATGGGAATTGGTACATCATTTGGTACAGTTCCAATAATTGCAACAATTTTCGTTCCACTTGGAGTAGAAATAGGATTTAGTCCATTAGCAATTGCAAGCTTAGTTGCAGTAGCAGGTGCATTGGGAGATGCAGGTTCACCAGCATCAGACTCAACACTTGGACCTACATCAGGACTTAATGCTGATGGTCAACATGACCATATTTGGGACACTTGTGTACCTACTTTTATAGCGTATAATATACCACTAATTATATTTGGTACAATAGCAGCAATAATATTATAATATCTAATTTTGTTAATATTTATTTTGTGGACATCTAATTTTATAGATGTCCACAAAATAAACGAAGTAAAAGAAATGCTTTTGACAAAACATATATTGGAGGAGTAAAAATGGATCATATTTTTATTGACGGAAATAGTTTAACTTTAGAAAAGTTTATAGATGTAACAAGAAATTTCAAGAAGGTAGAATTAACTACTGAAGCAATTGAGAAAGTAAATAAGGCGAGAGCCCTTGTAGATAGATATGTTGACGAAAATAAAGTTGTTTATGGTTTAACTACAGGCTTTGGTAAATTTAGTGATGTAGTTATAAGTGGAGAGCAAACTAAAACCTTACAAAGAAATTTAATAATTAGCCATTCTTGTGGCGTTGGAAATCCACTAGATGAAGAAATCGTAAGGGGTATCATGCTTTTAAGAGCAAATGCATTGGCAAAGGGATATTCTGGAGTTAGATTATCTACTCTAAATACTTTAATAGAAATGTTAAACAAAGGTGTTCATCCAATAGTACCAGAGAAAGGATCATTAGGTGCTAGTGGCGACCTTGCGCCTCTTGCTCATATGGTTCTAGTAATGATCGGTGAAGGTGAAGCAATTTATAAAGGAGAAAGAATGCCTGGCAAAGAAGCTATGGCGAAAGCTGGGATAGAACCTGTGGAATTAACTTCAAAAGAAGGATTAGCATTAATTAATGGTACTCAAGTAATGACTTCGGTTGGTGCGCATACTGTATATGACGCAATTAATTTAAGCAAAACAGCAGATATTGCCGCATCATTGACTTCAGAAGCATTAAATGGAATAACTGATGCTTACGATGAAAAAGTTCATCTAGTAAGAGGACAAGAAGGGCAAATAAATACTGCAAAGAACCTTTTAAATATTCTTGAAGGTAGCCAAAATACTACAAGGCAAGGTGAGTTAAGAGTACAGGATGCATATGCTCTAAGATGTGTACCTCAAATTCATGGAGCCTCTAAGGACTGCTTCAAATACGTTAAAGAAAAGGTTGAAATTGAATTAAACGCTGCGACTGACAACCCTTTAATTTTTGTAGATGAAGAACAAGTAATATCAGGTGGAAACTTCCATGGACAGCCTATGGCACTGCCATTTGATTTCTTAGGAATAGGACTATCTGAACTTGCTAATATTTCAGAGAGAAGATTAGAGAGATTAGTTAACCCGGCATTAAGCAATGGATTACCAGCATTTTTAACAGAAAATGGTGGAGTTAATTCAGGTTATATGATAGTACAGTATGCTGCAGCAGCATTAGTATCAGAAAATAAAGTTTTAGCTCATCCAGCAAGTGTTGACTCTATACCTTCATCAGCAAATCAAGAGGACCATGTTTCCATGGGAACAATTGCTGCTAGAAAGGCAAGAGAAATATTAGCTAATGCTAGAAAGGTTATAGCTATGGAAATCATGGCAGCATGCCAAGCTATTGATATAAGAGGAAACAAGGGCTTAGGAGCTGGCTCCGAAGAAGCTTATAAGATAGTTAGAGAAAAGGTTTCAAAAGTTGATGATGACAGAATTATGTATTTAGACATAAATACTTGTGAAGATATAGTTAAATCAAATATAATAGTTGAAAAGGTAGAAGAAAAAGTAGGTACTTTATTATAAAGATGAAACTGCAATTAGTCATCTATGCTAAAAAAATTGGGGATATCCTTATGGATATCCCTATTCTTCTATTATGATCTCATATGTAATAGGTGCAGCCTTTGCTAACATTGCAGAGACACCACAATATTTTTCTTGTGATAGCTCAACAGCACGTTTAATCTTATCTTTTGGTAGATTTTTACCTTTAAATTTGTAAATCATTTTAATATATTTATATACTTTTGGGTCATTTTCTGTAGTGTCGGCTTCTACCTCAATACTAACATCTTCAAATTCAACTTGCATTTTTTTAGTAATAAGCATTACATCAATACCTGTACATCCGATTAGGCCAGCCAATAACAAAGTTTTTGGCCTATACCCTAAATCTTGTCCACCGATTTCAGGTGCTCCATCTGTAATTAATTTGTGTCCATTTAGATTCATTTCAAATGCCATATTTCCAATTAGTTTTCCATTTAATTTAGTTATGCTCATTTTTCAATCCCCCTTTTATTATAAAAGTAGATATACCCATAATAACATAATTCAAATAATTTTTGAAATTTTTACACAAGTTATAATATACTACGATTATATAATGTATAATGACATTTAATAAGATTAGAGATAAAATGCATTTTAATATTAAGTATATTTGTAAGGATGATATTAATGATAGAAGCTATTATGTTAGGTAGTGGAGGAGGCATGCCAATGCCAGATAGGTTTCTTTCATCTCTACTAATAAAGTACAAAGGGAGAAAAATATTATTTGATTGTGGAGAGGGTACTCAGGTTGCCTTAAGAAAAGTAAATGCAGGATTTAAATCTATAGACATAATATGTATAAGTCATGTGCATGGCGATCATATTTTTGGCTTACCAGGACTATTATCAACCATGGGGAATAGTGGACGAATACTGCCTGTAAATATACTAGGACCATTAGGAATTACTAAAATCATTGATAATTTGGTATCAACTATGAACAGCTTACCCTTTGAACTAAATGTTATTGAAAATCCTACTTCTAATATAGTATTTTTAAATACATCTGATGGATTGAAAATGGCAAAATCATGTTCTGATTATAAAGAGATTATATTAAACACTGTAACCCTTGATCATTCTACACCTTGTATAGGTTATAGTATTTATTTTTCTAGACAAAGAAAGTTTGATTTGGAGAAAGCCTTAGAAAATCAGGTACCAAAGGAATTGTGGAATAAGCTTCAAAAAGGTGAAAGTATCGTTTTTGAAGATAGATTATATGAACCAGATATGGTTTTAGGTAGTGATAGAAATGGACTAAAGATAAGCTTTATAACAGATACAAGACCTTTAGATAAAATTGCAGATTTTATAAATAATAGTGATTTGTTTATTTGTGAAGGTACCTATGGTAATTGTGATGATATTGACAAAGCTATATCGAATAAGCATATGACCTTTAATGAAGCTGCATTATTAGCTAAAAATGGAAATGTAAAGGAATTATTACTAACCCATTTTAGTACTGCCTTAGGTAATCCACATCAATATTTAAATAATGCTAAAGAAATTTTTGAAAATGTAACGATAGCTTATGATGGTTTGTCGCAAAATTTAACATATTCTGAGTAAATATTTTAAATTAAACTTAATAAAAAGTCTAACAGGGTCGAAACATACCTTTTATAAGGTATGGACGTATTTGGAAAAATTTGTTATAATTTTATCATGATAATTATTTAACACATTACTAAACAAAAGGGGGATGTTAGTATGGCTGTATTAGAAAACATCGTTGGTTTTATTAACGGAATCTTATGGGATTATGTATTGATTATCGGTCTTGTTGGCATGGGCATCTACGTTTCTTTTAGACTAGGTTTTCCTCAAATCACAAGATTTAGAAAAGGAGCCAGAAAAGTTTTTGGTGGAGTATTTAAGAAAGAGCAGAGCAAAGAAGGTAGTATGTCTTCCTTCCAAGCATTAGCTACTTCAATAGCTGCACAGATAGGTACAGGTAACGTAGCTGGGGTAGCTACAGCAATTACCCTAGGTGGTCCTGGAGCAGTATTTTGGATGTGGATATCAGCATTCTTTGGTATGTCTACTATTTTTGTAGAGGCAACCCTTGCACAAAAATATCGTGAAGTAGATAGTGATGGGCAATTGGTTGGAGGGCCAGCATATTACATAAGAAATGGTTTAAAATCTAAAGGATTGGCATCTTTTTTTGCAGTAGCTATAATTATAGCTTTGGGATTTATTGGAAATATGGTACAGTCTAATTCAATAGCTGATGCTGTAAGCAGAGCTTTTAATTTACCACAAATTATTATTGGAATTATTATAGCAATTATAGCTGGTTTGATTTTTATAGGTGGTATGAAAAGAATTGCATCATTTGCAGAAATGGTAGTTCCTATAATGGCAGCACTATATATACTCGGCGCAATAATTGTATTAGTTTTATTTAATGGAATGATTATCCCTACATTAAAAAATATAGTGGTGGGTGCATTAAATCCAGGAGCAGTTCTTGGTGGAGCTGCAGGTGTAGGTATCCAACAGGCAATCAGATTCGGAGTTGCAAGAGGACTATTTTCAAATGAAGCTGGTATGGGTTCCACTCCTAACTCACATGCTGTAGCAGATGTTCAACATCCAGCTGAGCAGGGATTATCAGCAATGATTGCTGTATTTATAGACACAATTTTAGTTTGTACTGCAACAGCTTTAGTTATTTTATCAACAGGTGCTGAAAAATTAGGTCTTCAAGGTGCTGGTGTAACACAAGAGGCATTTAGGATAGCCTTTGGACCAATAGGTCAAAAGTTCTTAGCAGTATGTTTAACATTTTTTGCCTTTACAACCGTTATAGGTTGGTACTATTTTGGAGAAAATAATGTTCGTTTCTTGTTTAAAGGGCGAAATGCAATTAAGATATATCAGGTTTTAGTATTAGTATTTATTGTATTAGGCTCATATCAAAAAGTTGATTTTGTATGGAGCTTGGCAGATATGTTTAATGGAATAATGGTCATCCCTAACTTAATAGCATTGTTCTTCCTACTAAAAGAATCTAAGTCTATTTTAAATGATTATGATAAGCAAGTTGCAAGTGGAAAACTACTTCACTATGAATATGCTTTTGAAAAGAAAGTTAAGGTGAAATAGTTATAATAAAATATTGACCATAAAAACTCAAGGATAATTTTCCTTGAGTTTTATTAATAACAGGAACCTAGACTTATATGTAAAAATCTGTTATAATCCATTTTAATTAAGTTTTATCATTAAAAATTTGCAAACAACCAGGGAGGAAGTTCATGAAAGCTGCAATTTTTGATATGGATGGTACACTGCTTGACTCCATGTGGGTTTGGGAAAAACTGGCCGATGAATATCTATTATCTATAGGAGTGAACCCACCATCTGATTTAAGAGAACACTTAAAACCTCTAAGCTTGTTAGACAGCTGCTATTATATGAAGGAAACATTAAAAATAGATAAATCTCCAAAACAAATGAATCAAGAGATGGAGGGTATTTTAGAGGGATATTATAAGGAAAAATTTCAGTTAAAGCCTTTTGTAAAGGAAACTTTGGATTTACTTAAAAGTAAGGGAATAAGAATGTGTGTTGCAACTGCAACTGATGATAGATTGGTTGAAATGGCCTTAAGTAGACTAAGGATAATGGATTATTTTGAATTTATTCAAACTAGCAATAGTTGTGGAATTGGTAAGAAGGACCCAAGATTTTTCAAATTAACTATCGAAAAACTAAATTTAGATCCTAAAGAAATATGGGTTTTTGAGGACGCAGTTCACTGTGTAATATCAGCTAAAAAATGTGGACTAAATGTAGTTGCAATAAAAGATGAATCAGCATCAGACGATATAGAAGAAATAAAGAAATATGCTGATGTATATATTAGAAATTTTAGCGAATTAAATATAGAAGAGCTTGAATAATAACCCCGAGATGCTTCTTCGCTAAGGCGAGGAATCTCGGGGTTATTAATAATTGTTAAGCTATTTGTTCATTTAATTTAGCCTTGTAAATAGCCAACAATTCTTCTTCAGTTGTATCCTTGCTTGGCTTATCAAATACTACTTG